>JAAZZG010000010.1:0-77048 GCA_014237715.1 Acidimicrobiales bacterium
GGTCAGGGCGATCCTCCCGAAGGTGGTTTCGCTCCTGCTGATGGTGAGGGCTTCGCCGGTCAGGGCGATCCTCCCGAAGGTGGTTTCGCTCCTGCTGATGGTGAGGGCTTCGCCGGTCAGGGCGATCCTCCCGAAGGTGGTTTCGCTCCTGCTGATGGTGAGGGCTTCGCCGGTCAGGGCGATCCTCCCGAAGGTGGTTTCGCTCCTGCTGATGGTGAGGGTTTCGCCGGTCAGGGCGATCCTCCCGAAGGTGGTTTCGCTCCTGCTGATGGTGAGGGCTTCGCCGGTCAGGGCGATCCTCCCGAAGGTGGTTTCGCTCCTGCTGATGGTGAGGGCTTCGTCGGCGACGGCGAGGCACCAGAAGGCCGGCCTGGCCCCATGGCGGCGGGTGGCTTCATTGATCCCTTCGCCAATGAGGGAGGTTTCGCCGGATTCGGTGGCGGTGACGATGGTGGTGGTTTCGCCGGATTTGGTGACGGTGGCGACGGTGGTGAGGGCAACCCGTTCGGCGGGTTCATTGGTGCTCCCGGTAATGCCGAGGCGTTCGACGACTTCGGCGAGCAGCCCGGAAACGCCGGGTCCTTCTTCTTTGACAATGTCCTCGGTCCAGCGGTGCCCCGAGGCCCCGGCGGACAGCCGGAAGGGGACCCCGGGGACCCGAACATGGATCTCGGCGACCCGAACATGGATCCCGGCGACCCGAACATGGGTACCGGTGGTGGAGGCGGTGGTTGGCGGGGCCCGACCTTCGAGCGAGGTGACGACGGCGGCCTGAAGGGCGACTTTTTCGCTCCCCAGAAGGCGTTCACTTTCGGTGCCCCCGGTGGTGGCGATCCGAACGCTGGCGGCGAGGGCGGCGAGGGCGCTCCAGACCCGTTCGGTGACTTCTTCGGAGAGTTTGTCGGCCCAGAGGGTGAAGCGGGCGCCAGTGGCCCCGAGGGTGCTCCCAGGTTGGCCAGTGGCGTGCAGGCCTTCTTCGATCCGAACCAGGAGGGTGGGTTCAACCCGAACGACTTCTTTGATGATGCTCGTGGTCCCGGAGCCGGGGCCCCTGGCGGTGCCCCGCCGATCGGCGAGGACGGTCAACCGCTGGAGGGCGGCGATCCGAACGCCCCGGCCGGCGGGTTCGTTCCCGGCCTCGCTTACGAGGACGAGGGAGCTCGGCAGTTCCAGCCGCCGGTGGCCTTTGACATGGGCGAGGGTGGTCAGGCCATGGCCTGGGAGGACGGCATGAGCCAGGTCCGCCAGGAGGACGGCAGCATGAACGTCTTCTGGGGCGACGGAAAGACCCTCGAGCGCGAGGTCGCCAATGATGGTGGCTTCCGTCAGGTAAACCCGGACGGCACCGAGCTGGTCCAACGGGCCGACGGGTCAAGTGAGTTCACCAACCGGGCCGGCGAGGCCATCACCAGGGAACGCACCGATGACGGTGGTTTCCGGGTCGAGCGGCCCGACGGTGGGCTGGTCTTCGAGTCGGCGGATGGTGCCAAGTCACACTTCGAGCCCTCGGGCTGGTCCCGCGAGCAGGTCATCGATCCCGAATCGGGCGCCGTGATGACCCGAGGTTCGGACGGTCTCGTGGAGATCGTCAACCCCGACGGAACGTTCAATCGGATCAATCCGGACGGCTCCCAGGACCAGGCGTTCCTCGGTGAGGCCGGCGAACTCATCACCCAGAACGGCGACGGGTCGCAGCGCACCATGCACGCCGATGGCACTGAGGAGTTCCAGGACGCCTCGGGCTACGGCGGCAAGAAGGTCCAATCCGACGACGGCTCGTTCGTAACGCTGATGACCGACGGGGCGTCCACGATGGAGGCTGAGGACGGAAGCTGGGCCATTGATGTGGCACCCAACGGTGAACGTACGGTCACGTCGACTCTGGAGGACGGCACCGTCCAGAAGAACCTCCCGGACGGCGGCGTGCAACGGTATAACCCGGAGATCGGGGCAACCACATTCACTACTCCGGAGGGCGGTGACTACATCACCCGCGAAAACCCTGACGGCAGCGTTGTGGTGACCGACCCGACGGGCATGGTCACCGAATCCGACCCGGTCACAGGCAGCACCGTCGTGACGTTCGCCGATGGCTCGGTCCAAAGCACGGAACGTCTTGAGGATGGTTCACTAGCCACCACCCTTCCCACCGGTGACCTAGTCGTCACTGCGCCGGACGGGAGTCAGACCGTGGTGACGGCGGAGGGTGGCACAACTCAGACTGAGGTGACCGAACTCGAGGACGGATCTCAGTTGTCGGTGGCGACAAAGGCTGACGGAACCGAGAAGGCCACACAGGTCGCCGACGATGGGTCGATGGTCGCGTCCTGGACGATCGAGCCCACGGTCGACAACGGGGCAGCCGATGCTGCTGCCGAAGCGGGTGATGCGCCTGAGGGAGCGGACTTCGCCGACGGAGAGGCGCCCGAAGCACCACCCATGCCCAAGGGTCTACAGACTGACCCGGCAACTGGGCAGACCACGGTGCTCCTCAGCACCGGCGAGGCAGTGGGTCACACGCTCGGCGAGGACGGGGTTCTCACCCTGCAGTCCACGGCTACTGGTCCGCCGCCGGGTGGCGTCGAGGGCGAACCCGTCGAGGGCGAACCCGCTGAGGGCGAACCCGCTGAGGGCGAACCCGCTGAGGGCGAACCCGTCGAACCAACCCCTCGCTTGGCCGTGATCAACCCGGCAGTAGGCGAGGTCATCACTGAGGGCGAAGTCACCCTGGTCGAGTCGACGTTCACCGAGGCTGGCGGAATGTCTATGGAAATCGCCCCACCACCCGGAGAACCCGATGCTGAACCAGCTGAGGTGGCTATCTCGGCTGATGGCACGCAGCAGGCCATCACTAGCCCGACTGGCGACGTTGCAACTGCGACCACGTCTGACACAGGTGTTCTGATCGCTATGGGCGAGGGACCGATGCAGGACACCCTCGAAAATCTTGCCCCTGGCGACGAACAGCCACTAGTGGCTGAAGACGGGACAACAGTGGTAGCGGCACCTGGTGACAATGGAGAGATGGTCTTCCTCGACGCCGACGGCAACCCGGCGGTCAAGGACGATGGCACGAATTACACGGCAGCGGACATGGCGGCCATGGTCGTCGACTTCGACGGCGAGGAGTGAGGGCTATGGACGCGATGATGAAAGATGTCCGACGGCCACCCGGCCGTCTGGCGGTCAGCGTGCTGGCTTTAGCCCTTGTGGCTGCGGCCTGCGGTGGAGGGGGTGACGAGGATCCGGCGGCTGCCCCTGCCACCACGGCGGCCCCTGTCACGGCGGAGGCTGAGACTGCAACGACTACCACGGCGGCCCCTGTCACGACGGAGGCTGAGACTGCAACGACTACCACGGCGGCCCCTGTCACGACGGAGGCTGAGACCACAACGACGACCGAAGAGCCGTGCCGGCCGGCGCCCAATGCCTCGTGTGCTGGCGCTGATCTGGCTGGAGCCAACTTGGCCGGCATGATCCTTCCCGGCATCGACTTTTCGGGGGCCAACCTAGAGGGAGCGCTACTGAACGGCGCCATGCTGGCTGGCGCCAACCTGTCCAACTCCAATCTGGCTGGCGCGACGTTGTCGAGCACCAACCTGGCCGGTGCTGATCTCTCCGGGGCTATTGCCGCCGGCGCTGTCTTTTATCGCACCAACCTGACAAGCGCGAACTTGGTGCTGGCCGATTTGACAGCGGCCGTGCTCATGGAGGCGGACATGAAGTCGGTCAACATGACCGGTGCGTCTGTTCAGGGCCTTGTTGACCGGCGGACGTTCTGGTGTAGCACCATCTATGTGGACGGCACTCTCAAGAACGACAGTTGTCAGATCGCGACTGGCTGAGGACCGACTGACCCTTGCGCCCTGGTTGCTCGAGGTTGGGTCCTTCCTTAGCCGTTGTTGGCCACGACATAGATCGTTGCTGACCAGGATGGCCTATATGGCCATCGCTTGAATCCGTGGGTTTCAGGCTGTGGGCCAGCCGCTCGGGCACGACGATGACTCTGCTGGAGATGGCGCCAAGCGGAAGCGGTAGAAGTGATGTTGGCCGGTCACCGGTACACTTCGTCCCCGTTCCGGCGCGTCTTGTGTCGGTGCAGACCAGTTCACCCCCACCCACCCACGGTCGCCTTCGGGCGCGAGGCGGGGGCGAGACGAACCGATGGGAAGGGAGACCGCGACCATGGCTGTCGTGACAATGAAGCAGTTGCTCGAAGCGGGTGTCCATTTCGGACACCAGACCCGCCGCTGGGACCCGAGGATGAGGCGATTCATCCACGGCGAGCGGTCCGGCATCTACATCATCGACCTCAAGCAGACCCTTGAGCAGATCGAGTCGTCCTACACGTTCGTCCGTGACCTCGTCGCCGGCGGCGGCCGGGTGCTGTTCGTCGGCACCAAGCGCCAGGCCCAGGAGGCCATCCGCTCCTATGCCGAGAAGTGCGGCATGCCTTACGTGAACCAGCGTTGGCTTGGCGGAATGTTGACCAACTTCCAGACGATCTCCAAGCGGATCGCCAAGATGTCGGAGTACCAGCGCATGCGCGACTCCGGCGAGTTCGAGGCGATGCCCAAGAAGGAGGCGCTGATGCTGTCCCGCGAGCTCGAGAAGCTCGAGCGGAACCTCGGCGGGATCCAGCACATGGAGCGTCTGCCCGACGCCATCTTCGTGCTCGACACCGTCAAGGAGCACATCGCGGTGACCGAGGCCAACAAGCTCGGCATCCCGGTGGTCGCCGTGGTCGATACCGACTGCAACCCGGACGTCATCCAGCACCTCATCCCCGGCAACGACGACGCCATCCGTTCCGGACGTCTGCTCTGCCGGGTCGTCGCTGACGCCATCGAAGAGGGTCGCTACATCGTGAACGCCCGTGGTGGCGACGACGATGGTCCGACGCTGGACGGCGAGGAGAAGGCCGCTGCCCAGACCCAGGCTCGCAACGAGGCTGCTGCTGCCGCTGCCGAACGTGAGGTTCGTGTAGCCACCGTCGTCGAGGCACCTGCTGTTGAAGAGCCCGTCGCTGAGGCAGATGTCGAGGCACCTGCTGTTGAAGAGCCCGTCGCTGAGGCAGATGTCGAGGCACCTGCTGTTGAAGAGCCCGTCGCAGAGGCAGATGCCGAGGCACCCGCTGTTGAAGAGCCCGCCGTTGAGGCACCCGTTGCGGAGGCGCCCGCTACCGAAGAACTTGTGGCTGAGGCGCCCGCCGCTGAGGCCGGCACCGGCGAGGAGCAGGCTTGACCATGGCTGACATCGCTGCCAAGGACGTCAAGGCACTGCGTGATGCCACCGGCGCCGGGATGATGGACGCCAAGAAGGCGTTGATCGAGTGCGACGGCGACTTCGAAGCCGCTGCACAGATGCTCCGGGAAAAGGGTCTAGCCAAGGCGGCCACCCGCTCGGACCGCGACAATGTCGAGGGGGCCGTTGGCCTCGTGGCTGATGGTCAGCGGGCCGCCCTCGTGCACCTGAAGTGCGAAACCGACTTCTCGGCGAAGTCCGACGGATTCCTCTCCCTCGTCGACGAGTTGACCAACGCCGTCCTGACCGAAGGCGAAGGGGCGGTCGATGCCCGCTCATCGGCCATTGACGACCTGCGACTCTCCATCAAGGAGAACATCGAGGTCGGTCGGGTTTCGCTCATAGAAGCTGGCGACGGCAACATGATCGACACCTATCTGCACGTCCAGGACGGGCGCGGCGTGAACGGCGTGGTGGTCGAGGGTTCGGGCGTCGACCAGGAGACCCTCCACCAGGTGGCGCTCCACATCGCCTTCGCCAAGCCCACCAGCCTGACTCGCGACGAGATCCCTTCTGACCTGGTCGACAAGGAGCGAGCTGCGCTGCTTGAGATCACCAAAGCTGAGGGCAAGCCCGAACAGGCCTGGGACAAGATCGTCGAGGGCCGACTCACCGGCTGGTTCCGTGAGACCGTGCTCCTCGAGCAGGGTCTCCACGGCGACAAGACCTCGGTGGGCGACACCCTCGCTGGTGGCAGTATCGAGCGGTTCACCCAAGCCTACCTGGGAGCCTGAACATGAGCGGGGGCGGACGGATCCCAGGTCGCTGGGGCCGGGTGGTCCTCAAGGTCTCCGGTGAAGCCTTCGCCGGCGAAGCCGGCTACGGCATCGACGGCGAGATCGTCGGTCGGATCGCTGAGGAGATCTGCTCGGTCCGGACCGAATTCGAGGTCGACATCGCGGTCGTGGTCGGTGGCGGCAACATTTGGCGCGGTATGTCCGGAGCTGGTGCCGGCATGGACCGCGCCCAGGCCGACTACATGGGAATGTTGGCAACCACCATCAACGCCCTCGCCCTTCAGGACACGCTTGAGCAGATGGGTCAGCCGACCCGTGTTCAGAACGCCGTCCACATGGCCCAGATAGCCGAGCCGTACATCCGTCGTCGGGCCATCCGGCATCTACAGAAGGGCCGTGTGGTCATCTTCGCCGGCGGAACGGGCAACCCGTTCTTCACCACGGACACAGCGGCCGCACTACGGGCGGTCGAGATCGAGGCCGGAGCGGTCCTGAAGGGAACCCACTCGGGCACCGACGGGATCTACACGGCCGATCCCAAGTTGGATCCTGAGGCGACCAGGCTCGAAGAGGTCACCTACCTCGACGTGATCCAGAAGGGTCTGCGGGCAATGGACGCTACGGCCATAACGCTCTGCATGGACAATGCCCTGCCGATCGTCATGTTTGACCTGATGGCCTCGGGTAACGTCCGAGCCATCCTCGCCGGAGAGTCGGTGGGCACGCTGGTCTCGTAACCGGTCGGCCCGGTCGGCTCGTTGACCGGGGTACCGCCGGGCACCGCGCCCGGTGGCCATCTGGTGGCCCACGGGTCGCCGGTGGGTAGGAAGGCCGGATGGACCGGGAGATGCAGTGAGCGACGAAATGATCCAGATGGTGCTCGACGAGGCCTCATCGAGCATGTCCGACGCCGTGACCCATTCCCGTCGGGAGTTCTCCACCATCCGTACCGGCCGTGCCTCATCGTCCATCGTCGAGAAGATCATGGTGTTGGCCTACGGCGTCGAGATGCGGATGCAGGAGTTGGCCAGCTTTTCGATCCCGGAGCCCCGACAGCTGCTGGTGACGCCCCACGATCCGGCCAACGTCCCCGCCATCGAGAAGGCGATCGTCCAGGCTGATCTGGGCCTAACCCCGGGCAATGACGGCCGAAGCGTTCGGCTCTCGTTTCCGATGCTGACCGAGGAACGACGGCGCGATCTGGTACGCATGGTGAACGGAATGGCTGAGGACGGAAAGAACCGGATGCGGGGTTTTCGACGAAACGCCCGCAAGGACCTCGATGATCTCGAGGGCTCGGTCTCCGAGGACGACCTGAAGTGGGCCGGCAACCGCCTTGACGAGATCATCCACGGCTTCGAAGCCGAGATCGACAGTGCACGGCAGGCCAAGGAAGACGAACTGCTCGAAGTATGAGCCGCTAGGTGACTGACTCCATGAGGACCGACGAGACCGGAGGACGAGGGTGAATACAGACCAGGGTGGCTCCGGAGACGGCAGCTTCGAAGAGATCCGGATTCTCGGTCTCGATGCTCCTGACGATGATGTCGAACCGGGTCGCTCGGTTTTCGGCGGTGACACACCGGGCGACGAACTCCCGCATTGGTCCGCACCGCCGGCCGGCGACGTGAGTGGCGAATCGGGAGGCGGAAGCGACCCGTGGAGCGGTCTCGATGGCGGTCCTCGCTGGTCCGACGACGTCCCCGATGATCACGAGTCCCAGCAGCCGGTAGGCGACGACCTTGATGCGGCTGCTGTGTTTTTCGACGACGGGCCGTTGGTCACCTCGGCGTCCGCCGAGTTCGATCCTCCACTTCTGCCGCCCGACGAGCCGTTGCCCGACTTCAGCGAACAGGCCGAAGGCGGGGCGGTGCGCGAACCGGTATCTGCCGATCCGGTGCCTACCGCACCCGTCGCCCCGGGCCCCGACCGGGGAAACCCGGCGGCCGGTGGCCGCGACATGACCATGGCGGTGGTGACCGGTGTCGGTCTCGGAGCGTTGGCCCTGGCCGCCTTCCGGATCGGCACTGATGCTTCCGTCGCCCTGGTCACCATCCTGCTGGTGCTGGCTGCCGCCGAGTTCTTCATGGCGCTGCGCCGCGCCGGTTATCAGCCCGCCGCTTTGCTCGGTGTAGTGGCCGTCGGTGCGCTTAATCTCGCCGCCTACTGGCGATTCGAGGCCGCAGTCCCGCTCGTGCTGGGCCTCACCGTGCTGTTCAGTCTCTTCTGGTATCTCACCGGTATCGACCGTCAGGCCCCGCTGCTGAACGTGTCAGTGACCCTGTTCGGCGTCCTCTACGTCGGGTTGTTGGGGTCGTTCGCCGGGCTGATGCTGACCGACCCGAACGGCACTGGGATGCTTCTGGCCGCTGTGCTCTGCACCGTGGGTTACGACACCGGCGGACTGGTCGTCGGTCGGATGTTCGGTCGCAGCCCGTTGTCAGCGGTGAGCCCCAATAAGACCACCGAGGGCCTCATCGGCGGTATGGCCGTGAGCTTCGCCATGGCTGTCCTGGTGGTCGGACAGATCACCCCGTTCGGTCAGGATCCGGGTGATCTCGGTTCGGCCTTCGTGCTGGGCATCGTGGTCGCTCTGGCGGCCCCGTTGGGCGACCTCTGCGAATCGATGATCAAGCGCGATCTCGGGCTCAAGGACATGGGCACCATCCTCCCGGGCCACGGTGGACTCATGGACCGCTTCGACGCCCTGCTGTTCGTCCTGCCGGCCACGTACTACACGGCCCGGCTGATGGACCTGTTCACCGGCTGACCCGGTCGATCCCATGCCCCCGACCTCGGTGGCCGTGCTCGGTTCGACGGGTTCGATCGGCACCCAGACCCTCGACGTCGTGGCAGCGCGCCCCGACGAGTTTGACGTGGTGGCCCTCGGAGCCGCCCGATCTGTGGATCTTCTGGTCGAGCAGGCGAAGGCCTTCCGACCCGAGGTGGTGGCCATTGCCGATGCATCCCTCGGTGGCGCCGTTGAGGCGGGTGTTCCGGCGGGGACCACGGTGCTCGCTGGTCCGAATGCCATGGCCGAGGCCGCTGTGTCCGCCGATGTGGCCATCAACGGCGTGGTGGGTTTCGCTGGACTGCCGGTCACCCTCGCTGTCCTGGCCGCCGGTCGCCGACTTGGCCTGGCCAACAAGGAGTCGTTGATCGCCGCGGGCCCGGTCGTCCAACGGGTCCGGGCCACGCCGGGCGCCGAGTTGTTGCCAGTGGACAGCGAACACTGCGCCATTCACCAGTGCCTTCGGGCCAACGATGTCGACGAGCGGGTGGACCGCATTGTCCTGACCGCCTCCGGTGGGCCGTTCAGGGGTCGGACCCGCGCCGATCTGGCATCGGTAACCGTCGAGCAGGCACTGGCCCATCCGACGTGGTCCATGGGCCCCAAGGTCACCGTCGACTCGTCGACCCTCATGAACAAGGGTCTCGAGGTAATCGAGGCCCACGAGCTGTTTGGCGCCGACTACGACCGCATCGACGTGGTGGTCCATCCGCAGTCGATCATCCACTCGATGGTGACATTCACCGACGGGGCCACCATTGCCCAGCTCTCGAATCCGGACATGCGGCTGTGCATGGGTTATGCGTTGGCCTGGCCGGACCGCCTCGACGTGCCGTACGGAGCGATCGACTGGGCAGTGCTGGACCGGCTGGACTTCGAACCGCCGGATCGCGAGGCTTTTGGTTGTCTCGATCTCGCCTTCGCTGCCGGTCGGGCCGGTAGTACGGCGCCCGCGTGGCTGAACGCGGCCAACGAGGTGGCCGTGGCGGCCTTTCTCGATGGGGTGCTCTCGTGGGTGGGCATCACCGAGTTGCTCACCGACGTGCTCGAGGCTTGGCCGGGCGACGAGGCTACTGACGTCGATGCGGTCCTGGACGTCGACCGACGGGCACGTGAGGCCGCCACGACCCTCGTCTTATCTCGGAGCTGAACCCGATGCGTCCAGCAGGATCTACGGACCACCGAATCCGTCTAGCCCTGATGGCTGGCGCCCTGGTCTCGTTCACACTGATCGGGGGCTGGCCGGGTCTGGTGGTGGTGATGTCGTTCGTCGTCATGTTGACGCTCCACGAGCTTGGGCACTTTCTGGTGGCCCGGTGGGCTGGCATGCAGGTAACCGAGTTCTTCCTCGGGTTCGGGCCACGGTTGTGGTCGGTCCAGCGGGGTGAGTGCACCTACGGGGTGAAGGCGATTCCGGCGGGCGCCTACGTCCGTATCACGGGCATGACCAGCCTCGATGAGGTGGATCCGGCGATCGAGCACCGCACCTACCGGGCCCAGTCGTACCCCCGGCGGCTGGCCGTGGCCCTGGCTGGCTCGGCCACGCACTTCGGCGTGGCTCTCCTGTTGTTGTTCGTGCTGTACGGCATGGTGGGCACGCCCGATCCGAATCGCTGGATGGTCGGCGAGGTGGTGCCCGGCACGGCAGCCGAGGCGGTCGATCTGGAGGTTGGTGATCGGATCCTGTCTGTCGCCGGGGTGGAGGTCGATGACTTCGGTGAATTCGGTGTCGTCGTCCGGTCGTTGCCGGGCGAGACCGTGGAGGTGGTGATCGACCGAGACGGTACGAGGACCGAGCGGGTGACGATCATCGGGGAGCGGCTGTCGCCGGATGGAACGACCCACGGCTTCTTCGGGGTGGGACGCGCCCGGCCGCTGGTGACCGTGGGGCCGGTGGCGGCAGTGGGGGAGGCCGTCGGGCGATTCGGTGACCTGACGATGATGTCGATCGATGGTCTGACGTCGTTCTTCACACCCGACGGGTTGTCGCGCTTCTTCTCAGGGGCCCTTCCCGATAGGGCAGCTTCCGATGGAGCATCGTCCGACGGGGTGTCGACTGGCGTCGCTGCGGACCCGGAGTCGGGCTCCGTCCGGTCGCCTGCTGCTGAATCTTCGACCGTGCCGTCCGACGCCGATGACGAGCGGTTGCTGTCGATCTACGGCGCTGCTCGTCTGGGTGGCGCCATGCTGGCTGACGGCTGGGGTACCTACCTGTGGTTCCTCGTTCTGGTCAACGTGTTCATCGGGGTGTTCAATCTGACACCACTTCTTCCGCTGGATGGGGGACACGTGGCCATCGCCACCTACGAGCGCCTCCGGTCGTTCGGGGGGCGCCGCCACCGAGCGGATGCCGCCAAGTTGGTTCCGGTGACCTGGGCGGTGGTGTCGCTGCTGGTTCTGGTTGGGATGGTGGCCTTGTACCGGGACATCGTTGATTTTCCGGATCTGGGCTGACCCACAGTTTCGGCCCGCCACTGGCTCATGCGCCAGTTTCCGGGAATCGGCCTGCCGGTAGCCTCGGGGTATGGAGGTTCAGGCAGGTATCGAGCGTCGGCTGACTCGCCAGGTGATGGTGGGAGACGTCCCAGTCGGTGGGGGTGCCCCCATCACCGTGCAGTCCATGACGGTGACCCGGACGGCCGATCATGAGGCCACGCTCCAGCAGATCTACGACCTGGCCATGGCCGGCGCCGACATCGTTCGGTGCACCTGCAATGAACTGGAGGCCGCCGAGGGCCTAGCCCACATCGTGCCCCGGTCGCCGGTACCCATCGTGGCCGACATCCACCATCAGCACCGGATGGCCCTCGCTGCGTTGGAGGCCGGCGTGCACTGTCTCCGCCTCAATCCGGGCAACATCCGTAAGCCTGAACACATCCGGACGGTGGCTGCCGAGGCCCGCGACCGTGGCGTCCCCATCCGAATCGGGGTCAACGGCGGTTCGCTGCACCCCGACCTCTACGCGAAGTACGGCGGGAAGGTGACCGCCGAGGCCATGGTCGAGTCGGCCCTCGACGAGATCCGCTACTTCGAGGAGGTTGACTTCAACCTCATCAAGATCTCGGTCAAGGCATCCAGCGTTCCGTTGATGGTCGAGGCCTACCACCAACTCTCGGAGGTCACCGACTATCCGCTCCATCTCGGGGTGACCGAGGCTGGACCACCGCCGGCAGGACTCATCAAGTCCTCGGCAGGGATCGGTGCCCTGCTGGCCCAGGGGATCGGCGACACCATCCGGTACTCGCTCACTGCCGATCCGGTCGAGGAGGCCAGGGCCGGGCGAACCCTGTTGGAGGCCATGGGCCTGCGCGAGCGAAAGAACGTCGACCTGATCGCTTGCCCCAGTTGCGGCCGGGCCGAGATCGACGTGGTAGCGGTCGCCGAGGAGGCGATGGCGGCATTCGCAGATCGCGAGATCCCGTTACAGGTGGCCGTCATGGGCTGTGTGGTCAATGGGCCGGGAGAGGCACGTGATGCCGACCTGGGAATCGCCGCAGGGAACCGACGGGGCCACCTGTTCATCAAGGGTCGCAATGCCGCGGTGGTCCGTGAAGATGAGATGGTGGACGCCCTAGTCGAGTGGGCCGTCTTGATCCACGAGGAGGGCGCCGAGGCGGCGCTAGCACGCGTCGATACTGAGAAGGCCCGACGCGAGGCCGAAAAGGATCGTGACCGGCTGCTGGCAGAGCAGGGTGACGACGCGAATGATGCCGGCACCAAGATCGAGCTCATCCGCCGTCACACCAGCTGAGGCCGACGGCTTTGGCGAGGGCGTGACCGCCCCGCTACTGGCACGGCTGCGGGGCCCTAGGTGTCCGAGCGGCTCGACGGTATGATTTCCGACGCGTGCATCGCCGGTTTCCGACGAGGCGTGGGCTCTGCCCACGCCTTTTGTTTTCGGTGCTGACAGTTGTACCGCCGACAACCGAGGAGTGCCCACCGCAGGGTGGACACCGAAAAATCGTGGACACCTTTGGGTGAGCACCGGAAAAAAGGGAGGGCGAAATGGCAGTGACCGATCGGATCGATGCGCTGGCCGCTCCCCTGTGCGACCGTGTCGGCGTCGAACTTCTGGACGTTGAGTACGAGGGCGGCGTGGTGCGCCTGGTGGTGGACCACCCCGACGGGGTCGGGATGGACGCCATTGCCAGCGTGACCCGCGAGGTGTCCCGGGCCCTTGATCATGAGGACCCGATCTCGGGCACCTACACCCTCGAAGTGACCAGCCCCGGGCTCGAGCGGCCCCTCAAGCGTCCCGAGCACTTCATCCGTTCGTTGGGTGCCGAGGTTGCCATCAAGACGGCTCCTGGCGTGGATGGCGATCGTCGGGTTGCCGGCGTGCTCGCTGCTGCCGACAAGCGCGGCATTGTCGTTCAGGCCGAAGGTGGCGATGAGCGGTCGCTCCGACATGACGAGATCTTGAAGGCGCGCACCGTCTTCACTTGGACCCCAGAGTCGAAGTCGGCTCGCAAGGGAGATGATCGGAGCGCCGAGGCTGCTCCGGGAAGGAAGGTTGGGTCATGAACCCCGACATGATGGAGGCCCTGCAGGCCCTGGCGATGGAACGGGGCATCTCGATCGACGCCCTGTTCGCCGCGCTGGCCGACGCACTGGAATCGGCCTACAAGCGGATGCCTGGAGCCCACGAGTTTTCATGGGTGACCATCGACCCGGACACCATGGAGATCCGGGTTCTGGCCCAGGATCTCGACGAGGAGGGTGAGCCGGAGGGCGAGGAGTTCGACGTCACCCCCGACGACTTCGGTCGTATCGCCGCTCAGACGGCCCGCCAGGTCATGGGTCAGCGGATCCGCGAGGCGGAGCGTGACCTCAAGTACGAGGAGTACGCAGGCCGCGAGGGCGACATCGTTACCGGCATGATCCAGCAGACCGACGCCCGTTACACGCTGTTGGACCTGGGTCGGGTCGAAGCGCTGCTGCCCCAGGCCGAGCAGGTGCCGTTCGAGCGGCCGGAAGCCAATGCTCGCCTCAAGGCGTACATCGTCGAGGTCCGCAAGACGGCCAAGGGCCCCCAGATCGTCGTAAGTCGGACCCATCCGGGTCTCATCAAGCGCCTCTTCGAACTCGAGGTTCCCGAGATCGCCGACGGCGTGGTCGAGATTCGTGCATGTGCCCGTGAGCCGGGACATCGAACCAAGATCGCGGTGTGGTCCAACGACGGAAACGTCGATCCGGTCGGTGCCTGCGTCGGCGCTCGTGGCGCCCGGGTTCGCATGGTCGTCAACGAACTACGTGGCGAGAAGATCGACATCGTCCCGTTCTCTGAGGATCCGGCTGACTTCGTCATGAAGGGCCTATCGCCGGCCAAGGTGAAGGAAGTCCTCATCGACGAGGAGACCGGCACCGCCACGGTGATCGTGCCCGATTACCAGTTGTCCCTCGCCATCGGCAAGGAGGGCCAAAACGCGCGTCTGGCCGCCCGGATGACCGGTTGGCGCGTCGACATCAAGAGCGAGACCCAGGTTGCTCAGGAAGCTGCTTATGTCGACGTGGAGTGGGCCGAGGGTGAGTGGATCGTCGATGGCGAGACCGGCGAACAGGTCTGGAAGCCCGCTGAGGGTGGCCCGGCCGTTTCGGCCGGTGAGTGGACCGTGGCGGCAACCGATTCCGGAGAGGAAGAGGAGTAGGCCCCGACGGTGGGTCGCTCGACTGACGCCGACACCTTGGCATCGGTTCCCCGACGGCGGTGCGTGGCATGCCGATCTTCGGTGCCGGCTTCCGAGTTGCTCCGGATTGGCTGGTCGGTCGAGGTGGCCGGTCCGGCGTTCGGTCGGACGTTGCCCGGACGCGGCGCCTGGGTGCATCCCGTGTCGGGTTGCCTACAGGCCCTTTGTCCGGCTGACTTGGCGAGGGCGTTCCGGCGGGCCGTGACGTCAACACAGGTCGCCGGATTGGTTGCTCACCTGGTTTCTCCTCTGGTTGGTCGGTCAGAGAGCGGCCCAGCAGCGTCGCCGTTGGAATCAACGGCATCTAGGCGCTCCGGGGACGGGTGATCTACCCCACCAACCGATAGCGTCAGACGGCGGTTCCCCGACAACGGGGCCCCGTGGTAGCCCTGACGGGCTGCAACGAAATACCTCCCAGAGGACCCCGAGAGAGAACAGGACGTCGAAGCCTCGTGCCGAAGAACATCCGCGTCTATGAATTGGCGCGAGAGTTGGGAATGACCAACGCCGAGGTCCTGGACCTCTGCGGGTCACTCGGCATTGGGGTGAAGAGCCATTCCTCCGGTTTTGTCGAGGCGCAGGCCGACCGGGCCCGCCGGAAGGCCGTGCGCGAGGGCCTGACTCGAGATGTACAGCCTGAGGAGCCGGGCAAGAAGCCCAAGAAACCCAAGAAGACACCGGAGCCGGAGCCGACCCCTGAGCCGGAGCCGGAGCTGACCCCTGAGCCGGAGCCGGAGCTGACCCCTGAGCCGGAGCCGGAGCCGACCCCTGAGCCGGAGCCGGAGCCGACCCCGGAGCCGGAGCCGACCCCAGAGCCGGAACCCGTTCTTGAGACGGCGACCGAACCGGAACCTAAGACGCCCCTCGAGACAGAAGCACCCCGACGAGTCATCTCGTCCAGCGGATCCTCGGTCCCGCCCAAGAGGGCTGTCGAGGCAGAGCCCGCCCCCGAGCCGGCCCCGACAGCGACGCCGGAGGCTGTGGCGGACGATCGTTCGGGGACCTCTGATCCGGACGTCCCTGATCTCGCTGCGAAGGTGGCCGATCCGAACGCGCCCGTCGTGCCGCCCGTCGGTTCGACCCCTCCACTCTCTTCGTCCGGGAAGCCGATTCCACCGCCCCCCGGTCCACCGGTTTCCTCTTCGGGCAAGCCGATTCCGCCGCCTCCCGGCCTGGGTGGTCGTGCTACTGCTGAGCCGGCCGGTGGTCCGACAGGGGGTCCCCCCGGCCGTCGTACCGGTCCGCCTCCGGTGGGCCGACGTCCACCGATGGGTGGTGGTCCCCGTGAGTCCGTTCCCGGTGCCGGCGGTGGTCCGGCACGTCCTGGTGGTCCCGGCGGTGGTCCGGGTGGCCGTCCTGGTGGTCCCGGTGGCGGTCCGGGTGGCCGTCCTGGTGGTCCCGGAGGCGGTCCCGGTGGGCGTCGCCCGCCGCGCCGTAAGGGTCGTCGTCGCCGCCGTCGCGAAGAACTCCAGCCGATGGACGTGCCGTCCTACACGCCAGATGACACCGCAGTGCCCGAGGGCGAGGTCGTCGTCGAACGTGCCTGCACCGCGTTGGACCTCGGTCCGAAGATGAACCGTACGGCGGCCGACGTCGTCCGGTTCCTCATGCAGCAGGGCGAGATGGTGACCGCTACCCAGTCACTGTCCGACGACATGATCGAACTGTTCGCCGCCGAGTTGGGCGCCGAGATCCGCATGGTCGACCCCGGCGATGAGCAGGAGGTCGAACTCCTCAAGCTGCTCGACGTCGTGGACGACCTCGATGACGACAAGGCGCCGATCCGTCCGCCGGTCATCACCGTGATGGGCCACGTCGACCACGGCAAGACCAAGCTCCTGGATCAGATCCGTAGCGCCAACGTCGTCGACGACGAGGCCGGCGGCATCACCCAGCACATCGGCGCCTACCAGGTGGACCGGGACGGCAAGTCCCTGACGTTCATCGACACCCCGGGTCACGAAGCGTTTACCGCCATGCGGGCCCGTGGCGCCGGTTCAACCGACATCGTGGTCCTGGTGGTTGCCGCCGATGACGGCGTCATGCCTCAGACGATCGAGGCGTTGAATCATGCCCGGGCCGCCGACGTACCGATCATCGTGGCCGTCAACAAGATCGACCGCGAGAACGCCGACCCCCAGAAGGTCCTGGGCCAGCTAGCAGAACACAACCTGGTGCCCGAGTCGTGGGGCGGTGACACGATCTGCGTCGAGGTCTCGGCGCTGGAGAACCTGGGCGTCGACGACCTCCTGGACAACCTGAACGTGATAGCCGAGGTCGAGGATCTCCGTGCCGATCCCGACGGTCGATCCCAGGGCGTGGTGCTGGAGTCCTTCCTTGACATCGGGCGGGGCCCGGTGGCCACCGTGCTGGTCCAACGGGGCACCCTCAAGGTGGGTGACCCCCTAGTGGCCGGTGCGGCATGGGGTCGCGTGCGAGCCCTCGTCGACGATCAGGGCCGCCAGGTCAAGGAGGCCGGCCCGTCTGCACCCGTGCAGGTACTAGGCCTGTCTGACGTGGCCGACGCCGGTGAAGGCTTCGTGGTGGCGCCCAACGAGAAGATCGCCGGCCGGGTGGCCGACAAGCGGGGCCACTGGCGTCGTCAGGCCAACATCGGTCGTGACGCCCACGCCCTGTCCGGAGGCGCCCGCCTCGAGGACATCTTCGAACAGATCCAGAAGGGCGAGGCGGCGACGCTGAACCTGATCGTGAAGGCTGACGTGAACGGCTCGTTGGAGGCCGTCACCGAGAGCCTCCGCAAGCTGGAGCGCGAGGACGTCCGGTTGGCCTTCGTGCACAGGGCGGTCGGTCGCATCACCGAGAACGACATCCAGTTGGCCGCCACGTCCAACGCCACCATCATCGGCTTCAACGTCCGTCCAGAACGCAAGGCACGGGTGATGGCCGAGGCCGAGGGCGTCGAGATCCGCTCCTACGAGATCATCTACAAGCTGATCGAGGACATCGAGGCTGCCATGCTCGGCATGCTCGCCCCAGAGTTCGAGGAGGTCGTGACCGGCGACGCCGAAGTCCGTGAGATCTTCTCGGTACCGCGGATCGGCAAGATTGCCGGTTGCTACGTCACCAACGGAACGATTACCCGTGGTTCCAAGGTTCGTTTCCTGCGAGAGGGAACGATCATCTGGAAGGGCGAGATCAGCTCGTTGCGTCGCTTTAAGGAAGACGTCCGCGAGGTCCAGTCCGGCTATGAGTGCGGTATTGGGCTCTCGGACTATCAGGACCTGAAGGACGGCGACGTGATCGAAACCTTTGAGGAGCGGGAGATCGCCCGCACCTAGGGCCGATCATGGGACGGAGCGCACAGCGTCGACCCCGCTTCGGCGGTTCGGCCCGCGGCTACCAGCGAACCGATCGGCTCAACGAGCTACTGGTCCGCATCCTGGCCGGCGAGTTGGAACGAATTGACGACGACCGTCTCGGGTTCCTGACCATCACCGGTGTGGAGACGGACCAGGACCTGAGCATCGCCCGGGTGTTCCTGACGTCCGACATCGACGATGCCGAGCTCCTGGAGGCCATGGCCGACCATCGGCCCCGGTTGCAGCGGGCCATCGGCGACCAGGCTCGGGTGCGACGGGTTCCGCCGTTGACCTTTGTGGTCGACGACACCGTCCGCTCGGCCGACCGCATCGAGGAGATCCTGCGCGGGATCGGGCCGACCACGGCCACCGACGCCATGGATGCCGCAGCCATGGATACGGCCGGTATGGCTAGGGAACAGTCCCCCGAAGGCGACCCTTACGAGGAAGAGTGACCGTGGAGGGGCCGATTTCTGAGAGACAGGCCTCGGAGAAGCCAGCCCCGGAAGGTCTGGCGGTCATCGACAAGGAGGCCGGCTGGACCAGCCACGATGTGGTGGCCAAGTCCCGTGGCGTGCTGGGCACGCGCAAGATCGGCCATTCCGGCACTCTGGATCCCGACGCCACCGGCGTCCTGGTGCTCGGCGTGGGCCGGGCCACCCGGTTGCTCAGATTCCTGACTGCGCTGGGCAAGGAATACACCGGCCAGGTTGTTCTGGGCGCGTCAACGTCCACGTTGGACTCGTCGGGCGATGTGACGGCCACCTTCGACATGGCGACGGTGACCTCAGCTGAGGTGGCCGAGGCCGCCACACGATTCGTGGGGGACATCGAGCAGATTCCACCGATGGTCTCGGCCGTCAAGGTGGGGGGGCGACGACTCCACGAGATCGCCCGGGAAGGTGGCGAGGTGGAACGTGCACCCCGCCCGGTCACCGTGCACCGATTCGATGTGACCCCGGCCGACGAGCCGGGCGTCTATGACGTCGTCGTGACCTGCTCATCGGGAACGTACGTCCGGACACTGGCTGCCGACCTAGGCGAGGCGCTCGGCGGGGGTGCTCACCTCCGGAAACTGAGGCGCACCGCGGTCGGGTCCTTCACCCTCGCCGAGGCCCATCCCCTGGAGTCACCGGTGCTGCTCCCCATGGCCGAGGCCTTCCGCGACCTCCCCGCCGTGGTGGTCGATGAGGCCACGGCCGTTGACATCTCGTATGGCAGGCCCATGGACGCCGAGACGCTTGGTCTGGACCCAGTGGGGCTCGATGTGGGTGGCCCGTGGCCGGTGCTGGGTCCCGATGGGAGCCTGTTGGCCGTGTACGGACCCCACGGCGACCGGCCCGGGCGGGTGAAGCCCGTCATGGTGCTAGCGCCCGCTCCTTGACTAGGTACTTCACCCGCTACCTGCTGGGCAATCCAGTGGGCCGGTCCCGGCTGGTCGGAGGTCGGTGGCTAGCCTCACCGCCGTGGAGATCCGAACGGAGCTCGCTCCCCATCCCGCCGATGCGCCGCGCACAGCGCTGACCATCGGCGCCTACGACGGGGTCCACGCCGGGCATCGGCAGGTGGTCGCCCGGGTTCGTGGCCTGGCCGCTGAGCGGTCCATGACCTCAGCGGTGGTCACCTTCGACCGCCATCCGGCCAGCGTCGTCCGGCCCGAATCGGCGCCCCTGCTCCTGACCGACCCGCAGCAGAAGCTCGAGCAGTTGGCCACGACCGGGGTGGACCTGACGATGGTCGTCCCCTTTGACGAGGACCGGGCCATGGAGTCGGCTGACGAGTTCGTGCGACACGTGCTGGTCGACTGCATGGGCGCCGGCCTGGTCGTGGTGGGGGAGGACTTCCACTTCGGATACCAGCGGCAAGGCAACGTGGCCCTCCTCCGAGAGCTGGGCGAGGAGTTGGGCTTCGAGGTGCTGGGTCTTGGCCTGGTCGGCCTCGGCGGGCAGCCGGCCCGAGACCACGAGCAGGTGTCGTCCACGTTCATTCGACGGGCCCTGTCGCGAGGTGACCTGGAGCGGGCCAACGCGATGTTGGGCCGCCCGTACGAGATCAGGGGCCCGGTGGGTGGCGGTGACCGCCGGGGCCGTGAACTTGGCTTCCCGACAGCCAACGTCCGGGTCGATCCGGCGACGCTGTTACCCGAGGATGGCGTGTACGCCGGCTGGTACGAACGGCCCGACGGATCCGTATACGCAACGGCGATCTCTCTGGGCACCCGACCGCACTTCTACGACGATGGAGCCCGCCTGCTGGAGGCCCACCTACTTGACGCCAATCCGACGGATGCGAGTGACCCGGGTGATGGCGGCCCCGATCTCTACGGTGAGGAGGCCCGTGTGCGGTTCGTGGCCCACCTCCGTGGCCAGCGGACGTTCGACGGCGTCGACGCCCTCGTAGACCAGCTCCATCGGGACGTGGCCGACACCCGCTCTACCCTGGCCTAATTGGACGGCCCCGGTGGACGTACTGGACGTGGTGCTGTTGGTGGTTGGTGGCCTATTCGCGGGCTGCGTGAACACCATTGCCGGGGGCGGCTCGTTGCTCACCGTCCCGCTGCTGGTCCTGATCGGCATCCCGGGCGATGTGGCCAACGGGACCAATCGGGTGGGGATCTTGACATCGAACGTCTCGGCCGCCGAGGCCTTTCGTCGTCAGGGGGTGTCGGGCCTCAGCCGGGTGGTGCCGGTGCTGGTGCCGGTGGTCATCGGTTCACTGACCGGGTCCCTGCTGATCTCGAGAGTCGACGCCGAGGCGTTCGAACGGGTCTTCGGCATCATCATGATCCCGTTGCTCCTACTGTCGCTGCGACCGCCCAAAGTGCAAGTTGCCGCACGTCCGTGGTCGGGGCCGTTGGCCGCAGCCGTCTTCTTCGGCGTCGGGCTCTATGCGGGCGCCTTCCAGGCGGGTATCGGCCTCCTGATGGTGCTGGCCCTGTCGCGGTCGGGTCTCGACGTGGTGGCGGCCAACAGCGTGAAGGTGTTGGTCGTCCTCGTGGTGACGTGCACGGCGCTCCCGGTGTTCATCGCCGGGGGCCTTGTGGACTGGCAGCCGGCACTGGCATTGGCTGCCGGGTTCGGGGTGGGGGGTGCGCTTGGTGCCCGGATCACCGTGGCCGGTGGCGAACGGGTGGTGCGACCCGTTCTGGCCATGGCCGTGCTGGCCATGGCCGGCCGTCTGCTGGGCCTGTACTGACCGGCCGCCTGCTGGGCGTCGACTAAGACGCGGATACGATGCCCGGCACAACAGAGTCCTCGGGGTTGGGTGAAAGTCCCGACCGGCGGTGAGTCGGCTCCGGTCGACGTAGCCCGCGAACCCCATCGAACGTTCCTCCACGGAGGACAGCTGGTGGGGCCGACCAGGTGTGAGTCCTGGGCCGACGGTCAGAGTCCGGATGGGAGAGGACGTCGGATGCGGTGGCGACGCCGTGGACCGACCCGGTGGCCCTCGGGCGCCGGGCGTCAGGTTCCGTTTCGTCGGCCGGGTCCCGTCGTCTCCCGACCTGCCCCGAGATAAGGCCTGCTCTGAGGTGGGCCACGACAACACGGGAGCGCACGGGACAGATGTTCACCGGAATCGTCGAGGAACTCGGCACGGTCCGATCTGTCGACGCGGTCGGCGACGGGCGACGCCTCGTGGTCGACGCTGCGACGGTGCTCGACGACGTGACCCTCGGTGCCTCCATTGCCGTCAACGGCTGCTGCCTGACGGTGGTCGAGTGGAGCGACGAGTGGTTCGCCGTGGATGCCGTGCCCGAGACGTTGGACCGCACCACGGTCGGCGACCTGTCGACCGGTGACAGGGTCAACCTGGAGCGACCGCTGGCTGCTGACGGACGGTTCGGTGGCCACGTGGTCCAGGGCCACGTCGACACGGTCACCGACGTGGTGGCCGTGGCCGACCAGTCCGACGGTTCACGCCGGCTGACCTTCCACCTGCCCGGTGAACTGGCCGGCCAGATCGTGGAGAAGGGTTCGGTGACCCTCGACGGCACCAGTCTCACCGTGGCTTCGGTCGGGGGTTCGACCGCCGAGGGGGCCACCTTTGACGTGGCGCTCATCCCGCACACCCTCGAGGTCACGACGTTCGGTGGCCGGTCGCCCGGCGACCGCTGCAACGTCGAGGCCGACGTCATCGCCCGATACGTGGCCGGCCTACTGGCCGTCGGGCGGATTCCCGTACCTAAAGATATTTCGACCCCCGGAGAGAAGGGAGGCGGCTGATGTCGCTGTCCAGCATCGAAGACGCCATCGAGGCCTATGCCCGCGGCGAGTTCCTGGTCGTCGTCGACGACGAGGACCGCGAGAACGAGGGTGACCTCATCATCGCAGCCGACGCCATGACGCCCGAGAAGATGGCGTTCATGATTCGCCACACGTCGGGCGTGATCTGCGCCCCGATGTCGGACGAGCGGGCCGACGTGCTCGATCTGCCGTTGATGGTGGTCGACAACACCGAGTCGATGCGTACGGCGTTCACCGTGTCGGTCGACCTGGTGGAGGGCACCTCGACGGGTATCTCGGCGTCGGATCGCTCGGCCACCGTGGTGGGCCTCGCCGACGGGTCCCGGCTGCGTAACGAGTTCGCCCGCCCCGGCCACATCTTTCCGTTGCGGGCCCGGGCCGGTGGGGTGCTCAAGCGTGCCGGCCACACCGAGGCCGCCGTCGACTTGTGTGCCCTGGCCGACCGCCAGCCGGTGGGCGTGCTGTGCGAGATCGTGAACGACGACGGGACCATGGCCCGCGTGCCCGATCTGGAGGTCTTCGCGGCAGAACACGGTCTCCACTTCATCTCCATTGCCGACCTGATCCGCCACCGTCGTCGCCACGAGAAGCTGGTCGAGCACTTCGGATCGGCACGCATTCCCACGAAGTACGGCGAGTTCACAGCGCACGCCTACGTGTCGCTGCTGGACGACGAGGAGCACGTGGCCTACGTGCTGGGCGACCTCGCCTCGGTGGATGCGCCGCTGGTGCGGGTGCACTCCGAGTGCCTGACCGGCGACCTCCTGGGTTCACTGCGTTGCGACTGCGGGTCACAGTTGGATGCCGCACTGGCCCAGATCGGGGCCGAGGGGATCGGGGTGATTGTCTACCTGCGGGGCCATGAGGGGCGGGGTATCGGCATCGGCCACAAGCTTCGGGCCTACGGGCTCCAGGACGAGGGCCTCGACACCGTGGACGCCAACCTCAGTCAGGGCCTCCCCGTCGATTCCCGGGAGTACGGCGTGGGTGCCCAGATGCTGTCCGATCTGGGCCTTACCCACATGCGCCTGATGACCAACAACCCGGCCAAGTACGGCGGTCTCGAGGGCTACGGCCTGGAGATAACCAGCCGGGTTCCACTGGACACGGACGCCAACCCGGAAAACGTCCGGTACCTGGAGACCAAGCGGGACCGGCTCGGTCACAGCATTTCCCCGGAGGGCGGTTCTGCGAAGAGCGGCACGCCGGAGGGCATTGAGGAAGCGGAGCAGGGGAGCGCGTCGTGAGGATCATCGATGCGCCGCTGGACGGCACCGGACTGAAGGTCGGGATCGTGGCTGGCCGGTTCAATGACTTCGTGTCCAGCAGCCTGGTGTCGGGTGCACATGCCCGCCTGACGGGCCTCGGTGTGGCTGATGACGACATCGACCTGGCATGGGTGGCCGGCGCCTTCGAGGTGCCCCTGGCGGCCCGGGCTATGGCCGAGTCAGGTCGCTACGACGCTGTGGTGTGCCTCGGCGCGGTGATCCGGGGCGAGACGCCGCACTTCGAGTATGTGGCCGGTGAGGCCGCTGCGGGGATCATGCGAACCGGCCACGACACCGGCGTGCCCGTGGTATTCGGAGTGCTGACCACCGACACGGTGGAGCAGGCCATGGAACGGGCCGACGTGGACCGGGGCGACAAGGGTGCCGACTGCGCGGATGCCGCCGTCGAGATGGCCCGCCTGCTCACCGCGCTGGACTCCTAAAGACCGACT
Source organism: Acidimicrobiales bacterium (assembly GCA_014237715.1). Classification (GTDB taxonomy): domain Bacteria; phylum Actinomycetota; class Acidimicrobiia; order Acidimicrobiales; family MedAcidi-G1; genus UBA9410. Next base: position 23,804 of record JAAZZG010000010.1, read on the forward strand.
CCTACTCGGGTTCGGGAACCGGGAACGGTCGTCAGTTGCCGACCGCGCCCAAGCCCTGGCCGAAGCTGAACTCGACCACGTTGCCGTCGGGGTCGGTCATCGCACAGAGGTAGCCGACCGGCGGTGGGTGGTCTGCTGGCTCCCAGTAGAGGCAACCCGACGCCAGCCCCAGTTCGGCCGCCTGGTCGACCTCTCCGCGCGAGTCCACGTCGAAGCCCAGGTGGGCGAACGGGGCCAGGATGGGAAGGGGCTGGCCGGCCTCGTGGTCCTCGAACGTCTGGACCACCACGATCCCCACAGCGTTGTCGTCCTCGGCCAACCACGCCACCTCGGCGTCCGGGTCGGTCCGCCGGTGGAAGGACCGCATCGGTGTATGGGCTTCGTACCATGCAACGGTGGCGTCCAGGTCGTGGGACGGCAGTGCCAGGTGGGTGAACCGTGCGCTCATGGGGTGAGAATACCCACCGCGCCGGTACCCTGTTACTCCGTGGACGGCCCGACCGGGGTCGTCCAGGGTCGGAATCGAAGAACTCCGACCCTCCGTATGGCTTCAGGCGACGCACAGCGTGCCATGAGGCCGGGTCCGATACCCGAGGTTCCGATGCCGACCAACCTGCCTCCCAAGGGCGACACCATTGAGACGAACCGGTTGCACGAGAGTGACACCGGTTCTCCCGAGGTGCAGATCGCACTCCTGAGCGACCGCGTCAACCATCTCACCGATCACCTGAAGGTCCATAAGAAGGATCATCACAGTCGGCGAGGCTTGTTGATGCTGGTGGGTCGCCGCCGGCGGATGCTCGACTACGTTAAGAAGAACGACGTCGAGCGCTACCGGGCGATCATCGCCAAGCTGGGCCTGCGTCGTTAGGTCGAATCAGATTTCGGGTCGCCCACGGGTCGCCCGAGTCGCGTCGGGGACCGGATCCACGAGACCGACAATCAGATCGATGAACGGGGACGGCGCGCCGCGCCCACCCCCCGCCGAGCCGCATTCGCGGCCATTGAACCGTCCGGAGTCGTTCCGGATGGTCTACGAGAAGAGAGAACATGACTGAAGCAACCACGGTTTCCCGCACATTCAGCGGGACCGAAAAGACCATGTCGTTCGAGACGGGCCGAATGGCCCCTCTGGCCGGCGGCTCCGTACTGGCCAAGATCGGCCGTTCGACGGTGCTAGTGACCGCCACCGGCGCCAAGTCCCCCCGTCCCGGGGCGGACTTCTTCCCCCTGACGGTCGACATTGAAGAGCGGATGTACGCGGCGGGCAAGATCCCCGGCTCGTTCTTCCGTCGTGAAGGTCGGGCGCCCGAGTCGGCGATCCTGACCTGCCGCCTGATCGACCGCCCGTTGCGGCCGATGTTCCCGGACGGGTTCCGCAACGAGGTCCACATCGTGGGCACCGTGTTGGGCGCCGACATGGAGAACCCCCACGACGTCCTGGCCCTGAACGGCGCCTCGGCAGCCCTCATGCTGTCGGGCATCCCGTTCGATGGTCCGGTCGGTGCGGTGCGCATCGCCTGGTCGGCCGCCGGTGAGTGGATCGCCCACCCGACCTACGAAGAGGGCAGCGAATCCGCCTTCGAGATGGTGGTCGCCGGTCGTCTGCTCGACGACGGCGACGTCGCGGTCATGATGGTCGAGGCCGGTGGCACCGAAGCCACCTGCGACGTCTACGAGGCTGGCGCCCCGATGGTCGACGAGGCTGTCCTGGCCGGTGGCCTGGACTTCTCCAAGCAGTACATCCGTGAGGTCATCGAGCTCCAGCTGGAGATGGTGGCCGCAGTGGGTGCGCCCGAGATCATGGCCTATGAGGTCACGAGCGACTACTCCGATGAGGTGTTCACCGCGGTCGAGGCCGCTGGTGCCGAGCGGATCGCCGCCACCCAGACCATTGCCGACAAGGCCGAGCGCGGCACCGCCGAGGCGGCCCTCAAGGCTGAGCTGATCGCCGAGCTGCTTCCGCAGCTCGCCGACGTGGACAACGCCGATCGTCAGATCGGTGGCGCCATCCGGGCGGTCACCAAGGAGCTGGTGCGGTCACGCATCCTCACCGAGGGTGTCCGTATCGACGGGCGCGGCACGGGCGACCTCCGGCCAGTCTCGTCGGAGGTGGCGATTGTCCCCACGGCGCATGGATCCGGCCTGTTCCAGAGGGGCGAGACCCAGGTGCTTAACTTCACCACCCTCGGCACCGGCCGCATGGACCAGATGATCGACGGCATCGACCCGATCGATCGCAAGCGGTTTATGCACCACTACAACTTCCCGCCATTCTCGACCGGTGAGACCGGTTTCATGCGGGGTCCGAAGCGTCGTGAGATCGGCCACGGTGCGCTCGCCGAGCGTGCCCTGTTCCCGATCATCCCGAGCTTCGAGGAGTTCCCCTACACGCTGCGTCTGGTGTCGGAGGTTCTGGCCTCCAACGGCTCCAGCTCGATGGGTTCGGTGTGTTCGTCGAGCCTCTCGATGATGGACGCCGGCGTACCGATCAAGGCCCCGGTAGCAGGCATCGCCATGGGCCTCATCTGCAAGGACGGCGAGTATGTCACCCTCACCGACATTCTCGGTGCGGAGGACGCATTCGGCGACATGGACTTCAAGGTGGCAGGCACGGCCGAGTTCGTGACCGCCCTTCAGCTCGACACCAAGATCGACGGCATTCCCGCCGACGTCCTGGCTGCAGCGCTGAACCAGGCCAAGGAAGCCCGTCTGGCCATCCTCGAGGTCATGGCTGACGCCATCCCCGCCCCGCGCGATGACGTCGGCGAGAGCGCCCCGAAGATTGAGGCCTTCGAGATCCCGGTCGAGAAGATCGGTGAGGTCATCGGCCCGAAGGGCAAGATGATCAACACCATCCAGGCCGAGACGGGCGCCGACATCAGCGTGGACGACGACGGGATGGTCGGCATCGTGTCGATCGCCTCGCCGGACCGGGCCAAGGTGGCCGAGGCCAAGCGCCAGGTCATGCTGATCGTGGATCCGCCGACCGCCGAGGTCGGCGCCGTTTACGAGGGCCGCGTGGTGAACATCACCAAGTTTGGTGCCTTCGTCAGCATCCTTCCGGGCCGTGACGGCCTCGTGCACATCTCCAAGCTTGGTGCCGGAAAGCGTATCGACAAGGTGGAGGACGTCCTGGAGCTGGGTCAGCCCCTGACGGTGATCGTCGAGGACGTCGATCCCAATGGGAAGATCTCACTCAAGCCGGCCGGTGACGGTCCTGCAGCCTCGTCCAAGGACAATGCTGCGGGTGACTCCGACGCCCCCGCGACTGCGGCGGATCAGGACGATTCGTTCGACGACGATGACGCTCCGGTCGACTCTTTCGAGGACGACGTGAACGACGGCGACTACGCCGGCGGTGGCGACAATTTCGATGAGGACGATTCGTTCGACGACGATGACGCTCCGGTCGTGGCCAGCTTTGAGGACGCCTTCAAGGCTGAACTCGAGACGGTCCACGGCGATCTGGGCGCCGACGCCCCGGCCAACCGCGGTGGTGGCGGCGGCGGTGGCCGTCGACGCCGCCGCTAAGCACCGGATCGTCGGTCCGTCCTGAACGACGGACCCGTTGACCCCCGGCGCCCTCGTGGCGCCGACACGACCACCGGTTCGGTGGTCGAACTGAGCCTGCCCGAACACGGTCCGACCGATGGACCGGGTGTGGTGTCCGAGCACATGCCGGACGCCCACTCGGTCTCGGTCGGCGTGTGGGTGGGCGTCGGTGGCCGTGACGAGGATTCGACACTGGCCGGCACCTCGCACTTTCTGGAGCACCTGCTGTTCAAGGGCACCGAGGACCGCTCGGCGCGGGCCATTGCCGAGCTGGTGGACGCCACCGGCGGCGAGATGAATGCTTTCACCACCAAGGAATACACGGCGTATTACGCCCGTCTTCCGGTGGGAGGCCAGGAAACCGCCGTGGCCCTGTTGGCCGACGTGCTGCGCGAGCCCGCCCTACGAGCTTCCGACGTTGAGACCGAACGGCAGGTGATCCTCGAGGAGATCCACCTGGCGGCCGACGACCCCGATGACGTCGTCTTCGACCTGCTCTACGAGGCGCTGTTCCCCGACCATACGTTGGGCCGTGAGGTTCTGGGTTCGGAGGCATCGGTGGGAGCGCTGAGTCGAGATGACATCGCCGGGTTCCACGACCACTGGTACCGCGCCCCCAATCTGGTAGTGGCCGCCGCTGGCGCTGTCGACCATGAGGCGCTCGTGTCTCAGGTGGGTGAGGCGTTCGCCGGCCGGACCGGTGGTTTGACGCCGGAACGAGCAAAGCCGGTGGCACCCGCGGTGACGGCTCGACGTATCACCCGTCCGACCGAGGCCGACCACGTGGCCTGGGGTTGGCGGGGTCTGGACCGCAATGATCCGCGAAGGCACGCGCTGGCCATCGGCGTCCACGTGCTAGGTGGGGGCCTGTCCAGTCGCCTGTTTCAGACGGTGCGCGAGGAACGTGGGCTGGCCTACAGCGTGTTCTCGTCAATGGCCGCCTACTCGGACGCCGGCGTGGTGTCGGTGTACGCCGGTACGGCACCTGAGCGGTCCGACGAGCTCAAGCGTGTGGTGGCCCACGAGGTGGGCGAGGTGGCGGTCCACGGCATCACCGATGCTGAACTGTCCATTGCCCGCGATGGCTTCGAGGGTTCGCTCCTGCTGGGCCTCGAGGGTTCGGGCAGCCGGATGTCGCGTCTGGGTGCCAGCCAGAGCCTTCTGGGTCGGGTGGTTCCGCTAGATGAGTACGTCGAGATCCTGCGGGCCGTGACCCTTGACGAGGTCAACACCGTGCTGGCCGAGGTTCTGGCCCCCGACGCCGTGGTGGCCGAGGTCGGACCCACTGCCTGAACGGGTGATGTCCTGGCCCCGAAAGATGGGGCTGAGGTGGAAACGCTTCCAGAGCGGCGGGTCGGTGACCGGTAGCCTCAGATCCATGGGAACGACCGATGCCGGGCCGATCCGCGTCGGGGTACTTGGCGTGGCCGGACGTATGGGCCGTGCCGTCGCTAATGCGGTGCACGAGGCCGAGGGTCTGGTGCTGGCCGCGGCCGCTGATCCGTCGTCGGCGGGTACCGACGTCCACGGTGTCACCGTGGTGGCTGATGTTGATGCACTGCTCGCTGCACCGGCCGATACGGATCTTTCCAATGCGGGCCTTGACGTGGTGATCGACTTCACGGTGGCCGAGGCCAGTCGGGTCACTCTCCCCGTGCTGGCCGCTGCCGGGGTGCACGCCGTGGTCGGTACCAGCGGCCTAGGTGACGACGACTTGGCTGCCCTGCGCTGCGCCTTCACTACGAGCAACTGCGTGGTGGCCCCCAACTTCGCCATTGGTGCGGTGCTCATGATGCGTTTCGCCGAGATGGCCGCCCCGTGGTTCGACACAGCGGAGATCATCGAGACCCACCATGATGGCAAGGTCGATGCCCCGTCTGGGACAGCGGTGGCCACCGCCGAGCGAATGGCCGCATCTTCCGCAGAATGGGCGCCCGATCCGACCACCCGCGAGGTGGTGCCGGGGGCCCGTGGCGGGGTCGGGCCGGCGGACATCCACATCCACAGCCTCCGCATGCGCGGTGCCGTTGCCGATCAGGAGGTTGTGCTGGGCACCACCGGGCAGACCCTGACCATCCGGCACGACACCACCGACCGGGCCTCGTTCATGCCCGGCGTGGTGCTAGCCGTCCGGCGCATCGCCGAGGTCCGCGGCGTGACCCTCGGCCTGGATGCCCTCCTGGGCCTCTGATCCGAGCCGGAGTTCCGACCATGGATCCGGGTAGCCGTCGCCTGCTACGGCCGGCGTGGATCGTTTCGCACCTGCTGGTGGCCGGCATGTTAGTGGCTACTGTCAATATGGGCTTCTGGCAGCTCCGCCGTCTCGACGGTCGGCAGGCCTACAACACCTCGGTGGCGGTCCGGGCCGACGAGCCGGTGCTTCCCCTGGTTGAGGTCCTGACGTCGATCGCCGCGGGCACCGATCCCGACGAGCTTCGTTTTGTTCGGGTCATCGTCACCGGGGTATGGGACACCGACCGCGAGGTCCTGCTGGCCAATCGTTCACAGGACGGGGTGCCCGGAGTTCACGCCGTGTCGCTCCTCCTGGTCGACGGGGCCAACCCGGGCGCTGCTTCGGATGCAGGCCCGGCTGGGGGACTGGTCGTAGATCGGGGATTCGTGCCACGCCCGATCCAGCTGGCGAGCGATCCGGGCGTCTGGGCTCCCGACGTCGGAGAGGTCGTCCTCACCGGTTCGTTGGACCTGTTCCGGGCCGGCGAGCGGGGCCACGGTGGCGAGGTGGACCGCATCGACCGGGAGGCGCTGGAGGCCCGCTGGGACACCACGCTGGCCCCCCTGTGGCTGCAGGCCGCCGAGTCGACGGGTGCCGGCCTCTGGCCGTCACCCGTGCCGGTGGTCGACCTGGGGGACGGCTCCCATCGCTCCTATGCCGTCCAGTGGTTCGTCTTCTCGATCATCGGGATCCTGGGGTACCCGTTGGTGCTGGTCCGTCTCACCAGCGACTCGGGAAGCCGATCGAACCGATCCATTCCCGAATGGGACGCGCCGGTAGCGTGACCGCCATGCCTGCATCCGGGTCCCACACCAGTTCCCCTGACTTGATGGTCGTACACGCCCTCCGTGTGAAGGGTTTCGTGGACGCGGAGGCGGTGGTCGCTGCCACCGGCCTGGACGCCGACGGAGTCGATGTCCTGCTGGCCGGGCTGGCCGGCGCCGGTCATGCCCGTCACCGTGAGGGTCGGATATCGGGGTGGATGCTGACCCCTGAGGGGCGCGCCCACGGCGAGTCCCTGCTGGCCGCCGAGTTAGAGGCCACCGGTGTTCGTCCGGCCGTCGAGGCCGCCTACCGCGACTTCCTGGAGCTCAACCAGGGCTTCCTGGGGTTGTGCACCGACTGGCAGTTGCGTCCCGATCCCGACGCTCCGGAGGGCGACCCCATCGTGAACGACCATGCGGATGCCGCCCACGATGCCGCCGTGGTGGCCCGACTGGGTGAGGCCGATGACGTCATGCGCGAGGTGTGCGGTGGTCTGGCAGAGGCATTGGACCGCTTCGACGGCTACGGCGAGCGTTTCGCCGAGGCCCTAGCCCGCGTGCGGGTTGGCGAGGTGGAGTGGTTCACCCGGCCGATGATCGACTCGTACCACACGGTCTGGTTCGAACTACACGAGAACCTGTTGGCCACGCTCGGCATCGAGCGGGCCCGCGAGCAGGCCGGCTGAGCGCCGGGATGCACAGGATCGGAAGGGAACACACGATGGAACCCAGGTTCGGGCGGGTCGTAACCGCCATGGTCACGCCTTTTGACGCCGACGGCGAGCTGGACCTCGGCGGTGCCGTTGAGCTGGCCCGTTGGCTGGTCGAACAGGGCAACGACGGTCTGGTGCTGGCCGGCACTACCGGAGAGTCGCCGACGCTCACCCACGACGAGCAGATCGCCCTCGTGGAGGCCGTGTCCGGCGCCGTGGACTGCCACGTGATCGCCGGGGCGGGCAGCAACGACACGGCGGCCGCCGTGGAGCTCACGGAGCGCTGCACCGAGGCCGGTGCTGACGCCATACTCACCGTCACCCCGTACTACAACCGCCCGTCCCAGTTGGGTTTGTTGCACCACTTCACAGCTGTTGCCGGGGCGACCGACCTACCGGTGATGCTCTACGACATCCCACCCCGCTCGGGACGCAAGATCGACAACGCCACCATCCTCCAGTTGGCTGATGAGGTGGTCAACGTGGTGGCAGTAAAGGACGCGGCCGGCGACGTGGCCGAGACGGCCCGGTTAGCCGCCGCCGCGCCGGACGGTTTCGAGATCTACAGCGGTGAGGACGCACTGACGCTGGCCCTGCTGGCCGTCGGCGCGGTTGGTGTGGTCAGCGTGGCCTCGCACTGGGCGACGCCCGAGACGGTGGTCATGATGGAGGCTTTCTTCTCCGGCGACGTGGCCCGGGCGACGGAGACCAACCAGCGGCTCGTCGAGTCGTGGGACTTCGAGTCCGGCGACCTGAAGCCCAACCCCCTGCCGACCAAGGCCATGCTGAAGGTCCTGGGCTTGCCCGGAGGAGACTGTCGTCCCCCCATGGGTCCCGAGCCCGAGGGCCTCCAGGACCTCGCCCGCCAGGTCCTGGCCGGTCTCGGTCGCACCTGATCCACCTACCTCCCTGAGGATCTTCCCCATGGCAGCACCCGTACACCTGACGTTTTTCGGTGGTCTCGGCGAGATCGGCCGCAACTGCGCGGCCCTCGAGGCCCACGGCCGCATCGTGATGCTCGACTGCGGTCAGCTCTTTCCCGACGACATGCCCGGCGTCGACGCCGTGCTACCCGACTTCGACTGGCTGCTGGAGCGGGCCGACCGTCTCGAGGCCTGCGTGGTCACCCACGCCCACGAGGATCACATCGGTGGATTGCCGTACCTGCTCCGGGCCCTCGGTGAGCGGGGCGCCACCCTGCCCATCTACGGTTCGCCGTTCACCCTTGGGATGGTGCGCGGCAAGTTGAAGTTCGCCGGCGTGCCCGTGCCCGATCTGATTCCGTTGGGCGACTACGACCGTCTGCCCATCGGTCCCTTTGACTGCGAGTTCCTGCCCGTCACCCACTCCACGCCCAGCGGACTGATGACGGTGTTCCATACGCCCCAGGGGCGCATTCTCCACTCGAGTGATTTCAAGCTGGACCCGACGCCCATCGACGGCCGGGTCACCGACCTGGATCGGGTTCGCGAGATCGCCGCCGACGGGGGCATCCGCCTGCTGCTGGCCGACTCGACGAATGCCGGTTCGGCCGGATCGTCGACGTCGGAGTCGACCGTTGGTCCGGTGCTGCGTCAGGTGTTCGACGAGAACGAGGGCCGCCGGATCATCATCGGCGCGTTTTCCAGCCATGTGCACCGCATCCAGCAGGTGGCCGACGCCGCGGCGGCCACGGGCCGCAAGCTGGTCGTCATGGGGCCATCGATGGTCCGTAACACGACGCTGGCCCGTGAGCTGGGGTTGTTGAACATCTCCGACAAGATGCTGGCCCGGGACAGCGACCTGGACGATCTGGACCCGGCCCGCACCTGCATCGTGTGTACCGGCTCACAGGGCGAGTCGCGGGCCGCGTTGAATCTGATGGGACAGGGACGCCACCGGTTCGTGACGGTGGGGGACACCGACACTGTGGTGTTCTCGTCGCACCCCATTCCCGGTAACGAGGCAGCGGTGGCCCGACTGCATAACTCGCTGGCCCGCCGGGGCGCCCGGCTGGTCCACAGCGGCCAGCTCGGCGTGCATACCACCGGACATGGCAAGGCCGACGAGCTGCTGGCCCTGCACGACGCGGCCGATCCCGATCTGTTCATCCCGGTTCACGGCGAGTACTCCCATCTGGTGGCCCACCACGAGCTGGCCCTCGGTCGAGGGATGGACGAGGACCGGGTGCTTCGGTGTACCGACGGTGACCGGGTGAAGCTGACCGGTGAGGGCGTGGCTCATGCGGGGCGGGTGCCCGACGGCTACGTGATGGTCGACGAGGCGGGTCGGCCGGTGTCGGTCGACCTGTTGGAGGAGCGACGGGCCATCTCCGGCGAGGGGTTCGTCCTGGTCCGGGTGCTGGTGGACGGTCGGAAGGGTCGCCTCGCCGAGCCGCCGATGGTCGAGAGTCGGGGTTGGGTCGAGCCGGCGGCCCGGGAGGATTGGCACGGCCAGGTGGTGGCCGAGGTCACCGAGGCGCTGGCCGGGCCTTTGGCCGACGGGAGCCGGGACGCCCACGAGTTGAGTCGCCTCACCCGGCGGGCCACTGGACGACTGGTGTCCCGGAAGACGGGCCGCAAGCCGACGCTCGTGCCTGTGGTCGAGGTCCGCTGAACCCTCCAACGGGTGGTTCAGGGAACGGTTCCTGCCCCAGGGTTGTCGCGCCCCGGTGGTACCGTCGAAATCGATGGCCAGACGTCCCGCGCGCCCGGATTCGAAGTCACCTACTGCGGATTCCCCGAAGGGGTCCGAGCGGGTGAAGGGCGCCCGTGCGGCTGCGTCCGGTCGGGGCTCCTCCGCGGCTGAGTCCACTGGACGGAAGCCGAAAACGACGCTGGAACGGCCGGGCGGCCGCAGGCGTGAGGACGGAGAGTTCCGCGAGCCCGCGTTGCGGCGCATGGCGCGGGCCGCCTTCGGTGGGCGGGGCGACGAGATCCTCGGACTCCTGTTGGTGGTCGGTGGCCTCCTGACGGGCCTGTCGGTCTACCTGGAGCGGGCCGGTGTCTTTGGTCGTCTCCTCGACTCGGGTCTCGGCTGGTCGGTCGGTTCGACTCGTGTCCTGCTGCCCGTGGCCATGGTGGGCACCGGTCTGGCCATGTTCCGCGAACGCAGTGAGTTCGGTGAGATCTCCCGACGGCTTCCCGTCGGGCTGGTCATGGCCGTCGTGTCGGTGACCGGTATTCTCCACATAGCCCGGGATCGCCCGGGTCTCGACGACGGCGCCGACGGCCTGGGTCGTGCGGGTGGTCTGGTTGGAGTGGGCATCGGCGGTGGCCTCGAAGCCGTGGTGGCCACGTGGGGTGCCCTGCTGATGCTGATCGGTGTGGGCCTTGTGGCCGCCGCAGTCATCACCCGGACCACTGCACGACAGGCAGCCCGTGGTGCGGCCAAGGGAGTGGCTTTCACGGCTCGCCACGCGACGCGGGGCACGGTGGCCGGTCTTCGTCCCGCATTCCGGGGCCTCCGAGCCTGGCTTCGCAACCTCCTCACTCCCCCCGGAGGTGACCGGCCGCTACCCGTCGGCGGGATGGGCGATCGCCGACCACCGGTTCCGGTCGCCGAGCTGGAGCCAGTACCGCCCGTGGAACCGGCGCCGACGACCGCCACCGGTCCCGCGCCGGAACCCACCCCGGCCAAGGCCAAGAAACGCAAGGCCCGGACGAAGGGCACCGACGGCAGCGAGCAGCTGACCATCGAGCTAGGTCCGGCCATCGCCGATTCGACGTGGCGACTCCCGACTGCCGGCTACCTGTCGCGCAGCGAAACCCACGACGTGGACGCCAAGGTCGTCGAGGAGCGCGGGTTGCGCCTACAGGAAGCCCTGGCGGCCCACGGCGTCGAGACCCGCCTGTCCGAGATGACCGTGGGCCCCACCGTCACCCGCTACGCCCTGCAGTTGGGCGAGGGCGTCAAGGTGGCCCGGATCACCAGCCTCCACAAGGACATCGCATATGCGCTAGCCGCCGCCGACGTCCGGATTCTGGCCCCCATCCCCGGCCAGCAGGCCATCGGCATCGAGGTGCCCAACGAGGACCGGGTGGTGGTGGCCCTCGGCGACATCCTCACCTCGCCCGAGGCCGCCAAGGCCCGCCATCCCCTTGAGGTGGGCATCGGGCGCGACATCAGCGGCCGCTCGGTACTGCTGAACCTCTCGACCATGCCCCACCTGCTCATCGCCGGGGCGACCGGTGCGGGCAAGTCGTCGTGCATCAACTCACTCATCACCTCGGTGCTTATGCGTTCCACGCCGGACCAGGTGCGGATGATCCTCGTGGATCCCAAGCGGGTCGAGATGGGCCAGTACGAGGGCGTGCCCCACCTGCTGACCGCACCGGTGACCGATCCCCGCAAGGCGGCCAACGCACTGCACTGGGCCGTCAAGGAGATGGAGCGCCGTTACGACCTGCTCTCGGACTGCGGCTTTCGTGACATCGGGGGCTACAACGCGGCCTACGACCGGGGCGATCTGAAGGCCCCGCTGGGCCTGGCCGACGAGGACGGCGAGTCGGTGTCGTACCAGCGCTTGCCGTTCATCCTCGTTGTGGTCGACGAGCTGGCCGACCTGATGATGGTGGCGGCCCGCGACGTCGAGGACTCCATCACCCGGCTGGCCCAGATGGCCCGGGCTGTGGGCATCCACCTCGTGGTGGCCACCCAGCGTCCGTCGGTCAACGTCATCACCGGCGTCATCAAGGCCAACATTCCGGCGCGGCTGGCCTTCGCCGTGTCCAGCCTGGCTGACAGTCGGGTCATCTTGGACCAGCCGGGCGCCGAGCGTCTGGTGGGAAGGGGCGACATGCTCCTCCTGGGCCCCAGCTCAAGTGTGGCCCAACGAATCCAAGGTGCCTGGGTGGATGAGAACGAGGTCCGTCAGATCGTGGAGTCGTGGGTGGCCCAGGCGCGGTCGGCCGCCGAGGCGGCTACCGATCCGGTCACTGGCGAACTGGCGGAGTCGACCGCTGCTGCGCCCATCGATCCCGTCGGCCTCCCGGCATCCCCGGCGGCGAACTGGCCGGCTGCCACCTCGATGGCACCCCTCGAAGACATCACCACCGACTCGTCCCGTCCGACGGCCGCCAGGGCTGATGCCGGCAACGACGACGAACTGTTCGAGGAGGCCCGACGCCTCGTGGTGACCAGCCAGTTGGGGTCCACATCAATGCTGCAACGCAAGCTGAGAGTCGGGTTCGCCCGGGCCGGCCGCCTCATGGACCTCATGGAGGAGGCCGGCGTGGTCGGACCATCCATCGGTTCCAAGGCCCGGGAGGTCCTGATCGCCCCCGAAGAACTCACCGACCTCCAGGAGCAGGGCTACTAGTTCCTGCGGGTCCTGTCGGGGCCCCGGTTCCCCTCTCGTCGAGCCCGGCAGCGGGGGAGGTTTAGTACCCTCGATGCGTGGACGTTCTGCTCGTCATCGTCGTGCTGGCCGGAGGTCTGGCACTGTTGATGGTGGCGGCCGACCGGTTCGTAGCCGGTGCTTCCGAGTTGGCGGTCCGGATGAACGTCCCGCCGATCGTCATTGGCGCCATCGTGTTGGGCTTTGGCACCAGCGCCCCGGAGTTGGTGGTGTCGATCATGGCTGCCGCTCAGCACGAGGTCGACCTTGGACTGGGAAACATCGTCGGATCCAACGTGGCCAACCTCACCCTGGTGCTGGGTGTGGCAGCCCTCATCCGGCCCATCGATCTGCCGTTCGGCACCAAGCGCCGGGCGGTCGTCTGTTTGGTGGCCGTGGCCCTGTTCGGCTGGCTGGTCCAGGGGTCGGCGTCGACCGGAGAGGGGCTGGTGCTCCTCGGATTCATGGCCCTGGCCCTCACTCTGCTGGTCCGGATGGACACCGAGGAGGTCGCCGCAGAGCCAGCGTCGCCGTCCGGTTCGTCGGCCGCCGCATGGGCGTGGACCATTGGTGGGCTGGTGTTGACCGTCACCTCGGCCCAGGCCGTGGTGTGGGCGGCCACTGACATTGCCGAGCGAGCCGGTCTGGCCAGTGGGTTCGTTGGCTTCTCGCTGGTCGCTATCGGTACGTCGTTGCCTGAGCTTATGACGGTGGTCGCCGCGGCCCGCCGTGACGAGTCGGGCCTGATCCTCGGCAGCCTGCTCGGTTCCAACGTGTTCAATAGTCTGGGCGTGGGTGCCGGCCTGTTCTTGGCCGGCGACGGCGTGGTCACCGATGTGGCGCTCCAGACCCGGGGTTCGATCGCCGCGGTGGTGGTGGCGTTCGTGGTGGTGGTGTTCATGCGTACGGTGGGTCGCAACTCCCTCGTCCGTGGCGAGGGCGTCGTGCTGCTCGGCGGGTACGTGGCGGTTCTGGCGTTGTTGGCCACCTCGGCCGGGACCTGAGTCGCACTGATGACCGGTACCTACCACTTGGTGACGCTGGGTTGCCCCAAGAACCAGGTCGACTCCGACAAGTTGGCCGGCACTCTGGCCGCCGACGGGATGCAGGCCGTCGACGGTGCGGGCGAGGCCGACCTGATCGTGGTCAATACATGTGCCTTCGTCGACGAGGCCCGCCGGGAGTCCATCGACACGGTGCTGGCCCTGGCCGACGAGCGACGCGACGGTGCCCACCTGGTGGTCACCGGCTGCATGGCCGAGCGGTACGGCGATGAACTGGCCGAGGCGCTCCCCGAGATCGACCGGGTGGCGGGCTTCGGCGTGCCCGTCACGCTGGGATCCAAGCATTCCAGTGGAGTCCAGTCCGAGTCCACCCCTTCGTTCGACCTGTTGAACCTGCCCCGCCCGGCGTCGGATCGGCCATGGGCCTACGTGAAGGTGGCCGAGGGCTGCGATCGGGCCTGCGGGTTCTGCGCCATCCCCACGTTCCGTGGCCCGCAGCGCAGTCGGTCCATGGAGGATGTGCTGGCTGAGGTTGATGCCCTTGATGCCCGCGAGATCGTCCTCGTGGCCCAGGACCTGGCGGCCTTCGGACGCGACCAGGGGGTGGGCGACAAGGCCATTGTCCCCCTCGTCGAGGCGGTGGCCGCCCGGGTCGACCGGGTGCGACTCCTCTACCTGTATCCGTCGGAGCTCACCGACCGCCTCGTGGACGCCGTGTGTGCCACCGGCGTGCCGTACTTCGACCTCTCGTTGCAGCACGTGTCGCCACCACTCATGCGCCGCATGCGTCGGTGGGGTGACGGTGGACGGTTCCTGGAACGCATAGCGGCGATCCGGGCCCGGGAACCCGAGGCGGCGTTCCGATCCAACTTCATCGTCGGCTACCCCGGCGAGACCGAGGAGGATCATGACGCACTGCTCGACTTCGTGGTCGAGGCTCAGGTCGACTGGTGCGGATTCTTTGCCTACAGCGCGGAGGAAGGTACCTACGCGGCCGGCCTGGACGGCGTGGTGGACCTCGGCCTGATGGCCGAGCGGCTCGGCGAGTTGACTGAGATCCAGGACCGGATCACCGCCGATCGACGGGACGAACTCATCGGCCGGACCGTCGAGGTACTGGTCGACGAGCCCGGCGTGGGGCGTACCCACCGTGAGGCGCCGGAGATCGACGGCGTGGTGTCTGTGCCCGCGGACCTTCCGGTAGGTACCTTCCAGTCTGTGACGGTGACCGGAGCCCTCGGGCCCGACCTCGAGGCCATGGCGCTCGGACCGGTGGTGGCGTGAAGCACGTCCGTACCGTGGTCTCGCCGGCCAACCTGGTGACCCTGGCCCGGCTGCTGCTGGCCCCGGTGTTGTTCGCCTTCGTGCTCGATGCTCGGGACGTCGATGGCGTGACGTGGGCCGGCTTCGTGCTCGGCGTGGTCCTAGCGTCCACCGATTACTTCGACGGGATCCTGGCTCGCCGCCGTGGCACGGTGAGCCGCTGGGGTGCCTTCCTGGATCCGTTGGCCGACAAGGTCGTGGTGATCGGCGTGGCCGTCTGCCTGGGCATGGTCGGCCGCTACCACTGGGTCCCGGTTGCTCTGCTGGCCTTCCGTGAGGGCGTCATCACGATGTACCGACTGTGGTTCGCCCGTCGTGGCCTGGCCGTGCCGGCCCGCCAGTCGGCCAAGTGGAAGACCATCGTGCAGGGCACCGCCCTGTTGCTCGCCGTGCTGCCGCCTCTGCGTGACGCCGACCTGGTGGTCGGAATGTTGTTGTGGCTGGCCGTGGTCTTCACCCTGCTGACCGGCGCCCAGTATCTGCTGGACGGCAGTCGGGCCACCAGCGCCACGGGCGCCAAGTCGGCCTGAGCGGCGGGGCAGGGGAGCGGGGCGTGCGTTGCGAGATCGTTGCCGTGGGCACCGAACTCCTGCTGGGCCAGATCGTTGACACGAACTCGGCGTGGATTGGCGAGCAACTGGCCCTGGCAGGCATCGACTGCCATCGCCACACCTCGGTGGGGGACAACCGGGACCGCATGCTGGCCGCCATGGGCGAGGCTCTGGAGCGGTCCGACGCGGTGATCGTCACTGGTGGCCTCGGGCCCACCCAAGATGACATCACCCGTGACGTGATCGCCGAGCTGCTCGGTGTGGGGCTCGTGCGCGATGAATCTTTGGTGGCCCGCATCGAGGCCGTGTTCGGCGGTCGGGGGCGTCCCATGCCGGCTAACAACCTGCGTCAGGCCGACGTACCGGTGGGGGCCCGGACCATCGACCAGATGCCGGGGACGGCCCCGGGACTGGTCTGCCCGGTGGGCACCCCCTCTTCTGCTGACGCCGATGGCGACGGTGACGACAGTCCGAAGGTCATGTACGCGGTGCCCGGTGTGCCGTGGGAGATGCACCAGATGGTGGAGGGCACCATCCTCCCGGACCTCAAGCGGCGGGCCGGCATCTCGAGCGTCATACGATCGCGCACTCTTCGCACCTGGGGGCGGTCCGAATCGGGGTTGGCCGAGGACCTGGCCGACGAGATCGACCGCATCGACCGTGACGGTGGGGCCACCATTGCCTTTCTGGCCAGCGGCATGGAGGGGCTCAAGGTACGGCTCACCGCCAAGGCGGCCACCGACGCCGAGGTGGATGCGCTACTGGCCGACGGCGAGGCCCGGGTGCGGGCTATTGCCGGACCGATCGTGTTCGGTGTGGACGACCAGACGATGGAGTCCGTGGTGCTGGACCTGCTGGTCGCACAGGGGCTTCGCTTGGCCACCGCAGAGTCACTGACTGGAGGAATGATCGGCACCCGCTTGACTGAGGTGCCGGGATCCAGCCGGGCCTTCATGGGGTCGATTGTCGCCTACGACGGCGAGGTGAAGCGGTCGCTGCTGGGCGTGTCTGAGGGGCCGGTGGTATCCGAGGAGGCCGTGAGGGCCATGGCGCTTGGGGCGTGCGAACGCCTGGGGGCTGACGTGTCGGTGGCCGTGACTGGCGTGGCTGGACCCGACCCGCAGGAGGGCCAGGAACCGGGCACCGTGTGGATGGCCACCTGTGTGGACGGCGAAGTCCAGGCGGTTCGGACCCGTTGGCCGTTCGACCGGACTCGCATCCGGCAGTTCACCGTCATCACGGTCCTCGATGCGCTTCGCATCCGCCTGCTGGCCCGACGGAACGCCTGACCGGCGGATTCGGCCGGCCGGGTCGCCGTGCGCCTCTTCGTGGCCGTACGGCCGTCGGCCGAGGCAGCCGACGTGCTTGATCAGGTTCCTCGGCCTGAGGCGCCCCGGCTGCGTTGGTTGCCACGGGCCCAGTGGCACGTCACCCTCCGGTTCCTGGGTGACGCTGATCCCGACGAGGTGGCGGGGGCGCTCGCCGCGGTCCCGTGGGACGAGATCGCTCCGGTGGACGTGAGGCTCGGTCCGGCCACCGCTCTGCTCGGAGATGGCGTGGTGATGGTGTCGGCCGAAGGTTGCGACGATCTGGCGACCCGGATGGTGGCGGCCACCGAACATCTCGACCAGCCGGCGGAGGTGGGCCCCCGGGGGTATCGCCCTTTTGTCGGGCACCTGACGCTGGGTCAGTTCAGGGACGAACTCCCGTCCGGCGTGGTTGGGTCACCGGTGTCCGTGTCGTTCCAGGTCGATGAGGTGCTCCTGGTAGCGAGTTGGACGCTGCCTGAGGGTGCCGCCCACGAGGTGATCGGCGCGTTCCCGTTGAGCGGGTGATTCCGGTGGCCGAGTTAACGCCCCTCGAGGGTGACGCAGGCTGAGTTGATGCAGAATCGGTCGCCGGTAGGGCCCGGGCCGTCGGGGAACACGTGACCGAGGTGGGCGCCGCACGATGAACAGGTGGTTTCCGTGCGGACCATGCCGCCGCTCGAGTCGGTCCGGGCGTCGACCACAGCGCCATCGGGGCCGCCGGGCACCGGCGCAGTGAAGCTGGGCCAGCCGCAACCCGAGTCGAACTTGGTGTCGCTGTCGAACACGGCGGCGTCACACGCCACACAGCGGTAGATGCCGGCCCTCTTTTCGTCCCAGTAGGTGCCGGTGAAGGCTCGCTCGGTGCCCGCCTCCTGGGTGCAGTGCCAGGCCATGGGGTCCAACCGCTCAGCCAGATCTGGGTTGGCGGCCGCGTGGGCGGCCCGCTTCTGCTCGGGGCTTTGGTGTCCGGTGGGGGTGTTCATGGTCTGACGGTAGTTCGAAAGGCCGAATGCTTGCATCGAACGCCTGTTCGGAAATACACTCCTGTCATTCAAAGGGGAACGCTCCTGAAGTCCGCTTCAGGAGCAACTTCAGAGGCACTGTCACAGGTCATCCCTAAGTTCACCGCCAACAACCCCGAACTCGACAACAGACCAACTGGAACCGGCCACCGGGCCGACAGACACACTGGAGAACACGACATGGCAAAGCACGGCAGGACGATGAGCGGCGGAGCACTTGAGGCGGGATCCGAGCGCACCAAGGCACTCGACATGGCCCTAGGTCAGATCGAGAAGCAGTTCGGCACCGGTGCCGTCATGAAGATGGGCGACAAGGGCTCCATGTCGATCGAGACGGTGCCCACCGGGGCGCTGGCTCTCGATCTGGCCCTCGGCATCGGCGGCATTCCGCGGGGCCGGGTGGTCGAGATCTACGGGCCGGAGGGCTCGGGTAAGACCACGCTGGCCACCCATGTGGTGGCCGAAGCCCAACGCAACGGAGGCATCTGTGCCTACATCGACGCCGAGCACGCCATGGACCCGACCTACGCTCGAGCCATCGGCGTCGATGTGGACGAACTTTTGATCTCCCAGCCCGACACCGGCGAGCAGGCTCTCGAGATCGCTGACATGCTCATCCGCTCCGGGGCGCTCGACGTGGTGGTCGTCGACTCGGTGGCCGCCCTGACTCCCCGGGCCGAGATCGAGGGCGAGATGGGCGACGCCCATGTCGGCCTGCAGGCCCGGCTCATGTCCCAGGCCCTTCGCAAGCTCACCTCGAATCTCAACAAGTCCCAGACGATCCTCATCTTCATCAACCAGTTGCGGGAGAAAATCGGCGTGATGTTCGGCTCGCCGGAGACCACGCCAGGAGGACGGGCCTTGAAGTTCTACTCGTCGGTCCGTCTCGATATCCGCCGTATCGAGGCCATCAAGGATGGTGTCGAGGTGGTGGGCAACCGCACCCGGGTGAAGGTCGTCAAGAACAAGTGCGCTCCGCCGTTCCGCCAGGCCGAGTTCGACATTATGTACGGGAAGGGCATCAGCCGCGAGGGCTCGGTGGTCGATCTGGCAGTTGACCTGGGCATCGTGAAGAAGTCGGGTGCCTGGTACACGTACGAGGGCGAGCAGCTCGGCCAAGGCCGGGAGAACGCCAAGAAGTTCCTGCTCGACAACCCCGAGGTCATGGTCGAGATCACCGACCGTGTTTGGCGGGAGGTCCAGCCAGAGGAGTCCGAGGAGATCGCGGCCGCCGAAATGGGAGCCGATCCGGAAATGGGAGCCGATCCGGTGGCTCCCGACAGCGAGGAGTTCTCCGAGGTCGACGATCTGCCCATCTCCCTGGACAGCTGATCTCCCTGAACGTCTAACAAGTCGCTGGCTTGCCGGCCTCGGCAACGTCCTTCTGCTTCGGCGGGCTGGGGATGGTGTCGGGGCCGTAGCCTTTCTTCCGTGGCACCCCCGAACGAGCAGACCGCCGTGCGGTCCTACGCCGTACGTACCTACGGGTGCCAGATGAACGAGCATGACAGCGAACGGATCGCCGGTCTTCTCGAGGCCGACGGAATGGTCCCCGCCGAGTCGGAGGCCGAGGCGGATGTCATCGTTCTGAACACCTGCTGTATCCGGGAGAACGCCGACAACAAGCTCTACGGCGCCCTCGGCAACCTAAAAGCTCTGAAGACCGAACGGCCCGACATCCAGGTGGCGGTGGGTGGTTGTCTGGCCCAGAAGGACCGCGATCTCATCCAGCAGCGGGCCGGACACGTAGACGTCGTGTTCGGCACCCACAACGTCCACCGGGCGGTCGAACTTCTGGCTGAGGCGCGTGGTCACGGCCCGGTGATAGAGATCCTCGAGGAGACGGCCCGCGACGACGCCGATTCCTTCCCCTCGGCGCTACCGGCCCAGCGGGATGCTGACCACAAGGCCTGGGTGACCATTCAGATCGGCTGTGACAACAGCTGCGCCTTCTGCATCGTGCCAGCGGTGCGGGGACCCGAGATCAGCCGTCCCTTCGGTCAGATGGTGGACGAGGTGGCGGCCCTGGCTGCCGACGGGGTTAGTGAGATAACCCTCCTTGGTCAGAACGTGAACTCCTACGGACGCGACCTGACGCTGCGGCTTCGCGGTATGGATGCGGGACCGGCCGATGCCTATGAGGCGGGAGCGGTCTGGACGGGCGACTCGACTCGTCGGGCCCGACCGCTCTTCGCCGACCTGTTGGTGGCTAGCGGTGCTGTTGAGGGGATCCGTCGGGTTCGGTTCACCAGCCCACACCCCAAGGACCTCCGTCCCGAGACGATCTCCGCCATGGCTGACACCCCGGAGGTCTGCGAGCACCTCCACCTTCCCCTCCAGTCGGGTAGTGACCGCATCCTGTCGGCCATGCACCGCGGCTACACGGCCGAGCGGTACCTCGAACGCCTCGACGCAGCCCGGGTCGGGATCGACGACCTGGCTGTGACCACGGACCTCATCGTGGGATTCCCCGGTGAGACCGAGGACGACTTCGAGCGCACGCTCGAGGTGGTGGCCGAGGCCGGCTACGACTCGGCCTACTGCTTCGTCTTTTCGCCCCGAGAGGGAACCGAGGCGGCGACCATGGTGGAAGACTTCGTGGATCATGCCGTGTGCGTAGACCGCTTTGAGCGGCTCCAGCGTGTCCTAAAGCGATCGGCCACCATTACCCACCGGGCTCGGATCGGACGGACCGAAGAGGTGGTGATTGAGGGCCCGGCGAAGCGGGAGCCCGACCAGGTGACCGGCCGGACCCGCCAGAACAAGCTCGTGCACCTAGCGGCCGGTGACGGGCTGCGAACCGGGGCCTACGCCACGGTGCGCATCACCGACGCCGCTACCCATTACCTGCTCGGTGAGTTGGTCGAGGTGACAGCCCCGCCCCGACATCGCCGGCGCATTCCCGTCGCCTCGGCCTGATCGGTGCAGCCCAACGGGCATCTCGCCATCATTGGGGCCACGGCCTCAGGCAAGTCGTCCCTGGCCCTCGAGGTGGCCCGACGTCGCCCGGGCACCGAGTTGGTCTCCATGGACTCCATGGCCCTATACCGGGGTATGGACATCGGTACGGCGGCTCCGACGGCCGCCGAGCGGGCCGAGGTTCCCACCCACCTGCTGGACCTGGTCGATCCCGACGAGGACTATTCGGTCTCCATGTTCCAAAAGGCGGCGCAAACGGCCATTGGCGACATCACCGCCCGGGATTGTCGGGCGGTCCTGGTCGGGGGGACCGGGCTCCACGTCCGGGCCGTCGTCGACGACCTGGAGATTCCAGGCGAGTGGGCCGGCGTGCGCTCAGACCTCGATGCCCAGTCCGACACCACCGCGTTGCACGCCCGTCTCGTCGAGCTGGATCCCGTGGCCGCAGGACGAATGGAGCCTACAAACCGTCGCCGGGTGATTCGGGCGCTCGAGGTCTCGATCGGATCGGGTCGGCCGTTCTCGTCGTTCGGACCGGGACTGGATGCCTACCCGCCCACTCCCTTCACCCAGGTGGGGCTCCGGGTCGACCGTGACCGGTTGGACCGACGAATCGCTGACCGCTACCGACGCCAACTGGATGAAGGGTTCCTCGACGAGGTCCGCCGTCTGGCTGACCTTCCCGGCGGGCCGTCGAGATCGGCCGCCCAGGCATTGGGCTATCGGGAGTTGCTGTCTCATCTGCGAGGTGAATGCACTTTGGATGAGGCGGTGGATGAGGCGATGGCGGCCACCCGGAAGTTCGCTCGCCGACAGGACCGATGGTTCCGACGGGATCCGAGAATTGAGTGGTTCGACGTGGGCGATGAGCCAATGGTGGTCCTCGACCAGGTACTAGACCGTTTCGACGCTGCGCAGGTTGGCGGGTAGTGGGCGAATCTGGCGTGGGTCTGACGCCGGGGTGGGGAAGACTGTCGCCGTGCGCCTAACCCACCACCACGGCCTGGGGAACGATTTCCTGATCGGATTCGTCGACGAGGTTCCTGCCGACGGGGCCGAGATGGCGCGCCGTCTCTGCGACCGGGCGACCGGCATCGCCGCCACCCCTGCCGCATCGTCGAGAGGCGCCGACGGGCTCATTTTCGGCACCACCAGTGTCGATGGCCGCCCCGTATTCACGCTGTTCAACAGTGATGGGAGCCGGGCCGAGGTGAGCGGCAACGGCCTGCGCTGCTTCGGACAGGCCCTGGCCCGTCGTGACGGCGTCGCCGACTTCGAGGTGGAGGTCGACACGGTGGCGGGTTCTCGTCATGTTGCCGTCCGGGGCGGCCCGATGGCTATCGAGGTGCTGGCCACCGTCGAGATGGGCGTCGCCGGGCCCGGCCCGGCCTTCGACGGTCTAGACCTTGGCCTGGTAGGCGTGGAGGTACTCCACGCCGATAGTTCGGACCTCGGGAACCCCCATCTCGTGATCGTGGTTGATGACCCCGAGGCCGTGGATCTGGCGGTGGTGGGGCCGGCCATTGAAGCCCACTTCGCCCCGGTGGGCTGCAACGTCCACCTGGTGGCCATTGAGGCCAGCTCGGTTATCCGGTTACGAGCGTGGGAGCGGGGCGTCGGGCTCACCGAGGCTTGTGGGTCGGGTGCCTGCGCTGCGGCCCATGTGATCCACGGTCGGGGTCTCGTGGATGATGTGGTCGAGGTCCGGATGTCCGGTGGTTCGGCCACCGTGGCCGTCGGCGAGCCCATCCGCTTGACCGGGCCGGCGACCTGGACCGCTGATCTAGACGACCGGAACGCCCATCGTGGGTGACGAGCCGCTGGACCCATTCGAGTCGCTGGAGCCACTGGCGCCATTGGAGCCATTGGAGCCGTTGGAACCGTCAGAACCAATGGAACCGCTGGAGCCCCACGGTGTTTTAGATGACGGGGGCGATGATTCCCACCGTGGCGCCTTCGGCGAGTTTGGCGGCGAGGCCACCGGCCTCATTGACCGGACGTTCCGGGAACGCATCGTGCTGGCCGGCGTCACCCTCGGTCGAGCCGATCCTGAAGCCACCGACACGTCCATGGATGAACTGGCCCGCCTGGTCGACACTGCGGGGGCCGACCCCGTGGCCCGGGTGCTTCAGCACCGCGACGCTCCGGACCGGGCCACCTACATTGGCAAGGGCAAGGTCGAGGAGCTACGGGCGGTCTCCGAGTCGTTGGATGCCGACACCGTGGTATTCGATAACGAGCTCTCCCCGGCCCAGCAGGGCAACCTTGAAGCGACCCTGAAGCGGACGGCGCTGGACCGTACGGCGGTCATCCTCGACATTTTTGCCCAGAACGCCAGTAGCCCCGAGGGCCGAGCCCAGGTCGAGTTAGCCCAGCTGCGTTATCGCCTGCCCCGGCTCCGCCGGTCCGGCAAGACGTTCAGTCAGCAGGGAGGCGGCATCGGCACTCGAGGCCCCGGCGAGACCCAGTTGGAGGTGGATCGCCGTCGTCTCATGCGACGGGTCACCCGACTGGAGTCCGACCTAAAGCAGATCCGGCGGAACCGATCCACCCAGTCCAAAGCCCGTCGCCGCACCAGCAACCAGGCCGTGGCCATTGTCGGCTACACCAACGCCGGGAAGTCGACTCTCCTGAACCGGCTGACTGACGCCGGCGTGCTGGTCGAGGACCGCCTCTTCGCCACGTTGGACGCCACCACCCGGCGTCTGCAACTGCCGGGTGGTGAGGCGGTCTTCGTGAGCGACACGGTGGGTTTCGTCCGCAAGCTGCCCCATCAGCTGGTCGAAGCCTTCAAGTCGACGCTCGACGTGGTGATCGACGCCGATCTGCTGGTCCATGTGGTCGATTCGTCGGACCCGGACCCGGAGGGCAGCATCGCCGCGGTGCGTGTCGTGCTCGACGAGATCGGGGCTGGCGAGGTGCCTGAGCTCTACGTCTTCAACAAGGCCGATGTGGAACCGTTGGTCGCCCGACGACTCGTCGACCGGGAACCGGGGTCGGTGGCTATCTCGTCGACCACCGGTGAGGGGATCGACGAGATGCTGGCCGTGATGGCCCGACGGCTCCGACGTCAGACGATCGTGGCTGAACTGCTCGTTCCCTATGAACGGGGTGACGTGCTGGCCCTGGCCCACCGGGAGGGCGAGGTCATGGAGACCACGGAATCGGAGGACGGGTGGCGCATTCTGGTACGGGTCGACGAGGGCTCGGCCGGTCGTCTCACCGAGTTTCGAGTCGATGAGCTAACCCCTGGATTGCCGGCCTCCGGATCAGATAACCAAACTGGAACTGACGTGACAGGGTGAGCATGTGACCTCCGTTCCCGAACCCACCGGCTTCGTTCCTCCGCCGTATCCATTTGACGTTCCGGCCGACGTGGTCCGGACAGCCTCGGCGATCGACGGGGGAGCGGTCGACCTCTCCCGTGGCGTTCCCTGCGATCCAGTGCCCGACGTGGTGGCTGCGGCACTCGCTGAGCCGGATCCGGCACGGCCCTACCCGCCGTCGGTGGGTACGCCGGAACTTCTCGACGCGGCCGCCGGTTGGTGTGATCGACAGCTCGGTGTATCGCTCGACCCGTTGTCCATCGGAGCCTGTATCGGCACCAAGGAGATGGTCACCGGCCTGCCCCACCTGCTGCGGCTGCGAAACCCCGAACGGGATACCGTCCTCTACCCGGCGGTGTCCTACCCCTCCTACGAGATGGGGGCCGTCCTGGCTGGTTGTCGGGCCGTACCGGTGCCCATGACCGCTGACTGGCGGATTGATCTGTCGGCCATCGACGAGGACGACGCCTCGCGCGCGTTGTGCCTGTGGGTGAATACGCCCGGTAACCCGGCCGGTGCGCTCGATGACCTCGGGGCGGCCGCCGAGTGGGGTCGGGGCCGAGGCGTTCCGGTGGTGTCCGACGAGTGCTACGTGGAGTTCACGTGGCACGAGCCGTCCCGCTCAGTGCTCCAGCACGGTCTGGATGGGGTACTGGCCGTCCATTCGTTGTCCAAGCGTTCCAATCTGGCCGGATTGCGGGTCGGCTTCTACGCCGGCGATCCGGACCTCGTCTGGTACCTGCGCGAGACCCGTCGACATCAGGGCTTCCTGATTCCGGGGCCGGCTCAGGCGGCAGGAGCTGCATCGCTACGGGATCAGGAGCACGTCGAGGTGCAGGCCGGCCGCTATCGGCGGCGCCTGGAATCGCTCATCGAGGTTTTGGCTACCCTCGGTCTGTCGGCTTCGATGCCCGAGGGGGGCTTTTACCTATGGATCACCGCCCCCGACGGAGACGAGCTGGCCCTCACCCGATCCCTGGCTCGCGAGCTGGGGATCCTGACCAGTCCGGGCACGACGTTCGGTCCCGACGGCGCCGGTCACGTTCGGATCGCCGCCGTGGTGCCCGACGAGCAGTTGGCTCTGGTTCGTGCCCGGGCCGGCCTGACGTAAACCTGACCTGAATCCGACGGAACCGGTTCCGGCCCGGTGGAAGCCGACCGGTAGCCTCGCCCGATGCCGACCGATTCTTCACACGATGCCCTGAAGGCACGGATCGAGGAGTTGTGGGCAGGCCGTGACGGCCTGTCGCACGACGACACCGAAGCCGTCGCCACCATCCACGCCGCCATCGACCTGCTCGACACCGGAGCGGCCCGGGTGGCCGAGCCCGACACGGCGGGCGGCGTGGTCGTCAACGAGTGGTTGAAGCTGGCCATCCTCCTACTCTTCCGGGTGTCCCAGATGGAGACCATTGAGATGGGGCCGTTCGAGTTCGCTGACAAGATCCCGCTCAAGACCGACTGGATAGCCCGACAGGTTCGCGTCGTGCCCGGCGCCCAGGCCCGCTGGGGCAGCTACCAGGGTCCCGGCGTGGTGATGATGCCGAGCTACACCAACATCGGTGCGTACGTGGGGGACAACACGATGGTGGACACGTGGGCCACCGTGGGCTCGTGTGCCCAGATCGGCCGAAACGTTCACCTTTCTGGCGGGGTCGGCATTGGGGGCGTGCTCGAACCGGCCAACGCCGTGCCGGTAGTGATCGGCGACGACTGCCTCATTGGGAGCCGCTGCATTGTTGCCGAGGGCGCCCGAGTGGGTGACGGCGTGGTCCTTGGTGCGGGTGCCGTGCTGACCGCGTCGATCCCGGTGATCGACGCTGCCAGTGGCGATGAACTGGGCCGTGGCGTGGTCCCCGACTGGTGCGTGGCCGTCCAGGCCACTCGCCCAAGGACGTTTGGCGGCGGCGAGTTCGGCCTGCCGTGCGTGCTGGTTCTCAAGTACCTCGACCCGGGGGAGAGACACGACAAGTCAGCGCTGAACGACGTTCTGCGCACCCACGGCGTTACCACCTGAGTCGGGTCGATTCCGGACCGAAGGACCGTCCCTTGACCGATCTCTTGGCCCTCACTGCGAGGCTGGTCGACATTCCGTCGGTCAGTTTCGACGAGGCTGACCTCGTCGCGTACCTCGAAGCCGAGTTGCGAGCTGTTCCCGGTCTGACCGTGGATCGGATCGGCGACAACCTGGTGGCCCGCACCACCCTTGGTCGGGATCATCGCCTGGTGCTCGGTGGACACACCGACACCGTCCCCGGCGAAACCTCTGGCTCCAGACTCGACGGAGACACCCTCTGGGGGCTAGGTGCCGCTGACATGAAGAGCGGCCTCGCTGTGATGCTGGAACTGGCTCGTGCGGTGGCCGAACCGGCGGTCGACGTCACCTGGGTGTTTTACGCACGCGAGGAAGTGGCCATTGCCCACAACGGCCTGCGGGAGTTGTTCGCTGAGGCCCCCGACCTGCTGGTCGGCGACGTGGCCATCCTTGGTGAACCCACCGGCGGAGCCGTCGAGGCGGGTTGCCAGGGAACGATGCGTTTCGAGGTCAACCTGGCGGGCGCCCGCGCCCACACGGCTCGCCCGTGGATGGGTCGCAACGCCGTCCACCGTCTGGGTGCGTTGTTGACCGCCCTCGGGTCCTATGAGCACCGGGAGCCGGTGGTCGACGGTTGCCGCTACCGCGAAGCCCTCCAGGCCGTCCACGTCGAGGGTGGCGTGGCCGGAAACGTTGTGCCCGACCGGTCCATGGTCCGGATCAACCACCGTTATGCACCGGACCGGACGGGTGACGAGGCCGAAGCCCATGTTCGCTCCGTCCTGGCCCCGTACCTGGACGACGGTGACGAGGTGGCGCTAGTCGATCACTCGCCGGCCGCCCTTCCGGGAATGTCTCACCCGCTACTGCAGCGTCTGGCCACCGAAGGCGGTCTGGAGGTTCGAGCCAAGTTGGGGTGGACCGACGTGGCGTTCTTCTCAGAGCACGGTGTACCCGCGGTGAACCTGGGGCCGGGTGAGCCGACGTTGGCCCACACGGCGGACGAGCGGGTGGAGCGATCGGCGGTGGAGTCCTGTTACCAGGTGCTCCGAGACCTGCTCCTGAACGGAGTCTGAACCGGATCTGAGCGGCGCGTTACCGGGTCAGATCCGTCGGAGGACGGTGACCACCCGGCCGTAGATGGTGACCTCGTCGGCCGACCGACGGATCTCCTCGTAGGTCGGGTTGGAGGGAACCAGAATGATGGTCGAGCCGTCACGCTGGAAGTGCTTGACGGTGGCCTCCTCGCCGTCGATCCCGGCGACCACCAGGTCGCCGGAATCGGCGTTCTGCTGGACCCGGGCCACCACGTGGTCGCCGTCGAGGATGCCGGCTCCGATCATCGAGTCGCCTCGCACCCGGAGCATGAAGAGTTCGCCGTCGCCGGTGAACTCGGCCGGTAGAGGGAGGGACTCCTCGACGTTCTCGGCGGCGATGACACCGGTACCGGCCGCCACGTCGCCAAGCAGGGGCACGTGGCGCACGGCGCCCCGGTCGACCGCCGCACCGCTTATCGGATCGAGGCGGACCTCGATGGCCCGGGGCTTGCTCGGGTCACGTCGGATGAAGCCCCGGTCCTGGAGGGTCGCTAGATGGGAGTGCACCGTCGACGGGGAGGTGAGGCCGACCGCATCGCCGATCTCGCGGACGGAGGGCGGATAGCCGCGGTCGCTGATCTGGATGTCGATGAACTCGAGGATCTCCTGCTGTCGTGGGGTAAGTCCCGTGGCGTTCATGTCGGGATGCCTTCTCTCTACACGGTGGGTTTCGTCGTGGGGTCTCGTCGTACTGGCTATGAACTTCATCGGTATCTCTTGCTATCGAACAAGTGTTCGATATACTACGTTCTGTGATCGAACACTTGTACGTCGAAACCATGTTCGTCGAACGGACGTTCCGTGTCAAGTACCCCCTCTCTGGGGGCTGTCACACTCGATCGAAAGGATGGTCCTCATGAACACCGCCACCGTCTCCCAGCTTCCGCTCGACTTCCCCCGGTTCCCGGACGTCAAGTCTTCGACCTTCCTGCGGGTGGTCCCGCCGGTCGAGCCGGCACCCGCCGAGCGACTGGCCACCGTCCACCGACTGGTCACCGACGTCCTCGCTGCCGAACCCGCCGTGGTGAGTGCCGTTCGGCGACAGACCACCGCCGAGGGAGTGGTTCGTACCGCATCCGTGGTCTCCCCGAGGGTCTACCGGCAGCGCCGGTTCTTGGCCGCGGTGGTCCTCGGGCTGCTCGTCTCGGCACTCTCCTTGTTGGGTGGCGAGCTCATCGGTCGGGTCACGGGCACAACGGGGGCACCGGCGGTCGCCGCGGTGGGCGAGCCGATCGTCTACGTGGTCCAGCCGGGCGACACCCTCTGGTCAATCGCCGGGTCGATCAACCCAGACGGTCGGGACCTACGGGCCACGGTCGACCGATTGGTCGATGCGGCGGGCGGATCGATCCTCCAGCCGGGCCAGCGAATCGCCTTACCCGTCGGCTAGCGCCCGTCGCTAGGAAACGAGGTACCGACAGAAGAGGAAACCGTCCTCGGTCAGGACGCGATCCAGTACCAAGCGGGTGGCCGTGGCGAGCTGCGGCCCGGCCACCAAGCTGCGGCCCTCCCCGCCAATACCGCCGACGAGCTTCGGCGAGACGCTGATGCAGAGTTCGTCGACCAGACCGGCCGCGAAGAGTTGGTGGTTGAGGTTCGGTCCACCTTCACACAGGACGGTGCGGGCCCCGATGTCGTCAAGCACGGCCAGCAGGCCGGTGAGGTCGACCAGGGTCTCGCCACAGGCCACGACTTCGGCCACCGGTTCCAGCCCGGCCCGTCGATCGGCGGGCGCCGAGGCGACGGTGGCCACGATGGGTGGCGGATCCGCCGGGTCTCGGTCAGCGAACAGTGGTGCCGTCGGATCCAGGTCCAGGCTGGCCGACACGACCACCAGACGGGGTCTCGGTGCGCGACCGGATGCAGCCCGGCTGGCCGCCACCGTCTCCTCGAGGGACCGGGGTGGCCGGTAGCCCTCGGCCCGGACGGTCCCCGCACCCACCAAGATCATGTCGGCGCATCCCCGGATGGCCCGGAAGACCTGCCGGTCGGCCGGCCCACTGAGTCCCCCGGATTGACCAGCCACGGCGGTGGCTCCGTCGACAGAGGCCACCATGTTGACCATGACCCAGGGGCGGCCCGGCGGAACGGGTCGATCATCGTCGAGGTGCAGCCCGACCGGATCGACGTCGCGGTCCGGTTCAGGATGGATTCGTCGCACGTGACGACCGTAGCCCTCGTCCGGGTGGTGCCGGACTCTGCAGGCGACCATCACGTTCCTGTGGAGAACCGCCACGTCATCCACCGGGAAATCCCCAACTCGTCCCTCTATCTGTCCACAGGGCGACGTCCCTAATGTCGGTCTTCGTGGCCGGCGGCGGTCGGCCCGGCTGAAACCCGTCGCATCGGTTCGTCCGGATCGACGTTGGGACGGACAGTCCGGACTCCCTCGGGATTCCGGACGGTCGGTCCTCGACCTGGGCCTTCCGCCGCCGGCCACGACCTATCGGATCCTGTCCGGTCGGAGTTAACCGATAACTGTCACTGGTCGGTCGTACGGTCCGGGCACTCCGGGCAGCGGGCTCGAGAGTTCGAACAGATGAGGGTGGTACACGATGTCGATGGCACCGGAGCGGGGGATCCTGGGGATCCGCCGTCGATTCACACGCGACGGGGTGGATCCCTATGACGACATCGAGTGGGAGGTTCGGACCTCCCGCCTGATCGACCACCGTGACGGATCGGTGGCCTTCGAACAGGAAGACGTAGAGGTCCCCACGGACTGGTCGGTCAACGCCACCAACATCCTCGCCCAGAAGTACTTCCGGGGGGCGCTCGATGCCCCCGAGCGGGAATCCTCTCTGCGTCAGGTCGCCGACCGGGTGGCCGGCACCATTGCCGACTGGGGCCTGCGAGACGGCTACTTCGTCGACGCCGACGAGGCTGCGGCGTTTGCCGACGAGTTACGCCACCTGGTGATCACCCAGCGGGCCGCCTTCAACTCGCCGGTCTGGTTCAACATCGGCGTTCCCGACGTACCGCAGCAGGCATCCGCCTGTTTCATCCTCTCGGTCGACGACCAGATGTCGTCCATCCTCAACTGGTACGTGGAGGAAGGCACGATCTTCAAAGGCGGTTCGGGCGCCGGCGTCAACCTAAGTGCCATCCGATCCTCCAGAGAGGCCTTGCGGGGAGGAGGCCAGGCCAGCGGGCCGGTCAGTTTCATGCGTGGTGCCGATGCCTCGGCCGGCACTATCAAGAGTGGGGGTACAACTCGCCGGGCCGCGAAAATGGTCGTTCTCGACGTGGCTCACCCTGACGTCGAGGAGTTCGTCTGGTGCAAGGCCCGCGAGGAGCGCAAGGTCCGTGTCCTGGAACAGGCCGGGTTCGACGTCGGGTTTGACGGCGCTGACAGCCATTCGATCATGTATCAGAACGCCAACAACTCGGTCCGGGTGACTGACGAGTTCATGACGGCCGTTGAGGCCGACGTCGACTGGGACCTCAAGGCCGTCACGGACGGTTCGGTGCTCGACACGATCGGTGCCCGTGACCTGTTTCGACAGATGTCCGAGGCGGCTTGGGAGTGCGCCGATCCCGGCATCCAGTTCGACACCACGATCAACCGCTGGCACACGGCCTCCAACACCGGCCGGATCACCGCCAGCAATCCATGCTCGGAGTATGTGCACCTCGACGATTCGGCCTGCAATCTGGCCAGTCTCAACCTGCTGGCCTTCCTCGGTTCGTCAGACCACGACACCGGAGCCATCAGTGGGTTCGACGTGGAGGGCTTCTGCCATGCCGTCGAGGTGGTGTTCACCGCCCAGGAGATTCTGGTCGGCAATGCTGACTATCCGACCGAAGCCATTGGCGAGACCACCCGGGCATTCCGCCAACTAGGTCTGGGCTACGCCAACCTCGGTGCGTTGCTCATGGCTCTCGGACTGCCCTACGACAGCGATGAGGGTCGGTCGGTGGCCGCGGCGATTACCTCGCTCATGACCGGCCACGCCTACCGCACTTCGGCTCGTATGGCTGACCGGATGGGGCCGTTCGAGGGCTTCGAACATAACCGCGAGCCGATGCTCAACGTGCTCGAGATGCACCGGGAGGCCGCCGAGTTACTCGACGACGCTGTGGCACCTGAGCTGGTCATCGCGGGTCGTACAGCGTGGTTCGAGGCTTGCGCGTTGGCGCAGCGGGTGGGCGTGCGGAACAGCCAGGCCACCGTGCTGGCGCCCACCGGCACCATCGGCCTGCTTATGGACTGCGACACGACTGGTATCGAGCCGGACCTGAGCCTGGTCAAGCACAAGCGCCTGGTCGGCGGCGGCACCATGTCGATCGTCAACCGGACCGTGCCCCGGGCCCTGCGGCGCCTCGGCTACGACGACGTTGCTACGGCGGCCGTCTTGGCATGGATCGATGAGCACCAGACGGTGATCGGTTGTCCCGATATCAGCGACGAACACATGGCGGTGTTCGCCACCTCGATGGGCGACAACCCCATCCACCACATGGGGCATATCCGGATGATGGGTGCCGTCCAGCCGTTTCTGTCGGGCGCCATCTCCAAGACCTGCAACATGCCTGAAGAGGTCACCGTCGACGATGTCGAGGAGCTCTACCTCGAGGCGTGGCGCCTCGGGCTCAAGGCAGTGGCTATCTACCGTGACAACTGCAAGGTGGCCCAGCCCCTTACGGTGGGCGACGCCTCGTCAACGTCCGCCGGTGGGCCCGCGGACGTGGTAGCCCGGGTAGCTGAACGGGTGACCGCCGAACTGCCAGAACCGGTCCGGCGTCGCCTGCCCCGTAGCCGTGCATCACGTACCTTTGAGTTCCGGGTTGCCGACTGTAAAGGCTTTGTCACAGTCGGCGAATACGAGGACGGTCGACCAGGCGAGGTCTTCGTGCGGGTTTCCAAGCAGGGCTCGACCATGGCGGGAATCATGGATGCCTTCGCCATCTCGCTCAGTCACGGACTGCAGTACGGGGTCCCGCTTAGGGCCTTCGTGGACGCCTTCACCGGCATGCGCTTTGAGCCGGCCGGCATGACCGACGATCCCGACCTCAGGATCTCCACCAGCCTCATCGACTACCTATTCCGCCGCCTGGCGGTGGAATACCTCAGCCCCGAGGAACGGGCCGAGCTGAACATCCTCACGACCAGTGAACGCACCCAGCCGACGCTGCCCGGTGTCGAGGAATCGGCCACCGAGACCCGTCAGGGCAACGACGTACCGGCGGATCCGCCGACCGTGCCGTCGGCGTCGCAGTTCGCCGCCCAGCTGTCCCTCGCTGACGCACCGTCGGTCCGGGCATCGGCCAACGCCCCGCTGTGCATGCAGTGCGGCGTGGCCATGCAGCGGGCCGGGTCGTGCTACGTGTGCACCGACTGTGGTGCGACCAGCGGATGCTCGTGATCCCGAGTCCCCTCGAGGGCTGTTACTGATGGCGATTCTTCGCTTCTCCTTCGGAACGATGGGGTCCGGTAAGAGCACGCTGGCTCTGCAGATCCACCACAATCTGCGAGAGCGGGGCCTTCAGGGGATCCTGTGTAGTCAGCTGGACCGAGCGGACGGTCGGGTGTCCAGCGCCCTTGGAGTGTCCGCTGATGCTGTGGAGGTCGGCCCCCGCCTTGACCTGTTCGAGATGGCGCTGGCCGTGGCTTCCCGACGGGGACGTATCGACTATTTGGTCTGCGACGAGGCCCAGTTCTACCTTCCGAGTCAGATCGACCAGTTGGCCCGCATTGTCGACGACCTGGGTGCTGACGTCTTCGCCTTCGGATTACTCACCAGCTTTCAGGGTGAGTTGTTCGACGGTACCCGCCGGCTCCTCGAGGTGGCCGACGAGCGGGTTGAGGTCCAGGTCGAGGCCCGGTGCTGGTGTGGTGAGCGGGCCACCCACAACGCGCGCCTGGTGGACGGGGTGCAGGTCTACGACGGAGCGCTGTTCGTGGTGGACGATCCCGAGGACCACGTCGTCACCTACGAACTCCGGTGCCGCCGGCACTGGACGACGGGCGACTCCGGTGTCCGGCGCCAGGCCGGAGCGCTTCTGGACTCAGATGCCGAGCCCGCCCATGAGGTGGCTTGAGAGGTCTCCGGTGAGGTCCATCAGGTAGGCCCGCTCAGCGAACCGCCAGGCGCCGTCGACCAACTCGAATCGGTCGTGGTACCGACCGGTGATGATTGGCTGCAGTGGCCCGTCGCCGACCTGCTGGAACACCGTGTAGGTGCTCCGGCACGTCGCCTTCATCCCATCATCGGCTACCTCGATGATCGGCGTGGCCACCAGATGGCGGGTCCGCGGTGTCCCGTCCTCGTGGAGGCGGACCATTGACTGCCATACGGCAGCCAGGCCGTCGCGGTCCACGACCGGGGTGCCGTCGTTGGCCGGGTCGCCCAGCAGCACGCGGGCATGGGTGAACAGGTCGACGCACTCGTCGAGTCGACCCGCGTCCATCAACTCGGCGTACCGGTACAGGAGGTTGGTTATGGCGGTGGGAGCGTCGGACACCTCGCGGAAGGTAGTCGCGGCAATCCCGGAGGTGCCTGCCGGAGGCCGGCCCGCTCGGGCCGGTCAGGTGACCGGGCGGTAGGTTCATGGCTATGAGTGACTACCGACCGCCGTTGGACGACATCCGCCTCGTATTGGCTGAGATCAGTGATCTCGCCGCGATTTGCGACCTGCCGGGCTATGAACACGTCGACCCCGAGACGGTCGACGGCGTGCTCGACGAACTGGGCCGATTCGTGGCCGAGGTGGTGGCCCCGGTCAACCGGATCGGCGACGAGGAGGGTTGCTCGGTGACCGACGGGGTGGTTTCCGCGCCGGAAGCCTTTGGCACGGCGTGGGACAAGTTCGTCGAGTCCGGCTGGGCGGCGATCTCCCAGGATCCGGACTATGGCGGCGGCGGCTTTCCGGGCTCCGTGCAGACTGTCCTGACCGAACTGCTCGCCACGGCCTCACGGGCATGGTCCATGGGGCCCATGCTGACCGTCGGGGCACTCGACGCCTTGCACTCGTTCGCCGACGAGGGACAGAAGGAGACCTACCTCCCGAAGATGGTGACCGCTGAGTGGTCGGGGACCATGAACCTGACCGAGCCTCAGGCTGGCTCCGACGTCGGGGCATTGACCTCCCGGGCCGTACCCGCCGACGACGGGTCGTACCGGATCTTCGGAACCAAGATCTTCATCACCTTCGGTGAGCATGAGATGACCGAGAACATCATCCAACTGGTGCTGGCCCGCACGCCCGACAGTCCCCCGGGAACCAAGGGAATCTCGCTGTTCATCGTCCCCAAGTACCTCGTGAACGACGACGGCAGCCTCGGCGAGCGGAACGACTACCGATGCCTGTCCGTCGAACACAAGCTGGGTCTGCACGCCAGTCCGACCTGCGTCCTGTCGTTCGGCGATGGGGGTGACGGTGCCGTCGGCTTCCTCATCGGCGAGGAACACCAGGGCATGCGCTACATGTTCAAGATGATGAACAACGCCCGGCTTGGCGTGGGTGTCGAAGGCCTGGCCGTCACCGAACGTGCCCTCCAGCAGGCTGCCGACTACGCCATCGAGCGCCGGCAGGGTCGGGCCATCGGTGCACCGGCTGGCGAGCAGTCGGCCATCGTGGACCACGCCGACGTCCGCCGCATGCTGCTCACCATGAGGGCCTACACCGACGCCATGCGTTGCCTGCTGTACCTCAATGCCGCATCGCTCGACGTGGCCGCCCGCCACCCCGATTCCGACGTTCGTCAAGCGGCGTCAGACCGTGCCGAGCTGCTCACGCCGATCTCCAAGGCGTGGTGCACCGACGTGGGCGTCGAGATGTCGTCGCTGGGCATCCAGATCCACGGCGGATACGGCTACATCGAAGAAACCGGGGCGGCCCAGCACTGGCGCGACTCACGGATCTCGCCTATCTACGAGGGCACGAACGGGATTCAGGCCATGGACTTGGTGGGTCGCAAGCTAGCTATGAACGGTGGGGCCGTCATGGTCGACCTGCTGGCCGAGATCGCCGGTCTCGACAACGAGTTGGCCGCTGCCGGCGAGGCCTTCGCCTCAATCCGCAAGGGCCTGGCCGATGCTCTGGCCGCCACGGAGGAAGCAACCGGATGGTTGGTGGCCAACGGACTAAACGACCCCAACGACGCGATGGCCGGAGCGACGCCGTACCTCCGGATGTTCGGGCAACTGGTCGGCGGGTGGCTGCTGGCCCGTCTGGCCCTCGGGGCGCAGCGTCGGATCGACGCCGGCGAAGGCGATGCCACCCACCTTGGCACCAAGGTGGTGGCCGCCCGCTTCTACGCCGAACAGCTCCTGCCGATAGCGCGCGCCCAGATGGGAGCGGTGATGGCCGGCAAGGCCGACCTGTTCGAGATTCCTGCTGACGCATTCTCCGCCTGACTGGAGGGTCACAGGTGTTTGCCTCGATCCCCAGCCCCTCGGCTAACGCCCTGTCCATCGGGCCGTTGGAGTTGCGGGCCTATGGGCTGATGATCGCCCTCGGGGCGTTCGTCGCCGTGACCTGGAGCCAACGTCGGTACGCGGCGCGTGGTGGCGATGCGGAGACCATCGCCTCGATTTCGATGTGGGCCATTCCGGCGGGCCTCGTTGGATCCCGGCTGTACCACGTGGCCACGGACTGGCGGTCGTTCCGTGGACGCTGGGAGGACGTGCCGGCCCTCTGGCAGGGTGGTCTGGGTATTCCCGGCGGCTTGATGGCCGGTGTGCTCGTCGGAACGCTGGTGGCCCGGCGGCGGGGGTTGACCATGGCCGCCGCGATGGACGTAATGGTGCCCACCATCCCGCTGGCCCAGGCCATCGGTCGCTGGGGGAACTGGTTCAACCAAGAGGTCTTCGGCCGCCCCAGTGACCTTCCGTGGGCGCTCGAGATCGACGCCATGCACCGACCCTCTGAGTATGCAGCCTCGTCGACCTTTCATCCGACCTTCCTCTACGAGGGCCTGTGGAATGTGGCCCTCGCCATGGTGCTGGTCAGGGTCGAACGCCGTGGGGTGCTCCGCCCGGGGTACGTGACCGGCCTATGGGTATGTGGCTATGGCCTGGGCCGCCTATGGGTGGAGATGCTTCGTAGCGATGTCGCCTCGCTGGTGGTAGGGGTCAGGATCAACGTCTGGATGGCCCTCGCGGCCATCCTCATCGGTGGTCTGGTGGCCTGGCGGGGCCGGATCCCGGCCGACCGAGCGCCCATGGAGGTGGGGGATCGATGACCGGGGAGATGATCCGACGCCCCATCAAAAGGATCGACCGCACGTTCTCATTCCTCGACCTGTGTAACTTCACGGCCTTCACCGACCAGGAGGGTGACGTCGCGGCGTTCGACGTGGTGACCGCGTTCCGGGCCGTCGTGCGACAGGTGGCATCTGAACGGGGGGTGCGACTCGCCAAGTGGTTGGGTGACGGGGTCATGATGGTCGGCGTCGAACCGGAGGACCTGGTTGAGGCCGTGGTCGACATCGAGGTTCTAATCGATGAGGCGAACTCTCCGTTGCCCATGCGGGCCGGCATCGCCCGGGGTCCGGTCATGCTCATTGACGGCGACGACTACGTCGGGCCTGCAGTCAATCTGGCGGCCCGGCTCTGCGACCTCGCCAAAGCCCACCAGGTGCTTGCCGAAAAGGGAACTGTCACCCCGCTGATGACCAACATCGAGGAACGGGCGTTCATTAGCCAGCAGATCAAGGGGTTCGAGAAGGGGATCGACGTTGTCCGGCTGGTTCCGTTGGGCGGAGACGCCCACGGATCCAGTGGCGGTCCGTACTGACCACCTCGAAGGAGGGATCCGGTTCCATGACCCCGTTTGAGACCGACGTCGCCACCGTGCTCGCCGCGCTCCGTGACGGCGAGGTCGTGTCCTACGGTGAAGTTGCCGCCGAGGCCGGCCACCCGGGTGCTCACCGGGCCGTTGGCCGGTTCCTACGGGACTACGGCGGGCACCACTGGTGGCGTGTTGTGACCTCAACGGGTCGGTTAGTGCCCGGCCACGAGGTCGAACAGGCCCGCCTGCTGGCTGCCGAGGGCGTGGACGTAAGCGACGGTCGGGTCCGTCCCGCCTGACGACCAGTAGGTGTCGCCTCGAACCTCAGGGTTGGAGGCGCTCGCCGGTAGGCTGGCGGTATCCGTCGGGGTCCTTCGGCCGCTTGTACGCCGACCCCTGACGGTCTCGTCACCCGGGAAGAGTGGTGGCGGACCCGCCGAGGCGCGGGTGACGACACGGCGGCACAGCCGCCGGGAAGCACAGGTTCACCATGACGATCCAGTTCGCCGACCTGGGCATTGACCAGGACCTGGTCGAAGTCCTCTCCGAGCGGGGGATAACCACCCCGTTTGATATTCAGTCACTGACCATCCCCGACGGCCTCGCCGGACGGGATGTCTGCGGAAAGGCCAAGACCGGCTCGGGCAAGACCCTGGCCTTCGGTATCCCGCTGATCCAGCGGCTGCCCCGAGGAACCCCGAAGCGGCCCACCGGCCTGGTCCTTGTGCCTACTCGCGAGTTGGCCGTTCAG
Organism: Acidimicrobiales bacterium; assembly: GCA_014237715.1. GTDB lineage: Bacteria > Actinomycetota > Acidimicrobiia > Acidimicrobiales > MedAcidi-G1 > UBA9410. The sequence continues at coordinate 61,459 of JAAZZG010000010.1, forward strand.
GTCTGCAAGGAACTTGAGCCGCTGGCCGAGGTTCGTGGACTTCGCATCGAGGCCATCTACGGCGGCACCCCGATCGAGAAGCAGATTGCAGCGCTTACCAGCGGAGTGGACTTTGTAGTCGCCACCCCGGGTCGCATGATCGACCTCATCCAGCAGGAGGAACTCTCAGTGGTCGACTTGGCTGGCGTCGTCATCGACGAGGCCGACCGCATGGCCGACATGGGGTTCATGCCCCAGGTCGAATGGATCCTCCGGCGGGCCGAGAAAGAGCACCAGACGCTGCTCTTCTCAGCGACCTTGGACGGCATGGTCGGCGCGCTCATCACCCGATACCAGACCGATCCGGTGACCCACGAGGTGGCGTCGCGGGAGGTCACCGTTGCCGAGATGGAGCACCGCTTCCTCACGGTCCACGAGATGGACCGGATACGGGTGGCGGCTCGGATCATTGAGGCATCGAACCGGACGATTGTCTTCTCTCGTACCAAGTGGGGCGCCGACAAGTTGGCGGCGAAGCTTGTGGACGCGGGGGTGGACGCGGCACCGATTCACGGCGATCTCCGTCAGGCCCAGCGTGAGAAGGCGTTAGCGGACTTCACCGGCGGGAAGATCAAGTGCCTGGTTGCCACCGACGTGGCTGCCCGCGGCATCCACGTGGATGATGTCGATGTGGTGATCCACTACGACCCGCCGTCCGATGCCAAGACGTACCTCCACCGGTCGGGTCGGACCGCCCGGGCCGGCGAGTCCGGCGTGGTGGTCAGCCTCGTGCTCTGGAACGAGGAACTCGAGGTTCGCAAGCTGCTGCGCCGCCTCGGAATGAAGCAGCCGATCGTCGAGGTGTACTCCAACGACGAGCGGCTCGATGACCTGATGGCGTGGGACCCGGCCGCCGACGCAGCCTGACCTCCCACGAGGTCGATGATCTGGCCGCCGTCCTGGCGGCCGACCTGCAACGGGTCGATGACCGTCGCGATCGTGGTGTTTTCTTCACGCCATCTGACATAGCCGAACGACTAACCGCTCTCGCGCTCGGCCCCACGAACGGTTCGACCGACGGTTCGACATCGGGCACTGTGGCCGACCCGGCGTGTGGCGCCGGGGTGTTTCTGCTGGCCGCCGGCCGACTTCTCGTGGATCAGGGGGTCGCTGATCCGGCCACCGTGGTCCGGCGCCACCTGTTTGGCGCCGACATCGATCCAGCATCGGTTGAGGCGACCCGTCGCCTTCTTGCGACGTGGGCGGGCATCGAGCCCGGTGAGGTTGCCGGGGTGGTGGTCGGCGATCCGCTCCACCACGGTCGTGACGTATGGGCTGGATGTCCCGGTGGAGGTGCTAGCACCGGGTTCGATGCCGTGGTGGGCAATCCTCCGTTTCTGGGCCAGCTCCGGGCATCCACGGTGGTGTCTGCCGCTGATCGGAAACGACTCCGGTATCGGTTTCCGGGACTCGTCGCCGCCTACACCGACGTGGCCTGGCTGTTTCTGGCCGCCGGTCTGGACCTGTTGGCCGACGGTGGACGGATGGTGCTGATCCAGCCCCAGTCGGTGCTGGCCGCCCGTGATGCGGGACCGGTCCGTGATCTCGTCGTCTCGACGGCCCGGCTGGCCGGGATCTGGTGGGACCGCTCGGAGGTGTTCGCTGGCCATACCGAGGTCTGTGCCCCGGTGGTCGAGCGGTCTCCCTGCGGGCGTGGCCCCCTCCAGGAGAGACCCGTGGAGGTGTTCGTGGATCGGGAGGTCGTCATCGCCGGTCGGTCGCCGGAACCTGCCGTGGGTGAGACGTGGGGCGGAGTACTGGCCAGTGTGCTCGGCGTACCTCCGGGGGTGCCGTCCGGCGGCGAGACCACGACGGGCGGCTCCATCGGGACCATGGGAGCGGTGACCGCAGGTTTCCGGCAGCACTTCTACGGGTTGGTGACCGGCGTCGTCGAGCGATCCGGTCCGGATGACCCGCGACCGTCGATGGTGACCACGGGGTCGGTGGATCCCCTTCACCTTCGTTGGGGAGATCGGCTCTGCCGTTTTGACGGCCGCCGTTGGCAGGCGCCGGTAGTTGATCTCGATGCCGTGACCGCCGGTGATCCCGAGGTCGGCCGATGGTTCGCCGAGCGTCGCCGACCCAAGCTGTTGGTGGCTTCTCAGACCGCCGTGGTTGAGGTGGTGGTTGACCAGACGGGCGACCTCGTTCCCGTCACCCCGCTGATCGTCATCGAGCCGGTCGGTAGGGGCCGGGAGACCGACATCGAGGTGTTGTGGCGACTCGCGGCAGCATTATCGGCACCGTCGATCACCGCGCTGGCCGTCCGCCGATCCCTCGGGGCGGCCCGGTCCTCTGGCCGGCTTCGGCTCTCGGCGGCCCAGGTCTCCGATCTTCCGCTGCCGACCGATGCCGGGGCCTGGGACGAAGGGACGGCGTTAGCACGAACGCTGCACCGTTCCTCCGGGGCGCCTGCGGCTTCCGATACGTGGCGGGCGTTCGGTCGGGTCATGGCCGCGGCCTATGGCGTCGTCGATCCGGAAGCGGTGGCCACGCTCGTGGACTGGTGGTGGTCCCGCCACCCGGCGAGCCGCTGAGCCGTCGGGCGGACACCAGCTGGTCAGGATCAACGCATAGGCGCCCTCGCGCGCTGCCCCGCCTACACTGGTACGACGACATCACGAGAGGCCCGGTTCGCCGGGTCCGGCAACCTGGGACGGACACCCAAGGTGCTCGCCTGCCGGAGACGGTGGGGATGTGGCCTCGAGAGGGGCAACGAAGTGTCCGCTGGCTGGCTTTCGAGTCACGCTGTCGGCGCCGAGCGCGTGGAAGGTCCTGTTGGAGAACGGCGCCATGACGGACAAACCGAGGAGCGACGACGGATACCCCGTTGACCCGACCCTTGAGCCGCCTATTCTCCGGCCCTTGGACCTGCCAGGCGCCCTGCCGGTGCATCCGCGCACCTACACGGACCGGCTTCCGGTCACCGGAGCGTGGCGCCACGGAGATCCGGTCGGCGGACGGAGGTTCACCTCGGTAGGTGGAGGCCGACCCCTGTCGTTGGAGAGCGGCGAGGCCCTATCCGACATCGAGGTCGCCTACGAGACATGGGGCGAGCTGTCGCCGACCGCCGACAATGCCATCCTCATCTGTCATGCCCTGACCGCCGACAGCCACGCCCACGGTGCCTCAGGCGGCGGTCATGCCACCGAAGGGTGGTGGAACGGCGTGGTCGGGCCGGGGTGCGGCATCGACACCGACCGTTATTTCGTGGTGTGTGTCAACTCGCTTGGCGGCTGTCAGGGTTCGACCGGCCCAGCCACTGTCGATCCGTCGACCGGTACCCCATACGGTTCGACCTTCCCCACGGTGACCACTCGGGACATCGTGCGATGTCAGGCCGCGGTGGCCGACGATCTAGGCATCGACCGTTGGCTGGCCGTGGTCGGCGGCTCGATGGGTGGCATGCAGGTCCTCGAGTGGGGCGTGATGTACCCAGACCGGGTGCGCGCCCTTTCGCCGATCGCTACCGCGTTGGCCGCTAGCGCCCAGCAGGTGGCGTGGAGCGCGGTTGGACGCACGGCGCTGGCTCTAGATCCCCGGTTCCGTGGCGGCGACTACTACGACGCCGAACCGGGTGACGGTCCGTTCGCCGGCCTGGCTGTGGCCCGGGCGTTGGCCCATATCACGTACCGCAGCAAGGAGGTGTTCGACGACCGGTTCGCCCGGGATCTCGTCAATCCTCGTGCGTTGTTCGGTCGGTGGGACCGTTTCCAGGTCGAGTCGTACCTCGACTACCAAGGTGAGAAGTTGGTGCGACGCTTCGACGCCAACAGCTACCTCGTCCTGAACCGGGTCATGGACCTCCACGATCTAGCCCGTGACCGTGGTGGCATGGACCGTGCTGTTAGGCGCCTGGCCCATCTGCCGGCGTTGACCCTCAGCATCAGTTCCGACACCCTGTACCCGACTGGTCAGCAGACGGCCATACGGGACGCCATCCGGGAGGCTGGTGGACGCTGTGTCCACCATGTGATTCAGAGTCCCGATGGCCACGACGGCTTCCTTCTAGCCACCCGGCAGATCGGATCGCTGCTCGGCACATTCCTCCGGGAGGTGGAATCCACATGACCGACACCCACGATCAGGGCCCCGAGTCCGAACAGCCGAAAGCACCTCAGATGGCAACGCTTCATCCCGAGACGGCGGCTGTTCTGGGTGGCCGGCCCGACGGTGAGGGGTCTCTGGCTCCCGTGCTCTACCCGACGTCGACCTTCGCGTTCGACAGCGTTGACGAAGGACGTCGCCTGGCCACCTCTATGGGGCCCGATCGCTTCTACAGCCGCTATGGGAACCCCACCATCAACGCCTTCGAGTCGACCATCGCCGATCTCGAGGGGGCGGAGGCCGCTCGGGCGTTCGCCTCGGGCATGGGAGCGGTCAGTGCCGTGGTGCTCGGGATCTGTTCGTCGGGTGACCACGTGGTGGCTCAACGCCAGCTATATGCGGGTACCCAGTTGTTTCTCCAGACGGTGTGCCCCCGCATGGGTATCGACGTCACGTTCGTGGACGGCACCACGCCCAGCGCCTTCGCGGAGGCCGTCGTGCCCGGCCGGACGATGCTGGTGATCGCCGAGACACCGTCCAACCCCCGTCTCGACTTGGTCGACCTCGACGACCTCGGGTCGATTGCCAACGCCCTGACCGTAGTTGATTCCACGTTCGCTACGCCGTTGGGCCAACGACCTCTGGACCATGGGGTAGATCTGGTCCTCCACTCCGCCACCAAGGGCATTGCCGGTCACAATGACGCCACCCTCGGGGTGATCGCCGGATCCCAAGACCTCATCTCGTGGTTGTGGGGGTTTGCCACCCTCCAGGGGGCCAACGCCTCGCCGTATGACGCCTACAACGCCCACCGGGGCGTCCGGACCCTCGGAGCCCGGCTCCGGCAGCAGTCCGAGACGGCGCTGGTCCTAGCCGAGTTTCTCGAAGGCCGGCCCGAGGTAGCGGGTGTTCGCTACCCGGGCCTTGCCTCCCATCCCCAGCACGAGCTGGCTGTCCGGCAGATGCAGTCCATGGGTGGTTTGCTCACCTTCGACCTGGCGGGCGGCATTGATGCCGGTCGGCGGTTCGTGGAGGCAACGTCCATTGCCCGCCAGGCCACGTCGTTGGGTGGACCAGAGACCCTGGTGTGCCATTCAGCGACCACCACACACGTGAGCCTCACGCCGGAAGAGCTCGAGGCATCAGACATCGGAGAGGGGACAGTTCGTGTGTCATGTGGGCTGGAGCACGCCGACGACCTGGTGGACGACTTCGACCGTGGACTTAACGCGGCAGGCGCCCGAGACCCCCAATAGGCGGGCCTGCCGGGAGAAATCGTGCCGGAGATTCTCGAAGTCGAGGCGTACCGACACCTGGCTGAACAGGTGGTCGGACGGACCATCGCCACGGTCGAGACGCCAGATCACTGGTTTCTCAAGGGCGGGGTCACGTCGACCGGGATGGCTGATGCACTGACTGGGCGGCGGATCACCGCGGCCCGGCGGCACGGAAAGGTCCTGTTGTTGGATTCCGGTGGTCCGACGTTGGGCCTGCGGTTCGGGATGACCGGACGACTGCTGGTCGATGGTCGGGCGGCCATTGAGTATCTGGAGTGGGGAGGGCGGCGGTCTGATCCCGCATGGGAGCGGTTCGGGCTGAGGTTCCGCGGGGGAGGGCGACTGTGGATCGATGATCCCCGACGACTTGGGGGTGCCGAGCTGGAACCCGACCTCGGTTTGCTCGGTCCCGATGCGTGGACGCTAGGCGTTGTTCAGTTGCGGATGGCGTTGGCCGGTGGGCGGGGGCCGTTGAAGGCCCGACTTTTGGACCAGGGGCGTTTGGCCGGTCTCGGGAACCTCCTGGTTGACGAGGTGCTGTGGCGGGCCGGACTGTCGCCGCTCCGAGCGTCGGGCGGCTTGGATTCCGATGAGGCCCGGCACCTCCACCGGGTGATCCGACGCACGTTGGACCAGATGGATCGCCGGGGTGGGAGCCACACCGGCGACCTGTTTGAGCATCGCCGACCCGGCGGGGCGTGCCCCCGGGACGGGGAGCCCCTTCGACGGGACACGGTGGGTGGTCGAACCAGCTGGTGGTGCCCCGGACACCAGCGTTGAACTGTCGGTGATGGGCAGCGGAAGTACAATTCAGGTATGCGGAGAAGGGGCCTGATCGTGGTGCGTCGGCGCGCCCATGTCCTGGCGCTGGTGTTTCTGGCCAGTCTGTGGCTGGGAACATTTGCGCTGCCCGCCGACGCCCAGATCACGACCATCGAGACCGTGCCGCCCGACGTCGACGACGAGGGCCGGACGGCCGGCGAACGAATCGACCAGGTGGTGGTCATGTTGAGGGTTCTTGGTGCGGTCGTGGTCGTTTCGACCGCGGCCTACTGGTGGCGTACCCGCCCCAATGCCAACGGTGTCCGTAACCAGAACCGGGACGAGCATTTAGTGGAGGCTGAGGATGAGATCCGGATCGAGAACGAGGAGGTGGCCCGATGACTGAGCCGATGCTGGACGTCGACGCGATGTTGCAGCGCTTCCGGGAGCGGGCCGCCGCCGTGCGGACCCGAACCCTTCCTCCGGTGGGAGGCGAGGAGCGTCAGCGGTTCATTGACCAGGCCCAGAACGACCTGATGGACTTCGGGATCGTTGGTGACGCCGAAGTGGATCTTGTCGATGGGGTACTGACCCTGCGGATCGACCTCCGGTCGACAGCCGACGACTGACCCATGGGGCGCAAAGCAGCGCCCGACCGCTATCGTTTCGGTCTGACGCGGACGTAGCTCAGCTGGTAGAGCATCACCTTGCCAAGGTGAGGGTCGCGGGTTCGAATCTCGTCGTCCGCTCCATATGGACCCCCTGCTCAGCAGGGGGTTCTGCCCGTTTTCGGAATCAACACACTGAACTCCGATCGGCTCCGCCTAACGGCCACCTGGCGGTGCTCGGGGCCTGGCGTTACGCCCAGGCCATCGTCGGTGGGTTCGTGGCCGCCGGATGGGTCGATGCAGCCGACGTTGACGTCCGTAATCGACCCATGCCCTGATCTGGCAGGGAGTGACCGGCCCAGTCGACGAGCGCTACCATCCGCGATCGACGCCGACCGGCGCGGATGGAGGGGATCGTGCGGATCGCGGTGCTGCGAGAACGGGGCGATGGTGAGACCCGTGTCTCGTTAACCCCGGAGGCCGTCGGGACCCTGGTCTCGGACGGTCACGAGGTTGTGGTCGAGGCGGGTGCGGGCGATGGCGCCGGGATGGCTGACGGGGACTACCGCTCGGCGGGCGCGTTGGTGGAGTCCGATATGGGATCGGTGGTCGGTGACGCCGGTCTGGTCACCTCGATCGGTGGCCCCGGGGGTCCGTCCACGATCGGTCTGCTGGGTCCAGGGCACGTCGTGATTGGCCTGCTGGATCCGGTCTGGCGGCCCGAGGGGGTCACGGGCCTGGCCGCCACCGGGGCAACGGCCATCTCGCTGGACCTCGTGCCGCGCAGTACCCGGGCCCAGGCTGTCGACGTGCTGTCGTCGATGGCCACCGTGGCCGGCTTCCAGGCCGTCGTGCTGGCGGCTACACGTTCGTACCGGATGTTTCCCCTCCTCATGACCGCGGCGGGAACGGTGCCCCCGGCCCGGGTACTGGTGCTGGGTGCCGGCGTGGCCGGACTTCAGGCGGTGGCGACGGCCCGGCGCCTAGGGGCGATCGTCGAGGGGTTCGACATCCGTTCCGAGGCCTTGGAGCAGATCCGGTCGCTGGGTGGACGATCGATCGACCCGCCGGTGGGCGCCGACGGAGGGGTCCCTGATGCCGTCCGGATCCACGAGGTCCTTGCGCCTCACGTGGCCGACGCTGACGTGGTGATCGGCGCTGCCCAGATCCCTGGGCGACAGAGCCCGCTGTTGGTGACCGAGGCCATGGTTGAGACCATGCGTCCGGGATCGGTGGTCGTTGACCTGGCCGTCCAGCGGGGCGGCAACTGTTCGGTCAGCCGGCTCGACGAGGATGTGGTCCTCGGCGGGGTGACCGTCCTCGGGCCCTCCGAGCTGGCGACTGGTACCGCGGTGACGGCGTCCCGGATGTTCGCCACCAACCTCGTGAACCTCGTCCGGATGCTCGATCGAGACGGTGAACCGTTCGTCGACCCGGACGACGAGGTGCTGGCCGGGATGCTGGTGGCCACCGGCGGCGAGATCGTCCACCCGGTGGTCCGTGATGCGTTGAGCCGGCGGGAGGCAAACGCATGACCCTGCTGGTCGCCTTCACGCTTTTCGTGTTGGCTGTCTTTCTCGGCCTGGAACTCATCACCAAGGTTCCGGCCACCCTGCACACACCCCTCATGTCGGGCTCTAACGCGGTGTCGGGCATCACCCTGATCGGGGCCATGGTCTCGGCGGGGACCGACCACTCGGCATTGACCACGTGGCTCGGCTTCGTTGCCGTCGTCCTGGCCACGGTGAACGTCGTGGGTGGGTTCCTGGTGACCGGGCGGATGCTGGCCATGTTCTCGGCCCGATCGACGAAGCGTCGACCGTCAGTCGGAGAGGAACCGTCATGAGCCGACTCGACCTAGTCGCCGCGGCCTATCTGGTCGCCGCGGTGCTCTTCGTTCTGGGCCTCAAGTCTCTCGGACGGCCGCGGACCGCCCCCCGAGGAAACCTTCTCGGCGCTTCGGGGATGCTGGTCGCTGTTCTGGCGACCCTGCTCGACCGGTCTATCGTCGACTTCCGCATCCTTCTGGCCGGGCTTGTCGTGGGTTCTGCGATCGGCATGGTGCTGGCCGTCAAGGTCCGGATGACGGCGATGCCGCAGCTCGTCGCCCTGTTCAACGGGTTCGGAGGAGGTGCGTCGGTGCTGGTCGCCACTGCCTCGCTCGTCGAGGTGGGAGATCAGGGCTTGGTGGACGACCAGTTCGCCGTGGCTGCCGCCCTGACCGCGTTGATCGGCGCCGTCACCCTCACCGGGTCGATGGTGGCCTTCACCAAACTCCAGGAGATCGGGAGCCTGCGTTCCTTCCCGGGCCTTGCCGTGCTACGTGCCACCATGGCCATCGTCGCAGTAGTGGCTTCGGTGATGGTGGTCACCCGGCCCGGCGATCAGGGCTGGATGTGGGCACTGGTGGCCGCCGGTGCCCTATTGGGCGTATTTGGCACCATCGCCATCGGAGGGGCCGACATGCCGGTGGTGATCGCCCTCCTGAACTCCTGTTCGGGTGTCGCGGCGTCCACAGCGGGCTTCGTCCTGGACAACTCGCTGCTCATCATCGCCGGTTCGCTCGTCGGGGCCAGCGGGCTGGTCCTCACGCAGATCATGTGTCGCTCGATGAACCGTTCCCTGTTCGACGTGGTGTTCGGCTCCCTGGCGGCCAGCGGCGTGGCACCCGATGCCTCGGACGTCTACGGCGACCGTGTCACATCCACGTCAGCCGAGGAGGTGGCGATGCTGCTGGAGGTGGCCGAGCGGGTGGCCATCGTCCCCGGTTATGGCCTGGCCGTGGCTCAGGCGCAGCACGCTGTCCGGGACCTCATGCGGACGTTGAACGACTCCGGGGTCGAGGTGGTGTTCGGCATCCATCCGGTGGCCGGTCGGATGCCGGGCCACATGAACGTCCTGCTGGCCGAGGCCGAGATCGACTACGAACGCCTACTCGATATGGATCAGATCAACCCGACGTTCGCCCAGACCGATGTGACCATCGTGATCGGTGCTAACGACGTGGTGAACCCTTCGGCCCGGACCGATCCAGACTCGCCGATCGCTGGAATGCCGATCCTGGATGTCGATGAATCCCGGACGGTGGTGGTCGTAAAACGGTCACTCAGCCCGGGTTTCGCGGGGATTCCGAATCCGTTGTTCGCCGCCGACGGCACGTTGATGCTGTTCGGCGACGGCAAGGACGCTGTGCTCGACGTGGTGGCCGCCCTGCTGAACGGCTGAGGGGAATCGCCGTCCACTCCGGTGGTCAGTCGGTCCAGGACGGGGAGCGCTTCTCGAGAAAGGCCCGCATCCCTTCTCTGGCTTCGTCGGACCGGAAGATCGTTGACGAGAGTTCGGCCGTCCAGACGAAGGCTTCGTCGACGTCCATGCCCGGCACCCGGGTCAGCAGTTGCTTGGTGGCCGCCAGTGCGTCCGGCCCACCGGCCAGCAGGTCGGTCACGAACGATTCGACGGCGGCATCCAGTTCGTCGGCCGGGACGGCCCGGTTGACGAGGCCAAGGCGGGCAGCGTCGGCGCCGGTCATCCGGTTGCCCAGCAGCATGGCCTCGGCCGCCTCGGTGGGCCGCATCTTCGGTAGGCACAGCACCGAGATCATGGCCGGAGCGATGCCGCGCCTCACCTCGGTGAAGCCGAACTTCGCCGACTCGTCGACCACCGTCAGGTCCATGGCGGCGGCCAGCCCCATGCCGCCGGCCACGCAGTGACCGGCGATCCGGCCCACGTAAACCTTGGGTGACGACCGGAACCGCGAGAACAGTGCCGCGGGGTCGACTGGCTTTGGAGGAGGACCACCATCTCGGGCGCCGTCTCCCGAGCGTTCTGACAGGTCGGCGCCGGCACAGAACACGCGACCCCTGTTGGTGAGCACCACCACCCGGACGTCTGGGTCGCAGTCCGCGGCGTCCAGCGCCTCGACCAGTTCGTCGACCAGCGCGGCGCTCAGGGCGTTGCGGTTCTCCTCGTTGGCCAGGGTGACCGTGACGACACCGGCAAGGCCGTCTTCACCGCGTGTCGTCTCTACCAGTGGCATCAGGAACTCCCTGCGTCGGGTCCGTTCGTGGGTGGGCCGGCGAAGGCCTGGGCCCGGACCATCCAGTCCCGGGCGCCGTCACCTGCCATCCGAAGCCCAGTGTCGTCGACGTGTCGGCGTTGGGTGACCACCAGGCAGAAGTCCTCAGCTGGCCCGCTAATCGTTTCGGAGGCATCACCGGGACCCCACGTCCAAACAGCGCCCGACGGTGCCTCGAGCATGACGTCGACGGCCACATTGGGTGCCTCCATGCGTCGGTTGGCGTAGGACCACCCTCTGGTCATGACCCCAAGTCGGGCGATGTGGCGGAGACGGTCGGTCGGCGGACGGCTGGCTCCGACGGCGTCCACCACGTCCTGGCCGTGGGCCCACGCCTCCATGAGACGGGCCGTGAGAAACGATTTACCACCCATCGACGGTCCGTACCACGGCACCCGGGCGTCGTCGGCCAGTGTGCCGGCCGCCGCGGCCAACCGCCGGCGGCCGTCGCGCCAAGCGGCGAGTCGTTCGGGTGGCGTGAGTCGCCGGTAGGCGCCCATGGTTAGGTCGTCGATCGCCTTCTCGCCATCTCGGGCCACGCCCATCAGGCCATCGACCGCCGAGCGGAAGCCCTCGGGGTCGGTGATGGCCAACGTGGCGGTCGTGTCGAAGTAGGCAAGGTGGGCGATCTGGTCGCCGACCGTCCAGCGGGGGCTGGCCGTCGCCATATCCCAGGCATCAAGGTCGAGGCGGGCTACGACGTCATCGAGGGCCTGCTGCTCGGCCGTGAGGTCGGCGGTGAGATCCGCCACGGTGAGAGCCGAGTCGGTCACGGGGTGCTCTCCAGTCCTCGAAGGATGACGTCGACCATGGTGTTGGCGGCATCTCGGGGTGTCGAGTCGATGGCTTCGATGTGTTCAGGAAGGGCGAACATGGCCCCTAGGCCGGCCACCACCCGGGCCACTGCCGCGGTGTCGACCGGAGCGCCGCTCGGATCGGCCAGGTCGCCACGCTCTACGGCCAGGTCCAGCAGGGTGCGGGTGACGGCCACCAAGTAGTCGGAGTGGGCGGTGGCCAACCGGTGGGTCGACGGGGTGGCCGCCTGGTCGCGGGCGAATGCCGGCGTGGTTGAGGCCACGGCCAGGTTGGCCGCCCGCAGGTAGGCCCGGATGGCTTCCAGGGGCGCCATGTCGGGAGCCATGGCACCCACGGCGGCTCGCCCGATGTGTCGCAGGTTGCGGTCGATGACCGTGAGTACCAGTTCGTCCCTGCTGGGCGCGAGGTCGTAGAGGGTGCGCAACGAGCAGCCCGCCCGGGCGGCGATGTCGGCCATGGTGAGCTCGACGAAGCCGTCGGCGAACAGGGCCACCAGCCGGTCCAGGACCTCACGCTGGCGGCCGGTGAGCTGGTCCTCCCGCTCGCGGTCCAGAACGGGCCGGGGGGCGGGTACGGCCCGGAGTCGGCGGGCCTGCTCGGTGGTCTGTTCGACGGCCAGCAGGGCCGTACTCCTGGCCATCAGCCGGAGGCCTCGTCCGACTGCTCGGTGTGGAGCAGTGAGGCGGGCATCTCCACGACCCGGGCCCGGATCCATTCGCCGAGGCTCTTGGCTTGGCCGTCCTGACGGGACGACGCAGCCACCCCCTCGCCCAGCAGGCCACGGATCATGAAGTTGAGCGACCGGATAGCCGGCAGCCGGTGACGCTCGATGGACAGGTCGGCCGCCTCGGGCAGCAGGACTCGGAGACGGTCCACGGTGAGGTGGTCGTCCAGCCACGCCCAGGCTGCATCGTCGCGGACGAATAGGCCGAGGTTGGCGTCGCCACCCTTGTCGCCCGAACGGGCACCGGCGATGCGACCGAGGGGCACGGCCACCGTCGGCCCCCCAGGGATGGTCGCGTCGGGGCCCGGTCGGGGCTCGACGGAGACATCGGCCGCTGCACTGGTTGGAGCAGTCGATTCCACGACGGTTCGCGAGGCCACCTGGCCGGCTTCGAGAACCACCACGTCCTGGGGGACGAGGTCGGCGGGCACGAGACCTGCCCGGTGGACGCCGAAGGCTCTGGACGCGCTGCTACGCACCGAGAAGAACCCGGGAATGGTGGACAGGGCCATCTCGGTCATGGCGTTGAACACTCCACGACCCACCTTTCGCTCGTCGGCGTCCTTGAGGGTCAGGCACCACTGGGCCACCGCCTCCTCGTTGGATGCCGGGTCGATCTTGTCGGTACGGACGATGCGGGATTCGACCGACTCGAAGTCGTCGGGCCCATCGGGCATAGCGATCCAGAATGCCTCCTCGGCCAGTGCAGCCTTGGCTTCGACGTCCAGGCCGGTTAGGGCCACGGAGAGGTCTGCACGGTGGCCGCCCATGGCGTTCATCGAGACCTTCAACGTCGTCGGGGGCGGTTCGCCCTTCACGCCGTGGATCCGCACCCGGTCCGGTCCGACCTCGTCGAGCTGGATGGTGTCGAATCGTGACGTCACGTCAGGGCCCAGGTAGGCCGGTGATCCGATCTCGTACAGCAACTGTGAGGTCACGGTGCCGATCGACACCTGGCCGCCGGTCCCGTCGTGCTTACCGATGGTCGACGATCCGTCGACGGCCACCTCGGCCCACGGGAAACCCACCCGGCCCATGCCTGGCACCTCGGTGAAGAACGAGTAGTTGCCGCCGGTGGCCTGGGTGCCGCACTCGATGACGTGGCCGGCTACCACGGCTCCAGCCAGGGCGTCCCAGTCGTCACGGGCCCAGCCGTGGTGCCACGCCGCTGGGCCGCAAACGATGGCCGCGTCGGTGGCTCGACCGGTCACCACGATGTCGGCACCCCGGTCCAGGGCGTCGACTATGCCCCAGCAGCCGAGGTAGGCGTTGGCGCTCACGAAGCGGCCCGGGTCGGCCAGCGGCTCGCCGGTCACCATGTCGGGAAGGTCCACGCCGGCGGCCAGCAGGTCGTCGAGGCGTTCCAGCAGGTCGTCGCCGGCCACGTAGGCGATGGTGGGCGACAGCCCGAGGCGGTCTGCCACCTCGGCGAGCGCCTCGGCACAGCCGGCGGGGTCGAGACCGCCGGCATTGCTGACCACCGTGATGCCCCGGTCGAGGCAGGTGCCCATGACCTGCTCCATCTGCTTGACGAAGCTGCCGGCGAAGCCGCCGCCCGCCCGCTTGGCCTTGGTGCGGGCCAGGATCAGCATCGTCAACTCGGCCAGCCAGTCACCGGTCAGGACGTCGATGTGGCCGCCTTCGACCATCTCGGCGGCCGCCGAGAGGCGGTCTCCGTAGAAGCCGGAGCAGTTGGCGATGCGGATCGGTTCAGCCATCAGCGCCATCTTCGCTCGTCGGGGGACCGTCGGCAGGTTTGATGACCATCAAGACGGCGCCGTTGTCGACCTGGTCGCCGGCCGTCACCCGTACCTCAGCCACTGTGCCGTCGAACGGGGCGGTCATGCGGTGTTCCATCTTCATGGCCTCCAGAACGACCATGGCTTGTCCGGTAACGACCACGTCGCCGGCTGCAGCGAGCACGTCGAGGACCTTCCCGGGCATGGGCGCCGTCAGGCCACCGGTCGGAGCCTCGGTTCCGGGCAGGTTGAATCGGGGGACCGTCTCCAGAGACGTGGTTGTGTTGGCCATGGTGACGTGGAGTACCTCGCCCCGGCCGGTCAACTCGTCGGCGGCCACCGCGGTGATCAGTGCCGTGGTTCGAATGCCGTCGACCGCCAGGTCGATCCCGTCGACCGACCAGGCGTAGATCATCGCCCGATGTCGGACCGAGTCGTCGTCGGATCGGGAGTCGGATCGGGTGATGCTCACCGAGAAGGTCCCGTCGCGCTCTGAGCGGTAGCGGACGTCGGTCGGAGTGTCTTCGCTTCCCACCCGGGCGAGGGTGACCGCCTGATCGGGAAGGCGGGCGTTGCGCCAACCGCTGGGGGCCTGGCCCTGAACGAGAGCGTTGGTCCGGTTGCGTCCCTGGATCCACAGGGCGGCCGTGGTCGCCACCCGGTCGGCCGTTGGGCCGTCATGGACCATGGTCGTCGCCGGGGCGTGCCTCTCGATGAAGTCGGTGGTGGTGTCGCCGGCCAGGAACGCCTCGTGACGCAGCGTGGCGGCCAGGAAGTCCCGGTTGGTGGTCACCCCACCGAGGTGCATGCGTTCAAGCGCCAGTGCCAGGCGTCCAGCGGCCTCGGCGCGGGTCGGCCCGTGGGCCACCACCTTGGCCAGCATGGGGTCGAAGTCGACCCCGACCACGCTGCCCGCCGTCACCCCGGTGTCCCAACGCACAGCCGGTTCGTCGGCCGGCTCCCAGGCCTCCAGCGTCCCGGTGGCCGGGAGGAAGCCGGCTGACGGGTCCTCAGCGTAGAGCCGCACCTCGATGGCGTGGCCGTCAAAGGTCACGTCGTTCTGCCCGTAGCCCAGCGGCTCACCGGCGGCGATCCGTAACTGCTCGCGGACCAGATCGATGCCGGTGACCTCCTCGGTCACCGCATGCTCGACCTGGAGGCGGGTGTTGACCTCCAGGAAGAAGAACTCGCCGCTGGCGTCGTCGACCAGGAACTCGACCGTCCCGGCCGACCGGTAGCCGATCCCGTCGGCCAGCTGCAGGGCAGCCGCCCCCATGGCGTTTCGGCCGTCGGCACCGAGCATGGCAGCCGGTGACTCTTCGACCACTTTCTGGTGGCGGCGCTGGATGGAGCACTCCCGTTCACCGAGGTGCACGAGGCTCCCGTGGGCGTCACCCAGGATCTGGATCTCGATATGGCGGGAGCGGGCCACGTACCGCTCGAGGAACACCCGGTCGTCGCCGAACGATGCTGCGGCCTCCCGCTGGGCGGTTGCCACCGCGC
>JAAZZG010000010.1:77633-84533 GCA_014237715.1 Acidimicrobiales bacterium
TCCAAGCACCGTGCGGGTGTCGCGTGGGTCGATGATCCCGTCGTCGCTGACCGCCCCGGTGGCTTCCAGTGCGAGAGACCCCTTCTCCTGAGCGGCCTCAACCTGCCGAACGATCTCGGCGTCCGCCTCCTCGTCGAACTCGATGCCCTTGCGGGCTGCCTGGCCCCGTCGCACGATCGACATGACGCCGGCGATCTGCTTGGGGCCCATGACGGCGATCTTGGCCATCGGCCACAGGAAGGTGAACCGGTTCTCGTAGCCCCGCCCCGACATGGCGTAGGTGCCCGCCCCGTAGGAGGCGCCGATGATGACCGTGAGGTGGGGGACGGTGGAGTTGGTCAGGGCGTTGATCATCTGGGAGCCCTTCTTGATGATCCCCGCCTCTTCGAAGTCGGTGCCCACCATGAACCCGGTGATGTTCTGGAGGAACACCAGCGGCGTGTCCTGCCGGTTGCAGAGCTGGATGAAGTGGGCGGCCTTCTCGGCGGCCTCCGGGTAGATGACGCCGTTGTTGCCGAGGATTCCGACCGGGTAGCCGTGGATGGTGGCGAACCCGCAGATCATTGTCGGCCCGTACCGGGGCTTGAAATCCTCGAATCGGGAACCGTCGACCACCCGACCGATGATCTCCCTGACGTCGACCGGCTGCTTGAGATCCCTGGACACCATGCCCATGAGGCCCTCGACGTCGTGGACCGGTTCGGTCGCCTCGTATGACCGATCGGGGCCGGCCTTGCGCCAGTCGAGGTGAGACACGACCTCGCGGCACATGCGTAGGGCGTCCATCTCGTCATTAGCCAGGTAGTCGGCGAGACCGGACTTCTCGGCGTGCATCGCGCCGCCGCCCAGGGTCTCGTCGTCGGCGTCCTCTCCGGTGGCCATCTTCACCAGCGGCGGCCCGGCCAGAAAGACCTTGGACTGTTCCTTGATGAAGATCGTGTAGTCGGACATGCCGGGCTGGTAGGCCCCGCCGGCCGTTGACGACCCGAACACCACGCAGATCGTGGGGATGGCCAACTTGGAGAGCTCGATCATCTCGTAGAAGAAGCGACCGGTCTCGGCGAAGTGGTCGGTTCTGGCCCGCCGCCCGCCGGAGCCGCCGCCGGTCTGGACCCGCAGGTCGGCGCCGGCGGATTCCACGAAGCTGACGTAGGGCATCCGGTTGTGGCGGGCGATCTCGATGGCCCGCATCCACTTCTTGGCCATGTAGGGGGTCATGGCGCCGCCCAGCACCGTCGGGTCGTTTCCGCAGATGACACACTCGACGCCGGCGATCACGCCGATCCCCACCACGAAGCCTCCGCCCACCGCGTACGAGGACTCGTATCCGGCCAGCGGGCTGATCTCGAGGAATGGGCTGTCGGGGTCGACCACGTGGGCAATGCGTTCCCTGATGGGCATCTTGTCCCGGGAGCGGAGGCGGGCCATCGACTCGGGGCCCCCACCGGCGTCTGCCTCGTCGAGGAGTTCCTCGATCACGGCCAGGTGCTCTTCCATGTCAGAGCGGTTCTGGGCGAAGGCGTCGCTGCGGGTATCGAGAGTGGACGAAAGAGGCGGGGCGAGGAGCCGGTGGAGCATGGCCGGGACCTTAGGGCAGTAACAATTGGAGTGCAATGTTACCGATCTAATTACCTAGACGGGGTTGCCCGGATCAGGAGGGGCATTTCCGGTGGGATGCTCGTGGCGTGCCGACCCGATACGAGTTCGCCCCCATTGTCGAGGCCTCGGAGGTGGCGGCCCTTCAGGGCGTCGTGGCGTGCGACGTGCGGTGGTACCTGGATGGCCGATCGGGTCGCGACGCCTACGACGCCGGCCACCTCCCGGGCGCCGTCTTCATCGACCTCGACGAACACCTGACCTCGATACCGGGGCCCACGGTGGGTCGTCACCCGCTGCCCACGCCCGAGGCGTTTGCTCGATCAATGGGAGATCTGGGCATCGGGCCGGACGACCCGGTGGTGGCCTACGACGATGCTGGTGGGATGGCTGCCGGACGCCTGGTGTGGATGCTGCGTGTACTGGGCCGACCTGCGGCGTTGCTGGACGGTGGCGTCGGGGCTTGGGATGGGCCGCTGGAGACCTCGCCGACCGTCCGATCGCCGGTGGTGATGCCGGTCGAACCGTGGCCCGTCGGTGCAGTGGCCACCATCGACGAGGTGGCTGCTGTGGCGGCGTCGGGAGGGGCCGAGGGGATCGTGCTGGACGCTCGTGGTGCTGAGCGGTATCGGGGAGAGAGCGAACCGGTGGATCCGCGGGCTGGGCACGTCCCAGGGGCACGGAGCGCACCGTTCGCTGCGAACCTGGAGGTCGAGGGCCCCCGGACCGGTCGGTTCCGGTCACCCGATGACCTGGTTGCCCGGTACGAGGAGATCGGGGTGGTGGACGCCGCCGATGTCGTCGCCTACTGCGGATCCGGGGTCAGCGCGTGCCACGACCTGTTGGCCATGGAACACGCCGGGTTGGGACGGGGACGCCTGTTCGTGGGGTCCTGGTCGCAGTGGAGCCACTCGGACCGGCCGGCGGCCGTCGGTCCGGAACCTTGCTGAGCGTCGGGAAGGCGGCCCAACGTTTGACGGTCACCGGTTGACCCGCGTGCACGACGCCTAGATTCTGTCCATGACCGACCGCGAGTGGGGTTTCCGGACCCGGGCGCTGCATGCCGGGGGACAGCCCGATCCGACCACCGGGGCGCGGGCCGTGCCCATCTACCAGTCCACGAGCTTTGTGTTTGACGACGTGGCCGATGCTGCCGACCTGTTCGCCCTTCAGAAGTACGGGACGATCTACTCGAGGATGTCCAACCCGACCGTTGCGGCATTCGAGGAGCGCATGGCCAGCCTGGAGGGAGGCATCGGCGCGGTGGCGACCTCGTCGGGTCAGGCCGCCGAGTTTCTCACCGCAGCGGCCCTCGCTGAGGCGGGCACCAACCTCGTGGCTTCGTCCGCGCTGTACGGCGGCACCCACACCATGTTCGACACCACCCTGGGTCGATTCGGGATCGACGCCCGCTTCGTGGACGGCGACGACCCCGAAGCCTTTGCCGCCCGGATCGACGACGACACCCGCTTCCTGTACACGGAGATCATCGGCAACCCATCAGGGTCGGTGGCCGACGTGGCGGCGTTGGCCGACGTGGCCCATGCCCACGACCTGCCGCTGGTGGTGGATTCCACGTTCGCCACGCCGTGGCTGTGTCGTCCTATGGAGCACGGGGCCGACATCGTCGTCCACTCGGCCACCAAGTTCATCGGTGGTCACGGCACGTCAATCGGCGGTGTGGTCGTCGAGTCGGGTCGGTTCGACTGGGGGAGCGGTCGCTTCCCGCAGATGACCGAGCCCAACGCCGGGTACAACGGCCTCCGGTTCTGGGAGAATTTCGGCGAATTCGCCTTCTGTACCAAGCTGCGGGCCGAGCAGCTCCGTGACGTCGGAGCGTCCCTGTCGCCGTTCAACGCCTTCCTGCTCCTACAGGGTCTCGAAACCCTGCCCCAACGGATGGTCGAGCACGTGGCCAACGCCCGGGCCGTCGCCGAGTTCCTGGACGGACACCCGGCGGTCTCGTGGGTCGCCTACTCAGGTTTGGCTGACTCGCCGCATCGGGCCCTGGCCGACCGCTACCTGCCCGATGGGCCCGGTGCCGTGTTCACGTTCGGCATTGCTGCCGGGGGAGGTGCAGGCCGGGGAGAGGGCGGCCGGGCGGCCGGAGCGGCGTTCATCGAGCGATTGCAGTTGGTGAGCCACCTCGCCAACATCGGCGACGCCCGCACGCTGGTCATCCACCCGGCGTCGACCACCCACCAGCAACTCTCCGAGGAGGCCATGGTCGCCGGCGGCGTGAGCCCCGACATGGTGCGGCTCTCGGTCGGCCTCGAAGACGTCGACGACATCCTGTGGGACCTCGACCAGGCCCTCACCGGCGGTGCCCGGTGAGCGGGTGGCCGGCCATCGACGGCTGGACCCCACCATCGGCCGTCGAGCGCCGTGACCTGCTGGCCGGGATACGGACCATCGCCATGGTCGGGGTGTCGGCCAACCCCTCGCGCCCCAGCAACTTTGTAGCCACCTACCTGCTGGGCACCGACCACGAGGTCTACTTCGTGAACCCGATGGCCGACGAGATTCTCGGTCGGCCCTGCGTGCCGATGCTTGCCGATCTGCCGGTGGTGCCCGACTGCGTGGACGTGTTTCGTCGGCTGGACGACGTGCCCGAGGTGGCCGACGAGGCGGTGGCCGCGGGTGCCCAGGTGTTCTGGACCCAGTTCGGCCTGTGGAGCCCCGAGGCGGCCCGGACCGTGCTCGACGCAGGCATGGACCTGGTGATGGACCGCTGCCTGAAGATCGAGCACGCCCGCTTCCACGGCGGCCTGCACCTGGCCGGCTTTGACACCGGCGTCATCAGCTCGAAGCGGGAGTCCAGTCCAAAGCGCTGACCGGCAGAGAAGTACCGCTCAGCGGGGTTCGCAGACCACCAGGGGGATGTCGCGGTCGGTCTTCGCCTGGTACTCGGCATAGGCGGGCCATGCGGCCAATGCGGCCGGCCAGCGTTCAGCTTTCTCCTCGGGCGAGGCCGTGCGGGCCGTCAACTCGTGGACCTCGGCCCGGTCCTGGATGGTGACCTCCGGGTTGGCCGCCAGATTCAGGTACCAGATCGGGTTCCTGGGCGCGCCGCCCATCGAGGCAACCACGAGATAGAACTCGCCGTCGTGGACACGGATCAGCGGCGACCGTCGGACCATGCCGGACTTTCGACCGATCGTGGTCAGGATGATGCATTCTGCACCGTTGAACTCGAACCCGTCGACGCCGTCGGTGGCCAGATAGCGCTCGACGTGGTCGGCAACGGGTTCCCAGGGACTTGGTGCGTACTCGGTGTCGCTCATGGCATCGACCCTACGGTCGGACATCGTGCGACCTCCCAGCGGGGCTCCACTCAGGCGGGAATGAGGTCCAGCGCCCGTCCGAGCGTCTCGAGGCGTTCCTCCATGGTGTCGCCGGCCGGGTAGAGGCGGACGTGGGTGATGCCGACGTCGTGCCACACCCGGAGGCGTTCGGCCACCATCTCCTCGGTGCCCAGCAGGGTGGTGGCCAGCACCATCTCGTCGGGGATGACCGAGGCGGCGGCCGACCGGTCGCCGGCCAGCCAGAGGCGCTGGGATTCGGAGGCCACCTCGGCGAAGCCCTGGCGGGCGTAGGCGTCGTTGTAGAAATTGGTGTCGGCCGACCCCATGCCGCCGAGGCTGAACGCCAGGCCGGCTCGTCGCGTGTCGACCATGGCGGCCAGGTCCGCCTCGTCGCGGGCGAAGGCCACCTCGGCGCCCTGGCAGAGGTCCAGGTCGGTTAGCGATCTCCCGGCCCGTTGCGCCCCCGCCGTCAGGGCGTCGAACGACGATGCCGCCCCTTCCGGTACGAAGCTCGTCCCCAACCAACCGTCGGCTACCTCGCCGGTGAGGGCCAGCATCCTCGGCGACAACGAGGCGATGTAGATCGGAAGGGGCGGATGGTCCGATCCGGTTGGCGGTCGCAGGGCCAGACGGAGAGCCTTGCCCTCTCCGCCGGGTAGGGGGAGGCGGATCTGCTCACCGTCGATGGCCAGACGCTCACCGGCCTCGGCCATCCGAACCACCTTGATGGTCTCACGCATCCGGGTGAGCGGTCGGGCGAACGGCACGCCGTGGAGCCCTTCGACCACCTGGGGTCCCGACGCCCCGAGGCCGAGGCTGAACCGACCGCCTGTGATGTGCTGCAGGGTGAGGGCCGTCATGGCGGTGTTGGCCGCTGACCGGGCACCCACCTGGAAGATGCCCGAACCGAAGGTCATCCGCTCGACGTGTTGGGAAAGGCCGGCGATCGGCGTGGCGGCATCCCCACCCCACGCTTCGGCCACCCAGCAATGGTCGACGCCCAGGCGTTCGGCTTCGACGACCCATGAGACATGCTCGGGCCACGGCGCCTGCTCGGCAGCCAGTTGGATGGCGGTTCGCATCCTCAGGCCGGTCATGTCCACATCCTTGCTGGTGCATAGCGTGGGCGACGACCATCCCTGATGGGGTGAGGAGGGCCGACGATGACCACACAAGATCTTCCTGCTCCCGAGCTGCAGGTCCGCAACCAGGGCTTCATCGACTTCATGGTCGGGCGGAAGTCCGACACATGCATCGACGGTTTTCTGGGGATCCGCCACGAGGAGATGTCGGCCGGCCGCCTGGTGGCTGAGTTCGATGTGGACGACCAGCACCTGTCATTCATCGGGAACATGCATGGGGGCTGTCTGGCCGCCCTCTGTGACCACTGCCTGGGCGTCGTCCTCTACCCGGTGATGCCGTCGGGGTCGTGGGCGGCCACCACCGAGTTCAAGGTCAACTACCTCAAACCGGTGTCGGAGGGGACATGCCGGGCCACGGCCACCATCGAGGCCATGACGAAGCGATCCGCGGTGGTCTCGATCCGGGTCGAGAACCTGACCGACGACGGGACGCTTCTGGTGGCGCTGGCCCAGGGCACATGCACGGTGAAGTTGGCCGAGGACCGGCCCGATTAAGGCCGGGGGCGCAGCGCTACCATTGGCCCCGCTCCGGTTACGGCCGGAGAGACGCACCGGTGCCCGAGAGGCCCAAGGGGACGGCCTGCAAAGCCGTAAAGCCGCGGGTTCAAATCCCGCCCGGTGCTCGACTGATCGGGCGATCCGCAACCGCGGGTCGGGGCGACCGATGAGAAACGGGGGAACCCATGGATGACCAGGAATCGGCCGACGGGGTCGAGACCACCACCAGCGACGACCGTCGCCGCCATCGCCGCCAGGCCGTTGCCCGCGGGTCGTTCCCGGCGCGGTGAACCGTCCCCGAGGTCGGGCGGGCCGACCGGCGGCACGTCGCCGGGGTGCACGGCCTTGATGCCGAACGG
>JAAZZG010000011.1 GCA_014237715.1 Acidimicrobiales bacterium
CGGATGGGTGCGGCGCTCGCTCCATCCGTAACATCGGGGCGTTCTCCCGCCTCGTTGCAGGGCACTTGTTCTTCCTGCTCGTTCGGTGGGATCCGACAGACCGCCCAGGTGCTCTCACCAGCTGAGCTACGTCGCCAGCGAGCTCCCTGACAGAATCGAACTGTCGACCTTCTCCTTACCATGGAGACGCTCTGCCGACTGAGCTAAGGGAGCCTGATCACCTCACGATGACCGGGCACAAGGATGCCACGCGATCCGACCAATCCCACCGGTGTTCCGCCACCGGGTACCGTCAGCGCCCATGGAGATCCGGCTGGCCCGGTCCGGTGATGCCGAAGCGATCCGGGCCATCTACAACCACGAGGTACGTACCTCGACAGCCACGTTCGACATCGTGGAACGCAGCGTCGCTGCTCAGGAGATCTGGATGGCCGACCGGTCGGGGGCGTTCAGCGTGCTGGTGGCCGTCGAAGGCGGGCCCGATGACCAGGTCGTCGACGATGGGCCCGACGGACAGGTCATCATGGGGTTCGCCTCGCTGTCCCCGTTCCGGGAGCGGGCCGCCTACCGAAGCACCGTCGAGAACTCCATCTACGTCGCCGACGGGTACCGGAGCAGGGGTGTGGCCGACCGACTGATGGGCGACCTCGTCAAGGTGGCACGGACCAGCGGTTTCCACTCGGTCATCGCCAGGATCGGGGGCGGCAACGAGGCCAGCACGACCCTCCATGCCAAGCACGGGTTCGTCGAGGTGGGTGTGGAACGTCAGGTGGGTCGCAAATTCAACCGATGGGTCGATGTGACCATCATGCAGCTCGTCTTCGACGACTGAGCCGCCCGCCTTCCAGATACAGGCCCTCCGGATGCGGCGAACGGGCCTTCCCGGAACGGGAAACGGGCCCGCCGGAGCGGACCCGTCAACCGTTCCCCTTACCGCCGCCTGAAACGACGGTTGGTGGGCCGGGGAGGATTTGAACCTCCGAAGGCAATGCCGACGGGTTTACAGCCCGTTCCCTTTGGCCACTCGGGCACCGACCCAGAAGACGTGGAGGATACCCACCACCGGGGCGGTCCACGACGACCGCCGCTGACTAGCCTGCGCGCCATGCCGAGCTTTGACGTCGTCTCCCAGATTGACCTGCAGGAGGTCCGCAACGCGGTGGACCAGGCCTCTCGCGAGGTGCGCACCCGCTTCGACTTCAAGGGGACCGAGTCGGTGATCGAACTCCAGGAGGGCGCCATCAAGTTGGAGTCCTCGACCGAGGACCGCCTGGCCGCCCTGGTCGTGGTGCTCGAAGAGAAACTGGTACGTCGGAACGTCTCGCTCAAGTCCGTGGACTGGAGCGAGGTCGAAGCAGCCAGCGGGGCCCGGTCCCGTCAGCTGGCCCGACTGCAGGCCGGCATCGATTCAGAGAAGGCCAAGGGCGTGAACAAGGCCATCAAGGACCTCAGCCTCAAGGGCGTGCAATCCCAAACCCAGGGAGACCAGGTCCGGGTCACGGCCAAGAAGCGTGACGCCCTTCAGGACGTCATAGCGGCCCTGAAAGCCGCAGACCTCGGCATCCCCCTGCAGTTCGAGAACTTCCGGGACTGATCACCCGGGGCACTGCCGCGACCAGATCAGGAAACGGGTCAGGAAATGGGCCCGTTGGTCCAGTCGCCGCCACGCAGGCGGGCAATGCGATCAGCGGTCGGCGGATGGGTCGAGAACAACTTTGAACCACCACGTGCGCCGCCACGGGCCTGGGCCTTGAGCGGGTCGATGATGTAGTTCGAGGCCTGGTTCGGGTCGACGCCCGACGGGATCCGGCCGGCAGCCAGCTCCAACTTCTCGAGCGCCCGGGCCAGCGGCTCGCCGTCGCCGATCAAACGGGCCGCCGAGGCGTCGGCTTGGAATTCCCGGCTGCGGCTGATGGCCGCCTGGATCAACATGGCGGCCACCGGGGCGAGGATGGCAAAGGCGATCTCGCCGATCGGGTTCCGATCCCGGTCACGCCCACCACCGAACATTGCGGCGAACATGGCCATGCGGGCGATCATCGTGATGGCCATGCCCACGGTGGCGGCCACCGAGCCGATCAGGATGTCGCGGTTGCGAACGTGCATCAGCTCGTGGGCCAGCACGCCGCGGACCTCGCTCCACTCCATGTGGGCCAACAGGCCCTCGGTCACAGCGACGGCCGCGTGGTCGGGGTTGCGGCCGGTGGCGAAGGCGTTGGGCTGCGGATTGGGCGAGACATAGAGCTTGGGCATGGGCATCTCCGCAGCCATCGAGAGCTCGCGCATGATGCGGTAGTACTCGGGATGGGAGGTCTCGTCGGCCGGCACCGCCTTTGCCGAGGCAATGGCGATCCGGTCGCTGAACCAGTAGGAACCACCGACCATGACCAGACCAAGGATGAGGCCGAAGGCCATGCCGCCACTGCCGCCGATGGCGCCACCTACCACGATGAACAGGCCGCCCAGCAGGGCCAGCAGGGCAAAGGTCTTGGCGGTGTTCAGCAACGAAGGGCTCCGTATCCGATCGGGGAGATCCATCGTAGAGGCGGGCGTGGAAACGATCCACGCGGCCCGGGGTCACAGATCTGGCAACCACCGCGGGTCACAGGTCCCGGACTACAGGTCGTAGTACCCCGAGTGGACGTAGACGACGGGCACACCTTCGGCCCGGTACATCTCGGCGTTACGCGGGTCGTCGTCGATAGCCAGAACGGGCTCGTAGCCGGTGGCTCGCAGATCGGCCACCGCCTCACGCTTAACGTCCGGCGAGCTGCGGTGGTCGTCGTCGGCCCGCATGACCAAGAGGTCCCAGGCAATGCCGTGGCGGGCCATCCACGCCATGGTGGTATCGGCCAGCCGGGACGGGCGAGCGGTCAGCAACACGGTGGGGCACCTAGAGGCACCGACACCATCGCCGATATCAGCCAACGCCCGGACCAAACCGATCCCCTCGACGATCGGCGGATCGTCGAGGGAAGCCTCGAAGAACGCCGCCCACTGTCGCTCGGCACCGCCTAGCAGGTGCTGGCGTCCCGAGGCATCCGACAGCACGCCGTCCACGTCGACGACCAGCACCGGCCCGACGGGCGGACCCCCAGCCGGTCCGGGAGGGAGAAGGCGGATCGACGCCGTGGCTCAGTCCTCCTGGGGGGCTTCAGCGGCCCGGGTACGGATCTCGTCGACCACGCCGCTGTCGGCCAGGGTGGTGGTGTCGCCGAGGTCCCGCCCCTCGGCGACGTCTCGCAGTAGGCGCCGCATGATCTTGCCGCTACGGGTCTTGGGTAGGTCGGGCACCAGCACCACGGCCCTGGGACGGGCAATGGGGCCCAGCTTGGTGGCCACGTGGCCCCGGACCTCCTCGGCGAGTTCCGGTGACGCGACGTGGGTGCCTCGCAGGATGACGTAGCCGACGATGGCCTGGCCTGTGGTGTCATCGGTGGCGCCCACTACGGCTGCCTCGGCGACCGCCGGATGGTCGACGAGGGCCGACTCCACCTCGGTGGTCGAGATGCGGTGCCCGGACACGTTCATCACGTCGTCAACCCGGCCGAGCAACCATAGGTACCCGTCCTCGTCCAGCTTGGCGCCGTCGCCCGCGAAGTAGCGGCCCTCGAACCGGGACCAGTAGGTATCGGTGTAGCGCTCGGGATCGCCCCAGATGCCCCGCAGCATCGATGGCCATGGGTGCGTGATGGTGAGGTATCCCCCGCCCTGGGCCACCGGCTGACCGGCATCGTCGACCAGTTCAGCGAACACCCCGGGAATGGTCTGGCACGCCGACCCTGGCTTGGTGGTGGTGACCCCGGGTAGCGGCGAGATCATGTGGCCGCCGGTCTCGGTCTGCCACCAGGTGTCGACAATCGGGCATGTGCCGCCCCCGATGTGTTCGTGGTACCACATCCACGCTTCAGGGTTGATGGGCTCGCCGACCGTGCCCAACACCCGCAGCGTCGACAGGTCGTGATCGGACGGCTCGGCCGTCCCCCACTTCATGAACGTCCGGATGGCCGTTGGTGCCGTGTACAGCTGTGTCACGCCGTAACGCTCGATGATGTCCCAGAGGCGGTCCCGCGGCCACGAGGCCCGATCGCCGGACCGGAACTCAGGTCGGGGCGTGTCCGGGGTGCCCTCGTACATGACCGACGTACAACCGTTGGCCAGCGGTCCGTAGACGATGTAGCTGTGCCCGGTCACCCAGCCGATGTCGGCCGCACACCAGTAGACGTCGGACTCGGGCCGCACGTCGAAGGTGTAGCGGTGGGTATAGGCCACCTGGGTGAGGTAGCCCCCGGTGGTGTGCATGATGCCCTTGGGCTTGGCCGTGGTGCCCGACGTGTAGAGCAGGTACAGCAACTGTTCGGCATCCATCGGTTCGGCCGGGCAGTCCGACGAGGCGTCGGCCACGAGCTCGTGCCACCAGAGGTCCCGACCGTCAACCATGGTGACCTCGGTGTCGCAGCGGTTCACCACCACGACGTGCTCGACCGACGGGGCTCCGGTGGCCAGCGCCGCGTCCACGTTCACCTTCAGGGCCGAGGGCTCGCCACGGCGGTAGCCGGCGTCGGCGGTGATCACGAGGCGGGCCTCGGCGTCCTCGCAACGGTCCACGATCGAGTCCGGGGAGAAGCCACCGAAGATGACGCTGTGGGCCACCCCGATCCGGGCACATGCCAGCATGGCCACCGGCAACTCGGGGATCATCGGCATGTAGACGGCCACCCGGTCACCACGCTCGAGGCCGAGTCCCTTGAGCACGTTGGCGAACCGGCAAACCTCGTCGAGCAGGTCCGCGTAGGTGATCTCTCTGGTGTCGCCCGGCTCGCCCTCCCAGAAGTAGGCGATGCGGTCGCCTAGCCCGGCATCGACGTGGCGGTCCAGGCAGTTGGTGGTCAGGTTGAGGGTGCCGCCCTCAAACCACTTGGCGAACGGGAGGTCCCACTCCAGGGTGGTGTGGAAGTCGTGGTCCCAGGTCAGCAGTTCACGGGCCTGGCGGGCCCAGAACGCCTCGTAGTCGGCAGCCGCCTCCTCGTGGTGGGAACGATCGCCAAGCAGGGCCGCGGCGGTGAACTCGGCCGAGGGCGGGAAGGTGCGGTCCTCGACGTAGTAGTCCTCGATCGTGGGTTCGCTCATGGTCAGGGTCCCCGATGGTCGTCGAACGGCGTGCGGGACCGGACCCTAGCCAGCACCGTCGGTCCGAGCCGTCGCCCGGCCCCCGGGTCCTATTGGGAACGAACCTTTGAGGAACGGACCCACTCCAGCACCGTGAAGCCACCGAGGCCCGATGGATCGAGCAGCGCCTCAGATTCGGTCACCCGGCTCCGGGCACGTAGGGCCATCAGGTCACCTAGGTGGGCGCGTTCCTCCCAGATCCGCCGCCCCTCGTCGACCAGTTCGGCGATGCCGTGGGCGCCCAGGAACTCTGCCTGGGTGGCAACGACGGCACCGTCTGGAAGCTGGTCGACGGCCACTTCCACGGTCACGTCCTGTGTGCCGGGTGCGTTGGTCGGGACATCGCCCCGTTCATGGCCCCGATATGTCCGCAGCCACTCAGATGGCGGTCGGGCGGCCATGGCCGACGTCGTGGACGTGTAGTCGACGATTAGGACGGATCCGACCCCCAGCAGACCAAGGGCGGTGTCCACCCAGATAGCCGACTCAGCCTGGACCGGAATCCGGGCGCCCGGGTCGCACGCCGCGGCGTCAACGGGCGCCGGCGGGTCAACGGGACCTCCCAGTACCTCCCGGAACTCCCCTGCCGAAGCCGCCGGCTCCCTGTCAATGAGCACTTCGTGCCACCGGCCGCCCGCTACCTCTAGAAGCCCGAAGGCCAGGTTGTCGAGCAACTCGTTGGCCAGCACCACCCCGTGGGAGATGCACCCCACGTCAGCCAGATGGGCCACCGATGACAGACTGACCCCGGGGAACATGGCATTGGTCGGCTGGACGGAGCGAAGGGCAGCCGACCGCTCCACCATCACGTATCGTCCCTCCGTGAGGCAGGTCGGTTCGGCCGCCACCACGGCTCGGGCCAGCGTGCCCGACCCCGCTGCGGCCTCGACCACCGTGAACCCGTCGGGGCTGCCCAGGGCCTCCCAGCGGGCGTCCATCCAACGGGCCAAGACGGCGCCGAACAACGGGCCGACCTCCGGTGAGGTCAGGAAGTCGCCACGTCGACCGGCACTCCCCCCGGCCGCGTAGAAGCCCCCGTCAGGGTCGTAAAGGCAGGCTTCCACCCAGGGGCCGAACGCCATGGGGCCGTCATCTCGGATGGACTCGGCCAGCCGGTCACCCAGCGAGATCTCCACGGCAGTGGGCGGGTCAGCCCCCGAGGGCCAGCAGGCTCACGTCGGTGAAGCGGGCCACCAACTGGGGGGCGACGCCGAACGCCAACGTGACAGCCCCACACAGGGTCAGCGCCGTGACCAGCGACGGGGTCACCAGAACCGGCGAATGGTCGCCATCCGGCACGTCGTCGGCCCACATCCGGCGGGCCAGCGAGGCGTAGTAGTAGAGCGCGATGACCGAGTTGACGGCGCCCACGGCGGCCAGCACGTAGCCCCACGGCTCACCCGCAGTGGCCAGCACCCGGAAGACCTCGAACTTGGCGAACCAACCACCTAGCGGTGGGATCCCGGCCAGCGAGAAGAGGAAGATCGTCATGGCCACCGTTAGGCCCGGGGCATAGCTAAAGGCCCCGCCGAACGAGGAGACCTCGGCCGAGCCGGTCTTACGGGACAGGGCGATGATGACGGCGAAGGCACCGAGGTTCATGGCGGTGTAGATGGCCAGATAGGTGACTACTGCCGAGAGCGCCTGGTCCCCGTTGGACAATCCATGGCCGGCCACGGCCAGGGGAGCGATCATGAAGCCGGTCTGGGCGATGCCCGAGTACGCCATGAGACGAACCACATTGGTCTGGCGCAGCGCAACAAGGTTGCCGACAGTCATCGAGGTGGCGGCCAGGATCCACATCAGTGGCTCCCAGACCTCGCTACGGGCGTAGAAGCCGACGAACACCAGAGCCAGCAGGGCCACGAATCCGGCAGCCTTGGACGCGACGGCGAGGAAGGCGGTCACCGGGGTGGGCGCCCCCTCGTAGACGTCGGGTGCCCACGTGTGGAAGGGCACGGCCGAGACCTTGAAGGCGAAGCCGGCCACGATGAACACGATGCCCATGGTGATCACGGCGGTTGATGTGCCGGCGGCCGCCACCGACGTACCGATGTCGGACAACAACGTTGAGCCGCTCACGCCGTAGAGCAGCGACATCCCGTAGAGCATGACCGCCGAAGCGAACACGCCCATCAGGTAGTACTTCAGGCCCGCCTCGGTGGAGTGCAGGTCTCGCTTGCGCCACGCCGCCATCAGGTAGGCCGGGATGGAGAGCAACTCGAGTGCGACGAAGATCGACACCAGGTCGCGGGCCGAGGCCATCATCACCATGCCCATGACCGAGGCCAGCAGGAGGCCGTAGTACTCGTTCTCCCAGTAGTCACCCTCGGCCACGTAGTTGGTGGACAGCAGGACCACCACGTACCCGGCCAGCAGGAACACGGCCTTGACGACGAGGGAGAACTCGTCGACCACGTAAGCGCCATCGAACATCACCCGGTCGGTGCCGTCGACGGCCAACGTCAGCAGCGGCACCGCGGTGGCCAGCAGACCAAGACCGGCCAACGCCGCGGTGAACGGACGTGCCTTCTCCAGGAAGATGATGTCGACCAGCGTGATTAGCGCGCCGGCGGTCAGCAGCACCAGTTCGGGCGCGATGCCGTGCCAGTCGATGGTGGGGCGCTGGAACGCCAGGAGAAGGAGGGCGTCGGTCACCGGCTAGTTCCCGGCCGCCGCATGCTCGTTGGTTTCCTCGGCGTGATCGTCGCCATGGTCATCGTCGTGACCAGTGACCTCACCGAGTCGGTAGACGTCCGAACAGCCGAGCGCCTCAACCTCCTCGTCGGTCAACTGATGGGCATCGACGGTCAGGCAGTCGCTCAACGATGCGTCCACCGCACCGTCGGAGACCCGGAAGATCAGGTTCGGGTAGATGCCAATGGCCACGATGAGGGCCAGGATCGGCGCCCACGCGATCCACTCGTGCCTGGTGGTGTCGGTGATGGCCGGATCATCGGCGAACTCCGCGGGCGGGTTACCGAAGGCGGTCCGCTGGAGCAGCCACAGCAGGTAGCCGGCGGCCAGCACCGTGCCGAGCGCGGCGATGACCATGTAGGTCCGGAAGGTCTCGATGGGCACGCCGTTGGCCGGGTTGTAGGCCGACAGGATGGCCGGGAACTCACCCCAGAAGCCGGCCAGACCGGGCAGACCGAGCGACGCCATGACGCAGAAGCCGAAGATCCAGCCCATGCGGGGTGCCTGGACCAGCAGGCCTCCGAGCCGGCTGATCTCAAGCGTGTGGTATCGCTCCTTCATCGAACCGGCGAGGAAGAAGAGCATGCCGGTGATGAGGCCATGGGCGACCATGCCCATGATCGCCGCGTTGATCCCGAAGTCGGTCAGTGTGGCGATGCCCAGCATCACGAAGCCCATGTGGGCCACAGACGAGAAGGCGATGAGCCGTTTCACGTCGGTCTGGGCCAGACAGCCCAACGCGCCGTAGATAATGCCGACCACGGCCAACAGGCCGATCCACGGCGCCCACGTGACTGCGGCGTCGGGCAGGACCGGGATGGCGATCCGGATGAAGCCGTAAGTGCCTAGCTTCAACAGGACGGCGGCCAGGATGACCGAACCGACGGTCGGGGCCTGGGTGTGGGCATCAGGCAGCCACGTGTGGAACGGGAACATCGGGACCTTGATGCCGAAGCCAAGGAACATGCCGCCGAAGATCCACAACTGAGCGGTGCGGGACACGCCACCGGCGGCCACCGCTTCGGACAGGCCGGCAATGGAGAACGTCTCGGCGCCGGTCAGGAAGAACAGGGCCAGGAAGCTGACCAGCATCAGGGCCGAGCCGAACAGCGTGTAGAGGAAGAACTTCAGCGAGGCATAGCGCCGGTCCTCGCCGCCCCAGACGGCGATCATGAAGAACATCGGCAGGAGCACGACCTCGAAGAACACGAAGAAGAGCACCAGGTCCTGGGCCACGAAGGTGCCGATCATCCCGGTCTCGAGGATCAGGATCAGGATCAGGAAGGCCTTGGGGTTGACCGGATCCGGGAAGTGGTTCCAGCTGTAGATGATGCACAGCGGCACGATCAGCATGGTCAGCAGGATCAGCGGTAGCGACATGCCGTCGATGCCCACCGAGAACCGGCTGGAGATCACGTCGATCCAGACCTTGTCGACCCCGAACTGGAGGCGGTCGGTGTGATCCAGGTCGAACTGGATCAGCAGCAGGACGCCCACGAACGCCACCCACAACGAGGTCACGAGCGCGATCAGCTTGTGCTGGTCCTCTCGCTCCCTCGGGATGAGCATCATGACCGCCGCACCGACAAGCGGTGAAAACGTGGCGAGGGTGATGCCCCAGCCGTCGAGCAAATTTTCCATGTCGGCGTCTCCCTAGACGAGGACGATGAGTATTCCGGCCAGGACCGTTGCTGCCGCGAACAGGATCGCCGCGTAGCTCTGGACCTTTCCGGAGTTAATCTTGCGAAGCTCTTCACCTGCACCGGATGCACCGCGTCCGGATGCGTCAACCGCCCCGTCGACCACCAACTGGTCGATCTTTTCGTAGACGACGGTCCCGGCCTTTACGGCGGTCTCGCCGACCACGTCCACGGTGCGGTCGATGACGTCCTGGTTGATCCGATTGGCCATTCGGGCCAACGGGCCCTTGGTGCCATCGGCCACGACGCCGTTGTAGAAGTGATCGAGGTAGTACTTGTTGGACAGCAGGGTGTGGCCCATTCTGGCCAGCGGGTACTTGGTGGTCGGCCCATCGGGCAGTTCGGTGAGGCTGGTACCAGCGGCCTTGGACGCGGCCTCCACCTTGACGAAGTAGTACCACCCGGATGCGGCGATGCCACCGATGACCACCAGCGTCGAGACAATGGCCAGCGACCAGCTCGGGGTGGCGTGGCTGATGGCCGGGAAGTAGCCGGCCACCGGTTCCACGAAGTGGCCGAAGCGCTCCTGGAGCGACCCGGGAGCCAACTGGAAGCCCTTGGGCATGTTGAAGAAGCCGGCCACGACGGCCAGCCCGGCCAGGATCCACAACGGGCCGGTGATACGCGGGCCCGACTCGTGGGGTTCGCCGTGACCACGGAACTCACCGAAGAAGGTGAGGTAGACGCAGCGGGTCATGTAGGCGGCAGTCAGTGCCGCGGTGAGCATGCCCATGCCCAGCATCAGGGTGTAGGCCCCGTTGCCCCCGGTGCCTCCCATCAGGCCCCAACCACCGGTCCCAACGAGGATCTCGTCCTTGGACCAGAAGCCGGCCAACGGCGGAAGGCCGGCCAGGGCCACAGTGCCGATCATGAACGTCCGATAGGTGTGCGGCATGTCCTTGCGGAGACCACCCATGTCAGACTTCATGTCAAAGCTGTGCACGGCGTGGCTGACCGAACCGGAACCCAGGAACAGGCAGGCCTTGAAGAAGGCGTGGGTGAACAGGTGGAATACGGCCGCCGTCCAGGCGCCCACGCCCAGAGCCAGGACCATGTAGCCCAACTGGGAAATCGTCGAGTACGCGAGCACCTTCTTGATGTCGCGCTGCACGAAGGCCAACAGTGCACCCACGATGGTGGTCAAGCCACCGATGAAGGCCATGAGGTTGATCGAACTGCCCCCGATCTGGAAGCCCTCGAAGAACACCCCGTACATGCGGGCAATCATGAAGACACCGGCCACCACCATGGTCGCCGCGTGGATGAGCGCCGAGACGGGCGTCGGGCCGGCCATGGCGTCGGGCAGCCACGTGTGCAGGAAGAACTGTCCGGACTTGGACATCACGGCAGCCATCAGGCAACTGGCGGCCACCACCAACGTGGTGTGCGACAGCGCCCCGCTGTTGGCCAGCGCGTTGGTCTCGGCAATGGAGAACGATCCGAAGCGGTCAGGCAGGGCTGAACCGGCGGCGAAGAACAGGACGGTCACGCCGACCAGGAGGCCCATGTCGCCCACCCGGTTGGTCAGGAAGGCCTTGAGTGCCGCATCGCTGTTGGGCTTCTCCTCCCACCAGTGGCCGATGAGGGCGAACGAGCAGACGCCGACTAGCTCCCAGGCGCACAGCAGCTGCAGCGTGTTCTCCGACACGACCAGCAGGAGCATCGACGCGCTGAACAGGGACAGGAAGGCGAAGAAGTGGGTGTAGCGCCGGTCGCCGTGGACGTAGTCGGTGGAATAGACGTGAACCAGCAGCGACACCAGGGTCACCACGAGCAGCATCATCACGGCCAGGCCGTCGACCAGGGTACCGACGGTGAACTCCACCCCGTTGGTCTGGAACCAGGTGGCGGTGCGATGCACGGCCAACGACGGATGGCCTGGCTCGTGTCCAGCCCCGTGATCATCTCCGTGGGCCACCCCGTGGTCATCGAGCTGGACGACCGCCACGTGGACCTCGTCGCCGTGGAAGCTGTCCCGGTGGTCGACCCATGCGATGCCGGTCAGCAGGGCCAGCACGAAGGCGATGCCCACCGCGGCGATGCCCAGTTCCGAGCCGCCCCGGGGCATCTTCTTGCCGAAGAACAGGATCCCGATGAACGAGAGTGCGGGAAGCAACGGGATCAGCCAGACGTTGCGAAGCAGCCAACTACCACCCTCGGTGATACCGAGGGCCAGGCCGTCGCCGGTAGCCGAAGCGGTGGCGGCCGCCGATGCGATGGTGAGGAGTGCGTCCACGGTGATCAGCCCCTCAACTGGTCGATCAGGGTGAGATCGATGGATCGACGGTTGCGGTACAACAGCAGCACCATGGCCAGGCCCACCCCGACCTCAGCCGCGGCAACCGCGATGACGAACAGGGCGAACACCTCGCCGCCCACCGACGCCCGGAAGGCACCGAAGGCCACGAGGTTGATGTTCACGGCGTTCAGGATGAGCTCGATGGACATCAGCACCAGCACGCCGTTGCGACGGGCCAGCACGCCGTACACACCGATGGAGAACAGCACGGCGGACAGGATGAGGAACTGGTTCAGCAGCATCTCAGCCCCCTCAGTCCCGCCGTGCCACGACGATGGCGCCGATGAGGGCGGCGAGCAGCAGGACCGACACGGCCTCGAAGGGGACGATGTAGGCGCTGAAGATGCTGTCGGCGATCTCGGCCGTGGTGCTGGGGGCCGACCGGTCCAACTCGGCATCAGCGAACGAGTCGACCAGGGCGGCGGTCATGACGCCGAAGACCAGCAGTCCAACGAGTCCAGCCATGAGGCGCCGCTCACCCGACACGCCGTCGTCGTCACCGAAGGAGCCCTTGGTGAGCATGATGCCGAACAGGAAGAGGACGACGATGGCGCCGATGTAGACCATCACCTGGGTGACGCCCACGAACTCGGCACCCAGCAGGATGAAGATGCCGGCCACCCCAGACAGCACGACCACCAGGTAGAGGGCAGCGTGGACAACATTGCGGGTGGTGACCATCCGAAGCGCCGAGACGATCATCGTGATGGCCATCACGGCGAACGCCACGTTCTGGGCCACCAGGGCCTCGCCGCTGGTCAGACGGTCCATGTCAGCGAGTGCGGCCAGCGTGCTCATCGGGGCACCTGGAGTTTCTTGGCCTCACTGCCGGCCTCGTAGTCCTGGAAGTCCGGGACGGTCTCCATCCACTGTCCGAGCTTGGACTTGTCGTGGAGCAGGTCAGCGATCCTCGGCTCGGAGTACTCGAACTCCGGCGACCAGAACAGGGCCTCGAACGGACAGACATCTACGCAGATCCCGCAGTACATGCAGAGGGCGAAGTCGATGTCGAAGCGGTCCAGGGCGTTCTTCTGGCGGGGCTTTCCGCCCGGCCGTCGCGGCGGCGCCTTGTACTTGTGGCCCTCGATGTAGATGCACCAGTCCGGGCATTCGCGGGCGCAGAGCATGCAGGCCGTGCAGTTGTCCTCGTGCAGCGTGATCACGCCGCGGGCCCGGGGCGTCGGAGCCTCCTTTACCCGTGGGTACTGCACGGTGTGGGAACCCTTGGTCAGGGTGCGCACCATGGTCTTCAGGGTGACACCGAGGCCCTTGACCAGGCCGGGAACCTTGGGGAGCGCCAGTTTCGGGAGAGCGGACATCAGAAGACCACCTTCAGGATGCCGGTCAGCACGATGTTGGCCAGCGACAGGGGAATGAGCACCTTCCAGGCCAACTGCTGGAGCTGGTCCTCACGGAAGCGGGGGTAGGTGAAGCGGAACCAGAAGATCAGGAAAGCCACCAGGATCACCTTGCCCAGCAGGATGGCCGGGCCAATGACGTTGAACAGATCGCTGGTCGGATCGATGCCCGGCACGTACCAGCCGCCCAAGAACAGTGTGGCGGCCAGAGCCGAGAAGATACCGGCCGTAGCGAACTCGCCGATGAAGAACAGCAGGAAGCGAAGGCCGGTGTACTCGGTGAGGTAGCCGGTGACGATCTCGGACTCGGCCACCGGCATGTCGAACGGTGGCTGGGTGAGCTCGGCCTGAACGGCCACTAGAAAAATGGCGAAGCCCAGGAACTGGGTGATGATGAACGGATTGCCGATGCCGCCCCACCCGAAGATCTCTCCGGTTGCCTGGGCCATGACGATGCCCTGGACGTTGAGGGTGCCGGCCTGGATGACCACGCCCATGACGGCCAGGACCAGGGGCAGCTCGTAGGCCACCAGCTGCCCGGCGGCCCGCAGGCCTCCCAGCAGCGAGTACTTCGATGACGAAGCCCAACCGGCCATGAGGATCCCGATGACCGAGATGGACGACACGGCCAGCGCCAGGAAGATGCCGGTGTCGACGTCGATGAACCAGGCGTCCGGTCCGGCAGGAATGACCAGCACCAGCAGGAACGTGGAGATGAGCACCACGAACGGGGCCGCCTTGAAGACGACCCGGTCGGCCTTGGCCGGGATGATGTCCTCCTTCTGGAGGAACTTGCCGACCTCGGCCAGCAACTGCAGCGATCCGAACGGACCAGCCTCCATGGGCCCGAGCCGGCTCTGCATGAAGCTCATCATCTTGAAGAGGAACAGGTAGACGAGCGCGCCGGCAGGAAGGAGCACCGCCAGCAGACCGACCACGGCACGGATCCCGGTCTGCTGCCACCAGGCCAGCTCGACCGCGAAGGTCAAGGCGCCGCTCATCGATCGATGTCCCCGAGGATGAAGTAAAGGCTGGCCAGGATCGACACCACGTCAGGCACGTAGGTGCCCTCGAGGAGCCACGGCGTGATCGAGACATTGTTGAACGACGCTGAGCGGATCTTCACTCGGTACGGCACCAGGTCGCCCTTGGACACCACGTAGTAGCCCATGATGCCCAGCGGGTTCTCGGTCTCGACGTACGCCTCGCCAGCCGGCACCTTGATGATGCGCGGCACCTTGGCCATGACGGGACCCGACGGGATGCCATCGAGCAACTGGTCAACCATGCCACAGGCTTCACGGACCTCCTGGAGGCGCACCCAGTAGCGGGCGAACGAGTCGCCGTCAGGGTGCGTCCAGACTTTCCAGTCCAACTGGTCGTGGACCAGGCCGATGTCGCCGTCGCGGCGGAGATCCCAGTCGACACCCGAGGCCCGGATGTTGGCGCCCGACAGTCCGTAGGACAGGCCCACGTCGGCCGGGATCACGCCGATGCCCCGAGTCCGGGACTGGAAGATCTCATTGCCGGTAACGAGGTCCTCCATCTCGTCGCAGAACGTGCGGATGCGGCCCAGCACGCCCTTCGTCTCATCAATCCAGCCCTTGGGAAGGTCGTCCTTCAGCCCACCGATGCGGTCGAAGTTGGGATGGAACCGACCACCGGTGACAGCCTCGATCTGGTTAAGGACGAACTCGCGGTCGCGGAAGGCGAAGAAGACCGGAGTGACGGCTCCCAACTGGACGCCCATGTCGCCGAGGAACAGCACAACGTTGGCGATCCGGGACAGTTCGAACAGGACAGTCCGGATCCACTGGGCGCGGGGCGGCGCCTCGACGTCCATGAGCCGCTCGGCAGCCAGGATGAACGGCACCTCGTTGGCGAAGCTGCCCAACCAGTCGATGCGGTTGATCAGCGTGGTGACCTGCGGGTACGTCCGGACCTCGGAGAGCTTCTCGTAGCCCCGGTGCATGTAGCCCATGACCGGTTCGGCGGCAACCACCCGTTCACCGTCCAACTTGACGATGATGCGCAGCGTGCCGTGGGTGGCCGGATGCTGAGGACCGATGTTGAGGGTCATGCCCTCGGTCTCGATCTCGACATTGACTCGGGCATCGCTGGCCTGGCCAGCGATGTAGGCCATTTGGCGGGGATCGCTCACCGCGGTCACGATGCGTCTCCCTCTTCCGCACTCGCGGCATCGTCATCTCCGCCGGGCATGAGCTCCACGTCGACGATGCCCGGCCAGGGCTTCACCCGGCGGGCCAGCAGCGGATAGTCCTTGCGCAGCGGGTTCCCCTCGAAGTGCGACGGCAGGTAGAGGTGCACCTGATTGGGATGGTTCCGGAACGAGATGCCGAACATCTCCCAGGCCTCACGCTCGTGCCAGTCCACACCGGGGTAGACGCCGATCCACGAGTCGACCTCGGGCCTGTCGCCCGTCAGGTCGGACTTGATGGTTATGCCCACATGGCCCACCGGGTCATGGACCCGGGCCAGCAGCTGGAAGCGGGTCTCGCCGCCGGCGACACCCGTCTCGAACGCGTCAGCCGGAGCATCCGACCCGTCGGATGCCTCATGGGGGAGGTCCACCTGGGCGTCCATGTCGCGTCCGTAGGGCGACGGCATCCAGTCGACGGCCGACAGGAAGTTGAAGTACGTCATGTTGCAGCGGTCCCGCAAGACGGTCGCTGTTTCGACCCACGCGTCGGCGGTCACCCGTACCCAGGCATCGACACCGGGCTCGACGTGGCTCTCGACCAGGCCGCTTCCCAGCGCATCGGCCAGCGTCGCGACCAGCGCGTCGCGCTGCTCGTCAGTCGGGTCCGCCTGTACCTCGTCGGTGTCCGCCGTGGTGTCAGCGTCAGGTGACGACAATGGGATCACCCGTCCAACGTTCAGTCATGTCCTCGGTGGCAATGCGCTCCTGGAGCAGCACGATGCCCTCCAGCAGGGCTTCCGGGCGCGGCGGGCAGCCGGGCACGTAGACGTCAACAGGGATGATCTGGTCGACGCCCTTGGTCACCGAGTAGCTATCCCAGTAGGGGCCGCCGCAGTTGGCGCACGAACCCATGGAAATCACGTACTTGGGCTCGGGCATCTGCTCGTAAAGACGACGCACGGCCGGCGCCATCTTGTCGGTCACTGTGCCCGACACAACCACCAGATCGGCCTGACGGGGGCTGGCCGGAAACGGGATGACGCCCAGGCGCATCACGTCGTAGCGCGGCGAGGCGAACGCCGCGCCCATCTCGATGGCGCAGCACGCCAAGCCCCACTGGTACACCCAGAGGGAGTACTTGCGGCTGACGTTGAGCAGCTTGGTCAGCGGCTTCGGCAGCTTGCCGCTCTCGACGAGTCCCATGATTCGTTACTCCCCTACCGTCGCCCGCTCAGATCCACCGGAGCAGACGCTTACGCCAGGCGTAGAACAGTCCGAGCGCCAAGATGAAGATGAAGATGGCCATCTCGACCAGTCCGAAGACGCCATAGACCTCGAGGCGGGTGGCCCACGGGAAGATGAACACGGCTTCCACGTCGAACAGCACGAACATCAGGGCGAACACGTAGTACCGGATGTTGGACTGGCTCCACATGTCGCCCTGCGGGTCGACACCGGACTCGTAGTTCATGACCTTCTGCGAGGTCTCACGCGACGGTCGAAGCAGGCTGCCCAAGCCCAGGAACGCCGACACCAACAGCACGGCGAGGCCGCCGAAGACGACCACCACGAGCCAGCTACGAAGGAAGTCGGACACGAAGGGAGAACCTAACGAATCGGGCGGATGGGCGACGGCGAACGAGACCACAGGCCCGACGACCCGGGCAGGTTACCGGATGTGAACGGGTTCACGAAGACCCAACGACCCCGGCTGACGGGGCCCACGGTGGGGATCCTGAGGGTGTCAGCGGGGCCCACGATCAACTACCGACCAGCACGGGGACGGCGTCGCGGGCCAGGTCCATGAGGGGTCCGGGCACGATCCCGATGGCCAGCACGCCGGCACACGCCACGCCGATGACCACCCGGGCACCCAACGGGACACCGGCATCCTCGGCATCTCCGGCATCTCCGGCATCTCCGGCATCTTCCAAGTACATGGCGACGAGGATTCGGAGGTAGACGAAGGCGGCGATAGCGGCGGCCAGCATGGCCACGCCAGCCACCCAGTAGCCCCGGCCCTCAACCGCAGCGGCCAGCACGCCCAACTTGGCCACGAACCCACCGGTGAATGGCACACCCGCCTGGCCCAGCAGCAGGACGGTAAACGCCCCGGCCAGCACCGGGCGGCGACGGACAAGGCCCCGGTAGTCGTCGAGCGAATGGGCCGAATCGCCCGGACCACCCATGACGGTGAGCACGGCGAAGCTCCCGGTAGCCAGCAGCGTGTAGACGACCAGATAGGCGTAGACCGCCGCGGTACCCCGGGCGTCAGCGGCCTGCACGCCCAGAAGCAGGAAGCCAGCGTGGGCAATCGAGGAGTAGGCGAGCATCCGTCGAACGTCGGTCTGCAGCACGGCGACCGAGGCGCCGACCACCACGCTGAGTCCAGCAAGCACGGACACGGCCGGCGACCAGTCCGAGGCGTGAGTCCCGAGGGTCACCACGAGGACCCGCACCATCGCCGCGAAGCCTGCCGCCTTCACCCCGGCGGCCATCCACGCCACGACCGGGCTGGGCGCCCCCTGGTAAACGTCGGGCGTCCAGGCGTGGAAAGGCACGGCGGCCACCTTGAAGGCCAGGCCGACCAGCAGCAGGGCGATGCCGGCCAGCAGCATCCCGTCCCGGAGCAGCACCACCGTCGATAGGTGTTCGGCGATCAGGGCCAGACGGGTCGAACCGGTGGCGCCGTATAGGAGCGCCATGCCGTAGAGCAGGAAGGCCGAGGCGAACGCCCCGAGCACAAAGTATTTGAGCGCCGCCTCCTGGGACTCAATGCGGCGCAGGTGTAGGGCGGCCAGCACGTACACGGCGATCGACAGGATCTCCAGGCCCAGGAACAGGACGATGAGGTCGTCGGCCGACGCCATGACCACGCCACCAGTCGCCGAGAGCATGAGCAGGACGTACAACTCGACGCCCGGCAGATCCTCACGGGCCAGGTAAGGACGGGCCAACAGGGCGGTGGCCACCACCGCGATGGCCAGTATCGCGGTGACCAGCACCGTGGACCCGTCGACAGCGACCATGCCGCCCAGATATGAGCGGGGTCCACCGTCACGCACCTCGTTCCACATGGGCACCGAGGCCACCAGCACGGCCAGGCCGGTGATGACCGTCCAGGCCTGGGGCAGGGCGTCGGGAAGGCGGCGGACGATCGAGGCCACGGTCAGCAGCAGCATCCCACCGGCCGAGAGCAGGATCACCGGAATCAGGGCCCACCACAGGACCTCGGGGGTGACGACGGTCGACATCAGTGATCGTCCCCCTCGTCGGCGTGGTCGGATCCGTGGTCGCCAGCGCCTTCGATGTCGACGCCGAAGCGGGACGTCGGCTCGTGGAAGCCGTCCACGTGCTCCTCGATGTGGGCCACCAGGGCA
Organism: Acidimicrobiales bacterium; assembly: GCA_014237715.1. Taxonomy (GTDB): domain Bacteria; phylum Actinomycetota; class Acidimicrobiia; order Acidimicrobiales; family MedAcidi-G1; genus UBA9410. Next base: position 18,765 of record JAAZZG010000011.1, read on the forward strand.
TCCACCGCAGGTTCCATCCGTTCGATCACCGGCTTCGGGTAGACGCCCATGAAGACGATGAGAGCCAGCAGCGGTGCCAGCACCAGACCCTCACGGAGTTTCAGGTCGGGCATCTCGGCGTTGTCGCCCTTGGCTGGGCCATGGAAGACCCGCTGGTAGGCCCACAGCAGATAGAGGGCGGCTAGGACCACGCCTCCGGCGGCCACCACGGCCCACCAACGGTGGGCGTTGAACGCTCCGACCAGCACCAGGAACTCGCCCACGAAGCCGTTCAGACCGGGCAGGCCGATCGACGACAGCATGACCAGGGTAAACACGGCGGCCATGACCGGCGCCGACTTCTGCAGGCCACCCAACTCGTCAATCTGACGGGTGTGGCGACGTTCGTAGATCATGCCGACCAGCAGGAACAGGGCGCTGGTCGACACGCCGTGGTTGACCATCTGGAGCAGGCCGCCCTCGATGCCCTCGGTGTTCAGGGCGAAGGTGCCCAACACGATGAAGCCCAGATGGGCCACCGAGGAATAGGCCACGAGGCGCTTCAGGTCCCGCTGCATGGTGGCCACCACGGCGCCGTAGATGATGCCGACCACGCCCAGAGTCAGGAACACCGGGGCGAAGAAGTGGGAGGCCTCGGGGAACAGGTAGAGGCCGAACCGCAGGAAACCGTAGGTGCCCAACTTGAGCAGCACGCCAGCCAGGATCACCGAGCCAGCCGTCGGCGCCTCGGTATGGGCATCGGGCAGCCAGGTGTGCAGTGGGAAGATCGGCACCTTCACCGCGAAGGCCAGCGCGAAGGCGGCAAAGATCCAGCGGGCCGCATTGGTGTCGATGGCCTGGGCCTCGGCAATGGCCACCAAGTCGAAGGTGACCGAGGTACCGGTGGCGTCCGCGTGGAGGAAGGCCACGGCCAGGATCCCCACCAGCATGAGAGCCGATCCGGCCATCGTGTAGAGGAAGAACTTGGTCGCCGCGTATGCCCGGTTGCCGTGCCCCCACCGTCCGATGAGGAAGTACATGGGCACCAGGACGACCTCGAAGCAGAGGAAGAAGACCACCAGGTCCAGCGCGCAGAACACACCCATGACGCCGGCCTCCAGCACGAGCAGCCACGCGTAGTAGGCCCGGTCGTCATGCCCGGGGTCGACAGCCAGCAGGGCGATCGGGAACAGCACGCCGGTCAGCACGACCAGGAACAACGAGATCCCGTCGATGCCCAGCAGCCACTGGATGCCCAGGTCGGAGATCCAGTCAGCTTGTGACGTGAACTGCATCTCGGCTCCGTGGGTGGCGTCGAAACCCTTCAACAGCCAAACCGACATACCACCCACGATCACCGAGGTGGCCACGGCCACCAACTTGAGCAGCTCTGGGCGACGACGGGGCAGGCAGACCACCAGCAGGGCGCCCACGGCGGGCACCACGATCAGCGCCGGCAGCACGGCGAACGGCACACCGGGAGAGGAGGCGACCACGAAGGTCGAGAGGGCGCCCATCAGAAGCTGCTCCTCGAGAGGAACCAGAGCACGAGGCCCACAGCCCCAAGGCCGATGCCCACTGCGTAGGTCCGAACCAGGCCGTTGTGGAAACGCCGGAGCAGGCCGGCCTCCCGGCGAACCAGGGTGGCCATCCCCTCGACCGCGCCGTCGACCACCTTGCGGTCGAAGGCCGCGGTGGCGTCGAAGCCGGTACGGCCCGGACCGCCCATGAAGTCCGAGACCTTCCGATCGAATCGCCACGCCTCGGCGAGGATCGGACGCTCGAAGGCGGTGTGGTCGATGCGACGCTGTCCGTAGGCCGCTACGGCCACCGCGATGCCCACCGCGCCGCCGGCCACCGCAATGACGGCCAGCACCCACAGGGTCCCCGCGCCAATAGACAGGTGGACCTCGTTGTGGAACAGCGTGGGCTCCAGCCAGTGCTCGAGCCGCTTGGTGCTCGATGAGAAGGGAAGCTGCACGAGCCCACCCAGCACGCTCAGGCCGGCCAGGACGACGAGCGGGAAGGCCATGGTCCACGGGGATTCGTGCGGGTGATGAGCGGCGCGATCGGCCACCGCGTCGGGTAGCTCGTCAGCCACCGCACCAACGTCGGGGGCGCCAGCCAGGGCCAGGGCGGGAAGGTCGGGTCGCACGTCAGCCGCGGCACGGACATCCGCCACCGCGGCCTCGGCAACCGTTAAGGCGTCAACGGCAGCAGACAGCACGCCTTCGGCCTCGGTCACCGCGGCCTCGTCGGCTGCGGTCGCCGCCCCACGGCGGACCTCCAACGCAGTCTCGGCATCGACCACCGCAGCGCGTGCGGCCTCGACGCCCTCGTCGGCACCGGCCAGACGGGCAGCCCAGACGGCATCCACCTCGTCAGACCTCGGGTCGGCGAAGCGGTGACGACCGAAGAAGGTGAGCACCACTTGACGGGTCATGTAGAAGGCGGTCAGCACGGCGGTCACTAGGCCAACGGCCCACAGAAGGGGGCTCTCGTTCCAGGCGAAGGCCAGGATCTCGTCCTTGGACCAGAAGCCGGCGAAGGGCGGCACGCCGGCGATGGCCAACCAGCCGATGATGAACGTGCCCGCCGTGATCGGCATGAAACGACGCAGCCCGCCGTAGTGGGCCATGTCCTGGTCACCGTCCATTCCGTGGATAACCGAGCCAGAGCCCAGGAACAGCAACGCCTTGAAGAAGGCGTGGGTGACCATGTGGAACACCGCGGCCACGTAGGCGCCACAGCCCACCGCCAGGAACATGTAGCCGAGTTGGCTGACCGTGGAATAGGCCAGCACCTTCTTGATGTCACGCTGGGCCACAGCAATGGTCGCCGCGAACAGTGCCGTGCCGGCACCCGTCCAGGCGATCATGGTGGGCACCCAGTCAGCGGCGTCTGCGATGATCGGGTTGACCCTGGTCAATAGGTAGACGCCCGAGGTGACCATGGTCGCCGCGTGGATGAGCGCCGAGACAGGCGTGGGGCCGGCCATCGCGTCAGGCAACCAGAGGTAGAGCGGGAACTGGGCCGACTTGCCGATGGCCCCCACGAACAGCATCACGGCGATGAACGTGGCAGTGGACTGGGCCACCGTGCCGGCCGCCGTGGTGTCCAGCACGTCGACGTAGGCCACGGACCCGAACGTGAAGAACGTCATGAAGATGGCGACCATGAAGCCCCAGTCACCGATCCGATTGGTCACGAAGGCCTTCTTGCCCGCTGTGGCGTTGGCCTCGTCGGTGAACCAGAACGAGATGAGCAGGTAAGAACAGGCACCGACGCCCTCCCAGCCCAGGAAGGTCAGCAACAGGTTGTCACCCAGGACCAGTATCAGCATGGAGAAGGCGAACAGGTTCAGGTAGGTGAAGAAGCGGGGGAACTCGCCGTCACCGTGCATGTAGCCGACGGAGTAGAGGTGGATGAGGGCGCCCACACCGGTGATGAACAGGCACATGGTGAGCGACAGCGGATCGGCCAGAAAGCCCACGTCGACCCGGAGATCTCCGGCCGGGATCCACTCGAACAACGTGGTCACCGCCCGCCGGTCCTGCACGTCGCGCCCCGCCAAGTCTAGGAATACGCCGACGGTGGCCAGAAAGGAGCCGGCCATGGCCCCGGTGGCCAGCCATCCAGCCCACGGTTCGCCGAGCCGTTTCCCACCGAACGTCAGCACCAGGAAGCCGGCCAGAGGCAGCGAGGGGATCAACCAGACGAGATCGAGCACGCCCTAACCCCCCAGAACCGAGAGGTCATCGGCCGTCGCACCCTGGCGGCGGCGCATGATGGCCACGATTATCCCGAGGCCGACCACGACCTCGGCCGCCGCGACGACAAGCACGAAGAACACCGAGAGTTGGCCGCCCAGATCGCCCAGTTCGGCGCCGAGGCTCACGAAGGTCAGGTTGACGGCGTTGAGCATCAACTCGACGCACATGAACATGACCAACGGGTTACGGCGGGTCAGCAGACCGACGGCGCCGATCGAGAACAGCACGGCCCCCAACGCCAGATACCAGGAGGTGGTCACCACCATCAGGCGTCCCCCGCTTCTTCGGACTCTTCGTCAGCCGCTGTATCAGGCCCGGCATCGGCGTCGGCGGGCTCGGTGGACGTGGCCACGACCACGACGGGAAGCGGTTGCATCGGGCCCTTGACGGTCCGGGCCAGCACCACAGCGCCGACCACCGCGACGGTCAGCAGCAGGGCGGTCAACTCCACGGCGAAAACGTGCCCGGTGAACAGGGCCTCGCCGAGACGCCGGGTGTTGTCCCCGGCATCGCCCAGCGGCGCGGTCCGACCGGGAGCACCCGTCGGACCATCGGTGGCCACCAGCAGGAGGGTGAGCAGCATCCCCATCAACGAGGCGCCGATCACCGCGGCCAGGGGACGCTGGCCGACAATGGGTTCCACCCCGAGGTTCTCGGCCCGGTCGACGCCCAGCAGCATGATCACGAACAGGAACAGGATGACCACGGCGCCCGCGTAGACGATGACCTGGACGGCAGCCAGGAAGGTGGCGTCCTGGAGGACGAACAGCACGGCGACCCCGAACAGGGTCTGGACCAGGAACAGAGCGGCGTGCACCGGGTTACGCGACGTGAGCACGCCCACGGCACCGGTCAACACGATCGCCGCACTGGCGAAGAAGACGAAGGCTTCCATCAGTGGGCATCCGACCCTTCGTCATCGGATCCGGGTTCGTCGGATTCAGCGCCGGCATCTCCGTCTGACTGCCCGACCTCCGGGGCCCTCACGCCATGACCCAGCTCGCCCGACCACGACACCTGTCCGCTGTACGAGGCGTCCCCACTGGGCGACGTGGCACGCATCCAACCCGAAGTCATGGCGTCGTCACCCGGTCGCCAGTCTTCCCACGGGAGGTGCTGAGGACGACCCGTGGTGGCATCGACCACCAACTCGTCCTTCGTGTAGATGGCGTCGGCCCGGTTGGTGAACGAAAACTCGAATAGCTTCGACTCGGTGATGGCCTCGGTCGGGCAGGCCTCCACGCACAGGTCGCAGTGAATGCACCGCAGGTAGTTGATCTCGTAGATGAAGCCGTACCGCTCGCCGGGGGACACCGGTTCGTCGGGCGGGTTGTCGGCGCCGCGCACGTAGATGCACTTCGCTGGGCAGACCCCGGCGCACAGCTCACAACCGATGCACTTCTCCATGCCGTCCTCGTACCGGTTCAGCACGTGGCGGCCGTGCAAGCGGGCCGGCTTGGGACGCTTGTCCTTCGGGTACGAGGTGGTGACCCGCTTCTCGAACATCTTGCCGAAGGTGACGGCGAAGCCGCGGAAGTAACCCATCAGACCGACTCGCCTTCCCGCTCGCCATCCAGGTCTGCCAGACGCTCGGCCCGGGCCTTAGAAACCGCACCAATGAGGAGCGCAGCACCGCCGGCCATCACGGCCATGCCGACCATCACCACCGGCACCAGCGGCCATCCCCGGTCACCGGCCACGTTCATGGCCCCGATCAGCAGGAACCATCCGAGAGCCACCGGGATCAGCACCTTCCACCCCAGGTCCATGAGCTGGTCGTAGCGCAGCCGGGGCAGCGTGGCCCGGAGCCACACGAAGCAGAACAGGAAGGCGAACACCTTGAGGCTGAACCAGAAGACTGGCCACACCCAGCCCAAGGTGTCGGTCAGGATCGGTCCGGCTGGGCCACCCAGAAACAAGGTGACGGCGATAGCCGACATGGTGATTACGTTCATGAACTCGGCCAGAAAGAAGAGAGCGAACCGCAGCGAGCTGTATTCGGTGTGGAACCCGCCGACCAGCTCCTGTTCGGCCTCCACCAGGTCGAATGGCGGGCGGTTCAACTCAGCGGTCCCGGCCACCAGGAACACGATGAACGGGACAACGCCGGTGGCCAGAACGTTCCAGCTGCCGTTGACCTGACTGGCCACGATGTCGTGCGTGGACAGCGAACCGGAGGTCAGGAAGACCGCTGCGATGGCCAGGCCGAGGGCCGCCTCATAACTGATCATCTGGGCCGACGCCCGCACCGAACCGAGCAGCGGGTACTTCGAACCCGACGACCAGCCGGCCAGCATCACGCCGTAGACGGCGATCGAAGAGAGGGCGAGGAAGAATAGGACGCCCACCGGCGGGTCGGCCACCTGCAGGTAGGTGCGCTCACCGAACCACGTGACGGTGCCGTCGCCCGACGAGAAGTCGCCCCCAATGGGGACAATGGCGAACACCAGGAAGGCCGGCACCAACGACAGATAGGGGGCCAACTTGAAAACCACCCGGTCGGCCCGGTCCGGGATGAGGTCCTCCTTGAAGAACAGCTTGATCCCGTCGGCCAGTGTCTGGAGGATGCCGAACGGGCCGGCCACGGCCGGGCCGATCCGGTTGTGCATGTCGGCCACCAGCTTGCGCTCGAACCAGATCATGAGCATGACCGAGACGAGCAGCAGGGTGAAGGCCACAACGACCTTCAGGACCACGATGCCCACGATGCCCAGGTCCAGATCGCCACTCAGCAGCGGATCCAGCGCCAGCACGGCGGTGTCCAGGGCGCTCACCGGCGACCCACCCGGACTTCGGTGACCGGCGCCAAGGCGTCGATCAGGGCGTTGACGTCCATGTCGGGCTGGTTGGCCCTCAGGTGCACGGTCCCCCGGGCCACACCGGCATCGGCGGCCACCACCACCTGGATGGTGCCTCGGGCGCTGATGAGGTCCACGACCTCACCCTCGTCAATCCCGTTGCGGGCCAGGTCTGTCGGCTCAATGCCGGCACGCGTCCCCGGGGCAAGACCGGCCAATGACGGGCTGTGGGCCACCAGGACCCCAGCGTCGTACATGCACCGGTCGACCACCAGGCGGAGGCCGTAGCCGTCGCGTCCCGGAACGCCGGTCGGTTCGGGCCGGTCCAGACCCAGCGAACCCTCGATCAGGATCCCCTCGCGGGTCGCCTCGGCGAGGGCCTCGGGTGTCAGCGCGGAGTGAAGCGGCGACACGGTGACCAGTTCGGCCAGCACGTCGTCCACTGACTCGAAGCCCAGGTCACCACCCAGACGCTCGGCGAGATCCACGGCGATCGCCCAGTCAGGTCGGGACGTTCCAGGTGAGGTCACCTTGCGGGCCACCACGCTTACCCGGCCCTCCAGGTTGGTGAAGGTTCCGTCGAGTTCGGTGGAGGCCACGGCGGGGAGGACCACGTCGGCCCGGGCCACGGTCTCGGTGCCGAACAGGTCGATGGCCACCACGGTTCTCGCCCCGGCCAGGGCCTGCTCGACGAGTTGGCGGTCGGGCACATCGGCCAGCAGATCGGCCCCCAGCAAGACGAGGACGTCAATGTCTCCAGCGGCCGCCGCAGTGAGAATCCCCAGCGCGTCATGGCCGGCGGCCGTCGGTACGGTCGGCCACGCATCGGCGACCCGTCCGGCATCGGCCAGCGATGCGCGACCGGGAAGGAGCCCGGGAGCCAGACCCATGTCCATGGCGCCGTGGACGTTGCCGCGACGGAGAAGCGAGAGGAATGTGGCCTCAGGCAGATGGTCGTGGAGGGCCACTGCACCGTCCACTACCGGGCCGGCTGACTCGGCCAGCGAGGGTCGGCCCAGCAGCACCGTGACCGGCGAACCGTCAGCCACCGCGGCGGCCAGGGTGGCTCCGGCAGCGGCCAACTGGTCGACCGGGATGCCGCCGACACCGACCGGTGATCTGGAGCCGAACATGGCGGCCACCACGCCAGCCGCATCACCTGGGGTAACTCGCAGCGAATGGGCGGCGTGAGGGCTCAGCCCGGTACGTCGCGGCGTGAGTTCGATCAGAGTTGCCCCGTCGTGGACCACGGCGTGTCGGAGTCGCAGAAACAGCGCCCCGAGTTCCTCCTTGGGGTCGGGACCCAGGAGCACGATCGTTCCGCCGGGCGTGCAGGCCCGATCGATGGTGGCCCGCGGCAAGCCGAGGACGACCTCCGCGGGCAGACCATCGGCCAACTGGGCGTCCACGTGGTCGGTGCCCAGCACGCCCTTGGCCAACTTGACCCACGCGTACTGCGACTCGTTGGTCATCCGGGCGCCGCCCAACACGGCGATCCGATCAGCCGGTGCGGCCGACAAGGCCGACGCAGCGACGCCGAGCGCCTCGCTCCACGGCGCAGCGACCAGCGAGTCGCCCTCGGCCGTCCGGTTGCCCAGGGCATCGCCCCGCAGCATCGGTGAGGCCAGGCGGTCCTCGTGGTCGTAGGCCTCGAAGACGAACCGTTCCTTGTCCGAGAGCCAGCCCCAGTTGACGGCGTCGGCGTCGACACCCTGGAACCGAAGCACCCGGTCACTCGAGGACTGCACGGTAATGCGACTGCCCACGCTGTCCAGCGTGCTGGTCGACTCGACCTCCTCGAGATCCCACGGGCGGGCCTTGAAACGGTACGGAGTAGCGGTCAACGCACCCACCGGGCAGACCTGCACGGTGTTACCGCTGAAGTACGAGGAGAAGGGCTGTTCGGGGAAGGTGTTGACCTGGGTCTGGCCGCCCCGGTCCATGAAGTGGATGAGTTGATCGCCGGCCACCTCGCCGGCGAACCTGGTGCAGCGGTCGCACAGGATGCAGCGTTCCCGGTCCAGGTAGACGTTGGAGTTGACGGGGATCGGCTTCTCGAAGTGCCGCTTCTCCTCGACGAATCGGCTCTCGCCTGGTCCGAAAGCCATTGTCTGGTCCTGCAGGGGGCACTCGCCGCCCTTGTCGCAGACGGGGCAGTCCAGTGGGTGGTTGACGAGCAGGAACTCCAGCACCCCGTCCTGGGCCTTTCGGGTGCGGTCCGACTCGGTCTCGACGGACATGCCGGGCGTGCACTCGAGCATGCACGACGGCTGCAGGGCAGGGCCCCGCCCGGTGTCGACCTCGACCAGGCACATGCGACACATCCCGACCGGCTTCATCCGACTGTGGTGACAGAACCGGGGAATGTACGTGCCGGTGCGCTCGCAGGCATCGATCAGCAGTTCACCCGGGTGGGCGGCCACCGTCTCACCATCGACCTGTATCTCGACGACGGGTGTTTCCCCACTCATGCGCCAACCTCCCCACCGGGGGCGGCGGCCGACACTGGGATGCCGTCGCTTCGGGTGATGCGGGCCTCAAACTCGTGGCGGAATCGCCGGATGGTCGAGGTGATGGGCGCCACCGACGACGGACCCAACGGACAGATGGTGGTCTGGCGGGGCGGGAACGGCACGGCTTCGAGCCCCTCGTCGGCATGGGCGGCCACCGGATACGGCCCGGGGCTGATGTTGTCGCCCACGTCGAGCAGCAGATCGATGTCGGACGGTCGGCCATGGCCGTCGAGGATGCGAGCCAGGATCTTCTCCTCCCAGTTGGTCCCCTCCCGGCATGGCGAGCACTTGCCACATGACTCGCGGGCGAAGAACCGCACCATCCGATGGCAGGCCTTCACGGCATCGGTGGTCTCGTCCATGACGATGATGGCGCCCGATCCCAGCATTGATCCGGCAGCGCCCACCTCCTTGGCCTCCAGCGGCAGGTCGAGGTGCTCGGCGAAGAACCAGGGTGAGGATCCACCGCCCGGGATGAACATCTTCAACTCGTGGCCGTCCCGGATTCCCTGGCAGAACGCCTCGCCGTAGAACAGGTCGCGGAACGTGGTGACGCCCTGCTCGACCTCGTAGACACCGGGTCGGTTCACGTGTCCCGAAACGGTGAACAGGCGGGTACCGGGCGAGGTCTCCGACCCCATCTCCCGGTAGGCCGCAGCGCCCTTGGTCATGATCCACGGCACGTTGGCCAACGTCTCCACATTGTTGACGATGGTCGGCTGGCCGTAGAGCCCGATGGCCGCCGGAAAGTACGGCGGCTTGAGACGGGGCATGCCCCGGTTGCCCTCGAGGCTCTCGATGAGCGCCGTCTCCTCGCCCACGATGTAGGCGCCGGCCCCCCAGTGGAGGGTGATGTCTACCGACAGGTCGGTGCCCAGGACGTTTCGGCCCACGTAGCCCGCGGCATAGGCCTCGTTGAGTGCCGTGGCGATGCGCTCCTGGGCCAGAGCCATCTCACCCCGGACGTACAGGAAGCACTGCGACAACCCGAGGGCGTAGCAGGCGATCAGGCAGCCCTCGATGAGTTGATGCGGATCGCGCTCCATAAGCAGGCGGTCCTTGTAGGTACCGGGCTCGCTCTCGTCGCCATTCACGACTAGGTACCGGGGCCACACGCCCTCGGGACAGAAGCCCCACTTGACGCCGGCCGGGAATCCGGCACCACCACGGCCCAGCAGGGTGGCCTCGCGAACCTGGGCGTGCACGACGTCGGGGGCCATGGTCAGCGCTGCCCGGAGGCCCTCGTAGCCCCCAGTGGCCAGGGAGCGTTCCAGGGTGAAGGAATCCTCGTGAGGGAAGCGGGAGGTCACGACCTTCGGCCCGTCGTTGTCGACGTAGCCCGCTGCATGGGGGACGTAGGCGCCGGTCACGATGCCGCCTCATCTTCGGCCGCAGGCATCCATGCGGGTGGCCCGGTGACGTCCTCGGGGGGCACCACGCCGGCCCGACGATCATCCGGCACGTGCTGTCGCACCCGACCGAGGGTTCCGTGGTCTGGAATGTCGCCGCCGTCGCCCGATGCGCCGCGGACCAGTGGGCTGCGTCCGGCCCGGAGGTCGGCCACCACCTCATCGAAGGTGTCGGTGTCGGCCCGGTGGAAGTAGCGGTAGTTCACGGTGAAGCAGGGCGCCTCGGTGCAGGCGGCCACGCACTCCACGTCCTCGACGGTGAACAGGCCATCGTCGGTGGTGCCACCGGCCCGGACCCCGAGGGTCGACTCGGCGTGCTCCAGGAGTTCCTCGCCACCCAGCAGTTGGCAGGACACGTTGGTGCAGACGTTGACCACATACCGGCCCACCGGATGGAACTTGAACATCTCGTAGAAGCTGCCGGTGCCCAGCACCTCGGCGGCCGTGGTGCCGGTCATGGCGGCGATCTCGGCCATGGCGTCGGGCGTGATCCATCCCTCCTGCTCCTGGGCGAGATGGAGCAGTGGGATGACCGCCGACTTCGGCTTCGGGTACCGGGCCAGGATCTCGCGGGCGATCCGCTCGTGGGATGCGTCGAACCAGCTCACCGGTCGACCTCCCCCATGATGGGGTCGACCGACGACACGACAGCCACGCCGTCGGCGATCAGACCACCCTCCATCAGATGCGGCAGGGTCTGCAGATTCACGAAGCTGGGACCACGGATGTGCATCCGGTAGGGCTTCGGACCCCCGTCCGACACCAGGTAACAACCGAGCTCGCCACGGGGTGACTCCACGGCGGCGTACGTCTCACCCTCCGGCACGTGGAAGCCCTCGGTGAAGATCTTGAAGTGGTGGATGAGGGCTTCCATCGACTCGTCGATGCGGGCACGCGGCGGCGGGGTGACCTTCTTGTCTTGGGTCCGGTAGTCACCTTCAGGCATCAGGTCGATGATTTGCTCGACGATTCGCAACGACTCCCGGATCTCGTTGAGGCGGATGGCGTAGCGGTCGAACGAGTCGCCGTGGGTGCCCACGATCACGTCGAACTCCACCTCGTCGTAGGCCAGATAGGGCTGGTCGCGGCGCAGATCCCAGGCGTAGCCGGTTGACCGCAGGATGGGACCGGTGGCCGACAGGGCGAGGGCTTCGGCCGGGGTCATGACGCCCACGCCCTGGAGTCGCTCGCGGAAGATGGGCTGCCCGGTGAGCAGGGTGTCGTACTCGTCGAGTCGGGGCGGGATCAGGTCGAGCAGCCGACGAAGGTCGTCTTGCCAGCCGTCGGGGAGGTCGGCTGCGACCCCGCCGGGGCGGATGTAGTTGTGGTTCATCCGCAGGCCGGTGACCTTTTCGAAGAAGCGGAGCACCTCTTCGCGCTCGCGCCAGCCGTAGATCATCATCGACACGGCGCCCAGGTCCATGCCGTTGGTGGCCTGGAACAAGAGGTGTGAGGCGACCCGGTTCAGCTCGCACATGAGCATCCGGATCCAGGTGGCCCGAGGCGGCACGTCGATGCCCAGGAGTTGCTCGACAGCCAGGGAGAAGGCCAGTTCGGAGAACAGCGGGGCGGCGTAGTCCATCCGGGTGACGTTGGTCGGGCCCTGGAGGTAGGTGAGGTCCTCGGCGGTCTTCTCCATACCGGTGTGGAGGTAGCCGATGATCGGCTTGGTCCGCAGGATCGTCTCGCCCTCCATCTCCAACATGAGACGGAGCACGCCGTGGGTGGACGGGTGCGACGGGCCCATGTTGAGGATCATCCGCTGGTCCGCAGCATCGCCGGTGGGCGGATCATCGGGATCGCCAGCCAGGACGGCGGCCTCGGCCTCGCTCAGGCGGAGTACGGCACTCGAGTCGTCACGGCGCAGGACGCGCTCGTCCGAGCCCAGGTCTAGATCGGGACCCTCGGTACCAGGGCCGTCGAGAAAACCGTCGACGGACTCGTCGGTCGGAGGACCTGTCGGGGAACTGATCACGTCAGTCATCGGGTGGCCGGGGCGTCCTTGAACTGGACCGGGATGCGGCCAATGGCCACGTCTCGACGGAGCGGGTGGCCCTCCCAGTCCTCGGGCATCAGGATCCGAGTGTGGTCGGGGTGGCCGTCGAAGGCCACGCCCACCAGGTCCCAGACCTCGCGCTCCATGGCCTCGGTCCCCGGGAAGAGGTCGAACAGCGATGGCACCACGGGCTCGGATTCGGGCACCTGGGCCCGCAGGCGAACCCGTCGACCGCTGGTGTGGTCGATGAATGCGGCTACCACCTCAAAGCGCTCGGGTGTCACGCCCTCGGGCAGGTCGGTACGACCGGGATGGGCCGAGTAGTCCACGGCGGTGACGTCGATGGCCATGCAGAAGCCGTCGGCCTTCAGGGCCGAAACAGTGTCCAGCCACTGGTCAACGGTCGGATGCAACACGACCTGCCCGGTGGCCGCGACCACCGGCACGCCGTGGAGTAGGGACTCGTCGCTTACCTCGGGCTCGCTCATCGGGTGCCCAGTTCCACGGCCTGGACGGTCTCGATAGGAGCGGCAGGCACGTCGACCTCGATTACTGCGCCACCGTCATTGGCCTCGCGGCGGCGTACCAGCTCACCGCTCTGGATGTTGTCGTGCAGCGTCAGGATGGCATGCATCAGGGTCTCGGGGCCCGGCGGACAACCGGGGGCGTAGACATCGACTGGCACGACCTGATCGACGCCCTGGACAATGGCGTAGTTGTTGAACATCCCACCGCTGGACGCACACACGCCCATGGAAATGACCCACTTGGGCTCCATCATCTGGTCGTAGATCTGACGCAGGATGGGAGCCATCTTCTGGGACACCCGGCCGGCCACGATCATCAGATCGGCCTGACGCGGCGAGGCCCGGAAGACCTCCATGCCGTAGCGAGCCAGGTCGTAGTGGGCAGCACCGGTGGCCATCATCTCAATGGCGCAGCACGCCAGGCCGAACGTCGCCGGCCAGCAACTCCGGGCCCGCGACCACTTCACGAGGTCCTCGACCTTGGCCGTGACGAAGTTGTGCTCGAGACCCTCGAGGCCGTGGGACATCACGTCGGAGGTCTCGCCGATTCCGGGAAGGTGCACCATCAGGCGGCCCGATCCCGTCCCTCTAGCCCGACTTCGCGAACCCCAGCCCGCCGAACGGTGGACGATGAGGTGCGGTGCGGTGACACGGCGTGGCGGACCCGACGTACCGGACCCCACTCAAGGGCCCCGTTGCCGATCAGGTAGACGAACGACTCGAACACCGCCGCCGAGAAGATGAGGACGGCCACCAGACCGAACAGGCCGAGACCGTCATGGGCAATGGCCCACGGGTAGAAGAAAATGATCTCGATGTCAAAGACGATGAAGATCATCGCCACGAGGAAGAACCGGACGGGGAACCGCTCGGGCGTCTCACGTCCCGGGATGATCCCGCACTCGTAGGGCGCGGCCTTGCGGTCATTCGGGCTTCGGGGGGCGAGCAGGCGCGAGGCAACGAAGCTGAGGGCGGCGAACAGGAACGCCAGGATCAGGAGGACGATGATGGGCAGGTACTGGCCGAGCACGTCACTCGTCCCCGGTTCCACCCATGACCACGGAATTGATCACGAGGTCAGGCGCTACTGGTCTCGAACTCCCTGCGCCGCTCCATGAGCTCCTTGTCACGCACGTGGAGCCAGTAGCAGAGGGCCAGGAAGACCAGCAACGAACCGATGGTGACCAGTGCAGGTCGCAGGCGAACCCATCCGAGATCACGGATCATCACCACCGACACAACGGGCTCACCGGGGTCGACGACCGGACGGGGTGGGGCCACGCCGGCAGGGACCTCTTGGAGTAGCACCCCCTGTAACTGCACCACCGTGTAGCGGGTTGGGTGGGTGAGTCGGGCTGAACTGGTGACCCAATGGCTGATCCGGTCCCAACGGTTTGGATCATCGGTCAACGAGGGCTTGCCACCCATGGTGTAGGCGTCGAGCAACTTGTAGTCAGCCGAACTGGCGAACCCGAGATCGGGATGGGCTAGCACGTCAGCGGCCGCCTGAGCCTGCGCGTCGCCAGCATCTGTGGTCGCCAGGAGGCGCCATGGACCAACGGCTCGGAGACCCGCGGCATCGGTCACGTTGCGGGCCACGGCAGCCAGCTCCGACCGAGTGATGGTCTCGTTCCGCAACTGGCGGTCGGCTCGAAGGGCATCGAGTGCCTCGGCCTCCAGGTCTGGGTTGTCGGTCGCGTTGGGAAGCGTGTCGAACTCAGCAATCGCCACGGCGTCGCCAGAGGCCACGACCAGTTCGTAGGCTGACGGGATCTCGTCCGGGTTGGGCAACTCACGGGCGTACGACAAGCCACTGGCCCGAAGGTCTCCGACGTTGATGTCCACGGTCTTCCAGCTCGGGGCGTCACCCTTCCAGCCAGAGCCGTACATCCACCAGGCGCTGCCCAGGATGACCATCCAGCCCATGAGTGCGGCAGCAGCCATCAGGGTGGCCAGCCGGACACCCGAATTGGTGGCCATGACCAGCCAGACCGATCCCATGAGGACAACGAAGCCGGTGGCGACAACCAGGATGCCCCGGATCTCGGGGTCCCATGCCAGGCCGGCCAGCGTGACGAGGCTGTCCATCAGAGGCTCCTCTCATACGCCACGATGGCGGCGATCTGCTCCGGGGTGAGGATGCGGGACCGCACGACCGTGCCGATCACGTCTAGGTCGTCGGTGCGGCCACCGAAGCCGGGCATGGCGCCGGTACCGGGACGGGCGTTTCCGTAGCCGGCGCCCACCTCCGAACCGGTGCGGACGAAGTCCTCGTGCCCACCAGCCGTCGGGAAGTGGGTTTCGATGCCCACGAGGGCCGGCCCGACGTGGCCTGCTCCCGGGCGGTAGCCGGTGAGCACGCCGGCCTCGGCCAGACGGGGCCACTCGGCCATGAGTTCAGCGGTGGCCTCCTTGCTCGAGGCGCCGTAGGAGAAACCGGGCGTGTGGCAGCGGGCGCAACTGTTGGCGCCCTGGGCGGCCGGGTTATTGAAGAGCAACTCGCCGTAGGCGGCGTAGTCGCTGCTGGACGGATCGGCGGCCTGGGCGAGCCAGGCCTCGATCGCCGCGTCGATGTCGTCGGCATCGGTCAGACCCGGGTCACGTGCGGTAACGATGCCCCTTGCGCCGAACTGCAGACCGCTTGTCACCTCGGCGGCCGCCTCCTCGGGAGTCAGCTGGATGGAGCGCAGGTAGACGACGAGCTGATGGACCTGCTGGGAGGTCAGCGGACCGCCGCCGGGTAGGCCCCATGCGGGCATCGGCGTCCCGGGTCGGCCGTAGTCGAGGATGCGCCTGACCTCGGATTCGTCGAAGCGACTCAGGACCGTGGTGAGCGCCGGAGCCTTCCACTCGACCTGGGCCACGAAGCCACCGTCGGCGTCGGCGATGGTGAACTGGGCCACGCCACCCACGCCTCCAGGGCCGTGGCAACTCACGCACGCCTCTTCAAAGGTCCGTGCTCCACGTCCCTCGAACCGCTTGACCCAACCGTAAGCCGCGTTGTCCTGACGGGCCGGCTCCATGAGCCAGTAGATGGGAAGGATCAGGGAGACCACGGTGAGCATGACCAGCGACCAGGCCAGGTTGCGGTCCAGGAACCGGGTCTCGAGCTCATCGTCGTCAGCGTGGCGCACCCGGTTGGGAGCCAAGTCGATCTCGGACCCGACCTCCCGCTTGCCGATGCGGAAACTGAACAACAGGTAGACGCCCATGCCCACCAGGACGACAGACGCGAGGACCCAGCCGATGGTCCTTTGTGTGCTTGCGAATAGAAGTGTGCTCATCGGTGTCTCTGCGATCTCGTGCGTCTCGACGGACTAGTGGCCGTCGGCCTGGCCGATGCAGTTCGGACCCTCGGCCTCCTGGCCAGTGGTGTTCGTACCAATCGGGGGGCCCTGGACAATGGTGCCGGTGTCTACGGTGAGAACACCATCAGTCACCGACATGGCAAAACGGTCCATGCCCCGGGGAGCCGGACCGCCTCGCTTCTCACCAACCTGGTTGTACTGCGAACCGTGGCACGGGCACTCGAACCACTGCGAGGACACACAGTTCGGCACCCGGCAGCCCAGATGAGGGCACTTCTGGTAGAGGGCGATAATGCCGGCGTCAAAGCCGCCGTCCACGCCGGCCGTCATGCCGGCCAGTTCCGGCGCCGAATAATTAGCACGGGCCTTCTCGACAGCACCGTTCGGATAGGCGGTGATCCACATCCGACCCTCCGGCTTGTACAGGAAGCCGTTGTTGGCGGTGATGTCGGCTAGCAACTCCACGACGTTGCCCACCTTGATCTTGGAACCGAAGCCACTCACGCCCTGGGGCCACAGGAAGGCGATGCTGGCGCCACCGAAGCCCGAGAGACCGAAGCCCATCATGCCGACGAGGCTCCGGTTGAAGAACTGACGGCGGCTCACGCCGACGGCTACCGGATCGGGAGCCACGAACGGCTCGGCGGGCGCTGACTCCACGGCCACCACGCCGGACCCGGATCGGGCAGCGGCCGCGGCGGCCTCGACCTCGCGACCGGACGGGGCCGCCTCGGCTTCGGACCCACCCAACAGGGGGTTGGTCACGTCTCGCCGGCGTGTCTCACGGGACAGGCCGACCGCGCTGCGGTCGCGTCGCCGGGAGGCCCCGGCCAGAACGGCCACGGCAAGGACGAGGAGAAGGATGACTGCGATGGCGACGCCCACGGGTCAGCTCCTGTGGTTCATCGGAATGGCGGACGGGATGATGGGTTCCATGGCGATCACAGTTCGAAGAAGAGGCCGGAGTTCCACGGGAAGATGAAGTTGAAGCCGGGGCCCCGGAAGAAGGACCCGATCATCACCAGCACCGACCAGAACATGAGGTGCACGGTCATCAACGAGATGGCGAACTTTCGATCCTCGGGACGTTTGGACGGGTTCTTGTCGATGTAGGGCGCCATAACCAGTACGAAGAGGCCGATACCTGGAATGGTCACACCGGCCACCATCGGGTGGAACATGGTGAGCAACTCCTGCAGGCCCAAGAAGTACCAGGGAGCCTTGGAGGGGTTCGGCGTCTTGTTGAAGTCAGCCAACTCGAGTAGCGGTGCGTTTACGAAGATCGAGAACAGCAACGAGAACAAGGTGATGGCCAGCGCGGCGAGAAACTCGGCGAGTAGGAGGTGCGGCCAGACGTGCACCTTGTCCTGCGGGGTCGCCTTGGTGTCCTGGATGGAACCCGACTTGACGACGGTCAGCAGTCGCTGGTTGTGACCGTCCGGACCGCTGCTCCCGGCGGGGGGGGCGGGTCCACCGGCGACGGTTCCGGGCTGGTCGGCCGCCGCGATGCCACGGTCCAGCAGGTGGCTGGGGATCTTCTCGTCGCCCGCAGGCGCGCCACCGGCGGGCGAGGCGTCGCCAGCTGGAGCGTCAGTCGTTCCTTGGGCCTTTGCCTTGGCGGCCTCGGCCCGCTTTCTCAGGTGTTCGGGGATCTCGGTCATCTGTCGTCCTGTCGCCTACGGGTCCGACCTACAGCGGACCCGAGATGCCGCCGTCCTTGCGGACTCGCCAGAAGTGGATGGCCATGAATATGACCACCACGAACGGGAGCATCAGGACGTGCAGGGTGTACCAGCGGAGCAGGGTGTCGGTTCCGATCTCGACGCCGCCGAGCAGCACAAATCGGACCTGTTCACCGAAGACGGGTGTGAAGCCCATCATGTTCGTTCCTACCGTCACCGCCCAGAGGGCCAACTGGTCCCATGGGAGGAGGTAGCCGGTGAACGAGAGCAGCAGGGTGAACTGCAAGAGCATCACGCCGATGACCCAGTTGAACTCCCGGGGCGGCTTGTAGGCACCGTGGTAGAAGACCCGGGCCATGTGCAGGAACACGGTCAGCACCATGAGGTGGGCCGTCCACCGGTGCATGTTTCGTACCAGCAGGCCGAAGCCCACAGCGGTCTGCAGGGTCTGGATGTCATCCCACGCCTGAGCGGCGGTCGGTCGGTAGAAGAACATCAGGAAGATTCCGGTGACCGTCAACAGGATGAACAGAAAGAACGACAGCCCGCCGAGGCAGAGGGTGTAGCTGACCTTCACTGCGTGACGCTTCACCTTCACCGGGTGGAGGTGGTACAGCACACTGTTCATGATCACGTAAGACCGGTTCCGGGGGCTGTCGTTGTAGCCCTTACGGAAGATCGAGCCCGGTCGGAAGATCGAACTCCAGGCCTGTGAACCCTGAACCTGGTCGGTCAGTTGGCCGAGCTGCTCCTGCAGCGCCTGACCAGCCGGCTTCTTGTCGTCAGCCACGGTGTCCGCTCTCCTGTGAAACCTTCATACGTGCGTTCATTTCCACTCAGCCCAGCCGCATTCCGTAGCCGTACCCGTGGGTGTTGGTCCGCTGGTTGGTGTCACCATCGGCCGGTGCATCGCTGCACTTGCCCATGATGATCACGCCGGTCGGGCACCGGTCAACGCAGAGGGCACAGCGGGTGCACACATCGTCGTCGATGGTGAAGATCACGTGATCGCTGGGGTCAACTCCCGGCTGTTCGGTCCCCACCGACTCGGCCACCGCATCGGGCGAGACCATGTGGATGCACTTCCATGGGCAGATGTCGACGCAGCCCTCGCACATGATGCACTCGGACTGGTCGATATGGATGAACTGCTTGACCCGGTTGTTGGTCGTCATCCAATCAGCGTCAACCTCGCGGAGAACGTAGTCGTCGACGAATTTTGGGTGTGCGGGGTTGGCGTCGGTGACACTCATGTGCCGGCCCCCTCTCGGATTAGCGGGCGGCCGTATTCCGACGTGGGCTTCGGTGCATCGTCGACGTTGCCGCGCTCCTGCCACTGGCGCCACATCACGACGTTGCCTCCGAGGGCAATGCCGTAGATGACGACGGCCACCAGGTCACGGATGACCTGGTAGGTCATGGTGAACGGAAGGCCCCACTCAACGATGCCCTTGTTGCCGGTCCACGGGAGTTCAGGGCCGATCAGGTAACGGTCGGGGCGCCAGTTCAGCTCGCTGTCCGCCCAGGTCAGCCACTGGTGGGGTACCACGCCGTAGGCCCACCAGAGAACGAAGAAGACGTAGGTGGCGAAAAGCATCGCCTCGCCCCAGGTGAAGTCCTTGTCGGCCGGGGTGCGTTTCCGGTACCAGTCGACGCCACCCAGAAGGATGAGCAGCACGACGATGGATGTCACGAACGCGACCATCGATCCAGGCCCTCCCTCGGCGGCTCAAGCGGACTTCGTGAAATAATGCACAAGCGGTGCGCGCACCATGCTAACGGTTAGACGTCGGCCACGACGACCGAAGTCCGGAGGGTTGACCAGTGGTCGAACCGGTCCGGGCAGCGGTCGGAACGTGGCTGCGATCCGGTGGGCGTTTCTATCACGCGCCCACCTGAACCAGCCACCTCTGCACGACATATGAAGTGCCCGTCGCCCGGAGCGCCCGCCCCCAACGGCCGCCCGCTAACCTGCCCCTGTTCCAGACCGGCAAGCCGATCCGGGTCGGCTTTACCGCCATCCGAAACACCGAGAACCGCCGCACCGTCAGACTCCTCCGGAGCCCACGTTGACCGATATCCCCGAACATCTTCTGAAGCGGGCCCAGGCCGCCAAGGCCAAGGCCACCGGCGCCGAGGCTCCGGCAGCCGACACCCCGGCCGAGGCCGCACCGGCCACCAAGGCACCCGCTGCCGTACCGGCTGCCCCGGCTGCCCCGGCGGTCGAGGCGCCGCTGGCCCCCGTCGCCCCATACGTCGCCGCGGCCAACGCCCGCAAGAAGATTCCCTGGTGGGCCACCAGCGGACTACTGCTGCTCCCGATCTGGGCCATCTCGTATGTGGGCACCCTCGAGCGACCCCCTCAGGAGGCCACCGGCGTTCTAGCCGAGGGTTCACATGTCTACGAGGCCCGCTGCGCCAGTTGCCACGGTGCGACCGGCGCCGGCGGAAGCGGTCATGCCCTGACCGACGGCGAGGTGCTGGTGACCTTCCCGACCGCGGCGGCCCACATTGAATGGGTGGCCAAGGGTTCGGACGGCTTCGGACTCGGCAACATGTACGGCGACGCCACCCGTGGCCGGGTCGTCGAGGGCGGCATGCCTGGCTGGGCCGACGTGCTCACCACCGAGGAACTGATCGGTGTGGTGCTCCACGAGCGGGCCCGCCTGTCGGGTTCGGCCGATGATGCGGCGCTGGCCGAGGCTATTGACCACGCCGTCCACAACGGTGATCTGGACCTGCACGGCCACCTTGACCCGTCGACGGTGACCAGCGATGAAATCCAGGCCATCCTGGACTCCGTCGCCCACGAGGACGACGGCGGGCACTAGCCCCCGGACCGGGCCCCGGGCCCAAACCCGCCAACCGTCGAGAACGCTATGACCGACCCCTTTCCTGACGCCTCGGTTGACCTGTTGGTCATCGGTGGAGGACCCGCCGGCGCTGCCACCGCCTACTGGGCTGCATCCCACGGTCTTGACGTGCTGGTCGTCGAACGCAAGACGTTTCCCAGGGATAAGACCTGTGGTGACGGTCTCACACCGAGAGCCGTCCACCAACTCGAGGAGATGGGCCTCGGGCCGATCCTCGAGCGGTACCACCGGTTCGACGGCCTCCGGGCCATCGCCCATGGCCGGACCATCGAGATGCCATGGCCCGACCACACCGTCTACCCGACCTACGGCTACGTCGTTCGACGCTGTGATCTGGACGCCTTTGTGGCCGAGCACGCGGTGACCGCCGGGGCGACCCTCCTGCAGGGCACCGAGGCCGTCCGCCCTATCGACCCGCCCGACGGTGCGATGCCGGGCACCATCGGTGGCGCGATCGTCCTGGACAAGACCACCGGCACGGAACGGGCCATCCGGGCCCGCCACGTCGTGGTGGCCGATGGCGCCAACTCGCGCTTCGGCCGGTCACTGGGCACCGTGCGCGATCGGGCCTACCCAATGGGAATGGCCATCCGCGGCTACTTCGAGAGCCCGCTTCACGACGACCCGTGGATCGAATCCTCGCTGGACGTCCGTGACCGCGAAGGTAGCGCCATGCCCGGGTACGGCTGGATCTTCCCCGTGGGCAACGGCACCATCAACGTGGGCATCGGCCTGCTGTCGACCTTCCGGGATTACAAGCAGGTCAACACCAGCCACCTGTTCGAAGAGTTCGCCTGCACGCTCCCCGAGCACTGGCAGATCGATCCGACGCGACCCGTCGCCCCACCCACCGGCGGTCGCCTTCCGATGGCCGGTTCAGTCGGCCCTAAGGCAGGGCCAAACTGGCTAGTGGTCGGGGATGCTGCCGGCTCAGTCAACCCGTTCAACGGTGAGGGCATCGACTACGCCTACGAGACCGGACGAATGGCCGCTGGCCTGATCGCCGAAGCCGCCGCTCGGGGCGACGACGCCATCTTGGCCCGCTACCCCGACCTGCTTGACGAGGAGTATGGCCTGTACTTCAAGGTGGCCCGGCTGTTCTCCAAGGTGATCGGCAACCCGACGCTCATCCAGGAGCTGACCCGGGTGGGGATGCGATCACAGCCGCTCATGGAGTGGGCGCTGCGGATCATGGCCAACCTGATGCGCGACGAGGACCGGGGGGCCGCTGAGGCCGCCTACTCGGCTATCGCCGGCGTCGTCCGTCTGGTCCCCGACCGTCTGGTCGACGCCTGACCCCTCCCTGGATGCGGGTCCCGAAGCGGATTCGAATCCAGGTCGCGGCCCAACTGGCGGCCATGACCGCTGTCCGACGTCAGACCGGACGAGAATGGTCGACGTGAACGCAGCCCCGAACGAATCCCCGACCACGTTCCCCTGCTGGCGTGCACTTGCCGACCTCCGAGACGCCGGTCGGCCGACACTCCGGGATCTGTTCGCGAGTGACCCGGACCGTGGCGACCGGCTGGGAACGGTGTGCGCCGATCTCTGGATCGACCGGTCGCGCCAACACCTCGACGAAGCCGTCCTCGACGCCCTGACCCATCTGGCCGAGCAACGCGACGTCGTCGGCTTCCTGCGTCGAACGGCCGACGGCGAGGTGGTCAACGGTTCCGAGAAGCGTCCGGCCAGCCATCAGGCCCTCCGCCTAGGTCGGGACGCGGCTCCGTCCGACATCGTGGCAACCCGCGACCGGATGGCCACGTTGGCCACAGCGATCCGGGCCGGTGAGGAGAAGGGGGCCACCGGATCCACGATCACCGCGCTGGTCCAACTCGGGATCGGCGGCAGTCACCTGGGGCCGGCACTGGCCGTTGACGCCCTCGCACCGTTCGCCCATCCTGACATCGAGATCCGCTTCTCGTCGAGCGTCGATGCAGACGACCTCGCCGAGGCCCTCGACGGCCTCGACCCGGCATCAACCCTGGTGATCGCCTGCTCGAAGTCGTTCACGACCATTGAAACATTGACCGCATTGGACGGCGCCCTGGCCTGGCTGGCCGGCGGGCTCGGCGACGCGGCCATCAACCATGTGCTCGCGGTGACCGCTGCACCCGAACGGGCGAAGGCCCTCGGAGTGGACGTCAACCGGATCTACGAGATACCGGTGGCAGTGGGTGGCCGATTCTCACTGGGTTCGGCGGTCGGCCTGCCAGTGATGGTGGCCATCGGCCCCGAAGCCTTCGACGAGATGTTGGACGGAATGCGGGTGGTGGACAATCTGTCGGCCACTGAACCGCCCGACGAAAACGCGGCGATCCAACTGGCCCTCATCGACGTGTGGAACCGGTGTCACCTCGGTAGAAGCTCGCTGGCCGTCGTTCCGTACGCCCACCGGCTCCGCCTGTTCGCCCCCTGGCTCCAGCAGCTCTCCATGGAGAGCCTCGGCAAGGGCACCTGCGAGAACGAAAGCGATCCGGAGACGCCAACCGGCCCGACGGTGTGGGGTGCAACCGGTACCGATGCCCAGCACGCCTTCTTCCAACTGATCCACCAGGGGACCGACGTCATCCCGGTGGACCTCATCGGTGTGGTCCGACCGACCGTCGACGATGCCCGGTCCAGCAAGGGCGCTGAGGTTCTGATGACCAACCTGGCGGCCCAGGCCGATGCTCTGGCCTTCGGACGGACGGCTGACGAGGTGCGGGCCGACGGGGTCGACGAGGATTTGGTGGCCCACCGGACGTTCCCCGGGAACCGACCATCGACAGCCATCCTCCTCTCCGAGCTCACCCCTTCGACGCTCGGCCAGTTGATCGCTCTCTACGAGAACCGCACGGTGGCCATGGCCGCGGTGCTGGGCATCAATCCCTTTGACCAGTGGGGCGTCGAGCTGGGCAAGAAGATGGCCCTCGACCTGGCTAATGAATCAGCCCCCGAATCGGCCCTGCTGCGACGAGCCAGCGCGCTTCGAGACTCCTAACCGGGCGCCGGTCGGGAACTCGCCTCAGGCAAGGGAGGCGACGGCGGACGCGGCATCGGCCGCGATCTCGATGGTCTCATCAACCACCGCGTCGTCATGGGCGAGGCTCGGGAACAACGCCTCGTATGCCCCGGGAGCCAGGGCGACGCCCCGCTCCAGCAGGGCGTGGAATACCTTCGGGTACCGGCCGTTGTCGGCCAGCACCTTCGCCTCATCGAAGTCGGTCGGTGGGATGACCGGGCCGTCACCGAAATACAGGCCGAGGAGGGACCCCACCCGGGGCAGGGTCGAGGCCAGACCAGCCGAGGCGAACGCTCCGGCCAGCCCGTCGGCCAGTCGTGTCGCCGTGGCTGTCAGCCGATCGAAGGCACCATCGTCGAGCAGTTTCAGGGTGGTCCGTCCGGCCGCCATGGCCAACGGGTTCCCCGAGAGCGTGCCGCCCTGGTAGACCCCGCCCAGAGGAGCGAGGTGCTCCATGACGCCCCATCGGCCACCGAAGGCGCCGACCGGAAGGCCACCGCCGATGACCTTGCCGAAACACCACAGGTCCGGGGTCACCCCGAACCGCTCGGCTGCACCCCCGCGAGCCAAGCGGAAGCCGGTGATGACCTCATCGAAGATGAGCAACGCACCGGCTGTATCGCAGGCGGCCCGAAGGCCCTCGAGGAATCCGTCTGCCGGAGCGACGAGGCCCATGTTGGCGGCCACCGGTTCCACGATGACCGCGGCGACGGTCTCGTCGAGGGTGGGCACCACGTTGTAGGGGGCCACGATCGTGTCGGCCACTGCACCATCGGTGACGCCATCACATCCGGACAGGCCCTGGTTGGCCACACCGCTGCCGCCGGCCGCCAATAGCGCATCGGCATGGCCGTGGTAGCAACCGGCGAACTTCACGATGCCCGGTCGACCCGTCGCTCCCCGGGCCAGACGAATGGCCGACATGGTGGCCTCGGTGCCCGACGAGACGAACCGCACGGACTCCAGCCCGGCGATCCGATCGACCACCATCTCGGCCAGTACCACCTCGGCTTCAGTCGGCGCGCCGTAGGAGGTGCCCGCCGATGCCGCCCGGGTCACGGCCTCCAGCACCGCCGGGTGGGCGTGACCGAGGATCCCCGGACCGTAGGACTGCACGTAGTCGATGTACCGGCGACCCTCGGCATCCCAAAGGTAGGGGCCCTGGGCCCGATCCACGAAGTACGGGGTGCCGCCAACCGACCCGAAGGCCCGGACCGGCGAGTTGACCCCACCGGGAATCACCCGCTGCGCGCGGTCGAAGAGGTCGAGGTTGGCGCCCATCGGTTCGATTCTCAGCTGCCGAGGAGTTCGGCGGCCCGTCGAGCCAGGTAGGTGAGGACGAAGTCGGCACCGGCCCGACGGATGGACAGGAGGTGCTCCATGCCCACAGCGTCGCCGTCCAGCCAGCCGTTGGCTGCCGCAGCCTGCACCATCGCGTACTCACCGCTGACGTGGTACGCGGCCAGAGGCACGTCAACGACGGCCCGGGCCTCGGCTATCACGTCGAGGTAGGCCAACGCCGGCTTGACCATGACCATGTCGGCGCCCTGTTCGATGTCGCCGAGGATCTCGACCATGGCCTCACGGGCGTTGGGCGGATCCTGCTGATAACCCTTCCGGTCACCGCCGTCGACGATCTCGACGTCGACAGCATCACGGAACGGCCCGTAGAGCGCCGAGGCGTACTTGGCGGCGTAGGCCAGGATCGCCGTCTGCTGATGACCGGCATCGTCAAGCGCGCCGCGGATGGCCGATACCTGGCCATCCATCATTCCTGAGGGGGCGGTGACAGAAGCTCCCGCGTCGGCCTGGGCTACGGCGGCCCGGGCGTAGAGCTCGAGGGTGGCGTCGTTGTCGACCGACCCGTGCCCGTCCAGCACGCCACAGTGCCCGTGGTCGGTGTACTCGTCCACGCACAGGTCGGCCATGAGCACCACGTCGTCGCCCACCTCGTCACGGAGGTCCCGCAGGGCCACCTGGACGATCCCGTCCGGGTTCCAGGCCTCCGAGCCGACGGCGTCCTTCCTGTCGGGCACCCCGAAGAGGATCACAGCCGGAACGCCGAGGTCACGGAGGGCGGCCACCTCGGAACAGAGGCTGGCCCGTGTGTGCTGGACCACGCCGGGCAACGAGGCCACGGGCTGCGGGTCGTCGATGCCCTCGCGGACGAACAGCGGGGCAACGAGGTCATCAACCGACAGACGGGTCTCGGCCACGAGGCGCCGCAAGGCCGCCGTGCGGCGCAGGCGGCGGGGCCGCGAGACGGGGTACTCCACGTGCATGAGCCTACGGAGAGCGGTGGCTTCGCCGGTCAGTCGGTCCGATCAGCCAGTTCGATCAGTAGGCGCGAGTTGCGGCCCACGCTTCGACAGCAGCCACTAGGCCCTCGACCGAGTGCGGGTCGGCCTGAACCACCTCATGCCCGGCATGGCGGGCCGCCGCGGCGCTGATCGGACCGATGCACGCCGCTTCGACTGGCGAGACCACCCCGGGAAACAGATCGTGGTACCGGTGAACCGTAGATTCGGACGTGAAGGTCACCAGATCGGCCCGTGCGGCGGCAGCCAGCACTCCGGGGTCGACGTCGGGCGCCACGTTCCGGTAGGCGGCCACCACCTCGACCTCCCAGCCGGCGGCCCGCAGACCGTCGGGCAGTACCGCACGGGCCGTCTCCGCCCGGGCCAACAAAACCCGACCACAACCAGCCGGGTCACCGGGCGCTGGAAACTCGGCCAACAGGCCTTCGGCGACCGCGCTCGCTGGCACGAGATCCACGACATGACCGGCAGCGACCAGCGGCGCGGCGGTCTTCGGTCCGACCGCGGCGATCCGCCCCGGGAAGGTGCGCCCAGCAAACCTTTCGGCCACCCGGTGAGCGCCATTCGGGGAAGTCACCACGACCCAGTCGTATCGGCCGGCCACCGCTCGATCCACAGCCTTGGCAAGGGCCGCTCCCCCGGCGATCGGCTCGGCGATGACAATGACCGGCAACTCGACCACCTCGGCACCCCGTTCCCGCAGGGCGTCGGCCAGTGAGCCGGCCTGATCGATGGCCCGGGTGACCACCACGTTGCAGCCGGCCAGTGAGCCGGGCCGGTCGGCGGTCACCGGCCGAGCAGGGCGGATCCGCCCCGCTCATCGAGGAGGGAACGAGCGACGGCCCGCCCCATCCCAGGTCCGTCGGATCCGGTTCGCTCATCAATCAGCAGGACGGTGCCATCCGTGGACGACACTGACGCGGTCAGGCGGAGATCACCATCAGGCCCGCCTCCCAGCACGGACCCGTCCACTAGGACGGCGTGGGCGGCCACCGGCAGATCACATCCGGCACCTAGCTCGGCGAGGAACGCCCGCTCGGCCGCCACCGTCCGGTGGGCTGCCGGATCGTCCACAGCGGCGAGCAATTCGAGGAGTAAGCCGTCATCGCTTCGGCACTCCACGGCCAGTGCCCCCTGACCTACCTGGGGAAGCAGCACCGACTGGTCCAGTAAATCAACCACCGTCGGGGTCAGGCCCAGTCGATCGAGCGCGGCGGCCGCCACCACGATCGCTGCGAAGCCGTCGGGCCCGTCCAGTTTCGCCAACCGGGTACCGATGTTTCCCCGCAGGCTGGCGAACTCCAGGTCAGGACGCCAATGGGCCAACTGGGCTCGGCGACGGATCGATCCGGTGGCCACCGTGGCCCCCACCGCCAGGTCGTCGAACCGGCAACCGACGAGGGCGTCGCGTGGATCAGCCCGTTCAGGTACGGCGGCCAACACGAGGGCGTCGGGAGTCAGAGCCGGCAGGTCCTTCGCCGAGTGGACGGCCACGTCGGCCCGGCCTTCGAGCACCGCGGCCTGGACCTCCTTGACGAACACGCCCTGGCCGCCCATCTGCTCCAGCGGAGTGGTCCGGTCCAGGTCTCCGGTGGTCTCGACGACCACGATCTCGACGGTAGTGCCCGGTCGGGCCGCCACGATCAGAGCGGACAGGCGATCGGCCTGCCAGCGCGCCAGCGCGCTGCCCCGGGTCGCCGCACGGACGTGCATACCGACCGCTACAGGTCGAAGAGGTCGCGCAGGGCCTCGGCCAGGCGCTCGCCCCGGGCGGTGCCCGCGGCGTCCTTCATCCGGATGGTCGGCTCATGCAGGAGCTTGCCGACTATGCCGGCAGCCAGTGCCTCGACGGCCTCACGTTGACGTTCGTCCAGGTCGCCCAGACGAGCGGCCAGACGGTCCAACTCACCCTTCTGGACGTCCTCGCCGCGACCACGCAGGCTGGTCACCAGCGGGGCGACCGAACGGGCGGTCGACTCGTCGACGTAACGATCCAGTTCGGCATCCACGATGGCCTGAACCGCTGTGACCTCCCTCTGGCGTTCCCGGATTCCCGCATCGGCGAAGGCCCGTAGGTCGTCCATGTCCAACAGGGTCAGTCCGTCGATCTCCCCGGCGGCCGGATCGACGTCACGGGGCACCGCGATGTCGACGACCAGGAGCTCACGGCCCTCGCGTTCACCAACCACCGAGGCCAGATCACCATGTTCGAGGATCACCGACGACGCACCGGTGGACGTCAACAGCACGTCGACCTCGGGCAGGAGGCGGGGCAGGTCGTCAAGACGGACCGCGGTGCCACCGAGGCGCTCGGCGACGTCGACGGCCCGTTCCCAGGTGCGGTTCGCCACCAGGATGGAGGAGACTCCGCCACCGTGCAGGGCGCGGGCCAGACCCTCACCCATCTCACCAGCGCCGACCACCATGACCTGGCGGCCCTCCAAAGTGCCGAGGCGATCGGTGGCCATGGCCACCGCGGCCTGTGAGACCGAGGTGATGTTCCTGGAGATGGCCGTCTCGGTTCGCACCCGCTTGCCAACTTCGAGTGCATGACGGAACAGCGGGTTGAGCACCGGGCCAACGGCGCCCTCGGCGGCCGCCGTCTCCCAAGACGTACGGACCTGTCCGAGGATCTCGTGCTCTCCCAGGACCGCTGAATCAAGACCGGACGCCACCGAGAAGAGGTGACGGGCCGCGTCACCGTCGAACAACCCGACGAGGTGGTCGGAGAACTCCTCGGGGGCCACGTGTGAGGTCTCGGCGAAAAAGTTGCGGATGTCCTGATACGCGCCGTGGAATTTCTCGGCGAAGGCGTACACCTCGATGCGGTTACAGGTCGAGAGCACCACGGCCTCGGTGACGTTCTCACGCGACGTGAGATCTCCCAACGCCTTGGGTAGACGGGAAGCGGGCACCGTCATCCGCTCGAGCAGGTCGAGAGGAACGGTCCGGTGGTTCAAGCCGACGGCGACGACCGACAAGGCTCGCTACTCCTGATTCTCCGGAACCACCGGAAGCCCGGGGTGCCAGTTTCGAGGTGGATGGATTGACTGGACTGAGACGCCGTCGGGCGCCGTCAGGGACACCAGCATTCCCGATGGCGGGGGTGCCTTCCAACCCCCGGCCCGAACCACTCCAATGCCGATCACCCGACAGCCCCGGCGTTGGCTCCGCTGGCCATCCGACGATGCTGGTGGTAGCCGAGGATCTGTAGTTCGGTGGCTAGGTCGACCTGCCGGAGGTCGACGTCTTCGGGCACGTGGACGACTGCTGGAGCGAAGTTGAGGATCGAGGGGATGCCAGCGGCCACCAGATGGTCAGCCGCTTCCTGGGCGGAAGCTGACGGTGTGGCGATGATGCCCACCGTGCATCCTGATTCGGTGACGACATCCGCCAGTTCCTCGACCGGGCGAACCACACGACCGCCGATGTACCTGCCCACCACAGCCGGGTCGGCATCGACGAGGCCGGCCACCGGGAACCCGCCAGCCACGAATCCGTCGTACTGGCTGAGGGCCCGGCCCAGGTTGCCGATGCCGACGATGACCACCGGACTGGGCTCGCCGCCCCCCAGTGCCAGGCTGATCTCACCGATGAGGTGGTCGACCTGGTAGCCGACGCCCCGGGTGCCGTGGGCGTGGAGGTAGGAGAGGTCCTTCCGGACGTTGGCGGCGTTGACTCCGGCCAGGTCGGCCAACTCGACCGACGACACGGTGGCCATGCCGGACTCAGCCAACTCGACCAGGCCGCGCAGGTAGACGGGAAGACGGGCAACCGTGGCCTCGGGAATGACCTCGCGCCGATCTGACCCGCCGTTCATCGACCCGTCGTTTCTGGACACGGGCCAAAACTACGCGCTTGTGCACCGATTCACATGGCACCGGCATCTTGCGGGAACCGGGCCGGGACGACGGGCCAATACCGTTGACGACCGTGAACACGCAGTCCCCGGTCGCAGCGGCGTCCATGCTGGTCTCGTTGGCCTTCGCCGCCACGGTCCTCGAGCGCTGGTTCGACCGACGCCGGCCTCAAGACCTTGCCTGGGCAACCTCCCTCGGACTGTTCGCCGCTGGTGCCGCCGCCCTCTGGTGGGGCGCGTCGACCGGCTGGTCGGAGGGTTCCTTCCGTGCGTTCTATGCCTTCGGAGCCGTCCTGAACGTGCCGATCCTGGCCCTGGGGACCGTGTACCTGCTGGCGTCCCGGCGAACTGCCGACCGGATCGCCGTGGCGACCATGCTGGCCTGTGCGTTCGCCGCCGGGGTCGTGATGGCCGCACCCCTCGCCGGCTCACCCCACGGTGCCACGGAAATGTTCGCAGCCGACGAGCTCCCGCAGGGATCGGAGGTGTTCGGGGCCGGACCCCGGGTAGCCGCCGCCCTGGCCTCATCGGTGGGAGCGTTGGTCGTGATCGTCGGGTCCCTCTGGTCGATGATGCGTCTCGGTCGGATCGGGGGGCCGGCGGCCCGGCGGGGAGCGACCGGCAACGGCCTGATCGTGGCCGGGGCCCTCGTGCTGAGCGGGGGTGGCCTGCTCAACTCGGTCCTCGACGAGATGACCGGCTTTGCCGTGTCACTGCTCGTGGGCATCTCGCTGATCTTCGCCGGGGCACTCACCGCCACAGAATCAAGGTCCGCCGCCGGCTCAAGGCCTGTGACCCCGCCCACCTGATCGGCACGCCGGTCCCGGGTCAGTCGACCAGCAGGACGAACTGCACGACGGCGGCCCCGAGGATCGCCAACAACAGCAGTGCGGTGACGATCGTGGTTCCCAGACGCATCAGGACTCACCTCGCGGCGTGGATTCGGGTCGCACACCGAGACTGACCGCGGTGATCGCACCACCGACCGGCCCATCCGCCGCCTCGACCACCACCGGGTCGGACGGTCCCAGCCCGAGGTCGGCAGCGGCCGACGTGCGGCACATCACCAGCGACACCAGGCCGGTCGAGTCGACCAGTAGGCCGAGGCCGCCCGGAGCCACCTCATCAAATGCTCTGACCCGCCGGGCGGGCAGCACCCGGTCGGCGATCCGGACCCGAAACCGGTCGACCGACGGGTCGCCAGCCAGTTCGTCGAGATCCTCGGGTCCGGCGTTGAGCTGGACGTTGCCGAACCGGTCAATCCACCACACCTCGGCGTGCAGGCCATCGGTCTCGACCACGGCGGCCGAGACCACGGCGGGGAGCAGGCCGTTGGGATCAATCGACTCACCCAACTCGTCGAGATCGACCCCGCAGGCCAGATGGGCGGCCACAGGTGCGAACACGTCTCGACCATCGAACGTCGTGCCCTGGGACGGAAGGTGCCAGGCAGGATCGGTCAGCGAGACCGCCCGGTCGGCTCCACCCACCATGGCGACCGCAGGGGCCAGTAGTCCGTTGTCGGGGCCGACGAGGACCGACTGTCCACCGCCCACCTCGACGGCCACGCCCCGGCGGGTCGTACCCACACCGGGATCGACCACGGCCAGGACCACGCCGGGGCACAAGTACTGCGCGCTGCGAGCCAGAGCCAGGCCACCGGCCCGCACGTCGTGGGGGGCGATTCCGTGGGTGACGTCGACGATCCGCACGTGGGGAGCCACCGAGGCCACCACCGAATGGACCACGCCGACGAACTCGTCGTCGGTGCCGTAGTCCGAGAGGAAGGAGAGGGTGTCGAGTCGCTGGCCCATAATCCTCGCCCGGTCAGGCACCCAGTTCGCGCGACCGGGCGGCCGCCGCGGCGACTACATCGGCCACCAGGTCCCGGAATCCGGCCGCCTCGAAGACGGCGAGACCGGCAGCCGTGGTGCCACCCTTGGAGGTGACGTTCTCCCGCAGGATGGCCGGCGGATCGTCAGACGCCTTGAGCAGTGTGGCCGCCCCCAGGAGGGTCTGTTCGGTGAGGGTGATGGCCACGTCGGCGGACAGGCCCTCGGCGATGCCGGCTGCCATGAGCGCCTCGGCCAGCAGGAAAACGTAGGCCGGACCCGAGCCCGACAGCCCGGTGACAGCGTCGATCAGGACCTCCTCGACCATGACCACCTCACCGACCGCACCGAGGATTCCGGCGGCCCAGTCCAGGTCCGCGGGGGTCGCCGCGCTGCCCCCGGCCACCGCGGCCGCGCCCTGGCCGACGAGGGATGGGGTATTGGGCATGACCCGTATGACGGGCACCCCACTACCCAACGCCGCCTCCATGGCAGCCGTGGTGACACCGGCCGCAATGGACAGCACGCGAGGCACGCCCAAGGCGGCTAGACCAGCGCACACATCGGATACCACATGAGGCTTGACGGCCACCAGAGTGTCGACCCCGGCAACGGCCGAATCACCGACAGAGACGCCGGGCAGAACATCGGCCAGTACAACCCGGCGGTCACCGTCGGGCTCGACGACGTGGAGTTGGTCAGCTGCCGCCCAACCGTCGGCCATCAGGCCACCCAGCAGGGCCTCGCCCATTTTCCCTCCGCCGATCACCTGAAGTCTCATGATCCGGGGTTCACCAGCCAGTCCGTCAGCCACGGGGCGAACCTATCCGTTCCCGTCATCCGAGGACCCAGGTCCGCCGGACAACATCGGGCGGCCCGACGGCAGGAGCCGGGATGAGGCGACGGCCACGGCGAGGCATCCGACGGTGATACCAGCCACCGTGAGGATGGTCTCAGTGGACCACAACCCGAGGGCCACCCCGACCACCAGTGGCCCGGTGGTCTGACCCACCCGGAGGCCCCCGACCCACAACGCCATCAGCACACCGCGGAGGTGCTCGGGTGCCTGCTCGGCCACGTGGTCCTGAAGGGTGGGGATGGTGAAGCCCTCGGCCAGCCCGTACACGGCGGCCGCGGCGACCAGCAACCACAACGAGCCGAGGCCCATGGCCACGAACGTGGCACCGAAGACCCCGAGGCCGGTGACCACTATGGCGCCCACCGAGAGGCGGGCCCCGAACCAGGTCACAGTGAGTGCGGTGATCGTCGAGGTTATGGCGGGGACGGCGGCCACCAGCCCCCGCTGGGTGGGGCCGAGGCCGAACGCCTCGTCGAGGTGGATGGGGATGAGGGTCAGGAAGACGCCGAACATGATGAAGAATATGAGGGACCCCAGCGCCATGGTGAGCGCGTTCGCCGGGATGGAAACCTCGGCTAACGCCATGCGAAGTTGACGACCCACCGGAACGCGTTGGCCCACCCACGGATCCTCAAGGTGGCGGGCCACCAGGGCGCCGACCAGCAACGCCATGGCGTAGTAGCCGAAGTTCCACCGCCAACCGAACAGGTCGGTGGTGGCCCCGCCGAGGAACGGAAAGATGGCCAGAAAACCGGTGATGACCGCCGAGTTCTGGCCCAGCAACCTGGCCCGGTCGTGCCCCGACCAGTGGTCGCTGATGAGGACGACGACAAGGTTGATGAGCCCGGCCGACCCGAGCCCCTGAGTGATCCGGATGGCCAGGAGCCATTCAAACGACGGGGCGAACCCTCCGAGGCTGCCGAAGGTTCCGAACACGAGGAGGCACGGCACGAGGACGCGCTTTCGTCCGTGCCGATCGGCCAGAAATCCGATAGCAGGTGCGGCCACGATGCCGGTGACGGTGCCGGCTGCGATGAGCATTCCCGCACGGGAGACTGGTTCGCCGAACGACTCGAGGATCTCCGGTGTAGAGCTCATGAGGACGGAATTGTTGAGCAACGCCATCGCGGTGACCGAGAAGACAAGCAGCCGGGAGGGCCGGCCAGCCGTTCCGGTAAACCCATCGGTACCTGCACGCGGTGAAGCCGGCGGTCGTGGCATCGGAGAACTCACTTTCCCGATCCAACCCCGACGTACCGGGCGCCGGCTTCAACGAGCACGATATATCCAAAGAACTTGAAAGCTAACAAAAGTCACAACCGCTTGATCCGCTTGCCGGCTCAGGCGTCGAATCGGCTGGCGAAGCCGATCCGCAGGGCCGGCCGAAAACACCGCTCCACCGCCATCCACACAGTGCCGAGGATGCGGTCCAGATTGGTGTCGTCGACCGTGGCTGCCGGGATGGCTCCGACCAGGAATACCGCTTCCTCCTCACCGATGCAGAACGTGGCTCCCACCAGGTTGCGGTTGCGTTTCAGGAGGTGGGCATGGAAGTCGGCATGGTTCTCCTCGGGCCCCGGCATCAAGTACGTCTCATGGTGGAGCATCCGCTGGCGCAGCGACAGACGGATGGTCGAGACGTCCTTCTCCTCGCCCTTGATGCGGACGAACCAGCGGTGCTCGTGGGCGTCGACATCCAGATCACGCTCGACGCCGGCCAGCACCGGATTCTCGGCTAGGGCACGGGCCAGCCACTGGTCGATCACGAACTCCACGGCGGCGAGGTCGTCGGGCCCCAGCGGCTGGTCAGACATGTTCAGGGCCGAGTTCAGATGTCGGAAGCGCCGACCGGTCAGGCGCAGTCCACGAGCGAACGGGACGAGACGTCGTCACAGATGCGTCGCAGACGGGCCGCGGTGGCCGACCAGGTGTAGGACCACGATCGTTCGGCGGCTGCGGAGGCCATCGAGGCTGCCAACGCCGGATCATTCAGGATCGACGCCACCCATACGGCGTAATCGGCCGGATCGCGACCCTCGACCAGGTAGCCGGTCCGGCCATGTTCGACCAACGTTCGCAGCCCACCCACGTCAGCGGCGACTACGGGCACCCCACAGGCCGCCGCCTCCAACGCCACCAGGCCGAACGACTCAGACCGGCTGGGCATGACAACCACGTCAGCGGCCCGGTACCAGTAGGCGAGGCAGTGGTGGGGCTGCGGCGGGACGAACTGGACCCGGCCGACCAGACCGTGCACGTCGGCCAGTTCGTGCAGGCGCCGCTCCTCAGCCTCACCCTTGGCGCCACTGGCACCGCCCACTACCACGAGGCGGACATCTGAGCGGCCGAGCATGTCCAAAGCACGGACGGCGACGTCGACACCCTTGAGTGGTTGGATACGGCCCGCGAACAGCATCACCGGGCCATCACCTAGACCGGTGGCTCGACGGGCCACCGACTGGGACCCGGGCGTGAAGAAGGCGTGATCGACACCGGGGGGGACGACCTCGATGCGGGCCCGATCCGCTCCGTACAGGTCGACCAGTTGGCGGCGTTCCTCGGAGCTGTTGGCCAACATCAGATCGGAACAGCCGACCACCGCCATCTCGGCCTCGACCCGGCGTCGGGGTTCCGGGTCACCGGTCTCGGCCTTCACCCGGGCCAGCGTGTGGAAGATGGTCAGGAGGGGCAGGCCCAACTCGTGCTTGAGTCGGTGGCCGGACACCCCGCTCAACCAGTAGTTGGCCAGCAAACCGTCGTGCCCCGGGTGAGACGTCAGGTAGGACGCCACCCCATCGGTGAACTCGTCGACGACGCCCGGGAGGTCCTCCTTGGGGAGGTCGTACGGGCCGGCATCGATGTGGACGACCCGGAAGCCCGGCTCGACGTCGACCACCGTCGGAGTGTGGTCGTCGGTCCGACGGGTGAACACCGTGGACCCACCGCCGGCCTGAGACAGCGCGGAGGCCAGCTCGCGGACATAGACGTTCATGCCGCCGCCGTCACCCGATCCGGGCTGGACGAGCGGCGAAGTGTGCAGGGAGAGGACCGCCAGACGACGCATGATTCAGCCCCCCGAAACGGGTGGCAGCAGGGCCACCTCGTCGTCGGCGCCCACCGCGTCCGTAGCCGTGGCGGCCTCGCCGTTCAGCCACACACGGCAAGTAGCGGCCACACTGGCAAACGCGTCACCAAACTTCTCGTCGGCCGCGGCGAGGACCTCGCCCACGGTCAGACCGGGGACGTCAACCTTTCCGGTGTCGGCAGCGACCCGGACCGAGGCAAAAAGGCGCAACACGGCCATGCGGGGAGTGTACGGAGGCCCCTCCCGGGCTCCCCATCGGGAACACGGGGCCACCGGGCCAGTCGAGTCACCGGCCGGACCGGCCGCCGGTACCGTCGGGTGCCATGCCCCTTGCCCCGTCGTCCGACTCCCGATCGCCGGTCACCCGGCTGCTAGTGGTTCGCCACGGGCAGTCGGAATGGAACGCGGCGGGTCAATGGCAGGGCCGTGCCAACCCACCACTGACCATGGAGGGCCAGCGTCAGGCAGCAGCCGCCGCCCGTGCGCTGGGGGCCTTCGATGCCGTGGTGGCCTCACCGTTGCTGCGGGCCGCTGAGACGGCGACCATCATTTCCGAGCACCTGGGCATCGGCCCGGTGCTGGTCGAAACCGACCTCATGGAACGCGACGCCGGCGAGTGGCAGGGCCTGACCCGCGGGCAGATAGAGATGGACTGGCCCGGCTACCTCGAACAGGGGAAACGGCCACCAGGCTACGAACCCGACCACGTAATGCTGGACCGGGTCATGGCCGCGCTGGATCGGGTGGTGCAACAAGCCAGTGGCGGCGAGGTGCTCGTGGTGGCCCACGGCGGGGTCATCTACTCGCTCGAGGACTCCTGCGGGGAGCCGTGGCGGCGCATCCCGAACCTCGGTGCTCGATGGTTCGAGATTACGAACGGACGCCTGAGCGTAGGACCGCGCGTGGAACTCATCCCCGACGGAACCCTGCCCGACGTGCTCTGACCCGGCACCAGTACCAGCGCTAGCCCTACTCGGACTCGTCGGTGTTTTCGACGTTTCCTTCTTCAAGCGGGTCGTCGGACAGCCTGGCCATCATGGCCTCGGCGCCCTCAAGGTCGCCGGAGTCGACCCGATCCATGACCGCCTCGATGGTGGCCAGATCGGACTCCAACACCTCAAGTTCGGCGTCATCAGTTTCGGGTGCTGAGCCGGCCGGAGGCACAACAGAAGCGATGTCAGGGTCGGTCACGCGGGTGAGAGTACCGTCGACCGGTGCCTGCCTCGCTGATCCTCCTCCCACCTTCCGAGGGCAAGGCCGGTGGCGGCGAGGGGCCCTCGTGGGACTCCGTCGACCAGTCGTTCTCCGATCTCGCCGGCCCCCGCCGTGAGGTGATCGCAGCCCTCGACAAGGCAATGCGCGGATCAGCCGAGGCTCGCTCAAAGCTCCTGGGGGTGAAGGCCGCGCGGGCCGACGAGGCCACCGCGGCCAATTTGGCGGTGGCTTCGTCGCCGACTATGGCAGCCATCGACCGCTACACCGGCGTGCTCTACGACGCGCTGGAGTATTCGTCGCTCCCGACCAAGGTACGCCGGGGCGTGGACCGCCAAGTGGTGATCTTCAGCGGGCTCTGGGGGGTGGTGCGTCCCACCGACCCGATTCCCAACTACAAGTTGAAGATGGGCGCATCGCTCCCCGGCCTCGGGAAGCCGGCCCGATTCTGGAAGCCGCTGATCAGCGACGCGATGGCCAACGCGATTGCTGTATCGCGAACGGACACGGTCTGGGACCTGCTACCCAACGAGCACGCCGCGGCCTGGGATCCATCAGTCGCCGGTCGGCGAATTCGGGTGCGCTTCCTGGACGACGTGATGAAAAACGGCAAGCGGACACTGGTGACGGTGTCGCACTGGAACAAGTTGCTGAAGGGAGCACTGGTGTGCCACGTGGTCGAGCACGGGTTGGATGACCCAGCCGGCCTGGTCGACTTCGACCACCCCGAGGGCTACCGCTACGACCCATCACTCACCACGACCACCGGTACCACCACCGATATCGCCCTCGTCACCAGACGCTGACTGGCAGGCGCTGGAAATCAGGGGCCGAGGACGGTGGTGAGGTGGTCGTTGGTGAAGCGGCGTGTGGGGTCGAGGCGGTCCCGGGCCTCCTGGAATCGGCCCCACTGCGGGTAGCGGCAAGCCAACGTGGCCGCCGTCTGGAAGTGGAGCTTTCCCCAGTGGGGGCGCCCGGCATAGTCGTCCATGATCGCCTCGACGCCCCGGAAGTACTGCTCGAACGGCGTCCCCCGGAACACATGCACGGCGATGAAACAGGTGTCGCGCCCCTCGGCCGTCGACAGCGGCACATCGTCGCCGCCCAGGATGCGGAACTCGATCGGGAAGCTGATCGGCCGATCCAGCGTGTCAATCAGCGATCGCACCCGGCTGAACGCCTCGAGGCCGTGCTCGCGGGGCACCGCGTACTCCATTTCCAGGAACCGGACCCGCCGCTCGCTGGCGAATACCTCGTACGAGGTGGTCAGGTACTCAGCTCGTCCGACCTCGTCGAACACCAGATTGTTGAGCCGGGGGATTGCCGATGGGCGGAGCCGCCCCATGTGATTCAACGCTCCGAAGGCCACGTTCTCCAGCAACTCCTTGTTCTTGAAACGCTTCCATCGGCGACGAGCCGCATGGCCGATGTTGCGGGCTGGTCGCGGCGCCTCGATGGTGCGTGTGTTGCGTTTCACCTGGGCCATCCCGGTGTGGGGCATCCAAAAGAACTCAGCGTGGTCGGTCTCCTCGGCCCAGCTGTCGAAGGCAACCACCACGTCATCGACGGCCATGATCTCGTCGATGGCGTGCAGGTTGAAGGCCGGGACGCACTGCAGAGTCACTTCGGTGACTACCCCGAGCGCTCCGAGGCCCACCCGGGCCACATCACGCAGGTCGGGGTCGTGGTCGTCATCGAGTACCACGACCGTGCCGTCGCCAACCACTAGTCGTAGGCCGACCACCCCGGCGGCGATCGACCGGAAGCCCAGCCCGGTTCCGTGGGTCGAGGTGGAGATGGCTCCGGCCACCGACTGGTAGGCGATGTCGCCCAGGTTGGGCATGGCCAGACCCCGGGCATCCAACTCCGGGTTGAGATCGCACAGGCGCATCCCGGCCCGCACCGTCGCCCGACCGGTGGCATCGTCGACGGCCACCAACCCGGTCAATTCGTCGAGGCTGACCAGCACGTCGTCGGTACGGGCCACCGCAGTGAACGAATGGCCGGCCCCCACCACCCGGACCCGTAGGTCGTCTGCTACGGCCCGCCGCACTAGATCGGCTACCTCGGCCTCGGTGGTGGGCCGCTCGACCCGGACTGGGTAGCTGCGCTGGTTGCCGGCCC
The DNA here is from genome assembly GCA_014237715.1 of Acidimicrobiales bacterium. Taxonomy (GTDB): domain Bacteria; phylum Actinomycetota; class Acidimicrobiia; order Acidimicrobiales; family MedAcidi-G1; genus UBA9410. Next base: position 57,916 of record JAAZZG010000011.1, read on the forward strand.
AGTTGCGCCACGAACCGTCGGGCCGAATACCCCCGCCGGCCTTCGAAGCGTTCACCGGCTCACCAGTCCCGTAGGTCGACCGGCCACGACTCCAGCACCTCGGCGTCACCGCCCGCCGTAACGTCATCCACCAGGTGAAGCGTGGCGTGCTTGGCGATGGTTGGATCGATGTGAGCGGGTCGCAGTCCCACCCGATCGCCAATGGCCCACGATCCACCGGCCACCGTGGTGTGTTCGTCGGAGCAGAACAGAACCTCGGCGGCACCACCCTGGTCATCGACCAGTTGGGGGCCACCGCTGTCCATGGCTAGCGCCTTGAGGCCACCGTCGAGTGCAACATGCTGGCCGGGTCGCACCGAGACAGCTGTGGTGAGCACGACCAGGCCCTCGGCAAATGGAAGGCCAAGCTGGGCGTAGTCACCGTCCATCAACACGAATGACCCGGCCTGGAGTTCGGTGACCACGTGGTTGCAGTCCCACGTGCCGGTCCCACCTCCGGACACCACGTCGCCGCCGACCTCGGCGTGAGCGGTGGTCAGCACGGCCATCGAGAGGGCGGTCCGGCGTTCGCGTTCGACGCGGTCGACCAGATGCTGGAGATGGCCTTCGTAGCCCATCACGCCACGCACAGTCAGGCCGGCGTTCCGGGCCTCGTCGGCCAGTCGACCAGCATCGGCCGGGTCGCAACCGCATCGGGGCATCCCCACGTCGACGTCAACCAGCACCTCACGGATTCCCGCGGCGGCCGCCACATCGATCGTCTCGGACGAATCCACGGCCACCGTCACCCGGGTTCCGGCGACGACCAACGCACCGAGACGGCCCGCAACCTGAGGATCGACGATCTCGTTGGCCAACAGCAAATCCTCGCCCAGATCAGCGACGGCCATGCCCTCCATCTCGCGGACCGTGGCGCAGCAGAAGCCCACATGGTCGGCGGCGGCTAGTCGGGCGGCCAACGCCGTGCACTTGAACGCCTTCACGTGGGGGCGCAGGGCGAGCCCTGGTCGAGCCGCCGACATGGTGGCCATGTTTGCCTCCAGCACACCAGCGTCGGCCAGCAACGCCGGAGTCGTCAGATCGCCGGCACACGTCATCGCAGCATCACCTCAGCTGCGTCGGGTCTCGGACCACGACAATCCGCGCTCCAGGTCGATCTCCCGGGGCAGTCCAAGCACCCGCTCGGCGATGATGTTGCGCTGCACGGCGAACGTGCCCCCGCCCAGGGTGAGCGCCGGGGCAAATACGTACCCGTAGTGCCAGATCGACGACACGTCCGGAAACTGTCGGGTATCCAAGCGATTCTCTGTCGTGCCCTCGGCCTTCACTGCGTCGAGGCGGCCCGGCGGCCCAGATCCCACGAGCATTCCCGCCGTGCCGGCCACCTCCTTGGCCAGCTCCATGACGTGCTGCCCGTGCTCATCGGCCATGGCCTTCTGGATGGACGCCTCGGCGCCCGGTTCCTTCCCGGCGATCTGGGCCGTCAACGTCCGCAGGCGGTTAAGGCGCAGCACCTCGGCTTCACACCAGAGCCCGGCCAGACGCTGCCGCTCCACCGGGTCAGCCACCCCGCCGTTCCCACGGACCAGATCAAGTAGGTCATCGGCCGACGGGCCCTCGCCCCACAGCGAGCCGGCTGACGACAACGACACCCGCTCGTTGGCCAGGGTCACCCGGGCCAGACGCCAGCCGTCGCCCTCAGCCCCGACCAGATTCTCGGCCGGGATACGCACGTCGTCGAAGAACACCTGGTTGAACGAATGGGCCGTGGTGGCATCGATGATCGGCGTCATGGTCAGGCCGGGCAGATCGGTTGGACATACGAAGTATGAGATGCCCTTGTGCTTGGGCTGGTCAGGATCAGTCCGGGCGATCAGGATCCCGAACGCCGCCTTGTGGCCACCGCTCGTCCAGATCTTCGACCCGTTGACCACGTACTCCTCGCCGTCGCGCACCGCCCGGGTCCCGATGTTGGCCAGATCCGACCCAGCATCGGGCTCAGAGAACATCTGGCACCAGAACTCCTCCCCGGTGAAGATCGGGTCCAGGTAACGCTGCTTCTGCTCGTCGGTCCCGGCCATGGAAATGGTGGGAGCCGCCCAACCGATTCCGATCGGATTCACCGGGCGCCGCACCCCGGCCCGCCGGAGCTCGTCATCGATGAGGATCTGGTGCATTGGTTCAGCGCCGATCCCGTGGGGAGCGGGCCAGTGGGGCACCACGTAGCCGGCATCGTGGAGCTGTCGGGCCGTCGGCTCGGGATGGGCGGCCAGCCACTCCCGGACGGCCAGCCGGCGGGGGTCGTCGTCCGGAGGAAAATCGAAGTCCATCTCGGCGATTCTGACCCCCTGACGGGGTCAGCCCAGCATGCGGGCCACGATGCGCCGCTGGATCCCGAAGGGCACTACGCCCCGGGCCGCCCATCTCAGCCAGGCCCCACGCCCCACCGGGCGCCGGGTCCACGGTCGACCGCCGACCAGACCTCCCGAGAAGCAGCCGGCCACCGCCCGGGCCACCACCGTCGGGTCGCCCCCTAGCTCTGCAGCCCTGCGATCCGCATCGGCCATGGCTTCGGCCAGCGCGGCGTATGGACCGCCCGGGTAGCCGTGCCATGAATCGTCCCGCCAGATCCCGGTGGGGAAGGCCCCCGGTTCGACGAGGGCTACATCGATGCCGTGAGGACCGACCTCGAAGGCCAACGACTCGGCGAACCCCTCGACCCCCCACTTGGAGGCCGCATAGGCCGACCATGTCGGTAGCCCGCCGAAGCCACTGGAGCTAGACACGCACACGATGCGACCACCGTGCGGACGCATGCGAGGCAGGGCGGCATGGGTCACGGCCAGGGTGCCCAAGAGGTTCGTCTCGATGACCCGGCCAACCTCGGCTGGGGGCAGTTCCTCGAAGGGCCCGACCGACACCACGCCGGCGTTGTTGACGAGACCTACGATCCGGCCCACGTCGCCGGCCAACTCGACCCACCGGTCAGCCTGGGCGAACGCCTCATCGATCGACGCCGGGTCGGTGACGTCCATGCGGAGTACCTCGACGCGGTCGGCCACGCCGGCTTCGGCCAGCGCGGCGTCCAGCGGGCCTCGCCGGGCCAGATCACGCATGGTGGCCGCCACCCTGCGACCCCTCCGAGCCAGTTCCACGGTGATGTCCAGGCCGAAACCCGACGAGCAGCCGGTGACGATGATGACGCCGTCGGGATTTCGGGGCGACGCCATCGACGGTGCCTGGTGGGTGAGACGGCTGATGATCCTCCGCTGGACGCCCGCCGGAACGATTCCCCGGGCCGCGAACCGTGCCCGGGCCGTCAGACCAACCGGATGGCGTAGGCCCCTCCGTCCCTCGGTGACGGCCACCATGGTCGCCGACACCGACGCCGGGTCCAGCGCTCGGGCCCACGCCCGATCGTCGCCGACCTCCACGCTCTCCACGAGCGGGGCGTACGGCCCGTCCGGGTCACCGTGGACGGCGCCCCGGTCCCACAGGCCGGTACGCACCGATGCCGGCTCGACAATGGCCACCCCCACCCCCAATGGATGGAGTTCATGGGCCAGCGACTCGGCCCAACCCTCGACGGCCCACTTGGATCCGCAGTAGGCGGCCAGTCCCGGCAAGGCCGACAATCCCCCTACCGACGATACGACCACGACCCGGGAACCCTCGGTGGCCCGCAGCGCAGGCAGCGCGGCTCGGGTCACGTGCATGGCTCCACCGAGGTTCACCTCGAACAGCCGTCGGATCTGGGCGAAAGGCGTCTCCTCGAAGACACCGGCCACCCGGATCCCAGCATTGGCCACCACGGCGTCCAGCGTCCCGCCGGTGGTGGCCAGAACGGCGGCCACCGCTGCCTCAACGGCTGCCCGGTCGGTCACATCTACACGGATTGGTTCGACCGAACCACCGAAGCCGGCCAGGTCCGACGGCAGAAGTGTCGACTCTCCGGCCCGCAGGTCGAATCCGAACACTCGCCAGCCCCATCGGGCGAGGTCCTGTGCGGTGGCCTCGCCGATACCGCCGGCCGCTCCAGTGACGATTGCCGTGCGCATGTGTTGAGGTTAGGAGGTGGGCCGCTCCACGGTGATCCGGTCTCCCGTTCGGATGGTGCCCGGCACCACCACCCGGGTGTTGATGCCCCGCAGGTTCATGGCTCGGCCCGACTCCGAGTTGACAAACCGGTGGGCGTCCAGTCCGAAGCGCTGGGTGAACTTGGCGCACCCTGTATGGGGCTGGTCGGTGACCTCAACCACTGCCTCACCGATTCGCAGACGTGACCACACAGGTAGGTCGTCGGGGGCCAACGATAAATCGACCACCAACTGGTCGCCGGCTAGAGGGCGGCGGGTGGGGTCAGGGCAGACAAGTGCCAATAGCCGGCTGTTGATGAGGGTGAGCTGCATATCAGGATGAGGAGCACCCATACTGGTTGGCTTCTGGTTCCAGTTGTCGCCTACCAGACCATCGGTAATATCCAACTCGCCCTCGACCAAGACCTCGCGTACGTCCACACCAGGACGTCGCACGATCAACTCCAGGGTGCCGTCGTCCACCGGCGCAGCCAGCACGTCAGCGAGTCCGGCGTTCAACTTGTCGGCTGTCAGATGTTCGATGGTGCTCATGTAACCCGGTACCTCCCGATCTGGATGTCGTCCTTGGCATACCCGTGCCCATCCTCGCTGCCGCACTTCACGCCCGCTTCACCTCCCAGGTCACAGCCGACACGAAGGGCCGCATCCTCTCCGCCATAAGACTCCAGTTAGGCGGGCACGAAGAACAACCGGAGACCAACGCCAACTCCCCTGCCGGATCAAGATCCGTCGAACCGGCTGCACCAGACTACGGCCATGTCAAGGGAAGGATTGCCGGCGAGGCGAGAACGAACCCAGTGGGAGGTGGTGGCCTTCCTCGCCTTCATTGGAATGTCGGCGGCCTTCGGGATCGACGCCTCGCTACCCGCCTTCGACGAGATGCGACCCGACGTGGGCTTGCCCCCGGGATCAAATCGGATCACCCTGGCCATCACCGTCTACTTCCTGGGAATGGCCGGCGGACAGATCGTCTACGGACCTCTCTCTGACCGGTTCGGGCGGATGGCCACGCTTCGAGTCGGCATGGCCATCTATGCCGTCGGAGCGGCCGGTTCGATGTTGGCCACCGACTTCGGTTTCCTGCTGGGAAGTCGACTGGTCTGGGGACTCGGAGCATCCGCGGCTTCGCTAATGAACCTAGCCATCCTCCGAGACCTCTACTCGGGAACCCGGATGGCCCGGATGATGTCATTGGTAACGGCCGTCTTCCTGGCCGGACCGGTGGTGACTCCGCTAGTCGCCGAGGGAATTCTCCGCGCGGCGTCGTGGCGCTGGATCTACGCGTGCGGCCTGGTGCTCGCCGTCGCCATCGTGACGTGGAGCCTCCGGTTCGGCGAGACGCTGCACCCCGACAACCGGCGTCCACTCCGAGTCGGACCGACCGTGGATGCCTTCCGGCAGGTCGTGACCTGTCGTCGCACGGTCCTGTACGCGGCGACGCTGCTGTTCGTCGACGGGGCCTTCTTCATATTCCTCGGAAGCACCCAGCAGGTGTTCGACATCATCTACGGCCGGGCCGACCAATTCGCCTTCCTGTTCGCGGCCTCGGCCATCCCCTTCGCCATCGGGTTCCTCCTCGTGAGCCCGGCCATCGGCAGGTGGGGGGCCCACCGGGTCGGACTGGCGGTTCTCTCCGCAGCGCTGGCCTTGGCCGTCGCCCTGCTCGGGCTCACCCTGGCAGCCGACGGCGTGCCCGAGTTCTGGACGTGGTTCTCGTTCATGGTGGTCGGCAACACACTGCTCGCCCTCGTCACACCGGTCGCCATGTCCATGGCATTGGAACCAATGGGCGACCTAGCTGGGACCGCCGCGGGGATCCTCGGCCTAGGGGGCATCACGGCGGCCTCCTTGCTGGCTGCCTTCGTCGGCATGCAAATCCATGACTCGACTACCCCGTGGGCCGTGGGCTACGTGGTCTACGGCGCCATCGGCCTCGTGCTGTTGGTAGCCGCCGGACGGACCCCAGAGCCGGCGGCATGCCAGCCGGCGGTAGCGACATAGGTTGCACGCCGTGGACCTCTTGGAGATCCCCGTTCCGAGGGCCAACCTTTGGCGCGGCGCCAACCTCGGAGGTACCGATGCGATCGCCATCGAGCTACCCAACAGCGACCTTGCCGACCTCGAGGCGGCAGCCATTGACCTCGCTGCCCAGGGGATAGACCCCGTTGATGCCCACCCTGACGACCTCCCGCTCGGAACACTTGAACCGTTGGTAGCCGAACTGCGCCACGAGGTCCTCCACGGACGGGGTCTTGCCCTGTTACGGGGATTCCCGGTGGAGCGTCGATCGGTAGACGAATTGGGCCTGATGTTCTGGGGCATCGGGTTGCGCCTCGGGAGGGCCGTCTCCCAGAGCGTCATGGGCGAACGCCTGGGTCATGTCGTGAACGTGACCGACGTGGATCCACATGCCCGGGCCTACCGAAACCGCTCCGAGCTGGCCCCCCACAGCGACCCGGGCGACATGCTGTCCTTCCTCTGCATCCGCCCGGCACTGGATGGCGGAGTGAGCCGGTTCGTGAGCTCGCTGGCCGTGTTCGACGAGATCCGACGCTCCCGGCCCGACCTGTTGGATCGGCTGGCCCGGGGTTACCGCTATCACCGCTTCGGCGAACAGGGCCCGGACGACGAGCCCATTACCCCGCACCGCGTGCCGGTGTTCAGCGCGTGCGACGGACTGGTGAGTGGCCGGTACGTGCCCGAATACGTGCAGATCGCCGCTGACGAGGACCCGTCGATCCAGTTGGACGATGTCGACCACGAAGCCCTCGACCTGCTGCACACCACCACCAACCAGGCCGACCTGGTACTGGATTTCACCATGGCGGCCGGCGAGGCCGTGGTGGCCAACAACTACACGGTCTTCCATGCCCGCACGGCGTTTACCGATTCGCCGGAGCACCGCCGCCACCTGCTGCGACTCTGGCTGGCCGCTGAACCACCCCGCCCGGTGGTGCCCGGGACCGAGCAGTACCCCGACGGGCCGGGTATCTCGCCGAAGCCGGGACAGACCCCGTCGTTCGCCAGCCGGTACGACGAACCCAACCAGCCTGGCCGACAGTGACCGACCTAACCGACACCCTTCGAGTGCCGTTCGCCGTCAAGGCGTTGATTTTCACGTTCTTCCTCAGCGCCTTCGCAACGGTCGGCCAGATCACCATCATCGGTAAGCAGGTCTATGACCTGACGGGCAGTGAACTCCACCTCGGCCTGCTGGGCCTGGCCGAGTTCCTGCCGGTGGCCGTACTGGCACCGTTCGCCGGTGCGGCAGCCGACCGGTTCGATCGTCGGATGGTGTTCGGCGTCGCCATCGCCGGCGAAGTCGTGGCGTCGCTGCTGCTGTTCCTCTACGCACGAACCGACCCGACCTCCGTCACGCCTATCTTCGCCATCGTCCTGTTCTTCGGACTCTGTCGGGCCTTCGCCTCTCCAGCCGGGCGGGCGCTGCCCATTGACCTGAGTCCACCGGAGGTGGTGGCCCGCGTGGTGGCCCTCAAGACCGTCGGCTATCAGGGAGGCCTGATCATCGGGCCGATCGCCTTCGGCTTCGCCTTCGTTGCTGACGAATCACTGCCCTACCTGTTGTCGGTCATCGCCTTGATCGCCGTCGTGGCCATCGTCATCTTCGTCCCGTCGTCGGGGGTGCGACGTCTGGCCAGCACCGGATCCCGGCAGGCCATCCACGACGCCTTCGAGGGCCTGCGGTTCATCCGGCGCAGCCCCATCCTGTTCGGGGCCATGGGCCTGGACCTGTTCGCCGTGCTGTTCGGTGGGGCGGTCGCCCTTCTCCCGGCTATCGCCGAGGAGCGCCTCGGGGTAGGTGCCGTGGGACTGGGTTGGCTCCGGGCCGGCGTAGGCATCGGGGCGGGCGTAGTGGCCGTGACCCTCTCGATCCGGCCACTGCAACACCGGCTTGGTCGGATTCTGCTGTTCGTGGTTGCCCTGTTCGGCCTGGGCACCATCGGGCTGGGCCTGACCCGCAGCTTCGCCCTGGCGTTCATCGCCATCGTGCTGCTATCGGCAGCCGACGCCGTGTCAATGTTCATCCGCCTAACGTTGGTGCCCCTCGCCACCCCGGAAGACATGCGGGGCCGGGTGCTGGCCGTCGAGAACGTGTTCATCGGGGCGTCCAACGAACTGGGTGCCGCCGAGTCGGGGCTGACCGCAGCGTTCATGGGCCTGGTCGGCGCCGTGGTGTTCGGTGGGGCAGCCACCCTGGTCGTAGTGGCCCTGTGGTGGCGCCTGTTCCCGGTGTTACGCGACATGGACACCTTCGACGAGATTCGACCCGACCCGATACCTGTACCCCAGTCACCTGAACAGAAAGCGAACCCATCCCCGTGATCGAAACCGCCATCGAACGTTGGCACGCCGTCCTGCGCGGCGAGGCCGACCTGGATGATCTACTACATGAGGACTGCGTGTTCTGGTCGCCCGTCCTGTTCCGCGCACAACAAGGTCGAGAGCTGACCAAGATGTACCTGCAGGCCGCAGCCCAAGTCTTCCCCGGCGACTCCCCCTCCGAGGAACCCGACCAGGAGTCCGGCGGTGACCCGACCGGTGGCGACTCCGCCTTCCGGTACACCCGCCGAGTCCTTGACGGGCATCTCGCCGTCTTGGAGTTCGAGACGAACATGGGTGGTATCGCCGTGAATGGCGTGGACATCATCACCTGTGACGACGACGGGATGATCACCGAGTTCAAGGTGATGCTTCGGCCCATAAAGGCCGTCGAGGCGGTCCGGGACCGCATGGCCGCCATGCTCGAGACCCTCGGCGGAGGCTGAACCGCCCGCGGGCGGCTACGACCGAGAGTCGTCCGCGACGTCCAACGGCCCTCAACGCAAACCCGCCCGGTCAGCCAATCCGGTCAACCAGCCCGTCCAGCCAGTCGCCGACGATCTGGTTGAAGGCATCTGGACGTTCCTGATTGGGGAGATGACCGGTGTCGGGCACCTCGGCGTAGACCGCCCCGGGAATCGCGTCAGCAAGCCAGCGTGAGTCCGAGGGTGGACAGACCCGATCGTGCTCGCCCACCACCACAAGCGTCGGGGCGTCGACCCGGCCCAGGTCAGGCGTGTGGTCGGTCTCCGCCAGAGAGGCCGCCGCGTACCCGTAGCCGGGCATCCGACAGGCCGTGGCCATGATGGACACCACCCGGTCCACCACCTCGGCCGAAGTGGTGTCAGCCACCAGGAGGGGGGCCCGATCGCGCACGAACCCTTCAGGGTCGGCCGCGTACTGCTCAGCCCGGTCCCGCATCATCTCAGCCGTTTCCGGCGAGTGGCCTGATCCACGACTGGTGTCGGCCAGCACGAGGGCCCGCAGTCGATCGGGGTGACGCAACGCAAACCGGGTGGCGATCACCCCGCCCCACGAGACGCCGAGCACCACCGCCCGGTCGATCTCAGCGTCGTCCAGCAACCTGGCCACCGCGTCGGCGAACCCGTCGATACCGGGCGCCTCGGCGGATTCGGCGGATTCGCCATATCCAGGGGCATCCGGAGCCAGCATCCGCCACCGGTCGGACAAAGCAGACATCTGATCGGCGAACGCGTCACCCGACGAGCCGATGCCGTGGAGCAGAACCAGGGTGGGGGCCGACAGATCACCAGCCTCCACGACCGCCAACGGGCCTCGTCGGGTTCTCGTCATCTCGGGCATCGCACCCACCTCATCATCGGCTGTCCGATCAGCGGTCGTCTCGTCATCGATCGGCTGACTGGGACATGATGCCCTGTATGAGCACCCCAAGACTGAAGGTCGGCATCCAACTCCACCCCCAGGCCACCACGGCCGATGCCCTACGCGATGCCTGGCGGCAAGCCGACGCCATGGGCGCCGACTCGATCTGGATCTGGGACCACTTCTACCCCCTGTACGGCGACCCGGATGCCGCGCACTTCGAGGGCTGGACCCTGCTGTCGGCCATGGCCGCCGACACGTCCAACGCCATGCTCGGCACCATGGTGACCGGCAACTCATACCGGAACCCCGAGCTGCTGGCCGACATGGCTCGCACGCTTGACCACCTAACGGGTGGCCGCATGTACCTGGCGGTGGGTGCCGGATGGTTCGAGCGGGACTACGACGAGTACGGCTATGAGTTCGGGACGGTGGGCAGTCGCCTCCGTCAGCTTGAGGCCGACCTGCCTCGTATGAAGAGTCGCCTCGGCAAGCTGAACCCTCCGCCCGTCGGGAAGCTTCCACTGATGATCGGCGGGTCGGGTCGCAAGGTCACGCTGCGCCTGGTGGCCGAGTATGCGGATGCCTGGAACTGCTTCGGCCCGCCGGAAAACGTGGCCGAATTGTCGGCCATCCTCGACGACTGGTGCGCCCAGGTCGGTCGGGATCCGGCCGAGATTGAGCACACGGTGTGTATCGCTCCCGATGACGTCAACGACGTGGGTCGGTACCTCGACGTGGGGGTCGACCACCTCGTGATCATGACCGGCGCCCCGTTCGACATGGGCCCCCTGGAGACCCTCATCGCCCAGCGCGACGCACTCGGCTGAACCAGATTCCGACAGCCAACTCCCGACAACCACTCCCCAGAAACCGAGATGATAAGAACGACTATGAGCGACCGTGTCGATTCAGATAGTCATGGCGCTCAGTGGGCCCGCTTAACTACCGTCAGGTCATGACTCAGCAAACCACTGATTCCGGAGTCCTGAGCCCCGACGCCGAGTCGTTCCAACGTTTCCACACCGAGGTACTACCTGATCGAATTGCCGCTGGAACCGGCTCTCTGGCCCATGACTACCTGTCTGGCAAGGGGGCCTTGGCCGTCCGTACACCAGCTGGTTCTTGGACCTACGTCCCAGTCGACAGATCTGTCCAGTTGGTCGAGGGCGAGGACAACGCCGATGTGGTGGTGTCAATCGATCTTGAGGCGTGGCTGGGCCTGGTCTCGGACCTCGACACTGCTCCAGGCCTGCTCTACACGGACCGAGCCACGGTGCCACTAGGCGATCCCCTCCGGTTCATGGGTTGGGAGCCGGGCCTCCGTGCCCTGTTCCATGGTCTCCCGATCTTCGATCCCGAAGCCGCCGACCTGCGCGACATCGATGGTTTACCACTGGACCCGACCCGGACCTTTCCATTTGCCCAACTCGAAGCCACCACTGCTGACGCTGCGAATTTCCTTCGAACGGCCGGTTATCTGTGTGTCTCTGGTGTCTTCAGCACCGACGAGGTTGACGTCATGCTGGACGACGCGGAGATCCTTGCCAACGAGGCTCGACCCGGTGACATGGCCTCCTGGTGGGGTCGAGATGGGAACGGAACCGAAGTCTTGACCCGCGTTCTACGAGCAGCCAGCCGACCCAGCCTGAACGCTCTGATCGACGACCAGCGAGTACGGCAAATCATCGGGATCGCCGACGAGGAGTTGATCCCCAGCGTGGACGACCATCCGGAATCAGTCGACAGGGTGACCGTGTTGTGGAAGCGACCAGGCATGACCGATGGTCTCGGGGATCTGCCGTGGCACCGGGACTGCGGTATGGGTGGACACGCCAACCGCTGCCCTTCGACGGTCTTGACCATCTGTCTCACTGATGGTTCTGCCGAAGCCGGAGAGCTCCGGTTCCTACCCGGGTCACACCGTGGATCCTTTCCGTTCGTTGACGGCAAGGCAACCGAGGCCCCGGACGGCGTCGGTCTGCCAATCGGCCCCGGTGACGTGACCCTCCACTACTCAGACCTGATGCACGCCTCGCTGCCACCCACGTCCTCTACTGGTCCGCACCGGATCTCAGTACTCATGGGGTTTGCCCCGACCGGTCCCAGTCACCACCTCGGTGGCCGCCACTACAACGACGCGCTGTTGACCAACCAAGACGGACAGGTCGAACACCTCGGTCAACGCCTCTTGGCGGAGCGGGAAGTATCACGCCAAAGCAAAGACGGTTGAGAAAGAAGATCGTTGGGAAACTCTGAGGAAACATCGTGTTCGATCTAACTGGGCGCACTGCACTCGTGACAGGTGGAGGCCAGAACATCGGCGCCGGGATCGCCCAGACGTTGGCTACCGCAGGAGCCCGCGTACTGGTCAACGACCTACGGGCCGAACGGGCCGAGAAGATCGTCGCCGACATCGTCGAAAGCGGTGGCCAGGCCACTGCAGCGCCGTTTGACGTCACCGACCGGGATGCCGTGCTGGCCGCAGTTGCCGGCCTCGGACCGGTTGACGTGCTGGTCAACAACGCCGGCAACGGTGGTGCCGAGGCCATGCTCCCAAAGAAGTTCACCGACACCGACCCCGACGACTGGCGGGGACCAATGGAGGTCAACCTGGATGGCGTGCTGCACTGCTGCCACGCCGTACTGCCCGGCATGGTCGACAGGGGACACGGTCGGATCATCACCATCTCGTCGGCCGCCGGAACCCACGGGGTGGGCATCGGTTTCGCGACCTACTCGGTGGGCAAAGGCGGCTCGCTCAGCCTCATGCGGAGCTTGGCACTCGAACACGGCCGCGACGGCATCACCGCTAACTCGGTGGCCCTTGGGGTCATGGACTCAGTTCGGCCCGAGACTGCTGCCGCGCTCACGAAGTCGATACCCGTCGGGCGCCTCGGGTCACCTGGCGACGTCGGTGCGACCTGCCTGTGGCTGGCGTCCGACGAGTCTGGCTGGGTGACCGGGCAGACCATCGGCCTCAATGGCGGCGCCTTCACCTCATAGACAACCGGGTGTAGGCGAATCACCCGTAAACAGTCCTCACTCCGTGTGGGTCCACTCCGGCTTGCGCTTCTCAGTGAACGCCCGGGGCCATTCAGCTCCATCGCCGGTGGCCGCGGCACGAGACATCACGTCGACAGCCAAATCGTACGCATCGTCGGTGGTCATCTCGAGTTGGGCGTACAGGGTCTGCTTACCGAGCCCCTTCGCGTAGCGGCTGCCCCTGGTGGCATAGCGGAGGAACTCGAGGGTCGCCGACTCGAGGTCGTCGTGGGCCACGACCCGGTTCACCAGACCCCAGTCGAGTGCCGTGGCGGCTGGGATCTCGCCTCCCGTCAGGGCCAACTCGACCGCCCGCTTGCGACCGATCTGACGTGCCACGGCCACCATCGGCGTGTGGCAGAACAACCCGCCCTTGCCGCCCGGCGTGGAGAAGGAGGCGTCCTCGCTGGCCACGATGAGATCAGCACTGGCCGCCAACTGGGCGCCAGCCGCGGTGGCCACGCCCTGTACCTGGGCGACCACTACCTGCGGGACCTCAGCCATCGACCTCATCGCCACGGTGCATACGTCGAACAGTTGGCGTAGCTCCTCCTCTGTCATCTCGACCATCTCGGCCAGGTCGTGGCCTGCGGAAAAGACGGATCCGGTGGAGGCCAGCACGATTCCCGAGACATCGGACATCTCACCAGTCACGCTGAAGACGTGGTGCAGTTCGGTCAGGACGCCCGTCGACAGACAATTCCGTCGCTCCGGACGGTCCAGCGTGATGGTGACGAACCCACCGTCCCGCTCACATCGGAGGTGTTCGTAGTCCATTGGCTCGCCTTCCTCTTAGACCGTGGCTACCACGCGCAGCATGCTTGTTCACCAGCGGAGGCGGCCTAGAACGTCCAGGGAGGCGGTCAAGATCCGTTCGTCACTCCAGGATTCAACCTCTGCTGCCGGTCGGCCGGCGTTGAACCCGACCAGGATCGGGTGGCCGGTCCACGGAATTGCGTTGTACCACTCGATGAACCGACCAGGTTCGGATGAGGCGTAGGCGATCAGGTCTACGTCGGGATTCCAGAACGGCTCCTCGAAGTGGAGCACCACCTTGTCCATGGTTCCCATACCGAGGGTTTGGATGGCTGTCGACTTAACCGTTGGGAGGGCGGGGTCAAACCGGATGGACCCGGCTTGGAGAACTCCCAGTGGGACCGTTATGACGACGGCCCCTCCGTGGAACTCGGTCTCCTCCGTGGCAACCCGGATTCCGTTCTCGGTCCGAATGACTTCAGAAACCGGATGGCCTAGGCGGATGTCGAGGCCGGTCGCCAGGTGCTCAATGATCGGCCGGTAGGAGGTAGCGGGAACGGCGTCACCGCCTCGTGACCACCCACCTTCGTGAACTCCGGAGAAGGCGAGGTCCTCGGGTCCCGCCGCGAACCAGTGGTCGATCTCTGAGGCCAGCACGTACTCCAGATACCTTCGGTCTTCGCCCTCAACCTGACGGCGTACCTCGTCCACGGCTGTCTCCATCGATTTCGTGGACCGACTAGATGACAGCATGTCTTCAACCAGGTCGTACAGGTGGTTCAGGTCGGACCAGTTCACCAACTTGCCGTCGGCATCGAACAGCACTGCGTCTTCGTAGTCGGTGTGGACCAGGTCGATGCCCAGCGAGGCCGCTAGATCGGTCAGCGGGTTGTCTCGCAAGCCGTGTAGCCATGAGCCGCCTAGGTCCACTGGGGCACCGCCCACGGTGTCCGACCAGACACGACCACCGATGCGTTGGCGTGACT
>JAAZZG010000012.1 GCA_014237715.1 Acidimicrobiales bacterium
CTCTACCAATTGAGCCACTGCCCTGTGTCCCGACCACGTGGACCACAAGGAGACGCGCTGAGAGCGTTTTCCTGTCGGCAGACCCCCCGAGGTTCTTCCTACGGGACGTCTGATAGCCCTATGGGAGGCCAGATCCCCCCTGCGGGAGGTCGGAACCCCGCTGGTAACCTCCGGGCGTACCGCCCCCCGATTCCGACCTCGGGTCGGAGGTCGGGACACAGGGCAGTGGCTCAATTGGTAGAGCACCGGTCTCCAAAACCGGCGGTTGGGGGTTCGAGTCCCTCCTGCCCTGCAAGACCGGTCCGACGCGGACCGCTCCCGGACACAGCCACCAGAATTTCACGAGGACATCCCCCATGTCGATGAACCGCGAACAGAAGCGCATGATGCAGCGTCAGGGCGAGGTCGACGCCGACGGCGAGCCGATTCGCCAACGACGTCAGCAGCAGAACCGCCCGGCCGAGGAACGTGCCGGCTTTCGCCAGTTCGCCCGCGAGGTGCGGGCCGAGCTGCGAAAGGTCGCCTGGCCGTCCCGTGCTGAGACCGGCAACTACACCACAGTGGTGATCATCACCATCGTGGCCATCACGGCCATCGTGGCCGGCCTCGACTGGGTGTTCTCCCAGTCTGTTCTCGAACTGTTCGACGTCTGATGCCCACCAGCGGAGACCCCATCGTGAATATTGATCCGGACGTCCCAGCCTCTGACGCAGCCGGCGCCGACGCCCCTGCAGAAGCCGTCGACCTACTACCCACTGGGACTCTGGTCCTGGATCCGACTGACGCCGGCCCGGAGGCCGCATCCGAGGCGGCCCAGGCGGCCGACCAGTTGGACGAAGAGGCCGCATCCGAGGCACTGGTTGAGGAATCAGCCGAGGAAGTAGTCGTCCCGGATGAGCCGGTCATCGACGAGGACGAGCTCCTCGATAGGGATTCCGATGAGGAGCCGACGCCCGTCGTGGAGAGCGCCTATGACCGGCGCGGCAACTGGTACGTCGTTCACACACAGTCGGGCTACGAGAAGAAGGTCCGCCAGAACCTCCAGGCCCGGACCGCTTCGATGCATTTGGAGGATCGCATCCTCGAAGTTGAGATTCCGATGGAGGATGTCGACGAGTTCCGCAACGGTAAGAAGGTCACCGTCTCTAAGAAGGTGTTCCCCGGCTACCTGCTGGTGCGCTGCTATCTCGATGACGAAGCATGGGCGGCCATCCGCGACACGCCGGGCATCGTGAACTTTGTGGGCGCCGGCGGTAAGCCGTCACGCCTGAGCCGCAAGGAGGTCGAGACCTTCCTGCCGGTGGCCGACGAGTCCGAGTCTGTGGTGCCCAAGCGCTCCAAGGCCCGGTTCGGCTTCGGCGTGGGCGACACCGTCCGCGTCAAGGAGGGGCCGTTTGCTGACTTCTCCGGCGCCATCCAGGAGATCAACGAGGACCAGCTCAAGGTCAAGGTGCTGGTCAACATCTTCGGCCGGGAGACCCCGGTCGAGCTGGAGTTCGCCCAGGTGGCCCAGCTCTGATCCGACGTCCGTACCGGACGACCGGCGACAGCGTGACCCCCATCGGGGTGCAGGTTGCCGATCGACCGCTCCGGCACCAGACTTGACCGTTCCCCCGATCGGCCCCGACGGCCGATGACCAGGACTGGAGGCGTTCAGCCTTCCGTTCCGGCGAGAAATCCCACCACGAAACCCCGATCACGAACAGAGAATCCGAGACATGGCGAAGAAGAAGATGATAGCGGTCGTCAAGATCCAGATTCCGGCCGGTCAGGCATCGCCGGCCCCGCCGGTGGGTACCGCGCTCGGCCCCCACGGTGTGGCGATCATGGACTTCTGCAAGGAGTACAACGCCAAGACCGAGGACAAGCGCGGCCAGATCGTTCCCGTCGAGATCACCATCTACGAGGACCGGTCGTTCACCTTTGTCACCAAGACGCCGCCCACCTCGTTCCTGATCCGTCAGGCCGCCGGCCTCGACAAGGCATCACAGAATCCGGGGCGGGAAGAGGCCGGTTCGATCACCTGGGCCCAGGTGACCGAGATCGCCGAATCTAAGCTGCCCGACCTGAACGCCATCGACATCGAAGGCGCCAAGCTCCAGGTCGCCGGCACCGCCCGCAGTATGGGTATCGCCGTCAGCTGAGCTGGCGGCTCCCGGTTCGACCGGGAATCTGAAAACTGAGACCGAGGGTCACCGCAACAGCGGTTCCGGGATGGGGGAGGACCTCGCCCCACCGGAGACATCGACCCGCCCGAGGGAGCTGGAACAGGAAGAAGGCGACATGGGTAAGCAAGGCAAGCGGTACACGGACGCATCGTCCCGATACGACCGCGATCAGATGTATTCGGCGACCGAGGCTCTTGACCTGGCCTCGTCATTGGCCGGGGCGAAGTTCGACGAGGGGATCGACCTGCTGGTCCGCCTTAGCGTCGACCCCCGCAAGGCCGAGGAGATGGTGCGTGGCACCGTCGCCCTCCCGTCGGGAACCGGCAAGGACGTCCGCGTCGCCGTGTTCGCGCAGGGTGAAGCCGCCAACGCAGCCCGTGAGGCGGGCGCCGACCACGTGGGTGGTGACGATCTGGCCGCCGAGGTCGAGGGCGGCATGCTCGACTTCGACGTGGCCATCGCCACCCCGGACATGATGCCCACCGTCGGAAAGCTCGGTCGGGCCCTCGGCCCGCGCGGGCTCATGCCTAACCCGAAGTCCGGCACGGTCACCGATGATGTGGCCAAGGCGGTCGGGGAGTTCAAGGGCGGCAAGGTGGAGTTCCGCACCGACCGGTACGGCAACGTCCACCTGCCGATCGGCAAGGTCAGCTTCGACGCCGCTGCACTGGGCGCCAATCTGTCGGCGGCCCTCGACGAGATCGAGCGCCTAAAGCCATCGTCGGCTAAGGGTCGGTACTTCAAGAAGGTGTCGATCTCGTCGACGATGGGCCCTGGTATCCGCATTGATCCGGGCCGCCTCACTGACTGATCCGGTTTTCCCGGCAACCTGGATCGCCGGGTAACGGGACCAATCCCCGGTGGGGGCACCGGCCGTCGCCGGTACCCTGACCGACACAATCGACACGCTCACCGAAGACCTCCGGGTTGCGCCACGGCGCAGAACGAGTCCCGGTGCCCACCGGATCCGTCCGGCGCACCGATCGACCGCCCGAGCAGGGGAGACCTCCTGATCGGACCCGGGTTTGCCCGGGTCCCGGTCTGCGGTGTGCGGCCGACCACCTGGTCGGCATGACAGGACAACCGCAAACCGGGTGGGTACGGCAGCGCCGGCCCGACCGAACAGAACAGACGAGGAGGTGTGAGCGTGGGAGAAGCCCGATCCGAGAAGGTCGCGGTGGTTGACGAGGTCCGAGAGAAGTTCTCGGCCAGCGATGCCGCGGTCCTGACCGAGTACCGGGGCCTTGATGTCCCGGCCATGGCCGAACTGCGTAGGGCCCTGCGCGAGTCCGGCGGCGAGTACAAGGTGTACAAGAACACCCTGGTGCGCTTCGCCGTCGAGGAGCTGGGCCTCGAGATCGACGATCTGCTGACCGGCCCGACGGCTATCGCCTTCGTGGGCGAGCAGGCCGACGGTTCCGCCGGCGATCCGGTAGGTGTGGCCAAGGCACTCAAGGAGTTTGCCAAGGCGAACGAGGCTCTGATCATCAAGGGTGGCCTGCTGGACGAGAAGCGGCTGACCGCCGAGGAGATCTCAGCACTGGCCGAGATCGCCCCGCGTGAAGTGCTGCTGGCTCAGCTGGCCGGCGCCATGGCTGCCCCGATGCAGCAGTTCGCCGCCCTGCTCAAGGCACTGCCGCAGAACATGGCCTACGCACTACAGGCCCTTATCGAGCAGGGGGGTGCCCCGGGCGCTCCCACTGCGGACGAGACCGATGCGGCACCCGCCGCCGAGGAAACCGATGCTACTGAATCCTCCACGGAGGAGAAGGCAGCGGACGAAGGCACCGACACCGTCGGTGCACCTGTCAGCCAAGACGACAACGAAGAAGAGGAGTGATCATGGCGACGAAGGAAGAGATCCTGGACGCGATCGCCGGGATGACCGTGCTGGAACTTAGTGAGCTGCTGTCGGACTTCGAAGAGAAGTTCGGCGTGACCGCTGCGGCCCCGGTGGCTGTGGCTGCTGCGGCCCCGGCCGGCGGCGACGCTGGTGGCGAGGAGGAGGAGAAGGACTCCTTCGACGTCGTCCTGACTGGCGCTGGCGACAAGAAGATCCAGGTCATCAAGGAGGTGCGTTCGTTGACCAACCTCGGTCTGAAGGACGCCAAGGACCTGGTCGATGGCGCTCCGGGGAATGTGCTGGAAGGCGCTACCAAGGAAGACGCCGAGAAGGCCAAGGAGGCCCTCGAGGCCGCCGGGGCCAGCATCGAGCTTAAGTAGCAACTCGTTGAGCGCCCCATCGTCGGGGCGTTCGTACGGACCCCGGGTCCCCGTCTTCGGACGAGGCCCGGGGTTCCGTCGTTTTCCATGAGTTGCCTGTCGCTTCGGGTTACCCGTCGGTTCCGTTCACTTCTCGATCGGGGACGGTCCTTGACCGGCGCGCGCTGAACCCGTACCGTTCGCGTCAGATCAGCCCTATGGGGCTTGATGGTGCTGCCCCGCAGGGGTTGTGCCTGCCTGCGCGCGACCGTTAGGATCCACAGTTGCCGTGGTCGCGCCCGCCATTCGTGCTGTTTTCTTGGCGTTCGTCGACGTGTCCACGGTGACCACCACGTCCGTTTACCCTGGCCAGGAGTTCTAGGTGTCCTCTGCTCGCCCCCTCGTCCGGGACCGTTACTCGTTTGGCAATCTGGAGGAAGTCCTCCCGCTGCCCCATCTCATCGACATCCAGCGGAAGTCGTTCGAGTGGTTCAGCGCAGAAGGCGTTGCTGACACGTTCCGGGACCTCAGCCCCATCACCGACTTCAGCGAGACGCTCTCGTTGGAACTCGAGTTCGACCCGACGGATGAGGACCTGTGCCCGCCGCCGAAGTTCACGATCGAGGAATGCAAGGAGAGGGACATGACCTTCTCCGCGCCCATCTTCGTGCGCGCCGCTTTCAAGAACGAAAACACCGGTGAGATCAAGGAGCAGACGGTCTTCATGGGGGACTTCCCCCGTATGACCGAAAAGGGCACCTTCGTCATTAACGGCACCGAGCGTGTCGTGGTGTCCCAGCTCGTGCGTTCCCCTGGCGTCATTTTCCAGCCCGGTGACCGGTACCGGCTGCGAAACATGTCCAAGCATCAGTTGGTCACCGGCACCATCCACCCCTACCGGGGCGAGTGGATCGAGTTCGACGTCGAGCACAAGCCCGGCAAGCACGTCACCGCCGGAACCCGGGTAGCCCGTAAGCGCCGCATCTCGATGTTCACCCTGCTTCGTGCCCTCGGTTACGACGAGGAGAATGAGCCGGGATTCCTGGACCGCTTCGTCCGGTACTTCGACTACCTCGAGGGCCAGTGGGAGAAGGACCAACTCCCCGAAGGGTGGCAGGATGCCGTCGAGGCCGGTGAGCGCAAGTCGCCACAGGAAGAGGCGCTGCTCGAGATCTACAAGCGGGTCCGTCCCGGTGAGCCACCGTCCGTCGAGGCCGCCCGTGCCTACCTTCGCAACGCCTTCTTCGAGTCGCGTCGCTACGACCTGTCCCGGGTCGGTCGTTACAAGCTGAACCGGAAGCTCGGCCCCGAGATCGAGAAGATCGAGGAGATCTTCGGCCTCGAACTCGAGCGCCCCGACCCCGACTCGCCGGTCCTGACCCGGTCCGAGGTCTTGGCCACCTGTACCTACCTGCTCCACCTGGCCAAGGGTGAGCCCGGCTACCGCCTCGACGATCAGGACCACTTTGCCAACCGTCGCATCCGTTCGGTGGGCGAGTTGATCCAGAACCAACTCCGTATCGGCCTCTCTCGTATGGAGCGGGTCGTGCGCGAGCGCATGACGACCATGGACGTGGAGGCCATCGCCCCGCAGAACCTGGTCAACATCCGACCGGTGGTTGCCGCAATCAAGGAGTTTTTCGGCACCAGTCAGTTGTCGCAGTTCATGGACCAGGTCAACCCGTTGTCGGGTCTGACCCACCGTCGTCGCCTCTCGGCACTCGGCCCCGGCGGCCTGTCCCGTGAGCGGGCCGGCTTCGAGGTTCGTGACGTCCACTTCTCGCACTACGGGCGGATGTGTCCGATCGAGACCCCCGAGGGTCCCAACATCGGCCTGATCGGTGGTCTGGCCACCTACGGCCGGGTGAACCCGTTCGGCTTCATTGAGTCGCCGTACCGCAAGGTGGTCGACGGTCGCGTCACCGACGAGATCGTCTACATGGCGGCCGATGACGAGGAGGAGTACGTCGTCGCTCAGGCCAACGCGCCGCTTAACGACGATGGCACCTTCCGCAACGACCGCGTGCTGGTGCGCCGGTCGCCGCAGGCTGCCTCGCTGAACGACCTCAAGCTGCAGCTCGAACAGGATGTCTTCTTCGGTGCCACTACCGAGATCTCCTACGTGCCGGGTACCGAGGTCCAGCTAATGGACGTCTCGCCCAAGCAGATCGTGTCGGTGGCCACGGCTCTGATTCCGTTCCTCGAGCACGACGACGCCAACCGGGCCCTCATGGGCGCCAACATGCAGCGTCAGGCGGTTCCGCTGGTCCGGGCCGAGGCTCCGTACATCGGCACCGGCATTGAGGCCAGCGCGGCCCACGATGCTGCCGACATGCTGCTGGCCGATGAGGCCGGCACAGTGATGGCCATCGACGGCGTGTCGGTGACCATGAATTACGCCAAGACCGGCACGGTCACCCACCAGTTGCTCAAGTACGTCCGTTCCAATCAGGACACCTGCGTGAACCAGAAGATCCGGGTCACGCCGGGCCAGAAGGTCAAGGCTGGTCAGTTACTGGCCGATGGTTCGTCCACCGATGGTGGCGAGCTCGCGCTGGGCAAGAACTTGCTGGTGGCCTTCATGTCATGGGAGGGCTACAACTTCGAGGACGCCATCATCCTTTCGGAGCGCCTAGTCAAGGACGACGTTCTCACGTCGATCCACATCCACGAGCACACGATCGACGCCCGCGATACCAAGTTGGGCGCCGAAGAGATCACCGGCGACATCCCGAACCTGTCCGACGAGATCCTCGCCGACCTCGACGAGCTGGGCATCGTGCGCGTGGGCGCCGAGGTGTCGCCTGGCGATGTGCTGGTCGGCAAGGTCACCCCGAAGGGGGAGACCGAGCTCACCCCGGAGGAGCGTCTCCTGCGGGCCATCTTCGGGGAGAAGTCCCGCGAGGTACGCGACACATCGCTGAAGGTCCCGCACGGTGAGACCGGCAAGGTCATCGACGTCCGGGTGCAGAGCCGCGACGACGGCGACGAGCTGCCCCCCGGCATCAACCAGTTGGTCCGGGTCTACGTGGCCCAGAAGCGCAAGATCAGCGTGGGAGACAAGCTGGCCGGCCGCCACGGCAACAAGGGTGTGATCTCCAAGATCCTCCCCATCGAGGACATGCCGTACCAGGCCGATGGCACACCGGTGGACATCATCCTGAACCCACTTGGCGTACCGTCACGGATGAACGTTGGCCAGGTGCTGGAAGCCCATCTTGGCTACTGCGCCCGGTGGGGTTGGGAGATCGACGGCGAAGCCGTGGGGTCAGAACCGGTGCGGGGTATCGAGAAGAAGACCCGTCCGTCCACCGAGCCCTCGGTCCACGTGGCCACACCTGTCTTCGATGGCGCCAAATGGGACGAAGAGGATCTTGCTGGTAAGCACCCGACCATCCAGAAGATCCTCGGCAATCTGCGACCCGAATCGGTCGACGGGGACCGGATGGTCCAGCTGGATGGCAAGACGACTCTCTACAACGGTCGGACCGGCGAGGCGTACGACAGCGAGATCATGGTCGGCTACGTCTACATCCTGAAGCTGGCCCACCTTGTGGACGACAAGATCCACGCCCGGTCGACCGGCCCGTACTCGATGATCACGCAGCAGCCTCTCGGCGGTAAGGCCCAGTTCGGCGGCCAGCGATTCGGCGAGATGGAGGTGTGGGCACTCGAGGCGTACGGCGCCGCCTACTGCCTCCAGGAGCTCCTGACCATCAAGTCCGATGACGTGTTGGGCCGGGTCAAGGTCTACGAGGCCATCGTCAAGGGAGACAACATTCCCGAGCCGGGCATCCCTGAGAGCTTCAAGGTGCTCATCAAGGAGATGCAGTCCCTGTGCCTCAACGTGGAGGTCCTCGCCGAGGACGGCCGCGAGATCGAGATGCGGGACTTCGACGAGGACGTCTACCGCGCCGCCGAGGAACTCGGCATCGACCTGTCCCGCCCGGAGCGGGGGTCCGACGAGGAGGATGAGCGGCGCGCCGCCGGCCTTCTCGCCCGCTGACCCGCCCCTGAGCGACCGACACCAGCCAGACACCAGCCACGCACCGCAACGAGACGCAGGAAGACACAGTGCTTGACGTAAACGAATTCGATCAGCTCCGAATCGGCCTGGCCACTGCGGACGGAATCCGCATGTGGTCCAACGGCGAAGTCAAGAAGCCGGAGACCATCAATTACCGCACCCTCAAGCCGGAGAAGGACGGGCTCTTCTGCGAGAAGATCTTCGGTCCGACGAAGGACTGGGAGTGCTATTGCGGCAAGTACAAGCGGGTCCGGTTCAAGGGCATCATCTGCGAGCGTTGCGGCGTCGAGGTGACCCGGTCCAAGGTGCGGCGCGACCGCATGGGGCACATCGAGCTGGCCGCACCAGCCGTCCACATCTGGTACCTACGGGGCACCCGTTCCTGGTTGGCCTACCTGCTCATGGGAACCGAGCCCCGTGAGGAGCTCAAGGCCAAGCAGTTGGAGAAGGTCATCTACTTCGCGGCCAACCTGGTCGTGTGGGTGGACGAGGACAAGCGTCACGAGGATCTTCCGGAGTTGGAGTCCGAGTTGGCCGAGGAGCGCCTCGCCATCGAGGAGGAGCGCGACCGCGAGCTCAACCGTCGCCAGGAGGACCTCGAGTCCGAGCTGGCCGAGATGGAGGCCGAGGGCTCCAAGGAGTCGGACCTCAAGGCCCGCGCTAAGGCCGCCGACAAGGACCTCCAGTTCATTCGCGACCAGTACGAGCAGGAACTCGACGTTCTGAACCGCGCATGGGACGAGTTCACCAGCCTGTTCTCCCGCCAGATCATCGAGGAGGACATGCTGTGGCGTGAACTCGAGGATCGCTGGGGTGAGTACTTCGAGGGTGGCATGGGCGCCGATGCCCTGGCCCAGCTCATCGAACGGATCGATTTCGACGACGAAGAGGTCAAGCTTCGTGTGCTGATCGATCCGCCGGAGGGCCAGAAGCCCCTGTCGGCTCAGCGCAAGCAGAAGGCCATCAAGCGCCTCAAGATCGTGGCTGCCTTCAACCGTCGTGACGAGCACGGCCGCCGGGTCAACGAGCCGCGCGCCATGATCCTCGACGCCGTGCCGGTCATCCCGCCCGAGCTTCGTCCCATGGTCCAGCTCGACGGTGGCCGCTTCGCCACCTCGGACCTCAACGACCTATATCGCCGGGTGATCAACCGGAACAACCGCCTCAAGCGGCTGCTCGACCTGGGCGCCCCGGGGATTATCGTCAACAACGAGAAGCGGATGCTCCAGGAGGCCGTCGACGCACTGTTCGATAACGGCCGTCGCGGTCGTCCGGTGACCGGTCCGGGTAACCGCCCGCTGAAGTCCCTCTCGGACATGCTCAAGGGCAAGCAGGGTCGGTTCCGTCAGAACCTCCTCGGCAAGCGCGTCGACTACTCGGGCCGTTCGGTCATCGTGGCCGGCCCGACCCTCAAGTTCCACCAGTGCGGCTTGCCCAAGGTCATGGCGCTTGAGCTGTTCAAGCCGTTCGTCATGAAGAAGCTGGTCGACGAGGAGCTGGCCCAGAACATCAAGTCGGCCAAGCGTATGGTCGAACGGCGCAAGCCTCAGGTGTGGACTGTCCTTGAGGACGTCATCCGTGAGCACCCGGTGCTGCTGAACCGTGCCCCCACCCTGCACCGTCTAGGCATCCAGGCCTTCGAGCCGGTCTTGGTCGAGGGCAAGGCCATCCGTATCCACCCGTTGGTCTGCGCGGCGTTCAACGCCGACTTCGACGGTGACCAGATGGCCGTCCACCTGCCGCTGTCGTCCGAGGCTCAGGCTGAGGCCCGAGTGTTGATGCTGTCGGCCAACAACGTGCTCAGCCCGGCCCACGGTCGCCCGCTGGTCACCCCGACCCAGGACATGGTCATCGGTGCCTACTACCTGACCGCCGAGGGCGAGGGCCTGACCGGTGAGGGCAAGGTCTTCCGGGACATCAACGACCTCCAATGGGCTTGGGAGACCGGGGCCGTGCACCTGCACGCTCGCATCCAGTACCGCTCGCCGGAGTACCCGGAGCTCATCGAGACGCCGGCAAACGGCGTGGCCGCCACGTGGCACACCACTACGCCGGGCCGCGTGTTCTTCAACGCCGCCCTCCCGGGCCACGAGATCGAGCCCCTCGAGGTCGGTGGCCATCGAGCCAACATGATCATGTTCGTTAACCAGCAGGTCGGTAAGTCCGAGCTGGGCACGATCGTGGACGACCTGGCCCGTGGCTACCCGAAGAAGGTGGTGGCCGAGTCCCTCGACGCCATGAAGGACGCTTGCTTTGACTTCGCCACCCGCTCAGGTCTGACGGTGTCCATCGACGACGTCAAGACTCCGCCAGAGAAGGCGGCCATCCTCGACGCGCACGAGAAGCGTGCCGAGAAGGTCGAGGCCCAGTTCCGGAAGGGCATCATCACCGACGGCGAGCGTCGGCAGATGGAGGTCGAGATCTGGAACTCGGCGACCGCCGAGGTGACCGACAAGATGGTTGACGCCCTGGAGGCCGACGAGGCCAACTCGATTGACATGATGGTCAAGTCGGGTGCTAGGGGGAACATGATGCAGGTCCGCCAGATCGCCGGCATGCGCGGCCTAGTGGCCAACCCCCGTGGTGACATGATTCCCCGCCCCATCAAGTCCAACTTCCGTGAGGGACTGGCGATGTTGGAGTACTTCATCGCCACACCGGGTGCTCGCAAGGGTCTCGTCGATACCGCCCTGCGGACCGCCGACTCCGGTTACCTGACCCGTCGACTGGTCGACGTGTCCCAGGAACTCATCATCAACGACGTCGACCCGTTCGCATCCGAGATGGGTGTGCGTGGTATCTGGATCGACGAGGTCCGCCCCGATGAGTCCAACCGACGGAGCCACCTCGAGACCCGGCTGTTCAGCCGGACCCTGGCTGACGACGTGACCCTGGGCGACGGCACCGTTTTCGCCGCCGGGATGATCGTGGGCGAGCCGGAGATGATCGCCATGCGCGATGACACCACCATTGACCGGGTGCGGGTGCTGTCGCCGCTCACCGATGAGTCGCCTACCGGCGTCTCGGCGGCCAGCTACGGCATGTCGCTGGCTACCAACAAGGCCATCGAGGTCGGTGAGGCGGTTGGCGTGATCGCCGCCCAGTCGATCGGCGAGCCCGGTACCCAGCTGACCATGCGCACCTTCCACACCGGTGGTGTGGCCGGCAAGGACCTCGCTGGCGGTCTTCCCCGGGTCGTCGAGCTCTTCGAGGCTCGCGAGCCCAAGGGCAAGGCCACCCTGGCCCGTATCTCCGGTGTTGTCCGTATTGCCGAGGACGAGGGTCGTGGTCGTGAGATCACCGTGGTCGCCGATGACGGCACCGAGGACGTCCATCTGATCCAGGGCCTGGCTCGTCTCGAGGTCGCCGACGGCGCCGAGGTGCGGGCCGGTGACGCCATTGTCGAGGGCCCCCGGGATCCCAAGGAACTTCTCGAGATCAAGGGTGTCCGGGAGACCCAGCAGTACCTCGTGGAAGAGGTCCAGCGGGTGTACCGCGACCAGGGCGTGTCGATCCACGACAAGCACATCGAGCTCATCGTGCGGCAGATGACCCGTCGGGTGAAGATCAACGATCCTGGTGAGTCGGACTTCTTGCCCGGCGAGCAGGTCGACCAGCGGTTGTTTGCCGAGACGAACCGCCTCTTGGTGGCCGAGAGCCGCCGTCCCGCCGAGGGGCGCCCGGAGCTCATGGGCATCACCAAGGCCTCGCTCGCCACCGAGTCGTGGCTCTCGGCGGCCTCCTTCCAGGAGACCACCCGGGTGCTCACCGAGGCGGCAATCGAGTGCCGGAGCGACAAGCTCATCGGCCTCAAGGAGAACATCATCATCGGCAAGCTGGTGCCTGCGGGTACCGGCATGGAGGAGTACCGACGGGTAGCTACCCACGCGCCGGACTACAAGCCCATGGACTTCTACTCGTCAGCCGACGAGGAGCAGGATCTCGCCGAGTGGTTGGCCGGACAAGCCGGCCCTGGGGAGGATGCCTTCGCTGGTGCCTACGAGGCCGACGTGATCGACCTGGCTGGCGCCATGGATGCACCGGCCGGTGCGGATTCCAGCGGGGAGGCCACTCCTGTAGCCGACTGACCGGCCGCCGGACCGACCCTGCCGGGAGGCGGGTCGGCCTGTGTCGTCGGTCTGGCCGGTGGTCGACGTTTGGACCCGGTAGGGACCACCCGTAGACTCGTCCGTTGGCCGGTGCCGCGACCCGGTTCTGGGTGTGCGATGCACCCCAGAGACAATCTGAGTTTTAGTTCGAGTAAGAGATTTCCATCAGAAGTGGCCCCTTTCGGGCCGACACGAGGAGCACAAGTGCCCACCATCCAGCAGCTGGTCCGCAAGGGCCGCCAGTCCAAGCGCCGTAAGGAAGCCACACCGGCGCTGAAGGGCGCGCCCCAGCGACGCGGCGTGTGCACCCGCGTGTACACCACGACGCCGAAGAAGCCGAACTCCGCCCTCCGCAAGGTGGCTCGTGTTCGTCTCACCAGTGGGAGCGAAATCACGGCTTACATCCCCGGTGAGGGCCACAACCTCCAGGAGCACTCCATCGTGCTGGTGCGTGGTGGACGTGTGAAGGATCTCCCCGGTGTCCGCTACAAGGTGGTCCGTGGGACTCTCGACACCTCGGGTGTTAGCCAGCGCCGTCAGGCCCGTAGCCGTTACGGCGCCAAAAAGGAAGGCTGACCGTGCCGCGTAAAGGCCCCGCCATTCGTCGTGAGTTGACCCCGGACCCCGTCTACCGGTCGACCGTTGTCACCCAGCTCGTCAACAAGGTGCTGCAGCGCGGCAAGCGCTCCACCGCCGAGCGCATCGTCTACAGCGCCCTGTCCACCGTCGAGTCCAAGACCGGCTCGGAGCCGGTCGGCACGCTGAAGCGGGCCATCGACAACGTCCGCCCCCAGCTCGAGGTGCGTAGCCGCCGGGTCGGTGGCGCCACCTACCAGGTTCCGGTCGAGGTGCGTCCCCGTCGGGCTAACACGCTTGCCGTTCGCTGGCTGGTGAACTACTCACGGGATCGCCGCGAGCGGACGATGGCCGAGCGACTGGCCAACGAAATCATGGATGCCTCCAACGGCCTCGGCTCGTCGGTGAAGCGTCGCGAAGACCTACACAAGATGGCCGACGCCAACAAGGCGTTCGCCCACTACCGCTGGTAGGCGGTTACCCGACCATCCCCCCACCTAGACCGGCCTGGGGCGCGCACCAGATGCGTACTCACTGGCCGCCGCCGTGGCGCTCCGACGTCTGACGGTGAACCACTTCGGGCCCCGACCCGGGACCTGACCGAACACGTCCACCGAGACAGACGAGACACCGAGCACTGAGATGGCGACGCGACACCCCCTCCAGAAAACCCGCAACATCGGGATCATGGCCCATATCGACGCGGGCAAGACCACGACGACCGAGCGGATCCTGTACTACACCGGCGTGAACTACAAGATCGGCGAGGTCCACGACGGCGCCGCGACCATGGACTGGATGGAGCAGGAACAGGAGCGGGGAATCACCATCACCTCGGCTGCCACCAGCTGCTTCTGGGACGACCACCGGATCAACATCATCGACACGCCGGGCCACGTGGACTTCACCGTCGAGGTGGAACGTTCTCTACGCGTGCTCGACGGAGCGGTCGCCGTGTTCGACGGCGTCGCCGGCGTGGAGCCCCAGACTGAGACGGTGTGGCGCCAGGCCGACAAGTACAACGTCCCTCGCATGTGTTTCATCAACAAGATGGACCGCACCGGTGCTGACTTCTACTTCGTTCTGGACACCATCCGTGATCGCCTGGGCTGCAACGCGGCGGTCATCCAGCTGCCCATTGGTGCCGAGGGCGACTTCGCCGGCATTATCGACCTCATCGAGATGAACGCTCTCATCTGGCAGGGTGAGGACCTCGGCGCATCCTGGGACGTCGTGGACATACCCGAGGACCTGACCGAACTGGCCGAGCAGTACCGGGCCGAGTTGATCGATGCACTGTCCGAGTTCGACGAGAACATCCTCGAGAAGTTCGTCGGCGAGGAGGAGATCACCTCCGAGGACGTTCGCAGTGCGGTCCGCTCCGGCACCCTGTCCGGCGACTGCGTGCCGATCCTCACCGGGTCGGCCTTCAAGAACAAGGGCGTGCAGCCGCTACTGGACGCCGTCGTCAAGTTCCTGCCGTCGCCGGTCGATCTTCCGCCGGTCGAAGGCGTGCACCCGCGCTCGGGCGACACCCTCGATCGTGAAGCATCGGACGACGCTCCGTTCTCTGCCCTGGCGTTCAAGATCATGACCGACCCGCACGTCGGCAAGCTCATCTATTTCCGGGCCTACAGCGGCGTGCTCGACAAGGGTTCAGCGGTGCTCAATACCCGGACCGGCAACAAGGAGCGCATTGGTCGCGTGCTCGAAATGCACGCCAACGACCGCGAGGATCGCGACGAGGTCCGGACCGGCGACATCGTGGCCGGCATCGGCCTCAAGAACACCCGTACCGGCGACACGCTGTGTGCCCCGGACCATCCCATTGTCCTGGAGCAGTTGGAGTTCCCGGCGCCGGTTATCCACGTGGCCGTCGAGCCCCGCTCCAAGGCAGACCAGGACAAGATGAGCAAGGCGCTCTTCTCCCTGTCGGAGGAGGATCCCACCTTCACCGTCCGAAGCGACGAGGAGACGGGCCAGACGATCATCGGCGGCATGGGCGAGTTGCACCTCGAGGTGCTGGTCGACCGCATGCTCCGTGAGTTCCGGGTGGACGCCAACGTGGGCAAGCCTCAGGTGGCCTACCGCGAGACGATCACAAAGCCGGTTCTCGACTACCGCTACACCCACAAGAAGCAGACCGGTGGCTCCGGCCAGTTTGCTGAGATCGTGGCCAGCCTCGAGCCCTACGAGAACGAAGAAGAGGACTACCTCTTCGAGGACAACGTCTCCGGTGGTCGTATTCCCAAGGAGTACATCCCGTCGGTGGATGCCGGCGTCAAGTTGGCCACCACGAACGGCCCGCTCGCCGGCTTCCAGGTGCTGGGCCTCAAAGTCAGCCTTAACGATGGCAAGGCTCACGACGTGGACTCCTCTGAGATGGCGTTCAAGATCGCCGCCCAGGCGTGGTTTCGTGAGGCCATGCGTTTGGCCAAGCCGGTACTGCTCGAGCCCGTGATGTCGGTCGAGGTTGTGACGCCCGAGGATTACATGGGTGACGTGGTCGGCGACCTGAACTCCCGACGTGGGCGGGTGGGTCAGATGGAAGCCCGTGGGGCCAACCAGGTGGTCAGTGCACTGGTGCCGCTGTCGGAGATGTTCGGATACGCTACCGACCTGCGGTCACGCACTCAGGGGCGTGCGACGTACACGATGCAGTTTGACTCGTACCAGCAGACGCCCGGGTCCGTACAGGAGGAGATCACCCGCCGAATCCACGGTGAGTGACCTGCCCAACCCTCTCCACCAGCAAGTCCAGTCCACAGAGAAATAAGAGAACCGAGGAAGAAGCGAAATGGCCAAGGCCCAATTCGAGCGAAACAAGCCCCACGTAAACGTGGGCACCATGGGTCACATTGACCATGGCAAGACCACGCTGACCGCCGCGATCACCAAGGTCCTGTCGGATCGTGATCCCAACTCCACCAACTTCACTGAGTTCGCGGACATCGACAAGGCACCCGAGGAGCGGGAGCGCGGCATCACGATCAACGTGAGCCACGTCGAGTATGAGACCGAGAACCGGCACTACGCCCACGTCGACATGCCGGGTCACGCGGATTACATCAAGAACATGATCACCGGCGCCGCCCAGGTCGACGGTGCGATCCTCGTGGTGTCGGCCGCTGACGGCCCGATGCCCCAGACCCGTGAGCACGTGCTCCTGGCCCGCCAGGTCGGCGTGCCCAAGATCATCGTGGCGCTGAACAAGTGCGACATGGTCGACGACGAGGAACTCCTCGAGCTGGTCGAGATGGAGGTGCGTGAGCTCCTCGGCGAGTACGACTTCCCGGGTGACGACACCCCGATCGTGCGGGTCTCGGCCCTCAAGGCCCTCGAAGGCGACAGCGACGCCGCCGACCAGGTCGTTGACCTGATGGCCCAGGTGGACGAGTACATCCCCCAGCCCGAGCGTGACATCGACAAGCCCTTCCTGATGCCGATCGAGGACGTGTTCTCGATCACCGGCCGCGGCACCGTGGTGACCGGTCGTGTCGAGCAGGGCGTCGTCAACACGGGCGACAACATCGAGATCATCGGCCTCAAGGACACCCAGACGACGACCTGTACCGGCGTCGAGATGTTCCGTAAGTTGCTTGATCAGGGTGAGGCCGGCGACAACATCGGCGCCCTCCTGCGTGGCATCGACAAGGAGGAGGTCCAGCGCGGTCAGGTTCTGGCCAAGCCCGGTTCGATCACTCCCCACACCCAGTTCGAGGCCGAGGTGTACGTGCTGACCAAGGAGGAGGGTGGCCGTCACAAGCCGTTCTTCTCCAACTACCGCCCGCAGTTCTACTTCCGGACCACTGACGTGACCGGCATGGTCGAGCTGCCCGCCGGTACCGAGATGTGCATGCCCGGCGACAACACGACCATGACCGTCGAGCTCATCGCTCCGATCGCCATGGACGAGGGCCTTCGCTTCGCCATCCGTGAAGGTGGTCGCACCGTCGGTGCCGGCGCCGTCACCAAGATCCTGAAGTAGCAGGACGACACAGATGCCTGCAGGGCAGAAGATCCGGATCCGGCTGAAGGCCTACGACCACGAGGTCATCGACCAGTCGACGAAGAAGATCGTTGAGACGGTTCGACGGACTCAGGCCGACCTTCGCGGTCCGATCCCGCTGCCGACCGAGAAGCACCGCTATACGGTCATCCGTGGCCCTTTCAAGGACAAGGATTCCCGGGAGCACTTTGAGATGCGTATCCACAAGCGTCTGCTCGACATCTTGGATCCCTCGCCCAAGACGGTGGACTCGCTGCAGCGTCTGGACCTTCCGGCCGGCGTCGACATCGAGATCAAGATCCAGCAGGTGTAGCGCCTCCCGGGTCTGTGACCCGAAGAACGAGAGTGGAAGCGTCCCTCAGGGGGCGCTTCCACCGTTTTCAGGCAGGTTCGGGCTCGGGTTCGGGAGCGTCGGGTGGGGCGTCGCCTCGGTCGCCGTGGCCCCGCCGTTGGCTGCTGGCCTCCTGGAGGTCCTCTGACACCTCGTGGCGTTCGGCTTCTGCGGCGATCACGGCCTGGATGGTGGCGGCGGCTGGGAGGGCGAGCAGCGCCCCGACCACGCCGAGGACGGCCGCCCCGGCGATCACAGCGCCGAAGGCCACCGCCACGTGCAGTTGCATGGTGTGGGCAGTGATCCGTGGCCCCAACACGTAGTTCTCGACCTGCTGGTACACGGCGATCACGATGACCACCCAGAGCCCGTGGACCGGCTCGCCGAGCAGGGCGATGACCAGTGGCAGGGCGCCGGCGATGAACGTCCCGACGACCGGTACGAACTGGGACATGATCCCCACCCACAGGGCCAGGGCGAGTGCCGACGGTAGGCCGATGATCTCGAAGGCCGCCCAGTGGACGAGCGACGATGCCAACGCCAGGATGCTCCGGGAGAGGATGTAGCCGCCGGTCTTCTCGATGGCCAGGTCCCAGACCTCGAGCACGTGGCGCTGATGGCGCTCGGCGAGGAACGAACAGACCAGCCGCCGCAGCTTGGGTCCCTCGGCCACCAGGTAGAAGGTGAAGAGACCGACGGTGAACAACTGGAACAGGACGTTGACCACGGTGGTTCCGAAGCGGGCCAGATCGTCGGCCACGTCACCCAGCCACCCGGCCAGGGCACCCGAGTCGTAGTTGGCCCGCAGATCGGCCAGGGCATTGTCGATGCCAAACGAGTCGGTCAGCCACTGGTCGGCGTCGGCCAGGTAGATGGGGACGTCCTCGCTGAAGTCGGTCACCTGCTCAGCCAGGAGACTGCCCACCTGGACGCCGAAGCCGCCCATTCCGGCTACCAGCACCACCATGGTGATCGCCGTGCCCATTCCTCGGCGGAGGCCGGCCCGTTCGAGACGGTTGACCGCGGGCTCGAGGGCGAACGACAGGAAGAAGGCCACCAGCACCACCAAGATGAGCGGCCGGAGCGCCTCGAGGAGCCCTCGGAGGTAATAGAGCGCGGCGATGCCGCCCAACAGGCTCAGGATCGCCCGTCGCGCCCACGACGGGAGAGATCGCCCCTCGCCGCCGGGTGAGGGCCGGGGGTCGGGGTTACCGGTCATGTGCCGAGCCAGGCCAGGGCCCCGCGATCGTTGGAACTGGAGGGATCTCGCACCGCTGGCGACGCTATCGGCCGGCTCGGAGGCGGCCGGGGACCCCTGGTCGGTGGGAGTGTTCCGGTTGGCCGTGGCGCGTGGCACAACGACCTGATGGCCAGCCGGTTGTGGCCCAACCCGGACCGCCGTATCGTTGTCCTCTGCACTTCAGGCAGACCGTCCGTGGTCGGCCTGCTGTGTGAATCGACGTCCGGGTAGGCGGCGGTTTCGGGAGACCGGAACCGGCGAACCGCACGGCAAAACAGAATCGCCGCTCCGCCGGGCTTGTGCCCGTGCGGAGCGTTCGCGTGAACGGTCCGTCAGGGCCACCAATGCCGGCAGATCACCGGCACCAGTCGCAGGAGCCATCATGGCCAACAAGGCAATCGTCGGCGAAAAGGTCGGCATGACACAGGTGTGGGACGAGGACAATCGTGTCCAGCCCGTCACCGTGCTTCGTGTCCGTCCCAATCGAGTCGTACAGGTCAAGACCACCGAGCGCGACGGTTATTCAGCACTCCAGGTCACGGTTGGCCATCGTGACGCCGAGAAGCTCACCCGCCCCGAGGCCGGCCACTTCGCCGCCGGGGGGGTCGAAGCCGGCGAGCGTCTAGTGGAGCTCCGGCTCGACGACGTGGCCGGCTACGAGGTCGGCCAGGAGATCACCGTCGAGTCGCTCGCCGATCAGGGTCACGTTGACGTGACATCGGTCAGCAAGGGCAAGGGTTTCGCCGGCGCCATGAAGCGCCACGGATTCAAGGGCCAGCGGGCCTCTCACGGTGCGCACAAGGTGCACCGCAAGCCGGGAGCCATCGGCCAGTGCGCGACCCCGTCCCGGGTCTTTCGAGGCAAGAAGATGCCGGGCCGCATGGGCAACCAGAAGACCACCATGTTGAACCTCCAGATCGTGCAGGCCGATGCCGAGCGTGAGCTGTTGCTGGTCCGTGGTTCGGTGCCCGGTGCCCGTGGCGCCACCGTCCTCATCCGTGATGCTGTGAAGGGAGGCCGGTGATGGCGAAGATGGACGTTCTGAGCCAGACCGGCGCTGCGGCAGGCTCCGTTGATCTCGACGATGCCACGTTCGGCATCGAGCCGAATGTTGCCGTGATGCACCAGGTCGTGACCGCTCAGTTGGCTGCCCGCCGGTCGGGCACCCAGAGCACGCTGACCCGGGCCGAGGTCCGGGGTGGCGGTGCCAAGCCGTGGGCCCAGAAGGGCACCGGCCGTGCCCGTCAGGGTTCGATCCGTTCGCCGCAGTGGCGGGGTGGCGGTGTGGCGCTGGGCCCCAAGCCCCGTAGTTACGCCCAGAAGACGCCCAAGAAGATGGTTCGCCTCGCCCTGCGTTCGGCGCTGAGCGACCGGGCGTCAGAGGGCAAGGTTGTCGTGATCGATGGCTGGGCCTTCGATGCGCCCTGCACCAAGGACGCGGTCGCCGCTCTGGCAGCCCTCGGTATCGAGGGTCGCGTCCTGGTGGTGGCCGAGCGCTCCGATGAGAACACCTGGAAGAGCTTTGCCAACCTGGGCACCGTCCACGTGCTCTCGCCCGGCGAGCTCAACGCCTATGACGTGCTGGTGAGTGACGTCGTGGTCTTCACCAAGGCCACCTTGCCGGTTGCTGCTCCGGCGGCGCGGAAGACGGCCCCGGCCGCACCGGTTGAATCCTCCGATGACTCCGACACGGGAGAAGAAGAGTGAAGGACGCACGCGACGTCATCGTGAAGCCGGTCGTGTCGGAGAAGTCCTACGCCCTGCTCGAGGAGAACGTCTATACCTTCGAGGTCGCCAAGTCGGCCTCCAAGCCTGAGATCCGTGACGCCGTCGAGTCGATCTTCGATGTGAAGGTCCTCAAGGTAAACACCCTGAACCGCGCCGGCAAGCGGAAGCGGAACCGGCGCATGCCGACGTTCGGCAAGCGTCCGGACGTCAAGCGGGCATACATCACCCTCGCCGAGGGTGATTCGATCGAGTTGTTCGAGGTCTAGGAATATGCCGCAGCGAAAGCGCAAGCCCACCAGTCCCGGCCGTCGGTTCCAGACCGTCGCCGACTTCTCCGAGATCACCAAGACGATCCCGGAGCGGTCGCTGACCGAACAGAAGAATCGCACCGGTGGCCGTAACAACTATGGCCGCAAGACTGCCCGTCATCGCGGTGGCGGCCACAAGCAGCAGTACCGGGTTATCGACTTTCGTCGCAACAAGGACGGCGTGCCGGCCAAGGTGGCGGCCGTCGAGTACGACCCGAACCGCAGTTGCCGCATCCTCCTGCTCCATTACTTCGACGGCGAGAAGCGCTACATCCTCGCCCCCAAGGGCGTACAGGTGGGCGAGACCCTTCAGTCCGGCCAGGGCAGCGAGATCAAGCCCGGCAACGCCCTGCCGTTGCGCTACATCCCCGTCGGTACGGTCGTGCACAACGTCGAGTTGCAGCCTGAGGGCGGCGGCAAGATGGCCCGCAGCGCCGGCGCCAGCGTTCAGCTGGTGGCCAAGGAGGGCGACTACGCCACCCTGCGACTCCCCAGCACCGAGATGCGGCGTGTCCGCATTGACTGCCGGGCCACGGTCGGCGAGGTGGGCAATCAAGAGCACGAGCTCATCAAGATCGGCAAGGCCGGTCGCAACCGCTGGAAGGGCGTCCGCCCGCAGTCCCGTGGTGTGGCCATGAACCCGGTCGACCACCCTCTGGGTGGTGGCGAAGGCAAGTCTTCGGGTGGTCGCCACCCGGTGTCACCCTGGGGCAAGCCTGAGGGCCGTACCCGTAAGCAGGGCAAGCAGTCCGACAAGTTGATCGTGCGCCGTCGTCGTCGGCGTGGATCGCGGAGGTAATCGGCGATGCCGAGGAGTCTCAAGAAGGGTCCGTTCGTGGACGACCACCTGCTCAAGAAGGTGGACGTACTCAACGAGTCCGGCGAAAAGAAGGTCATCCGAACGTGGTCCCGTCGGTCCACCATCGTGCCCGACATGGTCGGTCACACGATGGGTGTGCACGACGGCCGCAAGCACGTGCCGGTGTACATCACCGAGTCGATGGTCGGCCACAAGCTGGGCGAGTTCGCTCCGACGCGGACCTTCCGACACCATGCCGGCCAGGAGAAGGGTGGTCGTCGCTGATGGCCGGCCTGAAGACCAACGAGCGTCCGGGGACGCGTGCGGTCGTGAAGTACGTCCGTGTGTCGCCTAGCAAGGCCCGTGCCGTGCTGGACCTCGTACGGGGCGAGTCCTACGGTCGTGCGTCCGAGATCCTTGCCTTCTCCGAGCGATCGGTGTCCGAGGTGGTCGGCAAGTGCCTGGATTCCGCAGTGGCCAACGCCGAGAACAACGACAACATTCCGGCCGAAGAGCTCTTCGTGTCGGCGTGCTACGCCGACGAGGGCCCGACGTTGAAGCGCTGGCGCCCTCGTGCACGTGGACGCGCCACGCAGATCCTGAAGCGCACCAGCCACATCACGATTATCGTGAGCCGCTACGACGACGCCACGCTCGCCGATCTGCGTGAGCGCGAGGAGGCCAAGGGCCAGGCCGGGTCGAGCGCCCATGCCGCGGAGGCCCGTCGTCAGCGTGTGGAACGCAGCCGTGCGGCCGCTGAGGAAGCTGCGGCCGCTGAGGAAGCTGCCGACCACGACCACGACCATGCCGATGAGGTCGAGGCCGTGGAAACCGTCGAGGCAGAGGTCACCGTGGAAGAGCAGGCCGTCGATCAGGCCGAAGAACAGGCCGAAGAGCAGCAGGACGAAGAGCAGCAGGACGAAGAGCAGCAGGACGAAGAGCAGGCCGTCGAACAGGCCGCCGAACAGGTCGAAGAGCAGCAGGACGAAGAGGAGTCCAACTGATGGGCCAGAAGGTCAATCCGTACGGCTTCCGCCTGGGAATCACCACCGACTGGAAGTCACGGTGGTTTGCCAGCCGAAAGGAGTACGCCGACAACGTCCTTGAGGACTGGAAGATCCGCGAGTACATCATGGAGGATCTGGCGCACGCGGCGATCAGCCGGATCGAGGTCGAGCGGACTAGCAACAAGTTGCGAATAGACGTCCACACGGCCCGCCCGGGCATCGTCATCGGGCGCAAGGGTTCGGAGGCCGATCGCCTCCGTGCCGGTCTGACCAAGATCAGCGGCAACCATCAGGTCCAGCTCAACATCCAGGAGATCAAGGAGCCCGAGCTCGAGGCCGCGTTGATCGCCCAGGGCGTTGCCGACCAGTTGGCTGGCCGTGTCGCCTTCCGTCGTGCCATGAAGCGGGCCGTCCAGAACGCCCAGAAGGCTGGCGCTCTCGGCATCCGTGTGCAGTGCTCGGGTCGCCTCGGTGGCGCCGAGATGTCCCGGACCGAGTGGTACCGCGAAGGTCGGGTTCCGCTGCACACGCTGCGGGCTGACATCGACTACGGCTTTCGTGAGGCCCGCACCACCTACGGCCGCATCGGCGTGAAGGTGTGGATCTACAAGGGCGAGATCCTGCCCTACAAGAGCGTGCTCGAGGACAAGATCACCA
Source organism: Acidimicrobiales bacterium (assembly GCA_014237715.1). Lineage (GTDB taxonomy): Bacteria > Actinomycetota > Acidimicrobiia > Acidimicrobiales > MedAcidi-G1 > UBA9410. The sequence continues at coordinate 23,162 of JAAZZG010000012.1, forward strand.
AGGAGGCGGCCATGGCCGTCGGCGAGACCTCAGGGCAGACCAAGCCTCGCACCGTGGTGTCCTCGGCTGCCGCCCCCCGGCGCCCCGAGGTTACTGAGGTGGCGGCCCCCGAATCCCCGACGCCGGAGGCCATCGAGGCTGATCCGACGCCGCTGGTGAAGGAGGGTGATGCCGAGTTCGAAAAGCTGCTCGCTGAGGAAGAGGCCATTGAGGCATCCACCAAGGAAAACCACGAGACGCCGCACTTCCGTGGCGGGGATGGTGACTGAGCCGTGTTGATGCCGAAGAAGGTTCGTCACCGCAAGCAGCATCGCGGTCGCCTCAAGGGAAATTCCAAGGGCCAGACCGAGATGACGTTCGGTGAGTACGGAATCCAGGCTCTTGAGCCGGGTTGGATCACCGCCCGTCAGATCGAGGCTGCCCGTATCGCCATGACCCGCCACATCAAGCGTGGCGGCAAGGTGTGGATCAACGTCTTTCCGGACAAGCCCGTCACCGAGAAGCCGGCCGAGACCCGCATGGGTTCTGGCAAGGGCAATCCGGAGAAGTGGGTCGCCGTGGTCAAGCCCGGACGGATCCTGTTCGAACTGTCGTACAGCGACGCGGTTGTGGCCCGCGAGGCCCTCGACCGCGCCATTCAGAAGCTGCCCATCAAGGCACGCTTCGTCGAGCGTGAGGAGGGCTTCTAGCCATGGCGAAGAAAGAGACCCTGAACACCCTCGGTGACACTGACCTCCTGGAGCGTCTGTCCGACGCCAAGGAGGAGTTGTTCAACCTGCGCTTCCAGCTGGTCACCGGCCAGCTCGAGAACTACGCAAGGGTCGGACGGGTCAAAAAAGAGGTGGCCCGCATGTTGACCGAGCTGCGAGCCCGTGAAATCGACGCTGCGGAGGCCATTGTGGCCGGCGGCGAGGAGGTGGCCGACTGATGGCCGAAACGACCGAAACGACCGAAACGACCGAACGTCCGAACCGCCGCAAGGTGCGTGAGGGCCTCGTGGTCTCCGATGTCCAGGATAAGACGGCAATCGTCGAGACCGTCGACCGCGTCCGGCACCGTCGGTATGCCAAGACGGTCCAGCGGACCAAGCGACTCCACGTCCACGACGAGGACAACCAGCTCAGCGTGGGCGACCGCGTGCGGGTCCAGGAGACCCGACCGTTGTCCAAGTTGAAGCGATGGCGTTTGGTCGAGATCCTCGAGAGGGCGAAGTAATGATCCAGCAGGAGACCCGACTCCGGGTCGCAGACAACTCTGGTGCCCGCGAGGTGCTCTGCATCAAGGTGCTGGGCGGCTCCAAGCGTCGTTACGCCTCGATCGGCGACGTCTTCACCGCGACGGTGAAGGACGCCAATCCCGGAGCGGCCGTCAAGAAGGGCGAGGTCGTCAAGTGCGTCGTCGTCCGGACCAAGAAGGAACGTCGTCGTCCGGACGGGAGCTACATCCGGTTCGACGAGAACGCTGCGGTGCTCATCAACGACCAGAACCAGCCTCGAGGCACCCGCATCTTCGGCCCGGTCGGGCGAGAGCTACGAGACCACAAGTTCATGCGAATCGTGTCGCTGGCGCCGGAGGTGCTCTGAGATGAAGATTCGCAAGGGAGACAAGGTGCGGGTCCTGACCGGCAAGGACGAGGGCAAGGAGGGCAAGGTGAGCCGAGCCATCCCCGCTGACGACAAGGTGATCGTGGATGGCGTCAACATCGCCAAACGCCACCAGAAGCCCACGAGCGCTACGGACCAGGGCGGCATCATCGACAAGGCGATGCCGCTGCACGTGTCCAACGTGGCCATCCTGAGCCCGTCGGACGGCAAGCCGACCCGCATCGGGTACCGATTCACCGAGACCGGTGACAAGGTCCGGATCTGCAAACGCACGGGGGTGGATATCGATGGCTGAGACACTCATTTCTGATTCCGGTACCACCGCAGCGGTGCGGATGCGTGTGCGTTACAACGACGAGATCCGGAGCGCGGTGCAGGCCGAGCTGGGCCTCGCCAACGTGATGCAGGTTCCGAGGCTGTCAAAGATCGTCGTCAACATGGGTGTCGGTGACGCCGCCCAGCAGGCGAAGCTCCTGGATGGTGCGCTGACCGATCTGGAGGCCATCACCGGCCAGAAGCCGATAGTGACTCGGGCCCGGACGTCCATCTCGAACTTCAAGCTCCGTGAGGGCCAGCCCATCGGGGCCAAGGTGACGCTGCGGGGCGACCGCATGTACGAGTTCCTGGATCGCCTGATCACTCTGGCGATCCCCCGTATCCGTGACTTTCGCGGGCTCAGCCCTAAGTCGTTCGACGGCAGCGGTAACTACACGTTCGGCGTGACCGAACAATTGATCTTCCCGGAGATCGACTACGACAAGGTCGATCGCACCCGGGGAATGGACATCACGATTGTGACGTCTGCGTCCGATGACGCCGAAGGGCGGGCCCTGCTCGCGGCGTTTGGTTTCCCATTCCGGAAGGAAGGGCAGTAGTGGCTAAGAAAGCACTGGTCAACAAGCAGCAGAAGACCCCGAAGTTCAAGGTTCGGGCCTATACGCGGTGTCGCCGTTGCGGCCGACCGCGCTCGGTCTACCGCGCCTTCAACCTCTGCCGGATCTGCCTGCGGAGCATGGCCCACGCGGGAGAGATCCCCGGGCTCACGAAGTCGAGCTGGTGAGGAGGATCTGACATGACCATGACCGATCCCGTCGCTGACATGTTGACGCGCATTCGCAACGCCAACGTGGCGATGCACGAAGGCGTCAACATGCCGTCATCGAAGCAGAAGGTGGCGCTCGCCGACATCCTCAAGTCCGAGGGTTACATCCGCGACTATGCGGTGTCGGAGGCCAAGACCGGCCCCGGCCACGTGCTGAACATCGAGATGAAGTACTCCCCCGAGCGGGAGCGCGTCATCAGCGGCGTGAAGCGGGTCTCCAAGCCCGGCCTTCGCGTGTACAGCGCCTCCAACCAGATCCCCCGCGTGCTCGGAGGTCTCGGCGTCGCCGTGATCTCCACGAGCCGTGGACTTATGAGCGACCGCGAGGCCCGCCGCCGAAGGATCGGTGGCGAGGTGCTCTGCTACGTCTGGTAGAGGAGGAGACGACATGTCCCGAATCGGGAAGGCTCCTATCACCGTTCCGTCCGGTGTCGAGGTCAAGATCCAGGGTCGCCAGGTGGCGGTCAAGGGTCCCAAGGGCGAGCTCGACATCGAGGTTCCCGGTGACATCACCGTCCGCCAGGACGGCGAGGTGCTCCTCGTGGAGCGCCCCGACGATGAGCGTCAGAATCGTGCCCTGCACGGTCTGACCCGGTCGTTGGTGAACAACATGGTGCTCGGCGTGACCGAGGGGTTCTCCAAGGAACTCCAGATCGTCGGCGTCGGCTACCGGGCCGCAGCTAAGGGCACCAATGCCCTAGAACTGCAGCTCGGATTCAGCCATCCGGTGAACGTCGAGGCCCCGGACGGCATCTCGTTCGACGTGCCGGAACCGACGCGCATCATCGTGTCAGGTACTGACAAGCAGGTTGTCGGCCAGGTGGCCGCCAACATCCGTTCGTACCGCAAGCCGGAGCCCTACAAGGGCAAGGGCGTGCGATACCTCGGCGAGCACGTGGCCCGCAAGGCCGGAAAGGCAGCCAAGTGAGCAGCCTGGATCGTTCCAAGGCGCGTCAGCGTCGACACCGTCGGGTCCGCAAGTCGGTCCGGGGCTCGGAGTCCCGTCCCCGTCTTGCGGTCTTCCGTTCGGCCCGTCATATCTCAGCCCAGGTCATCGACGACCGTTCGGGTCGGACCGTGGCCGCGGCATCGACCGTTCAGGACGGTGTGGCCGAGGGTGCGACCGGGGTGGCTGCGGCCACCGAGGTCGGCCGGGTGGTCGCTGAGCGAGCCCGCGAAGCCGGAATCGCGTCGGTGGTCTTCGACCGGGGCGGATACAAGTACCACGGCAGAGTGGCGGCGTTGGCCGATGCCGCCCGTGAAGCCGGACTGGAGTTCTAGTGGCACAGCACAATAATGACGATGCCTCCCTTAGGGAGTCGCGGGTCATCCACATCAACCGCGTGGCCAAGGTGGTCAAGGGCGGCCGTCGGTTCTCGTTCACCGCACTCGTGGTGATCGGTGATGGCGCCGGCCGGGTCGGCCTGGGCTACGGCAAGGCCAAGGAGGTCCCGCTGGCCATCCAGAAGGGGACTGAGGAGGCCAAGCGAAACCTGTTCAAGGTGGCGTTGACCGGTTCGACCATCATCCACCCGATCCTCGGCGTCATGGGCGCCGGCCGGGTGATGTTGAAGCCTGCCGCTCCCGGTACGGGGGTCATCGCCGGTGGCGCCGCCCGCGCCATTCTCGAAGAGGCCGGCATCCACGACATCCTTTGCAAGTCACAGGGTTCGTCCAACCACATCAACGTGGCCCGGGCCACCATCGCCGGCCTCAAGGGGCTGCGACGGCCCGACGAGATCGCCCGCCTGCGTGGCCTGGACCCGGAGGAGTTCGTGCCAGGTGCCCTGCTCGAGGCGTACCGTCGTACCGAGGCCGGCGTCGGCGTCGGCTCAGACGACACCGCGGGACGGTGAGTGACATGACCCAGTTGGTCGTTACCCAGATCCGCAGCGCCATCGGCGCCAAACCCAAGCAGCGGGGCACGCTCCGCGCTCTCGGCTTGGGTCGGATCGGACGAAGCAACACTCTGCCGGACCGTGGTGAGATCCGCGGCATGATTGCCCGGGTTCCGCACCTGGTCCGGGTTGAGGAACTGGCCGGGGAGGCCGAGTGACATGAAGGTTCATGATCTACAGCCGGCTCCCGGCTCCAAGAAGCGGGCCAAGCGTGTTGGCCGAGGTATCGGCGGGAAGGGCGGCAAGACCGCCGGTCGCGGCAGCAAGGGCCAGCGGGCCCGTAACACCGTCCGCGTTGGTTTCGAGGGTGGCCAGATGCCCCTCCACCAGCGGATTCCGAAGCTCAAGGGCTTCAAGAACCCGTTCCGCGTGGAGTACCAGGCGGTCAACCTCGACACCATCCAGGAGTGCGGCCTCGACGAGGTCTCGCCCGAGGCGCTGCACGCTCAGGGCCTGGTCGGCAAGAAGTCGCTGATCAAGGTGCTGGGTCGTGGTGAGTTGTCTCGTGCGGTCACCGTGAAGGCCCACGCCTTCTCGGCGTCGGCCGAGGGGGCTATCACGGCTGCCGGTGGGACCATCGAGAAGCTTCCGCTCCCCTTCGCAGTACGTCCCGCAGCCAGCGGTAACGCGCTGATGAACCGCTAACCCGACCCATCCCAGTCTCGATCCGATAGGCGACAGGAGTCCACGTGCTGTCCAGCATGCTGAACATGTTCCGGGTTGCCGATCTGCGAAAGCGGATCGTCTTCACCCTTCTCATGATCCTGCTCTACCGCATCGGCGCGTTCATGCCCGCTCCGGGCATCGACGTCGAGCAGGTGCAGTTGCTGCGCGACCGCGCTGACCAGGGCGGCGTGCTGGCCTTCCTGCAACTCTTCTCCGGCGGGTCGCTGACCAGTTTCGCCGTGTTCGCACTGGGCGTCATGCCCTACATCACCGCCTCGATCATCATGCAGGTGCTCGGCGTGGTCGTGCCCCGCATCGAGCAGTGGCAGCAGCAGGGTGCGGTCGGCCAGCGCAAGATCACCCAGTGGACCCGCTATCTGACGGTGGTCATCGCTGTCATCCAGTCCACGAGCTTTGCCTTCCTATTCAACGACCGCGGTAACTCCATCTCCGGCCAGTCGGGTGCGAACCTGCTGCCCGACTTCCACATCGGCACGGTCAGCGTCGTCGTATTGACCTTGACCGCTGGAACGGCACTGCTGATGTGGATGGGCGAGCTCATCACCCAGAAGGGGATCGGCAACGGCATGTCGCTGCTGATCATGATCTCGATCGTAAGTGGCTTCCCGGCTCAGGGTTCGTTGATCCAGGCTGAGAACGGGGCCATCGTCTCATTGGTCGTGCTGGCCTTCCTGATGCTGATGGTGGCGGCCATCGTGTTCGTCGAGCAGGGCCAGCGCCGCATCCCCGTGCAGTTCGCCAAGCGCGTGGTGGGGCGCCGGATGTACGGCGGCCAGAACACCTACATCCCCCTGAAGGTCAACCAGTCGGGCGTGATCCCGATCATCTTCGCCTCGTCGGTGCTGTACCTGCCGGTCCTGGTAGCTGCGGCCCTTCCGTGGGACGGTTTCCGTGGCTGGATCGACAACAACCTGGCCCAGCCCGACAACGTCTTCTACTTCACCATCACTGGGCTGCTGATCGTCGGCTTTGCCTACTTCTACACGGCTATCACCTTCGACCCGGTGAAACAGGCCGACACCATCCGCAAGCAGGGTGGTTTCGTACCCGGTATCCGGCCCGGTCACCAGACCGAGCGGTACCTGGCCAGGATTCTGTCCCGCATCACGCTGCCCGGCGCCCTCTTCATCGCCGGTGTGGCCCTTGTGCCGTCGATCTTGATCAACATCTTCCTAGACACCAGTGCTGGTGTGGGTGCGGGTGGAGCGGCTGGCTTCGGCTTCATCGGTATCTCGATTCTCATCGCGGCGGGCGTGTCGCTCGAGACGATGAAGCAGGTCGATTCGCAGCTCACGATGCGTAACTACGAGGGCTTCCTCAAGTAGATGACCGCCGTCCGACTCGTCATTCTCGGCCGCCAGGGATCCGGCAAGGGGACCCAGGCGGGGCGTCTGGTCGAGGCCTACGGACCGGTCCACATCTCCACCGGCGACATGCTTCGTGCTGCAGTGGCTGCCGGAACCGAGTTGGGCCTCCAGGCCAAGGCGCTGATGGACGCAGGCGACCTAGTGGGCGACGACCTCATCAACTCGATCGTGGCCGAACGCTTGGTGGAGGGCGACGTGGTCGAACGTGGCTTCCTGCTCGACGGCTATCCCCGCACCCCGGATCAGGCCACAGCGCTGGAGGGATTCCTGGCCGAGGCTGGCACGCCGTTGGACGTTGCAGTCAACCTCGATGTCCCGGTCGACGAGGTCACCGCCCGCATGGTTTCCCGTGGCCGCGCTGATGACACCGAGGAAGGCATCCGCCGCCGCCTCGACCTCTACGAATCCGAGACAGCGCCGCTCCTGGCCTGGTTCGCCGAGCACGACCTGCTTGAAGTGGTCGATGGCCTGGCCGACGAGTCGACAGTGTTCGACCGCCTCACCTCGGTAATCGACGGTCGCCTCCGTGTCGGAGACGCCAGAGGGACGCGGTCGGGGATGCCTGTCAGATGCGCCCCGGGAGCCTGATGACCAGTCGTTCTGTCCGCCATACCACCGAGTCGCGGGTTGGCCCCCCGGAGGGCCCCCGATAGCGTTGTCCACTGGTCTGAGCCGGGTGTGCGCCCTTTGGAGCAGCCCCCGAAACCGGGTCCGGCGGATACCCATCCACCAACTCACCGAACATCCGCCCACCAAGTCCGAAACCAACCAGGAGCACCACGCTGTCGAAGCCCAAGGAAGATGCGATCGTGATGGAGGGAACGGTTCTCGAACCGCTGCCCAACGCCATGTTCCGCGTCGAACTGGAGAACGGCCACAACGTCCTGGCCCACATCTCCGGAAAGATGAGGATGCACTACATCCGCATCCTCCCCGGTGACAAGGTCCAGGTGGAGCTCACCCCGTACGACCTCCAACGAGGTCGGATCACCTACCGCTACAAGTAACCGCTACCCGTAGCCGTCACGAAGAGCAGAAGAGAACAAGCATGAAGGTCCGAGCGAGCGTCAAGCGCATCTGTGACAAGTGCCGGGTGATCCGGCGTCATGGACGTGTGCAGGTCATCTGCAGCAACCCCCGTCACAAGCAGCGTCAGGGTTAGAGGAAGCATCTCATGGCACGTATCTCAGGCGTCGACGTCCCCCGCGAGAAGCGGGTTGTGATCGCGTTGACTTACATCCACGGCATCGGCCGCACCTCCGCACTGAACATCTGCGAGGGCACCGGCGTCGACCCCACCACCCGGGTGCGTGATCTCACCGATGACGAGGTCACGGCGATCCGGGCGTTTGTCGACCAGCAGTTCAAGGTCGAGGGCGACCTCCGGCGTGAGGTCTCCCAGAACATCAAGCGCAAGATGGACATCGGTTGTTATCAGGGCCTGCGTCATCGCCGTGGCCTTCCGGTCCGCGGGCAGCGCACCCACACCAACGCCCGGACCCGTAAGGGCCCCCGCAAGACGGTCGCGAACAAGAAGCAGGTCACGAAGTAATGGCGAAGCCAAGCGCTGGGGGCCGACGCCCCCGCAAGAAGGAACGCAAGAACGTCCCCCATGGCGTTGCGCATATCAAGAGTTCCTTCAACAACACGATCATCACCATCACCGACCAGGGTGGCAACACTCTGGCGTGGGCCTCTGCCGGAAACGTCGGCTTCAAGGGCTCTCGCAAGTCGACGCCGTTCGCTGCTCAGATGGCGGCCGAAGAGTGCGCCCGGCGGGCCATGGAACATGGTGTCCGCAAGGTCGACGTGGTGGTGCGTGGTCCGGGATCCGGTCGTGAGACCGCCATCCGGACTATCCAGAACACCGGCATCGAGGTGACGGGGATCAAGGACGTCACGCCGATTCCCCACAACGGCTGCCGGCCGCCCAAGCGTAGGAGGGTCTGACTAAATGTCTCGTTACACCGGCCCCCGGGCCCGCGTCTCGCGGCGTCTGGGCACCAACATCTTCGGTACCAAGGGTGAGGTCGTCGCGCTGGACAAGCGTCCGTACCCGCCCGGCGAGCACGGCCGTACCCGCCGTCGGGGCAACCCATCCGAGTACCTGCTGCAGCTTCAGGAGAAGCAGAAGGCTCGTTTCTCGTACGGCCTGTCCGAGCGTCAGTTCCGTCGTCTCTACGAGGAGGCGAACCGCCGCCAGGGAGTGACCGGCGACAACATGCTCCAGTACCTGGAGCTTCGCCTCGACAACATCGTCTACCGGGCCGGGATGGCCGCTACTCGGCCTCAGGCCCGCCAGTTGGTCAACCACGGCCATGTGGACGTCAACGGCAGCCGGGTCGACATTCCCAGCTACCGCTGTAGCAAGGGTGAGGTGATCACCCTGCGTGACAAGGCCCGCAAGATGGTCGTGGTCCAGTGGAACATCGACGTGCTGGACCGTCAGGCTCCGGCGTGGATGGACATTGACGACGACGGCCATCGGGCCACCATCCGTGAAATCCCGGTCCGCGAGCAGATCGACATTCCGGTCCGTGAGCAGTTGATCGTCGAGCTCTACTCCAAGTAGGGCGTCCGCCTCGCGGCGCCTCCCACTCTTTTCCGATCCCCCCGAAGCGAAGGACAATCTCATGTTGGTCATTCAGCGACCCACTGTCACCGCGGTGGCAGATGCCGACGGCAACCGTCAGCTGTTCTCCATCGAACCTCTCGAGCCCGGCTTCGGCCACACGCTCGGCAACTCCCTACGTCGGACACTGTTGTCGTCCATCCCGGGGGCTGCGGTCACCCAGGTCAAGTTCGATGACGCACTCCACGAGTTCGGCACCATCGACGGCGTGGTCGAGGACGTGACCGACATCGTGTTGAACCTTAAGGACGTGGAGCTCCGCTGTCACAGCGACGAGCCCATCACCCTGCGGGTCGACGTGCGAGGCGACACTGAGGTGACCGCCGCGGCACTTGAGACCAACGAGCAGGTCGAGGTGCTGAACCCCGACCTCCACCTGGCCACGGTGACCGGCAAGGGTCGTCTGGCCTTGGAGCTGACCGTCGAGGTCGGCCGCGGCTACCTCGGTTCGGACCGCACCAGCGGCGATGCTGTCATCGGGGTCATCCCGGTCGACGCCCTCTTCTCGCCGGTTCGCCGGGTCTCCATCGAGGTGGAGCCCGTGTCGGTCGGTCAGACCAGGGACATGGACCGCCTTGTGCTGGATGTCACTACTGACGGTTCCATCACCCCCCGTGATGCCCTGGCTTCGGCTGGCGCCACGTTGCGGACCCTCGTCCAGCTGGTCGAGGACATGAGCGACGAGGCCCGTGGCCTCGAGCTGGGCGAAGCCGAGGAGGTGGGTGGCGGTTCTCCGGACCTCGACCTGCAGATCGAGGACCTCGACCTCTCCGAGCGTCCCCGCAACTGCCTCAAGCGGGCCCAGGTCGACACCGTCGGCCAGCTCCTGGAGAAGACGGAGGACGACCTGCTGGCCGTCACCAACTTCGGCCAGAAGTCGCTCGACGAGGTCATCGAGAAGCTCGACGAGCGCGGCCTGACGCTGCGGGTCCGGGACTGACGTCATGCCGGCAACCCCCAAAAAGGGCCGTCGCTTCGGCGGCAGCTCGGCTCACCAGAAGTCGATGATGGCCAACCTCGTGGCGTCGCTGATCGCCGCTGAGGGAATCACGACTACGGAGGCCAAAGCCAAGGCTCTGCGCCCCATCGCCGAGAAGATGATCACAAAGGCCCGCAAGGGCGGTGTCCACAACCACCGTCAGGTGGTCTCGTTCCTCCGGGATCGTGAGATGGCCGCCAAGCTCTTCGACGAGATTGGTCCCCGTTACGTCGACCGTCCGGGTGGTTACACGCGGATCCTCAAGGTCGGTCCCCGCCACGGTGACAACGCGCCGATGGCTCGCATCGAGCTCGTCTGACCCAGCCCTTCTAGGGCACATCCCGCTCCAGCATGTTCGGACCGGGGTGGGAGGACCAGTTCATGAGGGTCCTGTAATGAGGGCTAGGGCAACCGTCGCCTATGACGGAGCCCCGTTTCACGGGTTCGCCGCCAACACGGGCGTACCCACCGTCGCCGGCCTGCTGGTCGACGTGTTGTCACGCGTCCTACGGACCGAGGTGACCCTGACGTGTGCTGGCCGTACGGACCGCGGCGTGCACGCCGCGGGCCAGGTGGTGGGCTTCGACCTCTCGGAGCGTTCGGACGCCGAACTCGAGACACTGCGCGACATCGTGAACCGGCGGATCGGACCCTCCGTGGTGCTGACCTCCATCCATCGGGCCGCCGAAGATTTCGACGCCCGGTTCTCGGCTACCAGTCGGACCTACCGGTACCGGATCCTGGATCGCCTGGAACCCGATCCGCTGCTGGTCACCCGGGTCTGGCACGTGGCCGAGCCCCTCGACGTGGCCGCCATGGAGGCCGCATCGGCCGACCTGGTGGGCCTGCACGACTTCACGTCGTTCTGCCTTCAGCAGGCTCCCCGGCCGGACGGCTCGATGCCCACCATGATGCGGAGGGTGACCGCAGCCTCGTGGCGGAGGTTGCCCGATGGCCCGTCGGGGGCGGACCTGTTGGAGTTCGAGGTGTCCGCGTCGGCCTTCTGCCAGCGAATGGTTCGAACCATCGTAGGAACGCTGGTGGATATCGGCCGCGGCGAGATGGCCGTTGACGTGATCCCCGCCGTGCTGGCCGCCGAGGATCGACGCACTGCGGCGGATTCCGCTCCAGCCCAGGGTCTCGTCTTCTGGTCGGTCGCCTACGACTGACGGTTTCTGCGGGCACCGGATCGGTCACACGGCCTGGAATGAGGCGTGGCGCTGGCAGTGGTTGCCGAATCCCGGTTCTGGGCCCGCTGTGGCACGCGTCCCATCCCAGGTCGACGGGTTGCCGGGGTCCTGGGCCGGCCCTAGCCTTGACCCCCGGTCGTGCCGCGTCCTCTAGGAATCCTCCTGCAGGCTTCCAGCGGCCTTCCCAACCAGTCTCCGATCAAGTACAGGCGGTCAACCGTGTCCACCTACACCCCCAGGGCCAGTGAAATCGAGCGCGTCTGGCACGTCGTCGACGCCGAGGGCATGATCCTCGGTCGTATGGCGTCCGAGGTCGCAGCGATCCTGCGCGGCAAGCACAAGCCGACCTTCACGCCCCATATCGACACCGGTGACCACGTGGTGATCATCAACGCCGAAAAGGTCGTGCTGACGGGCGCCAAGAACACCGACAAGAATGTTTACGACCACTCGGGCTACCCGGGCGGTCTGCGTACCCGGGCCTACGGCACCTTCCTGGCCGAGAAGCCCGAAGAGGCCGTCCGCCGGACCATCCGGGGGATGATTCCCAAGAATCGCCTGGGTCGCCAGCAGCTCACCAAGCTGAAGGTGTACCGCGGCGCCGATCATCCCCACGAGGCACAGCAGCCCCAGCCGCTGGCCATCGATCACGCACGGGCCCGCACGGCCTAAGCGGCCGGCCCTGACAGGAGCACCTGATGCCCAGCCCCCTCATCCAGTCCACCGGTCGTCGCAAGGAGTCGGTCGCTCGTGTGCGCCTGCGCCCCGGCAACGGCACGGTCACCGTCAACGGTCGTACGGCCGAGGACTACTTCCCATCGGAGAGCCACCGTTTGGTGTTCACCGAGCCGCTGCGGGTCACCGCCACGGAGGGCGCCTACGACATCGACGCCACCCTGCACGGCGGCGGCATCGCTGGCCAAGCGGGGGCCATGCGCCTCGGCATCGCCCGTGCGCTCGAAGCCCTAGAGCCCGAGCGTCGTCCGGCTCTCAAGGAGGCCGGCCTGCTTACGCGCGACGATCGCAAGAAGGAGTCCAAGAAGTACGGGCTCCACAAGGCCCGCAAGGCTCCGCAGTACTCCAAGCGCTAATCGGCGGCGTGGGGGGTCGGGGATTGGTCCCCGGCTGGCTCCTACGCTGCCCGACATGACCGGACGCGCAGTGCATCCGCCTTCTTCAGGACCGGCAGCATCAGGACAGGTACTGCGATTCGGTACTGACGGCATCCGCGCCCGGGCCGGTTCCGTTCTCGATGAGCCGGCGGTAAGGGCCCTGGGGCGTGCAGCGGCGGCCCATCTGGGAGCCGATTGTGTGGTCATCGGCCGCGACACCCGTGAGTCAGGTCCTGCTCTTGCCCGTGCACTAGCCGAAGGCCTGGTGGACGGTGGTCTCGACGTCACCTCCCTGGGCGTTGTCCCCACACCTGCCGTCGCACACGAGTGCCAGATCGATGGGGTGGCCGGCGCGGTGGTCTCGGCGTCGCACAACCCGTGGTTCGACAACGGGATCAAGTTGTTCGCCGCTGGAGGCCGAAAGCTTGATGACCGAGTGCAGTCGGCGATCCAGGATGCGTGGGACGCCTGCCCCCGCCTCGATGGTCCGGGGGTGGCGCCGGACTGGGACGACCCCTCCGAGGGGACCGCCGCTGGTCGTCGGTGGGTCGACGCGTTGATCAGATGGGCAATCGATGAGGGGCCTCTCGATGGACAGGAGGTCGCTGGGCAGCAGGTCGACGAGCGACCCTTGGCCGGACGATCCCTAGTCGTGGACTGCGCCAACGGTGCCACCTCAGCGTTCGCGCCCGACGTCCTGCGTCGACTGGGTGCCGAGGTGGGCGTTCTACACGCCTCGCCTGATGGCCGCAATATCAACGAAGGGTGTGGCTCGACGCACCCGGACGACCTTCGGGCCGCCGTGCTCCAGACGGGGGCTGACGCCGGCCTGGCCTTCGATGGCGACGGCGACCGGGTGATTGCCGTGGGCGACGACGGGGCCCTGCTCGACGGTGATGACCTGCTGGCTGTGTGCGGCATCGATCTCCACGATCGTGGGCTGCTGACCGGCGACACCATGGCCGTCACCGTCATGGCCAACCTGGGTCTGCGGCGTGCGTTAACCGACCACGGCATCGCCGTGCACGAGACGGCCGTCGGCGACCGCTACGTCCTCGAGGCGTTGGAGGCCAATGGCTGGGTCCTGGGTGGCGAGCAGTCCGGCCACGTGATCTTCCGCTCCATGGCCACCACCGGCGACGGCCTATTGACGGGCATCCAGGCCCTGGTGGCGGCGGGCCGTGCCGGCCGAACCCTCGGCGGCCGGGTGGCTGACCTGATGGTGCGCGCCCCCCAGGTGCTACACGCCGTGCCGGTGTCAGCCGATGGTGTCGCGGTGGTCGCATCGATGGCCGACGAGGTGACCGAGGCCGCCGCCCAGTTGGGCTCGGCAGGCCGCGTGCTGGTGCGCCCTTCGGGGACCGAACCGGTGGTCCGGGTCATGGTCGAGGCCTTCGACGCGGCCGAGGCCGCAGCGGTGGCCGACCGTCTTGTCGAGGGCGTTCGCCGGGCCGACCGGACCTGACCCCGTACGATTCCTAGAGTTTCCATAAACCGGGCGGGCCTGCGATCTTGTGCCGACGATGACCGGCCGGTGACGACCAACCAACGACAGGCATCGAGCAACAGGAGGGTGATCAACACATGTGCGGCATAATCGCGATCCTCCGAAGGCCGTCCTCCCGGGACGTTCCGACCGCGGAGTCGATCCTGACGCTGCTCGTCGACGCCACCGCACTGCTCGGCGGACCCGACGGTTCGCAGATGGCTGACCGGGTGGCCGCGGCCGCTGGTCAGATTGCTGAGGCCGATCGTCTGCTGGGAGGCCTCCCCGGGCTCCTGGCCCTCGATCGGGATTCTGGTCTAGCCGGGCGGATCACTGCGGCACTGGCTGATCTCCCGGATCAGATCGCTGGCATGGAAGCGGTGCTGGAGCGCCGGGTGACCACTTTCGACGGATCGGATTCATCCGACGGAGTCGAAGCGGCCAATGCTGCCCTGGTGGGACTACGTGATGCCGTCTGGGCCGTGACCCGGGACAGGATCGGCACCCACGTCGGAGTGGTGTCACTGCGTTCGTCTCGTATCGCACCGAGCGACGCCGGGCTGGGCGTCCTCCTCTCGATCCAGCAGGCCCTGTCGGCTGTCGACCGCCTCGAGGTCAGGGGCCGGGATTCGGCCGGTATCCAGGTGACGGTCTGGAATCACGATCTGGCCGTTGACGACCCGGAGGTGGTCGGCCGAACGGTCGATGGTTTGCACCGCACGGGCAGTGTCCGGGTGCTGGACGGCGGTGGTCTGGCCTTCGTGGTCAAGGCGGCAGCCGAGATCGGCGAGTTGGGCGACAACACGGCGGTCCTACGTGCGTCGTTGGCCGCCGACGGCCTTCTGGCCCGGGCTCTGGTCGCCCCCGGCGTGGAGGGGTCGATCCTGGGACACACCCGGTGGGCCAGCGTGGGCCTGATCTCCGAGTCCAACGCCCATCCGGTGGATTCCGTCCGGGCCGATGGCGTGGTAGTCCCGCTGGTCACCGCGGTACTCAACGGTGATGTCGACAACCACGCCGACCTGATGGTGTCCGAGGGCCTCAGCGTGGCTCCGGAGATAACCACCGACGCCAAGGTGATACCGGTGCTGTGTGCCACCCATTTAGCCGCCGGCCACGATCGTGCCGAGGCATTCCGCCGGGCGGTGAGCGTGTTTGATGGGTCAGTGGCCATCGGGGCGGCGACCGGCGACGCGCCCGACCGGCTCCTCCTCGCCCTGCGAGGCAGCGGCCAGGGTCTCTACGTGGGTCTGGCCGAGGACGCCTACGTCGTGGCCTCGGAGCCCTACGGGGTGGTGGAGTTGACGACTGAGTTCGTCCGGATGGATGGCGAGACACCGGCCGATCCGGACGATCGGGGGGCCAGCCGGGGCCAGATCCTGGAGCTGGATGGTGCGCTGGCCGGGACACTCGACGGGATAGTCCGACGGTCGTATGACGGACGCTTGTTGCCGGTCACCGAGGACGATGTGGCCCGAGCCGAGATCACCACCCGGGACATCGACCGGGGCGACTACCCCCACTTCCTCCTCAAGGAGATCGGCGAGTCGCCGGACTCGGTCCGGGCCACCCTGCGTGGCCGACTTGTTCCTGCCGGCGATACCCCCGCAGGTTGGCGGGTCCGTCTGGGTGAGGACGCGCTGGGAGCCGATGTGCGGGCCGGCCTGTCCGACGGATCGATTCGACGGATCCTGATCATCGGCCAGGGCACTGCGGCCATCGCCGGTGGCTCGGTGGCCCGTGCCCTCGAGGCTGAACTGGCCGAGTCCAACGGCATCATCGTGGAGGACCTACCGGCCACCGAACTCTCGGGCTTCGGCCTGACGCCAGACATGTCCGACACCCTCGTAGTGGCCATCAGCCAGTCGGGCACGACGACCGACACCAACCGCACCGTCGACCTGGTGCGGGTCCGGGGTGCCCGGGTGGTGGCGATCGTGAACCGGCGCAACAGCGACCTGGTCGACCGGGCCGACGGTGTGCTGTACACGTCCGATGGTCGCGACGTAGAGATGAGCGTGGCCTCCACGAAGGCCTTCTACGCCCAGGCGGTGGCCGGGATCCTGCTAGCCGTGGCCATTGCTGATGCGGCCGGAGCCCCCGGTGCGCCCGATCGGGCCGACGTGCTGACCGGGTTGCGGGCCCTGCCCGACGCGATGGTCGAGGTGCTGGGGATGCGTGACCAGGTGGCGTCGATTGCCTCACGGCACGCCCCGGGTCGGCGCTACTGGGCCGTGGTGGGTAGCGGACCCAACCTGGTGGCAGCCCGCGAGATCCGGATCAAGCTGTCCGAGCTCTGTTACAAGTCGATCGCTGCGGATGTCACCGAGGACAAGAAGCACATCGACCTCTCGTCGGAGCCGTTGATCCTTGTGTGCGCCACCGGCCTGGTCGGCTCCACGGCCGATGACGTGGCCAAGGAGGTGGCCATCTACCGGGCGCATAAGGCGCTGCCAGTGGTGGTGGCCGACGCTGGCTCGTCGAGATTCGCCGATGCCCACGACGTGGTGTCCGTACCACCGGTGCATCCCCGTCTGGCTTTCCTGCTGTCCACCATGGTCGGCCACCTGTTCGGCTACGAGGCGGCCCGGGCCATTGACGCTCAGGCCCACGTACTGCGGTCAGCCCACGCGGCGATCGAGGCCGAGGCCGAGCGCCGCCTGGCCGGCGGAGCGGTCCAGGCGACGTCGTACGACCCGGGGACTGGATCCGCCGCCCCTGAGGCGTTGCCCGATGCGTTGACCCCAGGCTTGGCCACCGAGTTGGGCGCCGCCGCCGGTACCTTCGCCGACGAGTTGCGAAACGGGCGGCTCAACGGACACCTCGAGGCGTCCACCGCGGTGCGCCTGTCGACGTTGTTTCGGTTCGCTCTGGGCGCCGTGCCGTTGGAGTCGTACCAGTTGGAGTTCGGTCGGGTCGGCACGCCTGCACTGGTGCTGGACGATCTGGCCGCCGCGTTGACCGTGGCAATCGAGGAGCTCACCAGACCCATCGACGCCATCAAGCATCAGGCCAAGACGGTGACCGTGGGCATCTCGAGGACTGACGAGACCCTGTTGGACGCCCGCTTGGCCCGCGAGGTGCTCGACGCCGGGGCGCCCCGTGATTCGCTCAGCTACCGGACACTTCGGGCACTGGTTGCCCTGGATCCGGCGGTGTCCGACGTCGCCGGCTACACCCGCTACCGGGTGGACGGCCTGGACGGGGCTTCGCCCACCGCGGCGATCGTGGACCGCGGTGGGGTGTCGACGGGCATCCGCTCGCGTACTGATAGGGACCCGGCCCTGCGGGGTACCAAGCATCGGGTGGCAGTGGACCGTGACGTCTTGGTGACCCGGGGTGCCCGCGACGACCGGATCATCGTGCTGGTGCCCGAGGTCAAGGACCGCGAGACGGTGGGTATCACCCTGCTGCACGTGGTGTTGCGCGAGCGCCTCACCCCGGACGTCCTGCGTGGCGTGCTGCAGGGTTACGGCAACCGCTATTCCGCGGTGCGTGACGCGGTCTGTGAGACTGAGCCCGACCTGCGAGACGACTTGCTAGCCGAGGTGCCGGTGGTCGACCTGTTGACTGACCCGGTGCCGGACATTGCTGACCGACTTCGGGTCGATCAGCTCCGGGCCTGAGTCCGGCGCTTCACCGACCATGATCGGCATCGGAGTGGACCTGGTCGACATCGACCGGTTCCGAGGCTCGTTGGATCGCACTCCGTCTCTACGCGACCGGTTGTTCCGACCGGCTGAGCGGGCCTACGCCGATGCCCATGTGGACCCTGCCAGCCGCTACGCGGTGCGGTTCGCGGCCAAGGAGGCGGCACTCAAGGCCCTCGGTCTGGGTCTCGGCGGGATGGCCATGTATGACATCGAGGTGGTGCGCGACGGGCTGGGGCCTCCTTCGTTGGTACTCCACGGCGAGTCGGCCGAGGTGGCCCGGCGGGCCGGCGTGAGCCGCTGGTTGGTCACCCTGAGCCACACCGACACTCTGGCCCAGGCGACCGTCGTCGCTCTCTGAGGAGTCGATCCGACATGATCCCGGTGTGTACGCCGGACGAGATGGCCGCCGTGGATGCCGCGGCAACTGAGCCGCTAGACGCCCTGATCGGACGGGCGGGTGCAGCGGTGGCCCGTGCCGTGCTGGACGAGTTGGGTGGGGGATACGGACGTCGGGTGGCCGTGCTTGCCGGCAAGGGATTCAACGGCGCAGATGGCCGGGTGGCGGCCGATCTGCTGGCCCGCCGGGGGGTGCGGGCAACGGTTGTCGATGCTGCCGCAGCCTCGGGCCACCTACCGACCGCCGGGGATCACGCGGTGGACCTGGTAGTGGATGCCGCTTACGGCACCGGGCTTGGCCGCCCTTTCGATGCACCCACCGTCGTCGCTCCGGTACTGGCCGTGGACCTCCCGTCGGGCCTCGACGGTCTGACCGGCGAGGCGCGGGGTCGGCCCCTAAGCGCCCGTCGGACCGTGACCTTTGCCGCCCTCAAGCCCGGCCTGTTGTTCGGTGACGGTCCGGCGCTGGCCGGACGGGTCGAGGTGGTGGACCTGGGTCTCGACGTGTCGGGGGCGACGTCCTATCTTCTGACCGACGGCGACATCGCCGGTCTGGTGCCCCCACGCCCAGCCGATGCCCACAAGTGGCAGCGGGCCTGCTGGGTCATCGCTGGCTCATCGGGCATGGAGGGGGCCGCTGGTCTGGCCGCCACCGCGGCGCTGCGGGCCGGAGCGGGCTACGTTCGCCTGTCAGTACCCGGCGACGGTGGCCCGGGTATCCCCGACGAGCCGGGTGTCCCCGCCGAGGTAGTGCGGATGCCTGTCACCGTTGATCTGGAGTTGGACGGTCCCGAGGGCTCGGACCGGGACCGGTTCGCCTCGATGGTGGTCGGCCCTGGGTTGGGGACCGCCCCCGAGATGGCCGACGCGGTGCGACGGCTGGTGGCCTCATCGGGCCCGCCGCTGGTCGTCGATGGTGATGGCCTGACCGCCCTCACCATGCTGGCCGGCGGATCGGTGGCTACCGTGGGGAGGCCACTGATCCTGACCCCGCACGACGGAGAGTTCACCCGCCTGGCCGGTGGCCCGCCCGGTTTGGACCGCATGGCTGCCGCCCGTGCTCTAGCCGCCGATACCGGCGCAGTGGTGCTCCTGAAGGGTCCGACCACGGTGGTCGCCGCACCCGATGGTCGGGTCCGGCTCGCTGCAGCGGGCGACGCCCGTCTGGCCACCGCCGGATCCGGCGATGTGCTGGCGGGGATCATCGGGGCCTTCCTGGCCCGGGGGGCCGCGCCGCTGGAGGCTGCGGCTGCCGCCGCCCACGTGCACGGACGCCTGGTCACCGCGCCGGGCATCGACGGCCTTCCGACAGTGGGTTCGTCCACCGGGGTGGTGGCGGGCGATCTTGCGGCGAGGCTGGTGTCCGTGCTGACCGACCTGTCCGTCGATGCCATCGATGCCGTCGAGGCCTCAGGGGGCGCAGGCTGATGCGTCCCACCTGGGTATCGGTCGACCTGGATGCCGTGGCCCACAATGTGGCCGTATTTGACGCCCTGGTGGGTGACGCCGCGGTCTGCGCGGTGGTCAAGGCTGACGGATACGGCCACGGCGCTCCGGCGGTGGCCGACGCCGCGGTACGGGCCGGGGCCACCTGGTTGGCCGTGGCTCTGGTCGAGGAGGCCGCCGAGCTCCGGGCCGCCGGGCTGACCGCGCCCATCCTGGTGCTGTCCGAACCAAGGCCCGACGAGATGGCCGAGGTGGTGGCCCTCGGTGGGGTGCGCCCCACCCTCTACACCCCGGCCGGGATCGACGCCTACGCGGCCGCGATCCGCACGGTTCGGGACGGGTTCGAGGCCGGCCTGTCGGCCGTCCATCTGAAGGTCGATACCGGCATGCACCGGGTCGGGGTGCGGCCCGAGGAGGCACTGGCCACGGCGCGCCACATCTGCGATGCCGGCCTGGTCCTCGAGGGCGTGTTCTCGCACTGTTCGACGGCCGATGTGCCCGACGATCCGTTCACCGGGGTGCAGGTTGACCGCTTCGACGCCGTGCTGGCCACCCTGGCCGCCGCGGGTATCGAACCGCCGGTCGTCCACCTAGCTAACACGGCCGCTTCGGTCACCCGGCCCGACACCCACCGGTCGTTGGTCCGGGTCGGCATCGGGATATACGGCGTGTCGCCCGGCCCGGACGTGGCCGGGGCCTGCCGGGCCCTCGACCTACGTCAGGCCATGTCCATCCGCAGTGAGGTCACCCACCTGCATGTCGTGCCGCCAGGCGAGGGCGTGGGGTACGGCCACCGCTGGGCGGGCGACCACGAGACCATCCTGGCCACCGTGCCCATGGGCTACGCCGACGGCCTGGCCCGGGCGTGGGGTCTGGGTGGCGAAGCGTTGGTGGGTGGTCAACGCCGGCCGCTACGTGGCGTCGTCTCGATGGACGCCCTGATGGTCGAGGTCGACGGGTCGGTCTCCCTCGGTGACGAAGTGATCCTTCTGGGCAGCCAGGGCGACGAGGAGATCGGGGCCGGCGAGGTCGCCGACGCCATCGGGATCATTCCGTGGGAGGTCCTCTGCTCGCTCAGCCACCGCCCACCTCGGCGTTACCCCTAGGTCTGACAATGGCCCGGGTCCTGCTCGTCGAACCGTTTCACGGCGGGTCCCACGGTGCGTGGGCCGATGGTCTGGTCGTCCACAGCCGCCACGAACTGGTCGTCGTCTCGCACCCGGCCGCCGCGTGGCGCTGGCGGATGCGCGGTGGGGCACTCACCCTGGCCGAGGAGGCCCGTCGGGCGGTGGCCGAGCACGGCCTACCCGACGTGGTGGTGGTCTCAGGCATGGTCGACCTGGCGGGCTGGCTGGGCCTGACCCGACGCTTCCTAGGTGATCCGCCGGTGGTGCTTTACCTGCACGAGAACCAGCTGCTGTATCCGGTGAGTCCCAACCAGAAGGGGTCGGCGTCCGACGAGCTGCCGTTGGTCAACTGGATGGGGATGGCCGTCGCCGACCAGGTGTGGTGCAACTCGGCGTTCCAACGCGACGGGCTGTTGGCCGCCCTGCCCGACCTTCTGGATCGTGCCCCCGACCATTCTCATGTCGGATTCCTGGGCGAGGTAGCCGACCGGTGTTACGTGGTGCCCGTGGGCGTCGACCTGGCCGACGTGCCCATTCCTAAAGGGACGGTTCCTGAAGAGATCGTTCCCGCCGATCCGGCGGGCCCGCTGGTGCTCTGGAACCAACGCTGGGATTACGACAAGAACCCGAAGGCTGTGCTGGATGCGCTACGCCACCTGGCCGACGAGGGCGTGGCCTTTCGGGTGGCCCTGGTGGGCGAGAATGAACGGGTCGACCCGAGGGAGTTCGTCGAGGCCCGGGACCACCTCGGCGACCGGGTGGTGGCCTGGGGGTTCCAGGACCGAGCCGCCTACGTCGACCTGTTGAACCGGTCCGATGTGGTGGTAAGCGCGGCGCACCACGAGTTCTTCGGGATCGCCGTGGTGGAAGCCATGGCCGCTGGCTGCGTGCCGGTCCTCCCGACCGGGCAGAGCTACCCGGAGCTGGTGGGATCGTGGGCCGATGGCGCCCTCTATCCGGACGGCGACCTGCGGACCCGCCTGCGTGACGTGCTGATCGACCTCGATGGCTGGCGGGCCCGGGTGGTCGGCCTGGACGAGGCCATCCGACGGTTCGACTGGCGCACCGTGATTGCCGACTACGACGATCGCCTGGAGACACTTGCCGCCGGCACCGACCGTGACATCACGAGCGGCACCACCGGGGGCCGGGACTAGCGTCGGCTGACGTGAGGATTCCCATCGACGGCCTGCGGGTCGGCAACTACACCGATATCGAGGCACGCACCGGCTGCACGGTCCTGCTGTTCCCCGAGGGGACGGTGGCCTCTGGCGAGGTCCGTGGCGGTGCCCCGGCCACACGCGAGTTCGACCTGCTGGCTCCCGAGCGAGTGGTGGAGCGGCTGGACGCCCTTGTGCTGTCCGGTGGTTCGGCCTTCGGCCTGGCGGCCGCCGACGGAGTGGTCTCGCATCTCGCCGATGCCGGAATCGGTTTCGCCACCGACGGCGGTCCGGTGCCCATTGTGGTCGGTCTTGCGCTCTACGACCTTCTGGAGGGGGACGGTTCGGTTCGTCCCGTGGCCGCCGACGGTCGAGTCGCTGCCGAAACGGCTACGGCGACCACCGAGATGGCGGTGGCCACCGGGCTGGTCGGGGCCGGCACGGGTGCCACGGTCGGGAAGTGGCGGGGCCGGACCCATGCCCGACCCGGTGGCGTGGGGGTGGCCGTGGTCGCCCACGGCGGGGTCACGGTGGCCGCCGTTGTAGTCGTCAACGCGGCGGGCGACGTCGGTGATCCGGCCACGTCGGCCGCGGTCGCCGATGGGGTGTTCGGCGGTTGGCCGGTGGCTGGAGATGTCGGAGACGCCTCGGATCTGCCGGGCCTGCGGGGCAACACCACCATCGGGGCGGTGGTCACCGACGCCGCCCTGACCAAGGGAGAGTGCCTGCTCATGGCCCAGTCGGCCCATGACGGTCTGGCCCGGGCCGTATTCCCGCCCCACATGCGATCCGACGGAGACGCCTTCGTCGCCGCGGCCACCGGCCGCGCCGAAGCCGCCGACATCGACGTGCTGCGGGTGCTGGCCGTGGCCGCCGTCGAGCGGGCCGTGGTACGGGCCTGCTGACGGGACCCGTTCTGAGGGGATCGGGTCGATAATCTGCCCGGGTGACGACCGCCCCCGAGTCATTGGCTCTTCTGGCCGACGAGGCTGCTTCCTGCACGGCCTGTGGGCTGGCCGAGGGTCGCACGCAGGTCGTCTTCGGTACCGGTGCCCCCGACGCCGACGTGGTATTCGTCGGTGAGGCGCCCGGCGCCCGCGAGGACGAGCAGGGCGTGCCCTTCGTGGGTCGCTCCGGCCAACTCCTGGATCGCCTGCTGGCCGAGGAACTGGGCGTCGAACGGTCCGATGTCTACATTGCCAACGTCGTGAAGTGCCGCCCGCCCGACAACCGTGATCCCCGTCCCGATGAGATCGCCGCCTGCCGGCCGTGGCTGGCCCACCAGCTGGACCTTGTGGATCCTGCGGTCATCGTCACACTGGGGAACTTCGCCTCCCGGCTCCTCCTGGACACCGCCACCGGCATCACGAAGCTGCGGGGCGCCGACTACCGCTACGGGAATCCGCCCCGCCACCTCGTGCCCACCTTCCACCCGGCGGCCGCTCTGCGTGGTGGGGCCGCCGTGCTGGCCGACATGCGGTCCGACTTCGGACGGGCCCGCAGCCTGATGATGGTCGCATGAACGGGCGTCCGAGATGACGACGGACCTGCCCCTCCTGACGGTGCCGACCACCTCGGCCGAAGGTACTCAGGCCGTAGCCGCCGCGCTGGCCGGGCTGTCGCGTGCTGGAGACCTGCTGGTGCTGTGTGGTGACCTGGGGGCCGGCAAGACGGCGTTCACTCAGGGGTTCGGTCGGGCCCTCGGGGTGACCACACCCATCACCTCGCCCACTTTCACCCTGGCCAACCGCTACACGGGTGACGAGTTGACCGTTCACCACCTCGACGTGTACCGGCTCTCCCACATCGACGAGGTTCGTGACCTCGGCCTCCACGAGCTGGTCGATGATCGGTCAGTCACCCTCATCGAGTGGGGGGATGTCATCTCCGGTGCTCTGCCCGGCGGCTACCTCGAGGTCCGCCTCACCCTCGGCGAGAGCTCTGACGACCGGGTACTGGAGCTCCGGACCGTGGGGGCCGACTGGTCCGACCGCGAGGTGGCCCTGTTGGCCCTTGAGGCGCCCGTCGGTGGAGACGGGGGAATCACATGTTGATCCTGGGCATCGAGAGTGCGGGTGCTCAGGTGGGCTGTGCGGTGGGCGGTCACGAGGGTGTGCTGGCTTCGGCCCACGCCGGCCGGGGGCGCCGTCACGCTGAGGCGTTGGCTCCCCAGATCGACTTCGTCCGCCGCCAGGCCGGCATCGAACTGTCCGAGGTGGGCGCGGTGGCCGTCGACGTCGGTCCCGGCCTGTTCACCGGCCTTCGGGTCGGGATCGCCACTGCGGTGGCTCTCGCCCAGGGTCTCGGCGTGCCCATGATCCCGGTGCCCAGCCTCGACTTGATGGCCTTCCCGGCCCGCTGGACGACCCGCCTGATCGTCCCGGCGCTCGACGCCCGTCGGGGCGAGCTGTTCACGGCGTTGTTCCGCAAGGTGCCGGGCGGCATCCAGCGGGTCCGCGACGCCAACGTCTGCACGCCCGATGAGTTGTCGGCCGAGTTGGAGGCCCTCGACGAGCCGGCGCTGCTGCTGGGTGACGGGGCGCTGCGCCACGCCGAAGAGTTCGCCGGCTTGAAGAGCATCGAGATGGCCGAGCAGGGTCTGGCCAACCCGAGTGCTCGGTCGCTGGTGCAGTTGGCCCACGCCCGCGCCATGCGCGAGGAGTTCGTCCAGCCGTGGGAACTCGAGCCGGTGTATCTACGCCAGCCCGATGCCCAGATCAACTGGGCGACCCGAGCCGGTGGGGCGTGATTCCGGTGGCCGCCCCGCAGGTCGTGTTGCGACCCATGGGCGAGTGTGATGTGGACGCCGTCAGGGCCTTGGATGCCCTCGTCCAGCCCACGCCGTGGTCCGAGACCTTCCTGCGTGACCAACTGGCCGATGCAAAGACCCGGACCCTCCTGGTGGCCGAGGGGGCTGACGGCGCCCCGGTAGGTCACGCGGCGCTCATGGTGGTGGCCGACGAGGGGCACGTCACGTCCATTGCCGTGGATCCCACCCACCAGCGTCGTGGGATCGGAGCCTGCCTGCTGGCTGGCCTGTGCCGCGACGCCCGGGCTCGGGGCCTGTCGTCCATGACGCTGGAGGTCCGGACGTCCAATGCGGCGGCTATCTCGCTCTATCGCCGGTTCGGGTTCGCCCCGGCCGGAGTGCGGCCCGCCTACTACACAGATGCCGATGGCACGACGACCGATGCTCTGGTGATGTGGATCCATGATGTCGACGATCCGGCGTTCGATGAACAGTTTGAGAAGGACCAGAGTTGATGGGTGACACGGTTTCGGGCGACACGGTCACGGCAAACACGATTCTGGGAATCGAGACGTCATGCGACGAGACGGCGGTCGCCGTCGTTGAGCGGGCCACCGTGGTCCGGTCGTCAGTGGTGTCCAGCCAGGTCGAGCAGCACGCGGTGTTCGGTGGGGTGGTCCCGGAGATCGCCGGGCGGGCTCATGTGCGCGATTTGGTGCCCGTTCTGGCCGAGGCGCTAGCCACCGCCGGGATCGAGGGCCCGGGAGGAAGCGCCGGCGGGATCGACGCGGTGGCCGCCACCACCGGCCCTGGCCTCGTTGGGTCACTCCTTACCGGGGTGAGCGCCGCCAAGGCCCTGTCGCTGGTGTGGGGCGTGCCGTTCGTGGCTGTCAACCACCTCGAGGCCCACCTGTATGCGTCGTTTCTCGAGGAGCCCGATCTGGAGTTGCCGCTGGTCGTCCTGCTGGTGTCCGGCGGCCACACGATGCTGGTCCTCATGGAGGGCCATGGCCGCTACCGCCTACTGGGTTCCACGCTGGACGACGCAGCCGGCGAGGCCTACGACAAGGTGGCCCGCTATCTGGGTCTCGGCTATCCGGGCGGCCCGGCCATCGATGCCCTGGCCATGGATGGTGACCCGACGGCGTACGCCTATCCCCGCTCCATGGTCCAGGAGAATCCGGCCACCCTGTCCGACGACCGCCGATATGCCTTCTCGTTCAGCGGTCTGAAGACCGCTGTGGTGAACCACGTGCGTAACGAACCTGATGCGCCGACCGCTGACGTGGCCGCTTCGTTCCAGGCTGCTGTGGTCGATGCGCTGGTGACCAAGGCACGGTGGGCGGTGGAGGCTACGGGGGCGGTGGGAGCGTGCCTAGGTGGAGGCGTTGCCGCTAACTCGTTGCTGCGAGAACGGTTTGCAGGGATGTGCAACGAGGCCGGGGTGCGATCCTTCGTGCCGTCGCGGGCGATGTGCACCGACAATGCGGCCATGGTGGCCGCTGCGGGCTGGTGGCGCCTGCACTCCGACGGGCCTAGCCCGCTGGACACCGGCGCCGACCCCAACCTGGCCCTGCCGCTCATCGCCTGACCAGATGCGGCGACGGCCGCGCCGCCGGGGGAGTCCCCGACGACGCGGCCGCCTCAGGCCGCTGGCAGCCGGCTCAGCCGCGTGCGGCTATAACCGCCTCCCGGATGGAATCGAAGAGGACGGTGGAGTCCGTCGAGAGTGCCCGCCCGTCCAGGAAGGTGGCCTCGAGGAACACCACGACGCCGAACCCGTCGTCGCGATTCAGGGCCATCGCGCCACCCCAGATGCCACCGTTCAGGGTCGCTCCGGTGTCACGGTCGGTGACCCACCCCATGCCGTAGCCCCAGGTATCCCCGAAGAAGTCGACGTTGCCGCCGCCGTACACCCGGGCGATCCGGTCCTCGGTCATCAGGTCGATGGCCTCGGCCGAGAGCACCTGCTGGTCGCCGCACATGCCGTCGCGCAGGTGCATCAGCACCAGGGCGGCCTGGTCGTCGGCCGTGGCGTACGCGCCGCCCAGGATCGACGGGTTGTCGGTGGCGGTCAGCGTCGACGGGTCCCCGCCGAACTCCGACAGGTAGCCCCAGGTGACGGGATCGAGAGTGAACTCGTTCCACGGGTTCTTGTAGGCCAGCGCGTCCATGTCGCACGGCTGGACCCAGGTCTCGTCGACCAGTTCGGCCCACGACTTGCCCGAGACCGCCTCGGCGATGGCTCCGGCCACCTGGAGGTCGGCGCCGGTCTGCGGCCACCGGAACTCGGTGTCCGGGGCGATCAGGTCGGCGTCGTCGTCGGGGCTGGTGACGATCGCCTCGCCGCACGCCTGCAGCGAGTCGGTGTAGTCGTTCGCGCACTGGTATGGGACGTACCAGCCGGAGGCCGGTCCACCCAGCATTCCCGAGCTGTGGGACAGGAGTTGGGCGACGGTCACGTCGGGCATGCCCGATCCCCACGACACGGCGTCCGAGATCGGGGCGTCGATGTCCAGCAGGCCGTCGTCGTGGAGTTTCATCAGGACCCCGGCCGAGAACGTGTCGCCCAGGCTCCCGAGGAGTGAGATCCGTCCGGGGGCGAACTCACCGAAGTCGGACCGGTGGACGATGCCGTCGTCGCGGTCGACGACGATCACCGTCGCGCCGTTGAGGCCCCGCTCGTTGACGAACCCCTGCATGTGCTGGTCGGTCGCCGAGAAGTCGTACACCCGTGGTTCGGCCAGCACGTCGCCGACCACGTTGCCGCCGGCCGGCGAGTACTCGTAGATCACGTTGGCCAGCGAGGCGTCGGTGTCGCCGGAATCGGCATGGCCGATGACGGTGATCTTCTGTGAACCACAGTCACCGAACTCGTCGCACGACAACAGGCCCGTGAAGCCCTGGTAGTCGCGGACCCCGCTCAGGAACTCGCGTATCCCGGCCCGGTCGATGACCAGTGCCCCGTCGTCGTCGAGGTAGCTGGCCGCGTCGATGGCCTCCACCAGCAGCGTCGTGGCGTCCACGCTGTGGGCCCAGAACGCCGCTGACGGCTTCTCGCCGTAGACCATCACGTAGTGTGGCAGGAACCCGTCAGCGCTGCCGCCGATGATCGTCTGGTTCCGGTTGTTGCCGAAGCGAAGGTCCGGACCGGAGAAGTACAGGCCCTCGGACTCGGGCAACTCCATGAAGTTCGACACCATCAGGCCGTCGGCGGCCATCAGGGTCACGTCATCCATGCCGGCCACGTCGCCCACCTGCTGGACGATGAAGTCGCCCTCCGGCTGGAAGATCGGGAAGAACAGCAGTTCCGGTGACCCGGCGGCGATCTCGGTCAGGACCGGGACCATGTCGGTGTCGCCCTTGTTGACCGCCGTGAACCCGGTCACCGTCCCACCACCGGCCTCGAACGCGTCGGCGAACGCCCGGGCCAGGCCCTGGGTGTACGGGTCGCCGTCATGGATGGCCGCAGCCGTGGTCACGCCCAGCACGTCGAGGGCGAACCCGGCGGCCGCCGCGCCCTGGAACAGGTCGTTGTGGGCCGTGCGGTAGTAGCCGGGGTAGTTGTTCTCACCGGCCGTGCCGGCCAGGTCGCTGGTCAGCGACGGCGACGTGTTGGACGGCGAGATCATCACCATGCCGGCCTCGCTGATCAACGGCGCCGCCGCGGCGGCCGCACCGGAGCAGCTGGTACCGATCACGCCGACCACGTCCTCGTCGGCCACGATCATCTGGGCGGCCGCCGCACCACCGTCGGCGCTGCACAGGTCGTCCAGACCGGTGCCCATCGAGACCTGGAATCCCTTGACCTTCCCTGAAGAACTACCCATCTGATTGAGGGTGATGTAGATGGACCGCTGGTTGGGCAGGCCCAGGAAGGCCACGTCGCCGGAGATGGCGTTCAACGACCGGATCTGGATGTCCTCGCCAGGCTCCACGCGGACCAATCCCAGCGAGCCGTCGCCCAAGTGGCCGGCCGTAACCGCCTCCTCGGCGGGCTCCTCGGCGGCCGGTTCGTCGGCCGGTTCGTCGGCCAGTGCCGCCGTGGTGGCCGGTGCAGCCGTCGTCGCCGGGGCCGCGGTGGTGGCTGGAGCGGCGGTGGTGGCTGGAGCGGCCGTCGTCGCCGCCGCCGTCGATTCGTCACCCCCGTCCGAGCCGCAGGCCGCGGCCACGAGGCCGAGCGCGGTGAGAATCGCGAGCGTGGACAGTGCCTTACGGAACCACTTCATGGTGATCCGCCTTTCCGCCGGTGGGTGGTTCCCACTGAACCACCACAAGTCGGCCGATCCCCAACCGATCCACCTGATTACAAGATCATCATGGTTAATGGGGGGGTGTCAATCGCCGAACGTTCCCCTATCGTTGGCACTCGCATGGGGAGACTGCCAATCGGTGGTCAGGCCTCGGCGAGCCATCTAGAACCCCATCCAGACGCCTGGGACTACACGGTCCGGCGTCGTCTTGAAAGGGAATCATTCGATGAACCTCCAGCCCCTCGAGGACCGCATTGTGGTCCGTCCGAGCGACTTCGAGTCAACCACGGCCTCCGGCCTGGTTATTCCGGACACCGCCAAGGAGAAGCCTCAGCAGGGCGACGTCCTGGCCGTCGGCCCTGGCCGTCGTTCGGAGCAGACCGGTGAGCTCGTGCCGATGGACGTCGCCGAGGGCGACACCGTCGTCTACAGCAAGTACGGCGGCACCGAGATCACTGTCGGCGGTGAGGACCTTCTGATCCTCAACGCCCGCGACGTCCTCGGCATCCTCAAGTAGTCGCGCCGTGGCAAAAATCCTGAAGTTTGATGAAGAGGCCCGTCGCGGCCTCGAGGCCGGCGTGAACAAGCTGGCCGACGCCGTCAAGGTCACCCTCGGCCCCAAGGGCCGCAACGTGGTCCTCGACAAGAAGTTCGGCGCTCCCACCATCACCAACGACGGCGTATCCATCGCCCGTGAGGTGGAGCTGGAGGACAGCTTCGAGAACATGGGTGCCCAGCTGGTGAAGGAGGTGGCCACCAAGACCAACGACGTCGCTGGAGACGGCACCACCACCGCCACCGTGCTGGCCCAGGCGCTGGTCCGCGAGGGCCTTCGCAACGTGGCCGCCGGCGCCAACCCGATGGGCCTCAAGAAGGGCATCGAGGCCGCCGTGGCCGCCGCTGTCGGCTCCATTGCCGACCAGTCGGTGCGGGTCGATGACTCCAAGGAGCAGATCGCCAACGTGGCCGCCATTTCCGCTGCCGACATGACGATCGGCCAGGTCATCGCCGACGCCATCGACAAGGTGGGTAAGGACGGCGTCGTGACCGTGGAGGAGTCCAACACGTTCGGCATGGATCTCGACTTCGTCGAGGGCATGCAGTTCGACAAGGGCT
>JAAZZG010000013.1 GCA_014237715.1 Acidimicrobiales bacterium
GGCTTACTGGCTTCTTGGATTTCGATAGCCGCCCGCTGTCCTGAGGCGAGAGCACAGCGGCGGTCAAATCACGTGCTGCTCCCAATCCGGCGACACCCGCACCGATCACCACGATGAGACCTGGCTTACTGGCTTCTTGGATTTCGATAGCCGCCCGCTGTCCTGAGGCGAGAGCACCGTGGACGGTTGCCGGGTGCTCGGTGTCGGTTGCCTCTCCGGCGAAGAACAGACGGTGGTCGATTGGTCGGGCGAGCATCCGACGGGTAGCTGACGACGCTCCCGGGCCCAGGTACGAATACGAACCTCGCGACCAGGGGTCCTGACCCCAGCGAGTGATCCGATGGTCGAATAACGCTGGGAGATTTGAGGTTGTGGTGAGAGGTGAAGTCGTGGTGCGGTCACCGCGTCCACAGCCCAGCGTGGTTGCCAGAGCCAACGACGACAGTCCGGCTAGCACCTCGCGACGACTACGTAGCAGGGAGTAGGGGACGTGGGTGTTCGACATCTCGGTGGGCCTCCGTGCTCAGGTCCCAGGCTCGCTGCCGTCGATGGGTTGTTCGATCGTGACAGTGACGGAGACGATCGAAGCTCTCCTCGGTGGGTTGGAGAATCCGACGTTCATGGGTCGGGTGACCTCAACCAGTTCCCCAAGGTCCTCGTTTCCGTGTCGGGCAGTGGCGGTCTTTACCCACCGCCACCCGCGAGCTTGATACCACTCGCGGGCACCGGTCGGGCTCAACCCGTAGGTTTCAACACCCATTAGCCATCTTGCGATGGGTGCTTCGATGTAGCGGGTCACGATGAGTGGGCGCCGGGGCGGAAGGGGGCGTAGCCAGCCTCCGTTCATCTGTATCGCAAGTTTGTCTGTCCAAGCCGTCGTGGTTGCACCCTCGCTCTCGACATGAAGCGACGCGACCATGACGTGATCAAAGTGATAGGTACTCGTGATGAAGTTGGCTGCATCTCGTGAGGAGGCGATCAAGGTTCTGGTGTCGTTTGCGTCGAGCCACATGATGTCGTGAAAGGGTCCAAGCGGAGACTGTGGCCAGTAACCGATGACGAACTGGTCTCCGCTAGCAAATGCCGCTGACGAGATGGTCCCCTTGACAACGGAACGCCCGTCGCTACCGCCGGACACGTTGGTCATCATTGAACTTTTGGAATGTTGGGCACGTATTCCTCGTTCGGTTCGGCATGCCACACGTTGAACTCCAGTTTTGACTCCATTTCGACACCATTGTGCGGATGTCTTGTGGAGGGCCTTGCCTACTGTCAGGTGGTGGCCTGACGAGTCGGGTTCGGTGCCAAGGCATGATGTCTAGGTGGAGGACTGTCACGACGTCGTTGATGTTGTCGTCGAACGAAGTCGTGGGGTGACTGCCACGTTCGCTGACGGGCACGTTGCGGAACTCGATTTAATGCGACTTCGCCTGCTTTGCCCTTGTGCGGCCTGTCGTTCACTAAGGGAACGTGGAGAGGCAGCCTGGCCCCGTCATGGCAACCCAGCTCGGCTACAGATTAAGGATGCTGCACTCCATGGCGCATGGGGATTGAACATCACGTGGAACGATGATCACAGCACGGGTATCTACACCTTCGAGTTGTTACGAGAGATGAGTGGCTGGAGCAACGACTAGGCGGACATCCCGAACCGGTTCGGCCAAACCAGTTGAGGCGACTGCGTGTAAGGCTCGCCGCGTAGCGACCAGGGCGAGTTCTGCACCGAATACGTCACTGCTGTGTGGTTGTGAGAGCCCTTCGCGCATTGCGACCTCAATCCTGAATCGACTCTCTTAGCTGGTCGACTTTCGGTTGAACGACCATCGTGTAGGTATCAGCAATCGCTGTCTCGCGATGGTCATGTTGAGCTTTTAGACGGGTTGGATCAGCAACGACTGCCTTGAACGCTGCCTTGCTTGGGAATTGGTTGAAGCGCACCTGGTGCCACTCGCGCCCGTCACCGATGATTGTTCCTTCAACTGTGAACCAACCGGAGACTCTCACGCCGTGCTTTGAGGCGACTCCTGCTGCGACCGACTGATAAGCCTCCATATATGCGGGGGTCTCGACCCCGGATTCCATGTCTTCGAACCGGAGCACGTGCAGCACAACTACCGGTCCATCACCTTTGGTCGAGGGGTGCGGGACATCGGACCGATTCGCGGATCCCATGTCGGAGGCTCTCGGAATGGTCAGGGGTTGGCATCCCATGACGATGGTCTTATCCATCCCAGCGTCCTTGTGCTTGTGCGACTCCTGGAACTCTGGGCGTGACTGCATCTCGATAAAGGACCTGCGGGTTGGGTATTTCACAACAGCGATGCGATCCCAGACGGTGTTGTCGCCGAGGAGTTGCTGGTCGACGTCTCCTAAGAAGACGATCTCGGCTCCGACCGCCGTTAGCGAGTCGATTGGGGAGTAGAGGTCGTCTGCCTCTTGACCAGAGATGGCCGTCTTTCGGCCGTCTACGTAGTCGGCCACTTCACGGTATTTCATCAGGTTGACCATCCATACCGGGCCATCGTCAGATGGTGAGGTGGCGGCCAACCGGATGCCGTATTCCCGGTCGACGAGACCGTAGCGAGGTCCATCGCTGCTCATCTGGCGCTTCCTTCAGTTAGGAGTCGTGGTCATCTTGGATGGGGCTACAGATCCTGGGCAGCGAGGAGTTCCATCATTTCCCTTGCAACCATTGGGCCGGCATTCTGGTTCTGACCGGTGACGAGGTTGCCGTCGACCACCCAGTGGTTGGCGAACGGGTCACGGAACCTGGTGATGCTCTCGAAGACCGCACCGGCTCTACGTAGTTCTCTCTCCGGGTGGTGCGGGGTGGATTGGATGCCGAGTTCTCTCACCTGCTTGTCGGTGACTGCGGAAATCCGACGGCCCTTGACCAGCGGTTCCCCGGCGACATCCTTTGCGTTGAGGAGTCCGAGCGGGCCGTGGCATACACCCCCGATGATCTTCCCTTGCGCGTTCGCCTCGGTGATCTTGGCTGCTAGGCCGTCTGAGAATCCGAAGTCGAACGCTGCGCCCCAACCGCCGGAGAGGAACACCACGTCGTACTCGGCCATGTCCAATCGCCCGATCGCCAACGAGTTGGTGACCTGGTTCCGGAAGTCGTCGTCGGCGAGGAAACGGTCGTCGTCACCGCTTCGCATGACCGGCTTGAGCGACTGTGGGTCGACTGGAATCACACCTCCTAGAGGGCTTGCCACGTCGACCTTCATGCCCGCGTCGAGGAACGCGTAGTAGGGAACGGTCATCTCACTGGCGAAGACGCCGGTGGGCTTGCCAATGTCCATTACTGCAGTGTTCGTTGCGACCATGAGGGCACGCTTTCCAGCGAGCCCGAACTCGACTGCGTTCAGATCTTCGGGGTGCATGCCAATCTTGTGTACAAGCTTTCGAAGCATTCTCGCTGGTGGGGGTGGACGCTTCTTCACCGGTCCCCCGGTTGGCTGACGTGATGCATAGGGCCACGGGTTGTTTCGCTCGGGCACGGCTCGGAAGCACTCCTCCTTCAGGAGGGCGCGGATGTGGATGAACACGTCCCGGGCCAAATCATCGTTCCATCGGTTGACGGCTTCGGTCGGGTCGGCGTCGAGGTCGTAGAGCTCCCACTGGTCTGGGAGTGGGATGGTCCGGGTCGTCTCGCCAGCCAGGCCGCTTGAGGCGAGGTGGCGGACTCCCGGATTGGTCCACGTAGCCGGGTCGTCAAAGGTGCGAACCACTTTCCACAGGTGGCCTTCACCACGATTGATCGAGTCGTCAACCCGTGCAACGATCCCTTCAAAGTTTGAACCCACATGTTCCGGAACTCGGATTCGTAGCATCCCAGGCGGTTTTGCGGCACGACCGGTAGCGCGGGCCACGCCGGAAGCGCCGGAGTCACCCTCGAGCATGTTGTCGCGCGTCATCAGGTAGACGGTGCGATTGGGATTTGGAGTTGCGGCGCCATCAACGACCGGCATGAGGTTCGTACCGGGCAGCGGATGGACCTCGGTGAATGATTCTTGGAGCACGCTGGTCGTCATCGCTTCGTCGATACCTGCCGCTGACAACAGGGTGGGCACGATGTCGATGTGGGAGGTCGGGGCGTCATGGATCAATGTCCCGGTGGTGGCGTTGGTGCCGATCCGGGCAATTGAAAATGGGACGCGGGTAGCTTCGTCGTAGAGGTTGAACCATTTCTGGTGAAGGCCGCCATGGGCGCCCAGCAACTCGCCGTGGTCAGAAGTACGCACGATCACCGCGTGTTCAGATCCTCCATCAGTTACGGCTCGACGCACCCGATCAATTGGGGCATCGACCTCTGCGTGTAGCCGGTAGTAGAGGTCGCGGTATTTCTGGGCGTTCTTGTCGTAGGCCCGCGCAATAGCTGCTGCCGGCCCATATCCCGTCGGATAGGTCGCCCGATACGCGACCTGGGCTGCTGGCTTGGTGGACAGGTCTTCGTCGTCAGTGGGCGATGCGGGTATCGAGGGTGGATCTAGTTCTGGTTGGTTCTTGATCGGGATTCCGCGTCGAACCCAGGCTGGGAACAAGACGATGTCGTGGGGGTTGACGAAACTCGCGACGAGCAGGAAGGGACGCAAGGCGTTTGCGTCTCCTTCCTCTCGCCGGCGGTAACGGTCCTGCAGCCAGGCGACTACTCGGTCTGCGATGAGCGGATCACGCCGGAAGCCGCTGTTGGCGAGTGCGCCGCCATGGGGTTCGGGACCTACCCAACCGGAAAAGCCGAAGGGCTTGAGCGGATCGGCTGCACGGTATGCATCGACGGCTTCCTGATCGACCTCCCCGGCGGCGTTGTTGGTTGCAAGAACCTGGCCGGTGTTCTCGTCGATCAGGTCGGCGTGGGAGATGTGCCACTTGCCGTCGTAATGAGTGTCGTAACCGCCGGCCCTGAACCAGTGACCGAGCGTGGGGACCTCGCCGACACGCAGCCAACGCAGGCGCGAGTCGTCAGCCATCTTTCCTAGGCCGTCGGTCTGGGTCACACCATGAACGTCGGGGTAGTGCCCGGTGAAGATCGTCGGCCTACTGGGAACGCAGGCCAGCGAGCCCGTGTAGTGGCGCCCAAAGTTGAGTGCGTGTTCGTCGAACCAGGCCCGACCGGTCAGCGTTTCTGCACGCCACCGGGCGATGTCTGAGTTTTCGTACGTTGGGGCGGCGCGTTCCTCGTCGGTCATGATGACGATGACGTCGGGTCGAACGGTCATGGCCGCTGCCCTCTCCGACCCAAATGGGCTACGAGCCCTGAGAGCATCTCGTCGGATGCTGCCCCGAGCCTGCGTCCGACAATGCGTGCAATCAACTTCTGTGGGGGTCGCGGGCCGGCATCGATGTCAGTGGTCAGCCTCACCTTCGTTCCGTCTTCGGTTGGTTCGAGCCGCCAGGTGTTGGTAGCCGAGCGGATCACTGGTGGGAGCCCTTTGAGGGAGTACGACAAGGTGTGTGGCTCCTCCCACTCGACGACCGTCTCTATCAGGGCTGATCGACCAACCTGCACACGACGAGTTGTACCGACATCGGATGCTCCCTCGGTGAGGAAGCATGAGTGTTCGACGTTGGGCGCCCACGAACTTATGGCCTCGAACTCGGACAGCACCTTCCAGACCTCGGTCGGTGCGGCATCGACGAGACGGGACCGCTCGATAGTGGTCATGAGGCCATGAAGTCCACGAGCAGTGCAGCCAGCAGCGGTCCCTGGTCTTCTTGGAGGAAGTGACCTGCGCCCTCGATTGTCGTGTGCGGTTGGCCTTGGGCTCCAGGAACTCTGGCCAGGAAGGGAGTTTCGCCGCCCTTGGTCACCGGATCGAGGTCACTGAACGCAACCAGGAACGGCCTTTCGAACTGTTCGAGCACCTTCCACGCCGCCTTGTTGGCGGATGCTTCCGGGTCGTCGGAGTTGGTGGGCACAAGAGACGGAAAGATCCGGGCTCCGGCCTTGTAGGAATCGTCGGGGAAAGGGGCGTCGTAGGCAGCGATGACTTCATCTGACAGGTCGCTGGTGCATGCGCCGTTGACGAGTTGCCCAATGGGGAACACCGGTGATTCCT
The DNA here is from genome assembly GCA_014237715.1 of Acidimicrobiales bacterium. GTDB lineage: Bacteria > Actinomycetota > Acidimicrobiia > Acidimicrobiales > MedAcidi-G1 > UBA9410. Next base: position 6,063 of record JAAZZG010000013.1, read on the forward strand.
GGGAGAACTTCTGCCAGGCCATGAAGGCTTCCGACCCGCCTTCACCGGTTGGTAGGCCCGTGTTGCCAATGGCCACGCGTTCGTATCGGTCGGGTTGGTCGGCCACCAGCCGTAGGCCGATGAGGCCGCCCCAGTCCTGGCCGAAGAAGGTGATGTCCTGCAGATCGAGATGGTCGAAGATGAGCGACGAGGCCCAGACGACGTGACGGGCGTAGCTGTAGTCGGTCATCTCCGTTGGCTTGTCACTGCGTCCGAAGCCGACGAGGTCGGGGGCGATCACCCGGTGACCGGCGGAAACCAGCGGTGGGATCATGTCGCGATAGAGGTAGCTCCACGATGGCTCACCGTGCACCAGCAACACGACGGAACCGTTGGATCGGCCTTCGTCGAGATAGTGGACCCTCAACGTGCCACTGTCGCCATCGGGTATTTCGGCGTAGTGCGGTTCAAATGGGTAACCGGGTAGATCGGTGAATCGGTCATCGGGTGTTCGAACGGTGTCCATGTCTCTGCTTTCCTTTGGGTCTGATCGATTCAGCTCGGGTGGACTTCGACCCTGTGCAGGTCGTCGCCCAACTCGATGGTGCCGGCGAAGTGGGCGGCGGCGAGGTTGCGCCAGTCCTCGCCACCACCAGATGGGAATGCTGGTACGTAGTGCGTAAGCACCAGGGTCTCCATGCCGGCCCGCGCCGCTGTTTTCGCAGCCTCCTCGGGAGAGGAGTGGTAGTCGAGCGTGTCTTGCAGCCTCTGCACCGGGACGTTCTCGATGACGTCCTTGCGGATGACCGTGTGCACCAGAGCCTGCGCACCGATACACAGCCTGTCGAGGCCTTCGCACGGCACGGTGTCACCGGCGACGACAACCGAAGCACCGTCATAGTCGAAGCGGAATCCGATGCTGGGTTCGACCGGCTTGTGGTCTGTGGACGCACAGGAGACACCTACCTGTCCGCCGAGGTCGATCTTGCCTTCGGTCACCTCGATGACCTCGACAGGGGGCCGATAGTCGAGGTCGCCGTGGTGGGCGATGCGGTAGCCAATGTCAGGTCCCAGCGAGTCGAGTATGTGGTCGACAACCGTTCGGGTCCCGATCGGACCCACGATGGTGAGCGGCGATGGTTCGAAGGTCGTAATCCATCTGGTGGTGATCACGTCGTTCAGGTCGGTGATGTGGTCGCTGTGAAGATGGGTCAGTAGCACAGCACTGAGTTGACCTGCACTGCTGGCTGCGCCCCCCAGGCGCATGAGCACGGCTCGGCCGGCGTCGACAAGGAACTGTTCGGTGCCACCCGCAATGAGCGTGGCTGGTCCGGCCCGGGTCGGATCGGGCATGGGGCTGCCGGTCCCGAGGAGTGTGATGGCAAGCATGCGGTTGACTCCTATCTGGCTCAACGGTGGGGCTCAACGATGGGCGGGCGCCATGTAGAACCAGAACGGGAAAGGAGCTTCCTGGTCCTTGAGCGCCACTCTTCATCTGGAGGTTGGTCATTGACGGGCCATCTCTGCTCTGGCAAAAGCATCTTCGGCTTCCACCGATGCCCGTGACAACAGTTGGATCTCGACCTCGTGGAGTGTCCCGGAGAATGGGAAGGGTGCCTGGTAGCGATCGGACACGGCTGAGCCGTGGTCGTAGCCGATGCTCGCCCCCACGGAGGAGATCATCCGCATGTAGAGCGGCAGCTCGGCTCGGCCTGCATCATTGCCGTCGACGGCAAGTGCCACGGTTCCGGATTGGGCACCAGTTCGTCGGAATCGTGCCGTCAGAACCGAATCGCCGACGGGTAGGTCGACGTCAGACTCCAACAGCGTGTGCTCGTCAAACGCGTTGTAGTCGACGAGCAGGCGCTCGTCTTGAACGAAGACCGAGATTCCGGAGTTCTCGTTGCCGGTTGCCCACAAGACACCGTCCTCTCCGCCAGTCCTCGTGACCTGGGCGGTCAGGTCGAAGCTCCGTCCGCCCGTTGCTGCACCCGCCTGGCCCGGGATCGGTGACATTGGTGGCCGATACACGTAGCGCCTGTCGGGCGGGTGGGGTGAGTGATTCCGGAATCGGACACCAAAGAGGCTGCCCAGGCCACGATCGTCGAGTGGGAGGACTCCGTGGCGTTCGGCTTCGGACCACCACAGTGCAACGAGTTCTGCCAACTTGTTCGGATTCGACTCGGAGAGGTCGTTGCACTCCGATGCATCGAGGCTGAGGTTGTAGAGCTCCCAAGGTTCGGTTTCGTAGTCCTCTCCCTCCTGGTGTTTGCAGACGGCCTTCCACTGGCCTGCCACCAGGGCCCGGCTGCCGGCCATCTCGAAGTACTGGAGGGTGTTGGGTGCCGGCGCCCCTGCATCACTGAAGACCCCGGCAAACGAGTGGCCTGTAACGGGCAACTGGCTCCGGCCTCTGAACACGTCTGGGGGAGTGATCTGGAGGAGGTCGTAGATGGTGGGCACGATGTCAGCGACGTTGGTGAACTGCCCGCGCATCGTCCCCCGTTGACTTTCTTCGATACCGGCTGGCCAGGACACGATCATCGGGACGTGGACGCCGCCCTCGTGGGTGTTCTGCTTGTACCACTTGAACGGGCTGTTGCCGCACTGGGCCCATCCCCACGGATAGTTAGTGTGGCTATGTGGTCCACCGATCTCGTCGATCTTTTCGACGGCCTCGTCTGGTGTTTCGAGGATCCCGTTGAAGAACTTCATCTCGTGCATGACGCCGAAGGGACCACCTTCCTGGGAGGCGCCGTTGTCGGCTAGGACGATGAGGAGCGTGTTGTCCAGTTCTCCAATAGCGCGGAGACCGGCGACGAGGCGACCGATCTGGTCGTCGGTGTGGTCGAGAAAGGCGGCGAAGGCTTCCTGTAGCCGAACAGCCAGGCGTTGCTGGTTGACGGGCAGCGTGTCCCACGGTTCCACGCCAGGATTCAGGGGCGCCAACTCCGTTCCCTCAGGGATGACCCCTATGTCGATTTGACGCTGGAACCATCGCTGTCTAACAACGTCCCAACCCTCGTCGAACGAGCCCCGGTACTTCGCCAGGTACTCGGGTGGAGCCTGGTGGGGAGCGTGGGTGGCACCGAAGGGCAGGTATGCGAAGAATGGGCGATCGGGTCGGACTCCCTTGCTGTCAGACACCATTCGTAGCAACTGGTCGACCAGGTCCTCACTGAGGTGATAGCCGTCCTCAGCCTTGCCCGGTGGCTCGATCGGGTGGTTGTCACAGACCAGTTGGGGATGGAACTGATCGGTTTCACCCTCGAGAAATCCGTAGAACCGGTCAAATCCGCGCCCCAGCGGCCACTGCTCGAACGGCCCGGCTGCCGAACACTGTTCCATGGGGGCTAGGTGCCACTTCCCGGTGCAGAAGGTCGCGTAACCCTCAGCCTGGAGTACCTCGGCGACCGTGGCAGCGTGGTTCGAGATGTGGCCCAACTGGTGGGGAAATCCGGTCTGGAAGTTGGACACTGCGCGCATACCGACCGCATGCTGCGACCGGCCGGTAAGCAGCGAGGCCCGGGTCGGCGAACAAAGCGGAGTTACGTGGAAGTTCGTGAACTGAAGACCGTTAGCCGCCAGCTCGTCAATATGTGGAGTATCGATTTCTGACCCGTAGCAACCGAGTTGGGCGAACCCTGTGTCGTCCAGCAGCACAACGACCACGTTGGGTGAGTCATCTGCAGGGTGTACCGGTTCCTCGAACCAGGGTTCTGATTCGGCAAACGTTCGACCGATGTGGCCATGGAAGGTTCCTGTTGGCAGATCCGGCTTTGACACAGTGTCCTCCCTCAAGATGCAATCTATCTTATGAGAGTCTAACTATCAATATCTGATTGGAGTGCTAGACTCACAGTCTGCAAGGAGGAGACGGGGCGAAAATGGCACCGCAATCGCTGATGACCCAGACCGCTTTGAGCAACGAGACCATCGACGGCCGCCGGGCCCGGCGGGAACGCGGCCGCCTTGCCGTGTCCGACGCAGTGATCGACCTTGTGGGCGAAGGGAATACGGACCCGACATCCGAACAGGTAGCGAAGCGAGCAGGAGTCTCGGTCGCCTCCCTGTTCCGCTATTTCGAAACGCTCGAAGAGCTCAGGCAGGAGACGCTTCGTCGATACTTCAAGCGCTACGACCACCTTTTGCAGCTACCGGACATCATCGAAAGCACTCTCGAACATCGGACTCAGGTTCTAGTTAACCGCCGGGCAGAGTTGTATGAAACGACCGGACCGATGTGCCGCCAGGCCCGGAGAAAAGCTCCAGAGTTTCCAGATGTTGACGAAGGGTTGCGTTCCGTCCGGTCGATGCAGGCGGACCAGATTCGCCAATGCTTCGCCCACGAACTGGAGGCCTTGAATCCCTCTGCCCGTGACGACCTCGTAGCAACTATCAATACCTTGACCTCTTTTGAGTCTTGGGACCAGATCGTGCACGACCACAACCGCACACCTCAACAGGTCCGGCGGACATGGACGACCGCCCTGCACCGACTCCTTCAACCACTCGGATCTTCCAACACCGGAAGCGGAACCGAGATGGTGCATCAGTGAAGGGCGGTGAACGGTGAGGGCGAAGAATCTGATCGGAGTCATCCCGAGACTCCTCATTGCCCCACTCCTAATCCGCCGACGTCCAGACGAACCTCCAGCAGGGCGTGAGCACTTCGAACCAACACCCCTTTCGGCGTCCCCGGCTGAAACGACCATCAGGGCGGTGGACATTCCTGTCGCGCATACTCCTTCTGGTGGGTACCGGGACTTCCCACAACCGGTCCTTGCAGGGTGCGACGAACCGATCGCACCGGGAGCGCCTGATCTTCGAGGCGTCTGGCAGGTCTACAGAGGTCCGCTAAAGGGACACATCGAACGCGTCGAACAGGCTGGAAACCGGGTCGTCATCACCGCTGGCGGAATCATCCATGACATGTACGCGGACGGCACCCTCGAAGGTGGGGTCAACGACGTACACGCGAACAAAACCAGCCGGATCTCCGTTGCGGCTCGATTCGAGGACGGCCGCCTGAACCTGTACCCCGGAAACCGCAGAGTCGCGCTCGTCACGCGTTACCGAAATGGAGACGAAATGGTGTGGCGCTATGGGCCTTGGAAGAATCGACTCCGGCGCCTCGGGCCCATTGAAGAGACCGACCAGTGCTAACAACTGCATCTCTTGGAGGAATCGGAGGGCGTCTCTCAGCCCGACCTAAGCCATTGGGGAAAGACGTTGAGTAGATCATTGAGAACTCCACTGTGCGAAAGGTTGGGGATCGACTTTCCAATCTTCTCGGCCGGAATGGGACCGATCGCCGGACCCGAACTCGTGGCAGCGGTATCCAACGCAGGTGGGCTCGGAGTGCTTGGTTGTACCTCGATGTCTCCGGAACAGGTACGGACCGTCATCCACCGCACCCGAGAACTGACCGATCGACCGTTCGGTGTCGACCTCATCTTGCCGGCCCTTATCGAACAGGATGGAACGAAGATCTCAGATGTTGCCGAACGGATTCCGATTGAACACCGCGAGACGGCGGCACGTATTGCCACCGAACTGGGTGTCGAGCAGCCAGGTGGAAGTGACAATCGTGAAACCGGCAGAAACGCGTTGGGGACCGATGCCGAGGCCCAAGTCCAGGTCATCTTGGAGGAAGGGGTCCCGGTATTCGTTGGTGCCCTCGGCTCACCAGGTTTTGTAGTGGACCGCTTCCACGAAGCCGGTGCAGTAGTGATGTCGGTGGTCGGTAACACGAAACAGGCTGTCAGCGTCGTAAAGGACGGTGCCGACGTCGTCATCGCACAAGGCACGGAAGGTGGTGGCCATACCGGACACGTCGGCACTCTCGCCCTTCTTCCCCAGGTGCTCGATGCTGTCGAAGTTCCCGTCGTTGCCGCTGGCGGGATCGGTGATGGTCGCGGCCTGGCGGCTGCCCTTGTCATGGGTTGTGAAGCCGTGTGGGTAGGAACTCGCTTCCTAGCCACCGAAGAGGCAGGCATCGCTGGTTGGCAGAAGGACGGCCTGGTGGACGCCGCCGACCAGTCACCAGTGATCAGTCGCGCCTACACGGGCAAGCGATTCCGTCTTCTCCCGAACCAGTGGACCAAAGCCTGGGAGGCTGCCGAACTTGACCCGCTTCCCATGCCGTTGCAACCGGTCCTCACCGAGTTGACCCTCGGCCCTTGGGCAACTGACCGCGGCGGCAAGGAAGGAATCTCTATGAACGGTGCCGGCAACATCGTTGGCCTCGTCAAGGACGTGGTGCCAGCAGCTGAGGTCGTACGCGAGATGATCGCCGATGCCACCGCCCGCCTTGATGGTTTCAGGCCACCCGCCGCCTGAACACCCACCTGTACCCTGACCGTCGGTGGTCGATCGGGTTTCGCTCCGGGTTTCGCACCACCGCCGGGTCGCTAGCTCATCGGGTAGAGCAGGGGACTTTTAATCCCAAGGTGCCGGGTTCGAGCCCCGGGCGACCCACTACTCAGCCCTCGTCATGAGGGCCACCCATCAACGTGCACGGGTCGACGTTCCGGAGGGCCAGCACCCGTTCGACGGCCTCGTCCAACCAGCGTTCGTCCAGCGAACCGTCGTCGAGGGCAGCCATCAGACCCCACGCGGCGGGCACCACGTTGGCCAGGCCACCGATCATCAGTAGGTCTGCGCCGGCGATGAGGGCGAGGCGGGCCGCGGTGGCCACGTCGACCAGGTCGGCGATAGCTCCCATGGCCAGATCGTCAGTAACCACCACCCCATCGAAGGCCAGATCGCCCCGCAGCACGCCGGTGATAGCGGACGGCGAGAGGGTGGCCGGCACCCCGTCAGTCAGGCCGGGCACCACCAGATGGCCGACCATGACCGCCGCACCGTCTGGAACCAGGGCAAACGGGAGAAGGTCAACCTCCCACAGGTCCTCGAGCGCCGGCGTGGTGGTCAACTCGTCGTGGCTGTCGGCGTTGGCCCGACCATGGCCCGGGAAGTGCTTAACCACCGGCACGAGGCCGCCGGCTAGCACCCCTTCGGCGAAGGCAATGCCGTGGGTGGATACCACCTCAGGGTCGTCAGAGAACGACCGGTCGCCGATGCCCGGTGCGGCGCCCACGTCGAGCACCGGGGCGAGGTTCACCGTGACTCCCAAGGCACCCAGTGCCTCTGCCCGGTCCCTTGCCAACGCACGCACCTCGTCAACGGGGAAAGCCCCCATGGCGGCAGCCGAGGGCATCGACCCGAGCACGGACTCAAACCGCTGAACCCGACCACCTTCCTCGTCGACGGCCACCACTACCGGCCCGGTGGCCGACGCAGCCTGTACAGCGGCCACCGCAGCCGAGAAGCCGTCTCCCACCGGACCGGCCATCACCACTCCGGCCACCAGACCTCGCCGAGCGAGATCGACCACCACCGGGAGTTCAGCCTGGGAGGCGATGGGCAGGAGCACCTGACCGATCCGGAGCCCGACGGGCAGACCGCCCACGCACTCGGCTGCGGTGGGGCCCGCCGGAAGGGTCGTCGACGTGGTCGTCGTGATGGTCGACGGCGGCGTGGTCGGAGGGGAAACGACGGTGGTCGTGGGGGCGGTGACCGACACGGCCACTGTGGTTATCACGGACGCCGAGGTGGTCGAGGGCCGAGCCACCTCCGACGAGGTGATCAAAGGCGAAGCCACCTCCGACGAGGTACCACAGCCTCCCGCTATCAACGCCAACATCAGGGCCAGTGACACCAACGGCATCCTCGGCAGGCAATCAACTCCCACGCCGTGTCGCATCCGGCCAGTGGACCATAGATCCGACCCGGCCGGGCCGCGGGTGTGGGCTGACGGGTCCGGCCGTCCAATGGCCGGCCTCCCGCCTAGCGTGGGATCATGCGGACACTGGTGGTGATGCTGCTCGCTGGAATCACCGTCATGGCTGTCCTCTTCTTCGGCCTCGGCGGAAGCCCGACCGACGAGATCGTGATCCTGCCGGTTGCCTCGACCACGCTGGCCCCGGCGGCCACCCCAACAACTGACGCCGCCAACACGTCCGACAGCGACACGCTGGTCGCCGTTACCACCACCGTCGGAATGGTCGAGGCGACCCTGCCCCCCGAACCGCTGGGCACGCTGGCTCCGGTCGAGGGTCTGGGCGTACCCACTCTGAACGCCGCCTCGTCGGTGAGCACCGTGGGCATCGACCGGGTCATGTTCGGCATGACGCTCCACGACGCTCAGGTGGCGGCCGGTAGCCAGTTCACCCCCATCACCCCAGTGGGCCACTGCTTTCTCGTCGTTCCCGAGGCCGGCCAGGCCGGACTCACGTTCTGGGTGGTGGCCGGCACCGTCGAGCGGGTCGACGTCGACACCCGCACCATCACCACCCGCTCAGGCGCCGGCATCGGCGACACCGAGGAACGCATCCGGGAACTGTTCGGCGAACGCATCCACACCACCGCCCTCCCCGACGGCTCGGGGAACCTGCTGGCCTACGTCCCCAAAGACGTGGCCGACGCCACCTACCGGGTGATGTTCTTGTCCAACGGCCTCCAGATCACGCGGGTCTGGGCCGGCCGTCTCCCATGGGCCGAAGAACTCGGCGGCTGCCCCGGCTGAGCCTCCCTTTCGCTGCCGGTCAGTACCCCTCGGGTAGGTCATGGACGTACTCGCCACAACTCACGAACACCGCGCCGTACCCGAGTCGTTCCCCTACCCCGGAGTCCAGGTCAAGGCCGCGGACCCATTCGATGGCCCCTGCGCTGATGGTTCCGTCATGGACGAAGACCTCGAGCGGCCCATCCAATGACGCTTCGTAGCGCACCGAACCGCCGATGGTGAGGCCCACGTACGGCTGGCCGAGGAACCCTTGGATTAGGGCCTCCACCGGTTGGCCGCCATCCGGGTGTCGACCCACCCCGATGGCCGCCACGTCACCAGGCCCCGGCGAGTAACAGGAGAACTCGAGATCCAGCGTCAGGTCACCGATCTGGATCCAACCATTGGTCACTACCTCGGGCACCGTTGTCGTGGTCGACGCCGACGACGTGGTGGGCCCCGGGGGACCTTCATCCAGACCATCACCGCCACACGCGGCACAAGCCAGAAACACGACCAACACCATCGACGAAACCCGCCTCATCACGCCTCCCACCGACGTGGGGTCAACAACTCGACCATCCGGTCGCCATGGCACCGGACCTCCACACCCGCGGGCACGTCGCCCACCAGCACCACGCCCTCGTCGTCGTCCACCACCAGAGCGACTTCGGCCCATCGCTGAGAAACCAGTCGATGGAACGCCACCACGTCGACAGACGCCCAACGCGCGTCCACCCCTTGAAATGCCTCGGCTAGATCGCCCGGCAGTACCAGATCCATCGAACTGAGGTCGGGTCGGCTCCCCGGAGCCGACCACCGGCCGACCTCCTCCCACGAACCCGGTCGATCTGGAGCAGCGAGACGAAGACCGGCAGCCCGCAAGCGCCGGACCAGGTCCCGCCCACGGACCGCCTCGGCGCCCAAGGCAAGGGCCCGCTCACGTACGTCGGTGGGGACGTCGTAGTGGTCGCCTTGGAAGGCCATACGCCGGAGGCCCAGACGACGGGCGAACGCGTGTAGCTCGGCGACGCTCTCGTCGCTCACCAGGTGCGCCCATCGGGCGCCCCGCCAGGGCCACACGGCCTCATCGACCAGCACAGTCACACCGACGATGTTGCCCGACCGGCGGCCCTCGCCGCCACCTTCGCCGCCGACCAGACCGACACCGCTGCCGCGCCGATGAGGTGGGAGACTCGCCCCATGGCGCGCAGTTCCCAGCGGGACGATCTCGAGGCAGTGACCCTTCGCCTTCCCGCGTCCCGACCGGTCGGTGATCTACCGCGGGTCGGGTTGGCCTCCCTGTTGCGGATCCACCGGATCGAACCGTCCGAGATCGGCGACCTGGCCTCGTCGCTCCAGAAACTGGCCGCCGAGATGACCGACGCGGGCTCCGACGTGGTCATCGACTACCGGGTGTCAGCCACCGAGGTGGCCATCGATCTGACTGGCGACGGCCGCACCCTTAGAATCAGCGCGCCGCGTTCCTAGATTCTCGACGCACCACGGCCCACGTGGCCTCACCTACGGTCGAGGTGACGGCCCGCCACGACGATCCGGTGGCCGATTCGAGCGACGCCACCACGGCCTCACATGACAGGTGGATCGGCGTCTCCGGTCCCCGGCTATTCACCCAGACCACGAAACCGTCGTCAGCTAGGCACCGGTCGACCTCAGCGGCGAACAGGAACATGTTCTGCAAGATCAGGACGTCGATCATGCTGTCGGCCAAAGGCAGGGACGAACCATCGGCGCACACCAGCGGCGGCGCTCCGTCCACCGCGTGGCTGAGCATCCCCCACGAAAGGTCAGCCGCCACGTAGCAATCGAACCGATCCCGCAGGTCACGTGCTGATATGCACGTCCCGGCACCCAGCTCGAGCACCGTCCGCCCGGCCACCGCTCCCCGGTCCAGGGCATCCAGCACCGGCGCGTTGCGACGCGGATGGTCACGGGTCGCCGTCCAGTCCGGGGCCAGTGAGTCAAACAATGTTCGGACCTCACCGACCAGCGAGCTGTCCCATGTGTCCGCTCCAGCACCGGCCCCGGCCACCAGCTCGGTGACCTCGCGCATCCGGTGGTTGACCGCCGTTCCCCGGGTGCCCTCGTCGACCCCGTCAAGGCCAGGCAACTTTTCGATCATGCCCACGTACCGGACCGTCGGATTCAGCGGCCGGTCGACCCGAAGCCGCCCTCGCCCCGTTCAGACGGAGGGAGCTCGTCGACCTCGGCGAATCGGCATTCCTCGACCCGTTGAATCACCAGCTGGGCGATGCGTTCGCCGCGAACCACCTCGAAGGGATCGGTGGGATCGGTGTTGACGAGCAGGACCTTCAGCTCCCCCCGGTAGCCCGAGTCGATGAGGCCCGGCGTGTTCAGACAGGTCACGCCGTGTTTCAGCGCCAGACCGCTGCGGGGCTGGACGAACCCGGCGTACCCCAAAGGGATGGCAATGGCCGCGCCGGTGGACACCAGGGCGCGGCCCCCGCCGGGCGCCAACGTGACGTCCTCGGCGGCCACCAGATCCGCTCCGGCGTCGCCCTCGCGGGCATAGGTCGGAAGGGGCAGGTCATCGACCAGTCGGAGCAGGGGGATCTCGAGCACGGCGGCGACCCTAGCCCCCGACCCCCTCCCACTCACCGGCTGGTCCCGGGCTGGCACCGAACTGAGGCAAGGCACGACGCCCTAGGATCGGCGCCGTGCTGGCATGGATGGACCTTGAGATGACCGGGCTGGATCCGGAGTCCGACGTGATCGTCGAGATCGCCACCCTGGTCACCGACGACGACCTCACCATCGTGGCCGAGGGCCCCGACCTGGTGGTCCACCAGCCGCCCGAGGTTCTGGACCGCATGGGCGACTTCGTGAGGACCATGCACACCAAGAGCGGCCTGCTGGACGCCATTACCGCCTCGTCCACCACGTTGGCCGAAGCCGGCGATGCCACCATGGCCTTCCTCAAGCAACATATTCCCGAAGCCCAAACCGTGCCGCTGTGCGGCAACTCGATCGGTACCGACCGACGCTTCCTACTGCGTTGGCTTCCCGAGATCGAGGAGTTCCTGCACTACCGGTCGGTCGACGTGTCGACTGTCAAGGAACTGGCCCGGCGCTGGCACCCTGAGGCCGTCAAGTCGGCACCCGAGAAGGCCGGCGGCCACCGGGCCATGGACGACATCCGGGAATCGGTGGCCGAACTGCGCCACTACCGGACGGCGCTCTTTTCCTCCTCGCCCGACGCCTGAACCCGTCCGGCGCCCCATTGCTGGCCCGGGCCGCTTGGGCCCGTTCACAGGCCCCCTCCTATGGTGACGCCGTGACCGACCCCTCCTGTTCCCACACCGATCAGCCACCAGCTCGGCCGGTCCGACAGGAGCAGGAACCAGCCTCGACCGAGGTCACCGAACTGGCCTCCGGGCTATACCGGCTTCAGCTCCCTATCTCGATGCCCGGCCTCGGCCACGTCAACTGTTACGCGCTGGAGGACGCCGACGGATTCACCCTGGTGGACCCCGGCCTGCCCAGCCTCGAATCGTGGAACGCCCTCGGCCACCTCCTGGCCCAGCTGGGCACCGACCACAGTCGGGTCCACACCGCGGTGGTCACCCACAGCCACCCCGATCACTTCGGCGGTGTGCACCGTCTCCGCGATGACCACGGCACCCGGGTCCTTACCCATGCCGACTTCCGATCGGTGTGGATGGACATGGCGATCGACGAGGAGATGGACTCCGGCAACCTGGATCTGGCTGACGACGAGGACATCGAACGGGTCCGATCCATGATGAGCCGCCCCACCCCATGGGGCGCCACCCGATCCGCACCACCGGCCACTGAACTTCGCAAGTGGTCGGAGATGGACGTGACCGGCGGATCGAAGTCGTGGCGTGTCCCCGAGCCGTCCGACACGGTGGTCGACGGCGAGGAAATCCTGCTCGGCGGGCGAACCTGGCTGGCCGTCCACACCCCAGGCCACACGCACGACCACCTCTGCCTCTACGACCCGGCCGACGGGATCCTGCTGTCGGGAGACCACGTACTGCCCACCATCACCCCCCACATCAACGGCATCGGCCCCATGGATGACCCGTTGGCCACCTTCTTCCGCTCGTTGGAACGGATGAAGGAGCTCCCCGGGCTGCAGCACGTCCTGCCGGCCCACGGTCACCCGTTCACCAACGTGGCCGAGAGAGTGGACCACATCATCGACCACCACGGGGAACGTCTCGACGTCATCCGGGAGGCCGGCGAAGACATGGGATCAGGCACCGTGGAAGCCTTCATGCAGCGACTCTTTAAGGAGCGTTCGTGGGGCGACATGGCGGCCAGCGAGACCTACGCCCACCTCGAGCACCTGCGAATCCTGGGCCAGGCGACCCGGGACGAAGTCGCAGGTCAAACTATGTATTCGACCAGCTGATTTAATCATTTGACCGGGGTAACCCCGGTCGACTCGGATGGAGACCGGTCAGACGCCTCTATCGTGGGTGTCAGACCGGGTGGCAACCGCCGCCCATCTACCCAGTCACAGGACACCTCCCATGCACGAGCTTCACTGCCATCGCCACGGCCAGTCGGCCGGCGTGCACGTGTCCTCGTCGCGCCTGCATACGGCCCATCACTCGGTGAAGCCGAGCATTTCATGGCATGTCGATTCCTCGACGTTCATGAACACCTATCGGACCACCGGTTTCACCAAGACCGGCCAGCGGCCCCGGGGAGCGAACAGCTGATCAGCTGAACGCAGATCCACCCCCCGAGGCCGCCGGAGAAATCCGGCGGTCTTCTTCGTTTTTCAAACCGATCTTCAGATCCAACTCCCCCAAGACCAGCAACCCAGAGAGCAGCAAGACCATGCAGGAAACACTGATCTACGAACGAGAGACCTGGCGCCAACAGGCCGCCTGTGAACGCCTCGGCGTCCCCACCGCGGTCTTCTTCAGCGACGACATCGGGGACATCGTGCAGGCCAAGAACATCTGCGCCGAATGCCCGGTGCTCGAGTCGTGCCTCGAAGGCGCCATCCACCGCCGAGAGCCGTGGGGCGTGTGGGGCGGACAGCTGTTTCGTAACGGCCACATCCTGGCCACCAAGCGTCGCCGGGGTCGCCCCTCCAACGTGCCGCGCCCCGAGGAGCAGCTACCTGTCGTGCCCATCCCGTTGCGCATCCAGCAGGAGCTGCTCTCGGCTTGACGCGGCCACCACAGAACAGGTCCCGCACCCGGCCGGTTCCCCCTCCACCGGCCGGGTGCCGGCCCACCAGAACGCCAGACCACGGACCGGGGTGACGCTTCGGCGAGCCCCGGTCCGTGTGGCAACCATGATTCCTTCACAGCATGTTCGCTCCACGGCGGGCCGGTACCGTCGACGTTCGTGCCTCGTATCCCTGTCGGTCTGCTCCTCATGGGGCTATTCCTCGTGGGGCTGTCGGCGTCCACCGTCGGCTGTGCCGAGGACCCTGAGACCGTCGTCGACGTGACCTCGATGCCCTTCGAACTCTGGACCGGGAAGACCACCACGCTGGACGACCTGACCGACAGCGACGATCGACCCGTCGTGGTGAACCTTTGGGCCACGTGGTGTACACCGTGCATCAAGGAGATGCCCGTCCTGCAGACCGCCCACGAGAGGGGTTCTGGGCAGGTCCGGTTCGTAGGCATCAACGTCAGCGACTCACCCACCCGGGCGGCCCAGCGGGCCGACGAACTCGGGATCACCTACCTTCAGGGTCGTGATCCCGATGGACAGTTCTCCGCAGCCCTCAGCACCGTCGGCCTGCCGGTGACCGCCTTCGTGGACCGAGGGGGCGATCTGGTCCATGTCCACCACGGGTCGCTGGATGCCGACGAACTGGCCGAAGCCATCAAGGAGTATCTGGAGCCGACCCGATGATCCCCGTCCGGTAATCCCCCTCCCATGATCGACGTCTCCCTCGCCCTGCCGTTCACTCTGGGCATCGTCACGGCCATCAACCCGTGCGGCTTCGCCATGCTCCCCACCTGGCTCGGCTACTTCCTGGGCCGCGACACGGCGGACGGTGAGGCCCGCCCTGAACAGGTCCTGCGGGGATTGTCGGTCAGCCTCACCTTGACGGCGGCCTTCGTGCTGGTGTTCGGCGCCCTCGGCCTGGCCGTCAACACGATGGTCTCCGAGGAGGCCATTGCCACCAAGACCCCGTGGGTCACAGTGATCCTCGGCGCGGCGTTTGTCCCCTACGGCCTGTTCATGCTGACCGGCCGGCAACTCCGGATCCCCTTCTTCAAACCCGGCCGCGGCCCGTCGACCACCGAACTGTGGTCAATCCTCGGATTCGGCGTGTCGTACGCCGTGGTGTCCATCGGCTGCTCGGCCCCCATTTTCCTATTGCACGTGGCCGGGAGCTTCGGACGGGACGGCATCGTCGACGGGATCGCCGTCTACCTGGCGTTCGCCGCCGGCATGGCCGCCGTGGTCACCTCGCTCACCCTCTCGTTGGCCGTGGCTCGAGGCGGTCTGGCCCGTCACCTCCGGCGTCTGCTCCCCCACTTCGATCGGATCGGTGCCGTGGCCCTCATGCTGGGCGGCGCCTACCTGATCGTCTACGGCGTCTACGAGATCCGCATCCTGCGGGACGCGCGGGCCCCGTCCAATCCGATCGTGGACTCGGTGACCGACCTCCAGTCGCACCTCACCAACTGGGCGGCCAATGTCGGTGGCCCGCGCCTGGGCCTCGCGCTCTGGTTGGTGGTGGCCACGCTGGTGGTGTGGGGTCTCGGGCCGGCACTGGCCACCCGGCCCCGCCGGTGGCTCTGGATGGTGGCCGGTGGCGCCTGGGGTGTGGCCGAAGGACTGGTCCACCGGGGCGATCTGCTGGTCATCCCGGTCGGCCGCCTGATCGGTGACTGGCCGGCACGCATCGGCAACTGGATCGACGACCCGGTGCGATGGGCCACCCCACTCGAGGCGCTCCTCACCATTGCCGTCCTGCTGGTCGCGTGGGCGTCGGTTCACGGGGCGATAAGCGACCGGCGTCGGTGAACCGACCTATCCGGTCGACGGTGGTCGACGATCGAACGCCGGGACGGGTCGAACCCATCGAGCACCTGACCGACCTTCTGGCCCTACCCGGGGTGGTCGAGGAGTTCTACCTCCGGTCGACAACCGGCGTGTGCGCCCTCCACGGTGGGGGCCTGGAACGGGCCACCGAAGTGGTGGCCCGAGAGGTGGCGAACCGGATCGACGGCTCGCTGTATGCAGTGGTCCAGCCCGATGGCTGTCGACGCCACCTCCCGTCCACCCGCTTCGTGCCCGGCGTGTCATCGAGCCTGGACGCGTTCCTTGGCCGGGTGGACACCGTGTTGTCGATCCACGGTTACGGCCGACACGACGACTTCTGGGCCGTACTGGTCGGGGGAGCCGACCGTACGGCGGCCCATCATGTGGCTGGCCACCTCCGGGGGGTTCTGCCCGAGGAGTACCGGGTGGTCGACGACGTGGAGGCCATGCCTCGGTCGCTCCGCGGCCTGCACCCCGACAACCCCGTGAACCGGGTGGACGGTGGCGGCGTCCAGGTCGAGTTGCCACCCAGCATCCGGTGGAACCGCGACCACCGAGACTGGTCGGATCGGGACGGTACGCCCCGGGCCGAACACCTCGACCTCCTCATCGACGGCCTGGTGGCCGCCCTGGAGGATCCCGACCGACCCGGTCGGACCATCGGATAAGCCCGCTGAACCGTTGGCCCTAGGGCGCTCGGCGTTCCACCACCCAGGACCCACCGTCGAGGCGGTACCGCAGTCGGTCATGGAGCCGGTCGGGTCGACCCTGCCAGAATTCGACGGCCTGTGGCCGGACCCGGTAGCCACCCCAGTGGGCGGGCCGCTCCACCGGTCCGTCGGCCCAACGCTGCTCAGCGGCGGTATAGGCGTCCTCGAGGGTGGCCCGGTCAGGGACCACCACGCTCTGGTCCGAGGCCCACGCCCCCAACTGGCTTCCCCTGGGACGGGTCGCCCAGTAGCCATCGGACTCGTCTTCAGTTAGACGCCCGGCTGTCCCCACGACCCGGACCTGGCGACGAAGTTCGGTCCAACTGAAGGTCAAAGCGGCCCGTCCGGTGGCGTCCATCTCAACCGCCTTGTCACTGGTGTAGTTGGTGAACAGGACGAACCCGTCCGGGTCCACCCGCTTCAGTAGCACGTTGCGGGCCGACGGCCATCCGTCTGCGGTCACCGTGGAGAGCACCATGGCGTTGGGTTCCCAGTAGCCGGCCTCCTCGACCTCGCCGAACCACTGCTGGAACTGGGAGAACGGGTCGTCAGACAGGTCGGCCTCATTGAAGCCACTGGTCTCGTAGGCCTCCCGCACCCCGCTTAGGTCCATTCGGCCAGTCAACCACCCGGCCCCGCTGGACGCTCACCCCGAGGGGCGTGTCCGGTTGGGTTCACGTGCCGGACACCTAGTGTCGTGCCGTGCCTCCCGCCCTCCGGCTCCCGACACGAGATCTGCTTCTGGTGGCCGTTGGTGGGGCGGTCGGGGCGTCGGCGCGATGGGGGCTACTGGAATCCACAGTCGGCTCAGACGGTGGTAGGGCCGGACCGATCCTGTTGGCCAACCTCGTGGGCTGCGGCCTGCTCGGACTCCTGGTAGGTGCCGCCCGCACCAGGGGCGTGGGCCGGACGACCCGCCTGCTGGTCGGCGCCGGCTTCTGTGGGGGCCTGACCACCTTCTCCACCTTCGCGGTGGAGGTGGCCGCCGCGTTGCGCGACGCCGACCCTTCCGGAGCTGTCGGTTACACGGCGCTGTCGGTCGCTGGTGGCCTAGCGGCGTTCCTACTCGGCCGATCGATCGGTCAGCGGTCCGGTCCGGATTCGATTCGGGATGCCACGTGTTGACCGGTCTGGGCTTCGTAACCGCGGCGGGCCTCGGGGCGGCCCTCCGACTGGCCGCCACCGAGCGGTGGCCCGGCGGTCACCTCGGCACGATGTCGGTCAACGTGGTCGGCTCGTTCGCCCTCGGCCTGCTCGCCGGAGCTAACCCCACCACGTTCACCATCATCGGCATGGGCGGGCTCGGGACGTTCACGACCTTCTCGACGTTCGCCGCCGACGCCGTCGGTCTGGCTGGCACCCGGGTTGGCAGTCGGCGGGGTCGCTCGGTGGGCCACGTGGTCAATACCCTCGTACTGGGCGTAGGCGCTGCAGCGCTCGGCCTGACGATCAGTTGATGGTAGTGGCGCCCCGCATGTAGGGCTGGAGCACCTCGGGAATGGCGATCGTGCCGTCGGGCTGGCGATGCGTCTCGACCACGCCGGCCCAAACACGCGGCACGGCAAGGCCGGACCCGTTCAGGGTGTCGACGATCCGTGTGCCCTTCTCGTCGGTCGGCCGGTACCGGACGTTGGCCCGACGGGCCTGGTAGTCGCTGAACCACGACACCGACGAGACCTCCAGCCACTGGTCGGCCCCCGGTGCGTACACCTCGAGGTCGAACGTGCGGGCCGACGAGCCACCCAGATCGCCAGCGCACAGATCCAGCACCCGGTAGGACAACCCAAGGTCGGTGATGGCCGCCTCGGCCCTGGCCAGGATGTCGGCGTGCACCTCGGGGGCCTGGTCTCGGGTGGCGTACGAGAGCAGCTCCACCTTGTCGAACTCATGGACCCGGAGCAGGCCACGGGTGTCACGCCCCGCGGAGCCGGCCTCGCGACGAAAGCACGACGTGTGGGCCATGAGTTTCATCGGCAGGTCGGATTCGTCGAGCACCTCGTCCCGACAGAACGAGGTGAGCGGCACCTCGGCTGTGGGAATGGCCCACAGGTCGTCACGTTCGAGGTGGTAGGCGTCCTCTTCGAACTTGGGAAGGTGCCCGGTGGACACCATGGTCTCGGTCTTGACGAGCGTCGGCGGACGCATCTCCCGGTAAGCGTCCGCGTTGCGGTCCAGTCCGTACTGGATCAATGCACGGCACAGGGTGGCCCCCATGCCGGTGTACATCACGAACATCGAACCCGAGAGCTTGGTGCCCCGTTCCACGTCCAGGAGACCGAGTTGTTCGGCGATCTCCCAGTGGGGCACACGCTGGTGCTCGCCGTAGGCATCGGGATCCCAGTGCTCGTGGCGGACCAGCACGTTGTCGGCCTCGGTTAGGCCATCGGGAGCGTCGGCCGAGGGAAGGTTGGGCACGCGCAGCAGGACGTCGCGGATCTCGCCGGCCAGCATTTCGACTTCACCGGCCAGGGCGTCCTCGCGCTCACCAAGGCCACGGCTCCGGGCCTGCAACTCGGCAGCCTCGTCAGCCTTGCCATCGCGGTGGAGGCCACCGACCTCCTTGGAGATGGTGTTCACCTCGTTACGGACCTGATCCCGTTCCTCGGCGAGGGCCCGCTGCCGGGCGTCCAACTCGATGATCCGATCGAGACCTGAAGTGTCCTCACCCCGGCGGACCAGGGCGGCCTTCACCGCCTCGGGATCTGAACGCAGCAGCCGGATATCGATCACGAGTGCGAACCTAGCGGGAGGGCCGTGGGCCTACTCGACCAGTTCCTCGTCGGAGCGCAGCCGACGGTGGCGTCCCTCGGCGGGTCGCATCTGCTGATTGTCACGCTGGTGGATCCGCGAATAGCCGATGAATTTTGCCACGATGATCCCCCATAGGTAGAAGCCACCCAGCAACTTCATGATGAGGCCGGCGGCCTGCTGATCCGACGTGACGGTCACCCCGAATGCCTCGAAGCCGTCGTCGTAGTGCTTGTAGACGGTGCCTTCAGCGAAGGTCAGCCATGCCGCCGGAATGGTCGGGATGACCGACATGAGGAACAGGTAGATCATCTGGCCGGGCACCGAGATCCGCAGTTCAGGCAACGGCGCGACCACCGGAACCCACATCAAGAGCGCCGACCCGAACAGCAGCAAGTGCACCGAATAGTGGAAGGCTCCCGAGTCGAAGGACCACTGGACGATGCCACTCCAGTGGGTGATGGCCGTCAGGGCGTTGAACAGCACGCCGGCCACCACTGGATGGGCCAGACGACGTAGTAGCCGTGACCCCCAACCCCCCTCGAGGACCAGCAACCGGGCGAGCCAGGCCGGCATGGCCAGCAGGAAGAGGGGCGGCACGATGAACGTGATGGCCATGTGCTGGACCATGTGCACCGCGTAGAGGTGGGCCTCGGCGATGTCGTGCACCGGCCAGTCGGCCGATACCAGTAACAGCACAGTGGCTGCAACGAAGGCTCGTCGTTGGAAGGGGGTGGTCACCGGTTCGCCGACAGCCACGACGCGGGGGCCGATGACCCGGGTGGCCCACCAACCCAGCAGGACTACCGCACCGACGAGGAACCACACCTCTGGGTGGGCCTGCCACCGCCAGGGGTCGGGTTCGGCGGCCAGAACGACCGACAGGCCGTCTCCAAGCGCCGCCGTCGAAACGGTCGTCATCGGGTCAGGTCAGATCCGGCCGAAGGCCGGAAGGGTCCGCCGCCCATTGGCGACGGCACCGCTCAGCCCTTGGTCCAGAACTCGAAGACGGTGAGGGCAACGCCGTACACCGCGGTGGCCAGCACCAGGCCAGTCACGAAGAACTTCGTGAACAGCGGGCTGTCAAAGCGAAGGTGCATGAACCACGCGGCCACGTAGAAGAACTTGAAGACCATCATCACCATCAACGCTGGGATGAGGACCTCGCCGGGCATCTCCACGAAGTAGGTGGCCACCTCGAGTGCGGTGACCAGAGCCAGCACGATGGCCACCTGGACGTACTTGCGGTCCGTCGGGTGGTCGTGGGCGTCGTGGATCTCGTCCCCAGATGGTTCCGGGGCTTCGACGGGTGCTTCGGTCTCGGTGCTCATGGCGTCTGTTCCCCGATCAGCTGGTGGGCGAGGGCACCAGGTAGATGACGGTGAAGATGAAGATCCACACCACGTCGACGAAGTGCCAGTAGAGGCCGACAATCTCGACGGTCTCGGACCGCTCCTTGGTGAGCGTGCCCCGCAACGACGAGATGAGCAGCGACATCAGCATCAGGATGCCGAGGCTCACGTGCACACCGTGGAAACCGGTCAACGTGAAGAAGGCCGACGAGAAGGGGCTGGTCGAGTAGGTCAGACCTTCACGGACGAAGGTCGTGAACTCGTAGACCTGCCCGCCGATGAACAGCGATCCGAGCAGTGCCGTGGTGAGCAGCCACACCCGGTTGTTCCGGATATCACCCCGCTGGAGGGCCGACAGGGCCAGCACCATGGTCAGCGAGCTCATCAGCAGCACGAACGAGCTGACCGAGGTGAACGGAATGTCGAAGACGTCCCCGGGTCCCGGGCCGTCGCCAAACCGGCTGCGGTAGATCAGGTAGGTGGAGATCAGACCACCAAACAACAGGCACTCCGAACCCAAGAACACCCACATCAGGAGCTTGTTGTTGGACAGGCCGGTGACCGTCCCCTGGCCGTGTGACACGGCGGCGGTGTCAGCCAACGGGGGCCTCCTCAGCGGTCTCGGTAGATACCTCGTCAGATGGCTCGTCGTGAACATCGCCGTCGTCGTGGTGGCCGTGAGGCCCGTCCGGGTCGTCAACGGGCTCGAAGATCCAGCCGTAGATGCC
The DNA here is from genome assembly GCA_014237715.1 of Acidimicrobiales bacterium. Lineage (GTDB taxonomy): Bacteria > Actinomycetota > Acidimicrobiia > Acidimicrobiales > MedAcidi-G1 > UBA9410. The sequence continues at coordinate 27,184 of JAAZZG010000013.1, forward strand.
CATGAAGATCAGAATCCCACCTAGCACGCAGAACCACAGCGTGTAAATAAGGCCGAAGGCGACGAAAGGCAGGCCCGCCGCCAGGATCACCGGCCAGTACGAGGGTGACGGCAGGTGGGTGTCGGTGGCTGAACCGTCCTGACAGACCTCTTCGGCAGTGGCCACCCGGACGACACGACCGTTCTCGTCCTCGCCGTACTTCCGGTGCCAGAACTCATCGAGAGACGACACCTGGATGTCATCATCGAAGTTGTGGGCCGGCGTCGGGTTAGGCGTGAACCACTCGAGGCTGCGGGCGTCCCACGGATCCAAGCCGACCGGCGGGGCGGTACGGGCCTTGCGGGCCGACGTGATGATGTTGATCACGAACATCAGGACGCCCAGAGCGATAACGAACGAACCAATGGAGGCGAACATGTTCCAGAACTCGAAACCGAAGCCCGGGCTGTAGGAGTCGATCCGCCGTGACATGCCTTGCAGTCCGAGAATGTGCATCGGTCCGAAGGTCATGTTGAAACCGATGATCATCAACCAGAAGTTCCACTTTCCGAGCTTCTCGCCCAGCAGGTGGCCGAAGACCTTCGGCCACCAGAAATAAAAACCGGCAAAGATCCCGAGCAAGGAACCACCGAAGATCACATAGTGGAAGTGGGCCACGATGTAGTAGGTGTCGGTCTGCTGGGTGTCGGCGGGAGCCAGCGAGTGGGTCACGCCCGACAGACCACCGATGGTGAACATCGAAACCACACCGGTGGCGAACAGCATCGGGGTGTTGAACCGGATCTTGCCGCCCCACATGGTGGCCAGCCAGTTCAGAATCTTCACGCCCGTGGGCACGGCAATGAACATGGTCGACACCGAGAAGGCGGCCACCGAAATGGGGCCAATGCCCGACACGAACATGTGATGCGCCCACACACCCCAGCCCATGAAGCCGATGGCGATTCCTGAGAAGACCATGAACGGATAGCCGAAGAGGGGCTTGCGGGAAAAAGTCGGGATGACCTCGCTGATGATGCCAAAGCTGGGCAGGATCAGGATGTACACCTCAGGGTGTCCGAATATCCAGAACAGGTGCTGCCAGAGCAGCGGGTCAGCACCCATCTCAGGGTTGAAGAAGTTGGCGCCGAAGTTCCGGTCGAACATGAGCAGGAACAGGGCCACGGTGATGACCGGCACGGCGAACAGCAGCAGAAACTGCACCACCAGGATCATCCAGGTGAAGACCGGCATCTTGAACAGGGTCATGCCCGGTGCCCGCATGTTGAGCACCGTCACGATCAGGTTCATGGCCGACACCAGTGAGGCGATACCCGTTATCTGCAGGCCAAGGGCGTAGTAGTCCATACCCTTGCCCGGTGAGAAGATCATTCCGGTGTTGGGTGCGTAGGCGAACCAGCCGCCGTCGGGGGCATCACCCACGATCCACGCCATGTTCAGGAACAGGCCACCGGCCAGAAACACCCAGAATGACAGTGCGTTGAGACGAGGGAAGGCCACGTCCCGGGCCCCGATCTGAAGGGGCAACAGGTAGTTCGCGAATGCCGCGGCCAACGGCATGATCACCAGGAAGACCATGGTCACGCCATGCATGGTGAACACCCGGTTGTAGGTGTCGGCGCCCAGCACCGTCCCGTTCGGGGTGGCCAACTGCAGACGGATCAGAAGGGCCTCGAGGCCACCGATGGCGAAGAAGATCATCGCTGTGGCGCCGTAGAGAATGCCGATCTTCTTGTGATCGACCGTGGTGATCCAGTCACGCCAGCCGGTATTGCCCTTGGGCCGGGTGTAGACGCCAATCGGCCGGGCGGGGGCCTCGATTTCCATCGTCTTACTCATCAGTCAACCTCCGTCGCCGCGATGACGTCCATGTCCGGGGCGGCGCCCAGGGTTTGGAGGTACGCCACCACGTCATCGATCTGGCTCTCGCTGAGGCCCATGGCCGGCATGCCCCGGCGACCTTCGGCATAGGCGGGTTTCTCAGCCGGTGCGTTACGCAGCCAGGCCTCGAGTTGGGTGCGGTTCAGCGACCCATCGGGCTCGTAGAGGTTAAAGATGCCGCCGGCGAAGGTGGTCCGACTCATCAGGTGGGTCAGGTTCGGTGCTGCGTTGGCCACGAGGTCTGCGCCCCCACCGTCGTTCATCCCGTTGACCACATGGCAGCGGGCGCACTGGCCCTCGAACACGGTCTGGCCCCGCACCGCGGCAGCATTGGTCGCCTCGACGGCGGGCTGTATCTGCTCGTCGATCCAGGTCTGGAAGTCGGCAGGGTCCACGGCAATGGTCTGCATCTGCATTCGGGCATGGCTGAGACCACAGAACTCGGTGCACTGGCCGAAGTAGACGCCAGGCGTCTCGGCCTCGATCTTCCAAGGCGCCACGCGGCCGGGCACGGCGTCGCGCTTGCCGTTCAGCGCGGGGATCCAGTAGCTGTGGATCACGTCACGGCTGAGGATCTTGAGGCCGATCTCCGAGCCGGTCGGGATGACCAACTGGTTGGCCGTCACAATGTCGGCGGGTGGCAGGTGGCGGGCATCGCTCAGATCGACCCCTTCGAGACCGTCGAAGTAGTAGCGGAACTCCCACCACCACTGCTGGCCGACGATCACGACCTCGGGATCCCAGGAGGTACGTTCGCCGTCGACGCTGACCACGATGTCGGTCCGGTCCTGGCCGTTCAGGTCGAAGTGGCTGATCAGCGTGAAGACGGCGATGACGGCCATGATCACAGCAGGGCCGATGGTCCAGCCGATCTCGGCCCGGAAGTGGCCGTGTACCTGCTCGGGGAATTCGTCGGTGCTGTGGTCATCACGGAACTTCCACCAGATGACCGCCGTCGCACCGAAGATGATTACGAAGACGACGCCGGCGACGAGGAAGACCGGGTCGGACAACGAGTCGATGGACCGCGAGATCGGGCCCTTCGGCGCCAGAGTGTCCAGAGGAGCGTCAGCGGCGCAACCGGTCAGGGCGGCGAGCCCACCGATGGCGAGGGCGGCGAACCGCCCCGAACGCAGGAAACTGCGCAGGGACTTGGGGATCAATGGTCCGTCTCCGCTTGAGCATCGTCATGGTGGGCGCCGCTGCCCTTGTGGTGGAACTCGCGCTCTCCGCTGGCCGCGGCCACGATGCCGAGCACCAGGACAACCAGCACACCAATGAAGAGCATGGATCGAATGGCGGCCCGCGGCATCTGCGGTCGCTGACTGACCAGCACCGCCAGACCGAAGATCGCCAGGCCGACCACCGTGGCCACCCAGACGGCACCGGTTACCGACGAAGCCAGGAGCACCCGGGAGACGGCGACGACTAGGACGGCCACGCCCACTGTGCCCAGCACCGGGATCTCGATGGGGCGCATGAGGTTCTCGCGGGCCTCCGCGTTGGCTGCCGGGTCGCCGGAGACCTTCTCGGACCAGTTGGTCATGGTCCACTCAATGCCGATTGCGGCCACGATGACCAAGCCCATCACGAAGATCGCCGAGTGGACGACCAGCCCGACGCCGATGGCACCAATGCCGAGCGCACCGAAGACCGGCCACAGCGAGTTACCGACGGCCACCTGACCAACCGGGGCTTCGTCTAGACCCAGTACCTCGGCCTGTACCTCGGCGTCCCCGTCACGAAAGGCCACGGCGATAAGGCCAAACATGGCCAGCACACCGGATGCGAAGATCAGGATGGTGTAGGAGACATGGTTGCCCACGCCACCCTTCCAGCCGATGGAGAGGGGCCCGGTCTCGGTCGCACCCGAGGTGTACCCGGCGAACACGGCCGCCAGGGCGACGGCCATGGCGAAGCCGAACCAGAGTTTGAAGCCGGTGGTGAGCATGTCGATCTCCCGCCGCTACTTGGCGATGTAGATGCCGACCCAGATGACCGAATACACGGCCACCGCGGCATACCAGTAGAGGGCCGCCGCCGAGACGAGGTCCCGGTGACGGTTGGTGTCCTGCCCACCTAGGGTTCGCAGGAGGAGCATCCCAAGCCAGAGCACACCGACGGCCACCATGACGAGGTGCGAGCCGACGATGACGTACAGCATCGTCGCCGCCTCGCTGGCGTCGATGGGCAGGCCGATGTCCATGAAGTAGAAGACGGTCTGGTTGACCATGGCAATCCCGAGGACCGCGGTGAGCGCCATGGCGATCATCGCGTGGACCCGGTCGTCATTCAGGACAGCCTGCACGGCCCACGCCATGGTGATGGCGGACATGGCCAGCGTGGCCATGTTCATTCCGCCGGGCACCAACTGGATGGCTCCCTCGGGGTACCACTGACTGCCCCAGGCCAGGGCGTCGGCCCGGATCGAGAAGTAGAGGGCGAACAGGCCGCCGAAGTACATGAGCACGCTGCCTGTGCCGAACGCCGAGGCGATCACCAGGGTCCGCGGACGGGTCGGGGCGGCGGGGACGGTGGAGGCCATCAGGCTGCGCCCTTCTCCTGAACGGTGGCCCCACGGGCACTCTGGGCGGTGGCCGTATGGAGGGCTCCGGCGATCATCCAGACCACCAAGCCAGCCACGACAGCCAGTGAGCCGAGCATCGAGACCAGGTTCAGGGCGTCGACCCCGGAGTCCGGATTACCGGCTGCGGCGATGGTGACCCCGGTGAAGTCGTTCTGGTCGAGCAGGCCACTGATCAGGTCTGTAGCACTGCTCAGGACAACGCCGAGTGCGAGGGCCAGCCCACCGAGGAGGAACAGGCCGGGACGGGCGCCCGGGCCGACAATGTCATCACCCCAGTGGTGGAAGCCTGCACCTACTCCCAGGATGGCAGCACCGACTACAAAGGTGAAGTTGGCGCCTTCGACGGCGGTACCGAGCAGATCCAGTGGGGCGATGGCGTGCACGGCACCGATGACGGTGCCGACCACGACCAGCAGCACGGCCACCAGAGCCACTACGGCTTCGGCGGGGGGCTTTGAGCCCAGATTGGAGGCACCCCGGCGAAGCGTGTCGGCAACGCCACCGAGGATGGCCAGGGCGACCGGCACGATGGCGAAGGCGGCCACGACCGACAGCGCCTCTTCGCGGACCGGGGTACCCGGCGTGTCGAAGAAGGTCTGGGCGAAGGCCCCGAAGGATAGGAAGCCGAAGGCCGCCGTGGCCACCAGCAGGACGTCACGGTTGGACTGGGTGATCCCGGTGGCCCGCGCCAGGACGTCCAGGGCGATGCCGATGACCGGCAAGGCCAGCACATAGACAGCTGGATGGGTGAACATCCAAGAGAGCTGCTCCCAGATGGCGTCCTCGGCACCGAACCAGAGGGCCGGGCGACCCCGGAGGTCGACGTAGGCCAGCACCGTGTTGGCGGCCAGTACCGGCAGCATCCCCGTCCAGATCGTGGCGGCAACCAGCGTGGTCCAGGCGGTGAAGGGAAGGTCCCGGAGGCCCGTACCGGCGGCTCGACCGGAAACGATGGTGGTCATCACGCAGACCGAGGCCAGCAGCAGGCCCCCGATGACCAGAAGCAGGCCCATGAGGGTCAGAGCGGTGGCCTGTCGTTGGCCGGCCCCACCCGGGGTGCCGAGACCACCGTCGGCGAGGAATCCGGCAATGGTCATACCAGCGCCGATCAGCCAAGTCCAGCAGGCCAACGCGGCGGCCCGGGGAAATAGCAGCGAACCGCCGCACTGACGGGGAACCACTGTGGTGGCGAGGCCCATCAATGCCGGCAGGACGCCGAGCAGCACCAGGGCGACCCGGTGAGCGGACCAGAACTGGAACATCTCGTCGGCCGACGAGAACACGTCCGCCGAGGCGAGGTCGAGTCGCTCGAAACCGACCAGCAGGCCGGCAATGGCCCCCAGGAGCACCGACGTCATGCCACCGAAGCCCCACACCCGCGACAGGGTGTTCGGGTCAGTGGAGGTGACGGCCTCCTCGAGAGCAGTCGGGGATGGATCGGAGGCGGCGGCGGTATCAGTCGTCGTCATCGAAGCTTCTTCGTTCGGTGGGCTCGTGCGATGCCCTCGTGCAACGATCCGGAGAAGCCCGGACCACACGAGGCTAGGCGGATCGTCGGAGATTCCGGCGCCCGCACGCCCGGGCAATCTAGTCGGCCCCGGGTCGGCGATCTGACTTGAACGGAGAAAACCAGGCAGTACCCAGCGGGTCCCTCCAGTCCGGCAACCGGGCCTGATGTCAGACCAGGACGTCGACCACCATGGCTCCGAAGAGCAGGGTCAGGTAGGTGATCGAAAAGGAGAACAATCGCATCGCCGTTCGCTCGGTCGGGCGACGTCGGACCGCCTCCACCATGACCCCGAAGACCGCACCCAGGATCAGCGCCGAGACTAGGTACACGGCACCCATGTCGGCCACCGGCGAGAAGACCACGGTGAGCACGACCAAAACCACCGTGTAGAAGGCCATCTTTCGAACCGTCTCCTCGATGCTCACCACCGACGGAAGCATGGGGACGGACGCCGCCTCGTAGTCATCCCGATACTTGATGGCCAGTGCCCAGAAGTGGGGTGGCGTCCAGAAGAAGATCAACAGGAACAGGACGACCGGTGACCACGCCAACGAGTTCGTCACCGCCGACCATCCGACCAGCACCGGTACGGCCCCTGCCGCCCCACCGATCACGATGTTCTGCGTCGTCGTGCGTTTGAGCCACAACGTGTACACGAACACGTAGAAGAAGGTGGCCGACACCGCCAACACTGCGCTCAGAAAGTTGACGGTGGCGAACAACCAGACAAAGGCGACCACCTCGATGACCACGGCGAAGGTGAGTGCCGCCCGCGGCGACATGACGCCCCGTACCAGCGGACGATGCATGGTCCGCTCCATGAGGCTGTCAATGTCGCGATCGACCACCATGTTCACGGCGTTGGCGCCACCCGCAGCCAACGTCCCGCCGACCATGGTGGCCACCATCAGCCAGACCGACGGCACACCGCGCTCGGCCACGAACATGGTCGGCACCGTGGTGACCAGGAGGAGTTCAATAATCCTCGGCTTGGTGAGGGCCACGTAGCCCGCCAACTTCTGCCGTCGGGAGAACGGGCCACCAGTCACGGGGATCGGATCGCCGGAAGGGCCACCGTTGGGACGAGAAGAGTGGGCGCGCACCGGCTCAGGCTAGGAGGTGGGCCGGTCCATCCGAACCGCGTCCGGTCAACCGAGCAGCCAGTCCGCCGGCGTCGGGCCCTCCGGGAACAGCCGGCTCTGGAAGCGTCGCATCCCACCCAACCACCGGTCGACATCATCGCCTTTCCGGCGAACGTATTCCGCGACGTTCGGATGGGGGAGCACGTGGAACCGCCCGTCGGCCAGGGCCTCGACGACCGTGTCGGCGAGCTCGGCAGCGGTGAGCACGCCATCGACGGCCGCCGCTCCCGATGGTCCCTCGCCAGGCATCAGGTCGGCCGTCGGGCTGTTGGTGGTGATGTTGGTGGCCACGGCCTGTGGGCATAGAACCGACACCCCAATCCCGCGGTCCCCGTACGTCACACTGATCCACTCGGCCAGGGACACCGCAGCGTTCTTGGTGACCGAATAGTGGAGCGACCCGATCTGGGTCAGCAGCCCAGCCGCCGAGGAAGTGTTGAGTAGATGACCGCCACCGTTGGCCACCATGTGGGGAATGGCATGACGGGCCGCGTACAGGTGGGCCATGACGTGCACGCCGAACATGCGATGCATCTCTTCATCTGGGGCCTCGAGGCCACCCACCGTGACGTACCCGGCATTGGACGCCACCAGATCGATCCGGCCATGGCGTTCCACCGTCCCGTCAACTAGCGCCTTCACCGATACCTCGTCAGCCACGTCGCAGGTGACCGGCTCACAGGGCGTGCCGGCCGCCGACACCCGTTCGGCCAGGGCCTCGATGCCGGCCGAATCCCGATCGGCGGCCACCAGAGCTCGCGCCCCTTCAGCCGCGAACCGTTCGACCATGGCCTCACCGATGCCGCTCGCGGCACCGGTCACCACCACCACTGCATCACGAATCTGCATCGAGTTCTCCATGACCGCGGATCCTAGATATCTGTCCTGCTCGTACCCTCCACGGCCGCTCGTAGCCTCAGGGGCGTGACGGCCGACGCCACGGACCCTCAAGCCTCCCCCCGCAGGCTCTCCCCCGACGCCTACCGCCGTATCTGCGGGGTGGCGCTCGTCTTGCTGGCCGCAATCGTGGTCACCGGCGCCGCGGTCCGTCTCACCGGGTCGGGCCTTGGATGCTCGGACTGGCCAACCTGTGAGCAGGACCGGTTGGTTCCCGAGGCCGAGTTCCACGGCTGGGTGGAGTTCGGCAACCGGCTGATCACCGGGCTGGTCTCGGTGGCGGTGATCGCCGCCGTGCTGGGCTCGATGGCCCGAACTTCCCGGCGTGTGGACCTTCTGCGATGGTCTTGGGGGCTGGTGGCTGGCGTGATCGGCCAGGTGGTGCTGGGCGGCATCGTGGTGCTCAGTCACCTGAACCCGTGGCTGGTGTTAGGCCACTTCGCCCTGTCGATGGTGCTGGTGTGGAACGCCGTGGTGCTCCACCACCTGGCTGGCGACCATGCACGCGTGTCGTCGGCTGTGCTTCCGGCCGTTCGTCGCCGGACCCGATCACTCACTGCCCTACTCGCCGGGTTGGCCGTGGTGGTCCTGTCCACTGGGACGCTGGTCACCGGTACCGGCCCGCACGCCGGGAGTCAAGACGACCCGATTTCCCGGCTTCCATTCTCCATTCGGGAGGTGGCCCGTGTCCACGGGGCCATGGTGGTCATCGTCCTCCTGGTAGTCGTGGCACTCGTGGCGCACGCTCGACGGGAGCCACCCGGGCAGCCGCTGGTTCGTGCTGTTCGTTGGCTGGTCGCCGTGGTGGCTGCCCAGGCGATCATCGGATGGACCCAGTACTTCACCGGGGTTCCGGTGGTTCTCGTAGGCCTGCACGTGGCAGGGGCCACCGCGTTTTGGATGGTCGTCGTCAAGCTCCGGTTGCTGGCCACCGCTACTCCACCCGAGGTGGCCCGATGAGCCCGGCTCCCGTCGAGGTCGACCAGCCGGGCGTGGACTACGGGCTCGACCGGGAACTCGATGACGACGTGGCAGCCGACCGACCGTGGATCGTGCTGGTGTGGAACGACCCGATCAACCTGATGTCGTACGTGTCGTTCGTGTTCCAGAAGGTCTTCGGCTATTCCCGCGAGAAGGCCGACCGGTTGATGATGGACGTCCACCACAAGGGCCGGGCGGTGGTATCGGGCGGCGCCCGGGAGAAGGCCGAGATGGACGTCTTCCGCCTCCACGAACACGGCCTGTGGGCCACCCTTCAGCAGGACGACTGAGTAGTGGAGACGGAAACCATGCGTCTGCGGACCCGATGTTCCTGAAGAGAAACCCATGTTCCTGAGAAAAAGGGTCCCCCGGGCCCTGAAGCGTGAAGGCGACCGGACAACGATCCTGCTCGGCGAGGAGGAGCGGGCACTACTGGTCGACCTGGCCGAACAGTTCCGGTCGGTACTAGCAGCCGACAACGACCCGGACCTCCGACGGCTCTACCCGGCGGCCTACGCCGACGACGCCGAACGGGACGCCGACTATGCCGGCCTCGTCCACGACGACCTGCTCGGCACACGCCTCAACGCCGTGGACGGTCTCATCAGATCGGCCGCCGCCGAGTCCATCGACAACGAAGAGCTCGCCGCCTGGATGCAGGTCCTCAACGGGTTGCGTCTTCTCCTAGGCACGCGCCTGGACGTTTCCGAGGAGGACGAGTTCGACCCCCAGGCAGCGGACGCCCCAACCCGGGCGCTCCTGGCCTGGCTGGGCTTCGTGCTCGAAGAGGCCGTGGAGTCGGCCGCGGCAGGTCTCTGATCAACCAGCGTCCAGCACGTGACGCGTCCCGGAGGGTCGCTGGTAACGTGACCCCGCTCTCAGCGAGGTCCGGCCCCCATCGTCCAGCGGCCTAGGACGCCTGCCTTTCACGCAGGTAACACGGGTTCGAATCCCGTTGGGGGTGCGAAGGCGGTACGACTCTTGTCGGACCACCTGGTCCTGTGGTGCAGTTTGGAGTGCACGCCGGCCTGTCAAGCCGGAGGTCGCGGGTTCAAATCCCGTCAGGACCGCCACCGTCGCTCGCCCTCCGGGGCGAGCGGTGCACGGTCGGGTAGCTCAGTTGGCAGAGCGTCCGCCTGAAAAGCGGAAGGTCACCGGATCGACGCCGGTCCCGACCACCACCAGAAGCCCGCCCCCGGGGCGGGTCTTCTGCGTTCCCGACGAACCGTCTATCTTCCGAGCATGGCTGAAACTCCCGACGCACGGATCGTCGTCGCATCATCGAACCTACGGGACCTCGGAGGGCTGACCACTTCCGACGGGCACACCGTGCGGACCGGACAACTGTTCCGGTCAGGCCACCTTTGCGACCTGGGCGACGCCGACCGGGCGATAGTCAGATCCCTCGGGCTACAGACCATCGTGGACCTCCGACGACCCGCCGAGGCCGACGTCAAACCTCACCCCGATCTACCCAGCGTTGACGTCGTCGGCATCTCGGTATCCAGCGACGACAACGAATTCGCCGTAGTGGCCAACGCCATGCTCGACCCTCAGGCCGAACCCCTGGGACCGGATCACATCACCAACTACTTCCGGACGCTGGTGACCGACCACATCGATCGCTACCGACCAGTGTTCGACCTGGCCACCGACCCGGACCGCCAGCCACTGCTCTTCAACTGCACGGCCGGCAAGGACCGCACCGGGGTGGTGGCCGCCGTCCTTCTGCGGATCCTCGGGATCGACGACGACCTGGTGATGGCCGACTATCTACTGTCCAACGAGGTCCGCCGCTCTTGGATCGAGACAGCCAAGGTCGACCACCGGCAGCGCATTGCCCACCACCTCGGAATCACTCCCGCCGAGGTCCCCGAGGAACGGATGGCATCGTCCCGGGCCCTGCTGTACTGCCGCGAGGACTACCTCCGCGCGGTCCTCGACACCGCTGAGGCCCGATGGGGTTCGTGGGACGGCTTCGTGGCCGACGGCCTCTGCCTCGACGAGGCCCGCCTCGCCGCCTTCCGAACATCCCTGCTCTACTGAGTGGGCGGCATCGACCAACTGCCATCCGGAGGAAACCGATGACGAACGCCTGGTTCATGGACGACGAGCCCTCGGAGTCGTTCCCGATCTACACCCGAGGAAACGTGGGGGAGGTCTTTCCCGACCCCGTCTCGCCCCTCACGGCGGACCACACCTGGCACGGGGCCGGAAACCATGGCCTGCTGGGTTTCATGACCCGGTTTACCATCGACGCCGACGAACTCGACCCCGGGCAGAAGACCATGTTCGAGATCTTCGGCGGCTACATGTTCCTGAACCTCAGCGTGGCCCGGCTCATGGGCGCCCGCTCGTCGGGCATGACCCCCGAACTAGTCGATCTGGGCTTCTTCGGTACCGGCGCCTCACTGCCGCCCTACGTGGCGCGACCCAAGGACGGCGACCCAGCGATCACCCAGCGGGTCGACGGGATGATGTTCGGCTGGATGACCGCCACCAGGGCCCCCGAGGTGGCAGCCCAAGCGGCCGAGGTGGCCGACATCGTGGCCAACCGACCCAACCTCTCGACAGCAACCGATGCCGACCTGGTGGCCCGAACCCGCGAGATGCCCCCGGTGTTCAGCCGCCTTTTCGCCACCCATTCGGAAGCCAGCGCCGCGGCGAGCGTGGTCATGGGTGCCCTCACGGTGGCCGCTCTGGGTGTCGGCAAGCCGGGGCTGGACCTTCGGATCGCCGGAGGCCTGGGTGGCGTGGCATCCGCCGAACCCAGCGATGTGCTTTGGGATCTGGGCCGCCTGGTGGCCGCCTCACCGGAGTTGACGGCGGCATTCGACGACGGCCTCGACGGGCTGACCGACCGGCTCCAGCGTCTCGGCCCGGCGGCCACCGACTTCCTCACTGGATTCGCCGACTTCACCACAACCTACGGAAGCCGCGGCCCCAACGAATGGGAGCTCCGTTCCAGGACCTGGGAGACCCATCCGGAACTCCCGCTGGCCCTCGTCGACCGAATGCGATTCTCACCGGACTCCGACGACCCGTCGACGACGCGGGCGGCCGCCCACCAACGATCAGGCGAAGCGCTCGAACTGCTGCAGTCAATGGTGGCCGACAACGAGGAGGCGGCAGGCACTCTGGCCATCGCCGTGCCGGCTGCCCGAGCGTGGATCCCGGCCCGTGAACAGTGCAAGGCCACCATCGTGCGGATCATCCACGAAGTCCGACTCGCCGCCCGGGAACTGGGGCGTCGCATGGCCGCCGACGGTCGCCTGACCGACGCCGATCACGTGTTCATGCTTCGCGACGCCGAAATGGAAGCCGCCCTGAACGGCGATATGGCCGAGACGGCGGCCACCCGCCAGGCCGACTACCTCTCCCTCTTTGAGGTGCAGCCGCCCTACTGGTTCGCCGGTGAGGTGCCCAAGTTCGGCCTGCGGTCCGAGGCCACGGTCGTCGAAGGACCCTCGAAGACGATCCTCCAGGGCATGGGGGGCAGCGCCGGCACCGTCGAGGGCCTGGCCCGGGTGGTGCTCGACCCATCGGACCCGCTGACCCTCGAACCGGGCGAGATCCTGGTAGCCCCGATCACCGATCCGTCATGGACGCCGTTGTTCGTACCGGCCGCCGGAGTGGTGGTCGACGTGGGCGCCGTGATGAGCCACGCGGTGATCGTGAGCCGCGAACTGGGCATCCCGTGCGTGGTGTCAGCCGTCGGTGCCACGACGCGGATCTCCGACGGGGCCCGCATCCGGGTCAACGGCGACACCGGCACCGTCACCATTCTTCAGGACTAAGTCGGCCTCCGAACGGCTGGCCTCAGGTGCAGGCGGGGGCCCATTCGGGGTCGAGCAGGCCGCCGGCGATCAACCACCGGACAGTGTCGGCCAACGTCTCGGTCACCGGACGCCACTCGCCCAGACCGCTGTCGGCCAACAGGGCCGCGTCGTCGCCGGGGACGATGCCCAGCATGATCTCAACCGCCTCGTCGTCGACCATCCCCTTCAACGCGGACGCGGGCGTCGGGAACAGCGCACGGTCGCGGCCGGTCGCCTCGGTGACCCGGGCGTGGAACTCGTCCCACGTCATGTAAGTGCCGCCGGCCACGTATCGCTTCGGCCCACGGCCAGGCGTCATCAAACCAGCAATGGCTGCGCCGAGGTCGCGGACGTCGACCAGCAGCCATCCACCCGAAGCCAGACTCATCATCATCTCGGTGGACAGCGTGGGAATGAAGGTGGCCGCCAGCACGTTCAGCCCCAGATCATCGGGCCCCGTCACCCCGGCCGGATAGATGATGGATACCGGCGCACCACCGTCCTGCATGGCCCGTGCGTGTTCCTCGGCCACCGCCTTGGACGCGTTATACGGGTTTCCCCCTCCCTGCACCGGATCTTCGCCGGAGAGCACGTCACCGGTCGGCGGAAAGATCACCGACATGGTCGACAGGTGGACAATGGGGTCGCACTCGGCGGCCGCTGCGGCGTTGAGCACGTTGACCGCTCCGGGGGCGTTGACCTCCAGCGCGTGGTGCATCTGCTCGGGATCCAGGCTGGTGAACGCCGCGGTGTGGACGCAGGCGTCGCAGCCCTCGAGCGCGGTCGTCACGGCGTCGAGGTCGGTCATGTCGCCGAGAACGGCCTCGACCCTGCCCGCCGAACCGTCGATGCCGTGCATGGCCAGCATCCGATCCAACTTGTCGCCATCGCGCACCAGTGCCCGCACTTCGTGCCCAGCCGCCATCAGGGCGGCCAGCGTGTGGCCCCCGATGAACCCTGTCGCTCCGGTCAACATGACCCGCATCGTCGATTCCCCTTCCGCCCGGCACCGTGCCGGGAACGATCGGACCGTAGCCCCCTGTTGGTATCGGCGATCAGCCCGAACCGTCGATAACGCCGATTATCCACGAGTCCGTTGGCGCGCTATCCTGTCTCCAGAGATTAGCCAAACGGCTAATAACATCTACAGGTCCTGAAAACACATGGACCGGGGTTCCGGGGGAGATGACACCGATGAAGATCAAGGTCGATGCCGAAAAATGTGAAGGCCACAGCCGGTGCTACTCGCTGGCCCCCGAGCTGGTTGACGTGGACGACCTAGGCAACGCCTTCGAGTTGAACGACGGCGAGGTGCCCGCCGGACTCCAGGACAAGGCCCGCCTCATTGTCGACAACTGCCCCGAGTTCGCCATCACCATCGAGGAGGGCTAATCCATGACCGAAACCACCGAAACCCACAGCGACCCGGTGGCCGCCGCGGTGGCCGCCTCCATCCCCGAGCGCTGCCCGGTCTCGGACGTCACCACCGACTACGACATGTTCGACGCGGACTACCTGCGCGACCCCTTTACTGCCTGGGCCGAAATGCGAGACCGCTGCCCGATCGCCCACACCGACCGCTACGGCGGCTCGTGGCTCCCCACGAAGTACGACGACCTCCAGGCCATGGCCAAGATGGTTCCTGAGCTGTCGTCCAAGTCGCCCATCGTGATCGACTTGCCCGAGGCACTCGTCAAGGGCGACTCCACTGGCTACAACGCGGCCGCCCCCATCACCGCAGACCCGCCTGAGCAGAACTGGACCCGCCGGGCCCTGCTCCCCCACTTCACTCCCAAGGGCATCGCAGCGGAGACCGAGTACACCAAGCGGCTCTGCCACGAACTCATCGACGGATTCATCGAGAACGGCAGCTGCGACGCAGCAGTCGACTACGCCCAGCAGATCCCGCCCCGGGTCATCGCCAAGAAGCTCGGCGTGGACGCCTCCATGGTGGACGACTTCATCGAGTGGGTCCGCGGTGTGCTGGAACTGGGCCTTCAACAGCCCGAGTTGCGGGCCAAGTACCGCGACATCATCCGCGACTTCTTCGCCGCCGAGGTGGCTGACCGACGGGCCAACCCGAAGGACGACCTCATCACCGCCCTGTGTGAGACGGAGCACGAAGGCGGCTTCCTGCCCGACGAAGTGGTCATCGGTATGTGCAATCTGCAGCTGGTGGCCGGCATCGACACCACCTGGTCGTCGATCGGCTCTGCCCTGTGGCACCTCGCCAGCCACGATGACGATCGGCGACGCCTGGTCGACGAGCCCGACCTGTGGAACACCGCGGTCGAGGAACTGCTGCGTTTCTACGCCCCGGTGACCATGGCCCGTAACGCGGCCGAGGACGTCCAATACGGCGGGGTGGAGTTCAAGAAGGGCGACAAGATTCTCATGAACTTCCCCGGCGCCAACCACGACCCCGACCACTTCGAGGACGCCCACGAGGTGCAGCTGGACCGCCAGCGAAACCGACACGTGGCCTTTGGCATCGGCATCCACCGGTGTGCGGGCTCGAACCTGGCTCGCATGGAGATGGAAGTGGCGCTCAAGACCTGGATGGAACGCATCCCCGAGTTCACGCTGTCGGATCCCGACGCCGTGACATGGGCCGGCGGCCAGGTGCGCGGACCCCGCATCCTCCCGGTCACCTTTTCCTAGGGCTCTACTGGTTCCTAGGGCTCTACTGGGCGACCGACTCGGCGTGGAATAGCCCGGCGGCCACGGCCGTCCGGGTGGCCTCGTCCACCTCGCCCAGCAACTCGACGTTGACGCTACCGATGGTGGCCGTGCACGTGAACCCATGGGGGTAGGGCCCCACCGGTGATCCGGTGTCAGTACCCACGTCGAAGCTCTCGCCGCCCATGGCAAACACCACAGGCACCGTCTGTTCAAGACGAGCCTGACCGACGACCTGACCGTCCACCGCCAACGTGGCCGTGCCACCGGCGCCGAAGCCGCCGTCCGAATCGAACAACAGCGCGACCTCCCGGCGACCGGGTGCCAACGGTTCGACCGCGGCCACCGTGGTGCGGACATGGCCGTAGAGGTTGTAATGCCACGTCGGCCGACCTTCGTCGAGGTAGATCGCCCAACCGTTGAAGCTCCCGCCCTGACAGACGATGACCCCTTCTGGCACCCCCTCAGGCACCTCGAGGTCACAGGTGATCCGGTAAGAGCGATTCTTGATGTTCAGGACGACCCGCTCGGGCATCCGGACGTGCGCCGTGGTGTAGGTCATCCGGGTGACCCCGACCGGCACCGACGGCGCCCGGATAGCCGGATCCAGGTTCATCGCCGCGTCCCGCAGCGGGTACACCCCGTTTCGCAGACACTCGGCGTCGAACAGGTCGCGCATCTCCGCCAGCAACTCGGGTCGCTCGTCGGCCAGATCGTGGCTCTGGGAGAAGTCGTCACGCAGGTCATAGAGCTCCCACGATTCCTGCGGACCGTCGAAGGGAACCGAGCCGAAACGGATCCACGGCACCCGTCCGTGAAAACACGACGCCATGAACCCTTCGTGGTAGATGCCGCGGTTGCCCATCATCTCGAAGTACTGGGTACGTCGGCCCTCCACCCCGGGATCAGTGAACGACGCCAACATCGACTGGCCCTCGATGGGCATCTGGTCAATCCCGTTCACCGAGGTCGGTGGCTCGATACCCGCCGCGTCGAGAATGGTGGGGGCCAGATCGATGACGTGGTGGAACTGATCCCGAATTGCGCCGGCGTCGGTGATGCGACGGGGCCACGACACGGCCAGCCCATTGCGTGTGCCGCCGAAATGCGATGCCACCTGCTTCATCCACTGGAAAGGCGCATCCAGTGCCCACGCCCAACCGACGTTGTAGTGGCATTCACTGTGCTCGGTCCCAAAGTCGTTGATGTGTTCGAGCAGGAACTCCGGGTCCTCCTCGAAACCGTTCTGGAGGGCCGGTAGCGACCAGGTGCCGTCGATACGACCCTCAGCCGACGCCCCGTTGTCGCCGGTGACGTAGATGAAGAGTGTGTTCTCCCACTCGTCTATGCCCTCGAGCGCGTCGATTAGGCGGGCCACCTGGGCATCGGTGTGAGCCAGAAAGGCAGCGAACACCTCCATGAGGCGGCGGGCCACCGGCTTGTACCGGTCGGGGTACTCGTCCCATGATGGAACCACGTCGGGGCGGGATGTGTTCACCGTGCCCGACGGGATGACACCCATCTCGAGTTGCCGCTCGAAGATGGACTGGCGAAGGGCATCCCACCCCTCGTCAAAGAACCCACGGAAGCGGTCCAGCCATGAGTCCGGTACCTGGAGCGGAGTGTG
Source organism: Acidimicrobiales bacterium (assembly GCA_014237715.1). Lineage (GTDB taxonomy): Bacteria > Actinomycetota > Acidimicrobiia > Acidimicrobiales > MedAcidi-G1 > UBA9410. The sequence goes on from JAAZZG010000013.1 coordinate 44,306, forward strand.
GACGGCCCCCGGCGAGAAATAGCAGAGGAATGGCTTGTCGGGCCGGTGGGCCTTGACCCGCTGCATCCACTCGATGGCCTTGTCGGCCATGTCCTCGGTGAGGTGGTAGTCGTCGCGCCCCTCGTAGGGGGCGATCGGTGTGGTCTGGTCGTACAGGTCGGGTTCGAACTGCGAGGTCTCGGCACCGGGGAACCCATAGAAGCGGTCGAACCCGAGGCCGGTAGGCCAACGGTCGAACGGGCCGGCCGGGCCGGTCTCCCATGACGGGGTGAGGTGGCCCTTGCCGAACATGCCGGTGGTGTAGCCGTTCTGCCGTAGCACCTCGGCCACGGTGGCCGCCTCGCGGGGAATGATCGAGTCGTAGGCCGGGAAGCCGTTGGCCGCCTCGGTGATTCGGCCCATGTGGACGGTGTGGTGGTTTCGACCAGTCAGCATCGAGGCCCGGGTGGGAGCGCAGATGGCCGTCGTGTGGAACCGGTTGAAGCGCAGCCCCTCGGCAGCTACCCGTTCCAGCCCGGGCGCCGGGACCGGGCCTCCGAAGGCCCCGAACGACCCGAAGCCCACGTCGTCGAGCAGCACGATCACGACATTGGGAGCGTCCTCCGGGGCAGAATCCAGGACGATCGGGTCGGGTACGCAGTCCTCGGTGAGGCGCCCGATGGTTCCCTTGTAGGGCGGGGTGGGACGGGGGACGGCGGTCATTGGTCAGGATCTCCAACTCTGCGGGCAGGAACCGGGCTCGCGGGGGCTGGCCAGTGGCCCCATTCTTGGCCATCTAGCAAACATGTGGTCACATGAGTAACTTCCCCAACGATATGACTGCCGGCGTCGCCTTTGCCGAGTTCAGGGTTGAGGTCCAATCTTTCTTCCACGAATACGACCGACGCCCGGTAGCCCCCGGGCTCTCCCGTCTAGACCGGAACAGAGCCTTTCTGGCGGCGCGCTATGACGCCGGACTGGGCGCTCTGGACTACCCGGTTGACGATGGAGGTCGAGGCTTGGACCGTCGCTTCGTCGACGTCTACCGCCAGGAGGCCAGAAGCCGGACCACCGATGACGGTGGTTCCGGATTCGGCGTCGGCCTGGACATGTGCCTACCCACCATCCGCGACCACGGAAGCCCTGAGCTGCGCCAACGGTTCCTCGGTCCCGGGCTCCGGGGCGACGAGCACTGGTGCCAGCTCTATTCCGAGCCGGGTGCCGGATCGGACCTGGCCGGCCTAACTACCCGTGCGGTCCGCGACGGTGACGAATGGGTGGTCACCGGTCAGAAGGTGTGGACCTCGGGTGCCGACCACGCCGACTTCGGCATCCTGCTGGCTCGGACCGACTGGGACGTCCCCAAGCACGCCGGCGTCTCCATGCTGGTGCTTCCCATGAGCCAACCGGGCGTGGCGGTCCGGGCCATCCACCAGATGACGGACGTGGCCCACTTCAACGAGGTCTTCATCGACGAGGCCCGGGTCCCCGTTGACTGGGTCGTCGGGGACCCGGGAAACGGCTGGAAGATGGCTGTGGCTCTCCTCACGTACGAACGTTCCTCGCTCGGCAAGGGAAGCGGGCGCCAGCCCATTCCAACCGACCGGCTCATCGAACTGGCCCGGTCCAACGGTCGATCCCAAGATCCTGTCGTGCGTCAGAACCTGGCCCGTCTGGCCACCGGGACGAAGCTCATCGAATGGCTGAACCTCCGCACGGGGATCCATCCATCGATCACAAAGCTCTGGCGGACCCAGCAGGGACGCACGGCGGCCCATGTGGCCGCCGGTCTGGCCTGGCCAGGAGGTATCGCCTGGGACGGCTCCCGGATGGGCGCCACCCAACCGGGCCGATTCGCCGACACCGATGGGTCGCACTGGGCCTATGGGATCTGCGACTCACCTGCCCTCTCGCTGGCCGGAGGTACCGACGAGATCCAGAAGAACACCCTCGGCGAACGGGTCCTCGGCCTTCCCCGGGAGCCGGCCGGCGACCGTGATACCCCGTTCAGTCAGATACCAAAGAACGTCTGAACGGCTCCCGTTCCCCACGGGCTGCCGTACCCGGGTCCAAGCCGAGGGACAGCGACCGGAGGATCAACGCGAGTCGTTCCTCCACCTCTTTGGCGAGGACCCGATCCTCGCCACCCCTGGCGATCCACGGATCCATTGTCGTGGCGAAGAGGCAGCGGGCGAGATGGAACACCGTGGCGATGCCCACGTCGACCCGGACCTCCGTCTCATCCTCGCCAGCCCGTGTCTCAAGGGTCTGCTCTACAGCCAAATCCAGCGTGGGATGGGTTACGTGGGTGCGGTCGGCTTCACCGGACAACGACGCGTAGGCCAATGCCCGGACGAATTCTGGTGACCGCAGGAGAGAAAATGGTTCCACCCGACCCGAGGCATCCAACTCCTCTCCGGCGGCATATGACTCCGTGAGACGATCGAACCCCTCACGGAGCAGAGCCTCCTTCCCGCCGAAGTAGTGATGTACCAGGCCGTAGTTGACGCCGGCCTCCTCGGCGAGAGCCCGCCCCGAAATCCGCTTGGGCGCCAAATGGCCTAGGAGACGAGCCGCGGCGGCCACCAGTGCCTCTCGGACCTCGTCGGCACCCTTGGGGGAAAAACTGCCGGTGGTCATCGCTCGATCTCCACCCCGATCGACCGGTACAGCAATTCGAGCACGGTGAAGAACCGCTCCCGGATCACCTCACCGTCCGCTTCGAGGTCCAGTCCAAGCCCCGTGGTGTTGTGTTCGACGAACACTGGCCAACCCAACTGGAGCAGGACGATGGCTGCCACGGTGGCCCGGTGGTGGACGGGGTCACCGTCCTGATCGCCCTCGGCGGCCATCCCGAGCATGGCATCGAAAACCGGGTGCGAAACGTCCTCGTCGTCGTACCCACCCTCGAGGGCGACGTGGGCAGCGAAGCCGAAGATCTCCCGGTCTGAGACGACCTGGTTCAAGGGAATGGGTCGGGTTCCGCCCACCATTGAATCGGCCAGCAGCCGGGAACCATGCCGACCCCGGGCGGCTCTGAGCAGGTCGCCGGACGACTCGAAGTAGTAGTGGACTAGGCCGTAGTTGACCTCAGCCTCTTCGGCCAGTGCCCGACCGGTGACCGTCGACGGGGGACGCTCCGACATCAACCTGATGGCCGCGTCGAGCAGCGCCGTCCGAGAGGACGGCTCCCCGTCGGGATCGACGCCCATCAGGTCCGCGCCGGCCGAAGCTGGCCGGCCGCGGCGAGGAGGACGGCTCCCCGATCGATGCGGTCCGCACTGGTGACCGCATCGGCGACCATGCCGGCGGTGTGCTCCTTCATCATCCGGCCCGCCGATCCGGGGAATCCGGCGATCTCGAGCGCCAGCCTCCGGGCTGCGTCGAGGACCTCGTCGTCAGCCACTACATCGAGGGCGATCCCCAGACGATGCAAGTCCAGGCCGCTGAACCGACGGCCGGGGAGGGTGATCTGATGGATCACGGAGAGAGGATGCCGGCCCGACAGCCAGGCCAGGTTCATGGCGGCCGGCATGCCCTGCCGAACCTCGCCGACCTGAAGGAACGCCCCCTCGCCGGCCACCAGAAGGTCACAGGCCAGGGCGAGCCCCGCTCCACCGTTTATGGCGAACCGTTCCAGCGCGCCCACGACCGGAACCGGACACTCGGCAATGGCCCGGTGGGCGGCAGCGAACGACGAGCTCGCCGTCCCGATCCAGGTCGGCGGCGGATCGGCGTTGTACTCCGTCAGGTCGAGGCCCGAACAGAACCCACCGCCAGCGCCGTGCAGAAGGACGGCCCCAACGTCATCCCGGTCGGAGGACTCGGCGAAGGCGGCGGCCAGAGCATCGGATAACGGGCCGATTATGGCGTTCTTCCTCTCCGGTCGATTCAGAACAATGGTGGCCAACCCGTCCTTGACCTCGAAGAGAACGGGGTTGTCGTGCGTGTGGTCGTCGACTTTGTGATGGGTCATGATGTCCTCGGTTGGTCAGGCGCTGTCAGTGGTTCCGGTAACAAGCGCGTGCTGAGGTTAGCCATATGGCTAACCTCAGGCAACCAGCTACCCGGAGCTCCTCACAACCAAAACCGCTATCCCCGATCTGGACTTCAACGCCCACCTAGACCGCATCCGACGCCTCACCGACGAGGACGTTTCGCACCCGGTCTTCGATGCCATGCTCGGGATGGCCGCCGAGGGCGA
>JAAZZG010000014.1 GCA_014237715.1 Acidimicrobiales bacterium
GCCATCCCGCCCGAGTAGGGGATGGCGCGAAATGCATGGCCGCTGGTCAGCGGATCGCGACTACCACGGGTCAGAACGCGAAACGGCGAATCTTGGAACGGTGAATGAGCGCGACACACGCCGCTTGACTTCGGACTGTCGCGCACCCACGCGAGACTGCTCAGCATGGTCAGGCGCGATGAAAACAAGGGCGGATGGGTCCCACCAGAACTCGAGCAGTCGCTCGGCAGCGACCTCTCGCAGGTGACAGTTGAGCAGTTGCAGGGCCTGGTTGGCCGCGTTGAGCAGCAGTTTCTGGAGTTCAAGCAAAAGCCCTGGTCGTTTGGAAAGCAGTCGAACGAATGTGCAAAGGATTTGGCTGCAGCGGCAAACGGCGGGGGAACCCTCTTCGTTCTTGGCGTATCAGAGGATTCTGATAAGACCGCCAGCGACCTTGTCCCCTACCCCGGACATGACCCTGAACCCACGGATTGGATACGGCAGATTGCGGCCAACCGCATTACCCCTCCCATCCATCTCGACATGCACGTCATTTCAGATCGTGACGGATCCATGCTGCTCTGCAGCGTCCGGCCGTCGCTTGATCGGCCTCACGCTGTAGTGGCCAAGACCGGCGACAAGTCCGAGTACTCGTTTCCACTGCGTGTCGGGGCCACCACCATCTATCTCCATGAGACCCAGATCGCCGATCGGTACCGGGCCAGATTCGATCGCCACGAAGCTCACCAGGCCACGCTTCTCCGACGCCATGAAAGCGCTCATGACCTGATCACCTCAGATCAAGACCCCTCAGATTGGGCGTGGCTGGTCTTGGCGGCTCTACCTGAACAGCAAGGGCACCTGAGCCTTACCCGTGAGGTATACGACGACTACGAACATTGGATCCGCAGCGCTTCAGCCGGCTTTCCAGGCGAGGGCACCGGGCTCACGGCCCTTACGACAGGCTTTCGGAGACTGATCGCTACGGATGTCGGTCCCGGAGTGTCCCACGGCAGGTCCTGCCACCTCCACCTCGATGGTTCTTCAGCCGCCGCCGTCGGTCTATGGAAGGGACGCAACCGTGCCAATCCGACCCCAACAAGTGATTTTGAACTGACCGCCTACGAGATATTCAGAGGGGTTGGCGCGAAATGACGACGTCGATGGCCAGTGAACCGCTGGCCTCAGAGGTTGCCTGACACCGGCCACCTGGAAGACCCGCCGAATGGGCCGGGCCTCAGGTCTCGATGAACTGGCGTAGCACCTCGAAGGCCCGCTTCTCGTCGTCGAGCCAGACCGAATGGCCGGCGTCGTCGAACCGCTCGTACCGGGCGATGGCCGGGTCCAGGTGGGCGACCATGTCATCGCTGTCCCCTATCGGCGTGATGGGGTCGTGGGCGCCGGCCAACACCAGGGTGGGACACCGGATGGCCGCCAGGTCCGTCAGGTGGTCCATCCGGTGCAGGATGCCGCCCCTGCCGTGGAAGTCCCGGAAGGTGCTGTGCCGAAAGATGCAGTGGTCGACCCTGGAGGGTCGACTCGGGTTGTAGAGCGGGGAACACACCCGAGCGAAACCGAGCCATTCCTCGTCACCGCCGCCACCAGCCAGAGCGGCGCCGGCGGCCCGCCGAGCCTCAGGGCCGCCGAGTCGTTCGAACTGGTCGAGACACCGGTCGACGTCAAGCCGGGCCTGGGTGCTCGACAACACCAGCTTCGACGGATGGTCGGGGTGGCGGATGCCGTAGACGGCGGCCACCATGCCACCGGCAGAGTTCCCGAGGACGATGGGCTGGTCGATGCCGAGGGCGTCGCAGAAGCCGACGATGTCGTCGGCCCAGCCCTCGAGGCTGTAGGTCCCGTCAGGCGTGGGATCGCTCCTGCCGCAGCCGACCATGTCGAGGTAGACGATCTGGGCGACGTCGGCGAGCTGTGAGAATAGGGGCTTGTAGACCGAATGGTCGCTCTTGCCCGGCGAACCGTGCAGCAGGATCAGGGTGGGTCGCTCGGTCGCCGTCGAGCCCTCGAAACGGACCGCCGGCCCCTCGACGTCGAACCACAGGTCGTTTCCGTTGACGTTCACCTTCATGGCCCGACCCTACGGCGACGGCTTCCTCCCGGCCGCACCCGCTTCCCTGGCAGCACCCCTTCCCTGCCAGCACCCGCTCCGACTGGTCTGCCGAACAGTTCGGGATCCCCCTCCAGGAGCCCTTCCGGAAGGTTCTGGTAGCAGACGGGACGCAGGAATCGGCGAATGGCGAGCGTTCCCACCGATGTGGCACCGAAGTTGCTGGTGGCCGGATAGGGCCCGCCATGGACCATCGCATGGGCCACCTCCACACCGGTGGGAAACCCGTTCACGAGCACCCGTCCCGCCCTGCGCTCCAGGATCGGCAGCAGCCTCCGGGCCGTGTCGGCATCGTCGGGATCCATCAGGAGGGTGCCCGTGAGCTGCCCTCCAAGACCGGTGGCGAGCTCGACCATCTGCTCGACGTCATCGACAACCACCACGATGCCGATGGGGCCGAACACCTCCTCGGCCAACGAGGCATCGGCGAGAAAGTCCTCACCGGTCACGGTCAGCAGCTGGGGACAGGCAGCCCGCCCTTCGCTGGCCCCTTCGAACAGACTCCGCGTCGCAGATGATTCGTGGAGCCGGGTGGAGCCTCGAACGAACTCGGCGGCGATCGCGTCGGTGAGCATCGTCTGGCCTCCCACCTCGCCAGCGGCGACGGCCGCGGCCGCCGAGAACCGATCGGCGCCGGTGCCCCTGCAGACCACCAGGATTCCGGGCTTGGTGCAGAACTGACCGGCGCCGTTGGTGAGCGACGCGACCCAGCCGTCGGCGACCTCGGGGCCTCGGCGGGCGAGGGCGGCTGGGAGGACGAACACCGGATTGATCGAGCCGAACTCTCCGTAGAACGGGATCGGCTCAGGACGAGCCGCGCAGAGGTCGAATAGGGCGCGGCCAGCGGCGAGCGATCCGGTGAAGCCCGCCGCGGCGATCAGGGGATGTCGTACGAGGGCGACACCGACGTCGTGGCCGGACCCCTGCACCAGCCCGAACACACCGGGGTGGAGGCCGCAGCCGGCAATGGCGGCATCGACCGCCTGGGCCACCACGTCGCTCGTGCCGGGATGGGCCGGATGGCCCTTCACGACCACTGGGCAGCCAGCGGCGAGAGCCGAAGCGGTGTCACCGCCAGCAGTGGAGAAGGCGAGCGGGAAGTTCGACGCGCCGAAGACGGCGACTGGTCCGATCGGTCGGTGCACAAGGCGAAGGTCAGGTCGTGGGGCGGGCAGGCGGTCGGGTATGGCCGCGTCGTGACGGGTGTCGAGGTGGTCATCGGCCTCGATGAACCCGGCGAACATCCGCAGTTGGTCGACGGTGCGCTTCCGTTCCCCCTGGATACGTGACTCGGGCAGCGCACTCTCGCGGGTGGCGATCGAAGTGAGGTCGCCTGAGCGCTCCTCGATCTCCTCCGCGATCCGGCGCAGGAAGGCACCGCGTTCGGCGCCCGTTGTTCGCGAGTAGGACGTGAAGGCCGCTTCGGCCGCTTCCACTGCTCGATCGACCATGACCGCGTCACCATCAGAGAACTCGTCGGGAGGTCCGACCGCGGGTCTGTTCGCAAACGTGGTCGAGCCGGCGATCCACTGGCCGTCGATGAGATGGGTCCGCTTCAGCATGTGGTCCTCGCTGCGGTGGTCGGTCAGGCGAATCGGTTCGGAGAAAAGGCAGTGATGTCGATGTGGGTCGGCCGCTCGGAGACCAATTCGGCCACCAGTCGCCCCGTCCCGGCGGCCAGCGACATCCCCAGCATGTTGTGGCCGGTGGCCAGGACCGCGTTGTCGAGACCGGGGACCCGTCCAACGATCGGGAGGCAGTCCCAGGTCATGGGCCGCCAGCCGTACCACGTCTCGAGGATCTCCGCACCGGCGGGTTCCTGCAGGTAGGGGGCGGCCGATCCGGTGAGATGGGCGATTCGGTGGTCGGGAATCGACGTGTCGTATCCACCGAACTCCATCATCGACCCGATGCGGTAGCCGTCATCGAAGGGGGCGATGCCGATCCGGTGCTCGGGAAACAGCATCGGGTGACGGGGGCACCGCGATGGCCGACTCATGGTGATCGAGTAGCCCTTCCCCGGCTCGATCGGAATCCGGCAGCCGAGGCCGGCCGCGAACCAGGGCGACCAGGCACCGGCAGCGAACACGTAGTGGTCTGCGGCGAGATCGCCCCGGGCGGTCCCCAGGCCAGTGACCCGGCCGCCGTCGGATCGAACGTCGGTCACCGCACAGTGCTCCCGGAAGTCGACTCCCCGTCCGGCGAGGTGCTCCCGCCATTGCCGAAGGAGGGACTCGGGTCGCACGAAGCCGTCGCCGTGATAGACGAACGCGCCAGCGAGGTCGGGCCGCAGCGCGGGATCGAATCCGGTCACATCGGATCCCTCGAACCGGCTGGACTCGATGCCGTAGGTGTCCCGGAGCAGGGCGTCCGTCTCGGCAAAGTCGGCGAAGGCCTCCGGGGTCCGGAACGCGTAGGCCAGGCCGGCTCGCTTCCACTCGCCACTGCCCTCCAGCACCTGGAACAGGTCGAGGTATTCATGCATCGACGAGTCGAGCAGTGGCTGGAGCCTCCGCCCGGCCTCGACCATCTGGGCGTGGGTGCAGCGCCTGGCGAACTCGACCATCCAACGGTAGAGGCCCCACCGGAGTTGGGGCCTGAATCGGAACGGCGCCCGACGGTTGAACAGGGAGGCCAGGCCCTCCCGGATGGCGCCCGGCTCGTTCAGCGGGAGGACGTGGCTCGGGCAGATGTACCCGAGATTGGCGTGCGAGCAGCCACTACCGATCTCCGCCCGGTCGAGGACGACCACGTCATGACCGGCGCCAGCGAGGTAGTGGGCGCAGGCCATGCCGACGATCCCGCCGCCGACGACAACCGAACGATCTGCGGTCGAAGCCGTCATCGGATCCCGTTGGCGAAGGGGTCTCCCGGCTGGAAGACGAGGGTGGCCTCTGCGCAGACCCAGGCCCGCCCGGTGATGCTCGGGATGACCCGCCCCTGATCGTCGATCCGGTAGTTGGCGGTGAACCGGCTCCCGATCACGCTCTCCTGCACCCATTGCCGTCCAGGTGGGAGGGCACCATCGGCAGCGAGGCACGCCAGCTTGGCGCTGGTACCGGTTCCGCACGGCGACCGGTCATAGGCGTTTCCCGGGCAGAGCACGAAGTTCCTGCTGTCGGCATCGTCGTCCCGGGGCGGGCCGAAGAACTCGATGTGGTCGATCGGTTGGCCATCGGACCCGGTGACGCCCTGATCCCCGAGGGCCCCCCGGATGGCCATGGCGATACGGGTGAGGTCCGGTTCATGAGCCAGGGTGAGGGGCGCTGGCGGGTCGGCGACGAGGAAGAACCAGTTGCCACCCCAGGCGACGTCGCCCACGACGTCGCCCACCCCCGGGACCGGCACGGCGACCGCCCGCCGGGTCCGGTGGCTTGCAACGTTCTCGACCGTTGCCTCGTTGGGTGTCGTCAGGGTGACCGCCACGACGCCGACCGGCGTCTCGAGCAGGACCTCGCCCAACGCGACCCGACCGAGGTACGCGAGCGTGACGGCCACCCCGATCGAACCGTGGCCGCACATGCCCAAGTAGCCGGCATCGTTGAAGAAGATCACACCGCTCGTGCAGTCCGGACGGGTGGGTGGCACCAACAGGGCGCCCACCACCGCGTCGGATCCGCGGGGTTCCAACACCACGGCGCGGCGGACGTGGTCATACTCCTCGGCGAACCGGTCCCTCCGCTCGTCAAGCGGACCGTTGCCGAGGTCCGGACCGCCCTCCAGGACGACCCGGGTCGGCTCTCCCTCGGTATGGGAGTCGATGACGCGCATGCCGCCCCTCAGTCGGTGACGCCGGGCCAGGAATCCCACCACTGACGGAACTGGTGCCACTGGACTTCGAGGAAGGCCTTCTGGTGGGCACTCAGACGGTCGGTGGGGTCCAGGTGATGCGTGTAGGCCTCGTGTCCCTCCAGCACCATCAGGTGCTTGTAGTAGAGGACGAGGTCGCAACCCTCGTCGAAGGTCGAGAGGACGGTCAGTGCATCGTCGAGTTCCCGGGCCAGACGAAGTGACGCCGCGCAACCCTCAGCTGCCCGCCGGCACAGTTCGACGAGCCGCAGGACCTCCACCGGCAGGGCGTTTCCCACCCCGGTGATCGCCCCCTCAGCGCCACAGCGGACGAAGCCGTGGACCACCTGGGTGTCGACCCCGACCATCAGGGTGAGATCGGGATCGCCGGTGGTGATGTGCTCTGCGGCGTAGGTCAAGGAGGCCGCGCCTCCGAACTCCTTGAAGCCCACCAGGTTCGGATGGTCGGCACGGAGGTCGACGAAGAGGTCGGCCCTGGTCTCGTAGCCGTAGTGGGGGCTGTTGTAGATGACGGCCGGCAGGTCCGGTGCGGCGCTCAGCACCCGGTCGAAGTGGATTCGCTGGGCAGCAGCGGCCGAGCCTCGGGACAGGACCCTCGGAATCACCATCAGGCCGCTTGCGCCCACATCGGCAGCGTGGGCGGCGATGGAGGCGGCACGGCGCGAGTTCTGGGCCCCGGTTCCCACGATCGTGGACACGCCAGCCTCGACGAGCCGCTCGACACCCTCCATGCGCGTCTCGTCGTCGAGCAGCGGCCAGTCACCCATGGAACCGCTGTACACGACCGCTCCCATCCCTGCCCCGACCAGCTCGGTACCGGTGGCGATCAACTCGTCGAAGAGGACCGCACCGTCGGAATCACACGGCGTCATGAGGGCGGGTATGCAGCCGCTGAACACCGATCGTCCAGTGGGGTCCATGTCGTGCCTCCGTCTCGTCAACTTCGTCGTGCGGCCGAGTCCATGTGGGTCCGGGCCCCGACAAAGTTAGGGATGCGGTGGGCGCCGGTCCGTGCAGGAAGCGCAACCCTGACTGGAGTTTTGGCACAATCAGGTCATGCCGCCCGATGGTCTCCTCCCGAACCTCGATGCCGACGTGGTCGAACGACCGGTCATCGAAACGCTGTTCGACCAGATGGCCGACACCGTGTTCTTCACCAAGGACCTCACCGGGCGCTACGCGAGCGTCAACCTCACCCTGGTGGAACGGTGCCAGAAGACGTCAAGGAGCGACATCGTCGGCCGACGCCCGACCGATGTCTTCGATCCCGAACTGGGTCGGACCTACGAAGCCCAGGACGAGAACATCCTGCGAAGCGGCCGGGTACTGACCAACAAGCTCGAACTACACCTCTACGGGCCCAACAGGACGGGATGGTGCCTCACCACCAAGATCCCACTACGCGACCGGTCGGGGGGCATCGTCGGCCTTGTCGGGGTGTCACGCGACCTGGCCCTTCCGGACTTCACCAACCATGACCTGGCTGGCATCTCCGCTGCCATCGACTATGCGGAGGACCACCTGGGAGATCCACCCACCGTCACCCGTCTGGCCGAGGTCGCGGGGATGTCGACCTATCAACTCGACCGCAGGATCCGCCGCGTCTACGGACTCACGACCGGCCAGTGGCTCCTCAGGGCACGCCTCGACCATGCCTGCCTCCTCCTCGTCGAGACCGGCCTGCACATCGCTGTCGTCGCCGCCTCCTGCGGCTACCGCGACCAGAGCACCTTTGCCCGACAGTTCCGCCGAACCACCGGGCTCACCGCTGGCCGGTTCCGGTCCCTGCATCTCTCGCAAGATGACGCTCCTTGCTGACGAGGGCTCACCCCACCGGCGATCGGGGGACGGTCAGTACCCTGACAACGGCAGGGATCGCGGCGTGAGGCCATTACGCGCCACGAACCGCGCCATCCCGTTCGGGAACATGATGTTGCAGAAGTACGCGTGACTGGCATATTCGCCGACTAATCAGTACGGCTCGGCGAAGACGGGATCCCAGCCGCAGAAGACGTCCCCCAGAGCGGTCGCATAGGCCTTGGGTTCACCGTCCGGTCCGCCGTGACGAACTCGGCCACGATCGTTTGCGACCGCGGCCTCGAACAGTTCGTTCTGGGTCAGCCCGTAGTGCAACGTGAGGCCGTCGAGCCCGAACTGGTCAAGGAGTTCCGAGTCAATGTCCCGGGTGCTGGTCATCTGTGCTCCGTGGAGTCGCTCGTGAGTACTTCGTGGTTGCGGGGTTTGAGGTCTTGGCCCGATCGGCAGATGTCGGGTTCGCTACCAATTCGGTGAGTGCTGCTCGATTTCGCTTTCCTGATGGGCCAGTGGCGATCGCGTCGGCATGGACGTACGCCTTAGGGAGCTTCCACGGCGCGAGTCGTTCAGCGAGCCATGTGGTGAGCTCGTCGCTGTCGAGGTCGGTGACAACGATCGCGGTGACTCGTTCCCCCCAGTGGTCATCAGGGACGCCTACGACGGCGACGTCTTGGACGCGCTCGTTGGACAGGAGCGCGCTCTCGATCTCGAGGGGGTACACGTTGACGCCGCCGCTAATGATTAGATCGTCCCGGCGCCCTCGAAGGAAGAGGTAGCCGTCGTCATCGAGGGTCCCGAGGTCGGAGACGGTGAACGAGTCTCCATCCCAAGCGGCTTCGGTCGCTCTTCGGTCCTCCCAGTACTCGAATCGCGCATATGTGGGTGTTCTGCACCAGACAACTCCGTCATTGTCGACCCGGAGGGTTCTTCCCGGTCGTGCCCGGCCTACCGTTCCCGGCCGGTCCATCCACTCAGCGGGACTACATGCGGTGAACTGGCCCTCGGTGGCGCCGTAGAACTCCCAGACTGCGCCGCTCGGGAATACTTCGATCGCCCACCGTTTGAGTGGCTCGGGGCATGGCGAACCAGCGTGCGCGACGAGCCGAATCGACGACAGATCTACTCTGGAGAGTTGAGCTTGCAGTCGCTGCAGGTGAGCAGGGGCCATGAATAACGTTGTCGGCCGTAGAGCTTTCAGGGCTGCCGGCACTGCGGCTCGATCTCGTGCGATCGCGATCGATCCACCGGCGACAAGCGTCGACATTGCGAAGCGCAACGGCGCCGAGTGGGTTAGCGGCGCAACGACCAAGTGAGTGTCGGTTGGGCCGTGTCCCCACATGTCTGCTTCTTCGCCCGAGAGTTTCGAGGCCGCATCCTCATCGAGAACGCCCGACCAAACTGCCTTTGGCTTGCCGGTTGTGCCAGACGTGTAGAGCATCGGTCGTGCGAGCGGTACCGATGCGAGCTCCACAGATCCCCCGGCGCCGACTGCAGCGCGCTGCGCGGCCGGATCCATGACCAGACGAGGCTTCGCGTCGGAGATCTGAAAGTCAGTCTCGGCCTGTGTGAGACCGGCCTTGATTACGACAGGAATGATCCCGGAGCGCAGGGCACCCAAAACGCATGCAACGAACTCGGTAGTCTGCGCGCCCTCCATCACGATGCGATCGCCCGCCCTGACGCCTCGGTTCTGAATCCAATGCGCTGCTGCCGATTGATCGCGCTGCGACTGCACGGCAGTCGCGAAAGTCGCAATCGGCCCACGGTGATCAGACATGGCTGAGCCAGCCAGCTGGTCGACTCGACAGGGCAGGGATGAACCACCACGTCAACAACCCGACGGCTATGGCGTTCGACAGGGCAACCGTGGCTGCGACCGGCATCGACGGCGCGATGCCCCGTGTCAGCAGTGCAAGCACGAGTGCAGTCGGGTAGAGCGCTAGCAGGACGACAGTCGCCTGCTTCCACTCAGGGGGCATTTCTGGCTCTCGCTGATCAAACCAGCCCACGAAGCCGCGCACCACGTTGAGAATTCGTTCACCAGCGAGGAAATCGTTCCTGCCGCCAGGTCATCGGGTCGAATGTGAGCCAGCCCTCCACCAATCTTCCCAATCGGAATTCGGACAGCGTCGACGACGTAGACGGTGTCCGTGCTCATTTTCTCGCCGCTCAAGGACGTTGAGACAGAGGTCGAGGCCATGCTCACCCGAGGCTCGCGAGCGCGCTATCGACGGCGCCGATCAACTGTTCGACGTCGCGTTCACCCATGGCTGTTGAGATCGCACCCGTGCCTGAGTAGACGAGAAGAATGCCTTGGTCCAGGAGCGAGTCGAAGAATGCCTGAAGGCGTTCGCCGGCGTCAAAAGATGGGAAGCTGTCGCGATAGTTGGTTGGCGCGTCGCTCTGCATGTGAATCCTGAACAAGGATCCTGCGCCCGTGATGCTTGCGTCGTAGCCTCTCGCATGAATGACTGACCGGAGACCTTCCATGGTGAGGCGGCCGAGGCGGTTAACTCGTTCGATCTCGTCGTTGTCGAACAGCCTCATGGCGGTCAGACCTGCGGTCATTGTGATGGGGTTTGCGGAGAACGTCCCTGAGTACGGCAGGAGGTAGTTGTCGCCGTGGGGGTTCATCAGCTCCATGACCTCACGCCGGCCCGCAATCGCTCCCACGGGGAACCCGCCCCCGACGATCTTGCCCATAGCAGTGAGGTCGGGCGTGAGGTCGTATCGCTGCTGCGCTCCGCCGTAGGTGGTACGGAACGTGATGACCTCATCGCACACGACCAAGGCTCCGTCGCTCTTGGCCCATTGAGCGAGAGCCGCGACGAAGCCTCGGTCCGCAGGGATCAGCCCCGCACGGTGAGGCATGACGTCGAGAAGCACGCAGGCGATCTCACCGGCGTGTCGCGTCAAGATATCGACCGAGCGCTGGACGTCGTTGAGCGGCACGACGACCACGTCATCGAGCACAGATCGTGGGGTCCCGTGCGCAACCGGAACCGACTCCGGTGCGTCGACGCTGCCCCAAGTTGCCGGGCTTGCGGTCTGAGACACCTCGGCGAAGTCATAGAGGCCGTGGTATGTGCCTTCGACCTTCGCGATCTTCGAACGCCCGGTGAAGGCGCGAGCAGCTTTGAGGGCACCCATGACCGCTTCGGTGCCAGAGTTGACGAAGCGGAGCTGATCGAATCCGGGGCTTCGAGAGCACAGGTACTCTGCGTAGCGGAGCTCGATCTCGGTGGCCATCGTGTACGCCGTTCCCCGCTGTAGCTGCTCGGAAACGGCTGCCACGATGGCAGGGTGGGCGTGGCCATGGATGAGTGAGGCCATGTTGTTCGCAAAGTCGATCCGCTCGACGCCGTCAACATCTGTGATCCGACATCCTTTGGCGTGCGCCGCGTAGAGGGGATGTGGTCGGCGAAGAACGGTGTTTCTGCTTACGCCACCGGGCAGGACTTGGTTCGCGCGTTCGTAGAGCGTCTCCGATGCAGTCTGGGATCGGGTTTGCATCAGTCGGCCTCGCTTTCGGTTCGCCCGTCAGCAAGCGGCGCTGCGGTTCGCTCGGCGACGACATCAAAGGTGACGTGTGGCGATAGTTCGACGAGTCTGAAGCCCTCGTCCGTGACATCGATGATGGCCAGATCGGTATAAATCCGGTTGACCACACCGATGCCGGTGAGCGGATACGTGCAGCCTTCGACGAGCTTCGGCTCGCCGTCGCGCGTGCAGTGGCTGGTCATCACGTATACGGCCTTGACACCGGAGACAAGGTCCATGGCTCCCCCGACGGCGGGGATTGCGTCTTCGTGACCCGTAGACCAGTTGGCCAGGTCGCCGTTGGACGCCACTTCAAGGGCGCCAAGGATGCAGAGGTCGAGATGGCCGCCGCGGATCATGGCGAAGCTGTCAGCGTGATGGAAGTACGACGCCCCTGCCAGTGCGGTCACCTGTCGCTTTCCCGCGTTGATCAGCTCGGGGTCCCCCTTCGCTGGGTCTGGGGAGGGTCCCATTCCCAGGAGCCCGTTCTCGGTGTGGAGGACGATCTCTACGCCGGGCGGGATGTGCTGTGCGATCATCTCTGGCATGCCGATGCCCAGGTTGACGTAGGCGCCGTCGGGGATATCTCGAGCGGCCCGTTGTGCCATTTCGTTTCGCGTGAGGCCGACGGGTGCTTCCGTAGTGATCATGGGTAAGTCGTTCCGCTGGCGACGAGTGTGGATTCGTGTTGGGGGTCTGGGACATGGACAACGCTGTTCACGAAGATGCCTGGTGTGATCACGGCCTCGGGGTCAAGGGCGCCCGGTGAGGCCAGGATTTCTGCCTGTACGGCTGTCGTCGTGGCTGCTGTGGCCATGATCGGCGCGAAGTTACGGGCTGTCTTGTTGAACACAAGGTTGCCGTGCCAGTCCGCGACCCGGGCCTTGATTAGCGCGACGTCCGCGGTTAGCCCATGTTCCAGTACGTGGGTCCGTCCGGCGAAGTCGCGGCGTTCCTTGCCGGCCTCGAGGTCGGTTCCAACTGCGGTTGGCGTGTAGAAAGCTGCGATGCCGGCACCTCCGGCGCGGATCCGTTCGGCCAAGGTCCCTTGGGGAACGAGTTCGAGCTCGATCTTTCCTGCGCGGTACAGGTCTGGAAAGACGCTCGAGTTCGCGCTGCGGGGGTAAGAGCAGATCATCTTGTCAACCTGGCCGTTCTTGATCAGTGCGGCCAGGCCGACCTCGCCACTGCCGGTGTTGTTGTTGACCACCGTCAATCCCTGCGCGCCTGTGTCTATCAGCGCGTGGATCAACTCGATAGGACTCCCAGCTTCCCCGAACCCACCGATCATGACTGTGTCACCATCGCGGACGCTTCTCGCCGCCTCGAGTGGGCTGGCGACTCGTTTGTCGATCATTCGACCGGCTAGGCCGGGACAGCGGCAGGCGTATCTGCTCTCGCTGCCTGAACACGGCTGTACTCGAACAGGCCAGCCTCATCGAAGAGGATGCGATCTTCGTAGTCGTCGAACCAGATGGCGTCGGGGTTTCGCCCGACGATGCAAACCTTTCCTCGGTCGGGTGCGTCTGCGGCATTGCGAAGGACCTTGAAGATCACGA
The DNA here is from genome assembly GCA_014237715.1 of Acidimicrobiales bacterium. GTDB lineage: Bacteria > Actinomycetota > Acidimicrobiia > Acidimicrobiales > MedAcidi-G1 > UBA9410. Next base: position 12,829 of record JAAZZG010000014.1, read on the forward strand.
CGCCATTCTCTGAGCCGGGGAGACCGGGGATCGGCTCGTCGGTGACCGCGGCGACCTCGGTCTTCCCCTTGTAGTGGGTAATTGATAGCCGGGCATGGGTTTCAACGCCGGAGAGGCCCTTCTGGGAGTCGTTGAGTATCTGCCATGCCGTTTCGATCGGCACATTGAATGCTCGGTAGGCGACGATGTCGCGGCCGCAGAAGAAGTAGTGATTCTCGATTCCGACACGCTTCAGGGTTCGCTGCAGGATCCGCAAGGCGTCGGTGTCATCGTTCACGCCCTTAATGATTGGCGATTGGTTTTCAACGCTGATCCAGCCACGAGAAACCACGGCGTCGACTGCGCGCTGGGCGCTCGGGTTCCAGATATAGAACCCGTTGCCGTCTTCGATGTAATCCCCGTCGGGGCCCTTCGCGAGCAACTCGTCGGGGTGGTTGAAGTGAGTCATGAGCCGGAACCCGACGTCGGGGTAGACCTCGTGGAACCGATCCAACATCGACAGGAAGGCGTCGTCGAAGCGGTCCGGATAGAAGGCAAGCTCCTTCGTGCCGAGTCGGATTGCTTCCACCCCAGCCTCGGCCAGGGCTGTGAACCACGCGGCCAGCTTCCCGTTGGGCAACACCATCGGGTCGCCACCCGACAGGAGCACCTCGCGGAGCTTCTCGCGGCCGGACTCTGGATGGATACCTCCGTTCGCCTCGACCGCCGCGTTGTGTGCACGGACGTAGTCGGTGATCTCCTTGACCTGAGCGAGCCCCTTCTTCTCGACCGTTCCATCCTGGCGTTCGATGTCCTTGCGGGCGATGAGCTCCTCGCGGTAGCAGAACCGACAATGCGCCGAGCAGGTCGAGATCACATACATCAGACCCATCTCGTACTTGTGGAGCAGTCCTTCTACCGGGCTGTAGTCCATCTGGTAGCCAGGGTCTTCGGACCCTTGGAGGTTGAGCGTCTCGTCAGGTGAAGCCTTGACAAGACTCTGCAGCGCCGGACTGTGTTTGGCCATCTCAAAGTAGTGGCGAGTCATCTTGACAGGCATCCGTGTCTCGATGTCGCGCTCGGTTCCGCGAATCTGAATCAGTTGTTCGAGCTCGCCCTGGCTGTAGAAGTCAGCCATGTCATCTGGTGCGGTGCCGTTGATGAACGGGTCGAGACCGTTCAGGATCTGGCGGTCGTATCGCGGGTTCTCCACGCCGTCCAGCACCAGCTGTTCGCGTTCGGTCGGCACATACTTCGATCTGCTCATGCTGGCTGCCCTCTACCATCCTGGTTCGAGCGGCAGGGTGGGAGCACCTCGCCGGCTACGTGTACACTATTGAACAATTAACTGTCCGTTACTGTAACGGAATGCTCATCGACGCGCTACCGGAACCGAATGCCACCAGCAAACATCTCTGAGGCCATCGCCGAGGTGAGCGATCGACTCACACCGGCCGAGCGCCGGATCGCGGAAGCCGTTGTCGCGGAACCCACGCTGCTTGCTTTCGGGACCGTCTCCGATCTCGCTGAACACGTAGGCACCAGCCGGCCATCAATCGTGCGGTTTGCGTCCAAGCTCGGCTTCGCTGGCTACCCGGAACTCCAGGACACTGCGCGGGATGGCCTCTCCCAGCGGCTGTCGAGGCCGGCCGACCGCGTGCGCGGTGATCGCGCGACGAACACGAGCGGTCTTGAGGCCCTCACAGGGTCGCTTGCGCCACTGCATGATGTTCTGGACAGCGGTGTCATCTCCGCAATTGCGCCCCGGATTGCGCGCGCAGGCGAGGTGTGGATTGCAACGGGCGAGACGTCCAAGGCATCGGCGCACGTGATGCGAAGCGGCCTTGGGATCATCCGTTCGGGGGTCCATCTCCTCAAGGAACAATCCATCGGTCGCGAACTCGCTGGCGCGGGACCACGCGACATCGCGTTGATCTCCGACTTTGCCCGATATCGCCGCACGTCGCTTGTAGTCGCCCGAGCCCTCAACGCGAGCGCAGTTCCCATCATCGCGATCACCGACGGGCCGCTCTCGCCGCTGGCGGCATTCGCCGACACCCTGGTGGAACTCTCGATCCCCGCTGTGGGACCGTTCGACTCTTCGGTCCCATCAGTCGCGTTCGCCGAGCTTCTTGTGGCAGAGGTCGCCAGAGTCGATCGGGCCAACGTCCAGAGGCGCATCGATCGCACCGAGGAACTGTGGGCCGCGACAGACACGTTCGTCGATGAGCCGTAGACCTGAGATGCAAGCGAGCGCTACGGATGAGACGACGGGTACCCGCCGTGCTTCCGGCACGCGTCGCAGAGTCCATCGAGTGGTCGGGCTGGCTCCTCGATAACAGCAGGGCCCGCTGGGCCGAGCACCGCTTGCAACTCGGTGCCGAGGTCGGCACCGCACCTGATGCAGGTGGTTGGAGGCTCACCAAAACGCTAGACGATGTTCCCGAACACCGCGTCTGCGAAATAGCGACGCAGCAGCGCGAAGACGCGCCGCCGCGTCTCAGTCAAGCGGGCTTCTAGCCTGATTTCGCCACGCTCATCGAAGTAGCCGTCTAACGACAAGGACCAAGGCAAAGAACGCTGCTATTGCGACCACTACGCGCTTTGGGCCGGCAGCAGAGACCAGGTCTGCGGTCGAGATTTGGGCGGCGGCTGGTTCTTTGGCTCGTGCCTCCGATGCTCGTCCCTGCGCGAGTGTTGCCTCAAGGTTGGCGGCGAACTGATCGATCATCTTGGCGCTCAGATCAGGCAGTACACCCCGGCCGAATTGGGCCACCTTGCCGGTGATCTTCAGATCGGTCAGAAGCGCCACCGTTGTAGCGCCGTCGTGATCTGAGAGGTCCGCAGTGATCAGGGCTGTTGCCTTCCCGGCTCCGCGTTGGTCGCGGCCGTCTGCATGGAGGACAGCGTGATGGCTCTTCTCGTCGCGCTCGACAAAGTGAGCACTCCCGGCGAACCTCGCACTGATTGCACCAATCTTGACGGCGATGGTCCCGAAGTAGTCATCGCCGTCGACTCGGTCGAGGTTCGCGCCGGGAAGACACGGAGCCACCACCTCCAAGTCGGTCATGGTCTGCCAAGCCTCGGCGATGGGGACGGCGACGGTAAACCCGTGCTCGAGAATCACGTTGTTACCGCTTCTGTGAGATCAACCCGCACGGCGGGCTCGGCCCAATCGGGCCAGCGGCGGCGGCTGTTCGTCGCGAGGCGGTGCATCAGCGCAATCGCGCCAGGATCGTCATCACCGGGACGGGTCTCGACCACTCCGTCGTCGATCATGGCGGCCATGACGGCGCGGCCGAGTTCGGTGCGGACGATGGTCAGCGTCCAGTCGGTCTCGTTTCCGATGCCTCCGGTCGAGATGTCGGCGTGCTCCGCGGCGAAGTCCGGGCAGTGCAGGCATCCGGTTCGGGTCCACGCATGACACTCCTTGAGGTTGATCTCGTGGTAGTCGCCGTTCTTCATCCAGATCTGGAACACACCCTTGATGTTCATCTTCGCGATGTCCTCTTTGCGAAGCCCGTACTTCACACCGAACAACTCGTCGAACATCGAGTCGTCGAAACTCTTCGAGCAGAGCAGGCCGATGTTCAACTTGATGGGCTTCGAGACCTTGCCCACCTTGCGATGCCACATGACCGGGGCGATCGAGGTCTGACAGCTCATACCGACCAGAGCAAGACGGTCGAGGCCCCGTTCCTTCGCCTCGTCAAAGGCGATCGTGTTCGCAGAGTAGGTGTACCGACTCCCTGCACCTCGGAGGACCTCGTCGCGATTCGTCGCGACCATCGGAATCGCCTTCCAGCCGGGAGAACCATCAGGAAGGTTCTCGACACCGCTGGTGAGCGCTCCATCGATCACATCGTTCTCGAGAAGCCAGATCAGCATCGCCGACACGAGCCCGCCGTCCTGACCGATCTCGTACACGAACTCATCGCTGGCGCGGACGAGAAGAATGTCGGAGTAGATACCGCTCATCTCGCCGTGTTCGCGCGGCCGGCCGTGCAGGTGCGTATCAGCCTCGGTCTCCCAAGCGCGAAAGCGCGGGCAGGCCCGGGTGCACGACGTACAGCCCTTCTCGCCGTGGCTGCAATTCGACAGGCCAAGCTGCTCCTCGAGGTGAAAAGGCGTATACGCCCCGGGCTCGTGCTTGTAGCCGATCACGTCGTGTGGGCAGGCGATCACACATCCGGCGCAGCCCGTACACAGCCCCGACGTAATCACCTCGTCGTATAGCTCCTTCCATTGGAAGGTCCAGCGCTGGCGTTCGGACATTCTACAATATTATATTGTTGATTTGAGAATGCAACAGCAGGCAGCGGAGGAAACGTGGGCACGAGAGCACTGCAGACAACCGAAGGTTTCGTGTACTTCGACCTCGACGAGGCCAACGCCTCAACCGGGCCAGTCCGGGTTGCGAAGAAGGTTCTGGCGCGCACCGCCGTCGACCTCGCCCGACACGCAACATACGCGTTGGCATTGCACGAACTGCCGATCTCCGGGGCGTCCGCCGGCATCCACTCGACGCCCGAGGGACGAGAACGGGCTCTTGAGTCCTTCGTGGCAGAGGTCGGTTGCTGGCCAGAGACTTCACGGTTCTCACCGATACCAGGGACCGGGTCGACAAAGGCCGACCTGCGGCCGCTCCGCAGCGACGATCCGCGACATGACATCTTCTGGGACGACGCGGCGCTCACCGCGATATCAGCGCGGTGCGCGATCCGCACCGCACCACCGCTGGACAATCTTCACGTTGCCGTAATCGCGTCAGACGCTCCTGAGCTTGGTCGACAGCTGCGCGACACAGCGGCAGATGTCTCCGTCTTTGATGCAGCCGACCAGCAAGCATGGAGCGTCGAAGCCGACGTTCTATTCATTGATGCACCCGTCGGCTCACTCAACCACGCACGAGCCGGTCAGCTTGCAGCTCGACACATCGTTCCCTTGTCGCCGCTCCTAGTAACCGCGCGTGGCCTCGCCGTGGCATCAAGAGCGGGCATCACAATCGTCCCAGGCTTCCTCTCCGCAGCGACGCGAACGGTCGTGGGCTTCCTTGGCGACGAGTCGACCCCATCACAACTCAGCGATTCCCTCTCAGCATCTACAGCCGAGATCTGGAACAGCATCGCCAGGCACGAGGCTGGCCCGTTCGTTGCGGCTTGTGAACTCGCCGAGGCGTTCATCGCCACCTGGTCAAGTCACCGCCCATTCGGCCGGCCGCTAGCCCCATGACCTGCCAGACATCACGCACGACGCTGAGATCCTCGCACGACGTCTGCGTGGTCGGTGCCGGTGAGGCTGGTTCTCCGCGCAATTGACCTGCACGCAGCGCGGCGGCAGCGCGCGCCCGAGATTCATCGGGCCCCAACTCTCATGTGTGCGCACTCGACAGGGCACGAGAATGGGCGCCCATGAGTCGGTTGAGTCATCGCGACCGCAGCCCGACCACCTCAACTGGCGGTCGAGCGACATCCTCACCAGCAAATTGCGCCAGGTCGCAGGGAATGTCGCGCCACGGCGGGATCGGCGACGCGCGCCTGCGCTCACAATGGTCGAGGTGGGGACTGATGACGTCTGTTTCACCGCTTGCCTGGTGGCCGTTCGTCGTCAGACTCCGGGGCCGGGCGGGGTACTCGTTCCATCGGGTTCATTGGCCGGTACCAACGAACAGTGAACCCACAGGTTTGAGTCCCCGCCCAGCTACCTGGAGGGGATTGCTTCCACCGGCTCAGACCGGCGGAATATGGTCAGCCGTCGAAGGTCGACGCCGGGTAGAACTCGATGTTCACCCATTCGCCGGCCTGGGCCTGCTGAATTGTGTAGGCACCCGAGACCGTGCCGGACTCGTCAAACACGAGCGGGCCGGAGGCGCCCTCGTAGTTGATCGATTCACCGGCAGCCAGTGCAGCCTGGCCTTCGGCGAACGTCGACACCAGCGTGCCGTCGCTGTCGGCCACGTCGCGAATTACGGAGTTCACCCCAGCCCCGTCGCATTGACCCGACGCTTCGAGCGCGAGCGCAACGAGTGTCACCATGTCGAACGAGTTCGGAGCAAACGGGTCACCGGCCGCGTCATATCGTTCCTCGAACGAGATGAACTCCGGAAGCGACGGGTCCGCATCGGCAAACTCCACGAAGGCAACATCGTTGATCAACTCTGCGCCCACAGCGTCGAAGATCTCCGGAACGGCGAGATCCGCGGTGAACAGCCACTCGCCGTCGAATCCACCAACAACGGCTTCCTTGATAACGGTCACACCCGACTCCTGGCCACCGGCCAGGAAGATCGCATCCGGCTCGTTGGCCAGCACCGTTGTGAGTTCAGCCTGATAGGACGGCTGACCCGGGTTGTAGACGACGAAGTCCGTGATGTCGATCCCGGAGGTTTCGACCGCGCCGCGGGCAACCTCAGCCGGCGAGATCGTGGACTCCTCGTTCTGGATCAAGAAGGCCACCGATTCATACCCGCGGCTTGACAGCCACAGTCCTGAGGCCGCTCCGTCACCGAGGTCCGACGAGACAGTGCGGTAGACAAAGTCGCCGCCCAACTCGTTGAGGGTGATCGTGCCTGCATAAGGCGACATGATCACGACCTCTTCACGCTTGGCGAGATCGACGAGCGCAACCATGACACCTGAGGTCGGGCCCAGCACTGCGACTGCCCCTTCGCTCTCGATCATGTTGGTTGCTTCGCGGATGCCGGTCTCGGCGTCGCCTCCGGTGTCAGCCACGACGGTGCGGATCATTCCGCATTGGGTGCCACCAGCGTCGTTGATCTCGCTGACTCCGAACTCGATGGCATCGGCGACGATTGCGCCGAACTCACCGAGTTCACCGGTCAAAGGCACGAGCACGCCGACTGTGACTTCGCCGGCGGCGGACGAATCCTCCACTGCGGGTGGACCCTCACCATCGGTTTGTTCCGCTGGCGGATCCGTGGCGACGTCATCGTCGTCGCCGCAGGCTGCGGCAACTAGCGAGAACGCCATTAGGGCTGCGAGTAGGCGCAGCCAACCTAGCCTCTTCAGTAGCATGTGATTCCCTTCCTTTAGGGTGTTGTCTTGCTAGGTCGCCGGCGACTCACCGGGTTCCTCTTCCCGCTCCTCTAGGAGCAGTTCTTGAAGCCGTCCGGGCTCGAGCAACTCGGCGCTTTCGAACTCTGCAGTGCTTCGGCCTCCTTCAACCAGGCAAGTCCTGGTTGACGCGGCGAGAATCTTCTCGGGGTTCTGTTCCACGACCCAGACGACCGCCATGCCCTCGGTTGCGAGCTCGGAGACCCACTCGACCATTTGCGCGACGAACATTGGTGCCAGACCCGCGGTTGGTTCGTCCAGTAGCAAGACCGTCGGGTCAGCGATCAGAGCTGAACTCATCGCGAGGGTCTGGCGTTCGCCGCCTGACAGCGTGGCTGCGCGTTGAGTGGCACGCTCGGCCAGGATCGGGAACCGGTCAAAAACATTCGCCACGCGGTCCTGCGCGTTTGGGAACGCGAGCGAAACCACGCGGAGGTTGTCGCGGACCGTTAGCTCACGGAACACGTTGTTCTCTTGGGGGACGTAGCCGATACCACGGCGTGACACGTCCTGAGCGGACATACCCGCAACGTCGGCGCCGTCAAACTCCACCGACCCCGCCGTCGGTTGGAGGTGGCCGGCGATGGTCTTCATGAGCGTGCTCTTACCCGCGCCATTGGGACCGAGAACCACAACGATCTCGCCCGACGCGACCTTCAGGTTCACGCCGTGCAAGACGGTCACCTTGCCGTACCCCGATTCGACGTCCTTGACTTCAAGCGGCATGATCGTCTCCCAGATATGCGGAGATGACCGCAGCGTCGGTCCGGATATCGGCTGGAGGGCCTTCGGTCAACAACTCGCCGTGCGTAAGCACCAAGACTTGCTCGGCGAGTGCGAGCAAAAAGTGCAGATTGTGCTCCACCACCACCAACGTCATCCCTTCGCTGTGAAGCTCTTCAAGAAGCGTGGCCAACCGCTGCTGCAATACCGGATTCACGCCCGCAGTTGGTTCATCGAGCAACAACATCACGGGATTGCGAACGAGCTGTCTGGCGACCTCGAGCATTCGAAGCTCACCGCCAGACAGGTCTGTAACGAGGTCATCGGCCCTCCCAGCGAGACCGACGCGTTCCAGGGTCTCCGTCGCGGCATCGACCGTCGCGGACTCGTGTTCGCGCCAAGCGCGCCCGAAAGCCGCTCGCAGGCTCTCTCCCGGGCTCGTCGCTCCGGCCACAACGTTGTCGAGCACGGAGAGCGACTCGAACGCACGCGGCGTCTGGAATGTGCGACCGATGCCGTGCTCTGCGATGACATCAGACGTGGCGGTCGTGATGTCGTGACCATCAAACCTGACCGCACCACTGTCTGACGCGAGCACCCCCGATATCAGGTTGAACGTCGTGGACTTGCCCGCGCCGTTCGGCCCGATGAGCCCGACGAACGAGCCGCGGTTCACCACGAAGCTCAGTCCGTCCTCTCCACCGACAGCTCGGAGCCCAGCGAAGCGTTTGGAGATCGCCGATGCCTCAAGGAGGGGTGTCTGCGAGGTTGGAGTCGACGTTGGGTCGTTCATCTTGTCGCCTTCACTCGTTCCGCGATCCGGTCAAAGGGCTGGAAGCGCAATACTGCGATGAACAACAGTCCCGTCACGATGTGCTCGGCGGATGCGGCGATTTGCGCCGACCGGACCGTCTCGAATGGCCACGCGCGGACCACTTCTTCAAAGAAGATGAGTCCGAGCGTTCCCGCGACCGCTCCGTACACCGACCGTTCTCCGCCCAGCACCAGCGCGATCCACACAATGAACGTGACCTCGGCTGTGAACAGCGAGGGCTGCGCCAGCGTGGTGAACATCGCGTAGAGGCCACCCGCGATGCCAACGGGTATCGCCGATATCAAGAAGACTTGGCGACGCATCCGCTGGACCGGCTTGCCGGCCGCCAGTGCGGCAACCTCGTCGTCGCGGATGGCATCGAGGGCGCGCCCGTAAGGTGCGCGGAGGAGTCTTCGGAACACGAGCAGCGTGGCGATCATCAAGAGCGCAGCGGCCCCGGCGAATACGTACTTCTCTTCGATGGGCCCCCAGTCGCTGATCGGACGTTTCACGTTTGCCAGGCCAACGGTTCCGTTTCCGATCCGGCGTTCATTGAGCAGGAACGAATGAAACACTTCAGCGAACGCGAAGGTCGTGAGAGCGAGATACTCCCCTCGAAGTCGCAGCGTGGGCCACCCCGTGATCGCGGCGAACAGCAACGCGGCCGCTGCCGCAGCGACGAGTGCCACTGGCCATGGCCACCCGAAACCGAATTTGTATTGGTCGAGTCCCTGGGGCGCCGGTTGCGTGAAGATTGCGTACGCGTACGCGCCGACGGCAAAGTACGCGACGATGCCGAAGTTGATCATGCCGCCGCGTGCGTGCTGCAGGTTCAGACTCAGCGTCACGACTCCGAAGATGCTGCCGAGGGTGACGACCGTGACGATGATCTGGGGCCAGTTCATGCTGCCCTCGTTCCTGCGAGTCCTTCGGGTCGGAACAACAGCACCAGGATGACCAGTGAGAATGCGACGAGTGGCCGGTAGCCAGCCGGGATCCAGTAGACCGACACGTCCATCGCGATGCCAATGATGAGCCCAGACAAGATCACGGTGTAGAGCGACCCCAGTCCTGCCAGGATCGCGACCGCGAGGATCTGAAGAATTTGGGCGAACGGGAGATCGGTCGTCAGCGTCGCCAGTACCGCCAACATGACGCCGGCTAGCCCGGCTAGCCCGGACGACAGCAGCCAGGTCGCCCGGGAGGTGGTTCTCACGTCGATACCTCGTGAAGCCGCGAGATCAGGGTTGACCGACATCGCCCGGATCGCGAGGCCGGTGCGGGTGCGGTTGAGAAACAGCGCCAAGGACACCGACACGACGGCGGCGAACGCGACGACGATGAGTTGATAGTTCGTGATCCGGATGCCGAAGGGCTCGTAGCTGGTCGCAAGCCCGATCTCCAAGGTCCTGATGCCGGTACCGATCATGGCGTCGATGACGCCGCCGATCACGAAGGCGACTCCCGTTGAAGTGATCAACAAGACCGCGGGTCCGCGCTCGCGGATTGGGTCATAGATCAGGCGAGCCACGAACAACCCGACGAGCGCCGTGAACATGATGGCGGCGACCCCGGCGGGCACGATGTGCCAGTCCTTGTCTGCGTTGAGCCACCACGTGGTGAACGCTCCGACACCGAGGAGCTCGGCATGCGCGATGTTCAAGAACCCCTCAACTCGACGGGTGAGCGAAAAACCGATCGTGGCAAGGATGAGGAAACATCCGGTCACGACTCCAGTGGTGAGAAACTGCAGAAAGAGCACAACGCCTACTCGTAGTTGCGAACTTCGAACGTGATCGCGCCCTTATCGCTCGTCCAAGGGCCGTGGGGCATTCCGGGTGGGCGGCACGCATACATGCCGGCGGTGAACGTCTGGTCCAGTGAGAGGTCGTGAATCGAGCCCTCCACAAGCCATAGTTCTTCCCAGAAGTCATGACGTTGTACGCCCGCCTCGGACGTGTCAGTGCCGGGCAGGAACTTCAACAATCGACTGTATGAGCCTCCATCCGGGTCCTTCGACAGGATTTTGCTGTACAGCCCTTCAATGCCTGCTTCCGGTTCCCACGGAAGCAGTTCTGGATCAAAGAACTCGAACTCTTGCTTTCCCATTAGTTGTCCTCCAGTACGTTGGTAATTGAGTAGTTAGCCCTCAGTGACTTCCCTCTGACGGGGTCTCGGAGTTCCACCTCGAAGGTTGGGTGGTAGTCGAACTCGCCGGCAGCGGGAATCGTCCCGGACAGAATGACCGTGCCGGTCGTCGCACAGCCGAAGCGATCTTCGACTAGCTCGATGAGCTCCGACGGAGGGCGCAGCGCTGCGACTGGCCCGGATTGGTAGGTCTCTTCGGCGCCTGCCGGGTTGCGGGCTTCGAAGACGAGTTCGTCCCAGTGTTCTTCGACGTCACGGAGTCGCCAGACGGTCTCGGACAACACCTTGACGCAGCTCTGCTTTGACGCCGGAACATCGACCGTTTCAAGCCCTCGGTCGGTGTGGTCCGAGGCCACAGCCACCCAGATGTCCTCATCGTCGATGAGAAGGGCAAACTCGACCTCGCCACACGACGCCGCGGTCGCGACCTCGACGCTCTGTGCGGTAGTGAGTCGATCCGCACCCAACACGAAGTAGGAAGGGACCTCGTCAGGGGGTGCGATCCCCTCCTCCTCGAGTTTCGCGATGTAGGCAGCGACCGCTTCAGCATCACGGCTGGTGTAACCAGCCAAAATGAGGCGCTTGGCGCTGAATCTCAACGCCTGGCCATCTTCGCGTCGCAGCACCAAGTCGTTGTCGGGGTCAGCGAGCAGCTGCCGATCAGCCAGAGCCGGGAAGCGGTCCCGAGCTGCGTCGGCGGCCTCCATGTCAACGGCGACGGTCGCGGTACCGGGATCGTCTCCCAAGCACGCAGCGGTCACACCCCACGGATCGACAATCGCTGATCGGCCGCACAAGGGCGGCGAAGCGCCCGCAGACCCCACGCCGTTGCAAGCAAACACGAACGCCTGGTTCTCGAGCGCGCGAGCGCGGAGCAGAGTTGTCCAAGCTTCGACACGGGGATGAGGCCATGCCGAGGCGACAACGAACCCAATTGCGCCACGTTCCGTCATACGCCGGAACAGCTCAGGGAATCGGAGGTCATAGCAGACCGCCATGCCGAGTCGTCCCAGCGGCGTGTCAGCGACCACGACGTCAGTCCCGGGCGTAAGCACTTCCTGTTCTTTGGAGCCGAATCCAAAGAGATGCACCTTGCGATAGCGCGCAAGCTCGACGCCATCCGGCCCAAACAGGACCGAGGTATTAAAGAGGTGGGTGCCGTCGGCTTCGATGAGCGACCCCACGTGAAGACATGTGTTCGCTGAGGCCGCCATCTCGGAGAAGGCTGCAAGCAAGTCGGAGGTTGCTTCGGCTGCCCGCGCGTAGTCGTCGAACCTGAAGTACCCCGGGTACCAGATCTCTGGCAACACGATGAGGTCTGGGTCAGAGACCTCATCGACCCGTTGCTGAACGAAGTCGATCGCGTCGCCGGGTTGTTCCGGTGTCTGAGCATGTAGCTGGATGAGCGAAACGTTGGTCATCGAGGACCTCCTGGCGCCGTTGCTTCGTCGATGTAGGCGAGGACCCGTTCGGGGGTCAGTGGCAGTTCGTTGACTACCGGCTCGCCAAGGTGGGACAACGCGTCTTCAACCGCTGAAGCGATCACGGCCCCCGGTGCGATCGCTCCCCCTTCTCCCATTCCCTTGATGCCGCCGATGGTGAAGGGCGATGGCGTCTCGAGGTGGGCGACGGCGAAGTCGGGCACGTCCGTCATCGTTGGGATTAGGTAGTCAGAGAACGTCGATGAGAGGGGCTGCCCGTTCTCGTCGTAAAGGAACTCTTCGAACAGCGCGGTGCCGATCCCCTGTGCCACACCACCGAAAATCTGGCCTTCGACGATCATGGGATTGATCATCGGGCCGCAGTCCTCGACGATTGCGTAGCTCAGGACCTCGGTCTTGCCGGTCATCGGGTCCACTTCGACCGTGGAAAGGTGGGCGGCGTTGGTGTAGGCCCCAGTTCCCGGCTCTGCGTCATAGGTTCGAGACGCTTCCAGACTCGATTCGACTCCCTTTGGGAGCCGTTCGGGGCGTTGGTAAACCAGCCGGCAGATTTCGGAGATCGCGACCGATGCGTTGGGTGACCCTTTTACTGACAGTCGGCCCGTCTCGAGCACGATGTCGTCGATGGCGGCCTCGAGGTCATGGGCGGCGACTTGCTTGAGTATCGCCACAACATCGTCAGCGGCCCTTGTTACCGCTCCGCCTGCGAGTACCGCGGATCGGCTGGCGAAGGTCCCGGCGCCGTAGGCGACCTGGTTGGTGTCGCCGTATTCGACTCGAACCTGTTCGAGGTCCAGTCCGAGTCGGTCTGCGGCGATCTGTGCCAGGGTCGTCTCGAGGCCTTGTCCGTGATCGTGGATGGACGCCGAGACCACCGCCGTACCGGACGCGTCGAGGCGCACCTTTGCCGTTTCATACCCGAATACGATCGGGACCCCACGCTGCTTGAACTCCTGGGTGGTGTGGGCGGTCTGCTCGGTGAAGGCGACAATCCCGATCCCGAAGAGCCTGCCTTGGGCGCGCGCTTCGACCTGTTGAGTCAGCAGGGCCTCGTACCCGCCAAGGCTGAGGACGGACTCGAGTGACTCGGGGAGCGATCCGCTGTCGTACACAAGCCCCGACGGTGAATGCCATGGATAGTCATCCGGCCCTAGAAGATTACGTCGCCGGACTTCGGCGCGATCGAGTCCGCGATGTCGCGCAATCTGATCGACGAGACGCTCGATTGAGAAGCAGGCGGCGGGACGCGCCACACCTCGGTAGGCACCGTACGGTGTCTTGTTGGTGCATACCGGAGTACCAGTGACTGAGTACTCGTGGATCTTGTAGGGCCCGGGCAGGATCCCCATGGCCATCCCGTTGTCCATCGTGGCGGTCCACGGGAACACCGAATACGCGCCCATGTCGACTCGAATATCTGCTTCGAGCGCAATGATGCGTCCGTCGTCGTCGAAGTAGCCAGTGACGCGGTGGCGATGTTCGCGGGAATGGTGCGCGGCGACAAAGTGCTCGCGCCGATCCTCTACCCACTTGATCGGACGGCCAAGCTCTCGTGCCGCGAGACAGCACGCCACCTCTTCGGTGTAGAGCTGGGCCTTTACCCCGAAGCCACCGCCAACATCGGGGGCGATCACGCGGATCCGGTTCTCGGGCACGTCCATCGCGAGAGCCAATCCGGCACGGATCAGATGCGGTATCTGGGTGGTCGTGTACAACGTGAACCGTTGGGTGCCGCGGTCGTAGTCGGCGATGCAAGCACGGTTCTCCATTGGGATCGCGCCGTGCCGGGCGTTGTTGAGGTCAATCGTGACCCGGTGCGAAGCGCCGGATACGGCGGCCTCGAAGCCGGGCGTCTTGACTGCCCTCCGCACGTAGGCGTTGTCTGCCCAGCCGTCGTGGAGAACCTCTGCACTCGGTTCGAGCGCGGCATCCAGGTCGAGCACCACAGGTAGCGGCGAAAGGTCAGCGAAGACCATCTCGGCCGCATCTTCAGCGAGGTACTCGTCATCGGCGACGACCATCGCGATCGCCTCGCCCGCGAACCGGACGCGATCGACAGCCAGAATGGGCTGCGCCGAGATCTGGAACCCTTCATAGCTCGAGACACATCGGATCTCGGACTCGACGAAGTCGCTTCCCACAAAGACGGCGCTGACGCCGTCTGCTTCCGCTGCCTCGTCCCGGTCTATGTCGCCTACCGAGGCATGGGCTTCGTAGGATCGGACGAACTTGGCGGCAAGCGCTCGGGGCAGTTCGATGTCAGCCACGTAGCGGCCGTGACCCCGGAGGAGTCGGTCGTCTTGGACCCGCGATACCCGCGAGCCGAAGAACCGAGGGGCTTCAGTCTCAGCCATCGACCTGCGCCTCCCGAAGTGCGACGAGAGCTCGTTCGACTGCGTCGACGATCTGGTGGTAGCCGGTACATCGACAGATATTGCCTGCGAGGTGTTCGCGAATCTCTGCGCGCCCGCACTCTGGATTGGTCCCAGCGAGCTCTGCGACGCTCATCAGCAGTCCTGGTGTGCAGAATCCGCATTGGAGCCCGTGGCAATCCTGGAAAGCTTGCTGGATGGGATGGAGCGCCTCGCCGTCAGGAGCGAGCGATTCAACGGTGTCAACTGCGCGGCCGGCAACCTGAACCGCCAGTGTCAGACATGACCGTGTTGACGCTCCGTCGACGTGGACGGTGCACGAACCGCAATAGCCGTGCTCGCATCCAACGTGCGTACCGGTCAGGCCGATGTCTTGACGGAGGAAGTCGCTGAGCAGCAGTCGCGGGCTGACGGTTGCCGAGGTTGGCTTGCCGTTGATGGTCACGGTGATTTCACGCATTCGCGATGCTCTCAATGTCTGATCCCAGTGCCTGTGCCACGGCTCTGTGCGTTTCGGCGAACACGAGCCGCTTTCTGTATTCCGATGACCCATGACTGTCGCCGACGGGTTCGAACGAGTCCCGGGCGACCGCCGCAACTTCCGCTGCCCCGCCGGTGTGTGGGCCCGTCAGGGCCTGTTCCGCTGCGGGACACCGCAACGGACGTTCGGCGACACCCGCAAGAGCGACGCGAGCTTCGACTACCGAGCTGTCGGTGATGACGCAGCCGACTGCAACTGCCACCGCGGCGAAGTCCCCGGTCCGGCGTTGAAACTCCGAGAAGCCCCAGTTGTCCTGGAATCGCCCAGCTAGATGCACCGAGGTCACGAGTTCATCGGGTCGTTTCGCGGTCGTAAATAGAGACTCGAAGAAGTCATCGCCAGCAACATTGCGCGTCTCTTCGGCTGAGGTGAGGGTGATCGCTCCGTCCAGGGCGAGTACGACTGCTGGCCATTCCGCAGCTGGGTCGGCGTGAGCGATGCTCCCGCCGATTGTGCCTCGATTCCTGATTGCCCGATAGCCGATGAACCCTGCGGCGTGTTGTGCAAGAGGCGCCGTCGACGCGATCAGGTCGTTGGTCTCCATTTGGCGATGAGTGACCATCGCCCCGACGTCGAGCCCGCCGTCGCGGGCGGCAACGTCACCAAGCCCGTCGACGCCACCGAGGTCGATGACATCGGTGGGATTCGCTAGCCGGAGGTTCAACATGGGGATCAGGCTCTGCCCGCCCGACAGGACGACGACGTCGTCACCGAGTTCAGCCAACAATTCGACCGCTTCGCGGACCGTCGTAGGCGCGTGGTATGCGAACTTCGGCGGCTTCATCCGGACGATTCCCCCCCTTGCCCCTTGTCGTGACCGTCAATCTGGTCCCGCGCTGCCGGCTTCGTCGGCGCACGGCGTCCTACTCGCTCCCGGAGTCAAGCACACCGGCTATTGAAAATCAAATATTTGCAATAGTGGATTTCAGGCAGTAAAATTTGGGGTAGGGTGTCAACCGACGCCTCTGCAGCGGACAGAAGTTCACGCCTGCCGCTCATCACTATCCGCGTTCTGAAGGGGGTCCGAAGCCGTGGCTGAACAAGCAACGTTTGCCTCAGCCCCGCCAGTGCGTCAGCCCTCGGTGCCCGAAACCGTGCTGCTCTACCTACGCAGGTTGTTGGTGACCGGCGAATTGGCCCCCGGGGCCAAGATTCCCGTCGACATCGTTGCCAAGACTTGCGGGGTAAGCCCGGTCCCGGTTCGCGAGGCGCTGAAGCAACTTCAGAACGAAGGAGTGGTGATCAACGAGCCACGCCGTGGCTACTGGGTTGCAAAGCACTCAAGCGAGGAATTCGCCGAGATCAAAGACATCACCACGCTCCTCGAGCGTGAAGCGATACGGCTTGGCGCTGAGCGACTCACCGATGAAGACATCGAACGGATGGACGCATACCGGATCGAGATGGAGGCCGCGCTCGCGCAGGGCGATCTCTGGACGACCAACATCGCCCACCGCGAGATGCACTTCGTGCCCTACCGGGCATCGGGACAGAAGAGGCTTGTCAAAGAGATCGAACGCCTGTGGGAGCACACCGACCACTACCGCGTTCTGTACCTCTACAAGGATCAGGACGTTCAGGAGGTGTCGCTCGGTCAGCACGTTGACCTCATCGACGCCTGTCGAACCCGCGACCCCGACATCATCTTCAACGCGATGAAGACTCATCGCGACTACGCGACGGCAACGATCACGCCGGGACTACTCGACGAAGACGACTCATGAAGGCACAAGCTCCAACGCCGCTGCATCGCTCAAACAAAAGGAACTACGACGATGCGCTTCGGAGCATGGATTCCCTCATTCGCCTACCCCGGACTCGACTACGAGCGGGCTAGACAAGGCACAGACACCTTCTCAAAGAAGGCAAACGACTACGACATCGACCTGTGGGTGATTGACCACCTCCTGCACGCTCCCGGGCTCTACGGCATGCCCTGGCTCGAACCAATGACGGTGCTCACCCACGCTGCTGCAGTCGCACCCGATGTCGAGATGGTCGGCACAGGCATTCTCGTGGTCCCACTCCGGGATCCGGTGCTTCTCGCCAAGGAAGTCGCGACGATGGACTACCTCACTGGCGGCCGCTATCAGTTCGGCATCGGGCCAGGCTGGTACGGCCCTGAATTCGAGGCCACCGGCACCCACATCAGCGAACGCGGCAAGCGCACCGACGAGCTACTCGATGCCGTCCGTCTGCTCCTCACAACGCCCAACGCGTCGTTCGAAGGTCAGTTCTACAACTTCAAGGACGTCAGCATCGAGCCGCTCCCCCCGAAGATGCCCAACGTGTGGGTTGCGGGGGGATCACGCATCCCAGACGGCAAGTACGACAACGACGTACCCAAGCTCGCGAAAACGGTCCTCAACCGCATTGTCGACGCCGACTGGTGGCTATCTCGCTGCTCGGGCCAACAGCAGTGGGTTCACAACGACTGGCAACTCATCAAGGACGCAGCCGCGGACAAGGGCGTCGAGGCTCCGCGGTTCGGCCACTGCAACTTCATCTACGTCGTCGATACCAACGACCCGGTCAAGGCTCGCGAGGAGCAGCACATCTACTTCGAACAAGCGATGGGTACCCACCGAAGCCACGAGCACCTCGAAAAGAGCTACTTCTTCGGCTCGATCGACGAGATCGTCACGCGCCTGCGCGACCTAAAGGACGGGGGCTGTGAGTACATCGTCCTCGGTCCAACCAGCGACAACCCGGAACAGCTCGATCTGCTCCACAACCTCGTCATCCCCCAGGTCAACGGCTGACGGCGTCGTCATTGCGGGTCGCGGCGTCGCACTCCCCTCCCGGCGCCGCGACTCGTGGTGACGGTGCGACCTGTTCGTGGGGCGGGCTGGCGTCATCGGGTACTCCCTTCTCCTACGTCGGTGTGATCGAAGCGAACCATGTCAACCAGTCGGTCGCCGCCCCGGACGTCACGCATCCGGTGGCGGGACTGGCCGCCGGCGGGATCGGCATGGAGCGAACGATGGCGAGCAGGAGCGGTTGGGGGCAGACGGGCTGGCCGAATGCTCGGATCGCGAAGTCAAGATGCGGTCCGGTCGTGTTCCCGGCGCCGGGTGTGCCAGGTTCTCCGCCGGTCAGGCCTACCCGTCAACGACAAACCTGATCGCCGGAGACGCCACCTGGATGCCCGCCCTGTACGACACCCCACCGGACGAGCCCGTCGTGGACCCCGACACCGGCGAGATCATCGAACGAAGGTGCGACCCCGACGCCGTGCCATTCCACCGAAGCGGCAGCACCTGTGGCCGCTATCTCGTTTCCGCACTGGCCCGCAATCCGCACCCCCACGAGCGGGTCATCCTCGACATCGACTTCACCCCGGTGACCGGCCGCAGCGACGCCACCGTGTTCACCGATATGACTCTCGACCTGTTTGACGATGCTCCAGCAGCGCAGGGAATCGTCTACGACATGGCCCTCCATGCGACAGACATCGACCGGATCCTCGACACTGGCCGGCTACCGGTCTCCAAGGTCCAACGCACCCGTAATGCCACAGCGGCAATGACCAACCTCGGCGAACACGACGTCCGCCTCGCAGATGGCACCAGACGTAACGAGATCATCACCGCCCTCGACGGCACCCCGTGCGTCACCGTCACCGATTCCACCGGCACACCCCATCTCGTGCCGCTCATCCGTAGACAGACCAAGACCCGGCGCAAGATCCGCGGCGCCGCCGTCTACGGACGGTGGGCACTGCCCGACCACCCGGCCGTCCCACGGCCGCTACGGCACGGGGAGGTCCTGATCCGTCAGTCCAGCACCACCAGCGAACGCAACCACCGGACCCGTCGCACCCGGGCGCTTCGCCCGATTCCCGAATCCGACCCTGACTTCGACCGTCTCTACGGATTACGTGAGGACACCGAGTCGATGCACCACCACCTCAAGGAACGCCTCTGGAACGGCCGG
>JAAZZG010000015.1 GCA_014237715.1 Acidimicrobiales bacterium
ACGCCTTTGGCGACTGTGGTTCCCAGAAGATCACCGTGATCGGTCACGCCGACTCGACCGACGTTTCTGCGTCCAACGCCAACGTCGTCTACGAGTACGCCCCAGCTGGTTCGAGCCAGGGTTCGGGCGATCTGGTTGCTCCAGTAATCCCCGTGCGCGGCGGCACTCTGGTACAAGCCAGCACCCAGGTAGGAACGGGTATCAACCACGGAGTGAACTCCGGGGTCGCGATCGGTAACCCGAGTTCGAAGATGTTCGCCTCACTGGTCCATCTCGACGCCAACTGGGATCCCCAGCCGTACCTGGCTGAGTCCTGGGAGGTATCGGATGACCAGTTGACCATCACCCTGCATCTTGTGGACGGTGCGACTTTCCACGATGGGGCACCAATCACGTCAGCCGACGTGAAGTTCTCGATCGAAGTGGTCAAGAACAACCACCCGTTCACCGGGATGTGGGGGCCACTCGAGTCGATCGACACGCCCGATGACCTCACGGTGGTCATCAACCTGGCCAACCCACACCCCGCAATGTGGATCGCCATGTCGGACGTGCTTATGCCGATCATGCCGAAGCACATCATGGATGACGGCACGGCGATCAATGACATGAAGGGACATCCGAACAACACGGCTTCTTTGGAGGGTGACCTCATCGCGGTCGGTTCGGGTCCATTCGTCCTCACCGAGTGGAGCCCCACACAGAAAATCGTGCTTGAGGCCTACGAGGACTTCTTCATTCCGGGTCGCCCCTACCTCGACAGCATCATCTACGTCATCGTCCCCGACGAGGACGCAGCTTTGCTGGGGTTGGAGAGCGGCGAATACGACGTGGCGGGCTACGCCAGTGTCCTCAACGAGAAGAAGGTTCTCGAAAATCCGGACCTGGATTCCAGTCCCACACTCACCGGTGTCGCTTCGTTGAACCATCTGCAGTTCAACATGGCCAACGAGGTCATGAGCGACCTTCGAGTGCGGCAGGCCATCGCCTACACGATTGACCGGGACTACATCATCAACACCTTGCACCAGGGGATGACCGAGGAGTTGCTGGGCGGGATCCACCCGGCCAGCCCGTTCTATAACCCGAACGTGGAGCGCTACGACGTCGACCTGGACAAGGCACGTGCCCTGCTGGCCGAGGCCGGCTACGCCGATGGTTTGGATTTGAGGATCCACTACATCCCAGGCCCGAACGAGCAGCAGCGCAACGTGGCCGAGTACATCTCCTTGGCACTCAGTGAAGTCGGGGTCAACGTAGAGGTTGTCAACTCGGCTGACGCTGGTGCGTGGGTCGGCATCTTCTTCGGCGGCCCAGACGCCTGGCAGATGACCATGACCGCCTACTTCAACTGGGGCGACCCAGTCATTGGCGTACAGCGGGCCTACGTATGCGACAACATCAAGGTTTCCTTCTTCGTCAACAACTCGGCCTACTGCAATGAGCGGGTCGATGAGTTGCTTTACGCCGCGGCGATCGAAATGGACTTCGACGCCCGGAAGGCGCTCTACGACGAATTCCAGGAAATCACAGCGGTGGAGTTGCCGTTCTACAACATCAACGCTTTGCCGATCTACGGAGCCAACCAACCGGACGTGATCAACCTGCCAGACGGTCCATGGGGCGGTCTCTCAGGTATGGAGAACGTCTGGCTCGACCGGTAGAGACGGCAAAGGGCAACAAGACACACTAAGAACGAGGTGACAGCACTCGCCCGGGCCATCGGGATCAGATTAGGACTAGCGATCGGACTGCTATTGGCGGTCGTGGTTGTGGTCTTCTTTCTGATCCAGGTGGCTCCGGGCGACGCTGCCCTGTACCTCGGCATACAGCAGGGTGTCGGCGACCCCGAGTACCTAGCCGGGCTAAGAGCTGACTACGGGCTGGACCGCCCACTACTGGTCCAACTCGGGTCTTATATCGGCCAGGTCGCCCAATTGGACCTGGGCCAGTCCACCTACTTCGACCAGCCAGTCCTGGGATTGATCCTGGACCGTCTCTTCGCAACGGTGCTGCTGGCCGGCGCGTCGCTGTTCTTCGCTGTAATGGTTGGTGTGGCCATCGGGGTGTTCACGGCCCGCCGGCCGGAGAGTCCGGCCTCGCACGGAGTGACGGTCCTGAGTCTCCTCGGCTTTGCCACCCCGGTCTTCTGGTCAGCCCTGATGTTCATCGTTATCTTCGCTGCAGGCCATCCGTTCAGCATCCTGCCGGTAGGCGGTATCGAGGACGTGCGCTACAACGGCAACTGGCTCGGTGAGACCATCGACCTTCTTCAGCACCTGGTCCTCCCGGCGCTCAGTCTCGGCATTATCTACCTGGCCATCTACTCCCGGCTGGCCCGAGCCTCAATGCTCGAGGTGCTCGAGTCCGACTACATCCGCACCGCCCGAGCTAAGGGCGCCCACGAGCGGGTCGTGGTTTACAAACACGCTCTGCGCAACGCCATCATCCCCGTGGTCACAACGGTTGGCCTACAGGTCGGAGCCCTCTTCTCGGGTGCCCTCCTGGTTGAGTTTGTGTTTGGCTGGCCCGGAATCGGACGGCTGGCCGTCAACTCGATCCTCCGCCGCGACAGTCCGACGTTGCTTGGCATCATGATCTTCGCGTCGGCAATGACCATTGTGGCCAACCTGCTCACCGACCTCGCTTACCGTCTCATTGACCCCCGAATCCGCGTCGGAGGATCCAGATGACCGACCTCGGAATAGCCGTCGACTCGGTCGAAACTGGCAGCCGTGGAGCCCTCCGCATGTTCCTCCGGAACAAAGCGGCAGTATTCGGCCTGGTCGTGTTCACACTCATTGCCCTGATCACAATCTTCGGACCTGGTCTCTACGGGACATCCGCGAGAAAAATGGTGGCCCCACCGTTTCTAGGACCAGGCGACGACCTAGCACCGCTTTTAGGCACCGACTACCTCGGGCGAGACATTCTGGCCGGCATCATCACCGGGGGCCGAACCACCCTCTTGGTTGCCATCGTGGCCGCGCTTATGACTATGACCTTCGGCCTGGTGATCGGCAGTCTGGCCGGGTATTTCGGCAGGTGGATCGACTCCCTACTCATGCGCTTCACCGAGATCTTCCAGGTGATGCCGTCCCTGCTCTTCGCTCTGGTCGTCATCTTCCTGCTCGGACCGGGAACCCGGAACGAGACACTGGCCATCGGCCTGACAATGTGGCCGGCCGGTGCCCGCCTCACCAGAGCTGAATTTCTACGATGGCGTGAAATGGAGTTCGTAAAAGCCGCCCGGGCCATCGGCTGCAGCGACCTACGGATCATGTTTCGCACGATCCTCCCCAACGCCATGCCCCCACTACTGACCTGGACCACTCTCATCGTGGTAACCGCAATCCTCTTTCATGCGGGATTGGCCTTCCTGGGCCTGGTGGACATCAACAGTGTCAGCTGGGGTTCGATGATGGGCAAGAATCGGGGCTACGCACTGACCGCCTGGTGGACGGTCGCCTTCCCGGGGGCGGCCATCATGATCACTGGACTCAGCATCGCCCTGATCGGAGATGGTCTCCAAGACGCCTTCAACCCGAAGCTCCGGGGGCGCTGATGCCCCTCCTCTCAGTCTCCGACCTCACGGTCACCTTCGACGATTTCACTGCCGTGGACTCTGTGGACTTCACCATCGAACCCGGTGAGACGCTGGGCGTGGTCGGCGAGTCAGGTTCCGGCAAGTCGGTCACCGCGCTTTCAATCATGCGGCTGATCGAAATGGGGACCCGGGCAAAGATCACCCGCGGTCGAGTCGAACTGGAAATGCCCGACGGTTCGACCCTCGACCTTTTGGATCAAGACGAGCCCACCATGAGAAGCATCCGCGGCAACCAGATCGCCATGATCTTCCAGGAGCCGCTCACCAGCCTGAACCCGGTGTACCCAGTCGGCGAACAGATTGCCGAGGCATTGCGGATCCACGAGGGGTCCAGCAGGAAGGCAAGCATGGCCCGGGCCCGAGAAATGTTTGACCTGGTGCGGATACCCGAGGCCGACAAGAGGATCGGTCAATACCCCCACGAGATGTCCGGAGGCATGCGCCAGCGAATAATGATTGCCATCGGCCTGTGTTGCGGACCCCGACTACTTATCGCCGACGAACCCACAACGGCCCTCGACGTAACCATCCAGGCTCAGATTCTTGGACTCATCAAGCAGCTCCAGGTCGAGACCGGCACTGCGATGATGCTCATCACCCACGACATGGGTGTGATTGCGGAAGTGGCAGACCGCGTCGTCGTCATGAACCAGGCAAAGATTGTTGAACAGGGCCCTGTAGAACAGATCTTCCACTCTCCGAGAGAGTCGTACACCCGAGGCCTACTCAGCGCGGTGCCCAAACTCGGAAGCATGGCCGGCCACGACGGACCTAGACCGTTCAACCTGGCAGGAGACCTGGCATGACAAGCCAGGGCAAGGACCAGAGTCCCCTTATCGAGGTGCAGCACATCTCGAAACAATTCCCGACCGACCACAACGCTCGGGTGCACGCAGTGACTGATGTGTCGCTTCATATCGATCATGGTGAAACCCTCGCCGTGGTCGGCGAGAGCGGTTGCGGAAAATCCACCCTGGCCAACCTCATTATCCGTCTCCACGACGCGGACCAGGGCCGAATCCTCCTCAAGGGAGTTGACATAACTGGCCTCAACCCCAGGGAGATGCGCGTACACAGACAAACCCTGCAGATCGTCTTTCAGGATCCCTTCGCCAGCCTCGATCCCCGAGTCCGAGTCGGAGCATCTGTGGCCGAACCCCTGACGGTCCACAAAGTCGCCACTAAGGAGGAGGCGACAGACCAGGTGCGCCATCTGTTCGAACTGGTCGGTCTTGAACAATCGATGCTGAACAACTACCCCCACCAGTTCTCTGGCGGCCAACGCCAGCGAGTGTGCATTGCACGAGCCCTAGCACTGAAGCCCGAACTAGTCATTGCCGACGAGGCCGTCTCAGCCCTTGACGTGTCGGTTCAGGCCCAGGTCATGAACCTGATGCTGGAACTCCAGCAGGAGATGGGCCTGTCCTATCTGTTCATCAGCCACGACCTGGCTGTCGTAGAGCGCATCGCCCACCGGGTGGCCGTGATGTACCTGGGCCAGATAGTCGAACTCGGGTCACGCGAACAGGTGTTCCGGGACCCCCGGCACTCCTACACGAAACGCCTCCTGGGTGCCGTGCCAATCGCTGACCCCCGGCAGCGGACCGAACGACCGCTCATCACGGGCGAGATCCCCAGCCCGGTCTGGCCCGCGGGAGAAGGACCCGACCTGGTCACCCACACCGAGGTGGAACCCGGGCATCTGGTTGCTCAGGAATAGCCAGCGGTAACCGGTGTCAGCAGTGCACCTGCTCGCCGGATGCCGGGCGGTGCAACACTCCTGACTCGTAGGCCAGCAGAGCCAACTCCGGGTCATCGGGATGCACCTGACCGGTGGTGTCGACCAGCCAACTGTGGGTATCGACGTCGGGCCCCGGGAAGATCAGCGTCGCCGGACCCAAACCAGCCCCTGAGCCAGCCGTGGCAGCCGTGGCACCGTCGAGGTTCCGGAGCGTGCCGCTGCCCGGGGCGCATCGGAAGGTGGCCGCTCCGGCTTCCCAGACGACCGCCACGTGGACCACCTTGGGGGTGCCCTCGGGTGACACGGTGACAAGAAACGCCTCTGTGCCGTATTCCTCCAACCTGATGGGAACGTCGACGACCGACACGGGAATGCTCACAGCCGGACGGTAGCCCAGTCTCCCGTTGCCCTCCCCGAAGGTTCGGAATCTCCCTGCTCGCCGGACTCCCCGACCGACGGGTGCTTCCGAGTAGCGCAAACAATAGGTTACTGGCTAGTTTTTCTGGTATGAGCACCTTTCGTATCGGAGAAGCGGCGCAACTGCTCGGCGTGAGTCCGGACACCGTGCGTCGTTGGGCCGACGCGGGACGCCTGGCCACCGGGCGAACCGTCGGGGGCCATCGCACGATCGCCGGAACCGAACTGGCCCGCCTGGCCCAGGACCTGGCGGCCGAGGGCACACCTCCACCCGACGGCGACACCGGCGCTGCACTGTCAGCTCGCAACCGGTTCACCGGCTTGGTGACACGGGTGGTCCGGGACGGGGTCATGGCCCAGGTGGAGATTCAGGCCGGCCCTCACCGCGTGGTGTCGCTGCTCTCAGCCGAGGCTGTCGACGAACTGGGTCTGGAGCCCGGCATTCTGGCTGTGGCCGCCGTCAAGGCCACCAACGTGGTCGTCGAACGCCCCCGCTGACCGGACACTGGCACCTTCTCAACCAACGATGTGGACCCACCCGTCCTCTGGGGCGATCCTGTTGGCCGTCGTGGCCTCGATGGGCGCCACGGGATGCACCGAGGCTCCGGACGACACGGCACTGACCGTATTCGTTGCCTCGTCGTTGACTGAAGTAGCCGCAGACCTGACCGACGAGTGGGCCTCGACATCGGGCGTGGTCGTGGAGTTGGTGGCAGGCGGATCCAACCATCTGGCCGCCCAGGTGCGTGACGGCGCGCCCGCCGACGCGTTCCTGACCGCCGACGCCGATCTGTTCGACGATCTTGAGCGCCGGCTTCTCGTCAACCAGGCGACAGACCAGACGGCGGACCACGTGCCGACCGCCATCCACGACCTGGCCATCAACCATCTCGTGGTGGCCCGGCCCACGACCGGACCAGAACGTCGCCCGGCCGACCTGCGCGACCCGTCATTGGTGCTGGTGGCCTGCGCCGCCGGGGTCCCATGCGGCGATGCTGCGGCAGCCCGCTTCGGCGACCTCCCCGTCGACTCGTTCGAACCCAGCGCACGGGCCGTGGTTGCCCGACTGGCCCTCGACGAAGCGGACCTCGGCATCGTCTACGCCACCGACGTATCGGCTCATGCAGGCCTGGCCCCAGCATGGCCTCAGAAACCGACCTGTCCCTGCATCACCTACGCGGCCGCCAGCCTGTCACTGTCCGGGAATCCATTCGTGGCGTTCCTGACCAGCGACCGGGCCCGGCAGATCCTCACCAAGCACGGATTCGTTACGGGGCCAACCCGATGACCCGACCGCCGAACGCTCCCCGGTCGGTGCTGGTGGTCGCCGCGTTGGCTATGGCCTTCCTCGCCCTCCCAGTGCTAGCGCTGCTGCAGCGGGCACCGTGGTCCGGGCTGGTCGACCTTCTCCGACGGCGCGAGGTGGTCCAGGCCCTCGGGGTGTCGCTCCTCGTCAGCCTGACGGCCGCCGGCATCGTCCTCGTGCTGGGAACACCGATGGCCTGGGTCCTTGCCCGGGTCGCCGTGCCCTTCCGGCGTCTCGTCCGGACACTCGTGGTCCTGCCCATGGTGCTGCCTCCAGTCGTTGGTGGTACCGCTCTGCTGTTCGCCCTCGGCCGCCGCGGCCTGGTCGGCCAGTGGCTGGAACGGTGGTTCGACGTGACGCTGCCGTTCACCACGGCCGGTGCCGTGGTGGCCGCCACCTTCGTAGCCCTCCCCTTCTACGTGATCACCGTTGAGGGGGCGCTGCGTACCTCCGGCGAGGATCTCGAACAGGTCGCGGCAACGCTGGGTGCCGACCCGCTGACCGTTCTCCGACGCATCACCGTGCCCCGCCTGATCCCGGCCATGGGCGCCGGCCTGGCGCTGGCATGGGCCCGGGCCCTTGGCGAGTTCGGAGCCACCATCACGTTCGCCGGCAACCTGCCGGGACGGACCCGAACCCTGCCTCTGGCCACCTTCCAGGCACTCGAATCCGACCCGGAGGCCGCCGTAGCCCTCAGCCTCGTACTGCTGGCCGTGTCGCTGGCCGTTCTGCTCCCCACACGCCACCGTTGGCTCCCCACACGATGAGCACGATGCCACCCAGCCTGGAACCAGATCCGGGACTAGATCGGGAACCCTCCCGGGAACCGGTGCTGAAGCTGGACGGCACCGCCACCGTCGGCGACCTGGTCCTCCGGGTGGCCCTGGAGGTGCTGCCCGGCGAACTGGTGGCCGTAGTCGGCCCCAACGGGGCGGGCAAGACCACGCTCCTGAGGCTGCTGGCCGGACTAGTCCGCCTCAACGACGGACGGCTGGACCTCGGTCGCAGAACCGTCGACGACGGCTCTGACCGGGGCTTCGTTCCCGCCCATTCTCGTCGGATCGGCTGGGTGCCCCAGGACCGCCTGCTGTTTGACCACCTGACGGTGGCCGCCAACGTAGGTTTCAGCCCCCACTCAACCCCCGACCGGGTGGATTCCCTCCTGACAGGGCTCCACCTGCAGGACCTGGCAGATCGTCGGCCCAACGAGTGTTCCGGCGGCCAGGCCCAGCGGGTAGCAGTGGCCCGCGCCCTGGCCACTGATCCGGACCTGCTCCTGCTCGACGAGCCGTCCACGGCGCTCGATGCCGGGTCTCGACGGCGGATCCATGCCCTGCTGGGCAACCGGGACCAACGACCAGCCACCCTGTTAGTCACCCACGATCCAGCCGAGGCAGCCGACCTGGCCGATCGAGTGCTGGAGCTCACCGCCGGTCAGATCGCCGGAACCCCACCGCTCTAGGGTCCGGTCCGTGGACAGCACCTCCGGACAGACCCCAGACGGGGTACTCCAACGGTTCCGCCTGGACGGGCGGGTCGTGGTGGTCACCGGCGCCAGCTCGGGCCTTGGCGAACGGTTCGCCCGGGTGTTGTCCGACGTGGGGGCCCGGCTCGTACTGGCCGCCCGCCGCACCGAACGCATCCAGGCCCTGGCCGACGAGCTTCCCGATGCGCTCGCCGTCAGCGTGGACGTGGCGGCCGACGACGGACCGCAGCACCTCATCGACACCGCCATCGACCACTTCGGTCGGATCGACGTACTGGTGAACAACGCTGGCATCTCAAGGGTCGTCCCGGCCGTCGACGACGATCTGGACGGCTTCCGCCACGAGTTGGCTGTCGACCTGGTGGCCCCCTACGAACTGGCCCGGCGGGCCGCCCGGTGGTGGATCGCCGAGGACCACCCGGGCGTGGTGGTAAACGTGGGTTCGATCCTGGGCCAGGTATCCGGCGGTCGCCTCCGCGTACCCGGATACGCCGCGGCCAAGGGAGGCCTCCACAACCTGACCCGTGAACTGGCCGTGCAGTGGGCTCGAAAGGGAATCCGGGTCAACGCACTGGCCCCAGCATGGTTCGAGACCGAGATGAACTCCGACGACATGTTCCACACCGACGCGGGTCGGAGCTACGTCGAGTCGGGCACACCGATGGGTCGGGGCGGGCTGGCTCACGAACTGGACGGCGCCCTGCTGCTCCTGGCCTCGGACGCCGGCTCCTACCTCACCGGGCACATCCTGGCCGTCGACGGCGGCTGGACAGCCGTCTGATGCGGGTCAGCCCAATGACGCGGCTCGCCTGAAACAGAGCCACCTGGACCGGCGCTACTAGATCAGGGACGCCAGCCCCAGAGACTCTTGAAGGAACACCAACTGCACCAATAGGAGATTTTCGGCCACCTCGACCTGGGGGGTCATGTGGGTGACGCCCGACAGCGGCAGGACCTGATGGGGCCGCCCGGCCTCCAGCAGGGCCCGCGACAGGGCGAGGGTGTGGGCGACCACCACGTTGTCGTCGGCCAACCCGTGGACCAGTAGCAGCGGGCGATCCGGCACGTCATCCCCACGGGGCGCCCAATCCTCGGCGGAGCACAACCCACTCCGCAGGTAGTTCTCGGGCTCGACGTCCGGATGCCCCAGGTAACGCTCGGTGTAGTGGGTGTCGTAGAGGCGCCAGTCGGCGACCGGCGCTCCAGCCACCGCGGCGTGGAACACGTCGGGCCGACGTAGCACGGCTAGTGCCGCCAGGTAGCCACCAAACGACCAGCCCCGGATAGCCACCCGCCCGAGGTCCAGTCGGTCGTCGGTAGCGGCCACAGCGTGCAGGGCATCAACCTGATCCTCCAGTACCGGTACGGCCAGATTGCCACGAACCGCCCGATCCCAGGCGGGGCCGCGGCCCGGCGTCCCCCGCCCGTCAGCCACCACCACGGCAAAGCCCCGGTCGGCGAACCACTGGGAGGTGAGGTACTGGCCCCGTACCCGCTGTACCCGTTGAGCATGCGGTCCGCCGTAGGGATCCAGCAGAACCGGAAGCGGTGATCCGTCGTGACCATCGGGCAGGAGTACCGCGGCTCGCAGCGACCGGTCTCCGACCACGTGGAAGGTCGGACGTGGCCGGACCACCGGCTTTTCGACATGGGAGGCCAGCACGAACCCGCCCGGATGGACCGTGGTAGTCGAACTGTCGAGGTCTGCCACCGTCACCACCGTGACCCCACCACCGACCACCGCCGAGCGGAGGCCCCCTCCTCCGGACACCGTTTCGACCAGTCCGTCGTCCAGGGGAATCCGTAGGACGTCGACGTCCATGGGATCGGCCGAGGCACGAACCACGACACCGGCCCGGTCGCCGTCGACGTCCGCGCCGACGATGGATCGAACCTGTATCCCGTCGAGGGAGTCGGGAAACAAGACGACCCCGTCCTGGACCAAGCGGTAGGCCCCGTCCCTGGACTCCACCGTGAAGAGGGAGCCATCGGCCACCAACGGCGAACCCGGGACGAGGTCGACCCAGTGCTCGTCGGTCGTCCGGTGCCGCTCCTCGACGGCACCCGTGGACGGATCCAACTCCAGCACGGCCAACGTTCGTTGGTCCCGGGTCTGGACGACCAGCAGCGGTCGTCCCCCAACTGGCCAGTGCACGTCGGCCAGGTACTCAAACGTGGCGCCCTGGCTCCAATCCACGTCAATGGTCGAACTGCCGGTGGTCCCGTCGGTAGCGGGAGCGGCTTCATCCAGGTCGACCAGAGCTAGGCCGACCGTGGCATTGGCCGTGCCGGCGGCCGGATACCGGATGGCCCGCGGCCGCTCCGCCGGATCCGTCGGCGAGGAGATCCACCACTCGGCTACCGGTGCCGTGTCTACCCTAGAGATCAACATCCGTCGACCATCGGGCGCCCACCAGTGCCCACGGTTGCGACCCATCTCCTCGGCAGCCACGAACTCGGCCGACCCCCATGACACGGTCGGCGTGGACCCTCCGATCACCCGGCGGTCGCCACCGGGCCCCGTCGTCCGGACGGATGCACCCGACACGTAGGCCACTGACGTGCCATCTGGGCTGAGTCGTGGATCGAAGGCACCTCCGCTGGACGGGAGCTCAACCACCCGGGCGACGGACCCCTGTCCGTCATCCGTGTCGCCCGGCCTAGGTACCTCGGCGAGGAAGACTCGGCCGTCGAGCACGAAGCACAACCGCGATAGGTCGGGTAGCCCGTCGTAAGCCACGATCCCACCCCCGGATTCACGGACCCGCTCGCGGCGGGCCAACTCGGCCGCCGGCACCCCGCCGGCACCCTTGCACGGCCCTTCGTCGTCGGCAATGTCGTCAGGGGACAGCGCTCCCGGATCGGCGATCAATCGCTCCTGGCCGGTTCCTGGGTCCATACACCAGAGGGCGTTGATCGGGTCATCACCCGAGGACGAACGCAGGAAAACCACCCGGGATCCGTCGTCGGCCACCCGGACGTCACGCGGTGCCCCGCAGGTGAAGCGTCGGGTCCGTGCATGCTGGCGCGGGAACGTCTCGGTGGCTTCGATCACGTCCGGACACTAGGGCCGACACCGGGCGCTGCCTGCTTCCGTCCCGCTTCTGACCAGTTGCCTGTATTGGCGCCAGGGCTCGACCGCTGGGACGATCTCTTCATGCGACCGGTCTCTCCATGCAACTAGGCCTCAGCCTCGGCTACTGGGGAGCACAACCCCCGGCTGATCTCGTGGACCTCGTCCAGGAGGCCGAGCGTCTCGGCTACGACGCCGCGTGGACCGCCGAGTCGTGGGGTAGCGACGCCTTCTCGCCGCTCGTCTGGTTGGCCGCCCACACCGAACGCATCCGTCTGGGCACTGGCATCGTCCAGATGTCGGCCCGCACGCCCACGGCCACGGCCATGCACGCCGTCACCCTTGACCATCTCTCGAACGGCCGGCTCATCCTGGGCCTCGGCGTGTCGGGCCCCCAGGTCGTCGAGGGTTGGTACGGCCAACCGTCCAACCGCCCGCTGGCCCGCACCCGCGAGTACGTCGAGATCCTGCGGCGAGCCTTCCGGCGCGACGATCACCTGTCCTTTGACGGCGACTTTCACCAGCACCCCTATGTGGGCGAGGGTTCGACTGGGTTGGGTAAGCCCCTGAAGATCATGGTCCACCCCCTGCGGGCCAACATCCCCATCTTCATCGGCGCCGAAGGCCCGAAGAACGTGACCCAGACGGCTGAGATCGCCGACGGCTGGCTGCCGCTGTACTACTCGCCCTACCGACCCGAGGTGTACGCCGACCAGTTGGCCGGAGCCCCAGCCCACTTCGAGGTGGCGTTGAACCTCGCAGTCACCGTCACCGCGGACGATTCACCCGACGCCATCGCCTCGGCGCTGGCTCCGGTGAAGGCCATGTTGGGCTTCTACGTGGGAGGCATGGGCGCCAAGGGGCAGAACTTCCACACGAAGTTGATGGCCCGAATGGGCTTCGCCACCGAAGCCGACCGTATCCAGGACCTGTTCCTTGAGGGTCGACGAGACGAGGCCATTGCCGCTGTACCCGACCAGTTCGCCGACGAGATCTCGCTGATCGGCACCCCCGAGCGCATCCGTGACCGTCTGGCAGCCTTCGAGGAGAGCCCGGTGACCATGCTCAACGTGGCCCCCCGATCGGCCGGTCACCTGGCCCGGGTGGCCGAAATCCTGCTCGGCTGAAAACGCCTCACTACCGGAACACCCGGCGTTTTACCGGGGCGACCGACCCCATCGGCGGCGGGGCTCAACGTCTGCCCAAACGCCCGTTCCGGGTGTAGGTTCCGCGCCGTGTCAACGGGCCGGGGGGTGACCATCCGTGCGGCGGTGAGCCGAGGCGTCGGCATCCCGACCGATATCGAGAACGTTCATCTGGCCGCCCCAGGTCCCGGCGAGGTCCGGGTGGAGGTCGAGGCCTGCGCCGTCTGCCACTCCGACCTGAGCTACCTCGACGGCACATGGGCCACCGACTTCCCACTCGTGCTGGGCCACGAGGCCACCGGGCGCATTCTCGAAATCGGGGTCGAGCCGGAGGCGGACGACGAGTTGATCGATCTCTCCGTCGGCGACCCGGTGGTCATCTCGCTCATCCGGACCTGTGGAAACTGCCGGGCCTGCCTCCGGGGCCACGACGTGGCCTGCACAGGCGACATCGCCCTCAACGACACCAGTCCACTGACCGATGCCGGCGGTGCACCCCTCATCCAGGGCCTGGCCGTGGGCGGATTCGCCACCCAGGTGGTCGTCGACCGCTCTCAGGTCGTGCCCCTGCCCGCTGACGTCGACCTGGTGGCCGCCTCGCTACTGGGTTGTGGTGTGCTGACCGGTTCGGGGGCGGTCACCAACACGGCCCAGGTCGCCGCCGGCGACACGGTGGTCGTGGTGGGCTGCGGTGGTGTGGGTATTGGCGCCATCCAGGCGGCCCGTCTCGCCGGTGCCCACCCGATCGTGGCCGTGGATCCGGCGGTCGACAAGCGCGACGCCGCACTGGGCTTCGGCGCCACCCACACAGCAGATCCAACTGCTGACCCGACCGGCGGCTCGACGGGTGGCGGCCACCCCGGCGGGCATTTGGCTGCCGTCATCACCGAGGCGACGGGTGGCCACCTGGCCGACCACGTGCTGGTCACCACCGGTGCCCCGGCGGCCCTCGACGGCGCCATCGACCTGTTGGCCCCCATGGGCCAGCTGGTCATCGTGGGCATGGCCGGCGACGACGTCACCATCGACGTGGCTCCCAGTTGGCTGGCCGCCGCCAACAAGTCGATCCTCGGTTCGAAGATGGGTACTGCCCGGGTGGCCGTCGACGTTCCGGCGCTCATCGACCACCACCGGGCCGGGCGCCTCGACCTGGCCGGCATGGTCTCCAGCACCCACACTCTGGACGACATCCAGGACGCATTTGACGAGGTCTGGCGGGGCGACGTGGTACGAACCGTGGTGCTCCCCAACGGGACGGTCACCGGAAATCCAACGACCGCTGCTGCTTCGACGGCAGCAGGGGGACCCGCAGCATGCTGATCCGCGACGTCGAGACCTTCGTGGTCGGCAACCCGCCACCCCGACATGGTGGCCGCTACTTCATCTTCGTGAAGCTGACCACCGACGACGGGGTCGAGGGCATCGGCGAGGCCTACGTGGCCACCGTCGGCCCGCACCTGGTGGCCGACATGATCGTCGACGTGGCCGACCGTCACCTGGTGGGCCACCGTCCGTTCGACGTGGAGTCGTTCTGGCGTCGGGCCTACGGCAGCGGCTACGCCCTACGGCCCGACCCCACTCTTTGCGGGATCATCAGCGCGCTGGAAATGGCGTGCTGGGACATCATCGGCAAGGCCACCGGGCGTCCGGTGTACGACCTCCTGGGCGGGCGGGTCCACGAAGGCCTGCGCTCCTACACCTACCTGTATCCCGATGACGGGGACGCCTATGACCCGCTCGACGGGCCGAACCTCTACTCCGATGCCGACCTGGCCGCCGAGGCAGCGGTCCGGGCCGTCGACCAGGGGTTCACCGCGGTCAAGTTCGACCCAGCCGGTCCCTACACGGTGTTCGACGGCCGCCAGCCGTCGCTCGAACGCCTCGACCTTTCGGAGCGCTACACCCGGGCCGTCCGCGAGGCGGTCGGCAACCGGGCTGACCTCCTGTTCGGCACCCACGGTCAGTTCACTCCGTCCGGCGCCCTCCGGCTGGCCCGGCGCCTCGAGGCCTACGACCCGCTCTGGTTCGAGGAGCCGGTCCCGGCCGACGACCTCGAAGGCATGGCCCGGGTGGCGGCCGGCACCACCATCCCGGTGGCCACCGGCGAACGTCTGACCACCGTGTCGGAGTTCGCCGCGGTGCTCCGGGCCGGCGCGGCATCGATCCTGCAACCTGACTTGGGTCGCAGCGGGGGGATCCTCCAGGGCAAGAAGATCGCGGCGATCGCCGAAGTCCATCAGGCGTTGCTGGCCCCCCACTGTTACTGCGGACCGGTTGTGGCGGCCGCCAACATCGCATTGGCCGCCTGCACCCCCAACTTCCTGGTCCTCGAGTCGATCGACCGCTTCGATGGCTTCCACGCCGACCTGCTGAAGACACCCATCCGCTGGGAGGACGGCATGGTCATCCCGTCGACCGAACCGGGTCTCGGCGCGGTGCTCGATGAGGATGTCGCCCGGGCGCACCCCTACGAGGGTGGAGAACTCCACCTGGAGGCAGGCGGCGAGCCCATGCCGTTCGACGAAGGACTCGCCTGATGGCCGACTCCCGACGGGGGCGTCTCAGCGGGCGTTCCCGGGTCCGCGACGTGACGGGCGAGCAACCGCCGTGGCAGCAGCCCCGCATGCGATTCGACCCCTTGCGGGCCGTGTCCGACGACGAGCTGGAGGCCATCCACTTGGCCTCGCTGCGGGTCCTGTCCGAGACCGGTATCGACTTCCTGGACGAGACGGCCCGCCGACAGTTGGCCGACGCCGGATGTGACGTGGCCGGCAACCGGGTTCGCTTCGACCCCGAACTGGTCCAGCAGCTTGTGTCCACCGCTCCAGCCGAGTTCACCCTGCATGCTCCGAACCCGGACCGTGACCTCCACATTGGCGGCGACGTCATCACCTACACCAGCGTGGCTAGCCCCCCGTTCGTGACCGGGCTGGGTCGTGACCGCCGTGACGGTAACCGCGACGACTACCGGGACCTGCTCAAGCTCGGCCAGGTGCTCAACGTGGTCCACACGGTGGCCGGCTACCCGGTCGAACCCATGGACCTCCACCCGTCGGTCCGCCACCTGCACGCCACTCACGACATGCTCACTCTCTCGGACAAGGTGCCATTCGTCTACAGCCTTAGCCGCCAACGCAACCTTGACGCCATCGAAATGACCCGTCTGGCCCGGGGAGTCGACGACGACACGATGAGCGCCCAGC
The DNA here is from genome assembly GCA_014237715.1 of Acidimicrobiales bacterium. Classification (GTDB taxonomy): domain Bacteria; phylum Actinomycetota; class Acidimicrobiia; order Acidimicrobiales; family MedAcidi-G1; genus UBA9410. The sequence goes on from JAAZZG010000015.1 coordinate 15,979, forward strand.
CGTCCCTGTACTCGGTCATCAACGCCAGCACCCCGCTGCGCTACGACACGGTGATGCTCCACGGTATCCAGGAGATGTCGGCCCGTAACCAGTGCATCGTCATCACCCCGTTCACCCTGGCGGGCGCCATGGCACCGGTGACGGTGGCCGGCGCCCTGGTGCTCCAGAACGCCGAAGCGTTGGCCGGCATCGCCTACACGCAGGTAGTCCGCCCCGGGGCCCCGGTCATCTACGGCGGTTTTACCTCCAACGTCGACATGCGCTCCGGAGCACCAGCCTTCGGGACCCCCGAGTACTGGAAAGCCTGCCTGGTGGGCGGCCAGCTGGCTCGGCGCTACGACCTGCCCTACCGCTCGTCGAATGTCAACGCGTCCAACAGTGTCGACAGCCAGTCGGCAACCGAGAGCACCATCGCCGTGTGGGGAGCGGTAATGGGTGGTGTCAACCTCCTCCTCCACGGCACCGGTTGGCTCGAAGGCGGCCTGCTGACCTCCTTCGAGAAGTTCGTGATCGACGCCGACCTGCTGAACATGGTGACGGCCATGCTCCAACCTGTGACCATCGACGATGCTGCCCTAGCCGTCGAGGCCATCGCCGAAGTAGGGCCGGCCGGACACTTCTTCGGCACACAGCACACCCAGGACCGCTACGCCACCGAGCACTTCCAACCCCTGGTCTCGAAATGGTCCAACTTCGAGATGTGGAACGAAGAGGGCCGCGTCGAATCCCACCATCGGGCTGAGATCCTGGCCCGCACCCTGATCGACGCCCATGTCGAGCCCTCCATGGCGCCCGAGCGCCGGGCCAGCCTCGACGAGTTCGTAGCCTCCCGGGTCGCCGAGGGCGGCGTCGAAACCGACTACTGATCCCGTAACCAGGAGAAGCACTTCCATGGCAGACCTCCCCGAGAGCGCACAGGTGGTGGTGATCGGCGGCGGCGTCGTCGGCGCCAGCGTCCTGTACCACCTCACGAAGGCCGGCTGGACTGACGCCATCCTGTTGGAACGCAGGGAACTGACCGCCGGGTCCACGTGGCACGCGGCGGGCGGCATGCACACCCTCAACGGCGACCCCAACGTGGCAGCCCTGCAGCGCTACACCGTCCAGCTCTACGAGGACCTCGAGAAGGAATCAGGCGTGTCGTGCGGCGTCCACCTGACCGGCGAGGTCATGCTGGCCGACGACGCCGATCGCATGGACTGGCTTCGTATGGCCCACGCCCGGGGTCGCTACCTGGGCATGGAGACCGAGTTGATCTCGGTGGCCGAGGCAGCTGAGAAGATCCCGTTTCTGGTCGAGGAGCACTTCGTGGGTGCCCTGTGGGACCCGGTGGGCGGACACGTCGACCCGTCGGGCGTCACCCATGCCTACGCCACGGCGGCCCGCATGGCCGGTGCCCAGGTCCATCGCAACACGTGGGCCCATGACGTGGTCCAGCGGCCTGACGGCCTGTGGGACGTGGTGACCGAGCGGGGCACCATCACGTGCGAGCACTTCGTGAACTGCGGGGGCCTGTGGGCCCGCGAGGTGGGCCGCATGTGTGGGATCGAACTACCCATCTTGGCTATGGAGCACATGTACCTGCTCACCGAGGAGATCCCCGAGATCCGACCGTGGCTGGACGCCACCGGCGGGTACGGCATCGGGGCGGTCGACTTCGGCGGCGAGATCTACACCCGGGCCGAGGCCGGTGGCCTGCTGCTGGGCACCTACGAGCAGGCCTGCGTGCCGTGGTCCGAACGGGAGACCCCATGGGACTTCGGATCCCAGCTGCTCGCCCCAGACCTCGAACGACTCGCCCCGTCACTGGCCGTGGCCTTCGAGCACTTCCCCATCTACGCCGATGCCGGGATTCGACAGGTCATCAACGGTCCGTTCACCTTCGCGCCCGACGGGAATCCAGTCATTGGACCAGTCAGGGGCCAGCGTGGCCACTGGGTGGCCTGCGGCGTGATGGCCGGCCTCAGCCAGGGCGGCGGCGTCGGACTGTCCATGGCCAACTGGATGACCAGCGGCGACCCCGGATTCGACGTGTGGGGCATGGACGTGGCCCGCTTCGGCGACTGGACGACACCGAGTTACACCAGGGCCAAGGTCATGGAGAACTACAGCCGACGCTTCTCCATCTCGTTCCCCAACGAGGAACTGCCGGCCGCCCGTCCGTTGCACACCTCACCCATCTATGACCGTCTGGACGACGCCAATGCCGTGTGGGGCTCCTCCTATGGGCTCGAGACCGCCCTTTGGTTCCAGCAGGACGGCGCCGAACCGATCGAGGACGTCACCTACCACCGGTCCAACGCCTTCGACGTGGTGGCCGAGGAGGTCCACGCGGTTCGCACCGGGGTGGGTCTCATCGAGACCACCGGGTTCGCCAAGCACCAGTTCACTGGGCCGGGCGCCCGGGCGCTGCTCGACCGGGTGCTAGCCAACCGCATCCCGGCGCCGGGCCGTATGGCGTTGGCCCCCATGCTGAACCATGACGGCAAGCTCATCGGAGACTTTACGGTGGCCACGTTGGCTGATCCGTTCGACGGCGCCGAAACCTTCCTGGTACTGGGGTCCGGCGTGGCCGAGGGCTACCACGAACGCTGGTTCCGCGAGCAGATCGCTTCGCATCTGGCCGACGGCGGCGGCTGTGACGGTGACGTCAATTATCGACCGCTGGGCACCGAGTTGGCCGGGCTCTCCATCGCCGGCCCGAAGGCCCGCGACGTGCTGGCCGCCGTGGCGAGTCCCACCAGCCCCAGCTCCGGTGGAACGGGTTCGGACGTGTCGACCGATGCCTTCGCGTTCCGGGACATCCAGCGGATGGATCTGGGCATGGTGCCGGCGATTGTCGGCCGCATCACCTTCACCGGCGACCTTGGCTACGAGTGTTGGGTTCCCACCTCGCTGCAGCAGCGGCTGTTCGACCTGCTGATGGAAGCCGGGGAACCGTACGGCATTCGACTGTTCGGGTTGCGGGCACTGGACTCGATGCGGTTCGACAAGGGCTTCGGGGGTTGGGCCAGCGAGTTCCGGCCCATCTACACGCCCGCCGAGTCCGGGCTGGATCCGTTCGTTGCACTCACATCGTCGGACGGCTCCGACCGGAACTTCATCGGCCGAGACGCTGCGGCGGCCGCCCGGGCTGCCGGCCCCGAACGTCGCCTCTGCACGTTCACCCTCGACGACGGCGGGACGCCGACCGGGAACAGCGACGACGGGACAACGGAAAGCGGGACCGCGTCCGACGTGTTGGGCGACGAGCCGATCTGGCACGGCGGCGAGGTGGTGGGTTGGGCCACGTCGGGCGGCTACGCCCACTGGTCGCAGGCCTCGTGCGCCATGGGCTACGTGCCCGCAGCGGCAGCCGACCCGGCTACACCGCCCGATGCCTTCGAGATCGAGGTGCTCGGGGTGCGTCGCCCTGCCACCCGTCGAGACGAGCCGCTGTTTGACCCGACCGGTATCCGGATGCGGGGCTGACGGCCACCGAGAACCAGAACGGCAGGAAGGGAATCCATGAGCGGAGACACCCCGGCACGGGGCCAGGCAACCGACCCGATGGTCCGGCGGGCGGCCACCACCGGCCACCGGATGGCCATGGGTCCCGGCGAGCCGGCGCTTTCCGAATGGGCGGCCGCCGGCCTGGATCTGCCCGACGAGACGGCCATGATGCGTTACCGACTGGACCGCACCGTCGCCCAGCTGGCCGACGCCGAGGTAGACGGGATTCTGCTGTTCGACCCCATGAACGTCATGTACGTGACGTACGCACCCAACATGCAGGTCTGGTTGCTCCACAACCAGGCCCGCTACGCCTTCGTGGGCGCCGACGGAACGCTGATCCTGTTCGACTACCCCGGCTGCGAGTTCCTGTCGGCCCACAACCAGTTCGTAACCGAGGTCCGTCCGGCCCGGACCTTCACGTACTTCCTGGCCGGTGACCGGATCGACGAGCAGTCCAAGGTCTTCGCCCAGGAGATCGCCGACGCGGCCCGCGCTCACGGAATGGGGTCCCGCCGGATCGCCGTGGATTCCTCGACCACCGTCGGCATCACGTCGCTACTCGACCAGGGCCTGACCCTCGTGGAGGGCACGCAGATCATGGAGGAGGCCCGAAAGATCAAGGGCCCCGACGAGATCCGCGCCATGCGTTGCTCGGTGGACGCCACGTTCGTCTCGTGTCACAGGATGTTCGAGGCCATGCATCCCGGCATGACCGAAAACCAGCTGTGGGGTGTGTTGTGGGCCGAGATGCTGGCCCGCCACGGCGAGTGGATGGAATGCCGGCTGCTGACCGCTGGGGACCGCACCAACCCGTGGTTCCAGGAGTGCAGCGCCGCGGTCATCGGGAACGGAGACGTGGTGGCCTTCGACACCGACCTCGTGGGGGCCTTCGGGATGATGACCGACATCTCGCGGACCTGGGTGTGCGGTGATGCCCCGCCCACGCCAGCGGCCCGCCACGCCCACGACCTGGCTGTCGAGCAGATCACCCGCAACACCGAACTCTTCGGACCCGGTGCCACATTCCATGAACTGGTCCACAAGGCGTGGTACCCACCCGAGGAGGAGTACCGCCACTACTCGGTGCTGTCCCACGGTGTCGGTCAGTGCGACGAATACCCGTCGCTTCCGTTCCCCAGCGCCTGGGACAACTCCGGCTACGACGGAGTGCTCGAACCCGGCATGGTCCTGACCGTCGAGTCCTACGTGGGGGCCCGGTCTGGCGGCCAGGGCGTGAAGCTGGAAAACCAGCTGCTCATCACCGAGACGGGCCACGAGAACCTCAGCCCGTGGACGCTGGACCTAGAGCGCTTCGAACGGCTCTGAACCGCTGGCCGCCTGCCAGACTCGACCAATGAAACAGGAATCGCCCGCTGACCTGACGGCCACCATCCGCCGGATCATGCCGTTCTGCGAGGTACTCGGCCTGACGGTCGTCGAGGCCTCACCCGACCGGGTCGAGGCCACCGTGGAATGGACCGAACAGCGGACCACGGTGTTCGGCGGACTGCACGGCGGCTACGTCATGGCCGTGGCCGACTCGACGGGTGCCCTGTGCGCGGCCCAGAACCTCCCGACAGGAGCCGGCACGTCGACCATCGAATCCAAGACCAACTTCCTTCGACCCATCATCTCGGGCACCGCCACCATCGTGTCCACCCCGGTGCACGTAGGTCGCACCACCATCGTGGTCCAGACCGAGGTGATCCGCGACGACGGGAAGATAGCGGCCATCACCACCCAGACCCAGATCGTGCTCCCCGCCGGCCCCTGACCCGATTCGCCGGTGGTGTCTTCAGAGGTTCCCGGTCCGAACCGGCGCGGTCATCGACCCTGGAAGTCGGGCGACCGCTTCTCCATCCAAGCCCGAGCTGCCTCACGGGTGTCCTCGGTACCGAAGTTGGTGGCCTGGGTAGCCGCCTCGGCCTCTAACGCCTGGGACATCGACGTCTGGGACCCCTGATTGAGTAACGCCTTGCTCATCGACAGGGCCAGCGGCGGCCCAGCGGCGATGCGGGCCACCACGTCATCCACGTGGGCGTCCAGATCGGCTTCGGGCAGGATCCGGTTCACCAACCCGATGCGGTCAGCCTCCGCGGCATCGATCACCTCGGCCAGCAGAGCCAGCTCCTTGGCCCGGTGCAGGCCGACACGCCGGGGAAGCACCCACGAACCACCGAAATCGATGGTCAGGCCCCGGCGAGCGAAGATCTCCGAGAATCGGGCGGTATCGGCGGCATAGACGAGATCGCAACCTAGGGCCATGTTCAGACCGGCTCCGGCGGCCACCCCGTGGACCTTGGCCACCACCGGATGCTGGCAGTCGTGCAGGGCCATAGCCGAGGCCTTGATCTGGCGGAGGTTTCGCAGCGGGTTAGTGGACACTGCTCCGACTGCCCGCTTCGACTGGCCGCCCACGTCGGCGCCCGAGCAGAAGTTCCCGCCTGCCCCGGTGAGCACGATGCAACGCACGGTCTCATCGGCGTGGAGGTCCCGGAAGATCCGTCCGAACTCGGCAAACATCGTCCCGGTCATGGCGTTCATGACCTCGGGGCGGTTCAACGTGACGGTGACCACGCCTCCGGCCCGCTCGACATCCAGCCCCTCGGCACCCGTGTGTTCCTGCGAATCGAGACGTCCCTGCTGTTCGGCCATGGGTCGACGCTAGACCGGAATCCGCCATGTCGACCCGTCCGGCGAATCCGACCTCACGGGAGGCCGGAGCGGGCGGCCCGGCGCTCCCTCGGTAGGGTCGGCCCGTGGACCTGAATCTGACGGAGGATCAGGAAACGATCTGCGAGGTGTTCGCGGCGTTCTTCGACGGTGAGACCGGGCCGGCACGCGCCCGCTCCGCCGAACCGCTCGGCTTCGACGCCACCGCATGGGAACGCCTGCTCGAGACCGGCGCCCCGGGCATGGGCGTCGCGGAGGCCGTCGGCGGTGGTGGGGCATCGCTGGCCGACCTGGCCGTGGTGGCTACCGAGGCCGGGAGCCGCATCGCCCCCCTCCCCCTGGTAGATCACATAGTGACCACCCGCCTCCTGGCCAGGTTGGCCGATCCGTCTGCCTGCAACGACGACGTGCTGGCCGGATCTGCCATCGTCGGGTTGGCCTTACGACCGGCGACCAGAGGCATAGCCCGAACCGTTCCTAACGGCGCCGTGGCCCATCGGGTGGTGGCCCTCGACGGTGACCGGTTGGTGATCGACCAGCACACCGACAATCTCCTCGATGCCCATCTGGCCAACCACGGATGCCTCCCCCTGGCCCACCGTGACCTAGCCGATGCCGAGACCCTGGCCGAGGGCCCCGCGGCCGTTGCCGCCCACGCACGGGCCGTCGACGAGTGGCGAACCCTCACTGCGGCCACGCTGGTCGGCATGGCCCGAGAGGCGCTCGTCCTCGGCGTCAACTACGTCAAGGAGCGCGAACAGTTCGGCCGGCCGGTGGGCAGCTTCCAGGCTGTCCAGCACCTACTGGCCGACCTCCCGGGCCTGATCGACGGCGCCCACCTTTTGACCGCCAAAGCGGCGTGGGCCGGCGACCGGGCGACGGCCGGCATCGCCGGGACCCTGGACGTGGACGCCAACGATGTGACCGACTTCCCGGTACTGGCCGCTATGTCGCTGGTGGCCGCCGGCGAGGCCGCTGTGCTGGCCACCGACCGGAGCCTCCACGTGCACGGCGGCTACGGCTTCAGCGAGGAGTACGACATCCAGCTGTACTACCGCCGGGCCAGGGCCCTGACCTGGCTGCTAGACGATCCGGCCCGTGAATGTCGACGGCTCGCCGGGATGTTCCTCGCCGCTGACGACAACCGGCTAGCAGCTTCGGCCCACCACGATTCGCCGCAGGCGAATCCGGAAACAGGCAGGTCCTGATGGACTTCTCCCTGGGCGAGCGGACCGAGGCCTTCCGGGTCGAGGTGCGGGCCTTTCTCGACGAGCACCTGACGGCCGACGTGATCGAGCGGATGCACGCCAGCGGCACGTTCAACGACAAGGACTTCAACGGTGCCCTAGCCGAGGCCGGGCTGTTGGCCGGTGCGGTGCCCGGCTATGGCGACCGCGACCCGATCGAACTGTACGTGTTGTTCAACGAACTCGAGAAGGCGGGAGCGCCCTACGACGGGCTGGCCGTCACCATGTTGGTGGCCGGGGTCATCCACGCCATGGGAACCGATTTCCACCACACGGAGGTACTCGAACGGCTCCTAACGGGTGAGTTCAACTGCTGCCTCGGGTACAGCGAGCCCGACCATGGTTCGGACGTGGCGGCCATCACCACCAAGGCCGTCCGCGATGGCGACGAGTGGGTGATCGACGGTCAAAAAATGTGGACCACCATGGCACACGAGGCCGACTGGGTGATCCTCCTGACCCGGACCAACCCCGATGTCCCCAAGCACAAGGGCCTGACCATGTTCCTGGTGCCCATGGGTCTTCCAGGCATCGAGGTCCAGCCCGTGCCGACTATGGCCAGCGAGCGGACGAACGCCACCTTCTACAGCGGCGTGCGGGTAGGCGATGAGTGGCGCCTCGGTGAGGTGGACGGCGGATGGGCGGTCATGGGCGTGGCCCTGGCCTTCGAACGGGGTGTCATGGGCGGGACCAACCCGGCCGTGCCCCTGCTGAACCACGTCCGGAACTGGGCCGCTGAGGCGCCCTCACCCGATGGCGGCACCATGCTCGACGATCCGTTGCTCCGGGAACGTCTGGCCCGCACGGCCATGGCCAACCAAGTCTCCCAACTGCTTACCCTGCGGGCCGCCTGGATCGCCGCGACCGGTGGTCTTCCGGGCCTGGAGGGTTCGATGGCCAAGCTGTACGCCACGGAGCGCTACCAACAGGCCGTGGGTTGGTTCCAACAGATGGCCGGCGCCGAGGGCCTCCTCTCGTTCGGCGTGGACGGCGCGGCGGCCGATGGCTGGATCGACTACGACGGTCGACACTCGCCTGTGGTGACCATCTACGGCGGGACCACCGAGATCAACCGCAACAACGTGGCCGAACGACACCTGGGGCTCCCCCGGGCCCGCTGAGACCCGTTCCCGCCAGCCCAACGAACCACCCGGGCCGGGTCCGGCTCGGTTGACGACCCATCGCCGTCCACTGGTAAACCGTCTCAGTCCAGGAGCCGGCCCCGCAGGTCTGCGATCCGGTCGTCGGTGAAGCCGAAGCCGTTACGGAACATCGCCTCGGCGCCACCCCAGTGCTCGTCCACGGCAGCCATCTGAGCGACAACGGCAGCCTCCATGACCTCTATGAACGGTCGCATCAACTCAAGGGCTTCTGAGGTCACGAACCCACTGCTGACCAAGGCGGCCACCCGGGCATCGGCGCCACGGTTGCTCTCCAGATAGTGAGCAACCACCGTGTCGCGTTCCACCCCGAGGATCATCAGCAGCGCGGTGCCGACCCAGCCTGCCCGGTCCTTGCCGGCCGAGCAGTGCCACACCAACGGCCAGTTCGACGGTTCTGCCACCACGTCGAACACTTCGGCGAACACCGCCACCCGACTGGGTTCGGTGACCATCATGGCCGCCCCACGCACGGCGATTTCCGCCGACCGGCCGTCGGACCATACGTGTCGCATCTCGCCCTCGTCGCCTCGCATGATCATGGCCCTGATGGCGGCACCCGCTCCGGCGTCATCCGGGATGGGCACCAGATGTTCCGTCGCACCGGCCGGCACGAGGTCGGCCCCGTCGTGAGCGATGTCGTCCGGAGTCCGTAGGTCGACCACCGTGTGGATAGCCAACGCCTCTAGGCGGGCCACGTCGGCGTCGGTGGCCCGCCCCAGATGTCCGGACCGCCATACCAGTCCGCCCACCGTTGTGCGACCGTCGATGGTCGCCAGCCCGCCGATCCCCCGGAAGTTGGCGATGGCCTCCATGCCCGGACGGGACTCAGGTTCCTGCATCGGAACATCGTGCCACCGCTCCGTGGCGGTCCGACAATCGAGTAATCCCCACCACCGGTGCCCCTAACATCGGCGATATGTCCGACCTTCTGGTCGACGACCCCCGACCCGGAGTCCGTCGCCTCACCCTGAACCGGCCCGAGAAGCGCAACGCCCTGGACAACGCCCTACGGGGCGACATTTTCGAGGCTCTCCGGGCCGCAGATCGCGACGACACCGTCCACGTGACCGTGCTGCGGGGTGCCGGTCCGTGCTTCTCGTCGGGCTACGACCTCAGCTCGGACCTGAAAGCCGACCGACCCTCATACACGCCGGCCGGCGACGGCACGTGGGCCCGTCACGTCACCGACGGTTGGCTTTCGTTGTGGGATCTGGCCAAGCCGGTCATCGCCCAGGTCCACGGCTACGCCATGGCCGGTGGATCAGAGCTGGCCGCCGCGTGCGACCTCGTCTACCTGGCCGACGACGCCACCATCTCGCATCCCGTGCTGCGGGTGGCCGGTACGCCCGACTTCTCCGTCCACCCGTGGCTGGTCGGAGTACGCAACGCCATGGAGATGGTTCTGACCGGTGACGCCATGGACGCCGCCGAAGCCGTCCGGACCGGCTACGCCAACCGCTCCTACCCGGCCGACGAGCTGGAGGACCTGGTGCTGGCCGTGGCCGAGCGAATCGCCGGAGTGCCCCACGAACTGCTGCAGCTCAACAAGCGCTGGGTTTACCGGGCCATGGATGCCATGGGGGCCCGCACGGCCATCCGGGCCGCGGCCGACATCGGTGCCATTGCCCCCCACGTGCCGGCCATTCGGGAGAACCTGGCCGACCTACGGGGTCGGATCAAGGACGCCGCCAGCGAGGGCAGCGCTACCGACTAAACCCTCGGGTCAGGCTCCGGCAGCCGTCCGGGCGTCGCGCTTGGACAGGCGGGCCTCAAAGGCCTCGGCCTGGGCGATCAGGGTGTCGGGAATGGTCAGGATCTTCTCCTGAAGTTCCGATGCCCGAGCGTCGAGTCCTTCAATGGCGTCGATCCGCCAGTGGCGAAGAAGGGGCTGCACGACCTGCTCAGCATGGATCCGCAGGTTGTAGATCCCGGCTCGGGCAATGGCCACGGCCCGCCGGTTGAAGTTCGGGATCCCGGTGCCCGGCATCTGGAAGTTGGCCAACACCTGGTGGATGGCGTTCAGCACGGAGCCTGGTGCCTGCTTCAGCATCGCCGTGGTGACGCCCCGGTAGAACATGAAGTGGTGGTTCTCGTCGACCGCCACCCGGGTCATGACCTCGTGTGCGATCTCGCAGTCGGCCTTTACGCCGGCGTTGCGGTGGCTGATGCGAGTAGCCAGTTCCTGGGCTGATGTGTAGGCGAACACCTCGACCGGGCACGGCGAGTCGTAGGTCCAACCCTTGGTGACCGTGGCCACCCGCTCGTCCTCCAGCTGGGCCGGATCACAGTTCCTGGTGGCCAACAGGTAGTTGCGGATGGCGATGGAATGCTGACCCTCCTCAGCGGTCCACAGGCGGGACCACTCGGCCATCGGTGACCCCTCATCAAAGCTCCCGGCGATCTTGGCGTGGTAGTAGGGCAGGTTGTCCTCGGTCAGGAGGTTCAACTGCAGGGCCGTTCGGACCTCGGGTGACAGCGTGGCCTGGGACTCGTCCCACGGCTCATCACGGAAGCTGCGCCCCATCTCCCACGGCACCACGTCGTGGGCGTACCAGTGCTGACGACGCTCCCGATGCTCGTCCATGAGGCGGACGATCTCGGGCTCGACGCTGGCGACCAACTCGAACGACTCGGTGGTAGCTGTCACGGGGCTCCGATCAGGGAGAAAGCCGACGGGGGCCGGTCAGCACAATGCTACGGCCACCATCGGCATCCTCAGACTCCGGCCGCCTCGACGTCGTCGTAGGTCTTGTTCCGACGGAACTCCAGCAGAATCTTCTTGGAGGTCACCGCCAGGATGGCCCCGGAAAACATCGTCAGGAACGCTCCGGCACCAGTTACCACGTTCAGGTCCGAGACCCGGGCCAGGCTGGCGACCCAGACGATACCGATGAGCGCCAGGCCGCCGCCGGCGGCCGCCACCGCGGCACTCCACCTCCATCTCCTGTTCTCGTCCAATCCAGCGAGCCCCGAGGACGGAATGGTCAGGAGAGCGCCGATGGCCGCCACTGCGATGGCCAGCCGGGACAGCCCAGCCCCCTCGTCGCTGTAGCCATCGGTGATCTTCTGCGCGTTCCGACGGAACTTGTTGCGAAGCGACGTGACCTTGCTGGTGTTGGTCGCGGCCAACGCCGGATTCTCCTTGGCCTCGGCACGGAGTCGCTCCATCTCTTCCACCAGTTCGGGAGGAAGTTCGTCGTTGACACGCTCGTCGTACGTCCACGCCGAGAACCCACCGATGACCACCAGGACCACAGCGAGGATGCCCGTACCCATGCGACCCCAGGCGACCACACGCTCGAGCGGTCGGAATGCTGAGTACGGGGCCGTCTGGAGAGCCAGTAGGGCACCGACAAGCATGACGACGCTGGCCACGATGGCCACCATTGGTCCGCCACCGTGGCTGTAGCCCTCGACATCGGTGTGGGGCGACGCCACCCGGTAGGTGAGCGAGGAGATCAGCATGCAGGCCGAGGTGATGACCATTATGTCGGCCCCGAACCAGCGGGATCCCGACCGGACGATGCCGGCCACCAGGAGTCCGATAGCCACCGTGGCCAGAATCTGGGTGTCCAGGAGGAGGGCCGAATCGCCACTGCCGACGCTGCCGATCACGAGCCAGCGGAGGAAAATCGCCCCCACCACGGCCACCACCAGCGACGTCCGCTGGTCCGATCGTTGGCTGACCAGCCGGTAGACCACTGCAACAGCGGCCAGGGCCACCACGTCCTTCACATCCAAGAGACTGGTCACCGGGGCCGCGGTGACACCCACCACGGCGATCACCCCACCGGCGGCCAGGTCGTTCCAAGTCCCGCGAGTGACATCCAGAAGGTTTGTACGCCCCAGAAGGCTCACGGCGACCGCCACAACGGCCACCACGAGGATGGCCACCACGAGGGCATCCACGCCCAGCGGAGATTCGAAGTAGTGGCCGAGGATCCCGGCGGTGAACGCCCAGATCCCGACGGTTCGCCAACGGAGTGGCACGGCCACCCTGGCCAGTCCGAGGACCAGGCCCAGAATGGCCGGAATGGCCAGGACCTCGATGGCCACTGCCCAGACGGCCTGCGCTTCATGTCCTTCGAGGTTCGACAACGTCGTGTAGCCATCGAACTGACCGAAGATCGGGTAGGCGAACACAGCGGCGAATACGCCGACCGCCGCTGCCGCCAGGCCACCGGGGCCCCGGAGGCGTCCGATGCCCCCCGTCCAGGTCAGGCAAGAACCGGCAGCCATGACCGAGAAGAAGCCCAAGAACAGGACGACCATCCCTGACCAACTACCACCGGAGGCCTGGTAGCCGTTGAACGACTGGCCGGCAAGGTCGATGTCGACCACCCGTGAGTGACTGGAGAACAGTCCCGCACCGCTGCCCCAGGTCATGAGGGTGGAGAGAACGGCCACTACCCCGGCCAAGCCCACCATGGCCATACCGAGACGCTCGCGGGCGCCAGCGACAACCTCGTGCTCCACGTGGACGACCTTGGCCGCCTTCTGGTCATCAGTCTCGGCGGCCTCGATCTTCTTGAGAAGTTCCTCGGGATCCCGACGGTTGGCCATGGCCTCACGGATCCGGGTCAGCAGATTGTCCCCGCCGCCTTCCTCGGGCTGGGACAGCCGGTCAAGGACGACAGCCACGGTCCACAGGGCCAGGCCGGATGAGATACCGAGGCCTACGTCGAGGTTCTGGACGGCCCGGAAGACCAGAAGACCGAGGCCCGAAGCTCCCATGATGGCTGCGATACCCACCATGGCGATGGCCAGCATCAGGGTCTGATTGAGGCCCGCCATGATCGACGGCTTGGCCAATGGCAGCTGCACATCGGTGAGCACCCGGAGTTCAGTGGCGCCGTAGGCCCGACTGGCCTCCACCACGTCCTCAGGGACGTGCCGGATACCAAGGTTCACCATGCGAACTAGCGGCGGCAGGGCGTAGATCATCGTCACCATGGTCGCCGGGACGACTCCGATGCTGAAGAAGAACACGAACGGCACCATGTAGACGAACGTGTGGACCGTCTGCATGGCGTCCAGAACCGGTCTGGTCACGTTCCATATCGAGTCCACACGCGCGCAGATCACGCCCAGTGGGATACCGATCAGGGCACACAATCCGACGGCGACGAGCACCATGCCGATGGTCCGCATGGTCTCGACCCAGTACATGGCTCCGAGCAGGCCGCACATCGTCAGCCCAGCGCCGGCCATGATGCCGATCTTTGGGGTCCGGAGCAGTGATCCGAGGATCGCCGTGAAGATGACCACCTGGTACCAGGGGAGGGTCAGAAGGAAGTCGTTGACGAAGTTCTCCAGGAGGAACTCGAACGGCCACTTGACGGCGTTGAGGAACCACTCAGCGTTGACGTCCATCCAGTCGACCATCTGGTCGAACCAGTGGCCGATCGGCAGCTGGAACTGATCGAGGACCCTGGTCTCGGACAGCCCGACGCCCTCGGCCCGACCCGTCCAGTCGCCCGTCTCGGCGGCGACGATCCAACTCGCGGCGCTCACAGGAACACCTCCCGCTCGAAGCCATCTACCAACTGTTCGACGCGTCCCATCTCTTCCATGATCTCCTGGGGTTCGAGTTCGCCGACGATTCGACCCGTTTCGTCCAGGACGGCAATCGGGAGTCCCCGGCCAGCCGCCGCATAGTTGTCGTTGAACCGTGCCTCAGCGGTCGTGGTGTCGAAGTCCGACCGCAGGACGGACGCTAGGTCGGTCGTGCCATGGGCCAGTGCGGTGGCCGCATCGGTCTTGGCCAGCAAGGCGGTGGGCCGACCGTCGGCATCACAGCAGAAACCGCCCCTTCGGTCGCCCATGGCATCCACGCATTCGGTGAGGGTGCGGGACGGATCCAAGATGATCGGCTGGTTCATGACCTTGCCCACGTCGATGACCCTGCCCTGGTCGACGTCCTGCACGAACTCGGCCACGTAGCCGTCGGCCGGCTGGGTCAGGATCTCCTCGGGGGTGCCGATCTGGATGACCTTGCCGTCACGCAGGATGCACACCCTGTTGCCGATCCGTAGGGCCTCGTTCAGGTCGTGGGTGATGAACAGGATCGTCTTGTGGAGTTTGGACTGGATGGCCATCAGCTCGTCCTGCATCTGACGACGAATCAGCGGATCCAGGGCGCTGAACGCTTCGTCCATGAGCAGGATCTCCGGGTTGGAGCACAGGGCGCGGGCCAGGCCGACGCGCTGTTGCATGCCGCCTGACAGCTGACGGGTGGAGTTGAAGGCGTAGGCCTCGAGACCAACCATGGCCAGGGCCTCAATGGCCGCCTCGTGGCGTTCCCGCTTCTCCACGCCCTGGACCTTGAGCCCATATGCCGTGTTGTCGATCACGTTGCGATGGGGGAACAAGGCAAAGTGCTGGAACACCATGGCCAGCTTCTCGCGACGGAAGGACTGCAAGGCCGCCCCAGTCAACTCCTGGACGTCGATGCCCTCCACCATGACCCGCCCGTGGGTGATGTCGTGGAGCTTGTTGACCGTCCGGATGGCTGTGGACTTGCCGGAACCTGAAAGGCCCATGACCACGAAGATCTCGCCCTTGTTGACTGAGAAGGAGATGTCGTGCATGCCGACCACATGGCCGGTCTGGCGCTGCACCTCGTCCTTTCCGACGTCTGACGAGCAGAGGTCGAAGGCCCGACCCCGCGGGTTCGGGCCGAAGATCTTGTAGACGTTTTCCAGTGCGATGATCGGCTCTTCGTCCGACATGCGTCCCCCTCAGTGGCTGGTTGTCTTCAAACGGAGCCATTCGTCTTCTTGGACAGGCTCTGCTTCCGGACGGAAGTTAGCAGGGCGCTCTAGACGCCGCCCAAGCCCCGGCGCCGGATCGTCTGACCCGCCGACCAGAGCGAACCCTATACAAACCTCCAGTCCGCTGGAGGAGGCACCGCCGCTTCCCATGGCGGCGCGCCCGGGCGCTGCCTGTGAAAGCGGCCCGTCCTATGGAAGCGGCCTGTGAAAACGGTGGGAGGCCGGGCCCTTGCGGGCCCGGCCTCCGGTCACCGTGTCC
>JAAZZG010000016.1 GCA_014237715.1 Acidimicrobiales bacterium
GTGCGCCCTACTTTCGGCCCGGTCCACCGGCGAGGGGCAGGTGGTGGACGCTGCCGCGCCGTGGACCGGACCTCAGCCACTACCGCGCACAGGATCTGAACCGCAGCGACGAACCAGCAACTCGAATCAGACAATCGAACCAGAAACGGGAGTACGACATGGGCGCACTGGACGGAGTCCGGGTCATCGAACTGGCCGGCATCGGGCCTGGACCGTTCTGCGGAATGATGCTGGCCGACATGGGGGCCGACGTCGTCCGCATCGACCGGGCCGGTTCGGTCCGTGGCGGTGATCCGGCGAAGCCGCCGGCCAACGTCAACGCCCGCGGTCGCCGGAGCATCGGCGTCGACCTCAAGTCCGATGAGGGCCGCGAGTTGGTATTGCGGATGGTGGCCGACGCCGACGTGGTGTTCGAGGGCTTTCGCCCCGGGGTGGCCGAACGCCTGGGCCTGGGTCCCGACGACTGTCTGACCCGCAATCCGGCCATCGTCTACGGGCGAATGACCGGCTGGGGTCAGGATGGCCCGTACGCCCAGACCGCCGGGCACGACATCAACTACATCGCCCTGGCCGGAGCGCTGGCCCACATGGGCCGTGACGATTCAGGGCCGGTGCCACCGCTCAACCTGGTCGGCGACTTCGGCGGTGGCGGCATGTACCTGGCCTTCGGCATCGTGTGCGCCCTACTTTCGGCCCGGTCCACCGGCGAGGGGCAGGTGGTGGACGCTGCCATGGTCGATGGGGTAGCCAGCCTCATGAGCTTCTTCTACGGGATGCTCCACACCGGCTTCGCCACCGAGAACCGGGGCGAGAACATGCTCGACACCGGGGCCCACTTCTACGACGTGTACGAGTGCTCCGATGGGGAGCACATCTCCATCGGCTCGATCGAACCGCAGTTCTATGCCGAATTGGTCGACAAGCTGGGCCTCGACGCCGAGGACTTCGCGAACCAGCACGACCGGTCGCGTTGGCCGGAGCTAAAGGCCAAGGTGGCCGCCGTGGTGGCCACCCGCACCCGTGACGAGTGGGACGCCGTGCTGGAGGGCAGCGACGTCTGCTACGCCCCGGTACTGACTGTGTCGGAAGCCATTGGTCATCCCCACCACGTGGCCCGGGGAACCTTCGTGGAGTCGGGTGGGTTCATGCAGCCCGGTCCCGCCCCGCGTCTCAGCGGCACCCCTGGTTCGATCCGGCGCCCACCGCCCCACGAGGGCCAGCACACCGAGGAACTCCTGGTCGAGCTTGGCTTGGGCGCCGACGAGGTGGCCGCGCTGCGGACCGCGGGCGCCATCGCCTGAACGGAAGGGATTCTGAATCATGTCGACCGCCGTCTTCTTCCATGCCCATCCTGACGACGAGGCGTTGGCCTCGGGCGGGACCATGGCCCGTATGGCCGACGAGGGCCACCGAGTGGTCCTCGTGGTGGCCACCCGTGGCGAAGAGGGCGAGCCGGTGCCCGGTGTGCTGGCCGAGGGAGAGGCGCTGGGAGATCGCCGCACATCCGAGGTCCACGAGGCGGCGTCGATTCTGGGCGTGGCCCGGGTCTCCTTCCTCGGCTACCGGGACAGCGGCATGGCCGACGATCCGGCCAACGACCACCCCGAGTGCTTCTGGCAGGCCGACACCGAGTCGGCTGTAGATCGGCTCGAACAGGTACTTGCTGACGAAGAGGTCGACGTACTGGTCGTCTACGACTCTCACGGCGGGTACGGCCACCCCGACCACATCCAGGTCCACCGGGTGGGAACCCGCTGGGTCGAGCGGGAGGGCACCGGTGACCGAACAGTACGACTCCGCTGGGTGACCATGAACCGGGACATCATCCGGTCGTCGATCGACGCCGCAGTGGCGGCGGCTGAAGCCGCAGAGGTAGCCGGCGAGGAGGCCTGGTCCGACGAGGCAATGCTGGAACTCCGTCGTGAGCGGGCCGAGTCGGACACCTTCGGTATGCCCGACGCCGAGATCACCCACGGCGTCGACGTCACCTCGGTTCTGGATCGCAAGCGGGCCGCCATGCGGGCCCACGCCAGTCAGATCGCCGAGGACTCGTTCTTCCTGGCCATGCCCGACGAGGCGTTTGCCATGGGCTTCGGCGCCGAGTGGTACGTCGATCCGGGCCGCCCTCGTGATGGCGGTTCGCAGCGCGACGACCTGTTGCTCAAATGACGGCTGCTGGCATGATTAGCTGATGAACACGATCACGGTGCTGGGTTCCCTGCGAGAGCTCCACGAGGGATTCGCTTGGGTGATGGTGATCGGCAACGGCCTGGCTGGAGCGTGGGCGCTGTCGGCCCACCGGGTAGAGGCGCTACGAGGCCGATCGCTCTGGTGGTTCACCGCGCTGGTGCAGGTGGCCATTGCCGTGCAGGTGACCATGGGGGTGGGTCTGGTGGCCGGTCAGGACATCGACCCGCCGCAGTTCCACCTCTTCTACGGGTTCGTGGCCCTCATCGTCGTGGGCATCGTCTACAGCTACCGCCAAAGCATGCGGCCGCAACGGCACCTGCTCTACGGGTTTGCCGGCCTGTTTCTCATGGGGCTGGGCATCCGCGCCATGCTGGTTGCCGCCTGACGGCGGAGGGAACCGGTCGCTAGTGGGCGGCGTCGAGCCGGCTACGGAGCTCGTCCAGCTCGGCTTCGAGACGCTTGGGGAGCCGGTCGCCAATCATCGAGTAGTGCTCGTCGATGAGGGCCACCTCGTGGCTCCATGACGACGGATCCACGGCCAGTAGACCGGCCATCGTTTCGTCGTCCAGATCTAGACCGGTTCGGTCGATGGCGTCGACCGTGGGCACCAGGCCGATGGGGGTCTCGACGGCTTCGGCCCGGCCCGACACCCGGTCGACGATCCACTCGAGTACCCGACTGTTCTCGCCGAAGCCCGGCCACAGGAAGCGACCGTCGGCGTCTTTGCGGAACCAGTTCACCCAGAACATCTTCGGAAGGAGCGACGGTTCGGCCTGATCGCCGACCGACAGCCAGTGGGCGAAGTAGTCGCCGACGTTGTAGCCGATGAACGGGAGCATGGCGAAGGGGTCGAACCGGACCTGACCGATGGTGCCGGCAGCCGCCGCGGTCTTTTCCGAACTCATGATCGAGCCGAGGAAGACGCCGTGGTCCCAGTCGCGAGCCTCGGTCACCAACGGCACGTTGGAGGCCCGGCGTCCACCGAACAGGATGGCTGAGATGGGCACGCCGGCCGGGTCCTCCCACTCGGGGGCGATTGACGGGCACTGCGAGGCGGGGGTGGTGAATCGGGCGTTCGGGTGGGCGGCCGGCCCATTTGACTCGGGCGTCCAGGGTTGGCCCTGCCAGTCGGTCAACTGGTCCGGCACCTCGTCGGTCATCTCCTCCCACCAGACGTCGCCGTCGGGCGTGAGGGCCACGTTGGTGAACACCGAGTTGCCCCACAGGGTGGCCATGGCGTTGGCGTTGGTGGTATCTGAGGTACCGGGGGCCACGCCGAAGAAGCCAGCCTCCGGGTTGATGGCGTACAGGCGTCCGTCGTCGCCGAACTTCATCCACGCGATGTCGTCGCCGATGGTCTCGACGGTCCAGCCGGGCAGCGTAGGAACCAGCATGGCCATGTTGGTCTTGCCGCACGCTGACGGGAACGCTGCAGCCACGTAGGTCTTCTCGCCGGTGGGCGACGTCAGGCCCAGGATCAGCATGTGCTCGGCCATCCAGCCATCGTCGCGGGCCATGGTCGAGGCGATCCGAAGGGCGAAGCACTTCTTGCCCAGCAGGGCGTTGCCGCCGTAGCCGGACCCATAGGACCAGATCTCCCGGGTCTCGGGGAAGTGTGAGATGTACTTGTTGTCGGCATTACACGGCCACGGCACGTCGGCTTGTCCGGCCTCGAGCGGGGCGCCCACCGAGTGCACGCAGGGGACGAAGTCGTCGTCGCCCAGCACGTCGAGGACGGCTGATCCCATGCGGGTCATGGTTCGCATGCTGACCACCACGTAGGGCGAGTCGGTGAGCTGCACCCCGATGTGGGCGATGGGCGATCCCAGCGGACCCATCGAGAACGGGACGACGTAGAGGGTCCGTCCCCTCATGCATCCCCGGTAGAGCTCGCTCATCTCGGTCTTGAGCGTCGACGGGTCCCGCCAATTGTTGGTCGGTCCGGCGTCGACCGGGTTGACCGTCGAGATGTAGGTGCGGTCCTCGACCCGGGCCACATCGCCGGGATCGGAAAGCGCCAGGTAGGAGTTCGGGCGGAGGTCGTCGTTCAGTCGACGGAAGGTGCCTGTCTCGACGAGCTCGTCACAGAGACGGTCGGCTTCGTCGGTCGAACCGTCGCACCAGTGGACGGCGTCGGGAGCCAGCAGCTGGACCCAGTCCTCGACCCATGCGATGAGGGCACGGTTTCCGGTGGGGGGCTCGCCTGCTGTCGCCATGTGTTCCCTTAATCGTGGGCGTGCCATGACGATGCCACACGGGGGGGTGGGATCCGCGCTCTAGAGGGTGTGACTCTGGTCTATGGAACCGGTCACCGGTTCAGTGGACCGGTCGGAAGTCAGCCGATGTCGGGGGTGCCCATGTCGACCTCGGAACCGAGCGAGAGCGAGGTGGCCCGCGTGTCGCCGTCGAGGACGAACAGGACGCGCTGCCCCTGTCGGAGCATGCGGAACACCGAGCCATCGAGTGCACCGTCGGCCAGATCGAACTCGGCCAGGTCGGTATCTCGGATCACGACGCCGTCGCCCGTTCCCGGGTCGTATGACTTGACGACACCCTGCATGTCAGATCTCAGCGCTCGTCGACCGGCTCAGCTACCGGCCTTGACGACCTTGCCGGCTTTGATGCAGCTGGTACAGACGTTCAGGCGCTTGGTGGATTTTCCGACCACAGCCCGCACCCGCTGGATGTTCGGGTTCCAGCGACGGTTGGTCCGCCGGTGGGAGTGGCTCAGGGACTTGCCGAACCAGGGCTTTTTGCCGCAGATTTCACAGACGGACGCCATCACAACACCTCGATAGGGGAACAGGTCGGTTTTGGACCGATCTCGACAACGTCACAAGGCTAGGGCGACCCGTGGGGGGTCTCCAACCGCGGGCGACCGACATCCACCCGAGGCGCTGCGTCGTCGGTCACGCCGGCATACCCGGCTTGTCGGCTCGCCGGGTCCCGTTCCGGGGGCAGTGGGTCGTCGATGGCTACGCTCGTCCACCGTGACCGTCTCCTCGCTGGACGCTGCCAGCTTGCGCGCCCTC
This sequence comes from Acidimicrobiales bacterium, assembly GCA_014237715.1. Taxonomy (GTDB): domain Bacteria; phylum Actinomycetota; class Acidimicrobiia; order Acidimicrobiales; family MedAcidi-G1; genus UBA9410. The sequence continues at coordinate 5,223 of JAAZZG010000016.1, forward strand.
ATGGGTACCTTCCGTGATGCCCTGGTCGTCCACCGGGCGACCCTCAACCTCCTGAACGTCTATCCGGTGCCGGATGGCGACACGGGTTCGAACATGACGATGACCGTCGATTCGGTGTGCGTCGACCTCGACGCCCTCGACGGCGACGCCGACATGGACGCGGTGGCCTCCGCCATTGCCCACGGCTCGTTGATGGGGGCCCGCGGAAACTCCGGGGTGATCCTTTCCCAGGTGCTCCGTGGGCTGTCGGCGGCCTTCTCGCCGGCGGGGGCTCCGGATGCCCGGTCCGGGGTCATCGATGGACGCCTGCTGGCCGACGGCCTGGCCGCCGCGTCGGCCGCGGCCTACGGGGCAGTCATGACGCCGGTTGAGGGAACGATCCTGACGGTGGTTCGTGAGTCTTCCGAAGCGGCCGTGGTCGCCGCCGACGGCGGAGCGGACCTCCTGGGTACTGCCGAAGCGGCTCGTGTCGCCGGGGGCGAGAGTCTGGCCCGAACGCCTGAACTGCTTCCGGTGCTGGCCGAGGCGGGCGTGGTCGACGCCGGGGGAAGCGGGTTCCTGCTCCTGCTGGATGCAGCGCTCACGACCATTGACGGACGACCGCTCCCGGAACCGGCTGAGGTCAAGGCGCCGTTGTTAGCTGGCGACCGTCCCGATGCCCACCAGAGCGGGGCCGGGGCCGACCTCGGAACGCAGTACGAGGTCATGTACTTCCTGGATGCACCGGACGACTCGGTGGACGATTTCAAGGCGGCGTGGGCCGCCCTCGGCGACTCCATTGTCGTGGTGGGCGGTGACGGCGTCTGGAACTGCCACGTCCACACCGACGACATCGGTGGGGCGATCGAGGCGGGTATCGCCGCCGGACGCCCTTACCGCATCCGGGTTACCGATCTGTTCGACGAGGTCCGCGAACAGGTTGAAGAGCAGGCCTGGGTGCGGGACTCGATGGCCGCCGACAGCGGAGACGTCGGCACACCTGTTCCCTGCGCCGTGGTCGCAGTGGCCAACGGCCCGGGCATCCGCGACATCTTCCGGTCTCTCGGGGTGCGTCGCGTGGTCCTCGGCGGACAGTCCATGAATCCGTCTACCGCCGACCTGTTGGCCGCTGTGGAGGCCGTGCCAGCCGACGAGGTGGTACTGCTCCCCAACAACGGAAACATCATCGCTGTGGCCTCCCAGGTCGACGCCCAGACCGACAAGTCGGTCCGCGTGGTGCCGACCCGGGGGATCACCGAGGGCTTCGCCTCGTTGCTGGAGTACGACCCGCAGGGGACGGCGGACGACAACCTGACTTCGATGACCGCGGCGGCCGACGCCGTAGTGGCCGGCGAGGTGACCGTGGCGGTGCGTGACTCGAGCAGCGACGTGGGCGACATCGCTGAGGGCGACCATCTCGGATTGACCGGCGGGAAGGTCCGAGTGATCGCCGATACGTCGTTCGATGTCACCACCGGCCTGCTCGAGGCGATGATCTCCGACGAGCACGAGATCGTGACAATCATCGCCGGCGAGGATGCCGACGAAGCCACGACGGCGGCTGTGGTCGCATGGCTGAGTGACGACCATCCCGACGTTGACGTCGAGGTACATGACGGCGGCCAGCCGCTGTACCCGTACTACCTGGGCGTCGAGTAGCCCGGGCGACCGTGGCCGACCCAACTCCCCTGGACGAGGGCATCACCCTCCGGGAACTGGCCAGCCGGTCGGTCACCGACCTGAACGGTGTAGGTGAGGTGAAGGCGAAGGCCCTGGCGGACGTCGGGGTCGGATCGATCCTCGATCTGCTCGGCTTCTATCCACGTCGGTACCTGGACCGCAGCCGTGAGGCGACCGTGGCCCAACTCGAGCCGGGGTCCGAGGGCATGGTGCTGGTTCGTATCGACCGGGTCATCGCACGGCGGACCCGGAAGGGCCGGTCCCTCGTCGAAGTACGCGCGTCGGACGAGACGGGTCGTCTCCGGCTGACCTTCTTCAACCAGCCCTGGCGGGAACGCCAACTGCTGGAGGGGATGCAGGCCGTGGTGTTCGGCAAGGCCGACGACTACCAGGGTGCCCTGCAGATGGTCGGCCCGGTCGTCGATCTGATCGGCGACCGGACGGGCCGGATCGTCGCTGTCTACCCGCAGTCCGAGACCGCCGGCCTCCACAGTTGGGACGTTGACTCCTTCGTGGGCGAGGCGCTGCGTCGGACCATGGCCGTCCGCGGGTTGTCGGACCCGGTTCCCCGAGGGGTGCGTGACAGATTCCGGTTCATGGACCGGTCCGATGCCTACCGGGCCATTCACCGCCCCGAGTCGATGGCGGAGATGGCCGAGGCCCGCCGTCGTCTGGTGTTCGACGAGCTGCTGCGAATCCAGATGGCCTTGGTCCGCCGCAAGCTGGAGCTGGAGCGGACGTCGGTGGGTATTGTCCACCCCGCCGGCCCAGTGGATGGTGGCACCGACGTGGTGGCCGATTTCCATGACCGCCTGGGCTTCGAACTGACCGGGGCGCAGCGCCGCACCATCGACGAGATCGCCGGCGACCTGTCCCGTCCGGGGCCCATGCATCGCCTCCTGCAGGGCGACGTGGGGTCAGGCAAGACGGTGGTGGCGGTGACCGCCCTGTTGACCGCGGTGCGAGGTGGTCGCCAGGGCGCGTTCATGGCACCTACTGAGGTGCTGGCCGAGCAGCACCACCTCGGGGTGGCCGAACTTCTGGACGGAATGACCGTGCCCGATTCGGCGACCCTGTTAGGACATCGACCGTTGAAGGTCGACCTCCTGACCAATCGGACCACCGCTGCCGAACGGCGCCGGATCGCTTCCCAGTTGGTGGCAGGTGGTGTCGACGTCCTGATCGGCACCCACGCCCTGATCCAGGAGGGGGTGGAGTTCGGCTCGCTCGGCGTGGTGGTGATCGACGAGCAGCACCGGTTCGGCGTGGAGCAGCGGGCTGCCCTCCGGGAGAAGAACCGCGACGGCACGGCTCCCGACGTCCTGGTGATGACGGCTACCCCCATTCCGCGCACCGCAGCCATGACCGTCTACGGCGACCTGGACGTCTCGGTACTCGATGAGATGCCGCCGGGTCGAACCCCGATCAACACCGCGTGGGTGGCCGACGAAAAGGAGGTCTGGCAGGCCGTCCGCGACGAGGTGGCCGCCGGTCGTCAGGCCTACGTCGTGTGTCCGCTCATCGACGAGTCCGATTCCCTCCAGGTGCGGTCAGCCGAGGAGGCGTTCGCCGAGCTGTCCACCGGGGTCCTGTCCGACCTACGGATCGGGTTGCTCCATGGGCGGGTCGGCCGGGCCGACAAAGAGGAGACGATGCGTCTCTTCCGGTTCGGGGAGCTCGACGTGCTGGTGGCCACCACGGTCATCGAGGTGGGCGTCGACGTTCCCAACGCAACGGTCATGGTGGTGCTCGACGCGGCCCGATTCGGTATTGCCCAACTCCACCAGCTCCGAGGCCGGGTAGGTCGAGGCGCACATATCAGCCGTTGCTTCCTGGTCGGCGAGGCACCCACGCCGGACGCCGAGGAGCGACTGAAGGCCCTTGTCCGCACCACCGACGGGTTCGAGCTGGCCGAGGTCGACCTGGATCTCCGGGGCGAGGGCACGATCATGGGGGAACGCCAGAAGGGCCGCAACGACCTTCGCTTGGCCTCGCTCCGGCGGGACCGCGAGTGGGTGGAGGCGGCCCGCGAGGTAGCGCTCTCCCTCGTGGCCGACGGCTCGGGACTGGAGGCCCACCCCGAACTGGCCGACGAGGTCGACCTGTTCCTCGGGGCTGACGAGTCGGCATTCCTCCTGAAGTCATGACCTGGGGTCGCTGGTGGGGGAGGATCGGGCATGCCTGAAAGTCGCCGACCGCCCATCGCTACACGAGTCGGGGGAGACGACGACGTCCCAGTTGTGGTGGCCGCCCTGGCTGAGGCCTTTGCTTCTGACCCGGTGCTGTCGTTTCTTCTCGACGAGGGGCCGGACCATGAACCGGGTCGACACATGGCGCTGATCACCGCCCTGTTCGCCAACCGACTGCTGGGCGGCCGAGGAGTCGACGAGATCGTGGTACCCGGCGATCCGGCCGACGCACGGGAGGCGGCCGCCGTGTGGGTGCCTCCCCGCGGCCCCGATGACCCGGGGCCCGACTACTCGGCGGTCGGCATGGTGAACCAGATGGCTCTGGGCGAGGAGGAGATGGCCCGGCGTCTGGAGGCCATGATGCCGATGCTGGGTGCCTCGCCGGCTACGCCTCACTGGTATCTGGCGTTCGTGGGCACCCGAGCGGCGTCACGTGGGCGTGGCCTGGCCTCAGCGCTGATCTCGGCGGTCACCCGGCGCTGTGATGCCGACGGGGTGGGTGCCTACCTCGAGTCGTCCAATCCGGCCAACGTGCCCCTGTATAAGCACCACGGATTCGTGGTGACCGGTGAGGCGGCCATCGCCGGCGGCCCCACCGTTCCGCTCATGTGGAGAGATCCACAGCGCTGAACATCTTGAAGTTGTTCGGCGGGTGACATGACGTGAGAGCCGGCGTGTAGTCCACCGGAGGAATCGGTCAGATGGTTGGCGGTTCGTCGCCTCGGCCGTCGTCACCCTCATCCGGTGTCACGAGGTCCCAGCGGTCCATGCAGTCGGCGCATCGGTAGGCAACGGGGTCGCCCGGCTCGAACTCGGTCTCCGGGTGGGGGAGGAGATGACAGGTCCCCCCACAGTCGACGCAGATGATGGTCTCGGGTGCCCGCACGGGCTGAACCTAGCGTTTGGGAGATTTGGGGCCGCCGTCATGGGGCCTGCCGCGACGGACTCCGGTACGGCGGGCCTGACATGATGAGCGCGTGCGCGTCGTTGCCGGAACTGCCCGTGGCCGCCGGTTGGTCGCCCCGGATGGCGGAGCCTCGGACGGCAGGCGTGGCGGCTCGACGGTGCGCCCCACGACCGACCGGGTCCGCGAGTCGATGTTCAACGCACTGCACAGCCGCGGCGCCGTGGTAGACGCACGGGTCCTCGACCTGTTCGCTGGAACCGGAGCGCTGGGGATCGAGGCCCTGTCTCGCGGCGCTGCGCACGCCACGTTCGTGGAGCGGGCCCGAGAGGCGGTGGAACTCGTGGAGGTCAACCTTGATGCCTGCGATCTGTCGATCCAAGCCACCGTGGTCCGTGCCGATGGTCCCGGGTGGCTGGCCACGGGCCTCGGCGGCGCAGCCGGACCGTGGGATCTCGTGCTGCTCGACCCCCCGTACGACTTCGACGGTTGGACCGACCTCCTGGGGTCCTTGATCGAACTAGTCGCTGCCGATGGAGTGGTCGCCGTGGAATCGGATCGTGAGATCGATGCCGGTCCCCGTTGGAATGTCGATTCGCGCCGCCGTACCGCGGGTACCGTGGTGATGCTGCTCCGGCCGGAGTCGGATCCGGCTTGAGTCACGGCCGACGGAACGATTTCCAAGATTGGGGAGAGGTGGCCAACTCGTGACCCGAGTGCTGTATCCCGGTTCGTTTGACCCCGTCCACAACGGGCATGTCGAGATGGTCGAGACGGCTGCCGGCCTGTTCGACGAGGTGGTGGTGGCGGCCCTCATCAACCCGTCCAAGGGTGGTGGCCTGTTCGACCTCGAGGAGCGGATGGCACTCCTCGACGAGTGCTTCGAGCACCTGACCAACGTCCGGACGACGATGTTCGATGGTCTGGTGGTGAACCTTGCCACCGAGGTGGGGGCCCACTTCATCATCAAAGGGTTGCGTGCCGTATCGGACTTTGAGAGTGAACTCCAGATGGCCCAGATGAATGCGGAGATGGCCGGGGTGCAGACGCTCTTCTTGCCCACGGCGTCCCGTCGTTCGTTTCTGGCTTCACGCCTCATCCGTGAGGTGGCCCGTCTCGGCGGTGACGTGAGTGACATGGTGCCGGACCCGGTCCGGATCAGGCTCGAAAGCCGGCTCGACGGGTGACCGACCCGATGGCTGATCCTCTATCGGATCCCATGGACAGCGGCCCGGATCCGGTTCCGCTGGCCGCCGAGCCGACGGCCGCCACTCCCGACCCGTATCGGCCGCCACAGATCGAAGCCATCCTGCGCCAGTTGCGTGAGGTGGTGGCCAACGCCCGGCCCATGCCGTTGTCGGCGTCGTCGATGGTCAACAAGGACGAACTCCTTGGACTCCTCGACGAGGCGGCGGCACGGCTTCCAGAGGAGTTGCGTGCGGCCAGGTGGTTACTCAAGGAGCGCGAGGAATTTCTGGGCAAGGTACGGCGTGAGGGCGACGAGATCCTGGAATTGGCGCGTACCCGGGCTGAGCGTCTCGTCCAGCGCACCGAAGTGGTCCGCACCGCTGAACAACGGGCTCGCCAACTAGTCGAGACGGCCCGTGAGGAAACCCGTCGGATGCGTCGAGAGACCGAGGACTACTGCGACCAGAAGCTGGCCAGCTTCGAGACGCTGCTGGAAAGCACCCGCGACACGATCTCCCAGGGTCGGCGTCGTCTACAGGAGACGGTGCTGGATCGGGATCGGGAGCGACGGGCCACCGAAGCCGCAGAGGCGGTCCGGGCGGTCGACGAGGCGCATGCGTCGGGCACTGCCCCCGTGCGTCCGGGTGCCGGCTTCTTCGATCAGGACGCCGAGGGCACCTGAGGTGGACGACGGCCTGCGGATACCGCTGGCCGTCCTGCGCCGCCGGGCCGATCCCCGGCTGGTCCGACGGACGGTCGAACTCGATGATCTGGGTGTCGGCGAAGTGCGGGTGGTCGACGGCCGGGTCGACGTCGATATCGAAGCTGAGGCGCGGGGCCCGGATGTAGTGGTGACCGGTTCGGTGGGTGCCGCGTGGGTTGGCGAATGTCGACGGTGCCTCGACGAGGTGGGTGGCCGTCTCGACCTGCGGGTACACGAGGTCCTGTCGGCCGGTTCCGGTTCCCCGTCGTCCACAGGCAGCGGAGACGAGGGGTCTGTGGGGGACTCGGGTGACGCCTACCCCCTGGGCGGCGACGAAGCCGACGTTGAGCCGATCGTCCGGGATGCCGTTCTGTTGGCCATTCCGCTGTCACCGTTGTGTTCGGAGGACTGTGCCGGTCCGGATCCTGAACGATTTCCAGCTGCGGCCCCCGGGATTGGTGAGGCTGAGGGCGACGACCTCGACGCGGCGCCGGTCGCCGATCCCCGGTGGGCGGCCCTTGATGCCCTCCGTGCTCCGGGGGATGCTGGTTCCTGACGCCCGCACACTGAGTCACGGGTCATCCCCTGATGGTCAGGTCGCCGTTCCGGTTCGGCGACGGTCCCGCTAACCTCATCGGGTCGCCCGGGGCGGGTTCACCGCCTCCGGCCGATCGACCGCAGTCGGGTGCACCGCCCCCGACGTTTGACGCCTCCGAGGAACCGACGATGGCCGTCCCCAAGAAGAAGACTTCCAAGGCCAAGGGCCGGAGCCGCAAGGCGGCTGCCTGGACTTTGGGCCGCGCCTCACGGAGTTCCTGCCCGCGTTGCAACGCCACCAAGCGCCCGCACCGCATCTGCGGGAACTGCGGTTGGTACGCCGGCCGCCAGGCCGTCGACGTCGACTGATCGACGTTCCGGCGACCCGTTCCGGCTGAGCCGCCGAGTCGCAACTCCAGTCATGCTTCCCATCGCCGTTGATGCCATGGGGGGCGATCACGCCCCGTCAGAGATTGTGGCCGGCGCGCGCACTGCCGCAGACGACGGCATTCCCGTTGTCCTCGTGGGACGACCCGGGGAACTGGGTGACACCGGGGACCTAGAGGTGATCGAGGCCTCCGAGGTCATCGCCATGGATGCCGAACCCGGCTCCAGCGTCCGACGGATGAAGGACTCGTCGCTGGTCCGTGCCGCCGAGGCGGTACGTGACGGGCGGGCCTCGGCCATGGTGAGTGCCGGGAACACGGGCGCCACGATGGCCAGCGCCCTGCTTCGGATGGGTCGCATCAAGGGTGTGGCCCGGCCGGCCATCGCCACGTTGATCCCCACTCCCGGCTCCACGCCGACCGTCATGCTCGACTCGGGCGCCAACGCCGAATGCCAGCCCGAATGGTTGGTCCAGTTCGGCCAGATGGGCGCGGTGTTTGCCCACCACCGGTTGGGTATCGCTGAGCCCCGGGTGGCGCTGCTCTCCATCGGAGAGGAGCCCGGAAAGGGCAGCCCGTTCGTCAAGGAGGCGTACGCAGCCCTTGAGGCCGCCACGCTTCGGGACGCCGAGTTCATCGGCAACGTCGAGGGCCGCGACCTCATGACCGACGCGGCCGACGTGATCGTGACCGACGGGTTCACCGGGAACGTGGCATTGAAGACTGCGGAGGGCGCGTTGAAGGCCCTCTTGACGGCTCTGGTCACGGCCATGGCCGGTCGACCGGAGGCCCTCGAGGCCGCCGACGTGCTGGCCCCCGAGCTTGATGACCTGTATCGGGAGTTCCACCCCGACACCTACGGCGGCGCCATGCTCCTGGGGGTGAAGGGCGTGTGCATCATCAGCCACGGCTCGACCAATGCAGTGGCCATGCGAAATGCCATCGGCGTGGCATCGGAGATGGTGCGAGCCGACGTGGTCGGCCACATCACTACCGCAGTCGCTTCTTGAGGCCCTGGGGCCGCGACCCGGCCGCCAGCACCCGGCCAAGTGCCCTGAAGTTGCGCTTTGAATGACTCTTAGACCCTAACGGGCACTCCCGAACAGCAGATCGATTCCGGTAGGCTCGTTCACTGCCCGGTAGGCCGCTCGGCGGCCCGGCGACCAGCTCCGGAGACCCGGAACCGGCCAATATCGACAGGAGTTGACGTGCCTGCAGAAACCCATGTGGAAGGCGCCCCGATCGGGCGCGACGAGGTTCTCGAACTGGTTCGGGATCGTCTGGCTGACATCCTGGAGATCGAGCCGACCGAGATCGCCGAGGGTGCGTCGTTCGCCGACGACCTCGATGCCGATTCGCTCGCCCTCATCGAACTCGTGGAGGCCATCGAAGAGGAGTTCAGCGAGCGCTCAGTCGGCTTTCGGATCGAGGACGACGACCTCGAGGACCTTCGTACGGTCCGCGATGCCGTCGACTATGTCGTTTCCCGCCTCGGCTGACCCCTCCTCGGTCCCACCGCAGTCCGACTCGTCAGCGCTGGTCGTGGCCATCGGACACGAGTTCACCGACCCCGGTCTGCTGGTCGACGCCCTGACCCATCGGTCGTGGTGTGCGGAGCATGACGGGGTTTCCAACGAACGTCTGGAGTTCCTCGGCGATGCGGTCCTCGGTCTAGTGATCGCCGAACGCACCTTCGGTGACCAACCGGAACTTCCAGAGGGCCAACTGGCCAAGATCCGTGCTTCGGTGGTGAGCGCTCCGGCACTGGCCGAGACGGCCCGCGGCATCAGCCTCGGTGGTGCCCTGCGTCTGGGCCGGGGCGAGATGACCAGCGGCGGGGCCGACAAGGAGTCGATTCTGGCCGACGCCCTCGAGGCCGTGATCGGAGCCGTTCACCTGGACGCCGGTCTGGACGCCGCCCGGACGCTCATCGATCGCCTCTTCGCCGACCTGCTCGATCGATCGGCCGAGGAACCCGGCGGCCACGACCACAAGACTCGCCTCCAGGAACTCGTCGCCCGTCGGTCCGAACCGGCGCCGCGTTACGAGGTGACCGACGACGGCCCTGACCACGACAAGCGTTTCCACGCAGCGGTTGTGGCGGCAGGAAAGCGTCATGGCCCGGCCATCGGAACCTCCAAGAAGCGCGCCGAACAGGCTGCCGCCCTGCTGGCCTGCACCGCCATCGAGTCCCTCGAGTTATCCAGTCCCGTCCTCGTTCCCGTGTGTGCACCCCTTGCGCCCCCGTCTCGTCCCGTGATCCCCCAGGAGTCTCCGTGAGCATCGAAACCGAACTGCCCGAGGTGGAGACCATCCGCTACGCCCTCGATCGAGAGATCTCGGGACGCAAGCTGAAGACCGTGGAGGCCGCGTCGATGGCCACCCTCGGTCGCTACCGCAACCGCAAGCAGTTCACCAGTCGCCTAGAGGGTCGCAAGCTCGGCCCGGTCCGGCGTACGGGCCTCCTGCTGGTCTCCGAGCTCGACGACGGCCAATTGCTGGTCATCAAGCTTGGTCCCGGGGCGCAGATGCGACGCAACGCGGCCCGCGACGCGGTAGAGCCGGGCACCGAGATCACCGGCACCTTCACCGTGGGCGGACACGTGCGCCTGGTCGACCCCGAGGGTGGCTCGCAGGTGTGCGTGATCGGTGGCGATGAGCTGGTGGCTGAGTTCCCTGAAGTGGCAGCCGGAGGCATGGATCCGGCCGGGGAGATGATCCCGTGGACCTCATTTGGCAGCCAGGTGCTGGCTCGACAGATGCATCTCAAGGACCTCCTCTGTGATCCCTCGATCGTGGTCGGCGTGGGTGACGTCTATTCCGATGAGATCCTGTTCCACGCTGGTCTGAGGCACGACCGGATGTCGGACAGCCTCTCCCACCAGGAGGTCCGTCGACTCCACGGTGCGCTGATTCAGGTGATCAACGACGCCATCAAGTACCGGGGCACCGACATCGAGGAACGTCCCTTTCGTGACGTGTACGGCGAGCCGGGCGTCTACGGCGACCACCTGGCGGTCTACGCCCGGGCCGGCGCACTCAGTGATCGGAACCGGACGCCGATCCAGCGGATCAAGTACAAGGGTGGCTGGACCTACTACTGCGAAACCCAGGTCTGATCCGCTGACCGGACACCCTGTGACCCTCCCAGATGGGGAGGGGAGGGCCGCGCGACTACGCGGCCCAACGCGCGCCTAGGGTGGCGCCATGGCGAATGACACGGGTGTGATTCCCGTCGGAAAGGGACGTGTTCGATCATCCCTAACGATCCCGATCGGCGGCAGCGCGTGTTCCTGAAGCGTTTGACCATCAAGGGATTCAAGTCGTTCGCCGACTCGGCCGCCCTCGAGATGGAGCCCGGGGTGACCGTCGTGGTCGGCCCCAACGGGAGCGGCAAGTCCAATGTGGTGGATGCCATCGCGTGGGTGCTGGGTGCCCAGGCGCCGAGCGCCGTGCGGTCCCAGAAGATGGACGACGTGATCTTCGCCGGCACCTCGACGCGGGCCGCCCTCGGGCGGGCCGAGGTCTCGCTGACTATCGACAACTCGTCTGGTCAACTTCCGGTGGAGTTCAACGAGATCACGATCACCCGCACGCTGTTCCGCAGTGGTGACAGCGAGTACTCGATGAACGGAGCGCCGTGCCGGCTGCTCGACATTCAGGAACTGCTGTCCGACGTCGGCGTGGGCCGCCAGCAGCACGTCATCATCTCCCAGGGCCAGATCGACGCCGTGCTCAACGCCCGCCCCGAGGACCGGCGCAGCATCATCGAGGACGCCGCTGGAATCCTGAAGTACCGGCGCCGCAAGGAGAAGGCCCAGCGTCGGCTGCGATCCACCGAAGCCAACCTGGACCGACTGTCGGACCTGCTCCGCGAGGTCCGACGCCAGTTGCGACCCCTCGAACGACAGGCCGATGCGGCCCGCCGACATGGCGACCTACTCGACGAACTCATGGCCCTACGCCTCCATCGAGCAGGGCGCGAGCTAACCAGCCTCCGTACCCGGGCACGTGACGAGGCCGAGAACCGCTCTACGTTGGCCGCCGCCGAGTCCAAACACACCACGTCGTTGGCCCGCTTCGATGCTGAGGTGGTGGCCGCCGAGGCCGAACTGGCGGTTCGCGGTGGCGACGATCTCGGCGATCGTCTGGTTCGATTCGAGGCGTTGCGTGAGCGGGGCCGGGGCATCCGGGGGGTACTGGTCGAACGGCTCCGCGGACTGGAACGGGACCGCTCGGCGCTGATTTCCCAGCAGGTCGTGGTGGGTCTCGAAGTCGAACTGGACCGCTCAGAGGCCGAAATGGGCCGTCTCGACGCCGAAGCCGAGGAGCTAGCGCCCGAGGCGGAGCGCCTGGCCTTGGCCGAGACCGAGCTGGTCGCCGACCGGGCCGCCTTTGAGATGGACTGGTCTGAGGGGATTCCGGCGCTCGGTGGATATGCGGCCGAGGCTCGAGGCGAGCTGGGGGTCCTACGGGCCTCGGTGGATCAGGCGAGGACCGAACGGAATCGGCTGGCCGACCGACTGGCGGCGCTCGACGAAGCGTCGACACGACTCGACGGTGAGGCCGACCGCCTGCGGGCCGATCTGTCGGTGGGCGAGACCGCAGAGGAGCCGCTGGTCGCCGAGGCGACCGCTGCGGAGGCCCGGTCACATCAGGCAGCGGTGCGGCGGAACGCCGCGTGGGAACGGGTGGTGGCCGCCGAGGCCGAGGTACGTACCGCATCAGCGAGCGTGGATGCCCTGGCCCTGGCCCTCGACGAGGCCCGATCGCGAGCCGGTGCCGAACACCTGGCGGGAATCGACGGGGTGCTGGGCACCCTGCTGGACCTGGTCGAGGTCGACGAGGGATTTGAGGCGGCCTTCGAGGCGGCGGCCGGCTCGGCGCTGGATGCGGTGGTGGTTCGCGGCCCCGATCACGCTCGGGATGCGTTGACTGCGCTGGAGGAGGGCCGCCTGTCGGCTGCCGTGCTGGCCCTAGGGGCCGGTGCCACCGGGCGGTCAGCCCCGATGGTCGGCTCCCCGGTTCGCCCCCACGTCCGGGCTCGACTGGACGTTGCCGACGCAGCCACCGGTGTCGATGGGCTACTTGATCGACTGCTGGGTCATGCGGCGTTGGTTGACGCACCGTTGACCGAGGTCGTGGACCTGGCGTTGCGCCACCCTGAAGCCGTGCTGGTGACCGCCTCGGGCGACCGGTTCGGCCCGTCGGGCTGGCGGGTCGGAGGCGATGGTCGGGGTGCCACCGGCGCCGCACTCGCCGAGGCCGAGTCCCGGTTGGCCGCGGCCGGATCAGAACAGGTGGACGCGTCAGCGGCTTTCGACGTTGCCGAGCAGGACACCACATTGGCTGAGGACGAGGTTGCCCGTTACAACCGGTCCCTCGATGAGCACGACGGTCGATTCACCGCTGCGGCCGAAGCATTGCAGCGGCTCCAAGTGGAACGGCGGGACCTAGCCACCGAGTCCGAGGGACTGCGGTCCCGCGTTGGTGAACTGGACCAGCGTCTGGCCGACGATGGCCGCCGTGTGGCTGAGTTGGATGACCGCCTACCCGCCCTGGAGGCCGACGAGGTGGCCTCGATGGAGGCCGGCCGGCGGATGAACGCCGCCCGGGCATCGCTTGAGGAGCGATCGGCCACCATTGGCGCATCGCGGACCGGGCACGACGTCCGGGTCGCAGAGGTGATGGGTCGACGCACCGTGGTGGGAGCCCGGGTCGTGGAGCTGCGGGCCCGCCTCGAACAGCTCTCCGATGAGCGGGCTGCCGCCGCGGCCCAGAGGGACGACTTGGTCGGCCGTGAATCGGCCACCCGTCAACTGGTCGAGGCCGTTGACGTCCGAATGGCCCTGGTCGATGCCCGGCTCCAGGTGCTCCGGGAGCGTCGTCGCCAGCAGTCCGAGCGGGTCCGGGCCGTGGCCGCCCGACTGGACGGTCTCCGTCGAGAGCGAACCGAGGCCGAGACCGCTCTCCGAGAGACCAGGGATCGTCAGTCCCGGCTCGAGATCGAGCGGGCCGAGACCCGGATGCGGATCGAGAACGTTACGGCCACCATTCGTGTCGAGTTCGATCGGGAGCCCGAGGCGGCCATCGAGGCACCCTGCCCGGTGCTGCCCGACGGAATCTTGGCGGCGGCCCGGATCGCCGAGCTGGAGCGGGAACTCAAGCTCATGGGGCCCATCAATCCATTGGCCCTGACCGAGTTCGATTCCCTGAAGGAGCGACACGAGTTCCTCCAGGAGCAGCTGGACGACATCCGGTCCACCCGCAAGGAACTCCGCAAGGTCATCCGCTCGGTGGACGAGGAGATCGTCTCGGTGTTCGCCGCGGCCTTCGCGGAGGTGTCCGGCCATTTCACCGATCTATTCGAGTCGTTGTTCCCGGGCGGACAGGGTCGCCTTCGCCTCACCGATCCCGACGACCTCCTGGAGACCGGGCTGGAGGTCGAGGCACGACCGTCGGGCAAGAACGTCAAGAAGCTCTCGCTGCTGTCGGGCGGTGAGCGGTCGCTGACCGCGCTGGCCTTCCTGTTCGCCGTGTTCCGTAGTCGTCCGTCGCCCTTCTACGTGATGGACGAGGTCGAGGCGGCGCTCGACGACGTCAACCTTCACCGCTTTCTCGGTCTGGTCGACCAGTTCCGCGACGACGCGCAGCTGGTGATCGTGAGCCACCAGAAGCGCACAATGGAGGCCGCGGACTGCCTGTACGGGGTATCCATGGCTCCCGGTGGCTCCTCGAAGGTGGTTAGCGAACGGGTCGAGGCGGCCCGCGTAGCCGAACGCCTCGGCGTCCTCACCAACGGCTGACCGACCCGCGGTGGCCTGCTCCCGGGCCCGGCGCCCAAGCGGGGCACCCGCGGCCCTTCACCGGTGGGTCTCGGAGTACCGTCGTTGACGTGCGCATCCTCGTAGTCGATGACGAGGCCGACCTGCTCGACGCCCTGTCCCGTGGTCTCCGCCGCGAGGGCTACGCGGTGGACACGGCCGACAACGGTGAGGAGGCCCTGGCCAAGGCCTCGTGGACGCCGTACGACCTGATCTGCCTGGACCTGACCATGCCTGGCATTGATGGGCTCGAGGTCTGCGAACGCCTGAGGGCCGATCCGCCCGACGAGGTGGTGCCTCGGATACTGATGCTGACCGCCCGCGACACTTTGGAGGACCGCATCCGTGGTCTCGACGTGGGAGCCGACGACTACCTGGTCAAGCCCTTCGCCTTCGACGAGCTCTCGGCGCGCATCCGGTCGCTGCTTCGGCGCGATCCCGGTCGATCGGGTGCCGTGCTGGAGGTGGGGGACGTGGTCGTCGACACGGCCCGCCATCACGCCCGTCGTGGTGACCGGGACTTGGCGCTCACGGCCAAGGAGTTCGCTGTGCTGCGGTATTTCATGACCCGTCCGGGTGAGGTCATCTCCCAGGAGCAGTTGCTGGACCATGTGTGGGACGAACACGCAGACCCGTTCACCAACACGGTGCGGGTCACCGTCGGCACTTTGCGTCGCAAGTTGACCGTGGGCGACGAGGATCCAGCACTCGAGACGGTGGTCGGATCCGGCTACCGGCTTTTCGATCCGGGAGTCATGGACGGGACCGGCGGGTGAAGGCGTCCGTGGTCGGGATGGCCGACCGGATGCCTGACCGGTTCGGCAGCCTTCGGACCCGTCTGGCCCTGCTGTACTCGATCGTCCTGTTTGTTCTGGCCGCCGTGATGATCGGGGCCATCTACCTGGGCTTGTCTCGGGCGTTGTCCGACGAACCCATGTCGCGTCTGGCCCGTTTCGAGCAGCTGGCTGACGGCGCCGCTGAAGGTGCCGCTGCCGGCACGACGGACGGGGCCGCCGAGAAGCCCGCTTCGCTGGTCCCCGACGACCGACCGGTCCGGCCGTGGCTGGTGATCTTCGAGGAGGAGGTCAACCGGCGGGCCCTCGAACGGCTGCGGGCCTACTCGTTCACCGCGCTGGCTGGTCTGTTCCTCGGGAGCTTGGTGGTCGGGTGGTACGTGGCCGGCCTGGTGCTCCGTCCTATCGGCCGGATCTCGGCGGTGGCCCGTGAGATCACCGCCACCGACTTGTCGCGTCGCATCGACCTGGGTGGACCGTCGGACGAACTCCGTGACCTGGCCGACACGTTCGACGAGATGCTGGGCCGGCTCGACGAGTCCTTCGAGGGTCAGCGTCGGTTCGTTGCCGAGGCCTCCCACGAGCTCCGGAACCCGTTGGCCGTGCTGCGGACCAACCTCGATGTCGTCATGGCCGATCCGGATGCCTCTCCCGAGGACTTCCGGGCAGCCGGGTTGGTTGCCCTGCGGGCCGCTGAACGGATGTCGGTCTTGGTCGACGACCTCCTGTTGTATGCCCACCACGAGCGACCCGATGCCACCCGTGAACCGCTGGACCTAGCAGTGGTGGTGGGCGAGACGGTTGAGGACTTCGGGGCAGCGGCCGGGCGGGCGGACGTAGTGCTGGAGCTCGGGCAACGATCGGGCCTCGATGTGTTGGCCGACGCTGCCGCCCTTCGACGGGCGGTGGCCAACCTGTTGAGCAACGCCATCCGGGTGTCGGACGGTGGCGGGGCGGTTCGGGTGGCCACCGGCGGCGATGACGACATGGTGTGGGTCTCGGTGGTCGACGACGGGCCCGGAATCGCCGTCGAGCACCTCGAACACGTCTTCCAGCGATTCTGGCGGGGCGACCGGGCATCAGCTCGGGAGGTGGGACGGTCAGGGCTGGGTCTGGCCATCGTCCGACAGATCGCCGAGGGTCACGGGGGGCGGGCCACCGTCCGGTCCGTCCCGGGCGAAGGTGCGACCTTCACCGTGTGGCTACCCCGGTACGTGGACCGGGTCGTGTCCCGTCGGGACCGCATCTGAGGCGAGACCGTCTGCGCGGTCGCCGGAGCGGTCATGGGCGCGGTGCGTCGGTAACGCGGCCTGTTCCGTCTACCTTCTCCTCCATGCCTGAAGAATCGAGCCCCGAGGAACAGCCGATTCCACGGTCCGTTGATCGACGGAGTATCGAGGTTGGCGGCCGGGCCGGTTCGGTAACGCCGTCCCGTCCCGACGAGCCGTCTTTTCCGGGACTACTCCCGGCGCCCGTGCCGCCGATCGAGACGCCGCTGCGACTCACCGGCCGGGTATTGGCCGGCGTGTTCGCCATCGCCGTGCTGGTGGCCGCCCTGGTGGCCGGTGCGGTTGCCGGCTGGATGCTCCGGGGCGACGATGACGACCTGGCGTTCTCGGCCGACGTGGTGGCCGACCTGGTCGAGCGGGTGCGTGTCGGCGAGTCGTCGGGCCTGACCGCTGACGAGGTCCGGGAGATCCTCGCCCGTGAGTCTGATGGGGTCGAGTCGTCGGGCCTGACCGCTGACGAGGTCCGGGAGATCCTCGCCCGTGAGTTCGATGGGGTCGAGTCCTCTGACGCCCTCTCCACAGCTGACGTGGAGGCCATCGTGGCCGACCGCTTGGCCGATCGTGGGGTCGACACCGAGGGGCTGAGTTCCGCCGAGGTGTCCTCCATCGTGTCGACGGTGGTCGACGAGGCAGCCGGCCTCGACCAGAGCGAGGTGGAGGCCGTGGTCGGTCGCCTCGTGGAAGAGTCGGCGGGCCTGACGGCAATAGAGGTCGAGGCACTGGTGGCCCGACTCTTCGCTGAGGCACCCGTCGACGATTCGGGTGAGGAACCGGTGGTGGCGGTGGCCAATGCCCTACGGGACACTGTTGTGCTCGTCACGGCGATCGACAAGGGTCACGGCTCGGGCATCGTGTTCGACGAGTCGCGGATCGTCACCAACGCCCATGTGGTGGACGGCGCCGACGAGATTCTCGTGACGCTTCCCAACGGCCGAGAGATCGCCGCCACGGTGGTCGGCGTCGACGTGCGACGCGACGTCGCCGTGCTCGAGTTGGTCGAGTCGGCAGATGGCCTGGTGCCCGCCGTCTTCGCCTTCAGCGAGGACCTGGAGGTCGGACAGTTGGCGGTGGCCGTCGGCAGCCCGTTCGACCTGGATCGGACGGTGACCTCGGGCATCGTGAGTGCCCTCGGTCGGGTTATCGAATCCTACGGCTGCGAGTCTGGGTCGGGCGCCGACTGTGCCGGCGTGGCCATGATCCAGACCGACGCCCCGATCAATCCGGGCAACTCGGGTGGCCCGCTAGCTGACCGTGACGGCCGGATCATCGGGATGAACACTTCGATCCAAATCGGCGGAGCCTTCACCGGAGGGAACATCGGGTTGGGGTTCGCCCTGCCCAGTGACACCGTGGTCCTGGTAGCCCGCCGCCTGATCACCGGCGAGCCGGTTGGCACCGCGTGGTTGGGGATTCGAGGCGAATCCCCGATCGACGGCAACTTTGGGGCGGTCATCGTGGAGGTCATCGAGGGATCTCCGGCCAGTGATGCGGGCTTGCTGGAGGGCGACCGGATCTTCCGCTCCGATGGTCAGATCATCCGGGACATGCCGGCGTTGCGGGCCGACATCCAGATTCGCCTGCCGGGAACGTCGGTCGACCTGGAGGTGGACCGAGACGGAGCGATCCTCCTGATCGAGGTCGATCTGGGTGCCCTCGACGACCAGTTCACCGAACCGTCTACCGGCGATGACGGCGAGGACGCGGACGACTGATCCAACGTTCTGCCCGACTCCGGCACAGGTTCGGATCGGAACCCCACCGGTAGCCTCTCGGGCCATGGGTCTCCGCTCCCGCCTCGGTCGTGCCCGCGACGCATGGTCCTCGCACCTCGCCACGGTCCGTGCATCCGAGGTGGTCGACGAGCACATCTGGCAGGAACTGGGTGACGCCCTCATCCTGGCCGACGTCGGCGTGGCGACAGCTGACGAGTTGCTGGACGAGGTCCGCCAGCGGGTCGGGCGTGAAGGCGTGGACGACGTCGACGGGGTGCTGGAAATCCTCAAGTCGGTCCTCGTGGATCGTTTGGGTGGCGCCGATCGCTCGCTGGCCCTTGGAGGAAGTCCCTCGGTGTGGCTGTTCGTCGGTGTGAACGGGGTGGGCAAGACGACCACCATCGGGAAGTTGGGTGGCCGCGAGGCTGCCGCTGGCCGCCACTTGGTGTTCGCGGCTGGCGATACCTTCCGGGCCGCCGCGGCCGACCAGTTGGCCATGTGGGCCGATCGCGCCGGAGCGCCGGTAGTGCGGGGAGCGGAGGGCGCCGACCCCAGCTCTGTGATCTTCGACGCCGTTGAACACGCGGCGGCCCGAGGTGCCGACCTCGTCCTGGCCGACACGGCCGGTCGTGTCCACACGAAGTCCAACCTCATGGACGAGCTGGCCAAGGTGCGGCGGGTGGCTGAGAAGGGCTCAGGCACGGTGACCGAGACGCTGCTGGTTATCGATGCCACCACTGGGCAGAACGGACTGATCCAGGCCCGGCAGTTCGCTGAGGTGGCTGCCGTGACCGGCATCGTGCTGACCAAGTTGGACGGCTCGGCCCGGGGAGGCATCGTGGTCGCCGTGCAGGAGGACCTGGGTATTCCGGTGAAGCTGGTCGGGGTGGGTGAGGGCGCCGACGACCTCGTCGAGTTCGACCCGGTGGACTTCGTGGACGCGCTGTTCGCCGTCGACATGACGGCCTGAGGAGAAGTCGACCGTGTTCGAGAGCCTGAGTAGTCGATTCGAGGGGGTCCTCAAGCGGATCCGGGGCAAAGGTCGGCTCGGTCCCGAGGACGTCGAAGAGTTCCTCGGCGAGCTTCGGTTAGCCCTGTTGGAGGCCGACGTCCACCTGTCGGTGGTCCACACCTTCCAGGACCGGATCCGCGAGCGGGCCGTCGGCGTCGAAGTCAGCGGAGCCCTGAATCCCGGCCAGCAGGTTGTCAAGATCGTGCTCGAGGAGCTCACCGAGGTGCTCGGAGGTGAGACCCATCGGCTGACCTACGCATCCAAGCCTCCGACGGTGGTGCTGCTCGCCGGTCTCCAGGGATCAGGCAAGACGACCACGGCAGCGAAGTTGGCCCGCTGGTTCAAGGCCCAGGGGCGAAACCCGATGCTGATCGGGGCTGATCTTCAGCGCCCGGCGGCCGTCGAGCAGTTGCGGACGTTGGCTGCCCGCATCGACGTACCGGTGTTCAGCGAGGCCACCGACCCGGTCTCCGTGGCTCGTGCCGGTCTGGCTGATGCCCGCAGTCTGGGACGTGACGTCGTCATCTGCGACACGGCTGGCCGTCTGGCCATTGACGATGACCTGATGGCCGAGGTGGCCGAAGTGGCGGCGGTCCTCGACCCGGACCACACCCTCCTGGTTATCGACGCCATGATCGGCCAGGACGCCGTCAACACCGCTGAGGCCTTCCACGCCCGGCTCTCACTGGACGCTGTTGTGCTCACCAAGTTGGACGGCGACGCCCGGGGCGGTGCAGCGCTGAGCGTCAAGGAGGTGGTGGGTCGCCCCATCGCCTTCGCGTCGACCGGGGAGGCCTTGGAGGACTTCGACCTGTTCCACCCGGACCGTCTGGCTAGCCGGATTTTGGGTATGGGCGACGTCGAGACGCTCATCGAGAAGGCCGAGGAATCCTTCGAACAGGCCGAGGCCGAGGCCGCCGCGGCCCGCCTCATGGACGGGACCTTCACCCTCGACGACTTCCTCGAGCAGCTCAAGGCCCTTCGGAAGATGGGGCCGCTCAGCAACATCATGGGGATGGTCCCCGGGATGGCCCAGCAGATGAAGGGCGTGGACGCCGAGGTGGATGAACGCCGAATCGACCGGATCGAGGGGATCATCCATTCGATGACTCCCGGTGAGCGGGCCGCCCCGGACGTCATCGACGGTTCCCGTCGGGCCCGGATCGCTGCGGGCAGCGGCACCCAGCCCAACGAGATCAACCAGTTGGTCCGCCAGTTCCGCGAAATGCGAAAGATGATGAAACAGATGGGTGGCAAGGGTCGGCGCTCTGGCGGTGGGGCTTCTGGTGGTAAGGGCCGGGGCAAGGGTCGAAAGGGCGGAGGTGGCCGGACGACGGCACCTGGGCCGGCGCCGATCGACAAGAAGAAGAGCCTTTCGCTGCCCGGGCTGGGCGAGACGCCGGGCGGTGTCCCAGGTGGTCTCGGCCTCCCCGGTGAGGGTTCCCCGGGCAGGCCGTAGGGCCCTCGGGTCGGGCTTCTCTCGAGGGTGCCGCCGGGTTTCTCTGGAGGATGTCGGACGGCATGTCGGGTGTCACGGGGCTGATCCGGTCATGGAGGCTGGAAAACGACGTGGATCCCGGCAGACTGGACGACCGAATGGGCGCAACTCCACCGCGTCCACCGTCCCCCCGCCAGACCGTGCGGGGGCCGGATTGATCATCCTGACTGACAAGAAAGTGGTACCGACGTGGCCGTGAAGCTCCGCCTCATGCGGATGGGAAAGAAGAAGCAGCCGACCTACCGGGTGGTTGCCGCCGATTCGCGCAAGGCGCGAAACGGCCGCATCATCGAGGCAGTCGGTTTCTACGACCCCCGCCGTGACCCATCCGTGATCGAGATCGACAACGAGAAGGCGGTGGGCTGGTTGCGCAACGGCGCCCAGCCGACCGAGCGTGTCGAGAAGCTCTTGAAGATCACCGGAGCCTGGGACGAGTTCAAGGGCCAGGCCGCCGGCACCAGCGTGACTGCGGCGCCCGAGCCGAAGGCCGAGGCAGTGGCGGCCCCCGTCGAGGATGCGCCTGCTGAGGATGCGCCTGCTGAGGAGGCTTCCGTCGAGGATGCGCCTGCTGAGGATGCACCTGCTGAGGAGGCTTCCGCTGAGGAGGCTTCCGTCGAGGATGCGCCTGCTGAGGATGCGCCTGCTGAGGATGCACCTGCTGAGGAGGCTTCCGTCGAGGAGGCTCCTGTTGAGGATGCACCTGCTGAGGAGGCCCCCGTCGAGGAGGCCCCCGTCGAAGAGGTGGCCGCTGAAGAGACCGTCGAGGAGGAATCGTGAGCGCTGAAGCCCCGACTGCTGAGGGTGTTCTCGAGTACCTGATCAAGACCATCGTCGAGCAGCCTGACGAGGTCCGCATCCAGGCTTCGGGCGACGAGCGGTGCACGTTCTCGGTGACCGTCGCCGACGGCGACATGGGTCGCGTCATCGGCCGTCGTGGCCGGGTGGCCAACGCCATCCGGACCATTGTCCGGGCTGCCGCGGTCAACGACGAGACCGAGATCGACGTCGACTTCGTCGACTGACCGTCCGATGGACGGTGGGCCGGATCCCGACGGGCCAGCCCTGCTCGAGGTTGGTCGGATCGACAAGCCCCATGGGGTGCGCGGGGAGGTCGTCGTCAGCCTGATAACCCACCGCACCGAGCGCCTCGCGCCCGGAGCCGAACTCCAGACCGACCGCGGTGCGATCACGGTGGAGTCGAGTCGACCCCACCAGCATCGGCACCTGGTCCGGTTTGACCGGATTCCCGACCGTGAGGCTGCCGACGCGTGGCGTGGGGTGGCGCTGAGTGCGCCGCCGATCGACGACCCGGACGACGACACGCTTTGGATCCACCAGTTGATGGGGTCCGTGGTGGTGGACCAGCACGGGGTCGAGCACGGTGTCGTGACGGGGGTCCTCGAAAACCCGGCTAGCGACCTACTCGAGTTGGACGATGGCCGACTGGTCCCGCTGGTCTTCCTGACGGCCTTCGAGCCGGGTGTTCGTATCGACGTGGACGTGCCCGTCGGCCTCCTCGATGGCGACGACGTTGATCCCGAGGTTGGCTCGGACGCTGATCCGGACCAGACGCCATGACGCTCCGTGTCGACGTCTTCACTCTCTTTCCGGGCCTCATCGGGGCCTATACAGGTGAGAGCATCCTGGGCCGGGCCTCCGACGCAGGCCACCTCGATGTCCGGGCACACGACTTGCGGATGGCTGCCACCGATGTCCATCGCACGGTCGACGACAGTCCGTTCGGCGGGGGAGCGGGCATGGTGATGATGCCTGAACCGGTCTTCGCCGCCGTCGAACTCGTCGAACCCCCGCGACCGCTGATCCTGCTCAGCCCGGCCGGTCGACGCTTCGACCAGTCGGTAGCCGTGGAACTCGCCGCCCTCGATGGCTTCTCGCTGCTCTGCGGCCGTTACGAGGGGGTAGACGAGAGGATCCGAACCGAGCTGTGTGACGACGAGCTCTCGCTCGGCGACTACGTGTTGGCCGGCGGCGAACTAGCTGCCCTGGCGGTCATCGAGGCCGTGGCGCGGCTTCGACCCGGGGTGCTGGGAAACAGCGCTTCGCCGGAGGACGAGTCGTTCACCGACGGTCTTCTGGAGTACCCGCACTGGACCCGCCCGGCCGAGTTCCGGGGCTGGTCCGTTCCCGATGTGCTCCTGTCGGGCGATCACGCGAGGGTTGCCCGGTGGCGCCGGGCCGCAGCATTGGTCCGCACGATCGAGCGGCGACCGGACCTGATCGAACAGCGTGGCGGCCTCACCGAGGCCGACCAGGACCTTCTCGACGAGTTCGGGACACCTCACCCGAATCATTGAGCCAGACGGCACAACGGGCGGTCGGTCGTCCCGGTGTCGTCCACCGTCGATGGCCGTATGCTTGCCGATCGGTCTCCTCCCGTTCCGGGACGGAACCACGAACGGCCCGATCTGTCTGACGGGCCACGAGCCTCTCGAGGACGAGCCATGCAGCCCACCGATCTCGTCGATCACCAGAACCTCCGGGACGACGTTCCCGACTTCAACGCCGGCGATGCCCTGAAGGTGCACGTCCGTGTTGTTGAGGGCAACCGGAAGCGGGTGCAGCTCTTCGAAGGCGTGGTCATCCGCCGTCAGGGCAGCGGGGTCCGTGAGACGTTCACCGTACGCAAGCTGAGCTTCGGCGTCGGCGTGGAACGGACCTTCCCGGTCCATTCACCGATCATCGACCGCATCGAGGTCGGGGCCCGCGGTGACGTCCGTCGGGCCAAGCTCTACTACCTCCGCGACCGCATCGGTAAGCGTGCCAAGGTCAAGGAGAAGCGGGAGTTCTGATCCCGCTGCGGCGTGCCCGCTGAGGGTCGCCGCCACATCCTGTTCTCTACGGTCGCTGCCATGGTGGCGATTCGACGGGTCGGCGTCTGGTCCAGCAGCCCCGGTGCCAATGGCGACGCATGTCAGGCACGTCCACAGGGACGATGACCACGTGTCCGAGTCCCGGCGGGATCTCCCGGTTGCAGCCCGGGCATAGGTAGGTCTTGGTGGCCTGGTAGGGATGGATGAAACGCTCTTCCAGTTCGCCCAAGATCTCGGGGTTGTCCATCTCAGGAGGTCGCCCAGCATGGGTGGCCGGTCGGTGGTTGGCAGGTCACAGGAAGAGCGTCCAGGCGATAAGGAGTACAGCCACGACGACGGCAGCGCCCACGTAGAGGACATCGCTGGGGCGCCGGTGGTGGGGGCGTCGCGGGTCAAATCCCATACCGTCAGTATCGTCGACGTTCGATGCGACCCCACCGCGCTCTGCTCCTGTTATTGGCCGTTCTCGGGGCGTCCTGTGCCAGCCCCCCACCGGTTCCCGGTGCAGACGACGGGTCGGCAGATCCCGCTCTGGTAAGGGGTCGGGAGATCTGGGGGAAGGCGTGCGCGTCCTGCCACGGTTCCGACGGCTCCGGGGGAAGGGGGCCGTCGCTGGTCTCGGTGGAGATTCGGTACCCAGTGTTGGCCGACCAGGTCAAAGTGGTGACCGATGGACAGGGTTCCATGCCAGGTTTCAGCGGCCGGTACGACCCCGAAGAACTCGAGGCGGTGGTCCGCTACACGCGCGAGGTGCTCTGATCACACCTGGAAGACAGCGGTCGGTTGGACGCGACTAAGGCCCTATGCGAAGATTGTTTACACGGGCCAGAACAAAATAAGGGATCCTCGCGCGGTAATCCCGAACGAGGATGAGGGGGGAGCAACTATGCGATCAGTAGGACGACGGACAATCCGAGTGGTCCTCCTTGCAATTCTGGTGACGGTCATGATCCCGACCACTGTTGCAGCTCAAGATTTCCAACCTCCTCCTGGCCCTGCTCCTGGCCCTGCTCCTGGCCCTGCTCCTGCTCCTGCTCCTGCTCCTGCTCCTGCTCCTGCTCCTGCTCCTGCTCCTGCTCCTGCTCCTGCTCCTGCTCCTGCTCCTGCTC
>JAAZZG010000017.1 GCA_014237715.1 Acidimicrobiales bacterium
GCAGTCGTAGCCGGAGCAGCAGTCGCAGCCGGAGCAGCAGTCGTAGCCGAAGCCGAACTACCACCAGATGAAGCGCTGTCCGCGCTATCAGACCCACAGGCACCAGCCAGCAGCGTGAATGCCGCCACTAGTGCCATCAACCAACGCGTTCGCGTTCTCATAAACCAATCCCTCCAGATGTGGATGTCATCGTCACGGTTCGTTGTGACACGCGCCACTACCGACCGAGGCTCCGGACCGTAGGGCAGTCCCACCCTCGACCGCTAGCCAAGGGGCCCGATTGTCATCTATTCGTCGGATTTCCTCTCAGGCGCGGTTATTTCCCCTGAGGGGAGACTGGACATCCGAGGGTTCTCTCTACACCCGGGCTCCTAACCTCTACGGGGTGGCAGGCGACGACTTCGGGGGACGACCACCCGTGGACGCCCATGGCCTAGTGGTCCGTGACCATCCGGCTCCGCTGCCCGAGGGCCCGGCCACCACCGCTGAGGCCCTGACGGCCGGGGTGCGGGACCATCCCGACCGAGAGGCACTGGTCCACGGAGACCCCCTTGACGGAGGGGAGGCGCTGACCTACGCCGAACTGGATGCCCGGGTGACCGCGGCAGCCGGAGGCCTGACCGCCCTGGGCATCAGGCCCGGAGACCGGGTGGCCTGCTCGCTACCCAACCGGGTCGCCCTCGTCGAGGCCTTCCTGGCCACCCAACGACTTGGGGCCGTCTGGTTGGGCATCAACACCAATCTGACGGCCGACGAGGTGGCGTGGACGCTCGACGACTCCGAGGTCAACCTGCTGGTGACCACCGATGACCGGGCGGACAGCCTCCGGGGACCCGCTCTTGACAGACGCGCCGCCGCCCGGCACCTCCTCGTGGTCGACCCGACCAACGGATCTGGATCGTGGGCCGATCTGGTTGACGCCGGACACCCGGCGCCCACCACCGACGTCGACCCGCAGGCCCCGGCAGCCATTGCCTACACATCGGGTACTACTGGTCGACCCAAGGGCGCCGTGCACTCCCAGCACAACCTGCTGTGGCCCGGCATCTCGAGTCGACGGTCCTACCCGTCCGTTCCCGGCGAGCGCCACGGCACCGCACTGGCCCTGACCATCCTCAACATGCTGGTGCTCGGTCCCCTGTGGGCCTACCTCCGTGGCACGACCGCCGTGCTGGTGGAACGCACTGACGCCGTGGGTTTCGCTGCCGAGGTCCGAACCCAGCGGATCAATCGGGTCACCCTGGTGCCGACCATCGCCCATGACCTGGTGGCCCACCCCGACGTCCACCGGGACGACCTGACCACCCTCACCCAGACCATCATCGGCGCCGGGCACTCCCCGTCCGTCCTCCGCGACGCCTGGGAGGCCAAGTTCGGCACCCGGGCCATTGTCGGCTACGGCCTGACCGAGGCCCCGACCGGCGTCACCCGTGAACACGTCAGCCGACCCATGCGGCCCGACGGTGCGGGCTACCCGCTCGAACCCGTGAGGGTGGTGATCGTCGACGACGAGGACCAGCCCCTGCCCGACGGTGACACCGGCGAGATCTGTCTCGCCCCTGTGACCCACGGCCCGTGGGCCGGGGTGTGGACACCCATGCTGGGTTACCTCGGTCGGCCCGACGCCACCGCCGAGGCCCTGCGGGGCGGCGTCCTCCACACTGGCGACCTGGGTTTCCTCGATGAACACGGACAACTGGTCATCCGGGGCCGACGCACCGAGATGATCCTGCGGGGCGGAGCCAACGTGTACCCGGCCGAGGTCGAACGGGTAGTGCTCGACCACCCGGGGGTTCGCGAGGTGGCCGTGCTGGGCCTCGTTGACGATCGGCTCGGCGAGGTGGTGGCCGCCGGCCTCGTGGCCGAGCCCGGGCCGTGGGCCGACGGCGACCCAGACCTCCTGGTCAACGACGTCCGGTCGTTCTGCCAGGAACGCCTGGCCTGCTACAAGGTGCCCGACCAGATGCTGGTGCTGGACAGGTTCCCCCGCAACACCATGGGAAAGGTGATCAAGGGTGATCTGGCCCCCGCCTTCGAATAGTGGCTAACTGCTGAGGGGCACGACGGCGTCGTGGCCCATGACGAGACCCACCGGGTCACCAACGCGCACGCCATGTATCGACTCGTCGACCGGCACCCGGACCTCGAGGTCGCCGACCAGAACGTGAGCCACCATCCGGCCGGAGCGACGGGACGTCGCCGCCACGACGGCCGACACGCCTTCGCCCGGAGCGCCGACCGACAGGCTGTCGGATCGCAGAAGCACGATGCCGGGTCCCGACCCCAGACGCCCAAGGGCACACCGGCCAGCATCGTCCAACCCGACCAGGTTCTCGTGACCTAGACAACGGGCAGCGTGCACGGTGCCCGGGTCGTCCCACACCTCGTCGGGAGTGCCGATCCGGTCGATCCGTCCGGCACCCAACACGGCGATCCGGTCAGCCAGTGCGAACGCCTCGTCGTGGTCGTGGGTGACATGCAAAGCCGCCAGGCCCAACCGTCGAAGCAGCACGCCCAGTTCGGCGGTCAGACGTTCTCGTAACGACCGGTCCAGCGAGCCGAGGGGCTCGTCGAGCATCAGCAACCGCGGCGCGGCGGCTAACGAACGGGCCAGAGCCACCCGCTGGGCCTCACCGCCCGACAACGTGTCGACCCGCCGACCCTCGAATCCCTCGAGGCCGACCAGGGCCAACGACCGGGCCACGCGGTGGGCCCGCGCCTCGGCGGCCAGGCCAGCCACCCGGAGGCCGAACGCCACGTTGCCGGCCACATCCCGGTGCCCGAACAGGGCGTGGTCCTGGAACACCAGGCCGAACCCCCGCTGGTGGGTCGGCATATCGGTCAGGTCCTCGCCATCCCACAAAACCCGGCCGGCCAGCGGCTGCTCAAGGCCGGCCACTGCTCGCAGCAGGGTGCTCTTGCCGCAGCCCGACGGGCCGAGGAGCACCACCACCTCCCCCCGCGCCACCATCAGGTCCACTCCGGACAGCACCGGCTCCCCGTCAAACGCCATCGACAGGGCCTCTATCTCAAGACCGGCCGCCGTGGATTCACCGCGACGAGAGCCCCCCGACCGGCCGGTCACAGGTCTCCCCGCACGGTGCCCCGTCGGCCCCATCCCTCGATGGCCAGCACCGAGAGCGCTGTGACCAGCATCAGCACCACGGCCAACGCCATTGCCTGACCACGCAGGGCGTCGCCCGGCTGGGACAACAGCCGGAACAGGGCCAACGGCGCGGTCAGGCGGTCGGGATGCCGAGGCAGGAAAGAGGTAGCCCCGAACTCGCCCAGCGAGACGGCGAACGAGAACCCTGCCCCCACGGCCAGAGCCCGGGCAGCGATCGGCAGGTCGATCTCACGTCGTACCCTGGCCGGAGTGGCACCCAAGGTGGCCGCCGCCTCGCGCAGACGCACGTCGATGCCCCGCAGGGTGGGCACCACCACCCGCATCACGAACGGCACACCGATCAGGGCATGGGCCACCGGCACCAGCCACCGCGACGATCGGAAGTCCAGTGGCGCCTCACTCAACGCGATGAGCATGCCAAAGCCCACGGTCACCGCCGAGGCACCCAGCGGCAGCATCATCCCCAGGTCGAAGGCCCGGGCCAGGGTCCGTCGCCCGTGCACCACGACCACCGAGGCCAGCCCGCCGACTACCACGGCCAGGCCGGCGGCCACCACGGCGAACACCAGCGAGTTACGCAATGCCCCGAGCGCCGAGAGAGGAAGCAGGGAGAGACGGTCGGCCAGGGCGCCGTAATGGTCCAGCGTGAAGCCTCCCCATCCGCCACCGCTCCGACCGCGGGTTAGTGAGCGCTCGACCAGCACGGCGATCGGGAGCCCAAGCACCACGCCCAGCAGAGCGAGATTGGCAGCCAACAACCGACCCGACGCCCTTAGCGGCGGCACCCGTCGCACCACCCGCTGGGCCACGGCCCGCCGACGCTGCAGGCGGTTGGTGACCACCACCATGGCCACCACGGCGGCCAGTTGCACCAGGGCCAGCGCGGTGGCCGAGGCCAGGTCTCCCCGGAACACGGCGTGGCGCCAAACCTCGGTCTCCAGCGTGGCCCGGGTGGGACCGCCCAGCACCAGCACTACCCCGAACGACGTGAAGCAGAACAGGAACACGATCGACGACGCAGCGGCCACCGCTGGCCACAGCCGCGGCCACGTCACCCACCGGAAGGCCTGGGCCGGCGACGCCCCCAGCACCCGGGCCTGCTCGACAACCCGGGGATCCAGCCCCTCCCAGAAGGTGCCGACGGTTCGCAGGACGACGGCCACGTTGAAGAACACGTGGGCGGCCAGGATCGCCCCGGCCGTCCGGGTCAGGCGCAACGGTCCGTCATTCAGCCCGAGGCGCTCGAACAGGGCCAGGAACGCCCCACCCACCACCACGGTGGGTAGCACGAACGGCACGGTGGCAGCAGCGCGAAGCAACGACCGTCCCCGGAACCGGCGCCGGGCCAGCAGGTGGGCACCGGGCAGAGCCACAGCCACGGTCAGCACCGTGGAGGCCACGGCCTGCCACAGGGTGAACCAGGCCACGCCCCGGAACGACGACCGTCCCGGCAACTCGACCAGCCGGTTCAGGCCGTCGGCCCCCAGCCCCCGGACCAGGATCGACCCGACCGGATACAGGAAGAAGATGCCGAGGAAGGCCGCCGGGACTACGACAGCCACCGCTGCGAGCGCCCTCCGGAAAGGGATCACCGAAGGACGATCTCTGTCCAGCGTTCGGACCAGTCGTTGCGATGGGCCTCGATGGCAGCGGGATCCATCTCGTGTGGATCGTCGGCCAGTTCAACGAAGTCCACGAAGGTTGTCGGCAGTTCGGCGGTGGCCAGGGCCGGGAAGACGAACATGTTCAGCGGGATTTCCTCCTGGAAGGTCGGCGAGAGCAGGAAGTCGACCAGCAGTTCGGCGGCAGCCCGGTGATCGGTGCCGGCCAGAATCCCTGCGAACTCGATCTGGCGGAAGCACGTCTCGGTGACCACGCCGGTGGGCGGTGTGTCAATCGGTGGATCGGCGTAGATGACCTCGGCCGTTGGGCTCGAGGCATAGCTGACGACGATCGGACGATCGCCGCCGCCCGACACGAACTCGCCGTAGTAGGCGTCCTCCCAGCTCGCGGTCACCACCACACCGTTGTCGCGTAGCGCCGCCCAGTAGTCCTCCCAGCCGTCGCCGTACTCGGCAATGGTGGCCAGCAGGAAGGCCAGGCCGGGCGACGACGTCTCTGGGTTCTGTACGACCATCAGGTCGGCATACGCCGGGTCGGTCAGGTCGTCCAGCGAGGTCGGGGCGGCCAGGTCGTCGCCGAACCAGTCGATCCAGTAGTTGACGCACACGTCGCCGAAATCGACCGGGGTTACCCGGTGCGAGGCGTCGAGTTGCAGTTCGTCGGGCACGCCGGACAGGGCCGACGACTCGTAGGCCTCGAACAGGTCGGCGTCCAGCGCCCGCTGCAGGAAGGTGTTGTCGACGCCGAACATGACATCGCCCAGCGGATCGCCGACCGTCAGGATGGCCGAGGAGACCATCTGGCCCGTATCGCCGGCCGTCTGGAGGACGATCTGGATGCCGGTGGCCTCGGTGAAGGCGGACAGCGTTCCCTCCGATACCCAGAACGAGTCATGGGTGATGAGGGTGACCGGCCCCGTTGGAGCGGTGGTGGTGGCTGGTGCCTCGATGGCCGCCAGTTCCTCGGTGACGACTGGTCCACCGGAGTTGACGGGCCCCGTTGTGGAGGCGTAGTCGTCCCCACAGGAGGTGGCTCCGATGAGCAGCGCTGCGGCAAGGCCGAGCGCCGAGTACACGGATCGGAATCGCAACATGGATCTCCCTTCGCCGGCATTACCCGGAGCAGGTTCAGGTCGGGTCGACAGTGCCCCCGTTGCAACAACGGCCACTGCCCTCTCAGCCCGGCACAAGGCCCGAGCTCCCCGGTTGATTGTCGATGGCGAGGCTAGCCCCGGGCCGCCGATCCTCTGATCACGCGAGGTCGACGATCGCCACGGCCCGGGTGTCTGCCGACGAGGCCCCTAGGTGGATTCGGTGGCTACCCGGATCGATCACCCAGCCGGCCTCGGCCCGTCGCTCCACGCCGACTCCGGCAGCCACCGGGGCCGCATCGGCCCGCTCGGGGTACGACGGGTCGCCCGGATCCCAGTAGGTGAAGGCTCGATGGTCCAACACCAACTCGACCTCCCGCTCCTCGCCCGGCTCCAGTCTGACCTTGGCCAGGCCCCGGAGCTCGCGTGCCGGTCGGGACAGGCGGGGGGCGTCGCACCCCACGTAGGCCTGCACCACCTCCGAACCCGCCCGGTCGCCCACGTTGCGTACCGGCACGGTAACCACCACCGGTCGGCCCGTCTCCAGATCAGCCACCGTGTCGGGGGCGTCCACCGTTGGTGTCCCCCACTCGAACCGGGTGTAGGACAGCCCGTGTCCGAAAGGGAAGGCCACGTCGATGTCGCGGGCCTCGTACCACCGGTAGCCGGTGAACAGCCCCTCGGTGTAGACAACCCGTCCGTTCTCGCCCGGATAGTGGAGATAGGCCGGGGTGTCGGCCAGGCGGTGGGGCACGGTGGTCGGGAGACGCCCCGACGGCTCCTCGTCACCCACCAACACGTCGACCAGCGCATCGGCCATTTCCTGGCCGCCGAACCATGTGGCCAGCACGGCCGGTGCGTCCTCGGCCCAGTCGCTGGTCACCACCGAACCGGCGTTGACCACCACCACGGTGCGCGGGTTGGCAGCGCAAACCCGGCGGATCAGCTCGGGCTGGTCGCCCGGCAGGTCCATCGACTCACGGTCGCGCCCCTCGGTCTCCCAGTCCAGGTTGGTGCCCACCACCAGAACCACGACGTCGGCGTCGCCCGCCGCGGCAACCGCCCGGTCCATGAGGTCGTCGGCCACCGGGGTCCGCAGGCCTAACTTCACCCCTCCTAGGAAGGCCGCGCCCTCGGCGGTCCACTCGATGACGACGTCTACCGGTTGACCCGCGACCAGCGTCACCGCAGCGGTCCGCTCGGCACTTCCGAAGCCGAAGAACTCGTCGCCGGGATCCATGGGATCGTCCACGCCGTCGATCACCACCGCACCGTCGACCAGCAGGCGGGCCCGCCCACTCTGCACGAGGGCCAGCACATGTTCGCCGTCGACCACCGGCGTGAACCGGGTCGTGGCCCGGAACGAGCACTCCCGCAGGTCGGTCACCCCCGGGGCGGCATCGAAGTGCAGGATCCGCCCATCCCGGAACGTCCTGGTGCCGACCACCGGTCCGGATCGGTCCATGGTGTCGAAGTACTCGACGTCGAAACCCCGCTCGCCACCGGCCGTGGCCGTGGCCCGGCCGCCCAGTGGTTGGGCCGAACGTTCGGTGATCGCCCCCAACTCGTGGACGACCTCCATCCGGTCGCCGAGGCGATCCACGATGGCGTCCAGCGGTGCCGTCATGTGCTGGGCCACCAGAGCGGCCGATCCGCCTCCCATGATCATGGCCGTGGCCGCGTTGGGGCCGATGACGGCCAGACGGTCGATCCCCGACGGGTCCAGCGGCAGTAGAGCTCCAACTGTCGGGTCGTCTCCCACCGGTTCATTTCTCAGCAGCACGAACCCCTCAGCGGCCGCCCGACGGACCAGCGTCCGATGCGACGGCTCGTCCAGTTCCCGTTCCGGTCGATCGTGGGGCTCGCCCACCGCACCGGTGCGCTGCATGAGCCGTAATAGGCGTCGGACCGCGTCGTCGATAGTGGCCTCGGGAACCTCGCCGGACATCACGGCCGTCACCAGGCGCTCCCCGTACCAACGGGGTGGTCCGGGCATCTCCAGATCCAAACCGGCCGACGCCGAGGCAGCCGTGGACTTTGCGCCGAACCAGTCCGACACCACGATCCCGTCGAAGTCCCACTCGCCGCGCAACACGGTGGTCAGGAGATGATCGTGCTCCGCGGCGTACGTCCCGTTGATCCGGTTGTAGGACGACATCACACCCCACGCCCCTCCCTCTGTGACCGCCATCTCGAAGGGACGTAACGACACCTCCCGCAGAGTCCGGTCGTCGACCTCCGACGAGATGGTGGTCCGCTCGAACTCAGAATCGTTGGCCACGAAGTGCTTGACCGTGGTGGCCACCCCGCCGCCCTGCACGCCGCGGATGTAGCCCGAGGCGATCTTCCCGGTCAGCACCGGATCCTCGGACATGCACTCGAAGCTCCGCCCGCCCAGCGGCGTGCGGTGCAGGTTCACCGTGGGGGCCAGCAGCACGTGGCTGCCCCGGGCCCGCGTCTCGGCGGCCAGTGCACCACCCAACTCCTCGACCAGGTCGGGGTTCCAAGTGGCGCCCAGTGCCGTGCCGCACGGGATGCACAGCGCGGGAATGCCGGTGCCCAGCAGGCCGGTGCCCCGTGCCCCCGCCGGCCCGTCGCACACCTTCAGAGCGGGGAGGCCGAGGCGCTCCACCGGGCGCACCGACCACAGGTCGCGCCCCGACATGAGGTCGACCTTCTCGTCCAGCGTCAGATCGGCCAGCACGCCCTCGATCCAGACCAGTCCGTCATCGGCCGCTCCGTGATTCAACGATCCGTCGTTCGGCACCTGGTACTCCATGATGGGTTCCTCCTTGCCGGAATCTTCCTCCATGGTGGGATCGTCCCCCACCGGAGCCGGCCACGCCTGTTCGGGACGACAGCAATAATCTGACACTCCGTCAGGAAACGGCGGAGGCCGAGGGTTAGCCTCGTCACATGTACGACCTCCTGATCCACGGCGGCACCGTGGTGGACGGCACTGGTGCCCCGGGAATCCGGGCCGACGTGGCGGTTACCGACGGCCGAATCAGCGCCATTGGCGATCTCACTGAATCTGACGGCTCGCTCCCCGAGGCCGCCGAGGTCCACAACGCCACCGGTCGCATCGTGTGCCCAGGCTTCGTCGACCCCCACACCCACTACGACGCCCAGTTGTTCTGGGACCCCTACGCCACGCCATCGAGCCAGCACGGCATCACCAGCATGGTGATGGGCAACTGTGGCTTCACCATCGCCCCGATCGGTGACCAGTCCGACGCCGACTACCTCGCCGCCATGCTCGTCAAGGTAGAAGGCATGTCGCCGGCCGCCTTGGCCGAGGGCCTCGACTGGAACTGGCGGACGTTCGGCGAGTTCCTCGACCGCTTCGAGGGAAACCTCGGGGTGAACGTGGCCGGCATGGTCGGCCACAGCGCCATCCGGCGCACCGTTATGAAGGACGACGCCACCAGCCGCGAGGCCACCCCCGCCGAGATCGACGCGATGAAGGCCCTGCTCGCCGACTCACTTGCCGCCGGGGGCCTTGGATTCTCGACCAGCCGGTCGTTCACCCACAGCGACGGTGACGGCCTGCCGGTGCCATCACGAACCGCGGCGGCCGACGAGGTCGAGGCCCTGTGCGCCGTGGTGGCCGACCATCCCGGTACCACACTGGAATGGGTGGCCGACGGCTGCATGAACGGTTTCCGCGAGGACGAGGTCGACCTCATGACCCGGATGTCACTCGCCGCCCGACGACCCGTCAACTGGAACGTCCTGACCATCGATGCCGCCCGACCCGACGACTACCGAAACCAGCTCCGGGCATGCGATGAGGTGGCCGAGGCCGGCGGTAAAGCCATGGCCCTGACCATGCCGGTCCTCGTGGGTATGAACATGCACTTCCACACGTTCTGCGCCCTTTACTCGCTGCCCGACTGGAGCGAGGTCATGAACCTCCCCCACGACGAGAAGGTGGCCGCCCTGTCGGACCCCGGCACCCGCCGCCACCTCGAGACCCGGGCCGCCTCTCCCGACGCCGGCGTGTTCTCCCGCCTCACCGGCTGGGGCCGCTACCGCATCGGCGACACCTACTCCGAGCCCAACGAGGGCCTCAAGGGTCGCCTCATCGGCGACGTCGCCCGCGAGCGGGGGCAGCGCGACTTCTACACGCTGCTCGACGTCGTGCTGGCCGATGACCTTCGCACCGTGCTGTGGCCCGGGCCCACCGACGACGACCCGGCCAGCTGGATCATGCGTCAGACCGCCTGGGACCATGACCACGTGATGATCGGCGGCTCGGACGCCGGCGCCCACCTAGACCGTATGGCCGGTGCCAGCTACACCACCCAGTGGCTGGCCGACTGCATTCGCGGCCAGGGCCTGGCCACCGTCGAGGGCGCCATTGCCCACATGACCGACGTGCCAGCCCGCTTCTTCGGCCTCGTCGAGCGGGGCCGCCTCACCGAGGGCTGGCACGCCGACGTGGTCGTCTTCGATCCCGAGACGGTCGGGGCTGGCGAGTTCCTCCTGAAGCACGACCTACCCGGAAACAGCCCCCGCCTGTACGCCGATGCGTTCGGCATCGAGCGGGTCTACGTCAACGGCACGTGCACCATCGTCGACGGCCAACCCGCCGGTGGTCTTCCGGGCGTGGTGCTTCGGTCGGGCACCGACACCGAGACAGTCAGGATTCCCGCCGACCACTGACGGTCCCCGGTGGCCGATCTGGTCACCGGCCTACTAGAGGCCGAGCCCCTCAGCCTGGGTTGATCGGTCCTGATTGACCGGACCAGGCTGACCGGCTCACCCGATCAGGGGTGAGGGGTTCCGTAGGATCGGCGGCCATGGACTTCCCCGACCGCCGCGTCCCCTGGTTCGAAGCGGTCTCGTTGCTGGTTCCATTGGTCGCCGTACTGGTCCCACTGGCCCGAATGCTTGGCACGGGCGCCACCACCATGGAGGAGGGCACCGTCCTCGTCGTGGCGTCCGGGATCCTCGACGGCCGACTACCCCATGCCGACGTGTCGTACCTCTATGCCCCAGGCAGCGTCTGGACGGTGGCGGGCGCCTTCTCGGTGTTCGGCACCTCGGTGGTCGTCGAGCGCCTGGTCGGCCTCGGCTACCGCCTCCTCTTGCTGTGGGGCATCCACCGACTGGCCCGCCGCTGGGGGCTGTCGACCGCGGCGTGCGCCACGCTGGCCGCCTGGGCCGTGTTGGCCCCGTTCGGCCTCATCGCCTACCCGTGGGTGGCCGGCCTCGGCCTACTGGCTGCCGGTACCGCCCTGGTGCTGGACGGAGAGGACCGCCGCACCGCAGCGGTGGGCGCGAGCCTGTGCGGACTCGCCGCGTTCCATCAGGTCGTGCTGGCCCCCGCCGTACTGCTCGTGGTGGTTCCCGCTTTCCTCTCGGCCACCGACGAACGCCGGGCCCGCCTGGGCACCGGCCTGGTGGCCGGCCTCTTCCCATTCCTCCTCCACATGGTGCTGGTCGGACCCCGCGTCATGTTCGAGGGCATGGTGCTCGACCCGGTGGTGCGGCTCCGGGCCGGACGACGACTGCCGCTGCCTCCGGATCCGAATGACAGCGGCGACTTCTTCGCCCGCCTCGACGATCTGGTACGTGGCCCGTCGCGCTTCCCGGGCCTGGACCGACCCGCCCAGATCACCGCGCTGTTCTGGCTCCTGCTGGCCTCCACGGTGGTCCTCCTGGTGATGGCGTGGCGCTGGCGGGGCTCGGCCCGGTCACGCCTGACCACCATGGCCGTGGTCGGCGCGGCGCTCGTCCCCATGGTGTTGCAGCGGCCCAGCCCCAACCACCTCAAGTTCGTCGGAGCGTGGACGGCGGCCGTCGGCGTGGTGGCCATAGCCGAACCACTGGGCGCCCTGCTGGGTCGCCTCCCCGGGCGCTTCTCGGGTATGCGCCTCGGCCGTTCGGTCCGCCACCTAGCCCCACCGATGGCTCTGGCCGCCATCCTGTGCGGACTGGCCCTGCTGGCCCCCCACCACATCGGCCGCTTCACCATCGACGCCTTCACCGACCGACCTCTGGATGGTTCCACGGCGACCGTGGTCCACGACGGCCGGACCCTGCCTATGGGCCGGGGGCCGGGGGCCGAGGTGGTGGCCGACGAGATCGACCGACTGGTGGGCCTCGTCGATGTGCTGACCCGTCCCGGCGATCGGGTGTTCGTCGGACCCGTGGACCTGACCCGGACCAACTACAGCGACACCTTCCTCTACTTCCTGCTCCCCGACCTGGTGCCGGCCAGCCGCCACATCGAGATGAACCCCGGTCTGGCCAACCGTCCGGGGAGTGGGCTGGCCGCCGACCTGGCCGCTGCCGACGTACTGGTCCTCACCGACCGCTTCGATGGCTGGTCCGAACCCAACGCCTCGGTGTTCCCCGGCGACCCGGTACCCGCCGCGGTGGTTGCCGACCGTTTCTGCGACGTCGGCGGCACCGCTACGTGGCGGGTCCTCACCCCTTGTGGGTTGCCGGGTGTCGACCCGGCCGACCGGTAGCGTCAGCGCCGCATGGCCGCCGACGGGGTACGCCCTCGCTTCTCCTACATCCCGGGCCTCGACGGCATCCGGGGCATCTGGGTCGTCATCGGCCCGCTGCTGTACCACGCCGCTACCGACACGGTCACCGGCGGCATCCTGGGCATCGACCTGTTCTTCACGCTGTCCAGTTACCTGATCATCTCGATCGCCCTGAACGAGTTCGAGTCCACGGGTCGCATCGACCTGAAGGCCTACGCCGGTCGGCGGGCCCGCCGGTTGCTCCCCGCCCTGTTCGTGGCCCTCGGGCTGCTCACCATCTACCTGGTGCTCGTCGTCCCACCGGGCGAGTTCGCCCGATGGACCGGGGCGATCTTCTCGACGCTGACCTACAGCGCCAACTGGTACGAGATCTTCTCCGACGTCTCGTACTTCGAGGACTTCCAGCACTCCCCGCTTCGCCACGTGTGGTCGTTCTCCATCGAAGAGCAGTTCTACATCTTCGCCCCGCTGTACCTGACCGCCGTCCTGGTCCTGTTCAAGCGACGAGCCAACCTGGCCCTGCTGGTCACCATGATCGCCGGCACGGCGGCCTCCACCTGGTGGATGGGCCACCTCTATCCGGGGCACGGAGACCCGTCGCGGGTCTACTACGGCACCGACACCCGGGCCCACTCCCTGTTCGCCGGGATCATCCTCGCCGTAGCCGTCCGGATGTACGGACCGGTGCGAAGCCGGGCCGGACAGCTGGCCTGGGTGGCTAGCGCGTACGCGGCGACCATCTTC
Source organism: Acidimicrobiales bacterium (assembly GCA_014237715.1). Lineage (GTDB taxonomy): Bacteria > Actinomycetota > Acidimicrobiia > Acidimicrobiales > MedAcidi-G1 > UBA9410. Next base: position 13,088 of record JAAZZG010000017.1, read on the forward strand.
TTCACGTGGGCCATCTTCGAGATCTCCGAGCGGGACGCCTGGATGTTTGAGCACGGCGGCTTCCTGCTGGTAGCAGGCATCTCGTGTCTGATGATCTACGGGGTGGCCCAGCCCGGTGAAGCGCCGTGGCACCGCGGCCTTCCCTCCTTCCTGTCAGCCGACGACGCCCCGTGGGCCGGCCGCCTCGCGTGTGGCGCCCTCTACGCCGGCCTGTTCACCGTCGGGTGGGCGGTGGTCAGCGTGACCAGGGGCAACACGGCGTTCGACCAATGGCCGTACCTCCTGGGCGTGGGCGTCGGCTGGTTCTGGTACGGGGCGGCGCGAGCCCAGGTCGGCCCGCTGCACTGGTTCTTGGAGTCGACACTCATCCGCTGGGTGGGAAAGATCAGCTACGGGCTCTATCTGTACCACTGGCCGATCTACCTGTTGGTCACACCGGCCCGAGCCGGACGCCTCATACCCGGGGTGGCCGTCGTGGAAGGCAACAACCTGGTCTGGATGCACCTGGCCATCACCTTCGGCACGGCGGCAGCCAGCTTCTACCTCGTCGAGCAGCCAGTCATGAAGCGTCGTTTCCCGTTCGTGAACCGGAAGATGTCCGCTGTCAGCGGCACGGCGGCCGGCGCTACCGCCGTGGTGCTCATCCTCATCGGCCTCCTGTGGGTCAACACCCGCCCGGCCGAGGGCGGCGCCTTCGCCCCGTCGGCCAGCCCGTGTGTCGAACAGGGGCTGCTCCCGCCGCCGGACGACGACCAGCTCCGGGTGCTGGTGGTGGGTGACTCGGTTGCCCTCCAGATCGGCGAGGCCCTCTGCGGCTGGGCCCTCGAGCACCCGGGCCGCATGGTGGTCCTCAACGAGTCCCATCTGGGTTGCGTGGTCGGTCGCCACGGCCTGAAGCGGATTCCCGAGGGGGATGAGGGCCCGGTGGGCGAGATCTGCTCGGCGTGGAACGAATCAGTGCCCACCCACGTGATGCTCGACTCCGAGGTGGTCTCGTGGCCGTCGGCCGTGGCCGCCTTCCAACCCGACGTGGTACTGGGCCATGTCACGGCGTGGGACGTCACCGACCGGTTAGTGCCGTCACTGGGCGACGAATGGGTATGGGTCGGCGTCCCTGCCTACGACGACTACATCTCCGCCGAGTACCGCTTGGGCAGCGAGGTGCTCGGAGCCGCGGGCGCCCACGTGTACTGGCTGGAGGGCGCCCACATCCGCCGCGAGATCCGACCCCAGAACCACCCGGACCGCATCGACGGACTAAACGACCTGGTCCGTTCGGCCACCGCTGATCTCGACTTCGTGACCCTGGTGCCCTACCGGGAGTTCACTGGGCTGAACGGCACGGCGCGCGAACGCGAGATCCGCGACGACGGGGTGCACCTGTCGGAAACCGGCATGGCCCAAGTCGCCGAATGGCTCATCTCGGACGTGTTCGACGAGACCCGCGAGGTCGTCACCGACTGACGGGACGGCCGGTCCCCGGTCGCTCTCGACCGGGTTTCGTCAATCAGGAACGCTCGCTCCACCAGATGTCGAGGCGGGCCTCCATCTCTGACCGTTCCATCTCTCCCTCGGACCGCTTGAGGGCCAGCAGGAAGGCCAGCGCCTCACCGATCTCGCGCCCTGGCCCGATACCCAGGTGTGCCATCACCGCCGCACCGTCCATGTCTGGCCGCTCGGCAGCCAGCCGTGCCTGCTCGGCCAGCTCGGCGATCCGGAACTCCAGGTCGTCCATGAGGGCCTGGATGCCGGCCGCCCTGACCTTGTTACGGGTTGTGCAGTCACAGCGGATGAGGTGGTTGAGTCGACCCAGCAATGGACCGGCGTCGCGGGCGTAGCGCCGGACCGCGGCATCCGACCAGCCTTCGGCGTAGCCCTTGAACCGGCCCGAGAGCCGAACCATCTCGGCCACCTCGTCGATCACCGGTTCGGAATATCCCATGGCGGCGAGACGGCGACGAGCCATACGGGCCCCCACCACCTCGTGGTGGCGGAAGGTCACCCCGCCATGTTCAAAGCTGCGAGTCCGCGGCTTTGCGATGTCGTGGAACAACGCGGCGAGTCGCACGGTGAGATCGGGCTCGGTCTTGGCCACCACGGCGATGGTGTGGCTGAGGACGTCCTTGTGCCGATGGATGGGATCCTGCTCCATCCGCAGGGCCCCCAACTCGGGCACCAGGTCGTCCATCTCGCCGGAGTCCACCGAGGCCCAGAGACCGGGAACACAATCGTCCTCCAGCAGGATGGCGCTGAGGCGCTCCCCGGTGGACGGGTCCACCGCGAACCCGTCGCCGGGCGCGTCCTGTCTGGCCGTTTCGGTCATGGAACAAGTCTACGAAGGACCCGGTTCGGCTGCCCTCAGACGCTGGGGCAGGGCTCGATGTCGAGACTGAGCATGCGGGCGGCGTTGCCCCGCACGATCTTCCACACCACGTCAGCCGGGAGGTGACCCATCATGTCGGTGGCCACCTGCTTGGTGTGAGGCCAGGTGGTGTCGGTGTGCGGATAGTCGGTCTCGAAGGTGATGTTGTCCACCCCGACCTCATCGAGAGACCGAAGCCCGTGGTTGTCCCGGAAGAAACAACCGAACATCTGGCGGTAGTAATAGGTAGACGGCGGCTCGGGAATGATGTCGGCCACCCCACCCCACGCACGGTGTTCCTTCCAGACATCGTCGGCCCGCTCGAGGATGTACGGGATCCAGCCGATCTGACCCTCGCTGTAGGCCAACTTCAGTTCGGGGAAGCGAACCAGCACGCCGGAGAACAGGAAGTCGCTCATCGAGGCGATGGCATTGTTGAAGCTCAGCGAGGCGGCCACGGCTGGCGGGGCGTCCGGCGAAGCGGCCGGCATCTTCGACGACGAGCCGATGTGCATGTTGACCGTGGTTTGGGTGTCCTGGCATGCCGCGAAGAACGGGTCCCAGTAGCCGGTATGGATGGACGGCAGGCCCAGGTTGGGGGCGATCTCCGAGAAGCAGACGGCGTGGCAGCCCCGCTCGGCGTTGCGGCGCACCTCGGCGGCCGCCAGGCCGGCGTCCCACAGCGGGATGATGATGAGCGGTATCAGGGCGCCGTCCGAATCACCGCACCACTCCTCCACCATGTAGTCGTTGTAGGCCTGCACGCAGGCCAGTCCGAGGTCATGGTCGGACGCCTCGTAGAAGGTCTGGCCGCAGAACCGGGGCAGGGTCGGGAAAGACAGTGAGGCCTCGACGTGGTTGGCCTTCATGTCCTCGACTCGGGCCTTTGGGTCGTAGCAACCGGGCCGCATCTCGTCGTACGTGATGGGCGCCATGGTCATCTCGTCTCGGTCGAAGCCGACGGCGGCCACGTGGCGCTTGTTGGGATGCACTAGGTCTTCGTAGAACCAGATGTCACACCACGGGGCGTCAGGGGCGTCCAGCTCGTACTCGTACATCTTCGCCCCGCCAACCCAAGTCATGTCACCGAGACGGCGGCGCTCCACCCGGGGCCCACGGTCGCGGTACTTCGCCGGCAGCCAGGCCTGCCAGAGGTGGGGGGGCTCGACAATATGGTCGTCGACGCTGATGATCGGCGGGATCTCGGTGATCCCGTTCTCTGAGGGCAGGTTCTCTGGCAGCGGGTTCATCGGGGAGGTTGCGCTTCCGGTCGACTCGAGGGGCCGTCCGAAGTTTCTGACGGTCCGTCAGATTCTAGTCGCCGATGAACCCGGGCACCCCACGGAGCCCCGCGACTACTTTCAACCCATGGACGACGGAACCAGCGACGGGCCCTACGGCGAGGCAGCCACCTACCAACGCGACGGCCACGTGGCCACCATCACCTACCACCGACCCGAGGCGGCCAACACCGTCAACGGCGCTATGCGCCGTGACCTCAACGCCGCCTGGGACCGATTCATGGCCGACGAGGAGGCCTGGGTGGCTGTCCTGACCGGGGCCGGTGACCGCCACTTCTGCGGGGGAGCCGACCTTCGCGACCCCAACGGCTCCACAGGCGACTTCTCCGGGACCTTCTGGGAGACACCGACCATCAACTCCTTCGAGTCGGGCCTCGAGGTATTCAAGCCGACCATCGCAGCGGTAAACGGGGCATGCGTGGGCTACGGCCTCACCGCCGTCGTGTCGTGCGACTTCGTGGTGGCCTCCGAACGGGCCACCTTCTCGTGGCCCGAGGTGAGCATCGGCATCCCGACCATCGTGGGCGCCATCCGACTGCCCCGCAAGGTGGCATGGGCCGACGCCATGGAGCTCCTGCTCACCGGCGAACCCATCGACGCCCAGCGGGCATTGGACATCGGTCTGGCCTGGCGGGTCGTCCCCCACGACGAGCTCATGGCCGAAGCCCGGACCCTGGCTGATCGCCTCTGCCGAGCCGCCCCGCTGGCCGCCCGGACCACCAAGGAGGTGGCCGTGCGAACCCGAGACATGGGCTGGACCGAGGCCGTGCGGTTCGGCGAGACCATGCGCCGGGTGGCCGGCGCCACTGCGGACGCCACCGAGGGCCGGGCCGCCTGGGCCGAGAAGCGCCCGCCCGAATGGGAGGGCCGCTGACCGGGCGGCCAGACTCCCAAGCGTTGAGAATCGGTAACGGGTCCGCTCCATCAGTGGCGGACCGTCGAGCAACGGGAGCACCCACATGAAGGTCGGTATCGCATTCGCAAACATTGGACCGTTCGGCAGCGCCGAAGGGGCCGCGGCCGTCGGCCGGGCCGCCGAGGCGGCGGGCATCGACTCGCTGTGGACCGTCGAACACGTCGTCTATCCGGACGAATACGGGTCGACCTACCCCTACGACGATTCGGGTCGGATGGCCATGGCGCCCGATACCGACCTCACCGACCCACTGACCTGGCTGACCTGGGTGGGCGCCCACACCTCGACGCTCCGTCTAGCTACCGGGATCCTCATCCTCCCGGAACGCAACCCGGTCGTGCTGGCCAAGCAGCTGGGCACCATGGATGCCCTCACCGGCGGCCGGATCGACCTGGGAATTGGCGTGGGCTGGCTACGCGAGGAGTTCGACGCCCTAGGCATCCCGTGGGAGCGACGCGGCGCCCGGACGGACGAGTACGTGGCGGCCATGCGTACCCTCTGGAGCGGCAACAGCGTCTCGTTCGACGGCGACTTTGTGTCGTTCTCCGGCGTGTCGTCCAACCCCAAGCCAGTGAACGGATCGGTTCCCATCGTGATCGGCGGCCACAGCGATGCGGCGGCCCGGCGAGCCGGCCGACTGGGTGACGGTTTCTGGCCTGGCAAGGGCGATCTCGACCACCTACTGGACGTCATGCGCCGCGAAGCCGAGGCCCACGATCGCGACCCGGAGGCCATCGAGGTCACGTGGGCCGGCGACCTGACCGCCGGCGAGGATCCGGTGGCCGCGGCGGCCGCGCTGGCTGCCAAGGGCGTCAGCCGAGTCATTGTGCCGTCGTTCCTGTTCTGGCAGGACCCCGAGAGCTCACTCGCCGCCTTCGGCGAATCAGTGGTCGCCCCACTGGCCGACCTGTAACCGACCTCTAGCCGACCGTTCCCTGCACGCCAGCGCTCTACCCTGACGGCGTGCGAAGAGAGGACGAACACAACACCACGGGCTCGGGAGCCCACCGGTGACCGGCATGATGCGAGACCCGCGCTCGTCGCGTGGTCGCGACTTCGGGCCGGCCTTCGGCATCGGCGGCCGAGGTCGCTCCCCCAGAGGGTCATCCCCCAGGGGAGGGTCCCGACGCTCCCCCGGCGGCCTCCCCGGTAGCCCTGGCACGTGGCTCCTCGGATTGCTTGTCGTCGCCTTCTTCGCGGTGATTCTCCTGGGAAGCGACGAACCGGCCAGCGAGCAGGCCACCGAACAGGACCTGACTGCCACCGTGCAAGGGGCCATGGTCCAGGCCGGCCTGCCCACCGTGGAAGTCCGGGTCGTCGACTGGACCGTCATCCTCGAGGGCCGGGTGGCCACCTCGGACCTAAAGGAGGCCGCCGAACGGGTGGCCTTCGCCCAAGCAGATGTCATCAGCGTCCAGAACCGTCTGTTCGTGCCGCCCCCCATCGACGACCTTGTCCCGGTCAGCACCACGGTGCCCGACCTCCCGGCCTCACTGGCCGACCTTGTGCTGCAGGCCCGGCTGAGTGCGGTGGCCGCCCACCCCCCGATCCAGTTCGAGAGCGGCGGCGACCGCATCACACTCGAGTCGGTGCCCACACTCGACCGTCTGGGCGCCTTCCTGCTATTCGAACCGGCCATCCGTGTGCAGATCATCGGCCATACCGACAGCGACGAACGCAGCCCCGGTGACAACCTGCACCTGTCAGCCGTGCGGGCCGACGCCGTACGAACTCAGCTCCTGGCCCGGGGCGTGGAACCCGATCGGCTGGTCACCCTGGGGATGGGCCACGCCGACCCGATCGCCGACAACCTCACCAAGTCAGGCAAGGCGGCTAACCGGCGCATCGAGTTCCTGCTGCTACGGCCCGGCGAGGTCGGCCTGCCGCCACCTCCCGACCCGGGGATCCCCGATCCGGGTACCGCCGACGAGGGAAAATGATCGGGAGAGGTCAGCGAGGGTCGCCGTCGACGGGCGGTGACTGGGAACTCAATGAGGAGGGCTCGCATGAAGACCACCCAGAGACAGGACACCCGCAACAGGGTGACGGGGTTGTGCACCAGATGCCACCGAACCGGTGCGGTCGAGGTGGTGGGGCTGGTCTGCGACCGGTTCGGCGCCTCGGCCCAGCCGACCGGCGTGTGCACCACGTGCAGCACCAGGCGAACCGTCCTGCGTTCCTGAACCTCACCTACTCCCCAGGAGTAGGCACCCGATGAGCATCTGGCGGGCCCGGGTCACCGAAGCGGCGGTCGGGCTGTTCAGCCACGCCCCCGACCCGCTGGCCTCAACCTTCGATCATCCGAGCGACCCCGGCCTGTTCGGTCCCGGTTCGGTCACCTGGCGGGTCATGTGCGACTGCTCGACCTTCATCGGAGGTGTACGTGCGCTGATCGTCCAGGCCGCCCACCCCGAAGTGGCATCGGGGGTCGGCGACCATTCGTCGTATCGGGCCGACCCGTTGGGCCGGCTCTCGCGAACTGCGTCCTACGTGACAGCGACCGCCTACGGCTCGCTGCCCGAAGTGGACCACGCGGTCGGCATCGTCAGCCGCCTGCATGGTCCCGTGTCAGGCACCTCCCACCGTGGCCTGGCCTATTCAGCGGCCGATCCCGAGATGAAGGCATGGGTCCACAATGCGCTGGTCGACTCGTTCCTGGTGGCTCACCGGACCTTCGGACCTGAGGCGATGACCGATACCGACGCCGATGCCTATGTGGCCGAACAGGTCCGCCTCGGCGTCCGGATGGGCGCCAGCCCGCTCCCCGATACAGCAGACGCCCTGACCGGGTGGCTGGTCGAACATCCGTGTCTGGGTCCGTCTCCAGCGGGCGCTGACGCCGTGCGCTTCCTGGCTGAACCACCCCTGAACACGCCGATCCGCCTCGCCTACCGGATCATCCACGATGCCGCGGCGGCCACCGTCCCCACACCAGTGCTCGACGTGCTGGGCATCCGACGTCGACCGGGCGCTGTGCTGAGGGGTCGCCTGCTCATCCGTGCTCTACGGGCCGCCCTCGGGGCTTCACCGGCGTGGGCCGCCGCGCTGGAACGCTGTGGTGAACCACGACCCGACGGTGTGCGCTTCCGCAACGCCCCCGGCACCAGCCACTGAAACCGACCACTGAGGCCGGCGGAACGCCTACCCCTTTGCCAGACCGGATCAGCCGGCTGAGGACGCAGTCAGTACCGGCTGGCTGGGCGTGAACTCCACCGGCAGGTGTTTGATGCCGTTCACGAAGTTCATGCGGAGCCGATCGGCCGGGCCGGTGATGGTGATGTCGGGTAGCCGGGCAGCCAGGCCCTCGAAGATGAGCTTCAGTTCCAGCTTGGCCAGGTTGGCCCCTAGGCAGAAGTGCGCCCCTCCGGCCCCGAAGGCCAGGTGGTGGTTGTCGGTCCGGGTTAGGTCGAGGCGGTGGGGGTCGTCGTAGACCTTCTCGTCCCGGTTGCCTGACGGGTACCAGAGTGTGACCTTGTCGCCGGCCCGGATCTGTTGCCCACCTAGCTCGGTGTCGGCGGTGGCCGTCCGACGGAAGTAGTTAACCGGGCTGGTGTACCGGAGGATCTCGTCAACCGCATCGTCGGTCATCTCGCCGGTCTCGACCACTGTGGCCCACTGGTCTGGATGGTCCATGAAGCCCATCAGGCCGAGCGAGATGGCGTTGCGCGTCGTCTCGTTGCCAGCCACCAGTAACAGGGTGAAGAAGAGGTCACGCTCGAGGTCGGTCAGCTCAGTGACCGTGCCGTCGTCGAGCGTCACCGTGGCAGTGGTGAGGACGGTCCACAGGTCATCCTCGGGCTGGGTCCGCTTCTGATCGGTCAACCCGTGGGCGTAGAAGGCCATCTCGATCATGGCCGACTCGTAGGTGGCGCTGTGATCGGAGTCCTCTTCGCCGGTCGGCTCGTCCTGGTACTCGGGGTCGCTCCCGCCGATGGTGCGGTTGGACCAGTCCAGGAGCTGCTCACGGTCCTCGTCGGGCACGCCGATAATGTCGGCGATTGCCATGAGCGGCAGCTCGGCGGCCACGTCGAGCACGAAGTCGGCGCTTCCCTGCTCGCAGATGCGATCCAGAATGATGTTGGTCCTCAGACGCATGACCTCTTCCATGCGCCGGACCATGCGAGGCGTGAAGCCGGTGTTGACCAGCTTGCGGTAACGGGTGTGTTGCGGCGGGTCGGTCATCACCATCTGGAGGCCCGGCCCGCGCCCGTCGGCGATGTCGTTCAGGGCGATGCCGCCCGCACCGTCGCGTCCCGGACCAGTCTGGTGGGAGAAGAGCGTGCCCGACCGGTGGGCCTCGGAGATGTGCTCGAACGACGACACCACCCAGAACGGCTCGGGGTGCTCGTCGGTCGGTGGGTGCTGCCATACCGGGGCCTCCCGCCGAAGCAAGTCGAACCAGTCGTGGGGCATCCGCTCGGCGAACACATCCGGATTGGTCAGGTCTATATCGCTAAGGGTCGGGGCGATCAGGGTCGGGTCGGCGGGCGATGCCATGGTGGTCCTCCGGTAGTTTCCTTCCTCGGAAGATATCTTCCTCGGAAGACATCTGCAACCCCGCCGCTAGACTCTGACCGTGGGTGGACCAGCGGACCAGACGGAGCAGTTAGGCCTGGTGGAACAGGCGGTCGACCGCCTCGTGCCCGAGGGCGACCCGGCCCATTCCGCGGATAGCGCCACCACCGCCGGAATTCTCGTCTGGGCCTACCTGGCCGGCCGCGAGTTGGAAGTCTGGATGGCCGACGCCCTCGGGTCCACCGGCCTGACCACCTCGGAGTTCGGCGCCCTCGCCGGGGTGGCTTTCGCCGGCGAACACACCCTCACCGCCGGCGATCTGGCCCGGTGGACCGTTCAGACCTCAGGTGGCACCACCAAGACCATCCAACGACTGGTCGACCGCGGGCTGGTCGTCCGGGCGGCCGACCCAGGCGATGGGCGACGCACCCTGATCGACGCCACTACCGAAGGCCGCGCCCTGGCCACCACCGTGGTCGCCGATCTGGTTGTCCGCCTCGACTGCGATCTCAGCCCGTTAGACGCCATGGCACGCGACGACCTGCACAACGGGCTCCGGCGACTGTCGGCCGCTCTCGGTTGGCAGGCGGACGTCTAGACAACGGCGACCTCGGGCTAGACATCGGGCCGTGAACCCACCTGATACCACCTCGAGGACCCCGTTCGGCTGCACGTCCTTCGACCACCTCCTCGGCGTCGAGCCGGCTACCAGCCCGTGGATTGAGACCAGCCAGGCAGCTGTCGACGCCCACACGGCAGCGGCCGGCGACAGCGGATGGATCCACAACGACGCCACATGATCGGCTGCCGAACCGTACGGTTCGACGCTCCTCCAGGGTTCGTTGATGGTGGCCAAGGTGGTCCACCTGCGTGACGAGCTACCTCGCCTGGCCGTGGACAAGGTCGACAAGAAGGCCCTCGCCGCCGCCATCGCCATCGCCATCGCCACGCTCGACTGAGCTACCGGCTGCCCCTCATGGGGGGTCGCACCCGTCAGCTGAAGCTCAGGACCGGGTCGCCCCAGAGCGACTCGTCGGGTGTGATGCCCAGGCCGGGCCCAGGTGGCAGGTCGATCCACCCACCGTCGAGGCGAATGCCGTGCTCGACGTCGTAGTGGCCGTCCACGTAGGGCTCGGCGATCCACGTTCCCTCAAAGTTGGCCGGATCCACGGTGGCCCCCACGTGCAATGACGCAGCGGCCACTAGGTCGCCACCCCACGTGTCGTCCACGGTGTGGGGCCGCCGAGCCGCCGCGCACACGTCGCGCACGGCCCGCATGGCGCTGATGCCTCCCACCCGACTGACCTTCATACCGAACCCGTCGGCCACCCGCTGCCCGATAGCCGCCACCACCGCGCCTAAGTCAGTGGCCGACTCGTCCAGGTAGATCGGATGGCAGACCTTTCCGACCAGCGAGGCGTTCTCCTCATAGGAGTCGCACGGCTGCTCGATCACCAGGGCAATGTCCCGACAGGCATTCGACACCTGGATGGCATCCCGGGTGGTCCACCCCTTGTTGGCATCCGCTGCCAGCCGCACGCCGGGACGCAGGGTGGCGGCCACAGCCCGGAGCGCCGCGATGTCGTCCTCGACCGGCCGACCACCGACCTTGAGCTGGATCCGGGAGAAGCCCTCTATCTGGCGAGCATCGGCATCGGCGGCCGAGTCCTCCGGCGAGGCGATCAACACCCCGTGGTACGACGGCACCCGCTCGCGTACCGCGCCGCCCAGAAGGTCGCAGACCCGGACGCCGTAAGCCTTGCCGGTGGCGTCCCAGCAGGCCACGTCCACGGCCGCCTTCGCGTACCGGTGCCCCATGAGGGCAGCGTCCATCGCCGCTCCGACCCGGCCGATAGCCGTCGGGGCCAGGCCGACAAGGTGCGGGGCCATCTCGGCCAACGCCGCACGTGCGCCCAGCGCGTGCTGAGGCTGGTACGTGGAGCCCAGCGGACACGTCTCGCCGTATCCCACCGTGCCGTCATCGCACTGGAGTCGGACAATGGTCGTATCCAGATGCCAGACGTCCTGGACGGCCATTCGGTAAGGCTCGCCCTCGACCGGGCCTCGAACGGGCAGGTCGTGCTGGAACACGTCGACGGCGACGATCTTCATCGGCGAAACCCCCTCGATCCGGGCCGGGCATCCCGGCGACGGCGCGGACGGTAGCAGCGGTCCGACCCCTGGATTCCCTCGGGACCTTTCCCGTGGTGTCCGCGTCTATTCCAACAGGAGCAGATTTTCCCACGAATACAGGTATTTCCTCCCAGTAGAGATTTTTCTTGAATCCTGTGGCAAGCGTTACTACTCTGCGGGGAGGTCTTACGAGGGGGATCCGTTCCGGGTGCTCTGGGGCCGTTCAGCGGGGTGCGTACTGCCCCCCCTAAACCAAACAGAGGGGAAACGTTTCATGTTGAAGCGATTCATCGTCATTCTCGCCGCACTGGCGATGGTGGCGTCGGCCTGCGGGTCAGACAGCGACGATGCTGGATCGAGTGGTGGCGACAGCGCTGCTTCGTCCAGCGACAGCAGCGACAGCAGCAGCAGCGACAGCAGCAGCAGCGACAGCAGCGACAGCGCCGCCGCATCATCTGATTCGTCGGATGCCATCAAGTTGCCGATCCACAACTGGTCGTCTCAGATCGCCGGCGTCTACGCCGTTGGTGCGATCCTCGAAGCGACTGGCAACTCGGTGGAGTACATCTCGGCGGATTCCACGCTGGTGTACACCTCGATGTGTG
>JAAZZG010000018.1 GCA_014237715.1 Acidimicrobiales bacterium
CCACGAGGTGGTGGGCCGCCGGCCGGGCGACGTGGCCCGCATCTGGGCCGGTACCGAGCGGGCCGAGGATGTGCTGGGCTGGACCGCGACCCGGGATCTCGCCGAAATGCTGGCCGACCACTGGCGCTGGCAGGAGGCCAACCCCGACGGTTTCGGAGACTGAGCCACCCTTCTCGGGGAACGGGTTCCTAGCGGAACAGGTCCTCGGCCGGGTCACGGACCACGTCGGCCACCACGCCACCGTCGCCGAACCACGACGGGTCGATACCCCGCACGATGGCCACCGGCACGCCGTCGGCCTTGCCCATCACCAGTTCGGCGGCCGAGGCGATCTCGTCCACCACGGCTACCTCGGTGACCTGGAGCTCACGACCCAGGGCGTCGGTGGTGCCCCGCAGGTCGACCACCGGTCGCAGCCCGGCGGAGCCGATGGCCACGTCGGTCACTCCGCGCCGCCAGGGCCGTCCGAAGGTGTCGCTGACCACGACGGCCACGTCGACCGCGAAGCGGTGGATCAGGGCATTGCGGATCCGTCGGGCCGACCGGTCCGAATCCACGGGAAGCAAAGCGGCCTGCCCGGCCTCCACGTTGGAGAGGTCGATTCCGGCGTTGGCGCACACGAACCCGTGCGTGGTCTCGCTGATGATCAGGTCGCCTCGACGCCGCAGCACCCGGACCGATTCACGCTCCACCAGCGGCTTGTGCCCGATCTCGGGATCCACGTCGACGAGGCGGTCCTCGGCCTTGGAGACCACCTTCTGGGTCACCACCAGCACGTCACCATCGAGCAACCCACAGTCGGCCAGATCGGCGGCTTCGGCGATGATGGCCGCAAGGTCGTCGCCGGGTCGGATCTCGCCGATGCCGGTCACCGGGATGATGGACAGCGGGCCGCTCATCGGGGTCGTCCCGCCGGGGACCCCACCGGTCGGTCCAGCGAGAGCAGCGTCCGGCAGAGGTCGGTGGCCACGCCCACGTCGGTCATGACCGTCGGGGTGACCAAGCACCGCATCCCCTCGGCTTCCACGCCGTCGACCAGTTCGCCGTCCGCTGAGTCCACCACCAGGGTGGAGGCGAAGTCGCGGTAGAGGCGGGCCACGCCGACCACCGTGGGCTCATGGCCGAGCTCGCGCAGCATGCGTTCGGCGGGCCCCTTCAACGCCGAGCCGGCCACGATGGGCGACACGGCGACCACATTGTCCCGGCGGTCGGCCAGCGCCTTCCCGATGCCGGGCACAGCGACGACCGGGCCGATGGACACGATCGGATTGGACGGGGCCACGACCACCGTGTCGGCCGACGTGATGGCATCCAGCACGCCGGGTGCCGGCCGGGCCGCGTCGATGCCGTCAAACCGGACGCCCGATATGGCGACGTCGTGGCGGAGGCCCACGAAGTAGTCCTGGAAGCCGATCTCCATCTCGGTAGCCCCGTCTGCGGGAACCCCGTCTGAGGAGAGGGTCACCATGGTGGCCACCCGGTCCTCGGTCATGGGAAGCAGGCGGGCGTCGATGCCGAACGCCCGGGTGATCTCGGCGGTCACCTCGGTGAGGCCTGCCCCGTCGGCCAGCCGGCCGGTCCGGTGGAGGTGGGTTCCCAGGTCACGGTCGCCGAGGCGGAACCACGCCGCCCCGCCGAGCTGCTCAAGGGCGTCCATGGCCTGCCACGTCTCACCGACCAGACCCCAGCCGGTCTCGGGGTTCACCGCTTCAGCCAGGGTGTAGGTCACGGTGTCGAGGTCGGGAGAGATCGACAGCCCGTGGAGCACCAGGTCGTCGGCCGTGTTGACGATCGCCGTGACCTCGTGGGCCGGCACGGCGCGGATCATGCCGCGCAGCAGGCGGGCCGCACCCACCCCACCGGCCAGGACGGTAATCACCTGTTCAGAACCATCAGTTCAGGACAGGTTCCGGAGGCGACCCTCGAGCAGGGCCATGTCCGCGTCGACCATCATCTCGACCAGCTCCACGAAGCCGACGGTGGGCCGCCAGCCGAGTTGGTCTGCGGCCCGGGTGCCGTCACCGACCAGCAGGTCGACCTCGGCCGGCCGGTAGAACTTCTGGTCGACCACCACGTATTTCTCCCAGTCCAGGCCGACCCGGGCGAAGGCGGCCTGGCAGAACTCCCGGACGGTGTGGGTCTCTCCGGTGCAGACCACGAAATCCTCGGGTTCGTCCTGCTGGAGCATCCGCCACATGGCATCCACGTAGTCGCCGGCGAATCCCCAGTCACGCTTGGCGTCCAGGTTGCCGAGGCGCAGTTCGGTGGCCTTTCCGAGGGCGATCTGGGCTGCGGTGTGGCTGATCTTGCGAGTGACGAACTCCAGGCCTCGACGGGGGCTCTCATGGTTGAAGAGCATCCCCGAGCAGGCGTGCAGGCCGTAGCTCTCCCGATAGTTCACGGTGATCCAGTGCCCATAGACCTTGGCCACCCCGTAAGGGCTCCTCGGATGGAAGGGGGTGGACTCGTTCTGGGGGACCTCGTGGACCTTGCCGAACATCTCGCTCGAGCTGGCCTGGTAGAAGCGGATCGTCGGGTCGACCAGTCGTATGGCGTCGAGCATCCGGGTCACACCGAGGGCCGTGGTCTCGCCGGTCAGGACCGGCTGGCCGAACGACGTCTGGACGAACGACTGGGCAGCCAGGTTGTAGACCTCGTCGGGAGCGTGCTCCCGCACAGCCTCCACCATGGACAGTTGGTCCAGTAGGTCGCCGGAATGGAACTCGACCCGATCCATGAGGTGGGCAATGCGTTCGTAGTTGACCGTTGAACTCCGACGGACCATGCCGGTCACCTCGTAGCCGCGGTCCAACAGGAACTCGGCCAGGTAGGAACCGTCCTGTCCGGTGATGCCCGTGATGAGTGCGCGCCTCGTCGGGGAGTTGGTCGAGGTCCCAGCAGAGGGGCCGGTCGCTGGGTCAGCCGTGGGGTCAGCCATGGGATCAGTCTGCCGGGGCCGGCTCACGAAGGCGCCGTCGCCAGTCGTCGAGCAGGTCGGACAGCGTCGCATCGAGGGTGATCTCGGGCGCCCAGCCGGTGTCGTGGTGGATGCGGGACGGATCGCCCACGAGCTCGGGGACGTCGGTCGGTCGGTGGAGGGCCGGGTCCTCCTCGAGACGCATGGACCGGTCGGACATGGCCAGGAGACGGTGGGCGATGTCGCTGACCGCCACCGACCGCCCGGTGCACACGTTGTAGGCGGCACCCGGTTCGCCGTCCACGGCCAGACGCCGGTAGGCCCGGACCACGTCGCGGACGTCGGTGAAATCCCGGCGGGCCTCCAGGTTGCCGACGGTGACCACGTCGTGGCCGGCCAGCTCGTTGGCGACGACCCGGGCGGCCAGTGCCGAACAGACGAACCGGTCGCTCTGGCCCGGCCCGAGGTGGTTGAACGACCGTGCCCGGACCACGTCCTGTTGGTGGCCGAGGAAGGCCTGGAGGGCGATCAGGTCGGCGGCCGCCTTGCTGGCGCCGTACGGGGACACCGGCCGGAGCGGGGCGTCCTCGGCCAACGGGAGGTCGTCGGGGGCGACAATGCCGTACAGGTCGGCGCTGCTCACCGTGACCACACGGCGGACGCCGTGGCGGCGGGCGGACGCCAGGAGGTTCAGCGTGCCCTCGGCGTTGGACCGGAGGGTGCCCACCGCGTCATCCCACGACCCACCCACGTCGGCCTGGCCGGCCAGGTGGTACACCACCTCGGGTGCAGCGGCTGCGACCTCATCGTGGAGGTCCTCGGTAGCCAGGAGGTCGGCGCCGCCCGCCGCCCGATCGGTGGTGACCACATCATCACCCTCGGCCTCCAGATGGGCGACCAGATGGCGGCCCACGAAGCCTGCGGCACCGGTGACCAGTGCCTTCATCAGTCGGCCATCCGCGAACGGGCCTGTCGGGGAGCGTCCATCGGGGCATCGTAGGAGCAGGCGCCCGTCCGGGTGGTGAGTCGATCGGGTGGATCGGGGTCGCGCCAGTAGTCTCGGCGGCACCGTGGATGCCGCACCTTCCCCCGTCAGCGGTCAGCCCAGCCCCGCCGCAGGTGGTACTCCGACTCCCCGTGCTTCGTCGGCTCGGGTACTGGCCGTGATGGTCGTGGACGACGAGGCACCGGCGCTCGAGGCGGTGCTGGCTGGTCTGGCCTCTCAGGACCATCCCCGGACCGATGTGATGGTTGTCGACGTCCGCCGCGCCGGAGACGGTTTGGGCCCATCGCTTGTGGAACGGGTGGGATTGATCGCACCGTCGTCGCTGGTCGTTCAGGCGCCCGGGGTGCGCGGCGGTGGCCCGGCGGTGTCGGTCGGTCTCCGGGCGTGGGCGACGGCCCACCCGACGGCGTCCGATCCGCGCTTCCTCCTCTTCGTTCCGGGGCCGGTTGTCCTCGGAGACACCGCGGTACGTCGCCTGGTGGAGCGAGCCGTGGAGGCCAATGCCGCGGTGGTCGGGCCCAAGGTCATCGGTCCGGACGGGGAGCTCGAGGAGATGGGTTGGTGGTTCGACGCCCTCGGCTCGCCGGTGCCCGTGGTCCCCGACCCCGAGTTCGACCAGGGCCAGCACGACGACTACCTCCAGCCCGAGGCGGTGGCCGGTGCGGCGTGGATGGTGCGTGCCGACCTGTTCGCCGAACTGGGTGGCTTCGATCCCGAGGGGGTAGAAGGCACGGCCCACCTGGAGTTCTGCCAACGGGCCGGCTCTGCCGGAGCGTCGGTGCTGGTGGTCCCGTCGGCGGTCGCCCGACGGGTCGGCGCCCCCGAAGCGGTACGACACCACCCGGAACTCGTCCGGTCAAGGTTCCGGCTCCGACAGGCTTTCGCCGGACCTCCCGGTCGACTGGCCGTGCTGGTCCCCGTGCTGGCGGTGGCGACGGTGGTCGGGGCCCTGTACGGCATGGCCACCGGACGGCTACGGCATGCCCGTGGGTTGCTCGCTGCCTGGACCTGGAACCTCCGCCGCATCGGTTCGGCCCGACGACTCATCGGAGCGGGCCCTGCCAGTCGGGGCCCGACCAGCGCGGGGCATCAGGGTCAGCGGGCCTCGTGGTGGTTGGCGTTCCGACGGGTAGCCACCGGGCTGGATCTGGCTGGAGACGACGACCGGTCCGAGGGGCTTCGGCGGCTGAATGGCGCCTTCGGGGCGGTGTTCGGTCCGGGCGGGTTGGCCATGATGATCGCCGCAGTGGTTCTGGGCTTCGGTTCTCGTTCTCTGGTAACCAACGGGATGCCGGTCGTCGGCCGCCTCCAGCGACTGCCGGAGGCACCGGGAGCCCTGGTGGACTCGTGGTGGGCCGGTTGGCGATCCACGGGGACGGGGACATCTGGATCAGGTCCTGATGGTCTGGCCCTCGTCGGTCTGCTGGTCGACTGGTGGCCGGGTTCGGCGGACTCCGCGTGGACCGTGCTGGTGCTCGGGGCGTTCGCCGTGGGGGCGCTTGGCGTCTGGCGCCTCGTACGCCCGGTGGGCGGCGGCCGGTCACGCGCCGTTGCCGTGCTGGTATATCTGGCGGTTCCGATTCCCTACGACGCGCTTCGCGTCGGACGCCTGGCCCCTCTGACCGCCTATGCCGTCCTGCCCTGGTTGGCTCGCCGGATGGCCGGCGCCCAGGCCATGGCTCCATACGGCGTTCGAGGCGGTGATCCAGGTCCGGGCACCCGTCTGAGGGGCCTGTGGGCCGACGTGGTGATGACCGGGCTGGCCCTGGCCGCAGTGGTCGCCTTGGATCCAGTCCTGTTGGTTCCTGCCAGCCTGATCGTCGTGGGGTTGGCGGCCGGCACGGTGCTGTCAGGGAGCCTCGACGGACTGGTTCGGCTGTCGATGGTGGTCGGTGGTGGGACGATGTTGGCTGCCGTGGTCCACCTGCCGGCGGCCGTGGTCGTAGCGGGACGCGACGGTGCAGGTTGGAGCGGTTGGTGGGGATCGGCATCGGGCGGCGGTTGGGAGGCGACGGGATCGATCGGCCTCTCCGAGGTTCTGGCCCTGGCGCCGGGAGTCGACGGGCCGACAGCGGTCACGGGGTTCTTCGTCCTTCCGCTGTTGGCCCTCTGTACGGCACGGGGGCGGCACCTCTCGGTGGTCGTCCGAGCCTGGTTCGTGGCGGCTGCCGGGGCTGTGGTGCTGGTATCGGTGGACCAGGGTTGGCTGGGGGTCGAGGATTCGTTCCTCCGGTCGGTGGATCCGGCGGTCCTACTCGTGCCGGTGGCCCTCGGCCTTGCCTGGGCATCGGCGGCCGGGGTGGCCGGGCTGGGTGCGGACCTGGCGCACCTGGCCGCACAGGTCCACGTGGGGCGAATGGCCCGGGTGGTCCGCAACGGGCTGCTCGGGGCAGTGGTGATCAGCCTGGCCATCGGGGCGTTGCCGGTCCTGACCGGTTCGTTCGCCGGCGACTGGGGAGTGCCGCGTGCCGATCTGACGGTGGCGCTGCCCGGGGCGGGGGCCCGTCTGGCTGATGGTGACACGGTGCCCGGTGGGGATGCCCGTGTCCTGTGGATCGGGGATCCGCTCGTGCTTCCGGCAGCGGGAATCCCGCTTTCGTCGAGCGATCGTTCATCCGGCGTGCCATCGGATCGATTCGACCGCCTGGCGCTTGCGGTGACCGACGGGCGACCGGACCTTTCTGACCAGTGGTCGCCGGGTGAGACGACCGGGATGGTGGCGTTGCGGGATGCCGTGGGTTCGGCGCTGGACGGTGCCACCCACCGACTGGGGGCCGATCTGGGCCGATGGGGGGTGGCCCGGGTGGTGGTCGTCGAGCGATCGGCCCCGGTCCCCGGCCCGGGCGTCGATCGACCGGTTCCCGGCCGTCTCACCGAGGTCTTGGCCCGACAACTCGACCTGGAACGGGTCGAGGCGGTGAACCGGGCGGTGACTGTGTACCGCAACACCGCGGTAGAGGCTCCGTTCTCGGTGGTTCGGGACCGGAACCGGCGGGTCGTCCCCGCTGGGGTGACCCGCCGGTCGCTGACCCGGTGGGTGGTCGAGGTTCCCGCGGACGGCGCCCTGCGTTGGATGGTGGGTCCCGACGACCGCTGGCGAGTCGGGGTCGACGGGGAGCCGGCGACGGTGCTGGCTCCCGACGCGGACCACGGAGTGTCCGGGCGGCCATCGGTCAGGGTGGCTGCCGGGAGCATGGCGACGTTCGAGGTCGACGATGCCGGGCTCGCCCGGCGTCGTCAGATCCAGTTGGTACTGGTCGCCGTGTTGGTGCTGCTGGCCAGTTGGGCTCGCACGTCCCGGGACCAGAAGCGACGACAGCAGCGGGCGGGGATCCGATGATCGCGACCCGGGGTCCGGCCATCCTGGTGCTGGCTGCCATGACGGTTGCTGCGGCAGCGCTCTCGTCTGGACCGGTCGAGATTCTGGGCGCCGAGGCCCGTCCTGAGGCCCGCGCCGCCACGACCCTAGATAGTTCCTCGACGGCCCTCTGGTTCTGTGCCGGGCCGACCGCTGAACTGGACGGGATCGATGAGCGGACCGTTGAGGTGGTGGGGATATCGGCTTCGCCCACCGAAGGCAGGGTGACGGTGGTGGACGAAACCGGTCGGGCCGTGGAGCGGGCCTTCAGGATCGATCCGGGCGACCGCCTCGAGATCTCGCCCGGCCAGTTCGTCTCTGGGGCGATGTTCGCCGGTGTCACCGTCGAGGTGCAGGGCGGTGCCGCCGTGGTGGGCCAGACGGTGGCCGGTCCGGACGGAGCGGATCGTCGGCCGTGCACGACCCGGGCTGCTGACACCTGGGTGGTGCCGTGGTCGACCACGGCCCGGCCAGGAAATCGTGCCTGGGTGCTGCTCCACAATCCGTTCCGAGCCGCGGCGGTGGCCGATCTGCGGTTCGTCGGCGACATCGGCCGCCGCGAGACCTTGGACTCCCAGGGCGTCGTGGTGCCCGGCCGTTCGATTGTGGCCTACGACGTGACGGAGCGGATCGCCGATTCGTCCGTCGTCTCGGCCACCATCGACGTCCGCGTGGGTCGGGTGGTGGTCGCTCGACTCCAGGCGTCGGACGGGTCGGGCCCTCGGGCCACCAGGGGACTGGACCTGGCTCCCGGAGTGCCGGAGCTCGCCACCCGGGCATTCATTCCCGGGGTCGGCACGGGAGCGGTATCGACCGGAAGCTCGGCTACCGGTGCTTCGGTGGTGGTCGTCAACACGGGCGTGGAGACCGTTGAGGCCGAGGTGGTGGTCCGGACCGGCGAAGAGGTGACCGGCCTGGAGCCGTGGCGTCTGGTGCTCAGGGCCGGCCAGCGCCACGTGGTGGACCTCGATGCCGGTCGACTCGAGGGGGTCGGGGCCTTCGGGGTGGAGGTCAGGACGTTGGACGGTCGCCCGATCGCCGCTTCGGTGGTGCAGCGGTTCGGCGGTGACGACGTCTCAGCAGAGGGCGGTCTGGCGGTGCGACCGGCGGCTGCTTTGGCGGCCCGAGGTTGGGTGGTGGATCTCGATGACCGGTACGGGGCCACCACTGATGTCCTCGCCGTCATGAATCCGGCCAGCGAGGGAATCGCCACCATCGAGGTGAAGGTTCTGGCCGGGACAGCACCGTCCGGTGTGGCGCGTTTGGTGGAGTTGGCGCCCGGGACGCAGGTCTCGTTCGATCTGACCGGCGGACCACCGGTGGTCCTGGCCGTGGAGTCCACGGCGCCGGTCATTGCCTCTATCCACAGCAGGACGGGTGAGGGAGCGACCGCCTCCTTCGCAGTGGCGGTCGCCGGGACCGAGGCGCGGCCCGCTCCCAGCAACTGAGGGCCGGTTCTAGAAGGCTGGTTTCGGAAGGCCGGTCGCCGGTGGTGGGTTCAGGAGCCGGCGCTGCAGCCGTCGGGCGTGGAGCCCGGATCCCGCAACTCAGCCAACGAGCCCCAGAGGTGGGTAGCGCTGACCGGACCCACGTGGTGGTCGCGGACCACGCCGAGGGCGTCGGCGATGAGCACCATGGGAACGGCGTCGACGGCATACCGATCGTGGACGGCCCGGTGGGTTCCGATCTCCACCTCCTGGACGGCGACCTCGGCGCTGGCCAGGGGAGCAGCGGTGGCCATCACCGATTCGCACGAGTCGCAGGCGGCCGAGGTGAACACGGCGACCAGCCAGGACACGTCGGGCTGGTCGAAGTCGTCGCGGTCGAGTTGTTCGGGAACCGTCCAGCCGGTCCGAACCGGCGCATCGGGTCGACGTCGTTGCAGCAACCGTGCGGCGACGGCGGCAACCGTGGCCACCACCACGAGCAGGATCAGGCGGTCCATGGAATCAGTCGCCGGTCGGGCTGGGCCTACTCGACGGTCGAGTGGTCACCGAGGGTCGGGTCCACAGTGAACGGCGTCTCATCGGAGGGTTCCGGGTTGACCGGAGCCGAGTCGACCGCAGACGAGTCAACCGAAGACGGGTCGGTAGCACCACCGGGTCGGGCTGCGGCGCTCACCAGCCGGCCGACCTCTTCACCGCTGATCGTCTCGTGCTCGAGCAGTGAGCGGGCGATCAGGTCCAACGCGTTGCGCTCCTCGGTGAGCAGTTGACGACACCTGGCCTCCTGGTCGGTGAGGATCCGCTGGACCTCGGAGTCAATGAGGTGGGCAGTCTCGTCGCTGTAGTCGCGAGTGGACATGAGGTCGTCGCCGAGGAACACCTGCCCCTGGCTGCCCCAGGCCATGGGTCCGACCCGTTCACTCATGCCCCATTCCCGGACCATCTTGCGGGTCATCTCAGTCGCCTGCACGAGGTCATTACCCGCTCCGGTAGAGGTCACACCGAACACCAGCTCCTCGGCCATCCGGCCTCCGAGCAGGATGACCAGTCGCTCTTGGAGGTAGTCGCTCCGGTAGGTGTGACGGTCCTCGGCAGGCAACTGCATGGTCACACCCAGGGCCATACCGCTGGGAATGATCGTCACCTTGTGAAGTGGATCGGCAGTGGGCAGTAACGCGGCACAGAGGGCGTGTCCCGCTTCGTGGTACGCGGTGAGCTCCTTCTCCTCGTCCGACATGGCCATCGATTCGCGCTTCTGGCCCATGATGGCGCGGTCGCGGGCCGCCTCGAAGTGGTCGGCGCGAATGGCGTCGTCTCCGCTACGGACGGCGATGAGGGCCGCCTCGTTGACAAGGTTGGCCAGGTCGGCGCCACTCATGCCGGGTGTGCCCCGGGCCACCAGGTCCAGTTCGACGTCGTCGTGGATGCGCTTTCCCTTGACATGGACGTCGAGGATCTGCCGGCGATCATCCAACTCGGGAAGGGGCACGACCACCTGACGGTCGAACCGGCCTGGTCGGAGCAGGGCCGGGTCAAGGATGTCGGGTCGGTTCGTCGCTGCGATCATCACGATCCCCTCGCTTCCCTCGAAGCCGTCCATCTCCGACAGCATCTGGTTCAGCGTCTGTTCGCGTTCGTCGTGGCCACCGCCCAGCCCGGCGCCCCGCTTGCGACCGACCGAGTCGACCTCGTCGATGAAGATGATGGCCCGCCCCATCTTGCGGGCCGACTCGAAGAGGTCCCGGACCCGACTGGCACCCACGCCCACGAACATCTCCATGAAGTCCGAGCCGGTCACCGAGAGGAACGGGACCTCGGCCTCGCCGGCCACTGCCCGGGCGATCAGGGTCTTACCAGTTCCGGGCGGTCCGACGAGCAGCACGCCCTTGGGAACCCGGGCGCCGATCTCGGCAAACTTCTCGGTGTCCTTCAGGAAGTCCACCACCTCGCGGATCTCCTGCTTGACGCCGTCGTACCCGGCCACGTCGTCGAACGTCGTGCCCGGCTGCTCGGTGGAGTAGGTCTTGGCCCGCGACCGCCCGATGGACATCATGCCGCTCATCTGTCCCTGGGCCCGACGGTTGATCCACCAGAAGAAGAGGATGATCAGGCTCACCGGGAGCAGGAGGGGCAGCCAGGTCTGCAGGAAGCCGGGTTGCGGGGTCTCGAATCGCACGGCGGCGCCGCTGTCGGCCAGCAGGCGGCGGTCGTCGATGGACAGCTCCAGCGGGCCCGTGGTCTCGAACGTGGCGCCCGCATCGTCGATGAAGGTGATGCGACCGGTCTGGTTGTCGACCAGTACGTCGGCCAACTCGCCAGCAGCCACGCGGTCGAGGAAGAGGTCGTAGGCCACCTCGTCGGCACTTTCCGACGATACGAGGCCGGGCAGTATCAGAGCGGTGGCCACCAACCCCATGACCAGCCAGACCCCCCAACGGGGCCAGCCCTGGTTCCGCTTGGGCTGTGGGGAGGGGCCCGAGGGCCGTTCGGATCGATCCACCATGACGTTCATCGTACGGGGGCCCTGCGACGGTCCGACCGTCGGTGGCCCGTCGGTGACCGGTAGTGGCCCGTCGGTAGGGTGCGCCCGATGGAGGGCCCGACGGAAGGCGACGTGGTCGCGTCGTCGCGCCCGTCCGTCGCCTGGGGTCTGGGCCACGTGGGGGTCGGATGGGTGGTCGGCCTGATAGCCACCGTGGCGGCCGTGGGCTTGGTCGTGGCCATCGCGGGTGACGAAACGGCCGAGGATCCCAGCCTGGCCGTCGGAGCGCTCATCCAGGGCGCCCTGTACGTGGGGTTGGTCGGGGTGCCGGCGTGGCTAGTGATGGTCCGCGGGGTCAGGTGGGCCGACTTCGGCTGGGCCGGACCGGGCCGGGGCGGTCGCTGGCGAGACGCGTGGCAGGGCCTGATGATCGGCGTGGTGGCTCAGGTGGCAGTCATCCCGGCCATCTACCTCCCGATCCTGTTACTGACCGACGACCTGGATATCTCAGGTCCGGCCCGTGAACTGGTCGACCGGGCCGACGGGGTCGGCATTGCGCTGCTGGTCCTGATGGTGGTGGTGCTGGCACCCATGGCCGAGGAACTTTTCTTCCGCGGCATGGCGCTCCGGGCGTTGGAGGCACGGATGGCCCGACGGCTTGCGCTGGTCGCCTCGGCTGCCTTCTTCGGACTGACCCACTTCCAGTTCCTGCAGCTTCCGGCGCTGGTCATGATCGGATTGGTGTGTGGATGGTTGGCCCAACGCGACGGGCGACTGGGTCGGGCCGTATGGGCCCACGTGGGCTTCAACGCCACCACGATCGTGATCCTGTTGGCCGGATGACCGAGATGACCGAGACGCCGATTCCGGAAGGATCGCCCGGAGGATCGGGAGGGACCCCGGACAGCGGACCCGACGAGACGGCCAGTCCCGTGGCGGCCCTGATACGGCGGGTCCCGCTGACCCGCTGGGTGGACCTCCTCATCGTCCTCGGAGGTGTCTGGTTCGTGCTCTGGGTGGTGAACCCGGACGGCGTACTGTTCACCCGCTCAACCCCCACCGGCGGTGACCTCGGCGCCCACGTGTGGGGGCCGGCGTTCCTCCGCGACGAGTTGCTGCCCCGGTTTCGCCTGACCGGATGGACACCGGACTGGTACGCCGGATTCCCCGCCTACCACTTCTACATGGTGGTTCCGATGCTGCTGGTGGTGGCCGTCGACGTGGGGTTGGCCACCCCGTTGCTGGCCGTGGTGCTGCCCGTCCTGCTGGCCGCCGGGGTGGTGGTGCACCGACACCGCCTGCCGGGCTGGCCGGTACGGCTGGGCCTGCTGGCCGCGCTGGTGGTCCTCGTCGTGCCGGTCCACTACGGCATGGCCGTCAAGTGGGTCACCGTGGCCGGTCTGGTGGTCATGCCGGCGGCCGGGTGGGCCGCCGGTCGACTGGCCGGACTCCCGTTCCCGGGTCCCGCGCTCACCTCCGTGGCCACCCTCCCGTTCCTGTTCGACCAGTCGTTCAACATCATGGGCGGGAACCTGATGTCGACCATGGCGGGCGAATTCGCCTACGCGCTCGCCATGGCGGCCTGCCTCGTGTACCTGGGCCTCCTGGTCCGGGGCATGGAGACCGGTCGGGGCCGCGCTCCGGCAGCCGCCCTACTTGCGTTGACCGGACTGTGCCATCTGTTGGTGGCGTTCTTCGCCCTGGTGGCGTCGCTGGTTGCCTTTACTCTGCGTCCCAGTCGACAGGCCCTGCGGTGGTTGGTGACCACCGGCCTGGTGGCCGGACTCTGCGCGGCGTTCTGGGTCCTCCCGTTCTGGTGGCGTCGGGACCACCTCAACGACATGGCGTGGCACAAGCTCACCCGCTTCCGGTCGTACCTCTGGGACCGGGGTGACCTGGCCGCCGACTTCCTGAGCAATGATCCACCGCTCCAGCCGGCCATCGTGCTGGCCGTCGTGGGCCTGGTTCTGTCAGTGGCCTTTCGCCGACGCCTCGGATTCGTCCTGGCCGGCTCGGCGATTCTGCTCGGACTGGCCTTCGTGCACCTGCCGGAGGGTCGCCTCTACAACGGCCGGATCCTGCCCGCCTACTACCTATGCATCTACCTGCTGGCCGCGGTCGCCCTGTCGGAGGGGCTACGCCTCGCTGGTCGGCTACTCGACGGAGTCCGACGATCGGCCACCGGACGGCCGGGTCGCCTCGTGACTGGGGGAGGGGCTGTCGCCGTGTTCCTCGCCGTGGTGATCCTGCTCGGGATTCCCCTGCGGGTCATGCCGGGTGGGTCCATGGACGGCAACACCTACCGGTGGATGGGCATGGAATCGACCGAACTGAACCTCGGTCGGGCGTGGGTCCGCTGGAACTTCGAGGGCTACGAGGCCCGGGTCGGCGACTCGTCGGGTGGTGGCTGGGAGGAGCAGCGGGAGTTGGCCTCCACCATGGAGAACCTGGCTGACGAGGTGGGTTGCGGGAGGCTCATGTGGGAGTACAGCAGCGACCTGGTGCGGTACGGGACGCCCATGGCCCTGATGCTCCTGCCTCACTGGACCGACGGTTGCATCGGTTCCATGGAAGGCCTCTACTTCGAGGCCTCGACCACCACGCCGTACCACTTTCTCGTCCAGTCGGAACTCTCGGTAGGGCCGTCGCGAGCCCAGCGTGGCCTTCCGTACCGGGGCTTTGACCTCGACGCCGGTGCGGACCACCTCCGCCAACTCGGCGTCCGGTGGTACTCGGCCTTCTCGGAGCGGGCCGTACGCGAGGCGCGGGACCACCCGGGCCTGGTCGAGAAGGCGTCCAGCGGGCCGTGGACCATCTTCGAGGTGGAGGGTGCCGAGGCCGTGGTGGCCCTCGACGTGGAGCCGGCGGTGTTCACCGACGTGGATCACCAGGGCTGGCTGGATCCGTCGGTCGAAGTCTTCCAGTTGGGTTCGACCGCTGTTCCGCGGACGGTCGGTGGCCCCGGGTCGTGGCAACGAGTGGAGGCCGGAACCGAACCGGAACGTCGGTCGCTGCCCGCCGTCGAGGTCACCGATGTCGTGAGCGGGGTGGACTCGGTGTCATTTCGCGTCGACCGGGTCGGCGTACCGGTGCTAGTCCGCACGTCCTATTTTCCCAACTGGAAGGTGGAGGGTGCCGACGGTCCGTGGCGGACCACGCCGAACCTGATGGTGGTGGTCCCGACGTCCGAGGACGTCCGTCTGACTTATGGCCGGACGACGGTCGATGTGGTCTCGGTGCTGTTGACCCTCGTCGGACTACTGGCCCTGGTGTCGCTGGCCCGCCGGTCGGCCGCTCCTTCTGAATCGGCAACACCCGAGAACGCAACGTTCGACGTGGCGGCCGCTGGTCCCGACGGTGACCGACGGCTGGACCGATGGGTGGATCGCCGGGTAGCCAACGAGCCCTCGGAGGAACCGGCGAGGTCGGAGCCGGCGGCCGGGGAGCACGGCGAGTCATGAGGGAACGTCTTCGTCGGTTTGCGGCCGTCGGCCTGGTGGCAACGACGATCGACGTCGGCCTGGCCGTCCTCCTACTGGGAGCTGGTTGGTCTCCGTGGTCGGCTGATGTCGTGGCTCTGGGTCTGGCCGCAGTGGCGGCCCGCCTGCTGCACCGGTCGGTGACGCTGCGCGACGACCCGTACGCCCGCTGGATCCGCCTCAAGCGCGTCTTCGTGACGGTCGTCGTGGTGGCCGGGCTGGTCGATCTCGCCGTCCTCATGGCCAGCCGAACGCTGTTGGGCGGAACCGACGCCGGCGCCTCCGAAGATTGGCGGATCGATCTTGCGGCCAAGTTGGTTGCCGTACTGGTGGCCGGCCTGGTGCGAGCGGTGGCCTACCGGGCGTTCCTGTTCCGGGTGATCCGGCGGGAACAGGACCACCCGTCGGAGCGACCTCCTCCGGATGGTGACGTGCGGGTGACCGTCGTGCTTCCCGCCTACCGAGAGTCCGACCGGATTGCCGAGACGGTCGCCCGGGTGCGAACCGAGCTGGCCGTAGCGCTCGCCGAGGCCGATGGTCAGACCGAGGTAGTGGTCGATGACATCGAGGTGGTGGTGGTCGACGACGGATCGCCGGACGACACCGCGACGGTTGCAGAGGCGGCCGGAGCAGATCGAGTGGTCCGGTTGGATCGCAACCGGGGCAAGGGCGCAGCGGTGAGGGCTGGGGTCGCTGTGGCATCGGGTCGAACCGTGGTGTTCACCGATGCCGATCTGGCATACGGGCCCGCCCAGGCTGCGGCACTGGTGGCTCGGGTCGAGGAGGGATACGACCTCGTGGTGGGCAGCCGGCGACACACCGACACCACCACGTTGGTGCGGGCCGGTCGCCTTCGCGAGGTGGGTGGCCGGTTGGTGAACCTGACCACCCACGCGTTGCTGCTGGGCCAGTACCGCGACACGCAGTGTGGGCTCAAGGCCTTCCGGGCCGACGTCGCCCAGCCGCTCTTCGAGGCGTCGGTGCTGGGTGGCTTCGCCTTCGACGTCGAGTTGTTCCACCTGGCCGAGCGGTGGCGCCTCAGCCTGGCCGAAGTGCCCGTGGAGGTCGAGAACTCGGAGCGGTCCACCGTCCGGGCGGTCCGGGAAGGCTTGCGCCTGGTGGCCGACCTCGTCCGCGTCCGCCAACGGGCCCGACGCGGCGACTACCCCGAGGCGCCGACCTTCCGAGTGCCGGGCAACAAGACCAGACTTCCCAAGGCCCCTATTTTCAAGGCATATGACATTCGTGGGCGGGTGCCTGAGGAGTGGGACGAGTCGGTGGCCGAGGCCATCGGCCGGGGGTTCGCCAACCTGGTCCGACGTCGGGAGCCCGAGAGCACCCAGGTCGTCGTGGGCCGCGACATGCGTCCCAGCGGTGTGTCCCTGGGAGCGGCCCTCATCCAGGGGATCACTAGCGAGGGCCTCGACGTGGTCGATGTGGGCCTGGCATCCACCGACCTCGTCTACTTTGCGTCAGGCCATCTCTCGTCGCCCGCTGTGATGCTCACAGCCAGCCACAATCCGGCCGGCTACAACGGCATGAAGTGCTGCCTCTCGGGCGCCGCCCCGCTGGGCTACGACAACGGCCTGAACGAGGTGGAGGCCGACGTCCTGGTCGGAACTCCACGAGGTGAACCGACGGGTGGCCCGCCGGGCAGCGTCCGCGCCCTGGACCTGCTGGACGTCTTCGCCGACCATGTGCGGTCGTTCGCCGACCTCTCGGCACTACGACCGCTACGTCTGGTGGTCGATACGGCTAACGGCATGGGAGGTCTGGTCGTTCCAGCGGTGTTCGACGGCCTCCCGTTCACGGTGGACCACCTCTATCCGGAACTGGACGGGACCTTTCCCAACCATCCGGCCGATCCGATCCAGCCGGAGAACCTCCGCGACCTCCAGGCCCGGGTGCTGGCCACCGGCGCCGATCTGGGGCTGGCCTTCGACGGTGACGCCGACCGGGTCTTCCTGGTCGACGAGCAGGCCCGCCCGATCTCGGGGTCGACGACCACCGCACTGGTGGCCCGGGGAGTCCTACGGCGTGAACCCGGTGCGACCATCCTCCACAACCTCATCTGCTCGAAGGCCGTGCCCGAGGTGGTGGCCGAGGAGGGAGGGGTCGCCCTACGAACCCGGGTCGGCCACTCGCTCATCAAGCAGGCCATGGCCACCGAGGGGGCGGCCTTCGCCGGCGAACACTCCGGGCACTACTACTTCCGCGACAACTTCCGGGCCGACAGCGGAATCATTGCCGTCCTTGTCGTCCTCGAGGCCCTCTCGACCCACGACGGACCGATAAGCGACCTGGTCGCGCCCCTGGAGAGGTATGCGGCATCCGGCGAGCGCAACACCGAGGTAGATGACCCAAGGGAGGTCGTCGAACGAGTGGCCGCCCACTACCGCACCGAGGCACCCGAGGCTGACCAGGACCGCCTCGACGGGCTGACCGTCGACTTCGGCGACTGGTGGTTCAACCTGCGACCGTCCAACACCGAGCCGCTACTGCGTCTCAACGTTGAGGCGGCCGACGCGGAGGAGTGCGCGGCCCGCGTCGACGAAGTCCGAAGCCTGTTCGCCTAGCGCCATCCCGGTGAACGGAACCCCCAACAGTCGCCGGGCGGGTGTCACCGCTGTCGCGACCAATAGCCTGAGGCAATGATGTCTGGCCTGATGAAATGACGCTCGATCCGAAGCTCTTGGAGATCCTCGCCTGCCCGGAGGACAAGGGCCCGCTTCTCTGGTTCGCCGACGAGGACACGTTGTACAACCCCCGGCTGCGGCGCCGGTACGCGGTACGGGACGGCATCCCGGTGATGCTGGTCGACGAGGCCGAACAGGTCGACGACGCCGAGCACGACCGGCTCACCGCTCTGGCGGCCGCCGAGGGCATCCAGCCGACCTTCGGGGACTGACCGCCCCGGTCACGACCCGGCCCCGTCTGCACGCCCTCTTCTTTACGGCCTGTTCGGACACGACCCATGGACCTGCTCGACGGTGTGATCCGGTCCTATGACTGGGGATCCACCACAGCGTTGGCCGACCTGCGCGGCGTCGCTCCCAGTGGTGTGCCGGAGGCCGAGTTGTGGTTCGGCGCCCACCCGTCCGGTCCCTCGACCTTCCGCACCGACGGTCGTGACGTGACGGTGGACGAGATGCCGTTCCTGGCCAAGGTGCTGGCCGTTGACCGACCGCTCTCTCTCCAGGCCCATCCCGATCAACAGGCGGCTGTAGTCGGACACCGGCGAGAGGACGAAGCCGGACTGGCGACCGAAGATCCGCAGCGGTGCTTTCCCGACGCCTGTGCCAAACCGGAGATGGTGTGTGCCATCGGACGGTTCGAGACCCTCTGCGGGTTCCGACCGGTCGACGAGGCAGTGGCCGCGGGGACGGTACTGGGGCTACCGGAACCGGTCGTCGACGCCGTCCGACGGGTCGACTGGCCAACCGTTGTGGCTACCGTCCTGGCGTCCACGCCCGACGACCTGGCGGACCTTCTCTCGGCCGCCCACCGGATCGCTACCAGTGCGCCGTCCAGTGAGGAGCACCGCCCTGCCGCCGAGATGGTTCTCCGGCTGGCCGAGCTGCATCCGGGAGATCCGGCACTGTTGCTCGTCCCGCTGCTTCGCCATCTGGTGCTGGCCGACGGTGATGCCCTGTTCGTGGCTCCCGGCGTCCTGCACGCCCACCTCTCGGGACTGGCTGTCGAGGTCATGGCCGTCTCCGACGACGTGGTCCGGGCCGGACTAACCAGCAAGCACGTGGACCCGACCGCTCTCGCCGAAGTGCTCCGCGCCGACCGGGTCGACGTCGTGGAGTCACCAACCGGCCCGGTCCACCGGTACGCGGCCGGCCAGACGGAGGACCAGATCAGCGAGGTTGGCGCCGCTTTGTGGCGGCTGACCGGTGATGGGATCGATATTGACCTGTCCGACCGTCGTGGCCCCGAACTGGTGATCTGCACGCAGGGCACGGCGCTGATCGGTACGGCGGGCGACGGTCCCGATCTGGTCGTCGGGAGCGGCGAGGCGGCCTGGATCGGGTTGGATGACGGTCCGGCCCGGATGCGGGTGGACGGCACCGTCCACCGGGTGACCGTGGGGGAGAGTTGAGCGGTGCCACGAACAGGTGAATCTGGCGGGGAACATCTCGCCGATTCATCCGGTGGTGTCCGGTAGCCTGCAAATACCGTGGCTGCCTGAATTGGCGTCAGAAGACCCCAGCCCGGCTTCGTCCAGAAACCCGATCTCCTCATCGTCCGGGCTGGCCCCGACCGGTGGGTGGATCCGATCACATGGCACCTCGCGTGTCAGGGAGCCGACATGACCGCGTCCACCCCTTCCCTCGCAGACGACCACCGTGTCGCCGACCTCTCACTCAACGAGTTCGGCCGCAACGAGATCCGTCTGGCCGAACACGAGATGCCCGGCCTGATGGCCCTGCGTGCCGAGTTCGCAGATGCCCAGCCGCTGGCCGGCGCCCGCATCACCGGATCGCTCCACATGACGATCCAGACCGCGGTGCTCGTCGAAACCCTGGTGATCCTCGGTGCCGAGGTGCGCTGGGCCAGCTGCAACATCTTCTCCACTCAGGACCACGCGGCGGCCGCCGTGGTCTGTGGCCCCGACGGCTCGCCGGACGACCTGCGCGGCGTGCCGGTGTTCGCCTGGAAGGGCGAGACCCTCGAGGAGTACTGGTGGGCCACCCAGCAGATCCTCGAATGGCCCGACGGTGAAGGCCCCAACTTGATCCTCGACGACGGGGGTGACGCCACCATGATCGTCCACAAGGGTGCCGAGTACGAGGCGGCTGGTGCGGTACCGCCGGCCAGCGAAGACGACCCGGAAGAGTGGCAGGTGATCATCGCCACGCTGACCGCCTCGCTGGCTGACGATCCGCAGCGTTGGACCCGGATCGCCGCGGGCATCCGAGGAGTGTCTGAGGAGACGACCACCGGCGTGCACCGGCTGTACCAGATGAAGGAGGCGGGCGAGCTGCGCTTCCCGGCTATCAACGTCAACGACGCCGTCACCAAATCCAAGTTCGACAATCTCTACGGCTGCCGCCACTCTCTGATCGACGGGATCAACCGGGGTACAGACGTGATGATCGGCGGCAAGACCGCCGTGGTGTGCGGCTTCGGCGACGTGGGCAAGGGCTGCGCTGAGTCCCTGCGTGGTCAGGGCGCCCGGGTCATCGTGACCGAGGTCGACCCAATCTGCGCGCTGCAGGCTGTCATGCAGGGCTACGAGGTCAACACGCTGGAGCGTGTGCTCAACGAGGCCGACATCTTCATTACGGCCACCGGTTGCAAGGACATTGTCACCGCGGCACACATGGGCAAAATGAAGCACCAGGCCATCGTCGGCAACATCGGCCACTTCGACAACGAGATCGACATGGCCGGTCTAGCCCGTATGTCTGATGTCCAGCGCATCAACATCAAGCCCCAGGTCGACGAGTTCGTCTTCCCGGACGGACACTCGGTGATCATGCTGTCCGAGGGTCGCCTCCTGAATCTGGGCAACGCGACGGGCCACCCCAGCTTCGTGATGTCGGCCAGCTTCTCGAACCAGGTCCTGGCCCAGATGGAACTTCACGCCAGGGCCGAGGCCTACGGAACCGACGTGGTCACGCTGCCAAAGGAACTCGACGAGAAGGTGGCACGACTCCACCTCGACTCCCTCGGCGTGCGCCTGACCGAGCTGTCCGATGATCAGGCCGGCTATCTCGGCGTGCCGGTCGACGGCCCGTTCAAGCCCGCCCACTACAAGTACTGAGCCGCCCACCAGTTGGCGGGATGCCTCCAGGTGTCGGGCCGTTGGCCGTATCGGGCCGGTCCACCTAGGCTTGACCCCCGTGCGGAGCGCAGTGCTGGGCCTGGCCGGAGGTAGTGGAGCGGGGAAGACCACGCTGGTCAACGGCCTCGCGTCCCGCCTCGGCGACGACGCGTCGGTGCTGTGGTTCGACGAGTACTACCACGACCTCGCCCACCTACCGGTCGAGCGGAGGGCCGTCGTCAACTACGACCATCCGGACTCGTTGGACGAGGCGTTGCTGGTCGACCATCTCGACGGCCTGCTGGCCGGTCGGGCGGTTGACGTGCCGATCTACGACTTCGCCAGCCACACCCGGACGGGGCGGACCCGACGGGTGGAGCCTCGCCCTGTAGTGGTGGTCGACGGGATCCTGGTCCTGGCTGTGCCGGAACTCCGGCGGCGTCTCGATCTGGCGGTCTTCGTGGATGCGCCGGCCGAGGTCCGGCTGGCCCGTCGCATGGATCGAGACGTGCGTGAGCGTGGGCGAACAGCGGCCATGGTGCAGTCCCAGTTCGAGGCGACCGTGGCGCCCATGCACGAAGCGTTTGTGGGGCCGAGTGCCATACACGCCGACCTGCATGTGGACGGCACGGGAGACATGGTTGCGAACCTCGACACGCTGATGGACGCGGTCGAACACCTGCATTCCAGCTACCTGCATTCCAGCTACCTGCATTCCAGTTAGCAGCGCCGCGGACCCCGGTAGATTCCCTCTCCGTGAACGAGACCTCCGAACCCGTCGAGGAGAAACCCGTGCCCGTCGACGGTGACGTCCGCGACGCACTTCCCGACGACCTAGACGCACGTGGCGCCGGGCTGGTCGGGCCCTACGTATTCCCCGACAACGACCGGCGACGGATTCCCGGGTTCATCTACCTGGTGTTGGCTGCGGTCACCGTTGGCGTTGCCACGCTGGCTGAAGGCTCGCCGCTGGTCGATGGAGGACTGGTCGCCGGAGCCATCGGTCTCAGCCTGGTGGGCCTGTATCACCTGCAGGCCGGTTGGAGCCTCAAGATCGACGAGGCTGATGCGCTGGTGGCCGCGGTGCGGGCCGTGGGCTTCCCCGTTGGTCACGCATCGGCCCAGATGGCCTGGCGCGGCTTACGGAGTCGTCCAACCTGGCGGGTTCTCGTGTATTCGAACGAATCGCCGCCCGAGCGTCGAGGCCTGGTATTCGTCGACGGCATCGACGGCGAGATGGTCGCCACCCACGTCGAGGACAATCCCGAAGACTGGTCCTGATCCGGCACCGAACCCGATGTGGTGGCCGGTCCGTCATGCTCGGAAGTCCGCCGGTACCCCGAGGGTCGACCGTGACTCCGGTAACCTGCCGAGGTCTGGGACCCGCCGGGTCCAACAGGAGCAACCATCATGCTGGATGGCAATTGGCGCACCGTGGTGGATCGCGGTCTCACGCCCATTGGTCAGAGCCTGCAACGGGCCGGGATCTCAGCGGACGTCGTCACGGTCATCGGCATCGTCATGGCGTCCGGGGCCTCGGTGGCCATTGGCATGGGCAACTTGCGTCTCGGATTCATGCTGCTGGTGCTGACCGGCGTACCCGATGCACTCGATGGGGCAGTGGCCAAGGCCGCAGGAACGGCGTCATCCCGCGGCGCCTACTTCGATTCCGTGGCCGACCGGCTCACCGACGCCCTCCTCTTCGGTGGTGTGGCGTGGCATCTGGCCACCGTTCGCACCGACCGGATGATGATGTTGCCGGTGGCCATCATGGCCACGGCCATGTTCATCTCCTACCAGCGGGCCAAGGCCGAGTCGCTGGGCTACGACGCCAAGGGCGGGCTTATGGAGCGCGCCGAGCGGTTCATCGTCCTGGCCTTCGGTCTGCTTTTCTTCGAGATCCTCGTTCCCGTGCTCTGGGTGATGCTGGTGCTCAGCCTGGTCACCGCTGTGCAGCGGTTCGTGAAGGTGTGGCGTCAGGCCACCGCAGACCGGGAGCTCCCCGCAGGCGGCCGGCCTGGCCGGCGCCGGCAGCTGCGGATGGAGCGTCGTCGACGTCACGGCGCCCCCACCCGGCCGAATCGCCACTGACGCCTCCACCTTCCGGTTGCTCATGACCCGGGGAATCGTCCATGCCTTCCGACTTGCCTCGGTGGCCGCACGCGTGGTCCCCCCGGCCATCTCGTTGCCCGTTGCCCGGACGGTGGGTCGTATCGCCGGCTACCTCGACAGGGACCGTCGTCGACTCGTTGAACGCAACCTGCGTCGGGTTCGTGGGCCGGAACTGACCGGCCGCCAACTGCGGCGATCAGTGGACCTGGTGTTCGCCTCCTACGCCGACTACTACCTCCAGAGTTTCCGGCTGCCGTCAATGAGCTCCGAGGAGATTGTGTCCGGCTTCACCGAGGAGGGCTACGAGCGGATCGCCGAGGGGCTCGAGGCTGGTAACGGCGTCATCATGGCCATGCCACATCTCGGCAGCTGGGAGTGGGCTGCCCACTGGTTGACCCTCCACCACGGCGTTCCCGTGGGGTGCGTGGTCGAGTCGCTCGAGCCGCCGGAGCTCTTCGACTGGTACCGGAGCTTCCGGGCGTCCCTTGGGATGAAGGTGGTGGGCCTCGGCCCGGGTGCTGGCACCGAGACCATGGCCATGCTCCGCGAGAACCGGGCGGTGTGCCTGCCCAGTGACCGGCATGTCGGTGGCGCGGGTGTGGAGGTCGAGT
Source organism: Acidimicrobiales bacterium (assembly GCA_014237715.1). Taxonomy (GTDB): domain Bacteria; phylum Actinomycetota; class Acidimicrobiia; order Acidimicrobiales; family MedAcidi-G1; genus UBA9410. The sequence continues at coordinate 23,184 of JAAZZG010000018.1, forward strand.
TCTTCGGCGAGGTCACGATGCTGCCCGCCGGTCCGGCCACCCTGGCGCTGCGTACCGGGGCCGTCCTGTTGCCCATTGCCATCTACGACCACCCGGGCGGGTGCCACGGCGTGGTTCGCCCACCGGTAGCGGCCCAACGTGAAGGTCGACTACGTGACGATGTGGCCCGGGTGACCCGGGCGCTGGCCGCCGAACTGGAGGTACTGATCGCCGCCGAGCCCGAGCAGTGGCACCTCCTGCAACCCAACTGGCCATCAGATCGGAAGGAATCGACATGCGGATCGGCCTGATCTGCCCGTACAGCCTGACGGTGCCCGGAGGAGTCCAGGGGCAGGTCCTGGGCCTGGCCCGGGTGCTGCGATCCGCAGGCCATCTCACCCGTGTGCTGGGCCCCTGCGACGGTCCGCCCCCCGACGCCGGAGTCACCCCGCTGGGGGACAGTCTCCCCACGGCGGCCAACGGTTCGATGGCTCCCATCGCCCCGGACGTGTCGTGTGCGCTTCGCACCATCCGAGCACTGCGTGACGAGGAGTTCGACGTGCTCCACCTACACGAGCCGTTGGCCCCCGGGCCGACCACCACTGCCCTCTTTCTGGCCCAGTCGCCCATGGTGGGCACATTCCACGCCGCAGGCGGGAGCCTCGCCTACGACCTCCTGAACCGCCCTGTCCGTTGGCTCAGCAGGCGAATGGACCGGGTGTTCGCCGTATCTGATGATGCGGCCGCCATGGCTCGGGACTCACTGGGCGGGGATTACGAGGTCCTGTTCAACGGGGTGGAAGTCCGTCGGAGCCGGGAGGTCGCTCCGTGGCCCACCGAAGGCCCTACCGTCTTCTTCATCGGTCGTCACGAGCCCCGCAAGGGCCTGGCGGTATTGCTGGACGCCATGGCCGGTTTGGGCGCCGACGTTCGTCTCTGGGTGGCCGGCGACGGTCCGGATACCGACGAGCTCCGAGCCCGGGTGGCCGGCGACGCCAGGGTCCAGTGGCTGGGCCGGATCTCCGACGAAGAGCGAACGGCGAGGATCCGCGGGGCGGACGTCTTCTGCGCGCCGTCGCTGCGTGGCGAATCCTTCGGCGTGGTGCTGCTCGAGGGGATGGCATGTGAGACCCCGGTGGTAGCCAGCGACATTCCGGGCTACGCCAAGGTGGCGCGTGGTGGTGACGATGCGCTGCTGGTCCCCGCAGGCGATGCCGAGGCGCTCGGCGCGGCCATCGCCAAGGTCCTCGCGGAGCCGACCCTCGCCACCCGGTTGGTGGTCAGCGGGCGGGAGCGAGCAGAGGAGTTCTCGATGCATCGGCTGGCCGACAAGTACCTAGAGGCCTATTCCTCGGTGGCCGGCGCGTAACATGCGGGTCGGTCATCTGGTCCGTGTTGACCTTCGCTAGTCCGGCCATAAGTTCCTGAACAACATGTCCCGCCCCCGAACCAATCGAAGCCACCGTCCGCCCATGTCGCTGCTACGCCACCCGATCCTCGTCCCCGCCCTGCTCGTCAGCCTCTGCCTGATAGTCGTGGTCGCCCTGATCGGCCTCCCGCTGCCCGTCGCCGTCGTGATCGGCGTCCTCGTTGGGACAATCATCACGGTGATGGTGACTCGACGGGCCGAGGGCATGCTCCGACGCACCATCGGTGCCCGGGTGGCCCATGCCGGTGAGTTCCCGGCCATAAGTTCCTGAACAACATGTCCCGCC
>JAAZZG010000019.1 GCA_014237715.1 Acidimicrobiales bacterium
GCGACCCCGCGGTGGCCGAGCGGGCGATGCGCCGATTCGCCGCACCACTGGCCGACGCCGGCGCCACGTTGGCCCCCGGGGTCGTGGACGTCCGCGGAAACCTGCCCGACCGGTCGCCGGTCCGGGTTCGGACTAGCAGGGTGAACGCCCTCCTGGGAACTGATCTGACCCGTGACGAGATGGCGGACCTCCTGACCTCCATCGAGTTCACAAACACGCCGGTCGGCGACGACCTGGACGTGACGGTGCCGAGCTTTCGTCCGGACAGCGCCACGGAGATCGACGTGGTCGAGGAGGTGGCCCGCCTCCATGGATACGAGCGCATTGCCCGGACGTTGCCCCGCTCCACGATCACTGGAGCTCTGACCCCATACCAGCATGACCGCCGCCGGATCCGTGACGCCATGGTGGGCCTGGGGCTTGACGAGGTCATGCCGGTGCCCTTCCTGGCCCCCGGCGACCTGGAGCGGGCCGGCCTGCCCGCTGACGGGATCACGGTGACCAACCCGCTGGTGGCTGAGGAATCGGTCATGCGGGCCTCGTTGCGGCCCGGCATCCTCAAGACGCTGACCTACAACGCCTCCCATCGCCTGCACGGACTGGGCCTGTTCGAGATCGGCCACGTGTACCGGACGCCGGCACCGGTGGATGGCGAGGTGTCACGCCTGCCCGACGAACGGGAACACCTGGCCGTGGCCCTGGGTGGGCGCGACGCCGGTGAGGCAGTGGCTGTCTGGTCGGCCTTGGCCGACGCCCTTGACGCCCGTCACTATCAGCTGGTGGCCGACGGTCCGGCTGGCCTGCACCCGACCCGTACGGCCCGCATCGAGGTGGACGACCCGTTGTCGGGAACCGTGGTGGTCGGCCATGTGGGTGAGGTTGACCCCGGGGCGCTGGCTGCGTACGACATTGCCGACCGGGTGGGCTGGTTGGAGGTCGATCTCGAGACCCTTCTGGATCTGCCCCATGGGCAGAGGCCGTATCGCCGGGTGAGTCGCTATCCGTCGTCGGACATCGACCTGGCGTTCGAGGTAGACGAGGGAACGCCGGCGTCAGCCGTGGGTTCGTGCCTGACCGCGGCGGCCGGTCATCTGCTGGCCGATCTGTCGCTGTTCGACGTGTTCCGTGGAGCACCGGTGGCCGACGGCCGGCGAAGTCTGGCCTTCACGCTGCGTTTTCAGGCCGACGACCGGACGCTCACCGATGCCGAGGTGGCTGCGGTTCGTACGGCGTGCATTGATGCCGTCCAGTCGAACCTGTCCGCCACCCTGCGCGGCTAGGAGCAAATCCCGCCCCGGCGGTACGGTCGCTGCCATGCGCGCATGGCAGGTACACGAGCTGGGTGATCCGATCGACCGCATGGTCCTGGACGAGGTCGACCCTCCTGTTCCGGGACCCGGTCGACTGGTGGTGAACACCGAGGCGGTGGGGTTGGCCTTCCCTGACGTCCTGCAGGTGAGGGGTGAATACCAGGTGAAACCACCTCTTCCGTTTGTGCCAGGCAGCGAGACGGCGGGCACGGTGGCCTCAGTGGGTGAGGGGGTGTCCAGCGACCTGATCGGCCGCCGGGTGGTGGCCCTAGGTGGTGGATTGGCCGAGCAGATCGAGCTTCCGGCTTCCCAGTCCTTCGAGGTGCCCGAGGGGCTTTCGTCGGCCAAGGCGGCGGCTATTCCGATGAACTACTGCACTACGTGGTTCGCCCTGCACGATCGGGCCCATCTGGCGGCCGGCGAGACGCTGCTAGTCACGGGGGCGTCGGGTGGTGTGGGGTCGGCGGCAATCCAGCTGGGGCTGGCTGCTGGTGCCCGAGTGATCGCGGTGGCCGGCGGACCCGACAAGGTGGCGGCATGTGAGTCCCTAGGAGCCGACGCGGTCATCGACCACCGCGAGGTCGACGACCTGGTGGAGCGTGTACGTGAGCTCACCGACGGGAAGGGCGTGGACGTGGCCTACGACCCGGTGGGCGGCGAAACGTTCCAGCAGGTCCGGCGGTGTATGGCTTGGAATGGCCGCCTCCTGGTGGTCGGCTTTGTGGCTGGCATCCCGAAGTTGGCCACCAACCACGTGTTGCTCAAGAACTACTCGGTTGTCGGCGTCCACTGGGGCGCGTCGTTGGCCCGTGATCCCGAGTCGCTGCCCAGCCAGGTCGCAGCGGTCATGGCGCTGGTCGACGAGGGCGCCGTGGATCCGCTACTCCACCCGCCCTATGCCTTCGAACAGGCGTCGCGGGCCCTTCAGGACATCTACGACCGCAATGTCGTGGGCAAGGTGGTAGCTACGCTGGTCCTCTGAGGCATGTGCTGACCAGCGAATATTCGAAAGTCTGCATGGAAATGTTGTATTTCTATGCAGGAATGGGCATGATGCTCTCATGGCCACTGGTTCACATCGCGTCGCCGTCATCGGCGCGTCGGGTTTCACCGGTGCTGAGCTGCTTCGGCTCTGCGCAGCGCATCCGACCTTTGAGGTCGTGGTGGCCACCGGCGACTCCCAGGCGGGCACGGCAGTTGCCGATCTGTATCCGAGCCTCGCTGCCGCATATCCCGACCTGACCTACGCCCCGGCCGATCTGGCCGCCGCTGACGGATGCGACATCGCCTTCCTCGGCCTGCCACACGGGGCTTCCCAGGCTCTGGTGCCCGAGCTCCTCGACCGGGTGGGCCATGTGGTGGACCTAGCCGCCGACTTCCGGCTCCGGGATGAGGGTCTCTATCCAACCTGGTACGGCGAGGACCATGAGGTGCCCGACCTCCTGGCCGACGCTGCCTACGGGTTGCCCGAGTTGTTCCGGCCCGGCCTCGCCGATGCTGGACTGGTGGCCGCCGCCGGGTGCTACCCCACCGCATCCACCCTCGGTCTGGCGCCGTTGCTGCGGGCGGGCGCCATCAAGCCGTCCGGGATCGTGGTCGACGCAGCCAGCGGCTTGTCCGGAGCGGGCCGGCCCCCGAAACCCAACACCACCTTCTGTGCGGCCGACGAGGACGTCACGGCCTACGGGTTGCCCGGTACTCCGGGCGGTTCGGGTCTCGGACACCGTCACACGCCGGAGATCGAGCAGGTCCTCGGCACGGCGGCCGACGGTGCGTCACTGTCACAGGCCGGTGACGTGTCGGTGTTGTTCACCCCCCACCTCGTTCCCATGAACCGGGGAGTCCTGGCCACGTGTTACGCCCGCCCGACCGACCCCACACTGGACACTGCCAGTGCACTCGGCCTGCTGTCGGACGCCTACACCGGTGAACCGTTCGTGGTCGTCTCTGAACGGTCGCCGTCCACCAAGGCCACACTCGGATCCAACGCCGCCCACCTGACCGCCCGGGTGGATCCCAGGACCGGCTGGGTGGTGGTGCTCTGTGCCATCGACAACCTGGTCAAGGGCGCCTCCGGTCAGGCCGTGCAGTGCGCCAACGCCGTTCTGGGACTCGACGAGACCACTGGCCTGTCGGCCATCGGGGTGTACCCGTGAGCGTCACCTCGGTCCCGGGCTTCATAGCCGCCGGCATGGCCTGTGGCGTGAAGCCGTCCGGCGCCGACGACCTGGCCATGGTGGCCACTGCCGATGGTGTGGCGGTCACCGCAGCGGGCGTGTTCACCTCAAACCTCATGACCGCACCGCCGGTACTCGTTTGCCGGGACCATTTGTCCGCCACCGGTGGTCAGGCCGCCGCGGTCGTGCTCAACAGCGGAAACGCCAACGCAGCGACCGGTGAGTCCGGGCGGTCCAATGCCGAGACCATGTGTGCGTTGACGGCTGAATCCGTCGGCTGTGCTGCTGACGAGGTCCTGGTCTGTTCGACAGGCTGGATCGGCTATCCGTTGCCGATGGAGGCCATCGCCCCGGCCATCTCCGTCGTGGCGGGCGCCATGAACGACGAGGGTGGCCCGTCGGCGGCCCGGGCCATGATGACGACCGACACCGTTCCCAAGACCACGGTGATCACGGGAACCACGACCGGCGGCGCCACCTTCACCGTTGGCGGGGTGGCCAAGGGGGCAGCCATGCTCGAGCCCAACATGGCCACCATGCTGGCCGTGTTGACCACCGACGCAGAGGTTGATGCGGGTACGGCAACCGAGCTCTTACGGGCCGCCGTCGGTGTGTCGTTCAACTGTCTGACCGTCGACGGTGCCGAGTCCACCAACGACACCGTGCTGCTGCTGGCGTCCGGTGCCGCAGGACCGGTCGACGCCGAGACGTTGGGGCTGGCCCTGTCCGACGCCTGCCGGGATCTGGCCATCCAGATGGCCGACGATGCCGAAGGGTCGACCAAGACAGTGTTCCTGACGGTGACCGGAGCAGCCACCGCCGCCGAGGCGGCCAAAGGGGCCCGGGACACCGCCAACTGCCAGCTGGTGAAGTGCTCCTGGTACGGCGAGGACCCCTACTGGGGACGCATTGCCGCGGAGATGGGCGCAGCGGGCATCTCCTTTGATCCGGCCACCATCTCGATCTCCTACGGCGGACAGGTGGTGTATGCCGACGAGGCCGTGCAGCCCGTCGATGCCGATGCCCTGACCGCCCACATGGCCGGGCGTCGGATCGACCTCGACGTTGACCTCGGCCAGGGTGACGGCGCCGCGTGGATCGTCACCACCGACCTGTCCCACGCCTACATCGACGAGAACATGCGGACCTCATGAGCACCGAACCCATTCCCGGCAACCCATCTGGCGACAGTTCGACTAGCGACTTCTCGCCGGAACGCCGCGCCGCGGTGCTCATCGAGACACTGCCCTACATCCAACGGTTCGCCGGCTCGATCATCGTGGTCAAGTTCGGCGGAAGCGCCATGGTCGACGAGAACCTGGCAGCCCGGTTCGCCGAGGACGTCGTCCTCATGCACTCGGTGGGGATCCGGCCTGTGGTCGTCCACGGCGGTGGCCCCCAGATCGGGGCCCTCATGGATCGGCTGGGGATCAAGTCCGAGTTCCGGGAGGGTCTGCGGGTCACCGATGCCGAGACCCTCGACGTGGCCCGGATGGTGCTGGTCGGCAAGGTCAATCGGGACATCGTGTCCAGCATTAACCGACATGGTTCGATGGCCGTCGGACTGTCGGGCGAGGACGCCGGGCTTATCCGGGCATCGGCCCGCAACCCGGAACTGGGTTTCGTCGGCGACGTCGAGTCGGTCAACCCGGCCATCATCGAACGGCTGCTGGCTGAGGACCTGATCCCGGTGGTTTCGACCATCGGCGCCGACTTGACCGGGCAGGCCTACAACATCAATGCCGACACGGTGGCCGCTGCCCTGGCCGGTGCGCTGGGCGCAGAACGGATCCTCTACCTGACCGACGTGGAGGGCCTGCTAGCCAATGTGGACGACCCATCGTCGAGGATTTCTCGAGTCGACATCACCGGTCTGGCTGCCTTGACCGCGGACGGCACGATCAGCGGGGGAATGATCCCCAAGGTGCAGGCGTGCGTGGACGCCGTGGAAGCCGGTGTGGGCTCGGCCCACATGGTTGACGGTCGGATCCCCCATGTGGTGCTGCTTGAACTCTTCACCGACCTGGGAATCGGCACCATGGTCCTGCCGGATGGCGGGGTGGCGGCCGACGGTCATGGCGTGGGCGTCCCTGATGACGGGGTGGACGGATCATGACCGCCACTCCCACTGAGCGGTGGTCTGACGTGCTCATGGGCAACTACGGCGTCCCACCGGTCACCTTCGTACGGGGTTCGGGCACCGAATTGTTCGACGATGCCGGCAACCGGTACCTCGACTTCCTGTGTGGGCTGGCGGTGACCGGTCTAGGCCATGCCCATCCCCGGGTGGCCGCCGCTCTGGCTGATCAGGCCTCGACGCTGCTGCACGTGTCCAACCTCTTCATCACCGAACCCCAGTTGGAGGTAGCCGAGCGGCTCGACCGGTTGATCCGGTCAGGTACTGGTTCAGAAGCCAATCCAGCCGGTGGGTCCGGTCGGATCCTGTTCCAGAACTCGGGTGCCGAGGCCAACGAGGCCGCCCTGAAGCTGGCCCGGAAGTTCCACGGTCGGGGACGTCACGGTGTGGTGGCCGCCTTCCGGTCGTTCCACGGCCGGACGATGGCCACCCTGGCGGCTACCGGCCAGCCCGAGAAGCATGAGCCCTTCCAGCCGATCCCCGAGGGGTTCCGACACGCCGCGTGGAACGATCTGGCGGCCGTCGAGGCCGCCCTGGCGCCCGAGGTGGGGGCCATCCTGCTCGAGCCGCTGCAGGGCGAAGGCGGGGTCAACCCGGCCGACACGGCCTTCCTGCAGGGCGTCCGGCGGCTGTGTGACGAACGGGGGATGCTGCTGATCATTGACGAGGTCCAGACAGGCCTCGGTCGCACGGGCGAATGGTTCGGCTTCCAACATGCGGGCATCGTCCCCGACGTGGTGACCATGGCCAAGGGACTGGGCAACGGGGTGCCGATCGGCGCTGTGTGGGCCACCGCCGACGTGGCGGCCGCCTTCGGGCCCGGTGACCACGGGTCGACCTTCGCCGGTCAGCCCCTGGCGGCCGCTGGTGCACGCGAGGTCCTCCGGATCATGGAGGAGATGGACGCCCCCCGGAAGGCCCGCGAGCGGGGTGCGGAACTCACCGTCCTACTCGAGGCGATCCCCGGAGTGTCATCGGTCCGGGGCCTCGGCCTGCTGCTGGGTGTCGAACTGGATCCGGCGGCTCTCGTGGGACGAACGGCCGGCGAGGTGGCCCGTGCATGTCTGGCCGCAGGGTTGGTCGTCAACGGGGTGACTCCGACGGCGTTGCGGCTGGCCCCGCCGATGACCATCTCAAGCGATGAACTGGTCGAGGGCGTGGGGATCTTGGCCGGTGTGTTGGCTGATGGCTCCGCCTTCGACGATGGGACCACTGAATCCGGAGGGCATTCGTGATGCGGCATCTGCTGGAAATCGACGATCTGAGCGTGGACGAGCTCCACCGGGTTCTGGCCCTTGCTGCCGATCTGGATCCACCTCAGGTGCTGGCTGGAAAAGGCATGGCGCTGGTGTTCGAGAAGCCGTCGGCCCGGACCCGGAACTCCATGGAGATGGCTGTCTTCCAACTGGGTGGCCACCCCGTCTGCATCCAGGCCGCCGAGGTGGGGATGGATGTGCGGGAGTCGGTGGAGGACGTAACCCGGACCCTGGCGTCGTACCACGCCTGCATCGGTGCCCGGGTGTTTGACCACGTGACCGTCGAGCGAATGGCTGGCCAGGACGTGGTCCCAGTGGTCAACATGTTGTCCGACGCCGCCCATCCGCTCCAGGCGCTGGCCGACGTCCTGACCCTGACCGACGAACTCGGCGGGGGATCCTCGGAGACGTTGGCCGGGCGATCCATTGCCTACGTGGGTGACGGCAACAACGTCTTCCGGTCGCTGGCCCTGGCCTGCGGGATGCTGGGCGTCGAGGTCCGGTTCGCCGGCCCTCCGGACTACCGGCTACCCGCTGTGGACCGGGACCGGTTGGCGGCGGCTGGCGTCTTGTTCACCGAGACCGATCGGGTTGCCGAGGCGGTGGCCGGCGTGGACGCCGTCTACACCGACGTGTGGACGTCGATGGGGCAGGAGGCCGAGTCGGCCCGCCGTCACAAGGACTTCGAGGCCTTCCGGGTCGACGAGGACCTCATGGAGGCCGCAGGCCCGCAGGCCCTCTTCCTGCACTGCCTGCCCGCCCATCGGGGCGAGGAGGTCACCAATGGCGTGGTGGACGGTCCGGCCAGCCGGGTCTGGCCCCAGGCGGCCAACCGGATGCACGCGGCCCGGGGTCTGCTGGCTTACCTCCTGGGTGACGGGGGCGCGCAATGAGCAAGCACCAGCGGCAGCACCGGGTGGCCCGGCTTCTGGGCGACCATCCGGTCACCAGTCAGGAACAACTGGTCGGACTCCTGGCCGGCGAGGGCATCGTCTCGACCCAGGCCACGGTGTCGCGCGACCTCGACGATCTCGGGGCCATCAAGGTGCGGGTGCCCGGCGGTGACAGCGTGTACGCCATTCCCGAGCATCCGGCCGACCGGGCGGTACCGGCCGATCAGCTACGGCGAGTACTCGGCGAATGGGTGGTCGACGTTTTCTCGTCGGGCAACCTCGTGGTTCTTCGGACGCCGCCCGGCTCGGCTCATGTGGTGGCTTCAGCGCTCGACCGGACCGGCCTCGAGGGGTCCATCGGCACGGTGGCCGGTGACGACACGCTGATGGTGGTGGCCGCAGAGGGCATTACCGGAGCGGAGTTGGCCGACCGGTTGCGGGAACTGGCCGGCCTCCAGGCCTGACCCGGCCGACGGCCAGTGAGCACGAAGATCAGAGACAAGCACAAGAGACAAGAATGAAAGACGGAAGCGAGACACGAACGTGAGCAGCAACAGGACGGGCGTCGACAAGGTCGTGCTGGCCTATTCAGGGGGCCTGGACACCTCGATCATCCTCCGATGGTTGGAGGAGGAGTACGACTGCGAGGTCGTGACCTTCACCGCTGATCTGGGTCAGGGCGAGGAACTCGAACCGGCACGGACCAAGGCCGAGGCTATGGGTGTGTCCGAGATCTATATCGAGGACCTCCGGGAGGAGTTCGTCCGGGACTTCGTGTTCCCGATGTTCCGGGCCAACGCCCTGTACGAGGGCGAGTACCTGCTGGGCACGTCGATCGCCCGGCCACTGATCGCCAAGAGGCTGGTCGAGATCGCCGACGCGACCGGAGCCGATGCCATCAGTCACGGAGCCACGGGCAAGGGCAACGACCAGGTTCGGTTCGAGCTGGGGGCCTACGCCCTACGGCCCGACATCCGGGTCATCGCCCCGTGGCGGGAGTGGGACCTCGGGTCCCGACAGAGCTTGCTGGACTACGCCGAGAAGCACGGCATCCCGGTCGAGATGAAGCGGGGGACCAAGTCGCCCTTCTCCATGGACGCCAACTTGCTCCACATCTCGTACGAGGGTGGCCCGCTGGAGGATCCGTGGACCGAGCCGCCCAGTGAGATGTGGCGGTGGTCGGTCAGCCCGGAGATGGCGCCCAACGAAGCCACCTACCTGGACCTGACCTACGAGGGTGGTGACGTGGTGGCCCTCGATGGTGTCGCCATGTCGCCGGCCACGGTGCTGGTCGAACTGAACCAGGTCGGCGGTGCCAACGGCATCGGCCGGACCGACATTGTCGAGAACCGGTTCGTGGGAATGAAGTCAAGGGGTGCCTATGAGACGCCCGGCGGCACAATCATGCTCAAGGCCCATCGGGCCATCGAGTCGATCACCCTGGACCGGGGGATGGCCCACCTCAAGGACGAGCTAATGCCCCGCTATGCGGAGCTGGTCTACGACGGATTCTGGTTCAGTCCTGAGCGGGAGATGCTCCAGGTGGCCATCGACCACAGCCAGGCCTTCGTGAACGGCCGGGTGAGGCTGCGGCTCTACAAGGGCAACATCGAGGTGGTGGGCCGCGAGTCGGCTGACACGCTCTTCGACGAGGCCATCGCCACGTTCGAGGAGGACGAGGGCGCCTACGATCAGGCCGATGCTGAGGGCTTCATCAAGTTGAACGCCCTGCGGTTGCGGACGGTGGCCCGGCGGGCTGCCCGGACGGGGGGCTGAGCGGCGTGGCAACCCTGTGGCACGGTCGTTTCGAAGGCGGGCCCAGCGAGGCTCTGCAGGCTTTGAACAACAGCCTGGCCTTCGATCGGCGGATGTTCCGTGAGGACGTGGACGGTTCGCGGGCCCACGTCCGGATGCTGGCCCGGGTTGGGCTGATGTCGGCGACTGATGCTGATTCGGTACTCGAGGCGTTGGACACCACCGAGGCCGAGCTATCCGACGGATCGTTCACCTTCGTGGTGTCCGACGAGGACATCCACACCGCTGTCGAACGGCGGGTCACCGAACTGGCTGGAGAGGCGGGGGCCCGACTCCACACCGGTCGGAGCCGGAACGACCAGGTGGCTACCGACCTGCGGCTTTGGACCCTGCGGGAGTTGACCGACCTATCCGCCCTAGTCACCTCGTTCCAGGACACGCTGGCCTCCCGGGCCGACGACGCCGGCGAGGCGTACTTGCCCGGCTACACCCACCTCCAGCAGGCCCAGCCGGTCCTTCTGGCCCACCAACTGCTCGCCCACGGGTGGGCACTTTCCCGGGATGTGGACCGGCTCCTGGATGCCCGGGACCGGGCCGACGTCTCTCCGCTGGGGGCCGGAGCACTGGCTGGGTCCTCGCTGCCCCTTGACCCCGACAGCGTGGCGGCCGACCTGGGCTTCGCTGCCCGGTTTGAGAACTCGTTGGATGCGGTGAGCGACCGGGACTTCGTAGCCGAGGCGCTGTTCGCCCTCGCCCTGCTTGGGGTCCACCTGTCACGGATCGGTGAGGAGTTGGTCCTGTGGTCCACTGAAGAGTTCGGCTTCGTTGACCTCGACGACGCCTTCTCGACCGGCTCCTCCATGCTTCCCCAGAAGAAGAACCCTGACATCGCTGAGTTGGCCCGGGGCAAGGCTGGACGCCTTGTCGGCCACTTAACTGGCCTCCTGACCAGCTTGAAGGGACTCCCGCTGGCCTACAACAAGGACTTGCAGGAGGACAAGGAGCCGTTGTTCGATGCTTGCGACACCATCCGGCTCACGCTGCTGGCCCTGGACGGCATGGTGTCCACGCTCGTCTTCCAGACCGACCGCATGGCCGAGGCGGCCGATAGCCCGTACGCGGCAGCCACCGACCTGGCCGAGCACCTGGTGGCCGCAGGCATGCCATTTAGGGACGCCCACGCCGTGGTCGGAGCGCTAGTCCGGGCCGCCCTGGCCGGCGAGGGCTCGCTGGCCGACCTGGTAGCCGCCGACGAGCGGCTGGGCCCTGAGGCGGCTGACCTATTGGATCCCGGTACCGCCGTCCGACGACGGACCACGCCAGGGGGCGCCGGACCAGGACCGGTGGCCATACAGAGGGACCGGTTCGCTGAGCAGCTGGCTGCCCAGCGGACCCGTTTGTTGGCCTGACCGTGACCTACACACAGACCATCCGGGTCCGATATGGCGAGGTCGATGCTCAGGGCGTGGTGTTCAACGCTCACTACCTGGCCTACCTAGACGACGTCTCCGACACCTGGCTTCGCGCCTTTGACGGGAACTTCGAAGAGACAGGCTGGGAGATAATGCTGCGGCGGGCCGATCTGACCTGGCACGGGCCGGCGGGCGTCCACGACGACCTGGTGGTCACGGCCGAGGTGGCCCGCTGGGGGACCACCTCGTTCGATATGGCCTTCGAAGCCCGAGTGGAAGACCACCTGGTGCTGACCGCCACCGTGTACTACGTCGGGGTGTCTGTGGGCGACCACGTTCCAATGCCCCCACCGCAAGCTATCCGTGCCCACCTGGGCGGGTGAGCGGCCAACGGGAAGTCGATCCGGGGTTTCCCGAGGGAGCCACCGCCGGGATCAGCGAGATGGCCGGGCGGTCTACGCCGGACCCGGCGGACGTCGTGGCGACCGGCCCGGCCGGCCCGGATCGAGACCGCATTCTGAATCTGCTGGCCTCTCACCCCGACGCCCTGTCCCGGACCTGTCGACCAGGCCACCTGACCGGCTCGGCCCTTGTCGTAGATCCGTCGGACAACCGAATCCTCGTTCTGTTCCACACCAAGCTGCAGCGTTGGCTGCAGCCGGGTGGCCACGCCGACGGCGACGGCGACCTGGCCCGCGTGGCGCTACGGGAGGCGGTCGAGGAGACGGGAATTTCCGGGCTCCGACTGGTGGAGCCACCAGTGGATCTCGACGTGCACGTGGTCGATCCACCGTCTGAGGACGCGCACGAGCACCATGACATCCGCTACCTGGTGGTGGCGCCTCCGGGCTCGGTACCGGTGGGCAACCACGAGTCGGAGGCGCTCAAATGGGTGGACCGGGGGGATCTGGTGGGCATGGGAGCAGATCCCGGCCTCATCCGTCTTGCTGATCGCGCCCTGAGCCGCCTCGAGGAACTCGACATCTGAGTGTCTGGTCCCGGGGGGTTCAAAATCCCTACATGTCTCCGGGATCGAGGCAGGCCTCGAAGTCGTTCACCCGGGCGAAGCCGTTCATACGTTCCAGCACGCTGCCCGCGCCACTGGGCAGGGCGGTAAGCAGGGGTTTCACGTCTCCCTCTGTCCGGAGTCGCTCGGCGTGGTTGACCCGGTCAGTGAGGTAGATCTCCCAGTCGGCCAACCACAGTGCGACCAGTGATCGGTCGTGGACCGTGCCGCCGGGGATTCGACCGAGGTCGTCGACCAGCCGCCGGACGATCACCGTGGCCTCGTCGAGATCGCCGGCTCGCTCCGCCGGGGTGTCGGCCTGACGGGCGGTGGGGAGGAGGGCTAGATCGACGTGGGCATCTAGACAGAGGACCTGAGCGGTCTTCGGCCAGGACCGGTCTTCCATCCGGTCGGGGTTGCCCGATGGGGCGAGGAAGAAGGCGTAGAACCAGAGCACGCCCATGGCCACCACGAGGATGGTCAGGAAGATCCGGAGGGCCATGGTGGCTCGTCCAGCCGGAGATGACTTGGTCGCGGTCAACACGGTCACGGGGTCACCCGCAACTCGAGGACCGCGCCCGGGTTAACCACGGCGCCCGGTGCGGGTTCCTGGGACCAGATGAGCCCTGGCTCCCATTCGGGTTTGTCGGGGTCAGCCACCACGATGACCGAGAAACCCAGACCGAGGGCCTCGAGGGTTGGCCGAGCCTCGGAGAGGAGCCGGTAGGTGACATCGGGAACGTCTACTCCATCGAGCACCGGTGGTTCGACGGCCACTTCTACGAGCATCGTGCTGCCCGCCTCAATGGTTGATCCGATAACCGGTTCCTGGCCGATGATGGTGCCTGCCTCAGTGCCCGAGACCTCAACCTCGCGGACCTCGGCGATCCAGATGCCGTGGTCCTCCTCGGCCAGCATGGCTCTTGCGTTGTCCAGGGTCAGCCCCGTCAGCTCCGGCGTGGCCAGATGGCCCGCCGGCAGGGTCGTCGTCGCGGCGAGGTCTACTGACGGCTCTTCTGGGGCTAGCGGGCGCGGAGCGACGAACACGGTGTTGGCCGGGGGGAGGCCGGGGAAGCCCTCGCTGGGAAGACCGAAGTGGGCGGCCTCCATGACGTCCTTCCAGATCATGGCCGGGTAGGTGCCTCCGTAGACCTTTCGGTCCGTGGTCGGTGGAATCATGGGGATCTGGGCCTCGGGGAAACCAACCCACACCGCGGTGGTGCGTTGTGGGGTGTAGCCGGCGAAGACGGCGTCGGCGTAGTTCTGGGTGGTCCCCGTTTTGCCGGCAGCGGGTCGATCCTCCAGCTGCGCCCGCCAGCCTGTGCCCTGGTCGATGGTTCCCTCGAGGATCCACGACACCTGGTCGGCCAGGCGGGCATCCAATACCCGGGCCTGGGTGCGGGTCCACGACCAGAGGGTGGTGCCGTCGGCCCGCGCTACCCGGGTGACGTAGCTGGGAGCGATCGAGACCCCCCGGTTGGCGAACGTGTGGTACGCGGTGGCCATGTCCAGCATGGTGGTGTTGGAGGTCCCGAGCACATTGGAGTTGACGTTCTGGATGGGGGACCGGATGCCGAGTCGTCGGGCCATGTTGACGGTCCGCTGGGAGCCCATTTCGACGCTCAACTGGGCGAAGACGGTGTTCAACGAGCTGCGGGTGGCTCGGATGAGGGTCACCTCCTCGGCGTCGGGTGGAGGGACGAGGGCCTGCCCGTCCGGCGGTTCCCATGTCCAAGTCGGGATCGCCTCCAGCAGCTCGATCCGGTCGGAGAACAGGCGCTCCCGGTCGAAGTCCCAGCGTCGGTTGGCCACCCACTGTGTGAGGTCCACGGCTTGGTAGGTCACCTCGGTCTCGCCGTCACGCTCCTTCTCGACGCGGATCGTCTCTACGTGCTCGGCCGGTACGTCGGTGTGGTCCTCGCGCATCCAGAACTGGAGGAGGGCCTGGAGGCCATGTTCGAAACGGGCCTCGGTTGCGTCATGGCCGCCCACGCCTCCCGTCACCCTCCAGACCTTGTTGTTCTCGTCGGCCCCGGCGATCTCGAACTCCACAACATTGGGTGCCGGGTAGGTGGCCGTGGCCTGCCATCCGGCTTCCAGAGCGGCGGCCAGGGCGACAGGCTTCATCGATGAGCCGACCTGCCGGCCGGAGCCGACGGCCAGGTTCACCTTGGCGTCGCTGTCGGTGGCGAAGAAATCCCGGCCACCGACCATGGCCAGCACCTGGCCGGTTCCCGTCTCTAGCACCACGACCGCCACGTCCGGGTGGCCCTGATTGGCAGGGAGGTGGGCCTCCACGGCAGCTTCGGCGGAGCGTTGCAGATCGAGGTCGACCGTGGTCTCGATGCGGAGGCCACCTTCGAACAGCAACCGTTCCCGGCCACCGCGGCTGGCTCCGAACGCCGGATTGTCCAGGAACCACCGACGGACCTCCTCGACGAAGTGACCGGCGGGATAGCGGGTCTCGAGGCGGGCCGAGTACTCCTCGAGGCGCGGCGGGTTGGCCGTCGCTTCTACGTGCTGTTCTTCGGTGATGAACTCGTTGGCCAGCATTCGGTCGAGCACCAGGTGGCTGCGTCGCAGGCTCTTGGAGTAGTTGAGGTACGGGTTGTAACGCCCGGGGAGCTGGATGATTCCGGCGATCATGGCCGCCTCGGCCAGGTTTACCTGGGTGATGTCCTTGTTGAAGTACGTCTGGGCCGCTGCCTTAACCCCGTACGCGCCGTGACCCAGGTACACGGTGTTGAGGTACTGCAGCAGGATGAAGTTCTTGCTGTACTGGTCCTCGAGACGGGTGGCGTACCAGAGTTCTTCGAGTTTTCGGCTGGCTGTCTGTTCGGCATTACGGATGATGGCCAGCTTCACGTACTGCTGGGTGATGGTCGAGCCGCCCTGGCTGATACCGCCAGCCTCCAGGTTTGTCCGTGCGGCCCGGATGATGGCCTTCAGGTCGATGCCATCGTGGACGTAGAACCGTTCGTCCTCGATGGCGATGACGGCGTCACGGACCATCCGGGGGATTTCGAACAGGGTGCGGGCGCTGGTCCGGTTCTCTGGGGCTACGAGGGTGGTGATGGGGCGGCCGTCGCGGGCAACGACCACCGACGATTCGGCCTGTTCGGGAATGGTGATCTCAAACTCGCGTGTCTCGTACTGGTAGCACGAGGTGGACAGGATCGCCGTGGCGGCCAACGCGCAGCCCATTTTGAGTCCGACGGAGCGACGTGCACGCTCACTGGAGGTCGGACGCCTTGACATCAGGCCAGTCTGGCCCGGCGGGACGACCGTGGGGCGTCAGGACGACGGTGGTCTCACCATGTGGTCGGGCTGGAGCGGCATACTCGAATGGACCTCCGGCCGGTGGGCCACAGGCCCCATACTGGGGGCATGAGTACGACGATCCTCGACGACCTGGCGGCCCGCGGACTGATCCGGGACAGTACCGACATCGACGATCTTCGTCGCCGGATGGGCGAGGGTCCGATCAGCCTCTACTGCGGATTCGATCCGACGGCCGACAGCCTCCACATCGGGCACCTGGTGCCCCTGCTCCTCTTGCGCCGGTTCCAGGATGCGGGCCATCGCCCCATCGCTCTGGCCGGCGGGGCCACCGGCATGGTGGGTGATCCCAGTGGTCGGTCTGCTGAGCGGAACCTCCTGGACGGCCCCACCCTCAATCACAACGTCGATGCGGTGGCAGTCCAGCTCCGCTCGTTCCTCCGGTTCGAGGGCGACCTGCAGCCCGGCGATGCGTCTGCCTTGCTGGTCGACAACCGCGACTGGACCGAGGGCGTCGGCGTACTGGAGTTCCTCCGAGACGTTGGTAAGCACGTCACCGTCGGGACGATGCTGGGAAAGGAGTCGGTGCGAGCCCGTCTGGCTGGCGATCAGGGGATCTCCTTCACCGAGTTCAGCTACATGTTGTTGCAGGCCAACGATTTCTACGAACTCCACACTCGCCACGGATGCGAGTTGCAGGTCGGTGGCTCGGACCAGTGGGGAAACATCACCGCCGGGATCGACCTCATTCGCCGACGCGTCGGAGCGCCGGCCCACGGGTTGACCGTTCCCCTGGTGACGAGGGCCGACGGGGCGAAGTTCGGCAAGACCGACGATGGTGCGGTCTGGTTGGACCCCGCTCGGACGCTGCCTTACGAGCTGCACCAGTACTTCGTGAATGTTGACGACCAGGACGTGGAGCGCTTCCTCCTGCAGTTGACCCTCGTGGCGGTCGACGATGTGGCTGCGGTGATGGCTGAGCACGCGTCGGCTCCAGAGCAACGCCTGGCCCAGAACCGCCTGGCCGACGAGGTGTGCAACCTGGTCCACGGGTCCGACGCCACGGAGCGGGCTCGTCTGGCAGCTACGGGCCTGTTCGGCTCGGAGGCGCCGACCGCGGCGGTCCTTGATGCGCTTCGGGGGATCGTTCCCGAGACCTCGGTGAGCGCCGGCACGTTGGTTGGCGGAGAGTCCCTGGTCGATGCGCTCGAGGCAACCGGCCTCTGTTCGTCACGCGGCGATGCTCGGCGGACCATCGCCGGTGGCGGCGTCCGCGTGAACGGTCAGCGAGTGGGTACCGAGGTAATGGCGTTGCCTGACGAGGCGGTGGTCGGCGGGCGGTTCGTCCTGCTGCAGAAGGGCAAGCGTCAACGACACCTCCTCCTTATCGAAGATCCCGTTGACGGACCGGTAGACGGGCCCACTGTCTGAGGTTCTGGGGCGCCCGATCGTCCGGCTCGGGTGGTGTGCCGCTCGTCATCGACTGACCGCGGAAAAGGTAGAAAGGTAGGGCGGCGGGTTGGGGCGCCTCTGCCAGATGGATAGTGTTTCTCTGCTCACGGGTAACGGAGTCGCTCTTGATGGAGCGGCACTACCGCCTTAGCGTGAGCACCCGCCCAGTGGCAGGTCCGATTGGATCGAATCTCTGCGTCGGGTTGAGGGCACCACCGCCTCCACCAGGATCCGTCCTGCGCGACTGGCGTGTGCCGGGAGATCTTTTGGTCTCCAGGTGCTCCTTGAAAACGGGATAGAGGACGAAAAAGCCAGTGCGGGCTGTCCACAGACGATCGCGAGTTGTCTCTGGACAGACCCTGAACAATTTCAATAGCACTGAGTACGGACAACGGTGGACGACTTCGGTCGACCACCCTTGCCCTGTGCCAGGTCGGACGGGATTGGTGTCCCGCTCGACCTCAAACTCGCGTCGGCAGCACCTTCGGGAGCTGTCGCACCAATGATTCGACGGCAGGAACGCTTCGGCGACCCCTGCTTGAGATTTCGACGGAGAGTTTGATCCTGGCTCAGGACGAACGCTGGCGGCGGGCCTAACACATGCAAGTCGAACGCACTCGACCTTCGGGTCACATGAGTGAGTGGCGAACGGGTGAGTAACACGTGAGGAACCTGCCCCGAAGACTGGAATAACCCGAGGAAACTCGGGCTAATACCGGATGCCCCCACCGGATCGCATGGTCTGGTGAGGAAATGCTCCGGCGCTTCGGGAGGGTCTCGCGGCCTATCAGCTAGTTGGTGAGGTAATGGCTCACCAAGGCATCGACGGGTAGCTGGTCTGAGAGGACGATCAGCCACACTGGGACTGAGACACGGCTGAGGTGAGGTCGTGTTGAAATGGAACGAACGGTAGATCCGTCAACTCATGCAAGGTCGAAACCTCGTAAAAGTCAACGAATCAAAAG
>JAAZZG010000001.1:0-185079 GCA_014237715.1 Acidimicrobiales bacterium
AGGTCGATACGGGCGTTCCAGCATTTGGTCCTGACGGCGCCCAGATCGGCGGCCCCGGCATCATCGAGGTCTTCGCGGACTGGAAACGCCTCGAGGGTCCCGACGAGGCACCCCGGGTGAACGGTCGGATTCGGGGACTCGTCCAGGCCTCGGTCGGGGGGTTCGCCGAGGACGTGGCCGAAGAGGTGGAACGCCACGGCTTTGCCTGCCGTGACGGCTCCCACGGCCGGTGTGCCTGGCTGCAGCATCGGCAGGAGGTGCTGTTGGCTACCGACGAACTCTTCAGCGTCCGCGACGTCGTACGACGCCTCATGCCGGGTGCATCGGCTGTCGACGAGGAGATCCGCACCGAGACGTTCGACCTGGAGACCGGCCGTCCTATCACCGTGGCTGAACTCTTCGACCCGATGACCGACTGGGTCGCAGCGGTGTCCATCGAGGCCATCAGTCGATTGGCCCGGGAACCGTGGACCGACGAGCGCCGGGTCGTTGGTGCATCATCCGAGTCGGGCAACTTCGAGCGATTCAACCTCACCCACGGGGGGCTGGTGCTGTCCTTCGCTCCGGGCTCCATTGGTGGCCACGGCAGCAACACCGTGTCGATCACCATCCCGTATCGGGCCCTGGACGGCTTCTGGGCTGAGGACGGCCCGGTCTCCCGCATCGAATAGCCGGAGGTTGACCGCCTAGTTTTCGGGCCATGGGCATTGAAGAGAACAACCTCCTCGAGGTGATGCGAACCACGTTCTCGTGTCGGGACTTCACCGATGCCCCGGTCACCGACGACCAGCTCCACAGGATCCTGGACGCGGCCCGCTTCGCTCCGTCAGGCGGCAACCGGCAGGGTTCGCACGTGGTCGTCGTCCGGGACCGCTCCCTACGCCAACGGCTTGGCGAGCTCTGCGGTCCGACCATGCGTCTCTATGCCGCGCAGGGTGCCGCTGGCGAGACGCCGTTCAATACTGTCGTCGAATCCGTGGTCGATCCCGAGGTGGCGATGGCAGGTGACGACTCGACTCCCTCGGGTTCCCCGGACCTGTTCGAGCGCCTCGGCGAGGTGCCGGTGGTCCTCGTCGTCACCGTGGACCTGTCGGTCGTGGCGTCGATGGACAAGGACCTCGACCGGGTGGGCGTGGTCACCGGCGCATCGGTGTACCCGTTGGTCTGGAACATCCTTCTGGCGGCCCGCACCGAAGGCCTGGCCGGCGTGGTTACTACCGCCGTGGTGCCTGCCGAGGATGAGGTGCGAAGCCTCCTGGGGCTACCCGAACACCATGCGGTGGCGGCCATGCTGCCCCTCGGCGAGCCCGTCAGGCAGCTCACGAAACTCTCCAGACGACCAGTGGAGAACTTCACGACCATCGACCGGTTCGACGGGCCACCGCTCACTGCCTGACCGGGCACCGGCGACTAGGCGATGGGACCGATCTGATGGAACTGGGCATCACCATCCACCTAACCGACCGGTCAATGGACGTCCGTGATCTTGCCTTGGCGGCAGAGGAGCGGGGCTTCTCGTCGCTTTGGGTGCCTGAACACACCCACATCCCGACCAACCGAATCACCTCGGCTCCGGATGGTGAATCCGAGCTGGCTGACGAGTACGCGCGATCACCCGACCCCTGGATCTCCCTGGCGGCCGCGGCGGCCGTTACCGGGCGGATCCGGCTGGGTTCCGGTGTATCGCTGGCGGCCCAGCACCACCCGATCAATCTCGCCAAGGCCGTGGCCAGCGTCGACTGTCTGTCGGCCGGCCGCACGGTGTGTGGTGTGGGCTTCGGATGGAACCGGGAGGAGATGGCCGACCACGGGGTCGACTTCGCCACCCGCCGAGCCCGGGTGCGTGAACACGTGGCCGCCATGCGAAGCCTGTGGGCTGACGAGGAAGCGGAGTTCCACGGCGAGTTCGTCGACTTCGACCCCTGCTGGTCGTGGCCGGTACCCGTCCAGCGGCCCGGACCATCGGTCCTGATCGGCGGCGGGGGAGGACCCCGGCTGCTTGCCGAGGTGGCGGCCTGGGCCGACGGCTGGCTACCTATTGGAGGATCCGGTCTGCAGGCAGGCATGGAGGCGCTCCGGATGATTTGCGACGAGGTGGGACGGGACGTGGCGGACCTGGCGGTCATCCCCATCGGCACCATTCCTGAATCAGGGAAATTGGAGCACTACGCGTCGCTCGGTATCACCGAGACGGTGCTCCGTGTGCCGTCCGCCGGTCGGGACGAGGTCTTGCCGGTGCTCGATGCCTACATGCGGTTCCTCAAGGTCTGACCTGTGGCTCGGCAGCACATGGAAGGGGACGTTCAAGGAGAACTGGCTGACTTCGGACTGGGGCCCTACGTGCATGGGACGCCGAGCCGACGGTTTCCGGTCTACACCCGTGGAAACGCCGGCGAGGTCTACCCTCAGCCCGTCTTTCCGCTTACCTCTGCCATGGCCAAGGCGTTTGCCGGGGATTCGACGGGTGACTTTCTCCGATCCACCGGGATGCTCACCGACGCGGAGTGCGACGAGGATGCCGATGTCTTCATGGGTGTGTTCGGTGGCTACGCGTACATCAATCTTTCAGTCACCCGGGTGGTGGCCATCCGGACGCCCGGAATGTCCCTCAACGATGCCGATGCGCCGTTCCTGGGGGCAGAGGCGCTGGCCCCCGAGCACATAGCGGACCGTCGGGACCGGAACTGGATCGCCACCGTGCGTGGTCTCCGGTACGGCTGGCGGGTGCTGGCCAGCCCGGACCTCCCGGCGTTGGACGATGCGGCGGCCGAGATCGCCACCTGGCGGGCCGGCCTCACACCGATCTGCGAGGCCTCTGACGACGAGTTGTTCGACGAGACGGCACAGATGCTCCCGATGATCAGCCGGATCTTCGCCCTCCACCTATCGATCACCGGGGGCACGGGAATCGGTCTCGACGCCCTGCGACGGACCGCGGGTCGTCATGGCGAGGACCTGATGGCCCTGCTTGGCGGGCTGGGCGACGTGGATTCGGCGGTTCCTTCCGATGCCCTCTGGGATCTTGGACGCCTCGTGCGAGGTGATCCCGGTTTGACCGCCCACTTCGACGAGGGGCTCGATGGTCTCGAGACCCGGCTTCTCGGCGATGCCGCGGCGGCGGATTTCCTGGCGGCCTTTAACGGGTTCCTCGCTCGACATGGCGCCCGCGGCCCCAACGAGTGGGAGATGGGCTGTGACGTGTGGGGGACGAAGCCGGCGTTGCCGCTGGCCCTTGTCGACCGCATGCGCCATGCCGACGATGACCATTCTCCGGGTGTCCGGGGGGCTCGACGGGCGACGGACCGTGAAGATGCGGTGGCCGCGGCCCGGCGCCGTGTCCGCCGCCACGAGCGGTGGCTGTTCGACCGGGGGTTGCGATGCACGGTGGTCCGCACCCGGGGCCGGGAGCGGTGCAAGACGATTCTGGTGGAGGCCATCCACGAGGGTCGGCTTCGGCTCCGGGAACTCGGCCGCCGCCTGGCCGAACGCCATCCCGGCGTGGCTCACGATGACCTGTTCTTCGTGACCCTCGACGAGGCCCCTACCTACCGGGCCGGACCCGAGGCGTTCGTCGACGTGGTGTCCGCCCGACGGGCCATCCGAAATCGGTTGGAGGCGCTCGAACCGCCGTTCTCCTTCGCCGGCCGACTCCCACCGACTGACACCTGGCGGCGACGTGCAGATGCGACGACCGCCGAGGCGCTGGCGCCAGGAACCGTGCTCACCGGTACGGGCGGCTCGCCCGGCGTAGCCCGAGGGCGGGCACGGGTGGTCACCGACCCGTCAGACCCCGGCGACCTCGGACCGGGTGACGTCCTGGTGGCACCGTTGACCGATCCATCGTGGACACCGTTGTTCGTGCCCGTGGAGGCCGTGGTGGTCGACGTCGGTGGTCAGATGAGCCACGCGGTGATCGTGTCGCGTGAGCTGGGCCTGCCGTGCGTGGTGGCCGCCACCGGGGCGACGACCGCCATTCTCGATGGCACACTGATCGAGGTCGACGGTGCCGCCGGGACGATTCGGATCCTGGGCGACGGGTGAGTCAACCGTGGGCGGAGCGGAACCCGTCCATGAAGTCGACGAGCATCCGGACACTGTCCACCCGGAGGGCGTTGTAGACGCTGGCCCGGATACCACCCACGCTGCGGTGGCCCTTCAGGTTCACCATGCCTGCATCGGCGGCCTCGGCCACAAACCGCTCCTCCAGGTCCTCGTCGGGTAGGCGGAACACGATGTTCATGTGTGACCGGCTGGCCTCGTCGACCGGGCAGACGTACCAACCGTCGCTCTCGTCGATGGCTCCGTAGAGGATTGAAGCTCGCTGCGCGGCCCGCTGCTCGAAGGTGGCCAGACCGCCCTCGGTGTGCATCCAGCGAAGCACTTTGCCCATGACGTAGATGGCGAACATGGGGGGCGTGTTGGCCATGGAGTTGTTGGAGTCATGGGTGGCGTAGTCGAGGTAGGAGGTCAGGTTGCGGCCGTGGCTCGACAGCCGATCCTTCCTGACGATCACGACAGCCAGACCGGCGGGCCCGAGGTTCTTCTGGGCGCCGCCGTACACGAGGTCGTGGACGTCCCAGTCGATGGGGCGGCTCAGGAAGTCCGAGCTCATGTCGGTCACCAGCGGTACGTTGGCCGACGGCAACTCGGGGAATCGGATGCCGCCGATGGTCTCGTTGCTGGTTAGGTGGAGGTAACGGCTGCCGTCGCGGACCTCGATCTCGTCTGTGCCTGGCATGCGGTCGAAAGCGCCCTCGGCGTCGGTCCACGCCTCGTACACGGGGGCGACCTTGCGGGCGTCGCCGATGGCCTTCTTGCCCCAGGTGCCGGAGTTCACGTAGCCGGCCGTCTCGCCGTCGGCCAGCAGGTTCATCGGAACCTGGGCGAACTGCAACGAGGCGCCGCCCTGCAGGAACAGGATGGAGAACTCGTCGGGCACCGAAGCCAACGAACGGAAGTCGGCCAGGGCGTTCATGTGGACGGCGTCGTAGGCCGGCGCGCGGTGGCTTGCCTCGATGATCGACATGCCGGTGCCGTCGAAGTCGAGGAGCTCGTCACGCACCTCTTCGAGGACCGACACCGGAAGGGTGCACGGGCCCGCGCAGAAGTTGTGGACACGGGTGGACGTGGTCATCGGGGTTCTCCCTTGGTCGAGCCCGGGCCGGCCGTAGCGGACACGAGGTCGTCGGTAGATGTCCCGTGAGGGGACAGGGCCTGAATGGACTCGCCCATCCTACTTGAGTGGTTTCGGCGGGGGGAGGGGTCGGCCCGAGCCGCTCATTGGCGCAACCCGCTCAACCGGTGATCTGGGTCAGCGAGTGGCCTGTGTCAACGGGTGGCCTGTGTCAACGGGTGGCGGGTATCAGCCGGTGGTGAACGTGAGGCGACGCAGGACGGATTCGACTACGGCTGCTGTCCGGGCGGCCGAGTCGGCCAGCATGGCGGGATCGGCCAGATCGGGTTCGTTGATTCCGATGGGCACCACCTCGTGGGTTGTCTCCCGATCAACCCACGTCGGGACGTAGCCCACGTCGGTGATTCGGGCGCCATCAGCCGTCTCGGTGACCTGGAACCAGGCGATGAGGCCGTCCTGGGTCTCGGGTGGGCAAGAACTGCACGGGTTGGTCTCGTCGCCGGGCTGGTTGGTGAGCAGATTGCCCAGTCCGAACGCCACGGCGTCGCCACCACGTCGGACTACCGGCTGGACGACGTGGGCGTGGTGCCCGAGCACCAGGTCGACCTCGGGGGCGGCTAGCAGACGTTCAGCTGCCGAGCGTTGTCGGTCCGTGGGGTCGGCCCGGTACTCCTCGCCCCAGTGCACGCTGACGACCACGAAGTCGGCACCGTCGGATCGGGCCGCCGCCGCCTCGCTGACCACCCGGTCCACGTCGAGGTGGGGGACCATCCACGGTGGGTCCACGGGAAGATCCCGGCCGTTGATGAGGTCGGTGACCGAGAAGTGAGCCACCCGGAGGCCGCCGGGAGTGAACCAGGCTGGCCCGGCGGCGTCCTCTGTGTCGGCCATGCCGGCGGTGGCCAGTCCGACCCGCCGCAGGTGGTGGAGGGTGGCCGTCACGCTGGACGGCCCCGAATCCAGAGCGTGGTTCGACGCGAGTGAGCAGCCGTCGTAACCGGCGTCGGCAATGGCGTCGGCCAGCGATGACGGCACCCGGAACGTGCCTCGGAAGCTGAGGTCCCGGTCGTCCATAGACAACGGACTCTCGAGATGACAGAGGGCCAGGTCTGCACCAGCGATGATCGGGCGAATCCGTGCGAACAGGGGAGTGAAGTCCCATCCGTTCTCGCTGGTGGCCCGTTCGGCTACGGCACCGTGGCTGATGATGTCCCCGGTGGCCACCAGCGTGAATGACAGCGGGGTCGGAGCGGTACCCGTCGGTTCGACCCCGTCGGTGTCGTTGGTTGAGGTCACGGCGCTGGACCCGGCAGCGGGGACCGTGCTGTTGACCGGTGTTTCAACCGGAGTCTCGGTCAGGGCCGATGGTTCCGGGTCGCCGCTGCCCACGAGGTCAGCCACGAGGAGCACCAGGAGGGCCACCATGGTGACGACCTGGAGCCGCCAGGCCAGTCGCCGTTCGGAACGGAACAGAGGGTGGACAGGATCGCTCACCCGGCGTCGACCTGGCTCAGGAGAGGTACTCCGGGACGCGCCGACCGGTTGGTGGTACCGGCCTCCCGCACAACCTGTCCGTTGACCACCACGTGGTGGACACCGACCGACTCCAGCCACGTCTTCTCAATGGTCGCACGGTCGGAAATGGTGGCCGGGTCGAAGACGGTCACGTCGGCCGCCGCTCCGGCCGAGAGGCGCCCCCGTTGGGCCATGGCCGGGCTGGAACCCTCCAGCAGTCGGGCCGGGAGGATGGTCATCTTGGCCAGTGCCTCGGGCAGCGTCAGCACGCCCTGATCGCGCACGTAGTGGCCCAGCACCCGACTGAAACAGCCCGATGCCCGGGGATGGTTGTTGTGGGGCCTTTCGAGGATGGCGTCGGATCCCACCATGATCCAGGGGGTGGTCAGCGGCAGTTCGATGTCGTCGTCGGACATGGCGAACGCCGCGGTGAGAAGGTTGTCCTTCCGGGCTGCTTGCCATCCAGCCTCGTCGAGGCGCTTGGACGTGGCCGCGACCTGGAGGTCGGCCACCGTGATGCCGTACTTCTCCCGGAAGTTGTCGAACCGGGCGCTATTCGCGTAGGTGGCCCAGAAGGTGTAGGGGTAGGAGCAGGCCGTCAGGGCCAGCCCGTCGGTCCGCGCTGCTTCCATCTGGGCGATCGCCTCGGCCATCCGCCCGGTGCCGCCGGTCGAGTTGACGTGCTCGATGTGGACGGCACAGCCCGTTCGCCGGGCCACGGTGACCGCCTCGGCAATGGCCTCCTCCTGGGTCCCCGGTTCCAGGTTCTCCGAGTACCGGAGGTGCAGGCAGAGGGGCACGCCGTGGGAGGCGGCGAGGTCACCGTGACGAAGCATCTCGTCGAGGGTCACGCCGGGGACGTATTCCGGTTGCTCGTGGATGCCCAGTGCGCCCCCTCGTAGGTCAGCGTCGGCCCGTCGGATCAACTCGTCGATATGGCGATCGGTGGCGTAGTCGATGCCCGCACCGATGGCTGCCCGGTGGCTGTACTGGTCGGTGGCGCCGCCGTAGTTGACCGGTGGCCGGTGGGTAGCCGAGCGCGACAGAAACGTGTCCATTGGGTCGTTGATCCCGTGCATGCAGAGGTTGGAGGTGACCCCGTCGGCGATCTTGTTCCATTCTCCGTAACCGTTCACAGGGTAGGAAAGGATGTCGATGAAGCCAGGAGCGACCACCAGCCCGGTGGCGTTCAGCGTTGAACGGCCGATCAGCGGTGTGGTGGCCACCGTCATCACGGTGTCGCCGTCGATGCCCACGTGGGCCACAGCGTCGAACCCGGTCTCCGGGTCGATGACCCGCCCGCCGGCAACCACCAGGTCGTAGCGGTGGGTGTCGACCGTGGTGGTGGTCTCATCGGGCCCACCGGTCGACGTCGTCGATGGTTCCGGGGGCCGGCTGGTGGATGAGCGAGGAACCGCCGGAATGGTGGTCGGGCCGCCGGCGGTGGCCCCACCATTCGGTCTGCCGGGAAGCCGCCGACCGAGGGCGAGGAGGGCGGTGCCGAAACCGATGCCGAGGACGACTCGTCGTCTACCCACCGCCTTGGGCCGCAAGTCGGTATCCGGGTACGAGTCGGGTTGCGGGTCGTCGGCAGCCTCGTCCACGGAGCCAGACGCTAGTGGTGGGCCGCCCCGGACCGGGTCCGGGCGGTGGCTACCGTGGCCGTGTGGTCGACGGGACGCTACGACGCGTCGGACTCCTGCTGGGGACCGGCTTGCTGGTGGTGATCCTGACCGTGGTGGCTGGGCTGGAACGGGGCGGGGCCGACCACTGGGTGGCCGGCCGACCACTGGCTGTCGTCGGCGCTCGACTGGTCGTCGAACCCGCCCCGGCACGCAGCCTTGATCCCTACCGTGGAACCGGTACGTGGGTTGACGCCTACGACTTCGATCCGGCCTACGCACCGGGGAAGTTGACGGTGGTGCCGACCGATATGGCGGTCATGGCCGAGACCGGTGTCCGTACCTTGTTTATCCAGGCGTCGAGGTCGGACCGTCGTGCTGTGGACCTCATTGCCGACCCGTGGTTGCTGGCCGGCTTCCTCCTGGCCGGCGATGCCGCCGACGTGGCGATCGTTGCCTGGTACCTACCGAAGTGGACTGCTGACGACGAGGACCTTGAGCGCCTCCTGGCTCTGGACCGCTTCACCGTGCTGGGACGGCGGTTTGCCGGGATCGCGGTGGACATCGAGTGGAACCGGGACGGCCTGGGGGCCATTGAACGGTCGGACCGGCTGGTCGACCTGTCGGACCGGCTTCGACGAACGGTGGGCGACGATCCGCTGGGGGCGATCGTCATGCCACCGGTCATCACCGACGAGATCAATCTGGCGTACTGGCCCGGCTTCCCGTGGGTCGAACTGGCCGGCCGCTACGACGTCTGGCTGCCCATGGGCTACTGGTCGTTCCGGACCGAGGAGCATGCAGACCCGGCGTTCTACACGACGGACAAC
Organism: Acidimicrobiales bacterium; assembly: GCA_014237715.1. GTDB lineage: Bacteria > Actinomycetota > Acidimicrobiia > Acidimicrobiales > MedAcidi-G1 > UBA9410. Next base: position 9,102 of record JAAZZG010000001.1, read on the forward strand.
ATTCGTCGGCTACGAGCTGACCTGGGCGACCCGGACGCCGCCGTGCACGCCATTGGCGGTATCGGGGCGGCCGACGGGACGGCGGTGGTGGACCCCGGTGAACCGTTGGCGTCGGTCGACGACCTCGAACCTTTTGTGGCTGCGTTGGTCGGCGAGGGGGCGATCGGCGGTTCGATCTACGACTGGGCATCCATGGGTGTCGATGCCCGGGTCCGGTTCGGCCAACTCATGGGCGGCCCGTTTTCGGCGGAGTCGGTGGCCTGGGCGGGCTGAGGCCGAGGAGTCAACATTGTGCCCACGGGCGGACGATTCCCTGTGGCGGCCCACCGCAATTGGTCCGCGCGCGCGGGTCGCGTACCATGGACCCCCAGACCATGGACGGTCCGGATCGGCCCGAGGGTGGACTGGGCTGAGTGATGGGGAGGAAACACCTGATGACTGAACGGCGCGGCGCGACCGAGAGTCCGTCCACGACGGCGACTTCGACGACCAGCTTCGGCGTAGGCCGTCGTGAGAACCATGACGCCTCAGCGTTCTACGCCCGGTTCACCCCGCCGACCGTGTCCGACGACGACGTGGTGGTCCGGGCGCCCGACCTGGGCGACGGCTGTCTCAATGGCGATGCCCGCGACATGCACCAGGTACCGGATGCATCGGTCGCCCTGGTGGTCACCTCCCCGCCCTACTTCGTGGGCAAGGACTACGAGGTGGAGATGGAACGTGACGGCGTGCCGTCCTCCTACCTGGAGTACCTGGGGATGCTGCGTGACGTGTTCGCCGAGTGCGTGCGGGTGCTCGAGCCGGGCGGCCGGATCGCCGTCAACGTGGCCAACCTGGGTCGCAAGCCGTACCGGAGCCTGTCGGCCGACGTCATCGGGATCCTGCAGGACGAACTGGGGCTGCTGCTCCGGGGCGAGGTGGTGTGGCAGAAGGCCGAGGGGGCGACCGGCTCGGTGGCCTGGGGCTCGTTCAGGCGGGCCGCCAACCCGGTGCTGCGTGACATGACCGAACGGGTGGTCATCGCCAGCAAGGGTCGTTTCGACCGCGCCGTGCCGGCTGCCCGAAGGACCCGTGACGGCCTCCCGTCGGAGAGCACCATCACCACCGACGAGTTCATGGAAGCCACCCTCGACGTGTGGCGGATCGACGCCGAACAGGCCACCCGGGTGGGCCATCCGGCGCCCTTTCCCGTCGAGTTGCCACGACGGCTCATCGACCTTTACACCTACCGGGACGACCTGGTACTGGACCCCTTCCTCGGGTCGGGCAGCACGCTGGTGGCGGCCGTCCGCTCCGGCCGTCGTGGCGTGGGTTTCGACCTGGATCCCGAGTACGTGACGTTGGCCAAGCAACGCCTAGCTGACGAGCAACGTCGCCTCGCCGAAGAGCCGGTCGCAGCGTGGCGCCGGGCGGACCTGTCCAGTGCCATGGCCGCCCAGGAGGGGTTGTTCGCAGAGGTGGGGGCGCTCGGGCCCGATCAGGCGCTCGACCGGGCCACGGCATCGGGCAAGAAGGTGGCTGACATTGCCGAGGCCGCACTCCTCGAGGCCGGTTTCGAGGTCGTCAAGGCTCCGGCGGCCCGGCGCGACCTGGGCCTGCAGTTCCCGTTCCTGGTGACCGATGGACATCTGGGTCGTCAGTGGTACGTCGACGTGGCAGGAGCGTTCACCAACGCCCGGGCCGGAATGCGGCGCGCCGACGTGTTATGGCGGACTCTCGGGCGGGCCCACGTCCTGTCCAGCGGGCATGCCGCTGACGGCCCGCACGGCCGACCCCGACTACTGGTGCTGACCCCTCGTCTGCCGCGTTCCGGAACCGAGGGCGATCGTGCCCTTCGGGCCGCTGGAGGCCACGGGGTGTTCGACGTGTTGGAACTGTTCGATGGGCCGGCTGCCGAGCGACTCCGCCACTACGCCGAGACGTCCCCCGATCGTCCGCTGCCGGGATTCTGGAGGGACGACGAGATAGAGGCCCGCTTCACCTGATCAGCCGTCGGGTTCGTCAGACACCGGTTCGAAGACCACCTCGAACAGCACCGGCCACCGTTTCCCCGTCAACAGGAACCTGCCGGTTTCGGGGTCGTGGGCGATCCCGTTGAGTACGTCTTCATCGCCCAGTGTGGACCGGTCGGCCAACAGGCCTGATGCGTCCACCACCGCGGTAACCGCCCCGGTCGACGGGTCGATAGCCACGATGGTGTCGGTCAGCCAAACATTGGCCCACACGGTGCCGTCCACGCACTCCAGCTCGTTGAGGCGTTCCACCGGTTGGCCGTCCAGCCGCACAGCGATGTCCCCACTGCGGGTGAGGTCGAGGTTCCGAAACGTGAGGTGATCCGAACCGTCGGACATGACCAGCGAGTCGACTGCTCCATCCGGGCCGGCCTCGCCGAGGCCGCAGAGCCCCCAGCCCTGACCGCCATAGGTCAGGACGTCAACCTCGCTGAGAGTCGCCAGATTCCAGACCACGGCCCGACCGGCCTTCCAGGTCAACTGGATGGCCCGATCGTCGCCGAGCGAGGTGAGGCCCTCGCCGAACCACGTGGCGTCGAGGAGCGCGGACCGCAGCACCCGTCCGGTGGCCCGGTCAACCTCACGGATTCCCGACTCCCCGTAGCGGCCGGTGGTCTCCAGGAGTCGGCCGTCGACCAGTTCGAGCCCCTGGGTGAAAGCCGTCGGGTCATGTGGGTGGGTGGCCATTACCCGGGGAACAAGGCGAAGAACCGGATCGACGATCGGGCCGCCGGCCGATGACGGCTCGTCTGCTTCCCCGGGGCCCGGCGAACCGCAGGCGATCAGGGCCATGCCAGTGACCGGGATCAGGAGCACCCACAGCAGGGCCCATGCGGCACACCTGATCGGGTGGTGTCGGTTCACGGCTCCACATCCTCGTCTCGTCGGTCCGAAGGCGGTCCGGCCAGACTGCGATCCATGACCGGACGGTGTGATCGTAGGACCCGCTGATGGGCCCCATTGGTGGGGATCGGGTCTCCGGGGATCTGGGCGCCGGCGACCCGGTGACCGGGCGTATCAAACGCGACGGGATAGGCACCTCGTGGCTGGACTGGGGTGGGGACGGCCCGGCGGTCGTTCTCCTGCATCCCAACGGTTTCTGTGCCGGCGTGTACGACCCGTTGGCCCGCCGGCTGGCATTCCAACATCGGGTGGTAGGGATCGACCTCCGGGGCCACGGAGCCAGCGACGACGTCATCGAGTCGGCCCTCTTGGGAAACGACGCCATGGCGCTCGACGTGCTGGCCGTGGCCGACCACCTGGGTCTGGACCGGTTCGCCCTCATCGGGGTCTCCTTTGGTGGAGGCGTTGGCATTGAGGTGGCGGCCGTGGCGCCCGAGCGGGTGGCCGCTCTCGTTCTCTGCGAGGCCATCGCCATCGAGGCGGAGGCCCGCGAACAGCAGCACTTCGGCTATCGGGACGGTCCCGACGGAGGGGACCACCCGTTGGCCGTGGGGGCCCGTCGTCGGCGTGACGTGTGGGACGACCGGGAAGCCGTTCTGGTCTCCTACGGCTCTCGTCCCCCGATGGACCAACTCGCTCCTGAGGCGCTGGCCGGGTACGTGCGTTGGGGCTTCCGAGACCGTCCTGACGGCAGCGTGGAGCTGGCCTGTCGCCCGGAGACCGAGGCCCAGATCTTCGGTTCGGCGGACCGCCACGGCCCCGTGCAGGCGTTCGACGCGCTGCGATTGGTGGCCGCCGACGGTCGGGTGCCCACAGCCGTCATGGCCGGCAGCCGCACGGACCTCAACCCGGAATGGTTCCGGGCACAGGCCTCGGCGCTGGGCGTCTACCTGCAACTGATCGACGGTGGGCACTTCTGCCTTTTCGAGGACACCGCCCGGGCCGAGCAGCTCGTGGGTACTGCCCTCGCTGGTATGGGACATGGACGGCCATTGGTGGCTGGACGCGAGCATGAGGAGATGAAATGAGCGGGCAGCGGAGCATGCATCCTGTTGACGTGGCCAACCGGGTCATCGACTCGGGGATGGCGGAGTCGCCCCACAACCGGGTGACCCATGAGCTCTCGGTGATCGAGGACGACGTGGCGGTCATCGAATCGTTCTCCCACTGCTGGGTGGTGGACACCGGAGAGGGGCTGGTGTGCTGGGACGCCAGCGGCGTCCAGTCCGGGCCGACGGTGGTCGCCGCACTACGACAGTGGACGGATCGACCGGTCCACAGCCTCGTCTACACCCACGGACACGTCGACCACGTGGGTGGCAGCGGGGCCTTCGTGGCCGACGCACAGGGCCGGGGCGACCCCCGCCCCCGCTTCCTGGCCCATGAAGCGGTGCCGGCCCGTTTCGAGCGGTACCGGGCCACCAACGGCTGGAACCTGGCCATCAACCGTCGCCAGTTCGGGGGAATCAGGAACCCGGCCAAGCTGGGCATCGGTGGTGATGGTCCGCGTTTTCTGACCGACGATGTGGCCGAACCTGACGAGACCTTCCGTGACCACATGTCGTTCACCGTCGGTGACCGCACCTTCGAGTTGCGCCATGCCCGCGGCGAAACCGACGATCATGCCTGGGGCTGGGATGCCGAACGTCGCACCGCCTGGACGGGGGACTTCACGTCGTGGGTGTTCCCCAACGCCGGGAACCCCCAGAAGGTCCAGCGATACCCCATCGAATGGGCGGCCGCCATGCGCGACATGCTGGCCGTCGGAGTGGAGCGGGTGTATCCGGCCCACGGGTTGCCCATCGTCGGTCGCCAACGCGTCGAGATCGTGCTGGGTGACATCGCTGAAGCGCTCGAGCACCTAACTGGCCGGACGCTGGACCTGATGAACGAGGGTGCATCCATCGACGAGATCATCCACACGGTGCGGGTACCGGACCATCTGGCCGACCGACCGTGGCTGGCTCCGCAGTACGACGAACCGGAGTTCGTGGTGCGAAACGTGTATCGGCAGTTCGGCGGTTGGTGGGATGGCAACGCGGCCAACCTGAAGCCGGCGCCGGAGGCCGCGGTGGCTGCCGAGGTGGTCGGCCTGGCCGGTTCGGTGGAGGCGCTGGTGGACAGGGCGCAGGCTCTGGTCGAGGCTGGAGACGTCCGTCTGGCCTGTCATCTGGTGGAGATGGCCGTGGCGGCCGAACCGGAACACGAGGGGGCGCAGCGGGCCCGGGCCGACGTCTACTGGCACCGGCGGGCCGCCGAACGGTCGCTCATGTCCAAGGGCGTGTACGCGGCGGCAGCCCGTGAGTCCGAGGACGCCCTCGGTGAGGATGCGGCCGGGGATTCGATCGCTGCGTCGATTCGGGGTTCCCTGGGTTGAGTTTCGACTCAGGCCCCGGCTGTGGCCGCGGTCTGAGGCCCGGGTGGGATCAATCGAGGTGGAGAACGCCGTGTCTCGGGAGCAGCGACGGAGCGTTGTCGGTGTGCAGCAGGCCGGCGGTAGCCAGCCCGGGTGCCGGGTCCAGGGCGCCGAGCGCCGACGCCAGGTGGGCCGCCGCACCGATGCCTATCGACCCCTCGAGTAGCGAGGTCACCACGACGGTTAGCCCGGCCTCGGAGGCGGTCCGGGCCGCAGCGGCGGTCGCCAACGGTCCTCCCATGGCGGATGGCTTCAGCACGACAACGTCGGCGCTGGCCAGGCTGATGGCCCGGTCGAGATCCTCCGGGGTGGCGATGGACTCATCCACGGCCAACGGGATCGGCGACGCGGCCCGGACGACTGCCAGAGCGTCGAGACCGGATACCGGTTCCTCCACGAACTCGATCTCTAGGTCGGCGAGGCGTTCCAGATGACGGGGGGCCGCATCGATCGCCCAACCACCGTTGGCGTCGATCCGTAGACGGGCGTCACCAATGGCATCCCGGACGGCGTTCAAGCGGGCCAGGTCGGCCTCGAACGGACCGGCAGCCACCTTCACCTTCACCGTTCGGTGGCCCAGGGCGACGGCGGAAGCGGCGGCTGCCGCTGCCTCGTCCGGTGTGGCGCCAACCACCAGTGCCGAAACGGGTACGACGCTGGGACTCCCGGGAGCCAGCAGGTCGTGGAGGGGCCGCTCGGCGGCTTGAGCGGCGAGATCCAGCAGGGCTCCGTCGATGGCGGCTCGGGCGGTCGGACTCCCCGTGGGTTCGGCGCCGTCGTCGGCCCAGCGCCGGAGCGCCCGTTCCGCCTCATCGGCTGTCTCGGGGGTGAAGGCGGTCATCGGGGCGGCTTCGCCGCGGCCGAACCGTCCCTCGCCGTCGACCAGCGTCAGTACCACGACGTCGCGCTGGCTGATGGTGCCGTGGGCGGTCACCATGGGGGAGCGGTAGGCCAGCGTCACCCGGTCGACCCTGATCTCCCTGACGTCCGGAGGTTCGAGGTCGACGAAATCGGTGATCATCGCCCGTCGACCTCGTCGAGCATCTCCCGTATGGCAGCCACCACGTGGTCGGGGTGCTCGAGGTGGGCTGCGTGCCCGGCCTCGGGGACCACCTCAATGGCTGACCGCGCCAACCCGGCGGCCATACGCATGGCGATGGCCCGGAACTTTGGGTCCTCGTCGCCCGCCAGCAGGAGGACTGGCACGTCGACGCCCGCCAGGTGGTGCCAGTACGACGGCTGGGCGCCCGTGCCGGTGCCTCGGAGGCTGGCGGCCAGTCCGTCCGGATCGTTGGTCAGTCGCTGGGCCCGGTCGTCGGCCAGCGATTTGGCGCCGAGGCGGTTCTGGCTGGCGAACAGCGGGCTGGCCATCCACCGGTCCACGAAGGCGGGAAGGCCCTGTTCCAGAAGGTCGTCGGCCAGTTCGTCGTCGGATCGTCGGCGTGCCGCACGTTCTACGGGATCCGACAATCCGGGGGACGCCCCGATCAGAGAGAGGGAGATCACCTGTTCAGGGTGTCGGATCGCCAGGCCGAGGGCCACCCGTCCACCCATGGAGTAGCCGACCAGGTGGGTCGGTCCGAGGTCGTGCTGGTCGATCACCTGAGCCACGGCGTCGACGGTGTGTTCGAACCCGTAGGTCTGGGCGTCGTCGCTGGAGCGGACGGCAGTGCTACGTCCATGGCCCGGCAGGTCGACAACCGCCACCGACCGGGTGTCGGACAGCGATCGGGCCAGAGGCCACATGGTGATTGTCGAACCGGTAAAACCGTGGAGGACCAGGATCGGGCGGCCCGTGGCATCTCCGTCGGAAGGTCCCTCGAATTCGACGTGGAGGCCCAACTCGTCGGTCACCGAATCGCCTCCGGGCCTCGGAGGGCACGGTCGGCCACCCGGGCGGCTTCGCGGTGGAGTTCGACGTTGGTGGTGGCATCGGTCCGAACATGGACGAGGTGGAGGCCCGGTGCACCCACCGACCGGATCAGTGCATCCTCCAGCGTCGGTTGATCCGCCGGTTGGTGGAGGGTGGCGCCAGCCAGGCGGGCCGCGTGGCTGAGGTCCAGTCCATGGGGCGTGTGGAAGAGGCGCTGGTGGTCGACGTGGTCACGTTCGGCGATGGGGAGGAAGGAGAAGATTCCGCCTCCGTTGTTGTCGACGATGACGACCGTCAGGTCGACACCGAGGCGTCGGGCTGCAGTGAGTCCACCAAGGTCGTGGAGCACGGTGAGGTCGCCGGCCAACAGCACCGTCGGGGTGCTCGAGCCGGCCGCCAAGCCGATGGCCGTGGAGACCTGTCCGTCGATGCCGTTGGCGCCCCGGTTGCCGCGGACCGACCACTCCCGCTGGTCGACGGGCAGGAAGGCATCGAGGTCGCGTAGCGGCATGGAGTTGCCCACCACCAGGGTGACCGCGTCGGGCAGGGCGGCGTCAAGGGCAGCCACCACACCGGGCTCGTCAAACGGAGCATCGGTCACGAGAGTTGCCACGGCGGACGCGGCGGTCGCCTCGGCATCCAGCCAGGTGCCCAGCCAGGTGCCCGGCTGGATCCCGGTCCGGTCATCATCGGTGAAATGTCTGAGGAGGTGCCCGGCCAGACGACCCGGCTCGGCGCCCACCCGGTCGGTGATCCGGCGCGCAGCATCGGGGAAGCGCCCGAGGTGGTCGACGGCGACAATACGGTCGGCGCCCACCCGGTCCAGCCACAGGCGGTAGCCCTTGCTGGTCGGCATAGCCCCCAGTTGGACAACTACGTCGGGGTGGTGGTCGTCGGCCCACGAGGAGCGCAGGAGGTGATCGCCGGTAGCCAGCACAGGGGCGTCGGCGACGTGGCCGCCGCGGCGGAGACCGGACACCGGGTCAGCGAGGATCGGCCAGCCTGTCTGGCGGGCCAGCTCGGCCAGGGCGACGCGTCCGACGGGCGAGGGGTCCATGGGGCCGGCCACGATGAGGCCCCGCTCGGGACGGTCATCGCCGGCCACCAACTCGTCGAGGCAGCCCGCCTCGATGGGCACCCGGTCGGGAGGCAGAGGAAGAAGCCCGACGGATGGCAGGCCAGTCTGTGAAGGATCACCCGAGGGGGGCTCCAGCGGTTCGCGTAGCGGTACGTTGAGGTGTACTGGGCCGGGGGCCGGCCGGGTTGCTCGCACCACGGCCTGATGTGCCACTGATGCCGCCTCGCCAGCCGGTTCGCTACCGGCTACCGCGGTGGTCGTCGCCCAACGTACGTGGGTCCCGTAGATCCCGTCCTGGTCGATGGTCTGGGGAGCGCCGACGCCCTGCAACTCGGCCGGCCGGTCGCTAGTTAGGACCATGAGCGGCACCCCGGAATGGAAGGCTTCGATGACCGCCGGCAGGTAGTTGGCCGCTGCGGTACCCGAGGTGCACAGGAGGGCTACCGGGCGGCCGGTGGCCCGGGCCAAGCCCAGGGCGAAGAACCCGCCGGAGCGTTCGTCGAGGTGCATCGACAGCTCGAGCCCGGGGGTGTGGTCGGCAGCCACTGTCATCGGTGTCGACCGTGACCCCGGCGATGCGGCGACGTGGTTCACCCCGCATTCGACAAACTGGGCGAACAGCGTCCGGCACCAGGCCTGGACTGCGACCGGGTCAGCGGCCGGAAGGTAGGTCATGGCGTGGCACCCATCGCCCTGGGCTCGGTTCTGCCGGACGGTGGAGTAGCCAGCACGAGTCCGAGGAGGGTTCGCAACTTGACGTCGGTTTCGGCCAGCTCGCGGTCGGGATCCGAGCCGGCTACCACACCGGCACCCGCGTACAACGTGGTCCCCCCATTGTGGACCAGGCCGGTTCGCAGAGCGACCCGGAACTCGCCGTCACCCGATGCATCCATCCAGCCCACCGGGCTGGCGAACCATCCCCGCTCCATGCCCTCGTGGACGGCCCGAAGGTGGGCGGCCTGGCCACCGGGATGGCCGGCCACCGCCGGTGTGGGGTGGAGGACGCCCACCAGGTCCAGCAGTCCTACGCCGTCGGGAAGTTCAGCGTCGATCGGCGTATGGAGGTGCTGGATACCGTGCAGTCGGAGCAGGGTCGGGTTCCGTGGGTGGCGGTCGGCCACGCCGAGGCCGTCCAACGCCCGGTCGACGGCTTCAACGACTACGTCGTGTTCGGCGCGTTCCTTGGGGCTGGTCAGCAGGCCCTGGCCGAGGGCGGCGTCGATCGCCGGGTCATCGTCTCGTGGCGCTGATCCGGCGAGCGCAGCGGTGTGGAGGTGTCCGACGTGTACGGCGGCCAAACGTTCTGGCGTGGCCCCGATGAAGATCGTGTCGGCCCCAGCCGGTCGCACGGCCAGCGTGGCGCACGCCGGATAGGTGTCACGCAGGGCGGCCAGCAGCGGTGAGGGTTCGGGCCGGTGGTCGACGTGGATGGATCGACACGGCACGGCCTTGGCGAGGTCACCACGGTCGATGGCGGCCAGCGCCAGACGAACCAGTTGGCGGTAGTGCTCGCGGGCTTCCGGGCCGGCGTGTTCCGCGGGGTCCACCAGTTCTGCTGGAGTGGGAGTTGGGGCACCGAGCAGAGGGGTGGGCCGGTCGTGGTCGTCGATACGGGTCACCCAGGTGCGGTCGGCGTGACGAACCACTTGGACGGCGGGCAGGACCAGTCGGCCGGCTCCAAACGCCATCCAGGGGCTGGGTTCTCTGAGTGGAACGGATACTTCAGGAAGGTTCTCGTCAAAGGCGAAGCCACCGGCGATCCTGGGAGGTGGGGCGTCGTCCGGAGCCCGCAGGTGGATGGACTTCCAGAGTCGAGCGGCGGCCCCGGCGGCATCCAGGAACCGGGAGTCGCCGCCTAGTTCGAGCACGGCTGCCGAACCGAGGCCGACCCACGAGGTGTCGTCGTCGGGGACCTCCCAGAACCACGCCTCGTCGTCGCTCGGAGTCACGGCAAGCCAGGCCAGCGGGTCGGTGGCCGGTCCGGTGTGGACTTCGACGGTGGTGGCCCGCATCGGCCCTGCAAAGGGCGTCGGGTCGGCGGTCAACGCCATCGGACGTCTACCTCCAGGCGGTCAGCATCGGCAGTCAGGAGGGCATCGGCCAACCCTGCCCCGGCGTCGGCTCCCGCCCGCTCGCGGGCCCGGGTCACCAGCGTCCTGTGGAAGTGCTGGGCCACCAGACGGGTGACGGCTGGCAGCAGCGAGCGGACCACTTCGACCAGGTCCTGGTCTCCATCAGTCCGTTCTCCAGTAACGGTTGTTCCGTGGTGGACGTGGCGTTCGAAGAGGTCGACGGCACGCTCCGCCACCTCGTGGACGTTGGCGCCGTGGTCTGCGGCCAGGGCGACCAACTCGTCGAGCGGGACGCCGGCAGCGCTGATGGCCAGACCGGCCCGCACCATGGAGACCGCACCCTCGTCGAATCGGGGCTCGGGGTCTGTGGTGATGGGTGCGAGGAGACCGTTGTCGACCAATAGGGCAACGAGTCCTTCAGGAACCCCGGCCTGCCCGGCCACCTCGGAGCGCGAGAGGCTGCGATCCAGAGCGTCGTCGGCCAGACGACGGAGCTCGTCGACGGCCCCGCTGGCGGATGACTCGGAACTCAGCGCACCGATCTGGGTCAAGGTGAATCCGTCCTCGGCTAGGCGACGGATCTCGGCCAGTCGGGTCACGTGGTGGTCGGAATAGACGGCTCGTCGGCCATTGCGGACCGGCGGAGTCAACAGGCCGAGACGCTGGTAGTACCGCACGGTGTCGATGCCCAGGCCGGAGGTCGCCGCCACCTCGTCGACGGTCAGACCGGTAGGGGGGTTCCCGTTGTCGGCGTCCACGTTGGCCACAGCCTGATTCTAGAAGTTATTACTCTGAGTGTCGATACTCGCACTGTAAAATTGGATCTTCCGAGCTGCCTGATCGTCGCCAGCCGGGTCATGGATGCCACGATGAAGGCATGGAAGTCCGACCGGAGACGTCAACGCCGATCGACTACATCGCCCTGACCCGCGACCGGTACGACCTCCTGGGCTATCCCCCGTACCAGTGGGCCGAGTTGACGGACACGCCGCCGTGGACGCCGCTGACCCGACCCCTCGCCGAGTCGACGGTGGCCCTCATCGGATCAGGCGGCGCCTATCGCGAGGGGCAGACGGCCTTCCACTGGAAGGACGACACCGGTGTACGGCGTATCCCATCGGCCGATCCGGCCACCGACATCCGGGTCACCCACTTCGCCTACGACCTCGAGCCGGCCCGGGAGGATCCGAACATCGTGTTCCCCGTGGACCGGCTTCGCGATCTGGTCGACGAGGGCGTGATCGGCGGCTTGGCTCCCACGGCCCTGGGGTGCATGGGTGGGATCTACTCCGTCCGTCGTGCCACGGAGGAACTGGCCCCGGCCGTCGTCGCTGAGATCACGGCCATGGACGTCGACCTGGCCCTGCTGGTGCCTGTCTGACCGGTCTGCCACCAGACCGTGGGTCTGGTAGCGAGGGCATTGGAGGCTGCCGGCGTGCCGACCTTGTGCCTGACGTCGGCGTACAGCATCACCGCGTCGGTGAACCCGCCGAGGGCCGCTTTCTCGGACCTACCGCTGGGTCACACCGTCGGTCGGCCCCACCAACCGGAGTTCCAACGCGACTTGCTGCGTCGGGCGCTGAACGCGGCAGTCAACATGGACGCCCCGGGGACCATTGCCGCCACCGGCGTGACCTGGGACAGCGACGGCTCCTGGAAGCGGAGGGCCACGCCCACCGGGATGGAGTCCGAGGAGGATGCATCGAGGGACGGCGACCCGGGAGACTCCCGCAACGTCCGCGTCGACACCCCGCAGTACCAGTACGAGTCCGACCGGCTGGCTGCCGGATCGGGTTCGTGATTCCCGTTTACTGACCAACTTTTCTGACTCCCAGCCCCTGAGGAATCCCATGCCCGTCGCTTCCGACCTGCAACCACTGTTGGATGCCATCGCCCAACGGCGGGATCCGGATGCCCCCATCGATCTCGAGGAACTCCGGGAGGGTTACCGGGCCATCTGCACCAGTGGACAGCACCTTGCCGCCGAGGTGTCTGAGGTAACCGAACGGATGATTCCCGGGCCGGATGGCGACCTCCCGATACGCGTCTACCGGGCGGAGGGGCTGGGCGACCGGGCTCCCGTGGTGCTCTACCTGCATGGTGGTGGCTGGACGATTGGTGACCTAGAGGGCTACGACGAGCAGTTCCGCGCCGTGGCGTCAACCGCTGGAGCGGTGGTGGTGGCCCTCGAGTACCGGCTTGCCCCCGAGCATCCCTTTCCAGCGGCCGTAGACGACTCCTGGGCGGCTCTCTGCTGGGTGTCGGAGCACGCGGCCGAACTCGGGATCGATCCTGGGCGGCTGGTGGTGGCCGGTGACAGTGCCGGCGGCAACCTGAGTGCGGTTCTGTCGCTGCTGGCCCGGGATCGTGGTGGTCCGACGATCGCCCACCAGTTCCTGATCTATCCGGCCACCGATTTCGACTACGTCTCCGGACGCTGGCCGTCGTTGGAGGAAAACGCCACGGGATACTTCCTGGAGTTGAGGACCATGCGGTGGTTCGCTGAAAACGTTGCCGGAGATCGGAATCTGGCCGCAGAGCCCCTGGCCGCACCGATACGCGCCGAGAACCATGCGGGCCTTCCGCCGGCCACCCTGATGGTGGGCGGCTTCGATCCGCTGCGGGATGAGGGCTTGGGCTATGCCGAGGTGCTCCGATCGGCTGGCGTGCCGGTCAATGTGATCTATCACGAGGAGCAGACCCACGGGTACTGGATTGTCGCTCCGCTGGTGCCGTCATCGGATGCGGCACGCGATGTCGACCTGGCGGCCCTGCAAGCGGCCATCGGGGCGCTGCCTGTCGGCTAGCCCCGCCGGTTAGGCCCAGTCGCATGGCCGGTCGACCAGGCCAGCAGGTCAGCTCGGTTCGGCCACCGTTCCAGCAGCCACCAGGGCGTCGACCTCGGCACTGGTGCGACCCATGGCCACCAGCACCTCGCGGGTGTGCTGGCCGATGGTTGGCGCCGTCGACCGGGCCGCCCACGGTGTTCCATGGAAGTCCACCGGCGTGGCCACCATGGTGGTCGACGACACGTCGTCGGGAACGTCGATCAGAGCGCCCGAACCGTGGAACGCCGGGTCGGCCAACAGGTCGTCCGGCGAGTTGATGGGCGCCCAGAAGAAGTCGGGTTCGGTGGCGAACACCTCGGTCCACTCGTCCAGCGTCTGGGTGGCGAAGATCCCGTCCAACATGCTGATCAGCTCAGATGCGTTGGCCGCCCGCTCCCGGGGTCGGGCGAACCGCTCGTCGTCCAACCACTCCGGGTGGCCGACAGCCCGGGCCAGTGGCGGCCAGTGGCGCTCGCCCTCCAGACCGACGATCCAGAACCGTCGGCCGCAGCCCGCCGTGTAGTTGTTCATGGCCGGATTGCCCATCGACGTGCGTTCGCCGATCTCCAGGGTGGCGCCCCACATCAGCAGCAGGTTCAGGTCGAAACTGATGGTGTAGGCGCCCTGGCGCATGAGCGACGTCTCGACGAGTTGGCCCTGACCGGTCCGTTCTCGGTCGAACAGGGCGGCTGACACTGCGGCGGCGGCGGCCATGCCGGTCGAGTGGTCGCCCATCCCGCCTCGTTGGAAGGGGGGATCGCCGCCCGGTGGTGTTAGCAGGCCGGCCACACCGGACCGGGCCCAGAAGGCGGCGATGTCGAAGGCCGCCCGGTCAGCATCGGGACCCTCGGAGCCGTAGCCGGTGATCTGGCAGTACACGAGGCGGGGTAGGCGCTCGCCGATCGACGCGTGGTCGAGGCCCAGGCGTTTGAGGGCGCCGACCCGCAGGTTGGTCACGAACACATCGGCATCGGCCAGCAGTTCCATGGCGATAGCCAGACCGTCGTCGGTTCCGAGGTCAACAGCGATGCCCTTCTTGGATCGGTTGTCCATCTCGAACACCGGGTTGGTGGGCATGTCGCCGCCGAGCATCCACTGGAACATGCGGCACGGGTCACCCGACGGGGGTTCGATCTTGACCACGTCGGCCCCCCAGTCGGCGAGGATCCCGCTGGCGGCGGGGCCGGCGAGCCACACGCCGAGTTCCACGACCTTCACGCCCCGCATGGGGCCGGTCGCCACTTCCTCGTTCGGAACCGTGTCCTGACCAGTCTCTGTTTCAGCCATGTCCGCCACTCCCTCCAGATGCTGGGACAGACGGGAGGGCGAGAATCAACGGGAAGGCGTTCTTCATGATTGAGTGTCCCATGGGACTGATGGTCCGACAAGGACACGCCGGGTACCGTCGAACGGTGATCCTGTTCGTGTGTACCGGCAACACCTGCCGGTCGGCCATGGCCGAGGCAGTGCTGCGGGCCCGTCTGGACGAACGCGACGGGGACGTTTCGGCATTGTTCCCGGTGGTCGCATCGGCCGGGACCGAGGTGCGCGGGGGCGCGGACGGAGTCGGGGCGAACCTATTGGCTGTCGAGGTGCTCGCCGAGCGGGGCATCGACCTCGATGGGCATGTCAGCAGGTCGTTGACTTTCGAACTGGTGGCCGGCGCCGACCTGGTGGTGGCCATGACCCGCCTTCATCAGGCAGCCGTTTCTGCGCTCGATCCCACGGTCCGTGCCCGGACCTTTCTGGCCGGCGAGGTGGTGCGACTGGGAGGGCAGGTCGGTCCACGTGAGGATCGACCGTTGGACGAGTGGATCCGGGCACTGGACGGGGCCCGGGGCGGCCACTTCACCGCTGGGCGGGTGGCCGACGAGGTGGCCGACCCGTGGGGCGAACCGATCGACGAGTACCGACGATGCGCCGACCGATTGGACGGTATCGCCACCGCTCTGGCCCGTC
Source organism: Acidimicrobiales bacterium (assembly GCA_014237715.1). Classification (GTDB taxonomy): domain Bacteria; phylum Actinomycetota; class Acidimicrobiia; order Acidimicrobiales; family MedAcidi-G1; genus UBA9410. Next base: position 24,243 of record JAAZZG010000001.1, read on the forward strand.
TGCTTGCCTGATCGAAGGCAATGGGCTGATCTGACGGACCATCAGATCAACGGAGGGCTGGAGTACCGTCAGGCCGTGGACTTCACCCGCACCCCGACCGAGGAGGCCTTCGCCGACGAGGTGCGGACCTGGCTCGAGGAGCACCTGGTGGGCGGGTTCGCCGACCTACGGGGTCGGGGCGGGGTCGGCCAGGAGGACGTGGCCCCCGAACTCCTCCTGGAGTGGGAGCGCGAGCTTGCCTCCGGGAGGTGGCTTGGCATTGACTACCCGGTCCACCTTGGCGGGCGTGACGCCACCCTGGCCGACCAGGTGATCTTCCACCAGACGTACGTGGAGGCCCGGGCGCCTGGACGCTTTCCCAACATCGGACTGAGCCTGCTCGGACCGACCGTGGTGGCCTACGGCACCGAGGCCCAGCAGGAACGGTTCGTCGGCCCGATCCTCGCCGGTACCGAACACTGGTGTCAGGGGTATTCCGAGCCCAACGCCGGCTCAGACCTGGCCAACGTGGCCACCCGGGCCCGCCTGGACGGGGACCGGTGGCTGATCACCGGTCAGAAGATCTGGACGTCGCTGGCCCAGTTCGCCCAGTGGGCCTTCGTGGTGTGCCGGACCGACCCGACAACAGAACGCCACGCCGGCCTCTCCTACCTGCTGGTTCCCATGGACCAGGCCGGCATCGAGGTGCGACCCATCGTGCAGATCACCGGCGGCACCGAGTTCAACGAGGTGTTCTTCGACGACGCCGAGACCGACGCCGACCTGGTGGTCGGCGAGGTGGGCGGCGGCTGGGCGGTGGCCATGGGAACCCTCGGGTTCGAGCGGGGAGCCTCGACCCTCGGCCAGCAGACCGGATATCGACAGGAACTCGATGCACTCATGGACCTGGCCCGGACCAACGGGTCGATCGACGACCCGTTGCTTCGCCAGGACCTCATGCGGGCATGGAGCGAACTGGAAATCCTCCGTTACAACCAACTCCGGATGCTCACCGCGCTGGTGGCCGACGGCGTGCCCGGCCCGGAGATGTCCATTGGCAAGCTCTACTGGGCCTCGTGGCACCGACGCCTCGGTGAACTGGGCATCCGGATTCGTGGGGCCAGCGGCATGATCGGGGTGGACGCCACCTCACCGCTCGAGGACCCCCTGGGGGCCGACTACCGGTTGGACCGCCTGCAGCGCACCTTCCTCTACAGCCGGTCTCACACCATCTACGGCGGTTCAAACCAGGTGCAACGCAACGTGCTCGGCGAACGAGTCCTCGGCCTACCCCGGGAGCCCCGCTAGGCCGTTCGTGCCACTGACCCGCCGTCCCGTACGCTTTTCGCACTGATCCCTTTTCTCCCCGCAACCCAGGAGCAGTCCCATGTCCGAGGCCTACATTGTCGACGCCATCCGAACGCCCACCGGCAAGAAGGGCGGCGGGTTGTCCCAGGTGCATCCCGCCGACCTGGGCGCGCACGTGATTAGCGGCGTCCTGGAACGCAACGACGTCGACCCGATGGCCGTCGACGACGTGGTCATGGGCTGCGTGGACAACCTCGGCCCCCAGGCCGGCGACATTGCCCGTACGGCGTGGCTGGCCGCCGGCCTACCCGAGGCCGTCCCCGGCACCACCGTGGATCGCCAGTGCGGTTCGGGCCAGCAGGCCGTGAGCTTCGCGGCGATGGGTGTCATGGCCGGCGTGCAGGACCTGGTGGTGGCTGGAGGCATACAGAACATGAGCATGATCCCCATCGGTCTGGCCCTCGAGGCCGCCAAGCCGTTCGGCCACGAAGACCCGTTCAGTGGCTCGACCGGCTGGGTGGATCGCTACGGCACCCAGGAAGTGTCCCAGTTCCGGGGCGCCGAGATGATCGCCGAGAAGTGGGACCTTTCCCGCGAGGCCATGGAGGCCTTTGCCTTTGAGAGTCACCAGCGGGCCGTCCGGGCCATCGACGAGGGCCGGTTCGACCCCGAGGTCAGCCCGCTGGCCGGCGTTGAGGCCGACGAGGGTCCTCGTCGCGGTGGCAGCCTGGAGAAGATGGCGCAACTGGCGCCGCTGGTCGAGGGCGGACGGATCACCGCAGCGCTAGCCAGTCAGGTCAGCGACGGGGCGGCTGCCCTGCTCATCGCGTCGGAACAGGCGGTGGCCGATCACGGCCTGACCCCCCGGGCCCGGATCCATCACATGAGTGTGCGGGGCGACGACCCGATCTACATGCTCACCGGCCCGATCGCGGCGACCACCCATGCTCTCGAGAAGACGGGCATGTCGATCGACGACTTCGACCTCTTCGAGTGCAACGAGGCGTTCGCCCCGGTGCCGCTGGCGTGGATGCTCGAACACAGCGTGCCGCACGAGAAGGTCAACGTGAACGGTGGAGCCATCGCCCTGGGGCACCCGCTGGGATGCAGCGGCGCAAAGCTAATGACCACGCTCCTGCACGAGTTGGAGCGCACCGGCGGTCGCTACGGCTTTCAGACCATGTGCGAGGGCGGCGGCCAGGCCAACGTCACCATCCTCGAGCGGCTCTGATCTGGCGGCCCGCACGGCCTGCCCCAGGAGTTCAGTCAAGAAACGTGTCGACCAGGCCCCAGTCGAGCGCCGTGGCGACGTCGATGGTGGTGCCGGTCAGGCACAACCACGCGGTGCGTTGGCGGCCAATCCGCCGGGGCACGCTGACCGTCCCGCCAGCACCCGGGATCAGCCCCATGGAGACCTCCGGTAGTCGGAACGTCGCTGCAGCGGTGGCCTCGATCCGACCGGCAAAGGCGGCCAACTCCACACCCGACCCGACCGCCGGTCCCTGGACGGTCACCGTCAGGCGTGGGGCCAGCCGATCCAGCCACGAAGCGGCGTTGCCCGACGACCGGATCAGGTGGGCCGTCGCCGAGTTGTCGACCGTTCCGAACTCGGCCGGGTCTCCGCCGCAGCAGAAGGCTGACCCGGCGCCGGTCAGGTGAACGGGCCGATCGTCGCCTGGGACGGTGAGCGGGCGAAGTGCTTCGACGAGGGCGTCACGCATGGCCGCCGACCAGGCGTTGCGGAGCCGGGGTCGGTTCAGCGTCAGCCGGACGACATCGCCGGAGGCATCCACCAAGACCGGCGGGTCAGGTTCCCCGGGGCGGGCCCGACGTCCACGGCCGTCCAACCAGCGGGCGAACTCCGGTCCGCCCTGCAAGGTGCCGAAGGCCGTGCTCTCGAGGAGCAGCCCACCATCGGTCGACATGCCATCACCGTGACGGAGCACCTGGCAGCAGGTCACGGCGGCCATCGGGTTGGCCATCACGCCGTCGACCACCGCGGCCGCCGCATCGGGATCGGCGACCAGAACGTCCAGGGCGGGTGCCGTGCCCACAGGAGCGATGCCCACCGAGACCAGTGGAAGCCCATCCAGCACGGCTGTGGTCCCCGCAGTCAGACGGTCGGCGTCGTTGATCACCAGCACCGGCACGTCCCGTAGGGCGCCAAGGTCCAGGTCGACAGTCGGTGCGCTCAGCAGATCGGTGGCCTCAGTAGCCGACCAGACCCGGACGGAGCCCGAACCGGTCACGGGGTTGGTGTCATTGGGTCGAACCGTCGCCGAGGTCGGCCAGGTCGGCCCGCAGGACCCGCCGGAGGAGTTTTCCGGTGTCGTTGTAGGGGAGGGCGTCCACGAACGCCACGTGGTCCGGGGTGCGGTTGGAACGCAGCTCGGCCCTTACGGCCTCCTGCAACTCGTCGGCACCCACCGTCGAGCCGGCGGAGCGGACCACGGCGGCCACGATCCGTTCTCCCCACTGGGCATCAGGCAGGCCAATGGCTGCCGCATCCGACACCCCGGGGTGGCCGACGAGGACGGCCTCGATTTCGCTGGGGGAGATGTTCTGGCCGCCCTTGACGATGACGTCGTCGATCCGGCCCGAGACGTGGAGGAAGCCGTCGTCTCCCATCCAGCCGCCGTCGTGGGTGGGGAACCAGCCTTCAGGGGTCAGGCGGGTCGCCATGCCCCGGTACTCGCCGGACACCTGCTCGCCCCGCACCCAGATCTCCCCGGGCTCACCGGTTGGCACTTCGGTGCCGTCCTCGTCGCGGATCGACACCTCGATGCTGGGCAGCGGCCGCCCTGCCGAGCCGAGGCGGGCCCGGACGGATTCATCGTCGCTGGCCAGAGCCTCGCGGTGTTCCTGTGGGCCCAAAAGGGCCACCGTGGAGCTGGTCTCGGTCAACCCGTAGGCGTTCACGAAGGCCGTGTCGGGAAGAAGCTCGAGGGCCCGTTCGATGGTTGGGCGGGGCATCTTCCCCCCGCCGTAGGACAGCGACCTGAGGCTGGGCAGGTAAGCCCCGTCCCGAGCCGCACCGTCCGCGATCTCCGCGTCTAGGTGCTCAACGATCCGGGTCAGCATGGTGGGTACCACCATGGCGCTGGTGACGCCTTCAGTGCGCACCAGGTCGACCCAGGCTGCAGCGTCGAAGGCGGGCAGCTGCACGATGCGCCGACCGGCGTAGACGTTGGACAGGATGGCTGCCATGCCCGCCACGTGGTAGGGCGGCACGCTGACCAGAGCCGCCTCTTCCTCGCCGGCGCCCATGAACTCGACTGAGCCGAGCACGTAGGACACGAGGTGCCGGTGGCGAAGTACGGCGGCCTTGGGCTCGCCGGTCGTGCCGCTGGTGAACAGGAGGATGGCCGTTCCCTCACCCTCCATGTCCCATTCGGGGGAGGGTGCGATGGCGTCGACCAGGTCGACCAGCAGTGCGTCTCTGTCTAGGACCGACACACCGTCCACCCCGGAGAGGCGACCGGTGGCCTCGGGACCCACCACGGCGATCGCCGGGGCTATCCGCCCGGCGAGCGTGGCCAACTCATCATCGGTGAGGCGGTAGTTCAGAGGCACGAAGGGCAGGTCGGCCCACGCCGCGCCGAACAGGGAGATGGGCAGGGCGGCCGACGAAACATCAGCCATGGCCACCGCGTCGGCCCCGGCGGCACGAAAACGATCAGCTGCCGCGCCGGCCCGGTCGAACAATTGCTGGAAGGTCAGGCCGTCATCGAGGGAGCCGACGGCGATTCGGTCGCCGAATCCGGCAGCCGCCATCTCCAGAAGCATCATCAGGTTCACGGTTGGGTCAGCTTCCTGGTCGACTATCCGGCGGGCGGCTGGTTCGCCTCAGTCTGAGGCGGGGAGGGGCTTGGCCTCCTTGAGGTCCAGCAATGTGTCGCCCAGGCCGAGCGAGCCGTCACCAGGCTTTGTACAGAGGACCTCGATGGTCTCCTCGGCATCGACGTACCGCTTGCCCATCAGGGTTCCGCTGGCGGCGTCCGGAGCGGGCGTGCCGGCACCAGAGGCGGAACCGGCGGATGCCATGGGCACGCCGCCACAACGCAGGTCGGCCTCACCGGCGCCCTTCACGACGATCACCTCGGTGGTGCAGACGTCGCTGGTGAACCGGCTTCCGGGCTTCAGGTTGGGCATGGGGACTCCAGGGCATGAGTGGTGGTCGGAGGTCAAGAGCATCGCCCATCGGCGACCCTCTGGCCACTCCGGCCCGGAGCCGATCCACGGCAATGACTAGCGTCGATCCGATGTCCCGATCCGACAGCACACCGATGCTCGACGAGGTGCTTCGCTGGACCGGTGAGCCTCCTCGTGCAGACGATCCAGGGTCGGCAACCCGGAGATGGGAGGCGTCACAGGCCGCAGTGCTGAGTGGCCCGGCCAATGGTCCGCCCCGAAGGGTGCCCAACGGGGTGGCCAACGGACTCGCCGTGCTGACGTCGGTGCTGGAGGCACTGAGCGGCCTGCTCGTGGATGGGCCGACGCTGGTTGCCGAACGGGCGGTAGCGGCCGGTCTCAGCCGTCGGGGGACGACGTCGGTTGGGGGTGACGCCCACCTCGTGGAGGCTGCCGGCGGGATCGTCTGTCTGAACATGGCCCGGCCCGACGACGTGGCTTCCATTCCGGCACTCCTGGGAGCCACCATGGATCCGACTGACTGGCCGGCAGTGCGTCGGGCTATCTCCCTTCTTACGGGTGCAGAACTGGTCAAGAGGGCCGACCTGCTCGGCATGCCCTTCGGCGTGCCGGGTACCGCACCGGATCGACCGCTGGTGGTGACCATCGGTGCTAGCCGGCCCGAGGTGGGAAAGCAGCCGCTGGTTGTCGAGTTCGGTTCGCTCTGGGCGGCCCCTCTCTGCGGTGCACTTCTGGCCCGAGCCGGATGCCGGGTCGTGAAGGTGGAGAGCGTGCATCGACCGGACGGTGCCCGGCGTGGCCCGGCGGCGTTCTTCGAATCGCTAAACGGAGCCAAGGAGGTGGTCAGCGTGGACCCGTCGACTGCTGACGGCCTCGAACGGGTTCGGATGCTGGTTGATGCGGCCGACGTGGTGCTCGAGGCCAGCCGACCCAGGGCGTTGGCTCACTGGGGGATCGCCGCCGCCGAAGAGGTGCAACGCGGCACGGTGTGGGCCTCGATCACCGGCTACGGGCGAACCGGCCCGAGGTCGGGTGGGGTGGCCTTCGGTGACGATGCCGCAGTGTCCGGAGGGCTGATGCTGCACGACCCGCCGGGCTTCGTGGCTGATGCCGTTCCCGATCCGGTTACCGGTCTGTTGGCCGCCGTGGCGGTCCAGGCCGCCCTGGCGGACGGGGCTGGTGCCCTCCTTGACCTCTCGTTGGCCGGTGTCGCCCGTTGGCTGGCCGATCCGGAGGCAGACATGACTGTGGGTTGAAGCACTCGAAAGTGATGAAGTTCTCCTATTCCTGACGGAGCATCAGATACCCCTTCCGGCCTACCATCAGCCCGTGAGCGAACAGACGACCGACGACGATGACGTCCAGGACCTGCGGGCGTCCGATGGTCGGGTGCCCGGGCGTCGAGGCCTGGCCACCCGCCAGAAGATGCTGGATGCCACCGGCATCCTTCTCGACACGGTGGCCTACCGCGACCTCAAGGTGGTCGACATCGCCCGGGAGGCCGGCACGTCTCCGGCCACCTTCTACCAGTACTTCCCTGACGTCGAAGCGGCCATGCTGGCCATGGCGGCCGACCTCGGCGACGCCTGGTACGAGGATCTTTCCAAGCTCGTCACCAACCGGGACTGGGAGGGCGACCCCGACGGGTCGGCCCACCGGGTGGCTGACGGCATGCTCGAGTTCTGGACCCTCCACAAGCCGGTCCTGCGGGTATTGGACATGGCCTCGATGGAGGGTGACCTCCGGTTCCGGGAGATCCGGACCAACCTGCTGGCCGGGGCCACCAAAGCCCTGATGGACTTGGCGGCCGAACGGCACATTCCTGGCGATCCGATGGCGTCCGCCGGTGTGGTCGTCGGAATGCTGGCCCATGTGGCCAACCACCAGCACGGCCTTGAGCGTTGGGGTGTCTCCCACGATGTACTGGTGGACACGGTGGCCGGGATCATCCGCCGAACCATCCTCGGGGTGGTCTGATCCCTGAGACCTGACCCGGAGCCACCTGACGGGTCACCGGTAGCCTCCACCGGGTGACCCCCCGAGTTCGCTTCGCCCCTTCTCCCACCGGCTACCTGCACGTAGGTAGTGCCCGCACCGCACTGTTCAACTGGCTGCACGCCCGCTCGACTGGCGGCACCTTCGTGTTGCGTATCGAGGACACCGACGCCGAGCGGAACCGCACCGACCTGACCGACAGCCTGCTGGCCGAGCTGGAATGGTTGGGTCTCGACTGGGATGAGGGCCCGTACTTCCAGTCCGAACGCTGCGACCGGCACCGAGAGGTCGTCGAGGACCTCCTCGGCCGGGGTCTGGCCTACCTGTGCGACGCGGACAACCAGGAAGTGGCGGGATCGACACTGGTCGAGGGTCTGGCCGTGCGGTTCCGGATGCCGGTCGGAGCGACCATGGCCTTCGCCGACGTGGTCCGGGGCGACGTCTCGTTCGCCACCGACGACCTGGAGGACTTCGTCATCTGGCGCTCGAACGGGTCGCCCATGTTCCTGCTGGCCAATGCGGTGGACGACGCAGACATGGGCATCACCCATGCCATTCGTGGTGAGGACCTCCTGTCGGGAGTGCCAAAGGTCCTCCTCCTATTGGATGCCATCGGGGTGCCCCGGCCCACCTACGCCCACCTGCCCCTACTCGTCAACGAGCAGCGCAAGAAGCTCTCCAAGAGACGAGATGACGTGTCGATCGGTGACTACAGGTCCCGTGGCTATCTCCCGGAGGCCATGGTCAACTACTTGGCCCTATTGGGGTGGGGCCCGCCTGATGACGTCGAGGTCAGGCCGCTTTCCGAAATCGTGGAACTGTTCCGGATCCAAGACGTGAACAAGGCGGCTGCCTTCTTCGACCTCAAAAAGCTTGAGCATGTGAACGCCAGCCATCTAAGAGGGTTGTCCAAGCCGGACTTCATGGAGCGGGTGGCCCCCTGGGTCGGCACCGACGCGCCATGGCCGGCTGACCGGTTCGACACCGGCCAGTTCTCGACCATGGTCGACCTCGTCCAGGAGAAGCTTCGAACGTTGAGCGACATGCCCCGATTCGTGGACTTCCTCTTCCTGGAGGATCCGGTCGATGATCCCGACTCCTGGGAGAAGGTGATGGTGAAGGGTCCATCTGCTGCCGCCATGCTCGATGGAGCGGCGGTGGCGCTGTCGGATTGTGCCTGGGACACCGATTCGGTCCTGGCGGCAGTCGCTGCTGTCGGGGAGTCGTTGGACCTCAGGCTCGGGAAGGCCCAGGCCCCGGTTCGGGTAGCGGTGACCGGTCGCACCGTCGGACCTCCGCTGTTCGAGACGATGGCCGTGTGCATGGAGCGCGACGAGGTGCTTCGGCGGATCGCCCGGGCGAGAGCTCGTCTGTAGTACCCGTCACGACCGCGACGACGACCTGTCGCGTTGGTCGTTGCAGCCTCGCCGTTACGCTTACCGGGCCCTCAGGGGTCCACCTTCGGGGGTGGTGTAATTGGCAACACAGCTGGTTCTGGTCCAGTCGTTGGGGGTTCGAGTCCTCCCCCCCGAGCAAGAGGCGGCGTCTGACGTCGTCGCTACAATGACCGCCGCTCTGACGGTTCCGATCCCCGGATCGGTGGCGTCGGACGGCTCTGGCCCCGTTCGTCTAGAGGCCTAGGACGCCAGATTCTCAATCTGGTAGCACGGGTTCGAATCCCGTACGGGGTACCAAGAGGCCGGTCCGATTGTGGGCCGGCCCTTTGGTTTCAAGGCGAAGGCCGTTTAGTAGATGGCCAGGAGTTCGGCTACGACGATGAGCGCCGAAAATACGATGCCCATTACCCGCATGGGACCGATGGGCAACTTCTGTAGGGCGGCTCCGAAGTTGGAGGAGGCCACGCCGTCGGGCATGTCCTTCCTGAGCGCGGCAAAGTCGGCGAACACCCCGTCGAAGTTCAACGTCGTCCACATCGACCCGATCACCGCGATGGCTGCCACCGCCAGTTGAACGCTCGAGTCACCCAGCGCATCCCCGCCGAAGGCGATGATGACCAGCACCACGCCGTGCATCAGCACGAACGGGAGGATCAGGGAACTGCCCGCCTGTGACCTCATTGAGGTGATCCCCACCCACGTCGACTCCTGCATGTCACTACCCCCGTGCTCGCTTCCGCCGAGCCTGTCGGCCCGCCTCTGACGACAGTACCGCCCAGGTAGCCCTCTACGCCGGAAGTTGCACGGCGGGCGGGACATCCGCCCTCTATTCGGTGGTTACTGATGCCATCCGAGTGTTGCCAAAGCTTGTCAAGGTTGATTTACTGGTCTCCACATCAAGAGTGGTACGCCTTCGGGTGTGCCCAGCAACCTGGGATGGACACCCAAGGTGCTGTCCGCTTCGTGCGGAGATGCGGTCCCGACTAGATATTCGGGGCAACAAAGTGTCTGAGCTGTCGATGCCGCGAGGCTTCGAACGTTCGTCGCCGGCGACCAGGGTGTCCTCCCGTAACTAGAGCCCTGCGGGGCCGGGAGGAAATCCGATGAGCGCCGAATGGGGCTTTGAAACGAAACAGATCCATGCCGGGCAGGACCCTGATCCGACAACCGGTAGTCGGGCCGTGCCCATCTATCAGACAACCTCATACGTCTTCCGTGACAGCCAACACGCCGCGGATCTCTTCGCGCTAGCCGAGGTTGGCAACATTTACACCCGGATCATGAATCCGACACAGATGGTGCTTGAGGCTCGCCTCCAGTCACTAGAGGGCGGTACGGATACAGCGATTGGGATCCCAGGAGCCTTGGCGCTTGCTTCGGGTCAGGCGGCGGAGACAATCGCGATCTTGAACCTTGCTGAGTCAGGCGACCACATTGTCTCCTCGGCTTCGCTCTACGGGGGGACCTACAACCTGTTCCACTACACCCTTCCCAAGTTGGGGATTGAGACGACCTTCATCGACGATCCTGACGACCTTGATGCGTGGAGGGCGGCAATCCGGCCGAATACCAAAGCCTTTTACGGCGAGACGATTGGGAATCCGAGAAACGACTGCCTCGATGTCAGAGGGATTTCCGAGTTGGGTCACGAGGCGGGCATTCCCCTCGTGGTCGATAACACCGTTCCCACCCCGTTCCTGTTCAACCCACTAGCCCTAGGGGCGGACATTGTCGTGCACTCTTTGACCAAGTTCATTGGAGGTCACGGCAACTCGGTCGGTGGCGTAATTGTGGACGGTGGGACCTTCGACTATGGAGCCAGCGGCCGGTTTCCCAACTTCACCGAACCTGATCCGAGTTACCACGGGCTTGCCTACTGGCCGGCTCTCGGGAACGGGGCGTACATCATCAAGGCCCGCGTACAACTGCTCCGTGACATTGGTGCGGCGGTTTCTCCGCAGAACGCCTTCTACTTCCTCCAAGGACTCGAAACACTGAGTTACCGGATGGAACGGCACTTTGCGAACGCCCAGGCGGTTGCCGAGTACCTCGACTCCCACGACCAAGTCGAACGAGTCCAATATGCCGGACTGTCGAGTAGTCCGTGGCATGACCGGCTAACCGAGTACGGCAGCGGCCGAGGTTACGGCTCTGTCCCGGCATTCATCATCGAGGGAGGACATGAGGCCGGGGCTCGCTTCGTTGACGCCCTCCAGTTGCACAGCCACGTCGCCAATATCGGCGATGTGCGCAGCTTGGCTATCCACCCGACGTCGACTACCCACTCACAGCTCACTAAAGAGGAGCAGTCAGCGACTGGAGTTGAGCCGGGATTGGTTCGACTCTCAGTTGGGTTGGAGACTCTGGATGACATCATTGCCGACCTGGAGGTGGGGTTTGCCGCGGCGCAAACCCGCTAATGGCACCAGATCCTGATTGGGGCCGGTCACTTTCTGATGTGCTTCACTAACAGGAAGCGATTTAGGCGACACAGTGCTATAGCTGTCAACACCTCAGCGGAGATCCTTATATGCCGCCATCGGCGGCTGCGTAAGCACGCGGAGCGTGTCGCAGATGACGGGTTTGCCAGATGGTGCTTGCTCAGACCGGCCTGATCGACCACGGAACTCACCGCTATTTCGGTGCGATCCTCAGGCCAGATGTCGGAGGTGGGCGGTCTCGTTGACGCTTCGCAACGTCCGGACCCCGGTAGAAGAGGCGGCGATTCTGGAGATCCCGCAATAGTCGCTGATCAGAGCGAACGGGTCGTCGTGGCCGAGCAGCGTCTGGATGTAGACGCTGGCCACCATGCTGTGGCAGAACACGGCCACCGTGCGACCCCTTTGGGCGGCCACGATGTCGTCGAACGTCTTCTGGACCCGGTCGCGGAAGGGCTCGTAGCCGTCGGAGAACATGCGTAGCGGGTCCTCCATGAATTCGCGAACCACCTCGTGATCGGCGTCCATGTCCTCGGCCGGCGTGTAATTGGAGCGACGGTGATCGGATTCCTTGAGGCCGTCGAGTCGTTCAGGAATGAGGCCGAGTCGGTCGGCGAGGGGCTGGCCGGTCTGGATGGCCCGACGCATGGTGCTGGTCACAATGACATCGACCGTCTCGTCGGCCAGGAACTCGGCGGTCGCTTCAGCCTGTTGCAGACCGAGCGGCGACAATGGGGGATCGGCGGGGCCGTCGGACCGGACCTCGGCCTCGGGGAGCGCGTGCCTGATGACGAGGAGTTCCACGATCCCGGAACCTACGGGCCGATGCCTTTCCGGCCGTTAGTGGGCTTGCGATGTCAGGAACTCCCCACGTCCAACCCTTGCTGTCCGTTGCCCTTGTTCGAGTTGTTGAGGTCAATTCGGACTACTGAGGCCGAGTTCAGCCACCGTCCGGAGCCAGAGTTCGTGTCCTGGGTCCAAGACATCAAAGTGGGTGCCGGTGTCAGAGAAGATCCCGGTTGCTCCGGGAATCAGCGCACTCTGACTGATGGGCACGGTCTGGTCATAGCGCCCATGAACGACGATGATCCGAGGGCCGTCGAAGACTGGTTGGGCGACCCGGTAGCGCTCGGAAACCTCATCGGGCTCGCCGCCTAGCAATGCTTGCACTGCACCCGATCCAAGGTTCACTTCGGCGGCTAAACGCAGGTCAACAACTGCGGCCTGAGCAACGACGGTGTGTGGTGTGACGGTCGGACTCGCGCCTGGGTCGCCAGGAGATAGCCGGTCCCGACTCCCCGCCCAGAGCGCAAGGTGACCACCAGCCGAGTGCCCGATCACGATCACATCGTCGAGTGCTAGCGGCTCGTCTAGGTGGGCGAGATGGTCAATGGCCCGGGCGACGTCTTCCAACGTCCCCGGATACCCCCCTCCAGAATCACCCACCGACCGGTAATCGATGTTCCAGGTCACGACTCCCCGCTCAGTCGCGTCCTCGGCCAGGAGCGTCATCAATGAACTGTCGAAACCCGACCGCCAGAATCCCCCGTGGATGAGGACTACGACCCGAAAGGGTCCGTCCCCCGGCGGAACCCTGAGATCGCCGGCCTGAAGACGATCAGGTCCGTAGGAAATGCGACGAAGCCGCTCGTGGCCGACGGCATTGAGATCGGACTCCTTCCTCGCTCGAGGAGCGGCGGATGTGGATGCTCCCGCATCCGGCATCGTTGTCGTGGCTCGCGTTGTTGTCGTGGCTGGCGCTGCGGTCGTGACCGACACCGTTGTCGAGACGAGCGAGTCTGGGGCGTCGCTGCTGCACGCGGCTTCTGTGGCACACATCGCAAGAATCCCCAGGCAGGCGACCACCCTTGTGGGCCGGTAGTAGCGGGGATGAACACGTCTCGTCGTCAGGCGATACGTCACAAGAGTTGTTCCTTACGAGACAAGGGCGCCTCTAGGTGGATCAGTGTGGGGTCCGGTAGGTGCAGATACGTACGGCGAACTGTGCGCGAAGGACCGTATATTTCACCGGATGGCGACCGTCCTTATCACCGGCAGCAACAGTGGCTTCGGCAGCTTGGCCGTCCTCACCCTTGCCAGGCAGGGCCATCAGGTGGTCGCCACCATGCGGACCGTCTCCAAGGGTGACGACCTTCGACGGCTTGCTGAAAGCGAAGGTCTTGATATTGAGATCCGTCAGCTCGACGTCACCGATCCAGACTCAGTCGAAGCAGCTATCGCCGACCCGGCAGGCATTGATGTGCTGGTCAACAACGCCGGTTTCGAGGTTCAGGGAGCGATAGAACAGATTGACGATGTTCTCATGCAACGTCAACTGGAGACCAATGTCATGGGTCCACTACGCACAATGAGAGCGGTTCTCCCAGCATGGAGCGAGCGTGGAAGCGGAGTAATCGTAAACGTCAGCAGCATTGCCGGACGGGTGGCCCCGCCCTACAGCGGCGCTTACGCGGCATCGAAACACGCTCTCGAAGCCCTGACTGAATCGCTCCACTTTGAGGTATCCCATCTTGGGATCCGGGTTCATCTCATCGAACCCGGGCGTTTCCCGACCAACTTTTCCGACAACATTGTCTTCCCCCCGACCTGGGAGGGTTCGCCTCACGAGGACCGGGCCCTCATATTTCGGGATTCGTTGACGAGCCTCGACGGAGACGGGACCCCAGCCGATCCCCAATTCGTTGCCGATTCCATTGTTCGTGCTGCCACTGACCCCTCGACACCGTTTCGAACGCTGGTTGGCGGGGACGCCGAACTCATCGACGCAACTAAGACCTCCATGAGCTTCGAGGATTTCGAAACCACGATGCGTACCGCCCTCGACTGGCACGACTGACATCGATTAGTTGAGCAGGGGCTCAAACCGGTGTTAGTCCCTCTCGAAGAGGTCGCCCATCTTGTCGAGTTGGTCGGTCAAACGCTCCAGCTGACCCTCCAGCCGACGGTTGATTCTTAGGGCGACGGAGGCCAGCACGACCACGAGTACCGTCACCGCACCCGCCGTGATGAACAGGCTGAGCAGCGAGCCGCCATCGGTATTCGGGAGGATCCGGGCCACCAGGCCGTTGATGGCGTCCTTCCAGGACAGGGCAACTACCAGACCGAACGCCGTCATCACCGACGACATCACGATCCCGCGGATATTCAGTTTCTCGACGTTCTCTCTGAAGTCGCTCATGTGCGCAGCTTCTCTCCGTCTGACCTTCGGCCCGCTGGTCGGTCATCGTAGGCGAGACCCACGAAACCGCAGGTCAAACAAGCACTACTGGTCGGGATGGGGAGATTTGAACTCCCGACCCCCTGCTCCCAAAGCAGGTGCGCTACCTGGCTGCGCCACATCCCGGATCGGCAGCCAGTGTACGAGTAGGCCACGGTTGCCCTCGGGGTAAACCAGGGCTGTCCGAAGGTGACGACAACGGACTGGTGCGCGATCCTCTTGTACGGACGACGCCACGATCCTGGAGGTCCCGAGCAGCATGAGTGAACCGATCTACGACGCCCGGACGTTCTGGGAGCTGGTCGAGCGGCGGGTGGCCGACAGCCCGGATCGGGCATTCCTGATCGACCCCGGCGGGGACGAGGTGCCGGACCGAACGGTGACCTTCGCCGAGGCCAGGGCGTGGGCTGAACGTACGGCCGCCGGGTTCGCCGACATGGGTGTCGGTGAAGGCACCCATGTGACATGGGTGCTGCCCACCCGTATCGAGACCATTGTGGTGTCCCTTGCCCTGTCGCGCCTCGGTGCCGTCCAGAACCCGATCATCCACATCTATCGGGACCGCGAGGTCGGCTTCTGTATCCGTCAGACAGCCGCCGAGGTGGTACTCACACCGGGGGAGTGGAACGGCTTCGACTACCGGGCCATGGCCGAGCGGGTCACCGCGGACTTCGACTCGCCGCCGATCGTGCTTGACACCTACGACACCCTGCCCGTGGGAGACCCGGCTGGACTCCCACCGGTCCCCGCGACACCGGCCGACGGAGAGCCACCCATCCGGTGGACCTACTACACGTCAGGTACCACATCGGATCCCAAGGGCGTGCTGCACACCGATGCCAGCCTCATGGCCGGAGGCGTGGGTCTAGCCCGGGCATTGGACATGCAGTCCACCGACGTCGGGTCGATTGCCTTCCCGTACGCCCACATCGGTGGCCCCGACTACCTGGTCTGTCTCTTGGCCAGCGGCTTTCCAGCCGTGCTTGTAGAGAAGTTCGACCTTGGTGCGGTGGTAGATGCCTACCGCCGCCACGGAGTGACAATGGCTGGTGGCAGCACCGTCTTCTACACGATGTTCCTCGGGGTCCAGCGCCAGCAGCCCGACGATCCGATCATCCCTACGCTTCGCCTCCTCTCGGGAGGCGGGGCTCCCAAACCCCCCGAGATCTTCTTCGAAGTGCAGGCCGAGATGGGCATCCCGGTGGCCCACGGCTACGGCATGACCGAGAGCCCGATGATCTGCCAGGGGTCGCCCACTGATTCCGACGACCAGCTCGCCCACACCGAAGGTCATCCAGTGCATGCCGCGCAAGTGGCCATCTGCCGACCCGATGGAAGCGAGTGCGATCGTGGAGAGGAGGGTGAGGTCCGGATCTCGGGCCCGCAGCTCTTCAAGGGCTACCGGGACCACTCCCTGAACGCCGATGCCTTCGACGATCTGGGCCGGTTCCGCAGCGGCGACCTAGCCGTCATGCGTGATGACGGCCACGTGACCCTTACCGGTCGACTGAAGGACGTCATCATCCGCAAGGGCGAGAACATCGCCCCCAAGGAGGTCGAGGACGTCCTCTACGCCCACCCGGCTGTCGGTGCCGTGGCCGTCATCGGCCTTCCCGACACTGAGCGTGGTGAACGGGTCTGTGCGGTGGTCGAGACGGCGGAGGATTCTGAACCACTGACCCTCGACCAGCTGGTCGAGGCGTGCGCCGACGCCGGTCTCATGCGCCAGAAGGTGCCTGAGCAACTGGTGGTGTACGACGGCCCGCTACCCCGCAACGCCACCATGAAGATCCTGAAGTACGAACTGAAGGAAGCCATGGCCGAAATTCCCTGGCCGTAGGGGAATCCCGTCCCGGGAGGGACTCTTGTCCCCAGGAGGGTGGGCCGTAGGAATCACCGGCCGGTGAACCGGCCCTGACGACGATCCCGGAAGGCCGCCACACCCTCGGCGGCATCCTCGGAGGCTGCCAATCTGGACTGGGTGGCCCCCAGCGCCTCGATGCACGCCTCTTCGCCCTCGCGGACGTAGCGGGCGGACGAGGCCTTGGTGGCCTGGATGGCCAACGGGGCGTTCGTGCAGATCACCTCGGCGATCTCGATGGCCCGGTTCAACTGGGTGCCGGTCGCTACGACCTCCTGGACGAGACCGATCCGGTAGGCCTCGGCCGCGTCGAACTCGTCAGAGGTGAGCAGGTGGTACATGGCGTTACCCCATCCGCCCCGGTCGACGAAGCGCATGGTGGCGCCGCCCGCAGCATGGATGCCCCGCATCGGTTCGAGTTGGGAGAATCGGCAGTCGTCGGCGGCTACGACGATGTCGCCGGCCAGCATGAGTTCGATGCCCAGGGTGAACGTCACGCCCTGCACCGCGGTGACGATCGGCTTGCAGCACCGACGCCCGAGCGACATCGGGTCGATGCGGCCACTGGTCGATCGTCGACCTTCCTTCATGCCACCGTGGAACTTCGGAAGGTCCAGCCCTGCAGTGAAGTGGGCGCCGTGGCCGAACAGCACCCCGCACCAGAGGTCGTCGTCGGTGTCGAGACGCTCGAAGGCGTCGACCAACTGGCGGGCCATCTGTGGCGTATAGCCGTTCATCTTGGCTGGTCGGTCCAGCCCGATGAGCAGGATTCGACCACGTACCTCGGTGGTGACTCCGCCTTCGGCGGGATCGAGTTCGGTCATGGTGGGGCCTCCGTGTCGTGCGTCTGACCCGGAGTCTGGACGACCGGGAGGGTCCCCGACGGATCAGGCGGCGGCCCGTACCGCCTCACGCTCTAGCAGACGTTCCTTGATGGGCAGGCCGAACGCGTAGCCACCGAGGCTGCCGTCGGTCCGAAGCACTCGGTGGCACGGAATCAGAACTGGGATGGGGTTAGCGCCCAACGCGGTCCCCACGGCTCGTACCGCCTTGGGGCGATGGATCGCCCGGGCCAGATCCGCATAGGTGTGAGTGGTTCCCGCCGGGATTGCCAGGCAGGCCTCCCAAACTGACATCTGGAAGGGCGTGGCGCCACGAAGATCGAAGGTCAGGTCGCTGCGATCGCCGGTACTGAGGGAGTGTTCGATGGTGTCGAACAGGTCGTCCGGCATGGTCTCGGCACGTGCAGCTCCACGGCCGGTGCGATCATGGTGCTCCTCACGGAACCGGGCGAAGGTGGTGGTGTTCGCAAAACTCGCTCCCGAGATGCCGTAGTCGTTCCAGGCGACCCAGAGGCCTCCGACCGGTCCGGCAATCTTCGCGATCTTGTCGACGGGTTTCTCGTCGACTTCCTCCTCGGTGCCGGTCATGCATGTCCCCCTTCGAGGGTCGTGGGTGTGATCTGCCCACTCTCGCGTAGAACCCTGTTGCATGCATCCCACCAGTGGCTGAAAAGCGGCGGGATCAGCGCGTCTGGCGGCATGGTGGTTCGGCTGGTATCAGAGGAAATGGAGAAGCGACGTCAGTCGGGAGTCCCACATGTCGATCTGGTGCAGGTGTTCGCTGAGCCCCGGGTACCGCGAATGCGTGCCGCTCTAACTGGTTGAGTGGCCGGTTGAGTCGCCCGACCGAGTGGGCAACCCGATCAGTCGGTGTCGAGGCCCGATCGGACGATGACTAGCGGGCACGGGCTGTGGTGGGCGATGGCTTGGCTGACCGAGCCCAGGCGGAGTCCGGCGAATCCGCCTCGCCCCCGGTTGCCGACCACCAGCATGGACGCACCTTCGGCCGAGGCCATGAGGGTGTCGGCCGGCCGGCCCTTCTTCAGGGTGCGTCGGATCTCGACCTCATTTCCGTATTTCGAGGCCTCGAGGGCGGATTCGATGACCTCGCCCTGCATCTTGTCGACCTCGGTCGCCAGGTCGAACGAATCCAGCGGAACGTAGCCCAGGTCGGGGGCGGCGGGCACGTAGGTGGGGGAGAAGCAAGTCACCACTTCGACCATGGCCCCTCGATGGTGGGCTTCTTCAAGGGCCCAGATCAACGCCTCGCGGGCGTATCCCGAACCTTCGATGCCGACGACGATGCGCCGGTCGGAACCGTCACCCATCAGGTATGCCTCCGTCTTGGTCCCCGACTACCAATATCAAGTGTAGGACAGGAGAACGGTCGGGGTGCCGGGCATTGGTGGGCCGGGCGTCATCTCAGGAGAGGGCTTCTTCGACCTTGGCTATGGCCTTCTCCTCCGGCGTGTTCAATGCGAAGGCCAGTTCGGATACCAGCACACTGAGGGCCTTGGTGTAGAGCGTCTTCTCGCCGGCCGACAGGCCCTTGGCCTGATCGCGCAGGGCAAGGTTTCGGACCACTTCAGCGACCTGGTAGACGTCGCCGCTCTTGAGCTTCTCCTGGTGGTTCTTGAACCGTCGCGACCAGTTGGCCGGCTCGCGGATGTCCCGCTTCTGGAGCACCTCGAACAGGTCCTCCACGTCGTCCTTGTCGATCGGCCAGCGCATGCCAACGTCTTCGGCCTTGTCGACCGGAACCGACAGTGTTAGTTCGCCGTGGGCCATCTCGAGCACCAGATATTCGGTGTTCTCGCCGAAGGCCTTCTTCTTTTCCTTCTTGACGATGACCGCAGCGCCGTGGTGCGGATAGACGACCTTGTCGCCGGGCTTGAACATCGAGGGAGCCTCCGGGGCTGCTGGGGGGGAGGATTCAGGATACCGCCGTGAGACGGAGGACGAGCCGGGAACGAGTTGGCTCGAGGGGTCGGACCGATCAGGCTCCGAGGCGCTCGCGGGCCGCCTTACTTCGTTCAAGCAGGTGCTCGGGCACACCGAACTGGTTGCCGGCCGCTCCGCTGCCACCGTCGGCCTCGCCGTCATCGAAGGATTCCTCTGGAGCCTCGGCGGCACGTCGTCCTGCTTCGGCCCGGTCGATCCGGTATGCGTCCCAGTCGGTGGCCAGACAGACCTGCTGGTGGCCGACCTGTCCGAGCCGAACGCCGTTGTCAAAATCGACCCAGTAGCGGTACCAGGTCACGCCATTGGCCACCCGAACCTTGCCGGCTGTGCCCTCGGGGACGCCGGGAAGGTCGACGGTTGCGACGACCTTCTTGTAGCGCTTTATGGGCAGCGTGCGATCAATGGTCTTGGCCATGGGATTCCCGGGAGTCTCAGGTGGCTGGTTTCAGTGGGCAGGTGGCGCAACGCTAGCGGCCCGCTGAACGCCCGGTGACGACAGCGTCGACCACTCGGGCCACCACGTCGTCGATGGGCACGTCAACCTTCTCGCCGTCGGCCCGGCTGGTGTATTCCAGCTGGCCGTTGTCCAGGCCGCGGGGGCCGATGGTGATCCGCAGAGGGATGCCGACCAGTTCGGCATCAGCAAACTTCACGCCAGGACGACCGTCTCGGTCGTCAAGCAGAACGTCAATACCGGCGGCCTGAAGTTCTCCGTAGAGGCGTTCGGCGACGGCCATTGATTCTTCGTGGTCGACCTTCACCACGGTCAGGACCACCTCGTACGGGGCGATCGACATGGGCCATATCAGGCCGTGTTCGTCATGGTGGGTCTCGGCGACAGTGGCCATGGCCCGGCCCACGCCGATGCCGTAGGACCCCATGGTCGGCACCCGGTTGACGCCTTCGGCGTCCAGGACGGTGACCCCCATCGCATCCGCGTACTTGCGACCCAACTTGAAGATGTGGCCGGCCTCGATACAGCGGACGACCCGCAGGGCATTGCCACAGGTGGTGCAGGCCTCGCCGTCCAGGATGCAGCGGATGTCTAGCCAGTGGTTGACAGCGATGTCGCGTTCGACGTCGACACCTTCGAGGTGCTGGTCGTCGACGTTGGCCCCGGTGGTCATGCCGGATCGGCCACGAAGTGCCTCGTCGGCATAGATGGGCAGTTCGGTCACGCCGACCGCGCCGAGGCTGCCGGGCGACGCACCGAGGGCCGCTTTGATCTCGTCGGCGTCGGCGGGCACCACTTCGGTGGCTCCGGTGGCATCGATGAACTTCTGCTGCAGGAACGGATGGTCGCCCCGCAGCAGGACCAGCGTGAGCACGCCGTCGACGTTGTAGACGAGCGTCTTGACCTGGTGGACCGCCGGATGGTCGAGTTCGACGAGTGCTGCGATGGTCCGCACGCCAGGCGTCGGAAAGCTCTGCGGAGCGTCGCCGGACGAGCGGTTATCCACAGGTTCGAGCGCCGCAGTGGCCCGCTCCACATTGGCGGCGTATCCGCATCCGTCACAGATCGCCACGTCGTCCTCGCCGGCATCGGACTCGACCATGAACTCGATCGAGGCGCTGCCGCCCATGGCGCCCGACGAGGCCTCCACCGGACGGGTATCTAGGTCGAGACGTCGGAAGATCCGCTGGTAGGCGTCGTGATGGAGGTCGAAGGATCGGTTGAGGCCATCGTCGTCGAGGTCGAACGAGTACGAGTCCTTCATGGCGAACTCGCGTACCCGCAGTAGCCCCGACTTGGGTCGGGGTTCATCCCGGAACTTCCACTGGATCTGGTACCAGAGCTGCGGCAGTTCCCGGTAGGAGTTGAGCTCCTGGGAGATGGTGGCGAACACTTCCTCATGCGTCATGCCGAGGGCCAGATCGGCGCCCTTGCGGTCCGTCAGGCGGAACATCTCGTCGCCCATCGACTCCCAACGGCCCGAGGCCTGCCAGATGGAGGCGGGGTGCATGGCGGGCAGCAGGAACTCCTGGGCACCGATGCCGTCCATCTCTTGGCGAATGACCGCGGCCACCTTCTGGTGGACCCGCCAACCCAGCGGCAGCATTGAGTAGTGGCCGGACTGGAGTTGGCGCATGAAGCCGCCGCGGGCGAGCAGGCGGTGGCTCACCGCCTCGGCCTCGGCCGGGGCGTCGCGCAGAGTGGGAACAAAAAGGGATGACCAGCGCACCGGCCGTCTCCTCTCCGGCTGTCGGGGCCGTTCGGGGTGAAGTCAGATCGTACCAACCCGCACCGGGGGCGACGGTAGCCACCCGGCGCTGGTCCGGCCGGGTAGGAAGCGGCTGGCGGGCCCGTGCCAGAATCGATCCATGACCGACACCATCACCTCCGTGGCGGCGACCGGGACCCCTGACGAGGTCCGCGCCGAACTCGATGCCTGGCTCTCAGAGAACTGGGATCCTGACCTGACCGTTGAGGAGTGGTGGGCCCGTCTGGCTGGCGCCCGGTGGGCGTCGCCGGCCTTGCCGCCCGAGGCTGGCGGCCGTGGCTACGGACGGGACCTCGCCTCGGCGGTGTCGACCGGACTGGCAGAGGCCAATGTGGTCGGTCCGCCAATGGGGTTGGGCCTGATGCTGGCCGCTCCGACCATCGGTGTGCACGGCACCCCCGAACAGATCGACCGCTGGGTACCGCCCATCCTTGAGGGGACCGAGGCCTGGTGTCAGCTGTTCTCCGAGCCGGGCGCCGGATCGGACCTTGCCGGCCTGCAGTGCAAAGCGGTCCGTGACGGCGACGAGTGGATCATCACCGGTCAGAAGGTCTGGACGTCAGGCGGCCACATGGCCCAGAAGGGGATGCTCATCGCCCGGACCGATCCCGATGCTCCCAAGCACCAGGGCATCACCTACTTCGGTATCGATATGGACCAGCCGGGTATCGAGGTCCGCCCGCTCCGGGAGATGACCGGACAGGCCTTGTTTAACGAGGTGTTCCTCGACGAAGCCCGGGTTCCCCACGACGCCGTCATTGGCGGTCTGGGCGTCGGCTGGGCGGTGGCCAACACCACACTGGCCTTTGAACGGGCCAGCCTTGGCGGCGGCGGGAAGCACCCGGTGTCGGTGGCTCCTGGTCCGACGGCCGGCCGGCTTCAGGCACGCGCCGGTGATTACACCGAGCGGGTCAACCGAGGTCCGGACGGTGAGGGCGGTCGTGGCATGGGCACATCGGCCATGATCGATCTGGCCCGTGCAGTGGGCAACGCTGATGACCCGATCGTGCGTCAGGAGATCGTGCAGCTGCACATTCTTGGCGAGGTGAACCGGCTCAACATGCAGAGGGCCAAGGCAGGCGGCAGCCGCACTGGTGCCGAAGGCAACATGGCCAAGTTGGCCATGAGCGAACTGGTTCGACGTAGCCGCGACGTGGGCAACCTGATCATCGGAGCCGACGGGATGCTGGCCCCGGCTAGTTGCACTACCGGCGGGGTGGTCCAGGAGGTCACGGTGTTCAGCCCGGCGCCGGCCATCTACGGCGGCACCGATCAGGTGCAGCGAAACATCATCGGCGAGCGGGTGCTCGGCCTTCCCAAGGAGCCGGGCCCGGACAAGGGAACGCCGTTCCGGGACCTCCTCCAGAACTAGCTCGGAAACAGGTGGGCCAGGAGGGCTGACCGGACGGCGTCCGGATCCTCCATCATCGGGGCGTGTCCCGAGGTGGCCAGTTCGACCAGTGTGGCGTGACCAAGCGCGTCGACCAGCGGTTGGGCGCTCCGACGTGGGGTCATCCGGTCGAGCGTGCCCAGCACCACCGTGGTCGGACAGGTGATCGCGGCTCCGGCATCCACCGCTCCGTCGTATGCCCCGCACAGTGCCAGGTCACCGGCCAGTACCCCGTCGGGCGAGGTCTCGATGACGGCCCTGCTGGTTCCCGTCATCGACATTCCCGGGGTGGGGTTGGTGCCGAACTTCTGGTCGGGTCCATGCATCCAGCCGGCCATGAGGTCGGCGGCCAAGGGATTGTCGTCGTCGGCGGCGGTTTGCAGAGCGGGATGCACGGGCATGGCTGCTCCGAGTCCCATCACGACCAGCGACGCGATCCGGTCACCGAGGGTGGCAGCCGCTTCGAGGCCGATGAACGCGCCCATGGAGTGGCCGATCACGTGCAGTGGCCCGCCGAGGGCCTCGGACAGGTCGCCCACCCAGGCCGCCAGTCCTGCTATCGACCCCAGCGCCGGTCCGTCGGAGTAGCCGTGTCCCGGCAGGTCGACGGCCACCGCCCGGGTGTCGTGGTGGGCCAACCAGCGGGTCTGGTGCGACCAGACCGTTCGGTCCATGCCGGCCCCGTGGATCAGGGCTACCAGCGGGGCATCGGCCACCTCTGGTCGGTCGATGGCCATTGCGCCGGTCGCCGCGTGCACCGATTGGCCAGCTACCTGGATTCTCATCGGTCGATTACGCCTTCTGAGAGGCGCGCAGGGCCCGCGACAGGTCGGCACAGATGTCGTCGGGGTCCTCGAGTCCGACAGAGAGGCGGATGAGTTCCTCACCTATCCCGGCGGCTGCGAGATCCTCGGCGCTCATCTGCTGGTGGGTGGTCGACCCGGGATGGATGACCAGTGTCTTGGCGTCGCCCACGTTGGCCAGGTGCGAGGCCAGTTCGACGGCTTCGATGAAGCGGCGTCCGGCCTCTCGTCCGCCGTGCACGCCGAAGCTCAGGATGGCACCAGCTCCCTTCGGGTAGAGCCGGGCGGCCAGTTCGTGGTCGGGGTGGCTGGGGTGCGCTGGATGGCTGATCCACGACACGGCGTCATGGGCGTCCAGCATCTCGATCACCCGGTGGGTGTTGTCGACGTGGCGGGCCATGCGTACCGGGAGGGTCTCGACACCCTGCAGCAGGTAGAAGGCGTTGGCCGGACTCATGCAGCCGCCGAAATCGCGCAACCCCTCGGCTCGGGCGCGCATGGACAGGGCGGTGGTACCGAACTCTTCGGTGAAGGTGATGCCGTGATAGCCGTCGTAGGGCTCCGACAGCGTGGGGAACTTCCCGCTGGACGCCCAGTCGAAGCGTCCGCCGTCCACCACCACGCCGCCGATGGCCACGCCGTGTCCGCCCAGGAACTTTGTCACCGAGTGGATGACGATGTCGGCGCCGTGGTCGATGGGGCGCATCAGGTACGGCGTGGCGAACGTCGAGTCGACGGCCAACGGCAGGCCGTGGGAGTGGGCCACCTCGGCCACCGCGGTTACGTCGAGTACCTCGATGCCTGGGTTGCCGAGGGTCTCGGCGAACACCAGGCGGGTCTCTGGACGGATGGCCGCATCGAAGGCTCGGGGGTCACGGGGATCGACGAAGGTCGTGGTGATCCCGAACCGGGGCATGGTCAGGTTCAACATGTTGTGGCTGCCGCCGTAGATGTTGCGGCTGGCTACCACGTGGTCGCCAGCATTCAGGATGGTGGCCATGGCCAGGTGCAGGGCTGCCTGCCCGCTGGACGTGCATACGGCACCCACCCCACCTTCCAGCGAGGCGATCCGCTCCTCGAGCACGGCAACGGTCGGGTTGGAGATCCGTGAGTAGAGGTGGCCACTGACCTCCAGGTTGAACAGGCCCGCCGCGTGGTCGACCGAGTCGAACACGTACGAGGTGGTCTGGTGAATGGGCACGGCCCGCGAGCCGGTCACCGGGTCGGGACGTTGCCCGGCGTGCAGGGCACGGGTGTCGAATCGGTGGTGATCAGGTTCGACCATGGGTGGAACCTAGGCCAGTCGGAGCGACACGATGGTGCTGGTCCGACTGTGCCCGATCAGTACGAGACCCGCTGGGCCAGTCGGTCGAGGGCCTCGTCGGTGCCGATGGCCACGATTACATCACCCTCGGCGAACGGCCGACCGGTCACGTCGTCGGTGTGGAACCGGGACGCGGCGTCCCGCACGCTGAGCACCACGGCGCCCGTGTCCTGGCGGATAGTCAGGTCGTCGATGGTTTGACCCACGAAGTCGCAACCGTCGGGAAGGCGGATCTCGCGCATCTTGGCTTCGAAGTCGCCGTCATGGACTACCACGTCGACGAAGTCGGCCACGTTGGGTTGGGTGGCCAGGCTGGCCATCCGACTTCCGGCGATCTCGTATGGGTTCAGCGCCCGATCGGCACCTACCTGGAGCATCTTGGTCATGGCCTCGGAATCGTCGGCACGCGAAACAATGAACAGCTCCGGATTCATCTTGCGTGACGACAGCGTCACGTACAGGTTGTCCACGCTGGTGCCCAGCGCGGTGATGAGGGTGGCCGCCCGTTCGATGCCGGCGGTTCGCAGCACTTCGTCGCTGGTGGCGTCTCCCACCACGTGCAGTACGTCGTCAGGAAGGCGAGATTCGTCGCGGTCGACCACCACGATCTCCTGGCCGACCGACCGCACGAATTGTTCGATGGCCTGACCCACCCGGCCGGTACCACAGACCACCAGGTGGCCGCTCAGGTCGTCGATGGTGCGTTGCATTCGATACCTCCGGAACTGGCCGGTGAGTCGGCCCTCGACGATGCTCTCGATGACCGACGTGGCGCCGTAGAGCATTGAGCCGGCGCCTAACAGGATGAGTACCGAGGTGTAGGCCTTCCATGCGGTGTCCGGATCGCCGTCGGCAACCTCCCGGAATCCGACGGTGGAGACGGTGATGATGGTCTGGTAGGCGGCGTCGACCAGACCGAGGCCGAGGATGGTGTAGCCGGCAGTGCCCAGGACGAGTACGCCGACGATGAGCGATGCAGCGGTCGCTAGATGGCCCCAGGTGTCGGGGCGGATCCGGGCGAACATGACCTGAGGGTAGGACACGACGAGGGTCGGTTCCCCCGTTGGTGTGCCGTGTCTAGAGTGCGCGGTCATGCGCATCGGATTTATCGGATTGGGCAACGCTGGCGGCAAGTTGGCCGGCAGCCTCCTCCGAAACGGCTACGACCTGACCGTTCGTGATCTCGATTCCGAGGTGGCACGCCCGTTTGTCGATGGCGGTGCCTCGTGGGCCGACTCGCCGAGGGAGATGGCTGAGGCGTGCGATGTGGTGATCACGTGCCTCCCGTCGCCCGCGGCCTGCTCGGCGGTGATGGAAGCCGATGACGGGGTCCTCGCTGGGCTGCGCGCCGTGGCCGAAGCGGGGACTGATGCCGGCGGGTCGCGGATCTGGCTGGAGATGAGCACGACCGACGAGTCCGAGGTTCGACGTATCGGCGCCCTGGTGGTTGAGGCGGGGGCCGAACCGGTGGACTGCCCGGTCTCGGGGGGCTGCCACCGGGCGGCCACCGGGAATATCGCCATCTTCGCGGGGTGTGAACGGGAGACCTTCGAGCGGATCCTGCCCGTGCTGACCACCATGGGGCGGCGGATTCTGCACACCGGTCCGCTGGGCTCGGCGTCGATACTGAAGGTGGTGACCAACTACCTGGCGTCGGCCAACCTCCTGTCAGTCAGTGAGGCGCTAGTGACCGCATCGGCCGCTGGCATGGACCTCAACACCTCGTACGAGGCCATCCGCATCTCATCGGGCAACTCGTTCGTGCACGAGACCGAGAGTCAGGTCATCTTGAACGGCAGCCGGGACATCAACTTCACCATGGACCTGGTGGCCAAGGACGTTGGCCTGTTCGATGCCCTGTCCCGCAGGCTCGACGTGCCGTTGGAGCTCTCACCGTTGCTGGTCGAGGTCTTCGAGGACGGTCGGGCCCGCTACGGCGACCGGGAGTTCTCACCCAACATCATCCGGCGACTCGAGGAGGCCACCGGTCTGGACGTGCGGACGTCCGGTTTCCCGGCCGAGATCGTCGATGACGAGCCAGAGGAACCCGGCTACGAGGTGGTGCCGCCTCGATGAGCACGATTCCTGAGGTCATGACTGCTCTCCAGCTGGTGGGCAACGGTGGACCTGAGATGCTCGTTCTACGCCACGACGTACCCGTCCCGGTCCCGGCCGACGACGAGGTGCTTGTGCGGGTCCGGGCGTGCGCCATGAACAACACCGACGTGAACACCCGGGTGGGTTGGTATTCCAAGGCAGTGACCGGGGCGACGGCCACCGAGGGCTTCACCGCCGCCGATTCGGTGGGAGAAGTGGCCGACGACGCCGCGTGGGGAGGCAGCGGCCTTGCTTTCCCGCGCATTCAGGGGGCCGATCCGTGCGGCGAGGTGGTGGCCGTGGGGGCGACGGTCGACGCTGACCTGATCGGACGACGGGTGCTAGCCGACGGCTGGATTCGTGACGCCGACGACCCGTCCGACCGCTCGAAGGCCGGTTATCTGGGATCTGAACGGGATGGCGGTTACGCCCAGTACTGCGTCATCCCGGTCCGAAACGTCTATCCGATCGATCCGGCCGACGGACCCCCGCTAGATCTGACTGACGCCGAGTTGGCGTCGTTCCCTTGTTCGTGGGCGACGGCGGAACACATGCTCACCCGCCCGGCGGTGGGTCTGTCCGACACGGTGGTGGTGACCGGAGCGTCCGGTGGTGTGGGATCGGCGCTGGTGCAGCTGGCCAGTCTGCGGGGCGCCCGGGTGGTGGCCGTGACCAGCGCCGCCAAGTTCGCCGCCGTCTATGCCATGGGGGCCGATGCCTGTGTGGACCGGGCCACTGATGACCTGGCTGCCGCGGTGGTTGAAGCGGCGGCCAGTCTGGCCGACAAGGGGTCCGACGGAGGGTCCGCCCTGGCAAGCGGCCGGGTCGACGTGCTGGCCGACGTGGTAGGTGGCCCCGACTTCGCTCCGCTGCTCGAGGTGGTCCGCAGGGGAGGGCGGTACACGACTGCCGGGGCCATCGCTGGGCCCATCGTGGACCTGGACCTTCGGACGCTGTACCTCAACGATCTCGAGTTGTTCGGTTGCACCGTGTACGAACCGCCGGTATTCGAAGCGCTCGTCGCCTACATCCAACGGGGAGAGGTGTACCCGGTGGTGGCCGCCACGTGGCCGCTCGCCGACTTCCATGCCGCCCAGGAGGCGTTCACCGCCAAGTCCCATGTGGGGGCCATGGTTGTCGAGATCCCCTGAGGTCTCGTTGCCGGACACCCGTCCGGTTGGAGCCGGTGTCAGCACAGGGGCGGGCGCCCGCGCAGGGAAGGGTCAGCCGATGGGTGGGTCGTTGGCGTGGAGCGGGGCGTAGAAGTCCAGGTTCTGCCTGAGTAGGTCCATCGACGTCATGTCGGTTGGGGGCAATTCGCCCTCGTGTACGCCCACCGGTTCGGTGCGGTTGCCCCACGTCAGGGCAATCGACCCCCAGGTGACCCCGCCGCCGAAGGCCGTCAGTACGACGGTGTCGCCGGGTGAGATGCGGCCCGCATCCAGCGCATCGGAGAGGGCCATGGGGATCGATGCCGCTGCCGTGTTGCCCAGGTCGGTGATGTTGACGAAGACTCGCCCCGCTTCGATGCCCAGTCGCCGCGTCGCCGAATCGATGATCCGGGCATTTGCCTGATGGGGGACAACCAGATCGACGTCGTCGGCGGTTAGTCCGGCCCGTTCGAGCACGCGGGCTGCCGACGCCGAGATGCCCTGGACGGCGATCTTGAACACGGCCCGCCCCTCGAAGTGGAGGCGAAAATTCTGTGGGTCGTTCGTGGCCTGAGGTTCTCCGGCCGATCCCATGGACCTGATGACCATGGTGCCGCCTTTGCCGCCGTCGGCCCCTAGGTCGACGGACAGCACCCCGGCCCCATCCTCGGAGGGCTCGAACACCGCGGCACCTGCGCCGTCACCGAATAGGATGGCCGTTCCGCGGTCCCGGTAGTCCATGGCGAAGTGGAGTTTCTCGGCGCCCACCAGCAGCACCTTGTCGGCGTAGCCCGATTCAATCATCGAGGCGACCACCGACGTGCCGTAAACGAAGCCCGAGCAGGCGGCGTTCAGGTCGAAGGCGGCGGCGTTGGAGGCACCGATCCGATCCTGGACCATGGCGGCCACGCTCGGGCAGAGGATCTCCGGGGTGCAGGTGGCCACCACGACGAGGTCGACCTCGTCGGCGTCCAGACCGGAACAGGCCAGCGCCCGACGGGCGGCCAGCTCGGCCATATCTGTTACCTCGACGTGGGAGAGCTGGCGGTTACGGATTCCGGTGCGTTCGACGATCCACTCGTCGGTGGTGTCCATGAGCTGCTCGAGGTCGGCATTGCTGAGCGAGACCGGGGGAACACATTTCCCCCACCCGGTGATCACGGCACGTCGGGACATGGGGAATTTCCTACCACGCAAAGGCGTTCAGACTCGTTGTCGGTGGCGGCCGGCCCTGTTTCCGGGTGCGGTGGTTCGTGGTGCTCTGGCTGCGCTACGCCGGTTTGACCCACGGTGGATGATTTCCAACGCCCCTCGGATCCGTCGACTCCACGTACGCCGGTAGGTTCGTCTCCGTATGTCGGTCGATCAGATGAGCCTGTTCACGGCGCTCCTGGCGTTGGTCGCCGCAGCGGTGGCCCTGGTTGGGGTACTTCTGTTGACCACCGCTGCCGGCCGGGCGGTACTCGCAGGGTTTCGAACAGACGCCCGACGGCTGGCTTTTTCGATGGCCGGCGTCTCAACCGCGGCCAGTCTCTGGTTCTCCGAGGTCGGCGGCTTCATCCCCTGTGAACTCTGCTGGTATCAGCGGATCCTCATGTACCCGCTGGTCTTGGTCCTGGGTACGGCCGTCTGGGGCCGTGACGACCTTCTACGTTGGCGGGTCCTCCCGTTCTCGCTCCTCGGGGTGGCCGTTTCGGGTTACCACGTGCAGTTGCAGTGGTTCCCGGACCAGGCGTCCTCCTGTGAGATGGCGACACCGTGCACCCAGCAGTGGGTCGACGAGTTCGGCTTCGTGTCGATCCCGGTGATGGCGTTCTTCGGGTTCGCGGCCATCACGGTGCTCGTACTGGCCGCCACTGTCCGCGCTGACACGGGTCTTCCGGACGGTCTGCGTGCTGGCCGGGACGTGGAGTCCATCACTCCGGAAGAGGGGCCATGACCGACGAGACGACGAGTGGCGGAGGTCCGGGACGGACCATCGCGTACGTACTGGTGGGGGCGGTTGCCCTAGCGCTGGTGGCCGCGCTGACCCTCGGGGGAGGCGAGCCGGTCGGTGATCTCGAAGGCAACGAGACCGGTCCGGTGCTGGTGGCCGGCGAAGGCCTGCCCGAGTTCGACGGCACGTCCGGTGATCCGGCAATCGGGATGATGGCGCCTGACTTCGACGCCACCTCGTTCGACGGTCGACAGGTGCTCATCCGACCCGGTGAAGGGTCGGGCTACGTGTTGGCCTTCTTCGCCCACTGGTGTCCCCACTGCCAGGACGAGGTGCCCAAGCTCGTCGACTGGATCGGACGGGGAGGCATTCCCGACGGGGTCGAGGTGGTGGCCGTATCGACCGCGGTGTACCTAGAGCGCGGCAATCCGCCACGGGCCTGGCTGGCTGGTGAGGGTTGGCCGGCCGTCGCGGTGCGAGACGACGACACGAGCACCGTGGCCGATGCGTTCGGGCTCCGGAGTTTCCCGTACTTCGTTGTCGTTGGAACCGACGGGAGGGTGCGCGGTCGGGTCAGCGGAGGGCTGGCTCTTGAGGACTGGAACTGGGCGCTCGACCAGGCGGGACGTTCAGGCGCCGTGCGATCCGGCTCCGGTTCCGCCTGAGCCAGGGGCCAGAGAGGCGACGGCCGGCTCGAGACGCTGGCTGCCCATCTGGATCCGGCGTTGGTGACGGTGCGAATCGCGCCTTGGGTCGACTGTAGGAGCACTCAATGGGTGCGACCGAACTGCATGTGTGAGGTCTCATTTGTGGTCGCGAGCACCACTTCACCTCGAGGAGAGTCAATCGTGACGGACATTCCCGGTGGCCCTGCAGATACCGCGATGTCGAGATCGATGGCATGCAAGGTGCCTGCGAGGTCATCGGCGTCGGGCGCCGTGATGGCCAACGCCCTGAACTCACCCCCGACGGGATTGGTGTCTTTCGGATTGGCACACTCGAGCCAATCGATGAAGAACGGCATGCGCCCACCGTGCGGACTTCCGATAGGGAACAACAGATCCCACACGAGGAGTTCACCCGATTCCGTCTTGCGCTGGGTGCGATTGGGACCCTGAGTCGGTACGCCGGACAGTTCCAGTGCCTTGGCTATGGCGTTGAGATCACCTTCGGCCACCCAGGTGACCATTCCACCGCTCGTCAAGTTGGCGAACTGTGCACCAGCGTTACCTTCCTGGGACTGTGCCGGGTCAGGTGCGATGATCTCGAGATAGGTGGAGCCCAGGGACAGAAGTGCATTGCGAGTTCCGAGACCCACATGCTCTCCGCCGTAAGCCGCTGCTACCCCGAACGTGTCCGCTGCCCATTCGATGCCTTCGTCTAACGATGCCACGGCGTACATGAAGTGATCGATCCGCGTGGTCAAGATGCTCGCCCCCTCTGCCGGCACCGGATCCTTGCAGCCCTCGAGAGAAAGAAATTGCAAACACATGTTGAAATGGGAATGGTTCTCATTAGTGTGAGGTGATGGAAATCTTCTATCTAGTCCTACTCATCGCTGTGGTTTCTCTTGGGCCTGGGCTACTGCCCCAGGTGTTCGTCAACAGGATCTCATCTCGAGGGCTTGCAGACCTGACTGGCTTCGCGTCCGGGCTCTTGTTGGTTTCGGCGCTTGTAGTCGTGGTCCCTGAGGGCTTTCATACCGCTGCTGAAAGCGGTGGCGGGTTCGCGTTCGATCCCGTAGTACTTGGCCTTGCTGGTTTGGCGGGATTCAGCTTGCTGTTGGCGTTAGAAGGCTTGGGAATCGGTCACGCTGTTCACGAGGAGCATCACGACCACGAAAGCGGTCACGGCCACGAGCATGTACATCATCCGTACTCATCAGGAGTCGTTGCACTAGGGCTGTCGGTCCACGCTTTGGCAGATGGCCTTGCTATCGGAGCGGCCGCAACATCTGGCGAAACATCGTTCTCACTGCTCGTAGCGTTTGCGGTGATCGTTCACCGCGTGCCGGCCGCCCTCAGCCTTGGCATCTTCCTGCTACATCAACCGGGGGGTAGGAGAGCAGCCATAAAGGGGCTGTTGTTATTCACTCTCGCCACACCCGTGGCCCTCGTTCTGTCATACCTGGTGCTCGACGGCGCTGATAAGTCAGTTCTGGCCCTCGTGTTGCTTTTCTCGGCTGGGACCTTCGTCTACGTAGCAACGGTCGACACTCTCCCGGCCATACACAATCCGACGACCGGTCGGCGGTCAGTGCGCAACGTGCTGTCAAGTGCGGCAGCGTTCTCCATACTTCTGATAGTGCTGAATAGCGCTGGGATCTTGGAACATGGCCATCATGAGATCGACGGTCACCACGACGATGGTCACGTAGAAGACAGCCGTTGACCATCAAGACTCAAGCCGGTAGCTCGTAGCGCGAATCCAACACCAAGGCGTGTTGGAAGTTTCGAGAAGACATTGCTCTTGGTGCTGCCTTCTCGAGTTTCGGTGCCCTATGGCCTCTAGAGGGATCGTGTCGCCGTGGGCAGGGGCTTGACCGTCGTCTACTAGGCAATCATCCGGTGGTCACGCTGCCAGTCGACGCAACTGGTGGGCAGCGAGAGACCCGGCGACCGCCACCATGGCACCCAGAGCCACGAGGCCTGGCCACGTCATCGACCAGGTGAGGTCGCCCAGAAACCCTTGGCGGGCAAACCGCAGCACGTTGGTGACTGGATTTACTCTGGCGACAGTGTGTAGCCAGCCGTTCATGAAGTGAAGCGGCACCTGGCCGGTGGACAAGAACATCAAGCTGAACCCGCAGACCTGGATCAAGATCATGGAACGCATTGTGCGAAACCGATAGACGACTGCCAGGCCGAGAAGGCAGAACGCTGAGGCCATACCCGCCGTAGCCACGTAAACGGTCACCAGGGCAAGCGGGCCGCCGGGCAACCTGAGTCCACCAAGAGCCGAGACTAGTAACACACCCGTAGTCGGGATCGTCGACCTCAGCGCGCTGTAGGCCATCGTCCCAACCAAGATCGGTACTCGGCTACCAGGAGTCAGCAACAGCCGATCAAAAAAGCCGTTCTCAATGTCCTCAGCGGTAGTCGATGCACCACCCACCCCTGCAAACACCGCCCCCTGCATAGCGGCGTATACCGCCATCCAATTGAAAACATTGTCGGTCCCGTAACCCTCGACCCGAGTGAGCGATCCGAATGCGCCTGTAAAGCTGACAACGAAGATCAGCGGCATCAGGAGCACCGGCATGATCAAGGTTGGCCGCGCCACGATGCGGCGCATCCCCCTACCGCAGATTGCAGAGGCCACCATGCCGGCGAATCTCAGGTCCGTGGAGTGATCGACCGTGACGGCGCTCACGAGGAACTGAGCTTCCGATTCAGGGCGACCACTGCCATCGTCACCGTGGCAACAGAAATCACCAATGGAACGACAAGTGCCTGTCCGACGTCTGCCCACGACCAGCCCTCGAGTATGAGGCGCCTAACCGGGTCGATAATCCAAGTCACCGGGTTTGCTTCGGCCACCTCGCGGAACCAGCCGCTCATCAGGTTGGTCGGGAAAAACGCTGAACTCATGAAGATGCTCGTGAACACCAGCGGAAACGTGGCGTTGACGGCCTCCTGACTGCCCGTGAAGATTGCCAGCATCTGGCCCAGCCCTCCAATGGCAATGACGAGGAGGACCGCCGCGACCACCAGCACGACAGCGGCAGCCGGCCCACCGGCGATCTCGGCGCCAAACAACAGGAATATGGCGATGATGAGGACCCCCTTGACGGCGGCTACTACTACGGCCCCACCGAGTCGCCCCAACAACAACGGAAGGCGCATGCATGGCGAGGCCCGTAGCCGATCAAAGAAGCCGTTTTCGATGTCACGGGCTAGTTCCGTTCCGGCCTCGGTCGCACCGAACGACACTGATTGAACGAGGCTGGCCGGCAGTACGAAGTCGAGAAACGAGTCGACGGCCGGGAAGCCG
Organism: Acidimicrobiales bacterium; assembly: GCA_014237715.1. Classification (GTDB taxonomy): domain Bacteria; phylum Actinomycetota; class Acidimicrobiia; order Acidimicrobiales; family MedAcidi-G1; genus UBA9410. The sequence goes on from JAAZZG010000001.1 coordinate 58,331, forward strand.
GGTAACAGGATGACGCGGGTGAACTGGTGCGTGTAGACGGCGGCCAGCAGCAGCGGAAACACGATCCCTGGAACTACGTTGCCGAGTTGACGCCATTCCGAGACAACAGATCGTCGGGTAAGGGCCAGGGTCTGGGCTCCGGCGAGACGAAGCCCTGTTGCCGCACCTCCGCTCACAGTTGGAGATTCACTTTTCGGCCCCCTCGAGGCGACGGCCGGTCGCGTCGGCGAACACGTCATCAAGACTGGGCAGATCAAGTTCTAGGTGCGAAACGGTGACTCCGGCGACATCTAGGGCCCGGACTACCTCGGCCACCCGTGCAGCACCTCCGTCGAGACCAATGGCGCAGCGGCCCTCGAAGGCCGGGCGCTCGGGTCCGAAGCCGATAAGGACGCTCCGAGCCGACTCGAGAAAGACCGGGTCGACGTCCACGCGCAGCGTCGGAGAACCGACCGTCGACTTGAGATCTGCCGGTGAGCCTTCACGAACCAGTCGGCCATGGTCGATGATGGCGATTCGGCCGGCCAACTCGTCCGCCTCTTCGAGGTACTGAGTAGTGAGGAAGACCGTCGTTCCCAACTCGCTGTTGAGCCTGCGCACCTCCTCCCAGAGAGCAAGTCGGCTCGTGGGGTCGAGTCCAGCGGATGGTTCGTCGAGGAAAAGGATGCTTGGCTCATGCACCAGCGAGAGAGCCAGGTCTAGGCGCCTCCGCATGCCCCCCGAATAGGTCGCCACACGCCGGCCCGCCGCACCCGCTAGCCCCACCCGCTCTAGGAGTTCCGCGCCACGATTTCTGGACTCCGATCGGGAGATGCCGTGGAGCACCGCTTGCAGTCGCATCAATTCGTTCCCCGTCATGAGCGGATCAATAGAGGCGTCCTGCAAGGCCACACCGATAATCCGTCGGACAGCGGCGGCCGACTTCTCTACGTCGTGACCGTCGATTCTCGCGGTACCCCCGGTGGGTCGAAGCAGGGTGGTGAGCATCCGAACGGTGGTCGACTTGCCTGCACCGTTGGGTCCTAGAAATCCAAAGACCTCACCACGGGCAACGGACAAGTCGATTTCTTCGACAGCGACGACCTCACCGAAGGTTCTCTTGAGGCCACTTGCCTCGATCACGACGTTGTCAGTCATTCGTACCCCGTGTTCTCGTCCATACGCGGCCCTTCCTACTCGCTGAACCCCACCCCGATGCCAGACGAGCGACGCTCTATCGAGCGGAGTCGTAATATCTCCCTCAAGTCTCACCTTCTTTACCGCTTAATCCGGAGTCATCGTGTCGCGCTGGGCTGAGAATCTGATGAGGTCGCTGGATGGGCGAGCCACCATGGTCGAAACTGACCTTGGGCCAGTCCAGGTCGCCAGAGAAGGCGATGGACCCAGAGTGTTGAGCATCCACGGTTCACCCGGTGGGTTCGACCAGGGCCTGGTCTGGGCCCAACGCCTGCGCACCGGCGGCTGCCAACTGGTCGCTCCGTCACGACCCGGGTATCTCCGGACGCCACTTGATTCCGGTCGAAGTCCGTCCGAACAGGCCGACCTGTACGCATCAATGCTCGATGCCCTCCACATTGACAAGGTGACGATCCTGGGCATCTCATCAGGCGGCCCGTCGGCAGTCCATTTCGCCGCCCGACATCCAAATAGAACCAAAGCGCTGCTTCTTGACGCAGCCGTACTGTTGCCGATCTCCCCAGTGAGCAACGCGATCGAGCGAGCGATCTTTGAGTCCGGTGCCGGGGTCTGGCTCTCATGTCAGATAGCGAAAAGGTGGCCAAGGCTGACGGCGGCATTCGTGGTTGACGTTCTGTCAGCCGGCCTGAGCAAGGACCGCAAACGGGATGCAGTGGATTGGATCACTTCCAGTCCGGCACGACTCGACTGTGTTGTTGAACTCCCCGCCTCCCTCGCACCGAGGAGATTTCGAAAGTCTGGGCAGAGGAACGATGAATCAAATGAGATCAACCTTGAGCCACTCCCCTTCGCCGAGGTGACGGCGCCAACGCTTATCGTCCAAGGCAACAACGATGCCTTTCCTCTCATCGACCACGCCATCAGCGCTGCCAGCAAGATTCCTGATGCCGAGTTGATGTTCGTCGAAGAGGGCCATCACGGATTGCCTTGGTGTCGACACATTGACGCAGTCTCTCGGCGGCAACTCGAACTCTCGCTCGCCTAGTAGGTCTCTATCGAGCGGAACCGAACCTCGACGATGACGATCTAGGCCAAGACCTGGGGCTCTCTAATGTGCACGGAGAGGCTCTCTTGATGGCGCTGAACGAGCGCTAAGACACAGCGGACTCGGTCGAGATTACGGCTCTGCTGCGAGTGGCCATCCGTGTAGGGGCTTCCCGAAATATGGTTGCCAGCGCAGCTCCCAATAGAACTACCTATAGCGCAGACGTATCTGGGAGGTTGGATCGCGGAACCGAGAGGTGGAGGCCAATGAGAGCAGCTGTGCTCCACGGGGTGGGTGAACCGCTCACCATCGAAGACGTCAAGTTGGACAACCCGTGGCCGCACGAGGTGGTCGTACGGACGGCCGCCTGTGGCGTCTGCCGTAGCGATCTGCACTTCATCGAGGGCCACTACGGCACTGACCTCCCTGTCGTCCTAGGTCACGAGGCCGCGGGTGTTGTCGAGGCTGTTGGGTCTGAGGTGACCTACGTGCAGCCCGGCGACCGGGTCATCACCTGCATGTCGGTGTTCTGCGGACGCTGCGCCGATTGCACCGGTGGCCGCCCCTATCTGTGTACGAGCCCGGACGTGCGCCGCGGCCCCGATGATCCGTCTCGGCTGACTCTCGACGGCGAACGGGTCGCCCAACTCTACGAACTGTCCGCATACGCAGAGCAGATGCTGGTACACGAGAACGCCACAGTGAAGGTACGTGACGAGATGCCACTGGATCGGGCGGCTCTCATCGGCTGCGCCGTGATGACTGGTTTCGGTGCCGTCGTCAACACCGCTCGGGTGTCTCCGGGTGCCACCGTGGCGGTGATCGGCTGTGGCGGCGTCGGTCTCTCGGCGGTTAATGCCGCCGCTATCACCGGCGCTGGACGGATCATCGCCGTCGACGTGGCCGAAGCCAAACTGAGCCTGGCCAGCTTGGTGGGCGCTACCGATGTGGTCGACGCCTCTCGGGAGAACCCGGTCGAGGCCGTCCTGGAGCTGACCGCGGGCGGGGTCGACTTCTCGTTTGAGGCGTTGGGTCGTCGTGAGACCGCCGAGCAGTCGTTCCGGATGTTGCGTAGTGGCGGCACCGCAACGGTTATCGGCATGGTGCCCGAGGGCGAGATGGTGCAGGTCGAGGCAGCCAAGCTCCTCGAGGAAAAGACGCTCCAAGGTTCCAATATGGGCTCGAACCGGTTCCGTGTGGATATGCCGCTACTCGTCGAGCACTACCTCGAGGGGCGCCTCCTCCTCGACGAGGTGACGGCCCGGCACATCCACCTCGACGAGGTGGATGATGCCTTCCACGAGATGCGCACCGGTGCCCGTGGCCGGAGCATCGTCGTGTTCGATGGGTAGCGGACCCACGGACGCATCCTCCGCCGGTCAAGCCAATAGGTCTGCCTCGAATGGGGAGTCGCTCAGCAGCTCGACTCCTTCCTCAGTGATCAGGCGCCCTTCCCTTTCGGGACCATGAACATCCCGAAAAGATGAGTCAAACGGGCTCCGTAGTGACAGCGGTGGCGTAAGCGAGAATCTCGGAGGCACCAGAGGCAACAGCTGACGTCATAAACCGGAGGTTGACCGCCGCGTCGGCCCCTAGTTCAGTGGCCTGCGCCTCCATGCGGGAGAGCGCTTCGGACCTTGCCTCGACGAGCATGGCCGAATAGCTCTTGAGCTCACCGCCGACGAGTGACTTCAAGCCTGCACCGATGTCCTTGCCGATGTTTTTCGTCCGGACCGTCGAGCCGACAGCTACACCCTTCACCGCTGTGATCCGGCGTCCAGGCAGAGATTCGGTCGTAGTGATATCCATGGTTCGCACACCTCCGTGCAGTGACTGTCTCATTTTGAAGCCACTGTAAAGACGGATGGGTCTTTCGGGAGGCTTCACCCGTTAATTGGGGGAGGCTCCACGCCTAACCCGCCTGAGGACTTTCGGCCGCTGATCCAAGACCGTAAAGTTTTTTGCCAGAGAAGCGAAGTAGGAGAGTTCCCAGAGTGCGTGTACTCATGGCTTTCACGGCGGTCGCCGTACTGGCATCCATCGGATTGGCGTGTGGATCTACAACTCCTGAGCCGGTCGCCGAGCCGGTCGCTACGACGGCTGCCACGACGTCCAGCACCACGTCCACGACGATGGCACCGACCACGTCGACGACCAGCACCACGTCCACGACGGTGGCTTCGACCACGTCGACGTCCAGCACCACGTCCACGACGGTGGCTCCGACCACGTCCACGACGGTGGTTCCGACCACGTCCACGACGGTGGTTCCGACCACGTCGACGTCCAGCACCCCGGCTACGACGGTGGCTCCGACCGTGGAGGTGGCGACGTTTTCCCGAGATGCGGGCGGCACCACCCTGGAGACGGTCGTCAGCTGCGGCCCGGACGGGCTGAGCGCTGAACACCGGATTGACGGCGAACCTGTCGAACCCGAAACGGCCGGACTGACGTTCCCTTGGGCCTTTGAGATCTACCACCGGGTCGTAGCCGCCGTCGCCGTTGACGGTGTCGACTATCTCTTCGATGGTGGCTGGTGGATCGAGGACCGCGAGAGCGACTCCTGCGCACCGCACGAGCCACCCGTCTGGGAGGACTTCGCCGACGGCGGACAGATCGTGGTCACCGAGATCCTCTGGGAGAAGGCCGACTTCCGTGACATAGCGTGCCCCGGGTTTCTCCCAGACGCTGAGGAGGGTTGGGGCGATCCCGATACCTGCATCCTGGACTTCAACCATGTGCGTCGGGCGACAGTCGACGGGCAACTCCTCGAGATCGGGTTCGACTGTGGACCATTCGGCGTGGGTGAGGTGTGGTGGGTGGTCGATGGGACGATGGTCTCCAACCGCTACTACCACCCGCCGGAGTTCACCGAAGACGAGTATGAGCAGTTCATTCTCGAGCCGATGCGTGCCCGCTACGGCGACACGGTCTACGACTACGTCGCACAGGTCCAGTGGCTCGACAGCGAGGTCTATGTCTTCGACATCGGTCGGGTACGAATCGACCTGAACATCGAAGCAGCCCTCAAGAGCGACAACTGCGCCCTGGTTGACTGGTCACGGCCGGAGGTCGCCTTCGAGGGCGCCACGCCGGGCCATCTGATCTGGCAGACCGGTCTCGGGGACCTGGAGTGTCCCGGAGACGGCCCGGGCGGTTACTCGTCATGCGGTAAAGACGTTACGTACGGGGAGGCGTCCGGAACCGACCTGGGCCTGCGCTTTCGCCTGTCGTCCAAGCCGGCCACCGCAGTGGTCGTCGACATCACCTGGGACCCCACCGAGGTCCATATCGGGCCCGCGGCGGGTGGGTGCGCCATGGTCGACCAGTCCGTGACGTCTAAGACCCTTCGAACCACCATCGAACCCGTCGACTGGCGGCGGATGCACGAGTACGCCACGGCCGGAGCCGGAGACGGCATCGCCGACGGCGATCAGGTCACCGAGATCCGCGTGACGGTCGTGGACGAACTCTCAGACTCGGCGTACCACGACGCCGAGGACCTCGTCGTCCAAGTGACCACCCGGGACGACCCCGACGGGGCGATCTGCCATTAGGAGGCCAGAAACGACAGAGAGGCCTGAAATATCAGGCCTCTCGTCGATCATTCGTCTTGTGGAGCTGGGGGGAATCGAACCCCCGTCCGTCGAAGGGTGACCGTGCGTGATACGACCGTTCCCGAGACTGTGGCTCAATGGCTGCCACCCCGCCGGGTCGGGCGGGCCACGAGGGCCCCGCCACGGGGTCTTTCCCCCGGGTCAGCGTTCTTTCACGCCGTCAGCGGTCTGTCCCAGCTGTCTCCACCGCTTCTGTTGCCGGGTTGCGGTGGACCGACCCCGCGTGCCGTTACCGGTCGCAATGACTCTCGGTCACCTGACTAGGTCAGGCGGCGAGAGCGAGATCGTCCGTCTTGGCGTCTCTGTTGGTGCCCCGTTTAAGGAGTCTGGGCCACTCCGGTCGCACGTCACGACCACTGCAATCGGCGTCGAAACCGATCAGCCCCGTGGTCGGTGGCCCGCAGGCCACCATGTGCGGATATCAGGTGCTCGGTTGTCAAGTTGTCCGGATTCGTCCCGGCCTGGAGGTCGGGAGCGGGTACTTCATCCGCTTAACAAGGGTACCGCCGGCTTGTGACACCCTGTTTCAAGCGACCGGTGTCCGAAATCGCACCGGGCAGACAGGTCTGCCAGACTCCGGCGATCGACGACCAACGGGCTGCCTCTTACGCGTTCATCCCCTCCACTGACGTCCCCCCGGTCGTCGAGCGGGCCGAGGGTTGCACGCTCTTTTTCGCCGACGGACGCGAGGTCATCGATGCTGGTGGGGGAGCCATTGCCGTCAACATCGGCCACGGACGCTCCCAGGTGGCCGATGCTGTGGCCGAAGCCACCCGCCGGGTGTCGTATGTGATTCCTCCGTGGGTGACGGAAGAACGTGTCGCCCTGGTCGAACTGCTCCGTAACCGCTGGCTGCCGCCAGAGTTGACACGGGTGGGCTTCACCAGCGGAGGATCCGAATCAGTCGATACGGCCATCCGGCTGGCCATCACCCACTTCACGTCGGTCGGACAACCTGAACGCCGCAAGGTCATCGGTCGAGAGGCTTCCTACCACGGGGTGACCCTCGCCTCCCTCGCCGTCGGCGGCCACCGGGCCCGCCGGTCCGGGTTCGAACAGGTGCTCGTTGACCATCCCCGGATGCCGAACTTCGACACCGAGGGTCTGGTCAGGGTGATCGAGACCGAGGGGCCGGAGACGATCGCCGCGGTGATCGCCGAGCCGGTCATCGGGGCCACGGCGGGCGCACTAATCCCGCCCGATGACTGGTGGTCGGGCGTTCGGACGATCTGTGATGATCACGGGATCCTGCTGATCACCGATGAGGTCATGACCGGCTTTGGGCGTACCGGCCGGAAGTTCGGCATCGACCACTGGGACGTCGTGCCCGACATCATGGTGGGCGGCAAGGGCCTCTCCGGGGGCTACGCGCCGCTCGGCGGGGTGTTCGCCACCGATCAGGTGGTCGGACCCATCGCCGACGCCGGTCGTGGCCTGATGTTTTTCACCTATTCGGCCCACTCGGCGGCCTGCGCGGCCGGTATCTCCGCATTGACAATCCTCGAGGACGAGGACCTGGTGGCGGCCAGCACCACGAAGGGCGCCAACTTCCTGGAACGGCTGCGCCCCCTGGAGGCCCATCCCAACGTCACCGAGGTGCGGGGCCTGGGACTGATGATCGGCATTGAGTTGACGGCCAACCCGGTAACCGGCGGTTCCGTCAGCGGGACGTCAGGCGGGTTGGGCGCCCGGGTGGTAGCCGAGGCCATGCGGCGCGGCGTGTGGGTCTATCCGGCGGGGGACGGCCACGTGCCCGACGCCCTGCTCATCGGCCCGCCGTTCACCATCACGGACGCCGAGATGGACCGGGTGGTCACCGTGGTGACCGAGTCGATCACCACCGTCTACGGCGATTGATGGCCTGAACTTTCAACGCCGACGTACGGCCCCCATAGCCCGGTCGGCCTCGCGGTCGGCCTCCTTGCGGGCCAGCGCCTGGCGTTTGTCGTGCAGCTTGCGGCCTCGCGCCAGGGCTACCTCGACCTTGGCGTTGCCACCCTTGAAGTAGAGCTTGAGTGGTACCAGCGTGAGGCCCTCGAGGTTCATGCGCTCGATGATGCGGCGGATCTCGGCGCGATGCAGCAGTAACTTGCGGGGCCGGTCAGGGTCGTGGCCCATGGACTCAACACCGCTCATGGCGTACGGCGGCACATGCATGCCGACCAGCCAGAGCTCGCCATTGTCCTCGCGGCCGAACGCTTCGGCAATCTGGACCTTGGCATCCCGGATTGACTTCACCTCGCTGCCGCGCAGGACGAGACCGGCCTCCCACGAATCGAGGAGGTCGTACTCGTGCCGGGCCCGGCGATTGGAGGCGACCGTGCGGTCGGATTCGTCTGCCACGGGCCAGATCGTACCGGCGACCCTTGTTGAGGCTGGGTTGGAACAGCGTCCCGACAGGTCCCGGGGGCGCAGTTAGCCTCGTCGCCCATGGGAGACGACCGGCCGGAGATCCTGACGCTGACCAGCGATGTGCATGCAGCGATGGTCGACCGGGCCCTGACGCAGACGCCCGACGAGGCCTGCGGCCTGTTCACCGGGGCGCCCGGCACGCTGCACGTCGACGGCTACCACCCGATGGCCAACAAGGCTGATCCCGACGAGGCATGGAAGCTCTACGTACTGGACGGCCAGGAGATGCTCGACGTGGAGGCTGAAGCTGACGCGGCGGGCCGGGCCGTGCTCGGCGTCATGCACAGCCACACCCACACCACGGCCTATCCGTCGCCCACCGACGTGGCTGACGCTGGCCGGTTCGACCCGTTCGGGTCGTGGGTCTTCGTGATTGTCTCGCTCAAACATTCCGATCCGGTGCTACGGGCCTATCGGATCCTGGACGGCGGCATCACCGAGGTGCCCGTCGAGGTACCCGTCCCAGGATTGGCAGAGGTGCCGGTTTCCGGGGATCAGGGCTAGAATCCCGACCAGATCAGTCGGATTTAAGCTCATCATTTGAACCCTGTCAGCACCCCAGGGAAACCCCAAGGAACATGCCCGTTTACGACTCCGTTCTCGACCTCATCGGCGACACGCCGATCATCGACGTGAGTGTGCTCAGCCCCGACCCGTCGGTACGCCTGCTGGCCAAGATGGAGGGCCAGAACCCCGCCGGGTCAGTCAAGGACCGGATAGCCCGGGCCATGATCGAAGAGGCCGAAGCCGACGGCACCCTTACTCCGGGGCGCACCATCATCGAGCCATCGTCGGGCAACACTGGCATCGCTCTGGCCATGATCGCCCGCATCCGCGGCTACCCGATCAAGATCGTCCTCCCGGAGAACGTGTCGATCGAACGCCGCCAGGCCCTCGAGGTGTTCGGCGCCGAGATCATTCCGTCGCCCGGTGAAGAGAGCTCCAACGGAGCGGTGCGTCTGGCCCGCCAGCTGGCCGACGAGAACCCCGACTGGGTGTTCTTGTACCAGTACGCCAACGAGGCCAACCCCCGAGCCCACTACACGACCACCGGCCCAGAGATCCTGCGCGACGTTCCCGACATCACCCACTTCGTGGCCGGACTGGGGACCAGCGGCACTCTCATGGGCGTGGGTACCTACCTCAAGGAACATAAACCCGACGTGAAGGTGTTGGCCGTCGAACCGCCGTCCGGCGAACAGGTCCAGGGTCTACGAAGCCTCGACGACGGCTACATCCCGCCGGTATTCGAGAAGTGGGGCGGCTATGACCTGCTGGACGGCAAGCGAATCGTGCGGCCCCGTGAGTCCATCGAATACACCCGACGTCTGGCCGACGAGTGCGGGATCTTCGCCGGGCTGTCGGCCGGGGCCACCCTGGCCGGCGCCGTGCGCGTCGCTGAGGGACTTGTTTCTGACGATGCACCACGGGCCACCATCGTGTTCGTGGTCGGCGATGGCGGCTGGAAGTACCTGTCCACCGGAGCGTGGACCGGCGACATCGACGAGGCGGCCGCCGACATGGAAGGCCTGATCGTCTTCTAGATTCTCTCTTGTTCTCCCGTCGACCCCCTCTCGAACCCATAGTCGGGCCCATCGCCGATCAGCGGCGGAGGTAAACCGATCGACCAGCCCATGGAGGCACCGTGTCCCAGTCCAGTCCCCGTCCCGACGGTCGTACCGATGACGAACTCCGGCCCATGTCCTTTGAGCGGGACTTCACTGAGATGGCCGCCGGTTCGTGCCTGGTCACCTTCGGTCGCACCCGTGTGCTGTGTACAGCGTCGGTGGGTGACGGCGTGCCGCCATGGCTCCGGAACACCAACCGCGGCTGGGTGACCGCCGAGTACTCGATGCTTCCAGGGTCCAGCCCAGAACGGATCCGACGCCGTACCTCGGGGCGTGATCAGGAGATCCAGCGCCTCATCGCCCGCTCTCTGCGGGCCGTGGTCGACCTTGAGGCGATGCCCGAGATGGAACTCACCGTGGACTGCGACGTCCTCCAGGCCGACGGCGGCACCCGCACCGCGTCGATCTGCGGCGGCTTCGTTGCCCTTCACGACGCCTTCACCCGGCTGGTAGCCGCCGGCGACCTCCCGGTTTCGCCGATCATCGAGGAACTAGCTGCTATCTCGGTGGGCATCGTCGACGGCGCCCCCCGGCTCGACCTGCCCTACGTCGAGGACTCCACGGCCGAGGTCGACTTCAACGTCGTCATGACCGGCTCGGGTCGTTTCGTCGAGGTACAGGGCACCGCCGAGGGTCAGGCTTTCGAACGCTCCCAGCTCGATGCCCTCGTGGACCTGGCCACCGGCGGAATTGCCGACATTGTCGAGGCCCAGCGGGCCCTTCTGGCCACGCCGCCCGCCGCCCGGGCCTGACCAACATCGAGAACGAGGCCGAGACCGGGGCTCCGATGGGGGACTCTGCGGCGCTGCCCCGTCTGGTGATGGCCAGCGCAAATCCCCACAAGGTGGCTGAGATCGGCCTGGTCATGGAGGGCCTGGCCCACCTCGAACCCCGACCGGTCGACGTCCCCGACGTGGTTGAGGACGGCGACACCCTGGAGGCCAACGCCCGTCTGAAGGCCGTGGCCGTCTGTGAAGCCACCGGAGCAGCCGCGGTGGCCGACGACACCGGTCTGGAGGTCGATGCCTTAGGTGGTGCGCCCGGCGTGCACTCGGCCCGCTACGCGGCGGATGGGGGTACCGGCGCCGAGGGCGACGCGGCGGCCAACACCGCCCGTCTGCTCGGTGAGCTAGCGGGCGTTCCGGCTGGTCGTCGGACGGCACGGTTCCGGACCGTGGCCCTCGTGCGGCACCCCGACGGCACCGAGGTGATTGCCACGGGCACCGTCGAGGGGCACGTCATCGAGGAACCGGCTGGTGATGGTGGCTTCGGCTACGACCCGGTGTTCGTACCGGTGGAGGGCGACGGTCGGACGTTTGCTGAAATGGGCGACGACAAGCACGCCATCTCACACCGTGGCCGGGCCTTCCGCGAACTGGCGAGGTACCTGGGTCGCTCCTGAACTCCCGGCCCGCCCCGTAGTTCTACTGGGGCGTTTCCCGGGATGTCTCCCGGTGGCGGGTGTCTCAGTTCGAGGGGCCGGTGGCCCCGAGGGTCGACCGTCAGTTCTGGGAGATGTCTGCGCCGGTCAGGCCCGGTCCGAGGAACCGATCGAACTCCGCGTCGGTGACCGGTTCGGAGAAGTGGAATCCCTGAGCCTGGTCACAACGAAGGCGTCGCAGGATCCTGAGCTGCTCCTCGGTCTCCACTCCTTCGGCCACTACCCGCAGACCGAGGCTGTGGGCCAGCGCAATGGTGCCGGTCACGATGGCCGTGTCGTCGCCGTCCCGTTCGGCAGCGGGCACCGGATCACGGACTTCCTCCTCGCGGAGACCGGCCACGAAGGACCGGTCGATCTTCAGGAAGTCGATGGGGAATCGCTTCAGGTACGCAAGCGACGAGAACCCGGTCCCGAAGTCGTCCAGGCCCATCCGCACGCCGAGGGCGGTCAACTCGCCGAGCACCGACCCGGTCACCGGATTGGCGGCAATCAGGGCACTCTCGGTGAATTCGAGGGCCACGTGGGTCGGATCGACCCGGTTGTCGGCCAGCGTCGATGCCACCAGACGTGGGAACATCGGATCCGACAGCTGACGGGCCGACACGTTGACGGCCATCGACAGCGGCTCGTCGCCGGAGCCCACCTGGGAACGCTCGTTCCAGGCGGCGAGGCGACGCACGGCAATGGTCAGCACCCGGGCACCCAGATCGGCAATGAGCCCTGTGTCCTCGGCGATGTCGATGAACTGGGCCGGCTGCAGCAGTTCGCCGCTCGAGGCCCGGATCCGGGCGAGGGCCTCGGCCCCGACCACCCGGGCATCGGCTAGACGGATCACCGGCTGGAAGTGGACCTCGATCCGGTCCTCGTCGAGTGCCGAGCGGAGCTCCTGTTCGACCGAATGGCGGCGCACCGCCTGGGCCCGCAGGTGGGCACCGAACATGACCGCCCGGTCACGACCACCCTCTTTGGCCCGGTACATGGCGGTGTCGGCGTCGCGTAGCAGGTCGGCCGGGGTCTCGCTGCCGTGGGCCACCGCGATGCCCACGCTGGCCGACATCACGGTGGTGTCGGTACCGAACGCCACCGGGCGGGCTAGAGCGGTTCGGACCCGTTCGGCGGCAGCCAGGGCATCAGTGGTCCGAACCATGTCGGCAATGACCACCACGAACTCGTCGCCACCCAGACGGGCCACCAGGTCGCCGGGACGGATGGTGCGTTCGAGGCGTCGGGCTGCCTCCCGGAGCAGGTCGTCGCCGACGCCGTGGCCCAGGGAGTCGTTGACCACCTTGAATCGGTCGAGGTCCAGGAACAGCACGCCGACCATCCGGTCGTGGCGGGCCGCCCGATGCAACGCATCCTGCAGACGGTCCAGCAGCAGGGCCCGGTTGGGGAGTCCGGTGAGCTCGTCGTGATAGGCCCGCTCCTCGAGCTGGGCGGCCACCTCGACCCGTTCGGTGACGTCCCGGGCGTTGACTACCACGCCGGCCACAGCCGGATTGCCGAGCAGGTTGGTGGCCACGATCTCCATGTGGCGCCAGCCGCCCTCGGCGTGGGCCACCCGTGCCTCGGCGGCCGGTGACATTCCTGGGCGGGCCACCACCTCGGCGGCCCGGGCGCCCAGCACTCCGACATCGTCGGGGTGGACCACTTCAGTGACGTCCAGACCCTCGAGCTCGTGAGCTTCGCTTCCGAGGATGCGGGCCACTGCCGGGCTGGCGTAGACGATGCGTCTGTCCTCGCCAATCACGCACACCAGGTCCGACGCGTGCTCGACCAGGGCGGCCAGGCGGATCTCGGATGCCTCGACGCGTTCCTGGGCGGCGTGGAGGTCGGTGAGATCGCGACCCATGACCGAGATGGCGTCCACGGCACCTTCCTCGTCACGGTGGGTCACCAGGACCGCCGAGATGGGCACAGTGCCGCTGTCGCCCACGAGTCGGAGCTCGCCGCGCCACGTTCCCTCGGACCGGACGGTGGGTAGCGCCGTGGTGGCGTACCGGGCCTGGGACCAACCGTCCAGCAGGTCCAGGATGCGAACCGGTTCGCCGGTCCGGGAGGTCGCTACGGCCCCGTGGCGCTGCAGGGCGTCGTTGGCCCACACCACGTATTCGCCCGATGGGTCGAGCACGGCCACCGGATCGGGCGTGGCTTCCAGCACTCGGGTCAATTCGTGGGCCCGACGGGTCTCGTCCATTTCGTCGGAGACGTCGACCACGGTCAGGAGAGCACCCGTACCACCGGAAGAATCCGAAGTGATGGGTGTGGTGGACAGGTCGACCCAGCGGGTGGCGCCGTCGGCGGCCAGGAACCGGAGCCGGCCTCGCAGCGCTGTGCCATCGTCCAGCGAACGAGCCAGATCGGCCAGGAAGTCAACTCGACCGTCGGGGTCGATGTCAGCGGCCCAGCCATCGCCTAGGGCGTCTTCGGCGGGCTGGCCGGTGGTGGATTCCCAGTGGGCGTTCACCCGGACGGCCCGGCCCGTCTCGTCCAATCTCGCCGCGCCCGTCGGAGCCGCGTCGACCAGGCTGTCGAGAACGCCGGGTGTCGGGGAATCAGACGTCGGGGGCGCGGGCAGCTTGGTCACGTGCGGACGGGGGGATTCGAACCCCCACGCCTCTCGGCGCCGGCTCCTAAAGCCGGTGCGTCTGCCAGTTCCGCCACGTCCGCGCCACTGAACCCTACGGGGTTCGGTTCAAAGGCCCGGTTCAGTGCATCTCGCCGCGGCGCACGATCACCTTGTCGATGATCCCGTACTCGCGGGCCTCGTCGGCGGTGAACCAGCGGTCGCGGTCGCTGTCGGACTCGATCGTCTCGACCGTCTGACCGGTGTGTCCGGCGATGCGTTCCTGCAACATCTTTTTGGTGTAAGCCATCTGCTCGGCCTGGATGGCGATATCGGATGCTTGCCCACGGACCCCGCCGAGGGGCTGGTGCATCATGATCCGGGCGTGGGGGAGGGCGTAGCGCTTGCCCTGGGCCCCGGCGCACAACAGGAACTGGCCCATCGAAGCGCCCAGGCCCATGCAGATGGTGCCCACCTCGGGGCCCACGAACTGCATGGTGTCGTAGATGGCCATGCCGGCTGTGACCGAACCACCGGGTGAGTTGATGTACATCCAGATCGGTTTCTCGGGATCCTGGGCCTCCAGGAAGAGCATCTGGGCGATGATGAAGTTCGCCATGTCGTCGTTCACGTCGGTGCCGAGGAAGACAATGCGGTCCTTCAGCAGCCGGGTGTAGACATCAAACCTGCCGTGCTCGAGGGCATCAGCGTCGGCGGCCATCGGTGAGAGTGAGGGGGCGTTCATGGAGGCGCAGGGTAGCGGCGCGGCCGGTCAGGCCTGCGCCGCCTCGGCCCGGGCACGCAGGTCCGACACGGCGTGCTCGAGGCCCTCCGGGTCCCGGAACAGGGCGCTTCCTGAAACAAGCCGATCAGCACCGGCGGATACCACGTCGGCCACTGTCGACGGTCCGATCCCGCCGTCGACCTCCACTGAGCAGTCGTAGTCCTCGAGCATGGCGGCCACTTCGGTGACCTTGTCCTCGAGGGGGATGTAGGCCTGCCCGCCGAATCCTGGGTTGACCGTCATGACCAGCACCACGCCCAGTAGGTCGCGTACATGGCGGATCACGCTGGCCGGGGTGTGCGGGTTCAACGCAACTCCCGGGGTGGCGCCCAGTTCGGCAATGTGACCCAGAGTGCGGTGCAGGTGGTCGCACGCCTCGGCGTGGACGAGCACCGTCGAACAACCCGCGGCGACGTAGCGGTCGATGATGCGATCGGGTTCAACCACCATGAGGTGGGCTTCGAACTCCAGGTCGACCAGCGGCCGGATCGACCCGATGACGTCGGGCCCGAACGTCAGGTTGGGCACGAACACGCCGTCCATGACGTCCCAGTGGATGAGATCGACACCGGCCTTCTCGAGTGTCTGGCACTCTTCGCCAAGGCGGGAGAAGTCGACGGGCAGAACCGACGGGGCGATCCTCACGGGGCGGGACATCAACTGAGACTAACCCGGCGTTCCGGAGCCGACGGCACGCGAATCAGCGGCTTCGACCGGCCTGCGGCGGAATCGCAGGCGCTCGGAGTAGGGGTAGAACTCAGGCAGGTCGCGCCTGGCCAGGCGACTCTGGACGTCCTTCCAGAAGGTCGCCGTGTACAGGTCGGCGTGCACCTCGTCGAACCGTTTGCGAACCTCGGACGACACGTCGCTGGGGAAGGCCATGAAGGTTGGGAACTGTTCGGGGAACACGTCGCCCGGCTCCACCGAGAACCACGGCTGGGATCGCATCTCGTCGGCGGGATCATCGGTCTGGGGGATGGCCCGGAAGCGGCACTCCTCGAGCAGCATCAGTTCGTCGTAGTCGTAGAACACGACGTTGCCATGACGGGTTACGCCGAAGTTCTTGGTGAAGAGGTCGCCGGGGAACACGTTGGCGGCTGCCAGATCCTTGATGCACCAACCCCAGTCGATGGCCGCGGCCACTGCCTTGTCAGTCGACATCTCTCGCAGGTACAAGTTCAGCGGGTACACCTGCCGTTCCGAGTAGACGTGTCGGATCACCACCTGGTCGCCGACCACCCGGACCGACTCGGCCGCCGTCGCCAGGAGCTCCTCGAGCAGGTCAGGATCGAAGCGGTCCTTCTCGAACGACAGGTTCTCGAACTCCCACGCCTCGACCATCCTCCCCACCCGGTCATGGTTGTAGACGAGGTCGTAGCGACGCTTAACGGCGTCCCGGGTGGTGTTCTTCGGGGGGTCGAAACGGTCCTTGATGATCTTGAAGACCACGTTGAACGAGACGAGGGTAAACACGGCCATGACCATCCCCGGGGTGCCGCGGGTACGGACGAACTTGTCGTGGGAGTGGTCGAGATGCCGGTACAGCGAACGGTAGAGGCTGGTCTTGCCGTGCTGAGGAAAGCCGATCGCCGTGTAGAGCTCGGCTAGTGACTTCATGGGCAGCAGCGACTTGAGGAAGCCGACCAGTTCAGACGGGTTGGGCCACTCCACAAAGAAGTGCGACCGGGTGAAGCTGAACAGACGGCTTGCGTGGGACTCGGTGACCAGGACCGTGTCGACCCGCAGGCCGTCGTCGCCGTGCACCACCGGGATGACAATGGGGGTCACCCGGTTCAGTTGTCGGAGACGTCCCACCAGGTAGGCGCCCTTGTTGCGGTAAAAGACGGGTCGGAGCATGTCGATGCCGTCGGCCGACAGGCTGTCCCACTCGTCGAGGAGGAACGAGTCGATGCGGGCCGCAGCTCGGCGGGAGTCACCGTCGATGTCGGCCCACGGGGCATCGAAGGCCGCCGCTTCGAGGATCTCGCGGACCATGGCCGCGGTGTCGCGCACCCGGGTGGCCGTGGTGAACAGCTCGGCCCGGCCCTCACCCCGAGAGATGGTGGTGGCGCCGAACCATCGGAGTTCGACGTCGTTGTCGACGCCGATGGTGGTGAAGACCCGACGGGTCACTGAGTTGAAGAACGTTTCGGCTAGACCGAAATCGCTGCGGTCGGCGATCCGTTCCTTGTAGTGGCTGCGTCCGGACCGCCAGATTCCACGCCGGTCGGCCACACCGTCGACCAACGGGCGGACCCGGTCCACAGTGGTCAGCACGGTGGCCCGGTGCATGAGGAGTCTCCGGTCGGCGTCGTCGCCGCCGGCGCTCCAGTTCCGATCCGTGAAGTGCGCGCCGGCTCGACGTGACACCTTCCGGAAGCCGGCGATGTAGTCGACGAAGCCGGCCAGGATGGTGTCGGCGATCTGGTGACCGATCCGATCGTCGTCTCGTTCGGAGTTCTGGTGGTCGCTCACGTTGACGGGTCGTCCCTGTGCGCCTGGCGTTCGTCCCGGAAGGCCTGCCAGGTCGGGTCGGCTTCGGGCAGGGTGCCCCAGCCGTCGTGGTTGGCCGGCCAGTTCGCCGGAGGCAGGCCAATCGGGTTGGCGCCGACCTCGGCGCCGTAGAACAACTGGTGGTGTCGGCCCACGAACAGCCACTGGCCGTCCACCCGCCGGTACCGGTCGTCGTAGCGGATCGACTGGTGGATCCAGCGATCACCGTCCTGGATTTCGGCCCGACAGTAGACGTGCCCGGTGGCGTCGTCGTCGCCCTGGAGGTCAATCTGGTGGGTGCCCACGTGGAGGATGGTCACCCCGATGGCACCCAGCTGGTCAGCCAGATTTTCCCGGAGGGCCTCGATGCCTCGTGCCGGTTCACCGGATGGGTCGCGCCCCACCCGCACGTCGGGCACGAACAGAGCCACCAGAGCGTCGAGGTCGCGCTGGTCGGTGGCCACCGCATAACGGGCGACCAATTGGCGGATGTCGGCTTCGGCGATCAGACGGGCCAGGGGGTCGTCGTTCGTGCTACCGCCCACGAGGCTGCTCACGAGGAATCCGTGCCCTGGAGTCGTCGGTCGGCCCATCCGCCGGGGGTGGTGCCGTCGACCCGGACCCGCCGTGAGGCGAAGCACCAACGACCGTCGATCACCCGGTAGGCGTCCTGGTAGCGGCCCCAGTGGTCCACGCCCTGATCGGTCATGACTGTGAAGTAGGTATGACCCGAGGCTTCTGCCGGCCCGTCAACGGTGATGGCGGGCGCCGCAGTGTGGTGCTGGAGGTAGCGGGGGCTGGTCGACCCGTCGTTGGAGGTGCCGGAGGACCCATCGGCGATCGAATCGCGGGTGCCGGTGAAAATGGTGCGGATCTCGTCCACGCCGTCGTAGGTACGCCCATCACCGACGTCCATGACTGCATCGTCGGCGAACAGGGCCATCACCTCGTCGAAACGGCCCCGGTCTCCGTGGGCGTTGTACGAGGCGACGAGGTCGCGGATCTGTTCGCGGGCGTCAAGTTCCCAGGCCTCCACGCGGCTCCTTCCGGGGATGGGGACCCCACTAGCGTGCCCGACGATGAGCGACCTCCACGATATCCGACGCCGATTTCCCGGGATCGCCACCGGAAGTGCCTTTGGGACAGGCCGCGACTGGGCCCGATTCGATGGTCCGGCGGGCACCCAGGTCGTCGACGTGGCCATCGAGGCGGCGGCCGAATGGCAGCGCAGTGGAAACAACGCCAACTCGCACGGGGCGTTCGCTGCGGCCGCTGCCTGTGACGCACTAGTGGACCGGACCAGCGCGGTCATGGGCCGCCTTCTGGGAGTCGACCCGACAGGCATGGTGTTCGGGCCCAGCACGACGGCCAACATGATGGCTCTGACCCGGGCCATCGGACGGAGCCTGGGCCCCGACGACGAGATCGTCTGCACAACCTTGGACCACGATTCCAACGTGGCGCCCTGGCTGCTGCTGGCCGCTGATACCGGGGCCACGGTCCGTATGGCCGAGTTCGACTCGGCCACAGGTCGCCTAAGGGTTGACGCCGTCACATCCCTGATCGGACCGTCGACCCGCTGGGTGGCGGTCACCGGGTCGTCCAACGCGGTGGGGACCGTTCCCGATGTGGCCGCCATCACTTTGGCCGCCCACGAGGCGGGTGCCCGCGTGGTGGTCGACGGCGTCCACCTCACGCCCCACCGGCCCGTCGACGTGGCGGCCATCGGGTGCGACGTCTTTACCACCTCGTCCTACAAGTGGTACGGGCCACACGCCGGGATTATGTGGGTGCAGCCCGACCTGCTTGACGACCTCGAGGCCTACAAGGTGCGACCGGCGCCCGAACGGGGACCAGGGCGCCTCCAGTACGGGACGCCCTCATGGGAGGCACTGGCCGGCATCGAGGCCGCAGCGGACTTCCTGCTGGACGTCGGCCTCGACGCCATTGCTGCGTCCGAGGCGGAACGGTTCGCTCGCCTGATCGGTGGCCTGCACGCCATTGACGGCGTCCGGGTGGTCGGACCACAGGACGTGGCGGACCGGGCACCCACGCTTATGTTCGAGGTGGCCGGCCAGACGCCGGTAGCGGTCTCTGAACGGCTGGCGGCCGACGGTGTGGCCGTCTGGGACGGCCACAACTACGCCGTGGAGGCGATGGGGCCGCTCGGACTGGACGCTGAGGCGGGCGCGGTGCGGGCCGGCATCAGCATCTACACCACCGATCACGACGTGGATCGCCTGCTGGCCGCAGTGATCGACCTCGCCGCGACATGACCACTGACACCGAGGCATCGTGACGGACGACAGGGAGTCGGGTGCCTCCAGCCAGAATCCGTCGAGGGTGCCGCCCATCGAGGACTGGCACCGCCTGCTGGATGGGCGAGTCGCCGTCGTCACCGGGGGTGGGGCTGGTATCGGTGGTGCCATCTCGAGGCTGTTTGCCCAGCATGGAGCCCTCGTCGAGATCGTCGAGATCGACCCCGACCGGGCGGCTCTGGTCGTCGAGGACATCGAGGCCGTCGGGGGAGTGGCCCGGGCCCACGTGGTTGACGTCCGGTTCGACGCTGAGGTCGAGGACCTCCGTGGCGAGGTGCTCGGCGAACACGGACGGATAGACGTGCTGGTCAACAACGTGGGCGACCATCGGCCACTGGTCCGGTTCCACGAGTCCGATCCGGAGTCGTGGTCGGCCATGTACGCCGTGAACCTTGAACACCTGTTCCGGGTCACCCGGGCGTTCCTTACGCCCATGATCGATGGTGGTGGCGGGTCGATCGTGAACGTGCACTCCGTGGAGGGCATGCGGGGATTCCCCGGCGAACCCGTCTACGCAGCCATGAAGGCCGCGGCGGCCCACTTCACGACCTCGCTGGCTGCCGGGTACGGCCGCCGAGGGATACGGGTGAACGGCATCGGCCCTGACCTCACCCAGACAACCCAGGTCGACTACCTGGCACCCGACGGGCCGTCGGGGGCGGGCGACCACCTATGGGAGTCGTGGACACCGGTTGGGCGTCTGGGATGGCCCGTGGACCAGGCTCGGGTGGCCCTCTTCTTGGCCAGCGACCTGTCGGCGTTCGTGACCGGACACAACGTGCCCGTGGATGGCGGCACCCTGGCCGGTGGCGGCTGGTTCTTCTCGCCGGAGGCCCGCCGCTTCGTCAATCGGCCGACCGGCCTGTGAGCATCGGGATGGTGGAAGTACGAGACGAACGAGACGAGATGGCGGAAGGGGGTGAGGAAGAACCGTCCATTGGTCGCCCACTGAACGGCGTCCGGATCCTGGCGGTGGAACAGATGGCCGCTCTGCCGTTCGCCACGCAGCTGATGGCCCGCCTAGGCGCCGAGGTGGTCAAGGTTGAGCACCCGTCGACCGGGGACAGCGCCCGGGGTTCGCTGCCGGCCGTACACGATCCCGAGGGTCGGTTGGTAGGCGCCACCTTCCTCCGCAACAACCTCAACAAGCGGAGCGTGGCCATTGACCTGAAGCAGCCCGAGGGCGTCGATCTGGTGTTACGAATGTCTCGCAACTTCGACGTGTTCGGTGAGAACTTCCGGGCCGGAACGGCTGACCGACTGGGCATCGGCTACCAGGCCGTGCGGGCTGTGCACCCTGCGGCGGTGTACCTATCGGTGTCGGGGTTCGGACAGGACCCGGCATCGCCGTATCGCGACATGGGCGCCTACGCCTCGATCGTCGAGGGGATGTCGGGGATCTACGAGTTCAAGCGTGCGCCGGGACGGGCCCCGACCGCCAACCCCGTCGGGGCGTTGGGTGACATCAGCTCAGCGTTGTTCGGCGCGGTCGGCGTGCTCGCCGCGTTGCGCCAGCGGGACCGCACTGGGATCGGCCAGCACGTGGACGTGGCCATGCTGGATGCGACGGTGGCCATGACCGACATCGTGGCCAACTTCTTCTCAATGGGTGTCGAGCGCGAGTGGGGAAGCGGTGTTGGCATCGTCGACACGTTTGCGGCGTCTGATGGCCACTTCGTCCTGCAGTGCGTGCGTGAACACCACTTCGCCGTGCTGTGTGCCGAGATCGGTCGGCCTGAAATGGCCGACGACGAGCGACTGGCCACCCGGGCCGGTTGGCAGGATCACATGGACGAAATCCTGCGACCGGCCATCGAGGCATGGTCGACCGGTCGCACCACTGTCGAGGCCGTCGCCGCGCTCTCTGGTGCCGGCATGGCGTGCGGACCGTCCCTGACTCCGAGCCAGGTGGTAGCCGATCCTCACCTGGCGGTCCGCAACATGCTGATCGAGACCCTCCCCGGAGATGCCGAGGCACCGGTCCTGGTGCCCGGCAACCCAGTCAAGCTCTCCGAGGTGCCCGAGGCCGACGACACCCGGGTGCCGTGGCTGGGCGAACACACCGACGACGTGCTGCGTAGTGAGTTGGACCTGGACGACGCCGAACTGGACGACCTGCGAGAGCGGGGCGTCATCGGCGCCGTCTGAGTGGCGACCTACTGTGGCCAGATGCCACCGGACACCGGTGACGTCAGATCACGAAACAGGGACGGGAGGGGGTGAACCCATGGTGGAGAATCGCCGGCTGACCCAGTTCAGCCACGGCGCTGGTTGAGGCTGCAAGCTCGCCCCCGGTGAGCTGGCGCACGTCGTGCGCCGTCTAGCACCCGTCAACCACCCCGACCTGCTCGTTGGCAGCGCCACCGGCGATGACGCCGCGGTGTGGCGCCTCGACGACCAGCGCGCTCTGGTGGTGACCGCCGACTTCATCACCCCGGTCGTCGACGACGCACGGACGTGGGGTCGCGTGGCGGCAGCCAATGCGGTCTCCGATGTGTATGCCATGGGTGGCCGGCCGCTGCTGGCGCTCAACCTCGTGGGGTGGAACAGCGAGGAGCTGTCGACCGACTTGTTGGGTGACGTCCTGCTCGGAGCGCAGGACGTGGCCGACGCGGGCGGGTTCGTGATCGGCGGGGGCCACACGATCGACGACCCGGAGCCCAAATTCGGCCTGGCCGTCGTCGGTGAAGCCGATCCCAACCGACTGCTCACCAACGCCGGCTTCCGGGCCGGCGACGTCCTGGTCCTGACCAAGCCGTTGGGCGTGGGGGTGATCACCACGGCCATCAAGCAGGGCGACGCTCCGATAGACGTGGTCGATGCTGCACAGGCCTCGATGACCCGTCTAAATGCGGAGGCGGCGACGGTCGCCCTGGGTTGCGGGGCCACGGGCGCCACCGACGTGACCGGCTTCGGTCTACTAGGCCACCTGGGTCGGGCCGTGGTCGAATCGACGGTGGACGCCACCATCGAGGTGGGTGCGGTGCCCCTGCTGCCTGGCACCCGGGAACTGGCCGAGTCCGGCGCCATGCCCGGAGGCAGCCGTCGAAACCTGGACTGGGCCGATCACCTTCTCGACCGGGGCGGCTTCGGCGACCTCGATGCGTTGCTCATGGCTGATGCCCAGACCTCGGGGGGCCTGGTGTTCGGCGTGGCTCCCGAACGGGCCGACGAGGCACTGGTCGCGCTGACGGCCACCGGGCACGTCGCGGCGATTGTCGGGCATGTGGTCGCCCGGAGCGGCGATGGTTCCCATCGCCTCCGGCTGGTCTAGGAGCCCTGAGGAACGTGGCCACACGACTTCCTCTCGACATCCCCCAGACACCCGGTGAGATCACCGCCGACTGGCTGACCGACGTCGTGCGGTCCTCGGGCATGGTCACCGCGGCCCGAGTTGTCGATTTTGAGGTGGGAAGCCCCGGATCGGGCGTCGGGTTCACCGGTCAGACGCTGCGGGTCGGGTTGACGTGGGACGCCGTGGAGGACGACGCGCCGGCTGCCGTGTTAGTGAAGTTCCCCAGCGAAAATGCTGGTAATCGTGGGCTGGCCGAGGCTGAGGGTGGATACGACCGGGAGTTCGACTTCTACGAACGGCTGGCCCACCTGGTGCCCGTCCGGGTGCCCCGACTCATCCACGCGGTGCGAGACCCGGGGCCCTCGGGGACGGCACGCAAGCGTCGGGAGCGGATCATCGACGGGTTGCCGGCACCGGTGGCGAAGTTCATTGGCCGCCATGCCCGCAAGATGGTCCGGCCGTCACACCGCCGCTACGCGTTGGTTCTGGAGTACGTGGCCGACAGCCGCGTCACCACGGCCCAGACCCTCCCTCCTGCCGAGGACCTGACCGAGATCCTCCACACCCTGGCCCGCCTGCACGCCCACTTCTGGCGCCACCCGATGTTGGACGATGCAGCGGTGATCGAGTGGTCGATGGTGACCCAGATGCCCAACGTCATGCACGGCCTTTACCGGGCATGGCGTAACGAGGTGGTGGCACGACGCCCCGACCTTTTTGTCGAGCGGTTCATGCACCACGCCGACTGGTTCGGCGACAACATCGAACGACTCGTGGCTCACCTCAATGAGCCGCTGGCCCTGCGCCACGGTGACAGTCGGACCGACAACATGCTCTTCACCGACTCGGGGATGGTGCTCATCGACTTCGGGGTGTCGGGCTCGGGTCGTCCGGCCGGAGATGTGGCCTACCTGCTGTCGGAGAGCATCCCGCCGGGTCCTGAGGCCCGGAAGGCTTTCCTGGCGGGTTGCCGCGATTACCACGCCGAACTGGTGGCCGCCGGGGTGGACGACCATCCCCTGGATGCCTTCCTGGTCGACTGCGAAGTGGTGCTGGCCGTGCAGGCCTACCGGGCGGTGCTCATGGAGGCGACTTACGAGGCCGACTACGACGGTGAGTCGTTGGCAGAGATCTGGGGTCCCCGGATAGGTGCCCTACTGGCCGAAGAACCGCCGGAGATCTGATCGGTCGGGCTAGCGCCCCTCTACCGGATATTCGTTTCCTTTAGCGGACGCGCGGTTCGGGCCGCTCGCCGGAGCTGAATCCTTCGGCTCCGGCGGCCAGCGCGGCCTTGTCGGTCGCCGCACTGAGGATCGACGCCGCCATGGTCCGGCTCCCGAGTCGGCCAAGGTCACGAGCGGCCCAGATGGCCCGCAGCGTTCCTTGCACCGCCCACGGCGGGTTAGCGGCAATGGAGCGCGCCAGCCGGTCCGCCGCCGCATCCAGCTCGTCACTTGGGACGACCTCCGAGACCAGGCCCATTTGGCGGGCCGAGTCGGCCGAGATCCGTTCGCCGTTGCCGGTAAGCGACATCCGCATCACCTCGCCAAACGGCATCATCCCCAGCATCTTCATTGGTTCGTAGACCGCGGGCATCCCGTAGGTCACGTGGGGATCGAAGAACGTGGCGTGATCAGCAGCGATCAGGACATCGCACTCACCCAGCAGATAGAAGGCGCCGCCGCAGGCCATGCCGTTGACGGCTCCGATCACCGGCTTCCAGAGCTCGTTGGACTTTGGTCCCAGCCAGTCGCCTGGGTCGTCGTACATGAAGTTGTTCGACGTGCCGTACAGCGCCGGCGAATCGTCGAGCGCGGTGAACGGCTCGTTGCGGTCGATGCCGGTACAGAACGCCCGGTCGCCGGCCCCGGTCAGGACGACCACCCGGACGTCGTCATCGACCCGCAGCGCCTCCCACAGGTCACGGCAGTCGCGCTTCATGCCGGCGGTGAAGGCATTGTGGGCGTCGGGGCGGTTCAACACCACCGTGGCCACGTGGTCGGTGACGGTCACCAGCAGCGTGTCGAAGATGTAGGACCCGCTCTCACCGTTGCTCATCGGCCCGACACTAGTGCCGGGCCCCGTTCGGCCTCGTCCCCGGTCGGTCGGTACTGTCCCGTATTGTGAACAGTTCAACGGCAGGGGACAGCATCGGAGCGGACTTCCGCCCGTTCGACTGCGACAACCACTACTACGAGTGCGAGGACGCCTTCACCCGGCATGTACCCGAGGCCATGCGCCACCGGGTGGTGCAGTGGGTGGAGATAGACGGACGGCGACACCATCTAGTGGGTGGACGCCTGTCCAACGCAGTGGCCAATCCGACGTGGAACCCGATCGCGCGGCCCGGAGCCCTTCACTCGTACTTTCGCGGGAACCCCGAGGGGAAGAACCCGCTGGACCTCTTGAAGGACCGTGAACCGCTGCCTGACGCCTACGTGGACCGTGACGCCCGCCTGGCCGTGGTCGCCGAGCAGGGGCTTGAGGCCATCTGGTTGTTTCCGACGCTCGGCGTGCTCTACGAGGAGCTGTTGAAGCACGACGTGGAGGCCGTCGGGGCGCTCATGGTCGGATTCAACCGATGGTTGCTGGAGGACTGGGGCTTCGGGGCCGAAGGCACCATCTTCGGCGCGCCGTATCTCTCCCTGGCCGACGTAGACCTGGCGATCACCGAACTTGAGTGGTGTCTGGACAATGGCGCCCGCACCATCGTGATGAGGCCCGCTGCTGTCGAGACGGCCACCGGCCCACGCTCTCCCGGTGATCCTGTGTTTGACCCGTTCTGGTCCCGGGTGAACGAGGCTGGAATCACCACGGTCGTGCATGCCGGCGACAGTGGCTACTCGACCCATGGTTACGCCGAGGACGGCTTCAGCTCGTCGGGCGTGTCCAGGGGTACGGGTCGCTACCGGCCCTCCATAAAGGCCTTCAACATCGAACGGGCGGCACACGACTGGCTCATCACGATGTCGATGGAGAAGATGTTCACCCGCTTCGGAAATCTCCGGATCGCCTCGGTGGAGAACGGTTCGGACTACCTCGGGCCGATGTTCCGCAAGCTCGAGCAGCAGGCCCGGAAGTCACCCCGCTGGTTCGACGAGGACCCGGTGGCCCTGTTCCGTGAACACGTCTGGATGAACCCGTTCTGGGAGGACGACGTCGACGAGGTGGTGGCCCTCATGGGTCCCGACCACGTCATCTTCGGATCGGACTGGCCTCACATCGAGGGCATGCCCACACCCTTGGACTACCTGCCCGAAGTGGCCGGCCTGTCGGATGCCGACCGGCGGCTCGTACTGCGTGACAACACCCGTGCGTTGACCGAGTTGCGGCCCGCCTGAGAGGGTCGGTCACCGTGATGCAAGGAGAACGGCCATGACCGGAGACCAGCCCGGTGACGATCCGGTGGCGGGTGTCTGGCAGCCGGAGCTGGATGAGTTGGCCCGCAGGGAGGCCTTGGCCGAAGAGATGGGCGGCCCCGAGAAGGTGGCCCGACAGCACGACCGGGGAAAGCTCGACGTTCGGCAACGCATCGATGCCCTGGTCGACGACGGGTCATTCCACGAGATCGGGAAGATTTCCGGGAGCGCCTCCTATGACGCCGACGGCCAGTTGACCAACCTCCGATCGGCCAACTTCCTGTTCGGTCGGGCCCGCCTCGACGGTCGCACGGTGGTGGTGGCCGCTGACGACTTCACCGTGCGTGGCGGCGCGGCCGATGCGGCCATCATCGGCAAGCAGATCGGGGCCGAGAAGATGGCCGGGGAACTTCGCCTGCCCATCGTGCGCCTCATCGATGGCACTGGGGGTGGTGGTTCCGTCCGCACGCTGGACACCGATCCCTCCAAGAAGGTGTCCGAGGGCGACGGCGGCTACGGCCGGGGTGCCCGCACCTACGTCCCGATGAATCCGGGCTGGGAGCACGTGGTGTCGAACCTGGCCACCGTGCCCGTGGTGGCCCTGTGTCTGGGGTCGGTAGCCGGTCTGGGGGCGGCCCGGGCGGTGACCAGCCACTACTCGATGATGGTCAACGGGATGTCCCACCTGTTCGCCGCCGGGCCGCCGGTGGTGAATCGGATGGGTGGGGAACAGGTCGACAAGGAGGACCTGGGCGGTAGTCGGATCCACACCCGCAACGGCGTGGTTGACGACGAGGTGCGTAGCGAGACCGAGGCCTTCGAACGGACTCGCCGGTTCCTGTCGTATCTCCCGTCGTCAGTGCACGAGCTGGCCGAACGGGGTCCGGTTACCGACGATCCCGGTCGGACCGACGATGCCCTGGGAGATGTCGTGCCCCGGGATCGCCGGCAGGTGTACCAGATGCGGTCGATCGTCTCGTCGGTGGTCGACGAAGGCTCGTTCTTCGAGATCGGCCGCGCCTTTGGTCGGTCGGCCATCTGTGGCCTGGCCCGGCTCGACGGCTGGCCGGTGGCGCTGCTGGCCGGAGACCCCTACCACTACGGGGGCGGCTGGACGGCCGACTCGTCCCAGAAGGTGACCCGCTTCCTGGATCTGGCCGAGACCTTCCATCTCCCGGTCGTGCACCTCGTGGACAACCCGGGGTTCGTGATCGGGACCGAGGCCGAACAGCAGGCCACCATCCGGCATGGTTCGCGGGCTCTGGCGGCCGTCTACCAGCTCACCGTGCCCTGGTGTTCGGTGCTGGTCCGTAAGGCGTTCGGGGTGGCCGGTGCGGCCCACTCGCCGGCGCACCGCTTCCAGTACCGATACGCGTGGCCATCCGGCGACTGGGGGTCGTTGCCGGTCGAGGGTGGCGTGGAGGCCGCCTACCGGGCGGACCTCGAGGCGTCCGACGATCCCGAGGCGTTGCTGGCCGAGATCACCGAGCGACTCAACAAGGTGCGGTCTCCGTTCCGTACCGCCGAGGCGTACCTGGTCGAGGAGATCATTGATCCTCGGGAGACCCGGCCGCTGCTGTGCGAGTTCGCCAACCTGGCGGCACCGCTGCGTACCCCCGGGCCGGCAGGGTTTCCATACCGGCCCTGAAACCTGTCTCCAGAGAGACAGGTGCCCTCAGAGAGGCGGCTGGTCCGTCTCGACGACGGCTACGAGATCGCCCTCGGAGACCTGATCGCCCTCGGCCACCAGGACCTCTTCGACCGTGCCGGCCTCAGTGGCCTCAACGGGGATCTCCATCTTCATGGACTCCACGATGACCACGGCGTCGCCGGCGGCCACCACGGTTCCGGGGCCTCTAGCTACCTTCCACACCACGCCGGTGACCGGCGATTCCAGTTCGATTCGTGCCATGGTCCGAGTCCAGCATCAGGCCGGTGGCCGCGCCACCATGGGCCCATGGTGGCGCTCCGGGCAGCGGGATCGGGGGCCGGTCGTGGGATCAAGAGGCAACTAGGGTTATCAAGATGACTGTAGAGACCATGAGTGATTCGCCAGTGAACCCGACCTGGTTGGGGGTTGGCGACGTGGCGGCTCGTCTGGGCGTCGTGTCCAAGACGGTGTACCGCATGATCGACAACGGAAGCCTGACGGCCTACCGGATCGGTCGGGTGATTCGGGTCAAGGAATCGGACCTCCTGTCCTACGAGGACTCCTGTCAGATCCAACCGGGTGACCTGACGCATCTGATCGAGGGCTGATCGCCGGTCGGGGATTACCCCTACGACGATAGGGTAAATCCGACGTAACCACCCGTTGGCCAGCTTGACTGATCCATCCACCCCGACCGGCTCCCGAAAGGGGGGCTGGTTGTTTGGACCGGCTCCGAGGTACCGCCCTGAACGCCTTCTCTGCCAATGTCTCGACTGGTCTCCCGGGACCGGACTGGCTTGCCGCGCTTCGTCGCTCCACCCTGGAAGGCCTCGACGACGTCGAGCGTCCAGACGCCGATGAAGAGGTATGGCGCTATTCCCGGGTCGGCGAAATCGATCTCGACGGGTACGCGCCGCTGAAACGCCAGCGGGCCGCTGACACCGTTGTTCAACGCGACCTGTCTGCCTATGGCGAGATGGCCGCCGTCGTGGTCGTCCGCAACGGCTGGGTGGTCGAGACCACCAGCTCGTCAGATGCTGTAGACGCTGGCGTGTACGTCGGTCCGGTGGGTGAGGCCCCGGACGGTGAATCGTTGTTCGGAGCGGCGATAGAGGCTCCGGTCGACCTGTTCAGTCATCTGAATCAGGGCTTCGGGCCCGAACCGGTGGCCGTGGTGGTGCCCGACGGGGTATGCCTCCAGGCGCCGATCGTGGTCGTCGTGCTGACCGACGCCGATGGTGCGGCAGTCTTCCCCCGGGTGCTGGTGCGGTGCGGAGACGACGCAGCGGCCACCGTGGTCGAGCTCCACACGTCCACCGACGTGGACTCCCTCGTTGTCCCCGTCCTGGAGGCCACCGTCGGGCGTAACGGACACCTCCGACATGGCCTGGTCCAGGAACTCGGCCCCCGGGTCTTTCAGTTGGGTCACCAGGCGTTCCGGGTCGGCCAGTCGGGTCGGATCGACGCCTTCGCCGCCGCCCTCGGGGGCGACTACGCCCGTACCCGTACTGACTGTCGTCTCGTGGGTCGGGGTGCCGAGGGACGACTGGCCGCCGCCTACTTTGGCGAGGCCGACCAGACGTTGGACTTCCGGACCTTCCAGGACCATGCGGCGCCCGACACCCGGAGTGAGCTGCTGTTCAAGGGAGCGTTGGACGGTGCGTCGCGTTCGATCTACACCGGTCTCATCCGGGTCCGCCCCGAGGCGGTTCGGACGGTGGCCAACCAGACCAACCGCAACGTGAAGCTCTCGCCCGAGGCATGGGCCGAGAGCGTTCCAAACCTGGAGATCGAAACCGATGACGTGGTGTGCAGTCACGCCTCGACGGTGTCTCCCGTCGACGAGGATCAACGCTTCTTCCTGGAGAGCCGTGGCGTGCCCACGGTGACTGCCGAGCGACTCCTTCTGGAGGGCTTCTTCGAGGACGTGGCCGCTACGGCGCCTCATCCGGCCGTGGCCGAAACCCTGAGGGAGGCATTGGCTGATCGGCTCGACCGACGTGATGCCAATTCTGGTGAAGCCGTTGTTGAAATGGGGGCGACGGCGTGAATGCCGTGCCGGCCTGCGCACTCGCAGACCTGGCCGAGGGCACTGCCCTGCGGGTAGTTCTGGACGGCCGACCGGTGGCGCTGGTCCGTTTTGGCGACGAGGTGCACGCCATTGACGACACCTGCAGTCACGCCGAAGTCTCCCTCGCCGAGGGCGAGGTCGACACCGAGGAGTGTGCGCTCGAATGCTGGAAGCACGGCAGCCTGTTCGACCTGCGAACCGGCGAGGCCCTGACCCTGCCGGCCATCAAGCCGGTAGCCGTGCATGCGGCTGCCATCGACGGTGACAACGTGTTCGTAACCCTCGCCGATGACGGGCGGTCGAACCGATGAGCGAATCAGCGGCGGACCGCGTGTTCCGGATCGAAGGCCTCACTGCTCGGGTCGGCGCTATCGACATCCTCCACGGCGTCGACCTGGAGGTGCGACCCGGCGAGGTGCACGCCGTGATGGGCCCCAACGGGTCGGGCAAGTCGACGCTGTCGCACGTCCTGATGGGGCGTCCCGGCTACGAAGTGACCGGTGGATCGGTCACCCTCGACGGGGTGGACCTGCTGGCCCTGCCCACCTGGCAGCGGGCCCGGGCCGGACTGTTTCTGGCCCTGCAACACCCGACCGAGGTGCCCGGGGTCAGCTTGGAGTCGGTGGTGGCCGAGGCGGCCCGTGCCGCTGGCCGCCCCACCGAGGGCATCCACGACCTGCTGGTTGCCGAGGCGACCCGTATCGGGTTCGACGAGCGGTTCGTGTCCCGACCGATGAACGTCGATCTGTCAGGCGGTGAGAAGAAGCGCAACGAGATGCTGATGCTGGGAGCGCTGGAGCCGAAGTACGCGGTGCTCGACGAGATCGATTCGGGGCTCGACGTGGATGCTCTGGCCGCTGTGTCACGGCGGGTCCAGGAGGCCACTGAAGAGGACGGGCTCGGTGTGCTGGCCATCACGCATTTCAGTCGCCTGCTCGAGGTTCTCGAGCCTGACCGGGTACACGTGCTGGCTGCCGGCCGGATTCAGGCCGTGGGCGGGACGGAACTAGCCCAGAGGTTGGAGGTCGAGGGCTACGCCGGCGTGTTGGCCGAGGCCGGGGCGTCGGTGGGGCTGCCGGTCGGTGTGACCCATCCCGACAACCATGAAGCGGGCTTCGGCGAGGACCCGTTCGCCGATCCCACGGCCTGAGTTCGGCTCGGGTTCCTGACGACTCGAACCTCGATGGCTGACCGGACGCTACTAACCGATGGGGAACGGGCCGACCTGGCTACACGGCTGCCCGACTGGGAACTGGCCGGAGATCAGCTTCGCCGGACGTTCACGTTCGCCAACTTCGTGGAAGCGTGGGCGTTCATGGCCGAAGTAGCGGTCATAGCCGAAGATCTGCGCCACCACCCCGATTGGTCCAACTCATGGAACCGGGTGGACATGGCTATCACCACCCACCGTCTGTCCGGCACTGATGGAGCAAACGGTGCCGGTGGTCTGACTCACCTCGACGTGGCCTTCGCCGAAGCGGTCGATCGACTTCTCGAGCCCTGATCGGGCCCTTGTGGAGGGGTTGGGCTACTTCCACTCCCAGAGATCCCAGGATGCAACACCGTCTGCATCGACCTCCCAGTCGTAGACGATTGCGATCCCATTCAGGGACGAGAGGGATGGTGCAGCAGTATCGAAGTACGTGACTCCCCTGAACGAAAATCCGCCCTCGGGTGTAGGGGACCCGATTCCGGTCGCCCGGAAGGTGGCTACTCCATCTGCTGCCAGGATCACGCCAGAGTTCGGACACTCGCCGTAGAAGGAGCCATCAGCTCGCATCGTCGCTGAATATGTTGCAAAGCTCGCTACTTCAGCACCGGCAAGGGTTCCTGATAGGCCAGAAGCGACAGTCTCAAACGATGGATACCCACCTACGGCCGGGAGGGCCTTCATCGTGGTGGGCCCCGAAATGGAACCGACGTTGTTTCCCAACATGATTGATCTCCTCAATAGTGTTTGTTACCGAAACCTCATTCGCAGGAGGTGTTCCAACCCCGAACCCCCTGTCGGTATTTCTTTCTCCGAGGCAAATTAGGACTGGCGGGAGGTGGGATGCCAATCCGTCAGCGTGACCACCACCGCGCAGTCGCTCAGCGGGCCCCGGCCGCGAAGGCGGGCGGGGATCGCCTGGAGGCTGATCCTGAGATCCTCCAACCGGTACTTTCGGCGGATGGCCCGCCGGACGGCCCTGAACGCCGGGCCATGGACGACTTGAGCGCTCGCCGTGATCGGGAGCGATCCCGGGAGCAGGACGCCGTCGGTGTCGCTGGGCTGCAACTCGACCGCGGGGTTCCTGAGGATGCGCCGTACCTTCCACGACTTCGAACCCGTCGTGAAGCCGACCCGGACCTGGGAGCCATCCGACCCTCCGGAGGCCAGCCTGACGATCCAGACCGGCGTATGTTTCGGACGCCCGTCGCTCGTCCAGGTGGTGAGGCGGACGTAACGCTCGTTGGTCAGGTTGCCGCTCAACGAGCGCCTGTCCAGATGGTCACTCGCAGGAGGATTCAGTGAGCGCTTGGTCGAAGGTATTCCAGCCGAGGGTGGCGCACTTAATGCGAACCGGGAACTTCACCACGCCCCGCAGGGCCTCCAGATCACCGAGGCCGGAACCGCCCGGCTGATCCGCAGTGGCATCGCCGGCGGGATCGCCGTTGTCGCCATCCAGCCCGTGCTCGTGGATCGACATCATCTCCTTGAACTGTCGTAGTACGTCGCGCGCCCCGTCAATCGACTTTCCGATCACCGCTGTGGACATCATCGACGCTGACGACTGGCTGATCGAACAGCCCTGTCCGCCAATCCGCACGTCGCTGATTACCCCGTCGTCGACCTCCAGATACACCCGGATCTCGTCGCCGCACAGAGGGTTGAAGCCCTCGGCCATGGTGGCCGGCGGCACCTCGAGCTCGCCACGGTTCCGGGGACTCCGGTAGTGGTCGAGGATGATCTCGCGGTAGAGGTCTTCGAGTCCGGCCATGGTGTAGGTGCTCCTGGGGTGGCTGGTCGATCGATGGGAATACGGCGGATGCCGCTTCTGGCAGTGGGTCCGGGAATCGGGTCAGAGGGCGAAGAAGTCGCCGGCGTCGGCCATGGCATCGGCCAGCGCGTCGACATCAGCTTCATCGTTGTAGAGGTAAAGCGAGGCCCGGGCCGTGGCGTTGACGCCCAACACCTTCATGAGGGGCTTGGCGCAGTGGTGGCCGGCCCGCACACAGACGCCGTGTTGGTCGAGTACCTGGCTGAGGTCGTGCGGGTGGATGTTCCGGTAGGCCAGCGACAGGGTGCCGCCCCGTTCCTCGACGGTGCTCGGACCGTGGATAAACAGGTCGTCGCCGAACCGTTCGGTGAGGGTACGAAGGGCGTAGGCCGTGAGGTCCCGCTCGTGGGCGGCCACGGCTTCCATGCCGAGGCCCTCGAGAAAATCGATCGCCGCGTCCCAGCCGACAATCTCGGCGATGGGCTGGGTGCCTGCTTCGAAGCGGGCGGGAACGTCGGCCGGGGTGAATCCTTCGAAGGTGACGTTCTGGATCATCGATCCGCCACCCAGGAACGGCGGCATGGCGTCGAGCAACTCCAGGCGGCCCCACAGCGCGCCGATGCCCGTCGGGCCGCACATCTTGTGTCCGGTGACAGCCACGAAGTCGGCGTCCCAGGCGGTCACATCGGTCGGCAGGTGGGGGACCCACTGGCTGGCGTCGACCAGCACGGTGGCGCCCACGGCGTGGGCTGCGTCGGCCAGATGACGGACCGGAGGCAGTGTGCCGGTCACGTTTGATGCCGCGGTGACGGCCAACAGTTTCACGTCGTCTAGCAGAACGTCTAGATCGGCCAGGTCGAGGCGTCCGTCGCCGTCGACGGGGATCCAACGAATGTCCAAGCCCCGCTCGGTGGCCAACTGCTGCCAAGGGACAATGTTGGCGTGGTGCTCGAGCGCGGTTAGGAGTATGACGTCGCCTTCCACCAGGTTGGTCCGACCCCATGAGTGGGCGACCAGGTTGATGGCCTCGGTGGCGTTCTTGGTGAACACCACCTCCTCTGCCGACGGTGCGCCCAGGAACCGGGCGAGGGCGACCCGGGACTTTTCCACGGCGGTAGTGGCCCGCTCGGCGATCAGGTAGGCGCCGCGGTGGATATTGGCGTTGATCTCGGCGTAGTACCGGTCCATGGCATCCAGTACTGACTGAGGCTTCTGGGAGGTTGCGCCCGAATCGAGGTAGACGATGGGGTGGTCGTTGACCTCCCGCTGCAGCAGCGGGAACTCGGCCTTGATGGCGGCGACGTCGAGGGTGGCGGACACGGGGAATCTCGGACTCAGGTCCCGGCGGCCGATCCGGCCGGTCGGAATACCTCGTAGCCCTCGGCCTCGAGACGGGCGGCCAGGTCCGGGCCACCACGTTCGACAATCCGGCCGTCGACGAGGATGTGCACCACGTCGGGACGGAGCTTGTCGAGGAGCCGCTGGTAGTGGGTGATGGCCAATACGCCGAGTTGGGGACGGTCGCGCCGGACCTCGGCCACGCCCTCGGCCACCACCTGCAGGGCGTCAATGTCGAGGCCCGAGTCGGTCTCGTCGAGGATGGCCATCTCCGGTTCGAGGATGGCCATCTGAAGGATCTCGTTGCGCTTCTTCTCGCCACCCGAGAAGCCCTCGTTGACGTGGCGGTCGGCGAACGATGGGTCCATGCCGAGGCGGTCCATCCAGTCCATGATCGAGAGGCGAAGTTCGAGCACTGAGAGGTCGATGCCCTTGCGGGCCGACAGGGACTGGCGCAGGAAGTTGATGACCGATACGCCGGTGATCTCCAGTGGGTATTGGAAGGCCAGGAAGATGCCGGCCTTGCCCCGCACGTCGGGCGACCAGTCGGTGATCTCGTCGCCCCGGAACCGCACCGAACCGCTGGTCACCACGTATTCGGGGCTTCCTAGAAGAACCGAGGCCAGCGTTGACTTGCCGGACCCGTTGGGGCCCATGAGGGCGTGGACCTCACCATGCTGGACCACCAGGTCGACGCCCCGCAGGATCTCGACGCCGTCGGTGGTCGACGCGTGGAGATCCGTCACCTCGAACAGTGGGGCGTCGGGTAGGAGAATTTCGGGGGCGCTCACGATCTGAGTCTAGGAGGGTGCCCCCATTCCCACTATGGCGATAGTGGTAATCCCCGGCCTCTTCGAGAACCCCGCGTGTTCCCAGACGGTGTCGTCAGCGACGGGTCCGGCGACTGAACCCCGTCAGAGCAGGCTTCGCTTCCATTCACGGAACCGCGGATGGACGGCTTCGTCGGCGCCCACCCCTGACCCGGTGCCGTCGGCGTGGAGCCGGAACGTCAGGTGGCGGTCGAGATCGTCGGCGTGAACCGCCATGTAACGGGCGTCGCCCTTGGCGGGGCCAGCCCGCCACAACAGCCACCCACCGAGTCGCCGCTTGTAGGCGATTCGGACTGGTCGGCCGTCGGCCGACGGAATTCCCTCGGCGGCGGCCAGCAGGGCGTCGGGAGCCTCCACCCACGCCTCGGCCGGCACGTTGCGGTCCCGGATAGGCGTGTCGGGCAGGTCCGCTGTGTGGATCGGCGTGTCGTCAAACGGGCGATCGTCGGCTGGTAGGGGAACGCCCGTCACCAGCCCCGGTCCACCCATTCATCGAGCTTCGGCTGCTCGGCACCGATGGTCGTGTCCACGCCATGCCCGGGCATCACGACTGTCTCCGGGGGGAGCGGAGAAAACAGCCGTCGGTCAATGGACCCGATGATGGTGGAGAAGTCGCCGCCCTCGAACGTGGTGTTCCCGGGACCCCCGGGAAACAGGGTGTCGCCACTGAACAGGATCGGTGAACCTTCGAGACGGAAGCAGATGGACCCCGGGGTGTGGCCCGGCGTACAGATGGTGTGTAGGCGAAGGCGACCTACCTCGAGCACCGTCTCGTCTTCGAGGAGGTCGTCGTAGCTGGGGAGCATCGCAGCGTCGTCGGCCGTCACAGCCACCCGGTAGCCCGCGGCGCGCACGGCGGGTACGGCCTGGATGTGGTCCCAGTGACCGTGGGTCTCAAGTACCGACTGCACGTTGAGCGCCCGGCAGAGTTCAAGGAGCTTGTCGTGCTCGTTGGCGGCGTCGATCAGGACCGACTGGCCGGTCTGGCGGCACCTCAGCACGAACACGTTGTTCTCGTAGTCGCCGACCACGATCCGGTGGATCTCGGCCTGCTCGTCGCACCAATGGAGAGTCGCTCCGGACACCGCCGGGCGGGGATGGTCGTGGTGGGCGCACGGCCCGGCGTGCGGTGACGTGGGCACCGTCATGGTGGAGCCGTCATCGGCGGAGGTTGTGTCCATGGTCAGATCATGACACCGGGAGTCCTGTGACGGGCGGCCAGTCGGCCCGATGTCGTACCGGTGGGGGCCGACTGGTAGAACGATGCCATCGAAACGGTCCGTCGGGCCTTCGATCCAGTCACGTAACGCCAGTCATTGGCCACATGCCGCTGACCGAAAACCCACTGGCCAGAAACCACCGGCCAGCAACAAACAGGGAGTATCCACATGAACTTCGCATTCAGCGAGGAACAGGAACAGCTGCGGGAGTTCGTCCGCCAGTTTCTCGAGAACTACTCGCCGGAGACTGCCGTCCGTGAGCTCATGGAGACCGAGGCCGGCTATGACACCGAGACCTGGTCGATGATGGCCGAACAGCTCGGCCTGCAGAGCCTCGTCATCCCTGAGGAGCACGGAGGTCAGGGCTTCGGCTACGTCGAGCTCATCGTGGTGCTCGAGGAGATGGGTCGGGCCCTGCTGTGCGCTCCGTTCTTCTCCACCGTGGTGCTGGCCGCCAACACGCTCATCCACGCCGGTGACGAGGCTGCGGCCTCGGCTCTGCTGCCCGGTATTGCCTCGGGTGAGACCATCGCCACGCTGGCCTTCACCGAGGAGAGCGGCCGTTGGGACGAGGCGGGCATCACCATGGAGGCTTCGGCCAGTGGTGACGCCTGGACCCTCTCGGGCTCCAAGATGTACGTCCTGGATGGTCACATCGCCGATCTGGTTCTGGTGGCGGCCCGTACCACCAACGGTGTGTCGCTGTTCCACGTGGCGGGTGACGCCGATGGCCTGACCCGTACCGCACTGGCCACCATGGACATGACCCGTAAGCAGGCCCGCCTCGACTTCGACGGCGTGTCGGCCACCCTGATCGGTGCCGAGGGGGCCGGCTGGCCGGTGCTTGAGCGAGTACTGGACCTGGCTGCGGTGGCCCTAGCGGCCGAGCAGGTCGGTGGCGCCCAGATCTGTCTGGACACCGCCGTGCAGTACGCCAAGGATCGCGTCCAGTTCGGTCGGCCCATCGGCTCGTTTCAGGCCATCAAGCACAAGTGCGCCGACATGCTGCTCGAGGTGGAGTCGGCGAAGTCGGCCGCCTACTACGCCGGTTGGTGTGCGGCAGAGTTGAACGACGAGCTTCCGTCGGTGGCCTCGTTGGCTAAGGCCTACTGCTCAGAGGCCTACTTCCACACGACGGCTGAGAACATCCAGATCCACGGCGGCATCGGTTTCACTTGGGAGCACTCGGCGCATCTGTACTTCAAGCGGGCCAAGAGTTCCGAGCTGCTGTTCGGCGACCCGACCTATCACCGGGAGTTACTCGCCCAGCGAATCGGAATCTGAATCACGGCCCCGATCCGGGGCTGGCAGTCCTCATGTCCTCATCCCGGTGACGGTCCCGGCGCCACCGGCGTCGGTCGTGCTGGCATGATCCAACCGTGACCTGGTTCTTCCTCGCCCTCGGCGCGCTTCTTGTCGTGGGGATCGCCCTGATCGCCGTGGGTTCCGCTGTGGGTCGACTCAGCGGCACGTTGCGCCCCGCTGTGCTGGAGATCGACGACGCGGCGGACTGGATCGCCGAGCGGCTTCCTGCTGAGGCGGCTGGGCAGCTCAGCCTCGACGACGTGGTCGCCGTGGTGGGTTGGTACCTCGAGGTGTTCGACGAGGCCGGTCTGGCCACCGAGCATGGTCAGGAACTGGGTGATGCGGCGGTCGACGAGAGTCCTGACGTCGGGAACCGGACCGCCCCACTCGACGGGATCCTGGAACACGTGGTGGCCCGGGGGCTGGAACATAGCGAGCCGCTGGACGCCGTGTCGGTGGCCATGGTGGCCGAGTTATTGGGCACCTACCTCCGAGAGTTGGGCGCCATCGGTTCGCCGGCCACGCCCCCCGGCGAGAACCCTGCTCAGGACTAGCGTCAGCCCATGACCATGCCCGTCGAGCTCGTCGAACACGTTGACGGTGTCGACCGATGATCGACCGGTCAGCGCCACTGTTCGTCGCTGGACACAGCGGCCTCGTCGGCTCAGCGATCGTCCGGCGCTTGAAGGACGAGGGATTCACCGATCTGCGAACCGTCGGCCGTGACGACCTGGACCTTCGGGACCAGGCGGCGGTTGACGCCTGGTTCGATGCCGAACGCCCCCGGTACGTGTTCTTGGTGGCTGGCACGGTGGGCGGTATCCACGCCAACAGCACCCGACCGGCCGAGTTTCTCTACGACAACCTGATGATCCACGGCACAGTGGTGCAGGCCGCCCACCGGACCGGGGTGGACAAGTTGCTGTACCTCGGCAGTTCGTGCATCTACCCGCGGCACGCAGCCCAACCGATTACCGAGGAGGCCCTGCTGTCGGGGCCGCTGGAACCCACCAACGAAGGCTACGCGTTGGCCAAGATCGCTGGCATCAAGCTGTGCGAGACCTATCGACGCCAGTACGGCGACGACTTCATTTCAGCCATGCCGACCAATCTCTACGGGCCGGGCGACAACTTCGACCTAGAGGGTGGCCACGTACTTCCCGCTCTAATGCGGCGCTTCCACGAGGCCCGTCTGGCCGGCGACAACTCAGTGACCGTTTGGGGAACGGGTACGGCCCGTCGGGAGTTCCTCCACGTGGACGACCTGGCCGATGCGTGCCTCCACCTGATGGACCACTACTCGGCGCCCGGCCACGTCAACGTGGGCACGGGCATCGACCTGACCATCCGGGAACTGGCCGAGGCGGTCCGGGACCTGGTCCACCCGGATGGAGCGTTGGTGTTCGACACCAGTAAGCCGGATGGCATGCCCCGCAAGGTGCTCGACGTGTCCCGTCTGGCCGCCCTGGGCTGGACGGCATCGACGCCACTGTCCGACGGGCTCGCCGCCACCTACGACTGGTTCCTGGAAGCAGAGGCCGAGGGCAACCTGCGTCTTTAGCCGGAGTCCGGATTCGCCCGGACCCTGTCGACGGAGTGTGCGTTACTGCTGCTTGGTCTTCCCGGCGGCCTTCTGGGCCTTCTTCCAGGCCCGCACGGTAGTGAGTGCTTCCGGGCCGTCGATGTCGGCCACCGATCGGGGTACGTCATCGGCGAACGGGCCGGCCGCAGCCTCCCAGCCGTCGGGCCGATGGCCCATCCGTTTGGCCAGGATGGCTACGAAGATCTTCGTCTTCTCGGCGCCGTAGCCGGGCAGTGCCTGGAGTCGGTGGGCCAGGTCGGCTCCGTCGGTGGCGCCGACCCACACGTTGGCGGCATCGCCGTCGTGATGGTCGACGAGGTGTCGGCACAGGTCCTGGATGCGGCCGGCCATCGAGCGGGGGAAGCGGTGGATGGCCGGCTTAGAGCTGCAGGTTTCGAGGAACGCCTCGGGGTCGGCCGCCGCAATGGCTTCAGGGTCGAGATGGCCGAGGCGGTCGGCCAGGGTGGCCGGCCCCTTGAACGCCCATTCCATTGGAACCTGCTGGTCCAGAAGCATGCCGATAAGCAGGGCCAACGGGTCGGTGTTGAGTAGACGGTCGGCGGCCTCGTCGCCGGTGATGGCCAGCGTGCCCGTCGGGTTGCCCTGAGAACGTGCTGGTCGGGAAGTCATGCGTTGAACCTACCGGTCAGCTCGCCGGGTCAGGAGACCGGATCAGGTGCTGCGGGCACCATCGTCCCCGCCGCTACGCCCCACACCCCGGCCGGGTTCGGGCACCGTGTCAGCCCGTCCGGGATCGGCGATCTCGGTCTCCAGTCCGTGGTGGACAATGGCTTCGGCGACCACGGCCGGGGCGATGGTGCCCTCGCGGGCCAAGGCGTGCAGCACGGCGACCACCACATGACCGGTGTCCACCTCGAAGAAGCGGCGCAGCGCCTCGCGAGTGTCGCTGCGGCCAAAACCGTCGGTACCGAGGGTGTGGTACGAGCGGGGGATCCAACGGGCCACCTGGCCAGGAACCAGCTTCTGGTAGTCCGATACAGCGACCACCGGCCCCTCGCCGTCGGACAGCAGGCGGGTCACCAGCGGAACCTCGGCGGGATCCATCGGGTGGAGCCGATTGCGGCGCTCAACGGCGAGGGCTTCCTCGCGGAGTCGCTTGTAGGAGGTGGCACTCCAGAGATCCACGGCGACGTCCCACCGTTCGGAGAGTTCGGCGGTGGCGGCCCGGGCAGCTCCCTGTGCCGAGCCGGAGAACATCAGCGTCGCCCGAGCGCGAGTCGAGTCCGGGCCGGTCCCTTCAGAACCGGTCCCTTCAGAACTGGTCCCGTCGGGAGCGTCCGCCCAGAGGTAGAGCCCCCGGACGACGTCCTCGGCGGTGACATGGTCGGGCCGGGGAGGCATCTCGTAGGCCTCGTTGTAGAGCGTGACGTAGTAGAAGACGTCCTCATTCCCATGGGGCTCGTCGCTTCCGTACATCCGGGTCAAGCCGTCCTCGATGATGGCGCCCACCTCGTAGGCGAACGCCGGGTCGAAGGCCTGACACGCTGGAACGGTCGCAGCCAGGAGGAGGCTGTGGCCGTCCTGGTGCTGGAGGCCTTCGCCAGCCAGCGTGGTCCGCCCAGCCGTGGCCCCCAGGAGGAAGCCCCGGGCCCTGGAATCGGCGGCCGACCAGATCGAGTCGCCGACCCGCTGGAAGCCGAACATCGAATAGAAGGTGTAGAAGGGCACCATCGGCACGCCGAGGTTGGCGTAGGTCGTCCCGGCGGCGATGAAGCTGGACATCGACCCGCACTCGGTGATGCCTTCTTCGATGAGCTGTCCGTCGGTGCTCTCGCTGTACGACAACAGCAGCTCGTGGTCGACCGGTTCGTAGAGCTGGCCGAACGGGGCGTAGATGCCGAACTCCCGGAACAGCGAGTCCATGCCGAACGTGCGGGCCTCGTCGGGGACGATGGGCACCACGCGTGGACCGAACGCCTCGTCGCGCATGAGGTCACGCAACAGATTGGTCATGGCCATGGTGGTCGACACGGCCCGACCCTCGGATCCCTTGGAGAGCCCGGCGAACACCGACGGGTCGGGCATGGTGAGTGGGCGCCGGTTACGGATCCGACGCTTGGGGATCGAACCGCCGAGTGCCCGACGGCGTTGCACCATGTACTCGTTCTCGGGGCTGTCCTCGGCGGGCCGGTAGTAGGGCGCCCGGTCGCCGGCCAGGGCCGACTCAGGGATCTCGTCCTCGAGGTAGAGGCGCTCTCGCAGGGCCAGCAGTTCGTTGGCCGTCATTTTCTTGATCTGGTGGGTGGCGTTGCGGGCTTCGAAGCCCTGGCCGAGCGTCCAGCCCTTGATGGTCTTGGCCAGGATCACCGTGGGGGCGTCGTTCTCCTCGGTGGCGTTGCGGTAGGCGGCGTAGATCTTCTGGTAGTCGTGACCGCCCCGGGGGAGGTCGGCCAACTGCTGGTCTGACAGGTGGTCGACCATTGCCCTGAGGCGGGGATCGGGGCCGAAGAAGTGTTCCCGGACGTAGTCACCGCCTTCGACGGCCAGGCGCTGGTACTCACCGTCGACGGTGGAGTTGAACTTGTTGAGGAGGATCCCGTCGACGTCAGCGTGGATCAGTTCGTCCCATTCCGAACCCCAGATGACCTTGAGGACGTTCCAGCCGGCGCCCCGGAACACGCCCTCCAGTTCCTGGATTATCTGGCCGTTGCCCCGGACCGGGCCGTCGAGTCGCTGCAGGTTGCAGTTGACGATCCAGATGAGGTTGCCCAGGCCCGACCGGCCGGCCAGGGAGATGGCGCCAAGGGTCTCGGGTTCATCGCATTCGCCGTCGCCCAGAAAGCTGAACACCCGGCTTTCCGACGTGTCATCGATGCGGCGGTTTTGGACGTACTTGTTGAAGCGGGCGTGGTAGATGGAGTTGATCGGTCCGAGCCCCATCGAGACGGTGGGGAACTCCCAGAAGTCGGGCATGAGGCGGGGGTGGGGGTAGCTGGACAGGCCGCCGCCGCCGATCTCCATGCGGAACCGATCCAGATGGCGTTCCTCAAGTCGGCGTTCCAGGAAGGCCCGGGCGTACACGCCGGGAGCGGCGTGGCCCTGGAAGTAGACGTGGTCGCCGGGCCGGCCGTCGTCCTTGCCCCGGAAGAACCAGTTGTAGCCCACCTCGTAGAGGGATGCCGACGAGGCGAACGTCGAGAGGTGGCCGCCGATCCCGTCAGCGGTCTTGTTGGCGTTGATGACCATGGCAGCGGCGTTCCAACGGATGAAGGCCCTGATGCGGCGTTCGATGTGCTCGTCACCCGGGAACCAAGGCTGGTCTTCGGTGGCGATGGTGTTGACGTACGGAGTCCATGTAGGTGGCGCATGGCCGACGTTGAGTTCGCCGGCACGTTCCAGCAGTTTGGCCAGCATGAATCGACCGCGACGTCGGCCCGACTGGTCGACCAGTGAGTCAAAGGAGTCGATCCACTCCCGGGTCTCGTCGGGGTCGCCATCCGGAAGTTGGTTGATGAATCCGTCGATCACGTCTGCAGTCTCCCATGCCGGCTCGGTCCGCTAGGTAAGGACGGCTGTGTGGGTAGGGTCGCTGATCGTGCCCAGCCCCGACCGACTGTTCGATCCGTCCGCAGCCGATGAGCCGGCCCGGGTGGGAAATGATTCTGCGTCGGTGGACGGCGAGTCGGCCGGCGAACAGGTGGTCGCCTATACGGATGGTGCGTGCTCGGGAAACCCCGGCCCGGGAGGTTGGGCGTGGGTGGTGCCCGACGGTCCGTACGCCGCCGGGTGCGCCGTTGAGACGACCAATCAACGAATGGAGCTGACGGCCACGTTGGAGGCGGTGCGGGCCTTCGCCGGCCCACTGCTGGTGGTTAGTGACTCGACGTACGTCGTGCACTGCTTCCGGGATGGTTGGTGGGAGAAGTGGCTTCGCAAGGGCTGGGTCAACGCCAAGAAGGAACCGGTAGCCAACCGGGACCTGTGGGAGCCGCTGATTGAGGCGGTCCGGGCACGGGGGAATGTCGAGTTCCGTTGGGTGAAGGGCCACTCGGGTGACCGGTGGAACGACGAAGCCGATCGCCTCGCTGTCGAGGCAGGTACCCGACAGGTGGGCCTGACGGGCTAGGGGAGCGGCGCCGGGTCTGCCTCACGCGTGGGTCGGCCAGATCAGCCGAGCAGGTTCAGCCACTTCACGAGGGCGGCCCGGGGGGTGCCGGGCAGGGCGATGGCCACCACGGCGTCGTCGCCGCCGTCCCACGGTCCGTCGACGGTGACCGTGGAGGACGACCCACAGACCTGGAGCACGGTGCGATCATCTGGCCGGTCGTTGACGCGGATGAGGCCCTTTGCTCGGACGACGCCGCTGGGTCGGGCTCGTGTCCAGGTGTCGATCGAGGTGCGGGTGACCGGCCCGGCCAGACGACGGGAAATGGTCACGTGCTCAGGATCGGACACCCTGGTCGGGTCCGATCTGCTTGCCGGAGTCGTCGCGGCGCCGGTTCCTGGCCCCCGGCTCGATGACGGGCCACTGCCGGCGACAGCTCGAAGAAGAGGCCCGAGGAGCACGCCGGTCGGGACTGGCGCCCGGAGCACCGTGGCATCGGTGACGCCGCTGAGCCAAATCTCGGTGGCTTCCAACTCGGCAGCACCGGCTACGTCGGTCCGGCTGATGACCACGAGATCGGCCTCGGATACCTGGGTCAAGATGGTCTCACCGACGTACCGGTCGCTGGCCCGGTCGCGAACGGACAGGGGGTCGACGAGGACGACGGTCCCGTCGGGACTGAACCCGGGGGAGTGCCCCCACTGGGCCACCTTGTGGGGTTGGCCGACGCCGCTCACCTCTACGACCACCCGGTCGATCCGGTTGGCGAAGCCACGCACTGTGTCGAGTGTTTCGGCGAATCCGTCGGCCATGGTGCAGCAGATGCATCCGTTGGCTAGTCGGAGTACGTCGTCGGTGGCCGAGTCGAGTAGCCGGCCGTCGATGTCGATTTCGCCGAAGTCGTTGACCAGCACGGCGATGCGTTGGCCGTCGGGGTCGGCCAACAGGCGGTTCAGCAGGGTGGTCTTGCCAGCCCCCAGGTAGCCCCCGACGACCGTGAGGGGCAGGCGCATGTCCTTGGTGGCCATGATCGTAAGTCTCGCGCTGGTCGGTGGGGAACGGGTTGGTGGGGGTCGGCAGAGCAGAAGCCGAAGGGTTGGTTGGCCAGCAATGAGCCGGGTGCAACAGGCCCGGTTAGGCGGTCTGGGGTGAGCCCTCGTGGAGCACGCCGCCGCTCATGGTGCCCCAGACTGGGACGTCTCGCAGTTCGGCGGGATCGACTTCGAATGGGTCGGCCTCGAGTACCGCACAGTCGGCGAACTTCTGTGGGGTGATGGATCCGATCTCGTCTTCCATCCGGAGCTGCCAGGCGGCACCCATGGTGATGGCGTGTAGGGCTTCGGCCACGGTGATCCGTTCGTCGGCGCCCAACACCTGCCCTGACGGGGTGAGCCGGTTGACGGCCGCCCACGCGACGTGCAAGGACCCGAGAGGTGAAACCGGTGAGTCGGAGTGGATGGACAGCGGCACGCCAAGGTCGAGGGCTGTGCGGGCGGCGTTCATGCGGGCGGCCCGGTCGGGACCGACGGTGATGTCGCGATGCTGGTCACCCCAGAACCACGTGTGGTTGGCGAACACGTTGGCGCACATGCCCAGTGCCCGCATCCGGCGGTACTGGCCGGGGGTGGTGAGCTGGCAGTGCTGGACGGTGTGGCGGTGGTCGGGCCTCGGATGGGCGAGTTGAACCTGTTCGAGGCCGTCGAGGAGGACGTCGACTGCCTCATCACCATTGGCGTGAGTGTGGACCTGGAGTCCCGCTCGGTGGTATGGGGCCAGGCGTTCGGCGTACTGGTCGGGGGCTATTAGCCA
Organism: Acidimicrobiales bacterium; assembly: GCA_014237715.1. Lineage (GTDB taxonomy): Bacteria > Actinomycetota > Acidimicrobiia > Acidimicrobiales > MedAcidi-G1 > UBA9410. The sequence goes on from JAAZZG010000001.1 coordinate 103,276, forward strand.
GATGCCGTTGGGGCCTCCGTGGTGGTAGCCGGGCCACCTGAGGCGGGCGGTGCCGCCCTGGATGGAGCCGTCGAGCAGCAGCTTCACATTGCCGAACCGGATGCGATCGGTGGACCTGTCTTTCAGGTCAACCATGGCCGCTGCGCAGGCCTCGTCGCCGTCGGGGGCGTTGGCGAGGGCGCCGTGGAACATGGCTACTCGCAGCGGGGAGGAGTCGTCGGCCAGGCTGGTCCACTGGCGGACGATTGCCTCGTCGAGCAGGTTGGAGGTGCCGAGGTCGGTGAGGGTGGTGACCCCTACGTTGCGGGCGGCGTTGCCGAAGAGGCGGACCGAGTCGTCGGAACGTTGCCGTCCGAAGAACGAGCGGAAGGCCGGACCGGCCAGTGCCATGGCCGGGAACTCTTGGAGTTCACCGGTCGGCCAACCTGAGCCATCCTTAGGTACTCCAGCGGCTGCGGTGTCGGGGTTGATGGCCTCGGCTTCCATGAGCGCCGAGTTCACGGTGGCGAGGTGCATGTTGGAGTGGCACACGAAGATCTGACGGGTGGTCGACACGGCGTCGAGGTGACGACGGTCAAGCCGGTCACCGGGCCAGAAGATGGGGTCGAGGCCCCAGGCCAGAAGGGGTTCGTCGGGGTCTTCGAGCAGGCGTTCGGCTTCGCGGAGGCGCTCGATCACGGCATCAAAGGTGCTGCAACCGGGCCAGAGGCGGCCGTTTGGTCCCCGTCGAGCCTCGTAGCCCACGTAGGTGAACTGCCAGATGCCGCCGGTGTCACGGTGGCTGTGGGCCTCCACGAAGCCGGGGAGGAGGACCTTGTCGGCCAGGGTGTCGTCGATGGTGCCGCCGTAGGTGGCCACCAGTTGGTCCGTGTCGCCCACGGCTAGGAATCGGCTGTCACGTACGGCGACCGCCGAGGCGATGGGACGGGCCGGGTCGAGTGTGTGAACGGTTCGGCCCGGAAAGATCGTGGTGCGCGAGGAGCCTCCTCCCGCTTTGGTCTCGGACATGTCGGCAAGGGTACTCCGACAGTACGAATCCGTACTGTCGGAACAAATGTTGGGCACGGGGTGACCGTGGGGCATAGGTTCGCGATTACCGACGAGAGGAGGTGGTCCAGATCAGCAGTGATTCTTCCAGTAAACGATGTGGGACTTCGGAGGTGGGCGGCCGCTGAGCGGCGCTGGACCATTCGGCGAAATCCACGCCGACCCACCCTCGGGACCCGACCGCCGGCACTGGTCCCCGCCGGCACGAACGGTCGCTCCCGTGAATCCCAGATGAAACTGAAGTCAAGAGTTCCGGCGTGGGGGCGTGTCCGACTGGACACGCCCCCCGTCGCGCTCCGGGGGTTCCCCAATCAACCCCCGGGGCTAACGTCGGTGGCATGGATCGACCGTCGGCATTCGCCCATCACCGCTTCATCGGCGACAAACGGACCCAGCAGGTCTACGACCTGGAAGAGGTGGCCGACGAGGACGCCATGGCCGTGGTTCTCGACGAGTTGATGGCCAGCGAACGCTTTCTGTGCTTTGGACCGGATTCGCTGGCCGAGGCCCGCAACCGGGGCTACCGACTCCGCAGAGTCTGACCGGCGACTTGTCTCGAGACCCGATCGGTGCCCTGCGCCGAGACCTAGTGGTCGCCCTAGTCGGCTTCTACAACGGCCATCCGGATGCCGAGCGCTTTCCGATGCTGGCCGAGGTAGGCGGGCACCTCACCGATGCTCTGGAGGGCGAAGGCCTGGCTAGTCCCGACCCGGTCCGGCTTCCAGTGGCGCATCTGCTCGACGAGGTTGACCCTCGGAGTGACGTGCTAGGTGTCGAGCCGGTGCTACGTGCCTTTGCCGCGGCGGCGCCGATCCTGCGCTGGGTCCAGACACCTGCGTACCGGGCGACCCTCTCGCAGCACTACCTCGACAACTACGGCTATGTGCGGGTCATCGGCCGCGGTGGCCTGGTGGAGTCGTCATTGGTGAGCGCTGGCCTCGGCATCTGGGGTGCCGGACTGCACTACCCCCGCCACGAGCATCCAGCCGAGGAGACGTACCACGTGCTCCACGGGGCGGCGAGATTCCAACGAGGAGACGGCCCGTTCGAGCCCAAGAGTGTGGGGGAGTCGGTTCACCACCAACCCTCGGAACGTCACGCTCAGAGGTTCGGCGACGAGACGTGTGTGCTGCTCTGGGCGTGGACGGGCGATGTGACCGTCGACGCCCGCCTCATTCCCGACGAGGACTGAACCCCCGGTCAGGTTGGGTAGCGGACTCCAATAGATTCGGTCAGCGTTGGCCGGTCGAGGACGCGTGGATCGTCCGGAACCGGTAGTTCACCGGAGGGATACCTACGAAACAGGCCTCCACATCGGGCAACTCGCCCTGGTGGCCGTCTTTCGGGTGCCCTGACTGTCGGAACAAGCGATCCACTCCGATGTGGACCCGTCCTGCGGCCCGTCGTCTCCGACCCGATTTGGACTGCCACACGGCGCCCAGATCGCCTCACATTCGCCCGGAAATCGTTCATGGCCTATGTGCTTCAATTGGGTGATGAACCGTAGGCGCCCTATCGGCCATGTCCAATCGAACCGGGCCGTCTGGGATGGTTGGGCAGCGGAGTATGTGGAACCCGGCCGACTGGCCTGGGACGACGACAAGCCGCGGTGGGGGATCTACGGGGTTCCGGAAACCGACGTCGGTTTGTTCGAACCCTTTGAGGGTGGCGACGTCGTCGAGTTGGGGTGTGGAACGGCTTACGTTTCGGCGTGGTTAGCGCGACGGGGTGGACGACCGGTCGGGATCGACAACTCGGCGGCACAACTGGCAACTGCGGCGAGTTTCCAGAAAGAGTTCGACCTGCGGTTTCCGCTCATTCACGGCGACGCGGAGAAGTTGCCGTTCGCCGACGAGAGCTTCGACTTTGCGATCTCCGAATACGGAGCGGCTATCTGGTGTGATCCGTACCGGTGGCTCCCCGAGGCGGGGAGGGTGCTGCGCCCCGGAGGCCGTCTGGCGTTTCTAGGAAACTCGGTGTTGATGACACTTTGTGTGTTCGACGACAACGAGCCAGCTAGTGACCGATTGCAGCGCCCGCAATTCGGCATGCACCGGTTGGAGTGGCCAGATGACCCAGGGGTCGAGTTCCACATCTCCCACGGTGACCGCATCCAACTCTTACGTGATTGCGGGTTCGAGGTCGAAAACCTCATCGAACTTCAACCACCTGTCGACGCCGAAGAAACCCGCTATCCGTACGTGCAACTCGACTGGGCAAGGCAATGGCCGACCGAGGAAGCGTGGATCGTCCGCAAGACGGGCTGACCAAGGTGCCCGGAGCTCGTACGCCAGCTTCGCTGCACTGGCTGGTCTAAACCTGAGCGAAGACCACCCCGTGGGGATCAGGACGTTGTCTAGGCGGTGGCCAGAGCCCGTTCGAGGTCCGCCACCAGGTCTTCGACGGACTCGATACCCACCGAGATCCGAATCAGGTCGTCCGGCACCTCGAGGGCCGACCCTGCAGCCGAAGCATGGGTCATCACGCCGGGGTGCTCGATGAGCGATTCCACGGCACCGAGCGACTCGGCGAGGGTGAACACTTCGGTGCTGACCGCCACTTTCTCGGCAGCTTCCCGTCCTCCAGCGAGACGAAACGACACCATGCCTCCAAAGCCATCCATCTGTCGTCCGGCGATCTCATGACCTGGGTGTCCCTCGAGCCCCGGGTAGAGCACGTGGGACACTCGGGGGTGTTCGACTAGAACCTCGACGATGGTCGACGCGTTGCTGCAGTGCCGGTCCATGCGCACAGCTAGGGTCTTCATGCCCCGTAGCACCAGGTAGCAGTCAAATGGCCCAGGGACGGCACCCACCGCGTTCTGAACGAAGCCCAGATGGTCGGCGATCCGGTTGTCTGAGGTGGCGACGAAGCCGCCGACTACGTCGCTGTGGCCCCCGAGGTACTTGGTCGCCGAGTGCACTACGGCGTCAGCGCCAAGGGAGATCGGGCGTTGAAGGTAGGGCGTAGCAAAGGTGTTGTCGACCACCACGGTTCCTCCGAGCTCGTGGACAACGTCGGCAACTCGGTCGATGTCGATCACGGTAAGCAGCGGGTTGGTGGGGGTTTCAAGCCATACCATTCGGGTCTCGGGTGTCCAAGAATCCCGAATGGCGTCCGGATTCGTCAGGTCGACCGCAGTGTGTCGGATTCCCGCGGCGCCATGGACCTTCGAGATCAGACGGAACGTTCCGCCGTATGCATCGTCTCCCAGTAAGACCTGATCTCCGGGCTCGAGCATTCGCAACAGGGCGTCCTCGGCGGCCAGCCCACTTGCGAAGGCGAAGCCGTGCGATGCCCCCTCCAAGCTGGCTAGACACTCTTCATAGGCGTGCCGGGTTGGGTTTCCGGTCCGTGCGTATTCGTAGCCAAACTTTGGTTCTCCCACGGCATCCTGGGCGAACGTGGTCGACAGGGCTATCGGAGTGACTACTCCTCCGGTTCGGGGATCATGTGGCTGTCCAGCGCGGACAGCCCGCGTCTCAAATCCGTAGTCGTCCGGGTTCTCGAATCCCGAAAGCAAGGGGTCACCCCCCATGGCAGGCCCAGTCACTTCAGGTCCTCTCGTCGTGGGGGGACAAGAAGCCCAGGAGGTCGGTTCGCGACACGATCGTTCTGGGTCTCCCACCCTCGAGGACCAGCAGCGCCGGGGCATGCTCAAGCAGTTCGGCGGCCCTGTCGATTGGCTCACCGGCCCCGATGGTGGGTAGGGCGGTCTGCATGACGTCCTCAACCGGCTTATCCAGAATCTCTTCGGACTGGTAACTCTGGGTCATCAGCCAGAGTTCGGATACCGAACCAATCACTTCGGCGGCCGACAGCGGCATCTCGCCCTTGGCCACTGCGATCTGGGACACCCCGTACTTGCGCATAGTCAGCGCTGCGTCGCGCACAGTGTCTTCCGGACTGACATAGATGAGCTCTGGGAGATCACCGACCCGGGTTTCAAGGAGGTCGGAGATCACCGTGCCGTCCACTCGGTCGAATCCCATGGTGGCCATCCACCCGTCGTCGAACACCTTGGTCAGGTAGCCGCGCCCAGAATCGGGGACCAGTACGACCACCAGATCATCTGCGGTCAACCCGGCAGCCACCTCGAGCGCTGCAGCGACTGCAGTGCCCCCCGACCCGCCGATCAGCAGCCCTTCCTCTCGGGTGACGCGGTGGGCCATGGCGAACGAATCGGCATCGCTCACCGGCACCGTCGCGTCGACCACGTCAGGGTGGTAGGTATCGGGCCAGAAGTCCTCACCTACCCCCTCTACCAGGTACGGGCGTCCCGACCCACCGGAGTAGACCGAACCTTCAGGGTCGCCGACCACGATGGTCACGTTCGGGTTCTGCTCCTTTAGGTAACGGCCGACGCCGCTGATCGTTCCACCGGTTCCGGCTCCGGCCACGAAGTGTGTAATGCGCCCCTTCGTTTGTTCCCAGATCTCGGGTCCGGTGGTCTCGTAGTGGGCCTGGGGGTTAGCCGGGTTGAAGTACTGGTTTGGCTGGAAGGCACCGGGGGTTTCATTCATGAGCCGCTCGGCTGTCGAGTAGTAGGACTGCGGGTCCTCGGGTGGAACGGCGACGGAACACACGACAACCTCGGCTCCGTAGGCCCGTAGTAGTGAGACCTTTTCGGTGCTGACCTTGTCGGTCATAACGAACACGCACTTGTAGCCGCGTTGGGCGGCAACGATGGCTAGACCGACCCCGGTGTTGCCTGATGTGGGTTCGATGATTGTCCCGCCGGGCGCAAGGAGGCCAGCCTTTTCGGCAGCGTCGATCATTGCAACGGCTGGTCGGTCCTTGATGCTGCCGCCTGGATTGGTGGTTTCAAGCTTGATAACTACCGGGCAGGCCAGGTCAGCACCCAGGTGTGACAGGCGGACCATCGGCGTCTTGCCAATGAGTTCAAGGACGGAATCGGCGATGTCAAGGTCGGTGAGGTCCATCGGACGAAATCTGAGTGACTTGGGTGGCTCTTGGGCAGCGGTCGTTGGTTTAGACGGCGCACGCCATGTCGGCACCACAGCACATCGGGGACTTGATCTTCCCGTGGCCATTGGGACACTTTGAGACCTCAACGGTAGAGCCGTCGTCCTTGTCCAAAATTGCGTCAACAAGGGGTGCATCGCACGCGCCACAAGTGGCGTTTACGGACATTCCACACGAGCTGCAGGTATAGGTAGCCACAGGGGTCCTTAATCTCTACACGGATGTCGACACTTGCTCGGTGTCTGCGGGTGAGAATCCCGCTTCTAGGAACAGTACAGCCGTTCACTGGAGGACCTCATGGCAAACCACATCATTCCAGTGAGCCTTGGTGCTGACGAATCGGTGGTGGCCACAGGTGTTCGCAGACAGTCGACACACCATCGGTAGTTCGAACAGTCGGTTTGCCTAGAACGCCTCTTGTACGAGGGGACCGATGGGGTCTGGTGCATGGTCGGCAATGGCCGGTCGAATCAGACTCTCGTTGGGGGCTCCGACAGGCTGGTTGCAGTTGACGCCGGTGTGTCAGTCGAACAAGTGGCTGGTGGGTGAGCGACTCGTCGTAGCTCCGGTCAGGCGACGGAGCGCGCCCGGATGAGGTTCAGCGCACTACCGGCCTTGAACCATTCGATCTGGTCGGTCGAGTAGGTGTGCTTGCAGCTGATCTGGGTCTCGGTGCCGTCAGGAGCAGCGACCACCACGGCCACCGGCACGTTGGGTGCCAGGTCGGCCATCCCGACCACCGAGATGCGGTCCTCAGGGCCAATCAGGTCGTAGTCGGCCGGGTCGGTGAAGGTCAGCGGCAGGATGCCCTGCTTCTTCAGGTTCGTTTCGTGGATTCGCGCGAACGAGCGGGCAATGACCACCTTGGCGCCACGAAAGCGGGGCTCCATGGCTGCGTGCTCACGCGACGACCCTTCGCCCATGTTCTCGTCGCCAATGGCCGCCCAGGCCACGCCGGCGTCGTGGTAGCGGCGGGCGATCTCCGGATAGGTCCTGGTTTCGCCGTCGGTGACGTCCCAGCCGGTGCCCACCTCGCCAGTAAAGGCATTGACGGCTCCCATGTAGACGTTGCCCGAGATGTTCTCGAGATGACCCCGGTACTTAAGCCACGGACCAGCCATCGAGATGTGGTCGGTGGTGCACTTGCCCTGCGCCTTGACTAGAACGGTCAGGTCGGTCAGGTCGCCACCGTCCCATGCCGCGAACGGCGTCAGCAGTTGCAGGCGGTCACTCGTTGGCGACACGTCGATCTGAATGCCCGAACCGTCGGCCGGCGGGGCCTGGAAGGTCTCTTCTCCCGGGTCGAAGCCGTCGGCGGGCAGTTCCTCGCCGTCGCCCACCATGAGGCGGACCTTGTCGCCGGCTTCGTTCAGCAGTGTGTCGGTGGCCGGATCGAAGTCGAGTCGGCCGGCGATGGTCAGAGCGATCACCGTTTCAGGGGAGGTCACGAAGGCGTGGGTCGTGGCGTAGCCGTCGTTGCGCTTGGGGAAGTTCCGGTTGTAACTGGTGACTATGGAGTTGGGGATCCCGTCTTCGAGGTCCTGACGGTCCCACTGGCCGATACAGGGCCCACATGCGTTGGCCAGCACCTGGGCGCCCAGCGCCTCGAAGTCGGCCAGCAGGCCGTCTCGCTCGATGGTGGCCCGGACCTGCTCGGAGCCAGGAGTGATGAGCAGCGGCGCTTTCGCTGTCAGACCCTTGGCGACGGCGTCACGGGCGATGCTGGCCGCCCGTGTGATGTCCTCGTAGCTGGAGTTGGTGCACGAACCGATCAGTCCGGCGCTGACCTCCAGCGGCCATCCCTCGCGCTTGGCTTCGGCCCCCAGGTCCGCGACAGGACGGGCCAGGTCGGGGGTGTGGGGGCCGTTGATGTGCGGCGACAGGGTTGACAGGTCGATCTCGATGACCTCGTCGAAGTAGGAGCCGGGGTTGGCCTCGACCTCGTCGTCGGCCCGTAGATGGTGGGCCACGGCGATGGCGGCGTCGGCTACGGCCTCACGACCCGTCGACTTGAGGTAGCGGCCAATGGCGTCGTCGTAGGCGAACATCGAGGTCGTGGCGCCGATCTCGGCTCCCATGTTGCAGATGGTGGCCTTTCCGGTGGCCGACAGACTCCGTGCACCCGATCCGAAGTATTCGATAATTGCGCCGGTGCCGCCCTTCACGGTGAGGATGTCGGCGACCTTCAGAATCACGTCCTTCGGGGCCGCCCATCCGCTCAATTCGCCGGTCAGCTTCACGCCGATCAACTTGGGCCAACGCACGTTCCACGGGAATCCAGTCATGACGTCGACGGCGTCTGCGCCGCCTACGCCAACCGCGACCATGCCGAGGCCGCCGGCGTTGGGGGTGTGGCTGTCGGTCCCGATCATCATCCCGCCGGGGAAGGCGTACTGCTCGAGGACGACCTGATGAATGATCCCCGAGCCGGGCTTCCAAAATCCGGCGCCGTAGCGGGCGCAGACCGAAGCCAGGAAGTCGTAGACCTCGCGGTTGCCGTCGAGGGCGGTGGCCAGGTCCAACTTGCCGTCATCGCGAGCTTCTATGAGGTGGTCGCAGTGGGTGGTCGTGGGGGCCTGGACCTCATCGAGGCCAGCGGTCATGAACTGCAGCCAGGCCATCTGGGCCGTTGCGTCCTGCATGGCCACCCGGTCGGGTCTTAGGTCGACGTAGGAGACGCCGCGCTCGAGGCCAGAGGTATCCGGATCGTCGAGGTGGTTGATGAGCACCTTTTCGGCCAGAGTGAGAGCTCGGCCCAGGCGGCGACGGCCGGTGGCCACCCGCTCGTCGAGAGTCGCGTACACGCCCTGGATCAGTTCGATGGGGGTGGATGCTGCGACTGTCATAGGGCTGGACTCCTCTAGGTGGGACGGCTGGGATCGGTGCATATCCGGTCGAGACTGGGCGTGGGTTTCGAAGAATGCAGGCGATGCGAATCGCATCTTTTATCAATATTCTAAGACTGTCATTATGATCGGTTGGCTGGGAGAGCCAAGTGTCCAAAGAACTTCAGTAGTTCGGTTAAAATTGATGATCGAACGAAATAACGTTGGTTAGAGCGCCGGCCAGCGGCGTCGGCGACGTTGCGAACTGCGGTCACGGTCGCCAAGGGCCCAGGCTCGGCGCCATGCCCCTACGTCGGGGCCGGTTAGGCCGGGCGAGGTGCCGGCGTGGGCACGAACGCGGGCCTGGTACCAGTCCGACGTCGCCTCGTCGCCCAGAGCAGCCACTGCGGCCTGTAGGCGGACGGCGAATGCCCGGGCGTTCTCATCGTGGTCGGCCGTCAACGGGTCGCCGAACGTGACCGTTGTGCGGGACGGACGGGGCAGGGTTCGTCCCTTACGCAGTATCCGCCCGGTGCCCTGCAGGTGGATGGGTACAACAGGCACGCCGCAGCGGATGGCGAGGTAGGCGGCTCCGCCCCGGAACTCCTGCCCCCACCCGTCGGGGCTTCGTCCGCCTTCCGGGTACAGGAGGATCGACCACCCGTCGTCGATCAACCCACGGGCCATGTCGGCCGACTTGCGCCCGACCTTGCTGCGTTCGATGGGCACGGCCCCGATGGCCAACGCCGAGACAGCACCGGACATCCGGTTGCTGAAGAAGTAGTCGGCGGCCGCCCCGACCACGATGCGGTGGCGCCACGGCTCGGGGATCGACGTCAGCAGTAGCGGTGTGTCGGCGTGACTGTGGTGGTTGGCCACGAAAACCACGGAACCGTCTAGGCAGTCGAGTCGGTCGAGACCTCGTCGGGCGGGCGACGCTAGAACGGCCATGGCCGGGCGCATCACCGATTCGAGGATGGCGGCCCTGGCCACCCGGGCTGGATACCGACGGGCCCACCCGGTGTCGTAGTCGGCCCCCAAGCCCCGGTCGGGCGACGGTGGCTCGATACCGGTGGGAACGGGCGCTGCACGCCACGGGAAACCGAGGCCGCCCGCCATCGAGCGAGCCTTCGCCACAGACCGAGCCGCAGGACTCATTGGACGATTCCCACGGCTCAGGTCACGTCTGCCATCAGGATGGGCGGGTTCTTCATGTGGGTGATGGTCGGCTGAGGACCCACCACGTCAGATGCCATCTCCAGCGCGTCCTGCAGCGTCGACGCCGACTGGAAGCCCATGCGACGGACGGCCGCTGGGTCGCCACCAACGATGATGACCCGCCCGAGGTGCTGCAGGGCATGGCTGCCCCAGTACCACATGTAGAAAGGGTGCACACCGTGGTAGGCGTATGAGTTGCGGTACAGGTGGATGTACCACTCGTCCTCGGCGAACTGCTTTTCGTACTTGCGCTCGATCTCTATCGGATCGGTGGTGTCGGCCAGCACCTGCTCGAAGAAGTCGATGTAGCTCGGGTGGTGGATCGGGTTGAACTCCCAAGGGGTGGGGTGGCTCATGATGAGCACGCCGCCCTCGCGCACCAGCGGCTTCCCCTTGTAGAGGTTGAAGAAGTACCCGAGCCCGAGGCACATGACGAGGATCGGATTCATGATCGAGTTGACGTTGTACGGGCAGATGTAGGGAAGGCCCATGGTCAGGATGTCGGTTTGGCCTTCGACGGGTACCAGTTGCTGGCGGTACACGTTGGCCGTGGTGACCTCGTGGACGGCCTCGACCTCGCCGGCCTGCACCGAGGTGAGGGCGTAGGGCGCCTGCCACGACGAGAAGACCTTTCGCTTGGCCTTGGTCGGCATGATCTCCAGGCCGGCCTTCATGCCGAGGAACTGCATGCGGTCACGGGCCGACCATTCCCATTCGCGTTTCTGGAGGAGAGCGAGCGGCCCCTCCCTGCCGAACGTGTTGTTATTGACTGTCGTCTCGATCTGGAAGATCTTCACGCCGGCATCCCGAACAACCTTGCCCATCCGCCAGTTGGAGGCGTGGAGTTCAGAGTTCTCGCGGTCCATGAACGATTTCGAGTTACGCATGGTCTTGACGTTGTGGTGGTGGCGCAGGCCGGTGTAGCCCGACAGGCCGGTGGCCGTGCTCTTGTGGCCGCCGTCCATGGCCACCAGGTTGATGTTGACGTAGACGAGAAGGTCGCTTTCGGCGGCCCTCTTACTGAACTGGACGTCTTCGCCGTGGGGGGTCTCGCCGAGCACCACCATGCCGTCGGGATCCTCGGCATCGTGGTTGTAGAGGCGACCATCGGGAGCGAAGGCGTCGTAAACCCGGTCGCCCACCGCGTGGCGCAGCTCGTCTTCGGTCATACGCCGGTGGATGGCCAGGGCGGCGATGAGGTGTACGTCGTCGACGCCGGCCTCGGCGGCCAGGTCCAGCACGGCTTCGATGACCCGCTGGCGGATGTCGGGCCGCCGCATCGGGGGCAGGGGCAGGGAGATGTCGTCGAAGGCAATGGTCAGCTTCATGCCCGGGGTCAGCAGGGCCGGCAACGGGTCCGAATCACCGATCGGGTTGAGGAGGGCGTGGCGGATGGCGCCGTCCGGGTCGGGGAGGCCCTCCAACGGTTCGGCCGGATAGATGACCCGGGAGCGGTCGGACGGCAACTTCTCGAGTCGAAAGCCCTCGCCGTGGTGGAACACGATCGGCGGGCTGTTGCGGTCGACGTCAAGCACGAAACCCGGTCGGGGTGCGAGATGTCCGGTCATGGGAGGTATCCAGTCACAGGAGGCGTTCCTTCTCGTCGCGGAGGTCAAAGGCGATCTTGGTGGCGCCCCGGCGCCCGGCCGAGGCCGCATGCTCAAGGGCATCGCGGTAGCGGGCGAGGGGGTAGGTGGCCGACACGAGCGAACCGAGGCTGGCGGCACCGACTAGGTCGGCGGCCAGGTCGAAGGTCCGGCGCTCCGTGCCGTCGGGGAGCGTCTCGGTGCCGTAGGTGTAGGCGCCCACCAGGGTGATCTCGCGGTGCCAGAGGGGAGTCAACTCGAGAGAGATCTCGGCGGGCATGCCGACGAGCACGATGCGACCTCGCGGGCGGACGATGGCCAGCGCGTCGGTGAGACTGGAAGAGGATCCGACACAGTCGATGACCACGTCAGCACCGCCGGTGAGTCGATCCACCAACCCTTCGGTCAGGGTCTCGCCGAGCCCGGGTGCGCCGATGGCCCGGCTTCCGGTGATCCGACGGACGGCCCGCCGGATCTCATCGGGAGCGACCACGTGGTCGGCGCCTAGGGCGGCGGCCTGTCGGCGCTGTTCGGGGTAGCGGGCGGTGGCCACCACGGTGCTAGGCGTCGCGTGGGCCCGGAGGGCGGCCAGGGTCACCAGGCCGAGGGTGCCGGCTCCCAGTACGGCGACCACGCCGCCGTCGGGTACCTCGGCCATCAGGGCGGCATGCACCCCGCAGGCCGTGGGCTCGACCATGACGGCCGCTTCGTCGTCGAGGGTCTCGGGAACGGGATGCAACTGGCTGGGGTGAGCGTTGAACGCCGTGGACCAGCCGCCCCCAGTGTCGTGGCAGGAACCGATCTGGATCCCGGGTTCGAGATCGCCGAACGAGGTGTGTTCGCAGTTGCCGAGGTGGCCCTCCGCACACGGGGTGCACGTCGGGTCGAGGTTTCGGCTGACGCAGCCCAGAACCGGTTCCAGGACGACCCGGGAGCCATTGTCAAGGTCGCCGACCACCTCGTGGCCGGGGACGAACGGGAACGACACGAGCGGTTCGAAGTAGCGGGCCGAGCGGCCGTCGACGGTAGCTAGATCGGAGCCGCAGATACCCGATAGCCGAGGGCGGACCCGCACCCAGTCGGGGCCCGGTGTCCGAGAGGTATCGAGGTCGACGAGCTTGAGTGGTCCGGCCGACGATCCCCGTCCGGGCGTGATGCTGCCGGCCATGCGGGCCGCCGCGTAACGGGGCAGGTTCCGGCGGAACTGCAGAGCCTTCATCTGATGGTGCCCACGGTCATCTGGTGGTGCCTACGGTTCGCATCGGAGCCAGCGGCAAAGGGCTGCGGTGCATGCCGGGCGACTTCTGGAAGTCCTCAACGAGCCAGCCCCGCTTACGGGCGATACCGGCTAGGCGGGTCTCCGGGTTGACGGCAACCGGGAAGCCGACGGCCTCCAGCATCGGAAGGTCGCTGGCCGAATCTGCGTAGGCCACCGACTCGCTCAGGTCCAGATCGTGAGCTGCGGCGTAGTCGACGAGGGCCTGGTAGCGGGCTTCGCCGGTCGGTGGAACGGAGGTCAGTTGGCCGTCGTATTTTCCATCCACCACGCCCAACTCGGCACAGACGATGTCGTCGAAGAGCGGACGGAACGGCTCGACGACGAAGTCCAGGGCACCGGTGATGAGCAGTGTGCGGTGGCCCAGAGTCCGGTGCTCGCGCACCCGACGGATAGCCGCCGGAAATGACTTGGCCAGAATCATTTCGCTGAACTTCTCGGTGGCGTCGATGGTGATCTGCTCGACGGGGGCGCCGTCGTACCGGCGGTAGAAGTGACGTAGGAAGTCGCTGCGATCCTTCTTGTCGAGCGACAACAGGGCGGGCGCCTCGGCTACCAGCCCGGCCACGAAGCGGACCCGATCGCGACCACGCAGACGTCGGCTGCCCAGCCACGCGTAGCTGGCCACCACGTTGGACGCGATGAGGGTGTTCTCCAGGTCGAAGGCGGCCAGGTGGCGTTCGGGGGCCAGGGCCTGTCGGCGCAGGCGGGCCGATCGACTCTCGCCGCCCCGTGACGGTGGCTTCATGGGAACCCGGCCGGCCTTGACGACCGATGGGAGGTGGACGTCGGGGACGTAGGCCTCCCAGTCGATGATCCGGGGGTCGAAGGTGAAGGCCGCCTGATCAGCGCCATCGAGCGAATCCCAGAGGGCCATCAGCTGGTCCAGTCCGTATTCGGCCTCGCACTCGGCATAGGCGCCGTACAGATCGACGTAGCCCTCGGCCCGTTGGATCAACTCTCGCTGCTCCTCTAGGTGGGTGCCCACCAGAGCCTGGCGGCCCCGCACGGGTAGGACGTCAAACACCTTCTGGGCATGGTCGAGCATCGCGGCGGCCCGTTGCAGCTGTTTCTTGACCCGGCCCCGGCCGGGGAACGACCACTCGGGCACCGGGATGGGCTGGCCCATGTCGTCGTAGATGGGGTGTTCGGTGAACCACTCACGCACCTGGTCGACCAAGGTGCCGTAGCGAAGCGGGTTGACCGAACCGGAGGCCACCTGGACGATGTCGGGTCCATCGTCGGCGGCCAGGGGCCCGCGGGCGGCCACTGCGCAGATGGCGGCCACCACGAAGTCGACCGGGATGACGTCGATGGTTCCTTCGGGAACGCCGGGGAACTCCTTCAGGAGGCCACGGGCGTACGAGATGATGACCGGCTCGGCCATTCTGAAGCCACGGATCCAGCCGGGCGACGGCTCGGCAAAGGCCGATTCGATGATGGCCGGACGGACCACGCTGACTGGTACGTCGCCACGGGACTCGGCGGTGGCGATCTCGCCGAGGGCCTTGGTGTAGGCGTAGGCGTCGGGGAAGCCGAGTGACGAGGCGCGAGCGACGCCGGATTCGGCCATGCGGTCGTCGACCCATCGGGATCGCAGCTGCTCGGTCTTGGCGGCAAGGTTGGGCGTGCCGGCAGCACCGAGTTCGCCGTGAGCCTTGGAGCGGAAGTCGGCGAGGCTCTCCGGGGTACGGCTGGCCGTCTCGGTCTCGCGACGGATGCGACGTGCGGCGTCGACCTCGGTGCGCCAGTCGACGTCGACGAAGAACGGGCTAGCGTCGACCGGCTCCTCGGGGGCGGCACCCCGACGGCTACCAGCCACGTAACAGGTGGACACGGTCACCACATGGGGGGCCACGCCCAACTCGGACAGGGTCTCGACGACTCGGACTGGCCCCAGCAGGTTGACCTCGACGGCCTGGTCCAGTGGTGAGTCGAAGCTCACCGCAGCGGCCGAATGGATGACGACGTCGCATGTGGCGAGAACGGCCCGGCCGTCGTCGTCCAGGCCGAGTCCGTCGACGGTGACGTCACCGGCCAACGCTGTGACCCGTCGGGCGGTCATCTCGGCGAAGCCATCGGCACCGAGGGCATCGCGTAGTGAGTCAAAGGCGTCGTTGCGGAGGATGTCGCGTTCGACCCGTCGGTCCGCCCCCCGTCGACCTGGCCGGACGATCAGGACGAGTTCACAGCTGGGGGCCGAACGAAGGAGGCGTTCGACGAGCGCGGTCCCGAGGAAGCCGGTGCTTCCGGTGATGGCGATGCGCCGCCCGGCGAGGGATTCGGGGATCACGGGGGCTTTTCTACCAGAATGCCGGCCTCCTTACCATCTGGTAGAGAGCGGGACTACGGTTGCGATGTGGCGACCACCGGGGAGCGGGGCAACACTAGAGAGCTGGTGTTGGACGCTGCCCTCGCCTCCTTCGGTACCACCGGCTATGACGGCACCTCGCTGGACGACCTGGCAGCCGGCCTGGGGATCCGAAAGCAGACGATCCTCTACCACTTCGTCTCCAAACGCCGGTTGCTGGACTCGGTCGTCGACCACTGCGCCGGCGAACTGACCATGGCCTTGGAAGGGGTCTTGGCCGAGTCCAGATCCGTCGGAGGAAGCGACTGGGAGCGGGTTGAGGGCATGGTCCGCGAGGTGTTTCGCCTGGCGCTGGACCAGCCGGTCCTGCTGGGCCTGCTGCGTGAGGTCAGTCGCCCCAACTCGCCGGGCGCGGTTCGGGTTCGGACTCACCTCGAGCCCCTGATGGCCCGGGCCCGCCGGTGGATGGAGGACGAGATGGCGGCGGGACGCATGCGACGAACTGACGCCCAACTGCTTCTTTTGAGTGCGTACTCGACCGTGGTGGGGGTGGCCACCGAGATCGAGGTGCTGCGGGCTGCGGGTGTGGGGCCGACCCTGCGTCCGGTGGTACAGCGACGTGGCGAACTGCTGCGGTTCCTGCGTCGGTCGCTGGATCCCGCCGCCGGTAGCTAGTTGCCCGCTCCCGACGGCTGGTGCTCAGTGGCCGGTGTTGCGGCGGCGCCGGGTGTGGCGGGTAACGGCCAGATCGACCAGACGGTCGATGAGCGCCGAGTAGGTGAGCCCGGCAGCCTGCCAGAGCCGGGGATACATCGAGATAGGGGTGAAGCCGGGGATCGTGTTGACCTCGTTGCAAAGCATCCGGCCGTCGTCGGCAATGAAGAAGTCCACTCGGGCCATACCGGCGCAGCGCAGGGCAAGGTAGGCACGGGCGGCCATCTCTTGGAAGCCAACGATCACCTCTGGGGAGAGGTCCGGGTCGATGACGAGCTCGGCGGCGTCGGTCTCGTACTTGTCGGCGTAGCTGTAGAAGGTGGCACCCGGTCGGATCTCGCCGGGCCCCGATACCTGCGGGTTCCGGTCCCCCAGAACGGCGAATTCGATCTCCCGGCCGGCAATGGCTTCCTCGACGACCACCCACTCGTCGTAGAGAGCGGCGGTGGCGAGGGCCTCGGCGAGGGAGGCCTCGTCGGTGGCCCGTGAGACGCCCACTGAAGAACCCATGTTGGCCGGCTTCACAAATAGCGTCGGTCCCAGGTCGGCCATCAGTTCGACCAACAGGGCCCGGTACCCGTCGGAGTTGGCGTGGGTTCCCGGGCCGACCAGTCGGTCGGCGTGGATGGCCCGGTATCGCGCCTGGGCGATGCCGTGGTGGGCCAGGACGTCTTTGGCGGCCAGCTTGTCCATGGCCAGGGCCGAACCGAGCACGCCGGACCCCACGTAGGGCACGTCCGCCAACTCAAGGAGGCCCTGAAGCGTGCCGTCCTCGCCGAGTGGTCCGTGGACGAGGGGAAAGACAATCAGGGACCCGGGCTCGGCGTCGGGTCCTGCTTGGGCTACGAGTTCGGCGAGTCGGGGGAGTGGATCCCAGGTCGTGCCCGTCGGATCGAGGCGGTCGGGGAGGTTGCCGGCCGCCAGAGCATCGGCCGCCGCGTCGGCGTACGCCCAGCGGCCCTCCCGGTCGATCCCGATGGGGATGAGTTCGTAGCGGTCGGGGTTCGCTGCGGCCAGCACGTGGCGGGCCGAGACGCACGAGACGTCGTGCTCGGCACTCCGACCCCCGAACAGGACGACGAGACGACGGCGGCTAGACACCTGAGCATCGTAGGGTCGCGTTCCGTGAGGTACCGGGCACCGTGAGGATGTGGGCGTCAGAGGTCGCGAGAGCGACCGGTGGGGAACTGGTCGGCGAGGACGTGTTGGTCGACGGAGCAACCCAGGATTCCCGCACGGCCACGCCTGGATGCCTGTTCGTGCCACTGGTGGCCGACCGCGACGGACACGATTTCATTGAGGCGGCCATCGCCGCCGGAGCGGCAGCCCACCTGACAGATCGCAACGAGATCTCACCGGCCACCACGGCGATACGGGTCGCCGACACGTCGGCCGCGCTAACCGCGCTTGGTGCAGCTGCTCGCCGGTCAGTGGGCGCCGGTGGCGGCCGGGTGGTGGGTATTACTGGGAGTGTGGGAAAGACCTCAACCAAGGACCTGGTCGCAGCGGTGATGGCCTGCAGCGGCACGACGCACGCCAGCGACCGGTCGTTCAACAACGAGATCGGGGTGCCACTGACATTGCTAGGTGCGCCGGCCGACGCCGCG
This sequence comes from Acidimicrobiales bacterium, assembly GCA_014237715.1. Classification (GTDB taxonomy): domain Bacteria; phylum Actinomycetota; class Acidimicrobiia; order Acidimicrobiales; family MedAcidi-G1; genus UBA9410. The sequence goes on from JAAZZG010000001.1 coordinate 120,846, forward strand.
CACGTGGTGGTCGAGATGGGGGCTCGCAGCGAGGGCGATATTGCCGACCTTGCCGGGCTGGCCCGTCCCGACGTCGGGGTACTGACCACCGTGGCGAATGCCCACACCGGGAGCTTCGGATTCCTGGAGGTCGTTGCCCGCACCAAGGGTGAACTGTTCGACGGATTGCCGCCCGACGGGTGTGCTGTCGTCCACGCCGACGTCCCCGAGGCTCTGGCCCAGGCGGACCGGGCCCGATGCCCGGTTCTGACATTCGGTGACCGTGGCGAGGTAAGGGCCCAAGATGTACGGCTCGACGACGTGCTCCGACCGACCTTCCGATTGGAATCTCCGTGGGGACGGGTCGAGGTGAAACTCGATGCCCGGGGTGTCCACATGGTGGCCAACGCGTTGGCGGCTGCCGCGGTCGGCTTGGTGGAGGGAGTCGGGCTGGACGATGTGGCGACCGGTCTGGCCGAAGCTCGGCTCTCCCCGTGGCGAATGGAGGTGGTGACCGGCTCCTCGGGATGCACCGTGGTCAACGACGCCTACAACGCCAATCCGACCTCGACGATGGCTGCCCTCGATGCGCTTGCCGCTCTCCCGGAGGGCGGGCGGCGGATAGCGGTGCTAGGCGTGATGGCCGAACTGGGAGACCACGGACCGGCGGCACACGCGGCGGTGGCTGGACACGCTGCTGATCTCGGCGTGGAGGTCCTTGCCGCGGGTACCGATCTCTACGGGGTGGATGGGCTGAAAGACACGGCCGCTGCGATCACCGTGCTGGGGGAGCGTGCCCTGGGTCAAGGCGACGCCGTTCTGGTCAAGGGGAGCCGTGTGGCCGGACTTGAAGCGGTGGTCGAAGGCTTGGTGGGCGGATAGTTGAAGGTCTGCTCGACGGGTAGCTGACGAGCAGACCGGTCAGTCGACGTCGTGGGGGAGCTCGGAGGGTCGCAGCGGCGAGTTGGTCTTGTTCCAGTCGGCCAGGCGTTCGGGTTCGCACGTCGGGCATAGGTACACGACCCGCATCGACTGGATGGACAGCTGGGTTCCTCGGGACTTGTCGACAATGGACTGCAACGCGGTCCGGACCTCGGTGCTGCCACACGTCGGGCAGGTGGGTTTCAGGTCTCGGACCCACGAGAGGGCACACGATCCGCAGGTCACGGTGATCGTCTGTTGGCCGGGTTCGCCGTCGCGACGCCCCGATAGGTCGTCGTCCTCGCTGCAGCCCGGGCAGATCAGGTCATCCACGCTGTTCACGTTAGGGCCGGCGTCGGGCGCCCCGGCCATGGTTACTGACTCGACCGTAGGGTGAGCCGGTGACCGGTCCCGTCGACCATTACCGCACACTCGGGGTGCCGATTGATGCCGCACCCGAAGTCGTGCGCGACGCCTATCGGGATCTGGCCCGGCGACTCCACCCCGATTGGGTGGTCGACCCGTCAAAGCGAGCCGGGTCAGCCGAACGGATGGCTGAGGTCAATGAGGCTTGGCGGGTGTTGGGCGATGAGGGTCGACGGGCGGTCTATGACCGGTCTCGCTCGCCGACCCCGGCCCCTCGGCGCCCTCCGATGGGATCTCCGGTAGATGACTGGCCTAACGGGAGACAGGGCGATTCGTTCGACGGGGTCAAAGTGTCGCCGGCAGCCGGGTGTGCACTACGGGTCGGCCCGGTGGTGCTGGCCCTCGCCGTGATGCTGGGAATCCTCATCGCCACCGCGGTCCTAGGACCCGAGGGAGAGGTGCCGTCGAGAATGGATGCGGGGCGCTGCGTCGAACTGGCCACGACGGTTCGGGTGGTGCCGTGCACGGTTGAGACCCCGATGATCGTGGCCCGGGGCGTGGCTGGGACGACCTGTCCGATGGTTGGTGCATCGGCGGCGGTGGCTGTGATGCTCCCATCGAGGACCGAACAGATTTGCGTAGCACCGCCGGGGACCCCGGTGCCCTGACCGGTCATCGGACGCCGCCGGTACCATCTTCGCCCAGCGGACCGTTAGCTCAGTTGGCTAGAGCGCTCGCCTCACACGCGAGAGGTCACTGGTTCGAGTCCAGTACGGTCCACGAAAAGGCCTGTTGATCTGCACTGTTGGTGCGGCCCTTTAGTTTGGTGATGGCTTAGAGTCCCCAACCCACCACCCACTTAGGGTGTCTGTGGTCTCTCGACTTCCATCTACCTAAAGCTCGCCTGCGCGTGTCCACACCCTGGGGCTCCGATACCCCTTAGTCCGCTGGGACTTAGCCCATAGCGTCCGTGAATACAGGCCAGAGTTCTTCCATCGTGCTGAACATCCCGCGTGAGACGACATCGAGAAGTTGCTTGGCATCTATTTGAATTGCCGCCCTGGCCGCCGATTCGGGGTCTGGGAATGTGGTGATCGCCACGTTGGCGGCCTGAGCGTGGTCGTAGCCGATCATCCCCATTTCACCACCGTTAGCAGCGACGATTCCTTGCACCTGAGCGAAGATCGCATTCGCCTCGTCCGCATTTGACGCAGTACGAAAGGCTGCACCCGGCCTGCTCACAGTGATCGTTGTGTAGGACATCGTTCCCCCATTTGTTGTGAAGGGGCGATCTTTCCACACCGACCAACGACCTTCTCTAGGACCCCTTCTAGACGGTCACCCGCTTAGGGCGTCCGTGGTCTCTTCCGTCGAACTAGACCTCATCCGCCTAAAGCTCGCCTGTACGTATTTGCACCGGTGGCGTCAGCGACGCCACCCCCCTCAGGGGAGGGGTGACAGACTCAAACCGTGAAGAAGGACGCGGTTGCTCTCGTGTTCCTGCTAGTGGCCTCGGGGTGCAGTAGCGGTGCAGAAACCGCCACACCACTCACCAGCACTACCACCACCCCCGCGGCAACAACCACAGCGGATCCGACCACGACTACGGCTTCTACGACCACTACGGCTCCCACGACGAATACGGATCCGACCACGACTACGGGTTCTACGACCACTACGGCTCCCACGACGACTACGGCACCTCAGGTGACCACGTCTCCCACCACTACTGGGGGAAACGGTGACCAATCGAGCGGAGGAGGTGCCGGAAGGGCCCGGCCGGCCGACAGATACGCCTGCAATGTCAATTCCTTGGGCTACTGCATTTTCACAGGGACTTCGCATCAAACCGGGCTCGATCCGGGGACTGAAGACATCGTCGATCGTGACGGGAACTTCCTCTTTCCGGTAGACGAAGCAGTGGCGGTGAATGCCCAAGGTGAAGCACTCCCGGCGAGAGGAACGCCCGCTTTTGACGGAGATGACCTTCAGAGGTCCTCACAAGACGGACTGAGCGAAGACGAGAAAGCCTTCCAGAGGGTCATGTCAATCATGTTCCCAATCCGCAATGTCCTCATGTACGACATCGCGATAGCCACCCAAACCGAATGGGATCTCCTCGTCGGCGAACTCGAACGGAGAGAGATCAAAGAAACAACCTTCACCTCAGGACTAACGCCCAAAGACAACTACTACGGGCGACAGGGCATCTTCGACCTCGCGAAAAATCCGGGAGGGAGGGACATCCATCACGACGTCATGAAGTTTCTGGAAGAAGCAGGCCTGTATTTGCTCTGCCACGTGACGACAAATGACTTCGGAGACATGCTGGAAGAAACCCATCCAGAAGGGCACGACCCCTGCGGAGAAGCGGGGATTTCGATGAAGATCCCCTTCTCCCACCTGGTGTCTACGACCACAACGACTGCTGCCGCGACAACTACAACGGCCCCGCCACCAACGACTGCTTCGACAACGACGACAACCACAACCGCGAACATCAACTGGATCCCAGAACTGCTTGCCCCTCTCGTGGTCAGTAGCGCCTTCGCACCTATCGACTACGACCGCGACGATTGGGGCTCAGGGTGGTCAGACGACGACAGCGACTGCATCAACACTCGTCACGAGGTCCTCATTCTCGAATCACTAACTGGGACAGGCCTCAGTTCTTCCGGATGCTCAGTCGCCAGCGGGCAGTGGTACGCCGCCTTCACTGGTACCTACGTCACCAATCCCAGTTCGTTGGACGTCGACCACTTCGTGCCCCTCGCCAACGCCCATGATTCGGGCGGATGGGCCTGGTCGTCAACGACCAAGAGGTCTTATTACAACGACCTTGTCGACCCCCAGCACCTGATCGCAGTTACTGCCTCGGCCAACCGGTCAAAGGGATCACGCGGCCCGGAGGAGTGGAAACCATCTGATTCCTCCTACTGGTGCCAATACGCCGACTCATGGGTGGACATTAAAGTGCGCTGGGCTCTCACGGTCACTTCCGCAGAACTGTCGACGCTCCAATCGATGCTCGGTACCTGTGGCGGTCCGCCAACCGGTGTCTACGTCCCACCTGCGGCCCCATCGACCACAACTAACACCACCACTAGCACCACAACAACTACCAGTACGACGACCACAACCTCCGGGGTACCTGGCAACCCGGGTAACACCAAGAACTGCTCAGACTTTTCTACCTATTCAGCCGCAAAGGATTGGTTTGACCTTTACTTCCCGTATTACGGCGACGTGGCCCGTCTAGACGGTGACAGTGACGGTGAGCCATGCGAGTCCCTCCCCGGAGGCCCATGAACCGCCTGTACGTATCTACACCGAGGGCGTCAGAGACACCCACCGCCCCCTCAGGGGCGGGGTGACAGACTGAGACCGTGAGGAAGTACGCGGTTGTTCTGACGTTCTTGTTGGTTGCCTCGGGGTGTAGCGGTAGTTCAGACACTGCGACACCAGCAACGACGGTTGCCCCTGCGGCAACTCAGGCACCGACCACGACCGCAGCACCGACGACGACCGTGGCACCGACCACGACGGTGGCACCGACAACGACGACGGCGCCTGCAACGACTGCGGCACCGACAACGACCGCGGCACCAACGACTACTGCAATCCCGTCTACCACGACGGTTCCACCTACCACCACAGTGGCGCCGGCAACGACAACTGTTCCAGTCGCTACGACTGCCGCCCCAACCACGACCACCCAGTCAGGAGTTCAGTTCGGCGTTGGCGGCCTAGTTGCTGATCTTGAGTCGTGGGCAGTTCGGGATCTCCCTCAGTTCATTACTGCTTCCCACATCGATATTTCGGACGTAGAGCGCATTTCCCGATTTCGGTCCAATGCCGGACACGACTACTCCGACTCGTTTGAGACGTGTTGCTCGATGAAGCACTACTTCCGACCGACCAACTACTACGAGGTGCGTTTCACGCAACCGATCTACTCACCTGTAGACGGCGTAGTCCTATATGTGGCTGAAGGTGTTGGCTCAAGTAAAGATGCATGGCGAGTTGACTATGAGCAGGTGACCGGCAAGTCGCCACCTAGCGACTATCGAGATCTGAAGATGTACATCCGCCCAGATGACGCTCCAAACCTTTGGGTTCGCTTTCACCATGTGTATCCAGTTGAGGAAATACTCAACGTCGTTCCCCTGAGTTCGGAAGTCGACATGATGCGTGGTCTCGCCCGTCCCGCAGCACCGGGATTCAGGGTGAGTGCCGGCGAACTCGTCGCTTATGGAGTTGGTGAGATTTCTGTTGAAAGGCACCTTGATGGAAACGGGGTCCCATCGCCCTGTACCGCTGGGAACCAACGCTCAAGTTGGGGAGGGCTACCGGGTTGTGCCTCCAAGCGTCAGTTCCACTCGATCTTCGAGTTCATGACGGATGAGGTGTTTGATCAGTATCGGGCAGTAGCGGACGTCACCCGAGATGACTTCATGATCTCTACCGAAGAACGCTCCGCCAACCCACTCATGTGTGAGGGAGAAGACTTCGTCACCCGCGATGTTGGCGCCTATGTATTCCTTCAAGGGAGCCCAGAGATAGAACAATCGATGCCGACGGAAGAGCCTGCTGCCGTAGAGGTCTCGCTTCCGTCGACCGAGTCTCTAGCCGATGGTCGCACTGTGCTGGCCTCTTTCGATGGGCCCGGGGCTCCGCAACTCGAGCCCTTTGATGCTGTCGATAACTACGCCCTAGTGATTGCGTCCGATGGTGGACCCTTAAAGGTCACGGTGGACGACGGAAGTGGTGAAAGAAGCATCTACCACCGACCTGAGAGCAGTGGGATTAGCACCTATGAAACCTCCGCCCTTGGTACTGGCAACATTTCTGTCACGGTGGAGGCGACCGAACAGGTGGGCTGGCGAATCGTGGTCATCGCTCTTCCCTAGACGGTGAAACCGACCTGTGAGAAGCCCGTACGTATCTACACGTAGGGCGTCAGAGACACCCCCCGACCCCTCAGAAGTCCAATTTCTGTGTGTTATCGAACTTCTCACCTCAGGGGAGAAGTGACAGACTCCACCTGCGATGAGGGAGCATCCTGAAAGTCCGATCTTTGGTCCTGAGGACCCGCGCTTAGATCCCCCGAACCCTCCGGAGATCCAACCGGTTCGTTCGATCGTCAAGGCGATCTCTTGGCGGGTAGTGGGAACACTCGACACCCTGATCTTGTCCTTCGTCATCCTAAGTTTTCTAGGCCCTCTCTTGGGCCTTGAGGAGGCAAGCGGTGCTGACAAGATAAGAACCGCCGCCTTAATTGCTTTGACTGAAGTGGCAACCAAGATGACGCTCTACTACCTGCATGAGCGACTCTGGTCGCGGTTGCAATGGGACCGCACCGTGGACGAAGAGGGTCACTACCGGGAGGGGCGACGGCGCTCGGCTACCAAGACGGCGACATGGCGGGTGTTGGCGAGCGCCGACACGATGGTGCTCGGGTTCGTCTTCACCGGCAATCTGGCGACAGCCATATCGATCGGTGGATTCGAGGTCATTACGAAGTTGGTGCTCTATTTCTTCCACGAACGCTATTGGGCGCGGATCCGTTGGGGGATCATCGCGGGGAGTGCATGAGATTCGAACCGGACCGCCGAAACAGGGCACCGTTTCGTGCATCTACACCTAGGACTCCTGGCGCCGCCGCCCCCTCTGGGCGGGGGGCTCGCGCCGACCTGATCTAGCCGACCCACGGGCCTTGGCTGCGCCCCTTCACGGGTCGGTCACCCATTTTCCAGATGGTCCCTATCGCATCTAAGAGACGTCTTAGGAACCCGCCACTGTCAGTCGGGTCCAGATCGTCGTCCTCTGGCGTCTCGTCCATGTGGTGATCATGTCATCAAGTCGAGAAGCACCGCTATCGGAACCGGAAGAGAAGAGATGGCTGCACGTATCTACACCTGGGGCTCCGATGTCGCCCCCCACTCCCTTGCGGGTCGATGACAGACTGAGTCGGTGTCGGTGCGAATCAATCGATGGGTCTTTTTGGCAGCGGTACTCACTGGCCTCTTCACGGGCTTGTTCGTTGCCTTGGCCGAGGAGTTCTTCTCGAGGGACGGAGTACTCGGCGGAACCGAGGCTTTAGCCACCTTCGTTCCGCTTCCCCTGCTTGCGGCACTTCTTGTTTCCATCGGGCTACGCCGACGTCGCTTTGCTACAAGGCTGACGGGCGTCGCCTATCTCACACTCGCCATTCCGCTATTGGGAATCGGCATGGGAGGGGCCAATGTCCTTCAGCAGATGCTTGGTGGTGCCATCGGTGGCGGCTTTTGGGGATTCCTCTTCGCTATCCGTTCATCTCGCGCAGGTGCTATTTCAAAATGAGATCGAGTGCAGGGCCTCAAGGTCTCCTGCCTGCGCGTATCTACACCTGAGGTTCGTTGTCGCCCACCCCTAGGGGAGGGCGACCGACGAGGGAGATGAAGAAGGGCCTGTCGGCGTCGGGCATTCAGTTGCCGGTCGTGGTGCTGGCGGCGGGTCGGATCAGTCGGTGCTCCCGCCCGGGGCGATGACGGCGACAGCCTCGGCAAGCCCCTCGGCTAGACGCTGGACTGGTCTGGAGCCTCCACCACGCCGGCCATCAGGAGCCCGATCCTGTCCCTCGTGGCCTCCTCAGACGGGACTATGGCGACGATCTCTCCCTCGTACATGACGGCGATCCTGTCTGCCAGACCCATGACCTCGTCCAGATCCTCAGATATCAGGATGGTGGCCGTTCCCAGGCTGCGCTGTTGGATGAGTCGCGTGTGGATGTATTCGGCGGCACCGATGTCGACTCCACGCGTTGGCTGACACGCCAACAGGACCGTCGGTGAGGCTGAGAGCTCACGCGCCAGGATCACCTTCTGAATGTTGCCTCCCGAGAGGCTGGAGGTGGGGGTATCGATGCCGGGAGTCTTTACAGCGAAGTCATCGACCAACTTCTGGCTGTGTTCCCGGATCGAACCAAAGTCGAGCATTCCACGGCTGGTGAACTCCGCTGCCCCGTGGTCCACGAGAACCAGATTCTCGCTCACGGTGAATTCTGCTATCGCTCCATCGCGCATCCGTTCCTCTGGAATGAAGCCGAGGCCCCTGTCGCGCCTTGAACGTGTGTCATCGCCTGTGACATCGACACCGGCGATCCTGATTGAGCCACCCGGTTCGACCGCCCTGAGGCCGGCGATCGCCTCAGCCAACTCGCGCTGGCCGTTGCCGGACACTCCAGCGACACCGAGGATTTCACCTGACCGCACCTCAAAGGAGATGTCGTCGACGGCGACGGTCTCACGGTCTCCGCGGATTGTCAGGCCCTCAACCTTCAGCTGGGCGGCACTGGCGTCCATCAGGGGCTTGTCCGGGGTGAGGCGAACCGCCCGCCCGACCATCATTTGAGCCAACTCCTCCCTGCTCGTCTCAGCGGGTGCGGTGGTGCCGACAACCTTTCCGTTTCGCAGAACCGTGATCCGGTCGCTGAGGGTCAGTACCTCCCGAAGCTTGTGGGAAATGAAGATCAGCCCCCGACCATCGTTGGCCATGCGTCGCAGGATCACGAACAGGTCGTCGACCTCGCCTGGTGTCAACACGGCCGTCGGTTCATCAAGGACCAGCAGTTCAGCGTCCCTGTAGAGGGCCTTGATGATCTCGACCCTCTGGCGTTCACCGACGGCTAGTCGACGTACCTCTACCGATGGGTCGACCGCTAGACCGTGCTTCTCGGAGATCTCAGAAACACGTCTGGAGACCACGTCCAGGTCGGTGAACGGCCGCCTGGTCGACTGCGTACCGAGAGCGACGTTTTCGGCGACCGTCAGAGTCGGAACCAGCATGAAGTGCTGGTGGATCATTCCGATCCTGGAGGCGATGGCCTCGGCCGGCGACTCGACGGCGATGGGCTCGCCGCGCAGGTGGATGCTGCCCTCATCGGGCTGGCAGAGGCCGAAGAGGATCTTCACGAGGGTGCTCTTGCCGGCACCGTTCTCACCCAAGAGGGAGTGGACCTCTCCATAGCGGACGTCGAGGTCGACGTTGTCGTTGGCGACGACGCCGGGAAACACCTTGGTGATCCCCCTCATTTCCAGGATGTTCTCGTCAGATCCCATTGTGTCCATCTGTTCTGTTCGTTTGAAGAGCCCGTTCCCTGCTGGCAACGCCGGTGGAGCACCGGCAGGGAACGGGAACCTTCATTGCTGGAGGTGGTCGCCTCCCGTGTGCACTGCTATCCAGTGCTCACCGTGCCGTTGGTGATGCCTTCGATCATCGCGTCGGCTGCGTCTCGCACACCTGCGGGCAGCTCGTAGGCGTCGTTGAACTCGATGACGAGGCCACCGTTGGCAAGGTTGACCTCAAAGGCCTGGCCTCCGAGTACGCCGCTGTCCCGAAGCGTCAACATCTCCTCGAGCACGACCTCCCAGTGGTACACCTGCGAAGCCACTACGAGGCTCGGAGCCAGCGACGTCTGGTTGGCCTGCGTGCCGAACCAGGGCACCCCGGCGTCCGCTGCCACACCGACAGCACCCACGACCATCTGGGCTGTTCCCGTCAACACGTCCACGTCGTTGGCCAGGTGCGCCTCAGCCGCCTCGGCAGCCAGAGCGACATCGCCGAACGAACCCGTGTAGGTGACGTTCACCTCTGAAGCACCACCAGCCAGGGCACCGGCCTTGAAGCCGTTGATGTAGGCGACGGCGTCGCCGGCCTCGATCGGACCGACCACACCTATCACACCGGTTTTGGTCAGGGCGGCGGCGATGGAACCGTTCACGTAACCGCCCTCGTCGGCAGCCGGAGAGTAGGCAAACACGTTGGCGAGACCCTGGGTGTCAGAAGCCGTTCCCCACATGAACGTCACGTCCGGGAAGGCGGGGGCGATCTCAATGAGTGAGGCACCGAACTGGGTGCCGTGTGCGATGACCACGTCGTTGCCGTCCTCGGCGTAACCACGGATTGCCGCAGCGGCATCCTCGATGATGAAAGTTCCATCGGTTACCGACAGTTCCACATCGCGCTCGATGGCGTGGACTGAATCAACCATGCTCTGGCTGAACGCAAGGTCATCAGACGCACTAGGCGCAACAATCGCAACCCTCAGGGCACCTCCTTCTCCACTACCTGACGCAGGCGCGTCATCGTCACCACAGGCGGTGCCGACGAGAGCGAGCGCTCCCAGGATCACTAGCACGGCAGGACCGAGCCTCCATTGTCTTTTCATCTCTGTTCCTTTCCTTCCTCGGGGGGGTGTCCCCACCATGGTGTTTTGTCGGATCAGTGTCTCGTGAACGGTTTGGTCAGTGCTGACGGGGCATGCACCCGGCGGGCTACGACGATCAGCGCCAGGATCGTGAGCACGGCTGGAGCCATGTTGGCAAGGTCGGACCCGCTCACCGGGATGATGCCGAGAGCTTTCCACTGCAGGACCGTGGCGTTCACGAAGCCGTAGAGGAGTGCACCTCCCATGACGCCGATGGGTCGCCATGCGCCGAAGTAGACGAGGGCGACGGCGATGAACCCGAGCCCCTGTGTGAGGTTGGGCTGGAAGATCCCCAACTGGAGCACGAGGGCCGCTCCCGCCAGGCCCGCCATGGAGTTGCCGATGAGTATGGCCACGAACCTGGTCCGTTCGACCGACACACCGAGGCTGTCAGCCGCCTGGGGGTTGTCTCCAACGGAGCGGATGTTGAGGCCAAACGTGGTCCGAGTCAACAACAGCGCCGTTACCGGTACCAGTAGGAATGCTAGGTAGGTCAGGAGATTGCGCTGGAATAGTGCTTCGCCCAGGTGGGGAATGTCGGAGAGAAGGGGAATGTCCACGTTCGGGAGGCGCCTCACCGGCTTGGGTGTCCCTACTAGCTGGCGAAACAGCAGATCGCTTAGACCCAGGCCGAAGATGAAGATGCCTATGCCGCTGATTCCCTGGGTGGCGTTGAGGAACACCGTGATGACCCCGTAGAGGAGCCCCATCACGAGGCCCACGACAAGGCCCACGAGCACGGCAAGCCACAGGTTTCCCGTCTCCAGGACTGTCCAGTAGGAAAAGAAGGCGCTCAGCAGCATCACCCCGTCGACACCCAGGTTGAGCACCCCGCTGCGCTGCCCGACCGTCTCGCCAAGCGAGGCCAGCAGGTACGGCGTGGCCAACCGGATGGCAGATGCGGCCGTCGCGACCAGCACGCTGAGGGTGAAGAACTCGCCCATGCTCAGTCCATCCCGGCCGTGTCAGAGGATCGGTTGAACAGGCCCGAGTCGGCAAGGGAGCGTTGCAGCCAGCCCCGGACTGGTGTACTGCTTATTACGAAGATCACGATGATGCCGTTGAGCGCGACGGCCAGGGCGGCCGGAACCTGGAGCACTCGCTGGAGCTGTGTGGCACCGGTGAGAAGAGCCCCGAAGAGCATCGCCGATGGAATGGTCCATAGGGGGTGGAGCCCACCGAAGAGTGCAGCGACGATCCCGTTGAAGCCCGCACTGCCCGTGAAGCCCGCAGCCGAACCGTCAGTGACCATGCGCTGGCCTTCGCTACCGAAGACCAGTATTGCCCCGGCGATTCCGCCAAGGGAGCCGGACAGCGTCATGGCCAGGGTGATGTTTCGCTTTACGCTGATGCCGGCGGCCCTGGCGGCCTCGGGGGAATACCCAACGGCCCGGAGGCGAAAGCCGGTGGGTGTGCGCCAGAGGATCAGGTAGGCGCCAACCGCCGCGCATATCGCGACGGGTACCCCTATGTGGAGCCTCGTTCCGTCCAGCAGGGTGGGCAGGGTGGCGTTGTCTGATAGCCGCTGGGTCTGTGGGATGCGGGTTCCTGCCTCCAGTTCGAAGGGGTCGATTAGAGGGCCCCTGAGGAGAAAGTTCATGAACTGGACCATCACCAGGTTGAGCATGATGGTTGAGAGGATCTCGTTGACCGAGGCGTAGGCCTTGAGCGCTCCGGGAACGGCGCCCAGGATGCCACCACCAACTGCTCCTGAGAGCAGGACCAGGGGAACCAGAATGAAAGCTGGCAGGTTGGGGAAGCTGAGCGCTACCACGGTCGACAGGAGTGCTCCGGCGATGATCTGACCCTCTCCGCCGATGTTGATGACGCTGGTCCGGAAGGCAATGGTGATTCCAGCCCCGACCAGGATCAGGGGCGTCGCCTTGACAGCCGTCGCAGCGATGCGGGAGCCGCTTCCGAACGCACCGTCCAGCATGGCGTCCAGGCCGGCGAGAGGGCTGGCCCCGAGGGTCACCAGCATCATCGCTCCAAAGGCGAAGGCGGCCAGGGCGGCGAGAAGTGGGACAAGTGCCCCCAGTACCCCCTTAATCACCGGTGGTTCCCCTCCCGTCCACGTCAACCTCGTGCATTTCTACAGCACCTTGTTGAAGGGTGCGGTTGCTTGGTTGGGTTTTGTACTCAATGTGGAAGGTCGTCGAATATTTGTCCGCACCGCGTACTGTCCGGCAGCCGCTGACGCCGGGTCAAATCAGTCGGTGCTCCCGCCCGGGGCGATGACGACGACGGCACCAGATCCGACGGTTACCTCGGCCGCTTCGCCGGTCATCCGATTCGAGAGACCCAGGCCAACGCCGGGTTCGAGCGTCGCTTCGTCCAGCGACCAGGCCAATCCGGTCGTCGTCACGCCGGTGGCCGCACTCCCGACGGCCACCAGGCTGACCAGGTCATCGGTGCTGCCGTCGATCCGGACCTGGTCCCAGACCACCCAGGCTCGCGCCTCGTCTATCCGGACGTCGACCCGGAGAGCCGACCACCGATCGCCAGCCAGGATCAGCAGATTTCCGAGGGCGTGATCGGCCCGGCCGCCAGCGGTGACCACCACCGTCACCGACGTCGCCCCAGCACGCAGCGCCGCTGCCAGGGCCAACTCGAGGTCGGTCTCGTCCTTGTCGACCGGGTGGCGTTGCACGACCCGGGCGCTCACTTCGGCGCCATCGCTGGCCGAATCCATGTCACCGACGAGCAGGTCGACGGTCAGGCCGAGTCGGCGAGCGTTATCGATGCCCTCGTCGGCGGCGATCACCAGATCGGCGTCCGGTAGCGGTCCCAGTCTCCGGGGGAGCGGACCGCCAGTCACGATCAGTGCGTGCCCACCTGCGGACCGGGCATTAGATGGGTCGATGGTCACCGGCCCGACCCGTTGACCCGGACTGTCCAGCGGCCTTCCTGACACGTGAGCGACAGGTTGAGCCCGTAGCAGTCCGAGAGGGCTCGGGCAGTCAGGGCGTCAGCCAGCGGTCCACCCGCCACGATCCGGCCGCCCTCCATGAGTAGTCCGTGGGTGAACCCGGGCGGGATCTCCTCAACGTGGTGGGTTACCTGGACCATGGGCGGCATCGCTGGGTCGGTCGCCAGGTCGGCCAGCGTCGACACCAGTTCCTCCCTGCCGCCGAGGTCCAGACCGGCTGTCGGCTCATCCAACAGCAGGAGGTCGGGGTCGACCATCAGGGTCCTGGCCAGGAGCACCCGCTGGCGCTCACCGGACGACAATGTGCCGAACCGGTGGTCGGCCCGGTGGCCACAGCCGATCCTCTTCAAAAGGTCGCGGGCCCGGTCGCGGTCCTCGTCGTCGTAGTCGTGCCACCAGGGTTCCAGCGCACCGTGCCGGGCGGTCATCACCACGTCGGTGGCTGCCAGGTCGGGTCGGAAGGCGTCGGCCAGAGTCGCCGAGGCGTAACCGATCTGGCGTCGCAGCAACCGCACATCGGTTCGTCCCAGCGTCCGGCCCAGCACGGAAACCGTCCCGGTGGTCGGATGTAGTTTGAGGGCGGCGATACGAAGCAGGGTGCTCTTGCCTGACCCGTTGGGCCCCAGGACCACCCAATGCTGGCCGGCCCTGACCTGCCAGTCGATGCTCTCCAGCAGTTGGGTTCCCTCGGTCCGGCGGCTCACATCGGCCAGTTCGAGTATGGGGTCCGTGGCTGGCTCCAACACGCTGATGACCCTAGGTCTACCCGTTGCGACGGGCGTTGGTCAGGACAGTGAACGGAGCAGGAGGAGCACGGCGAAGGAACCGGACAGGACGTACACCGCTGGGGCCAGCCACCCGTGATCGAGTAGGGGGCGGAGACGGCTACTGAGTGCCACGCCGATCAGCACCGAGGGGAGGAGGGAGAGTGCCAGGAGGAGGTCCGACGCACCGAACTCGCCGGCCAGGGTCAAAACGACCAACGAGATGGTCGTCCCCACGAAGAAGAAGGCGTTGAGGGTGGCCCGTAACTCCGGGCCCGAGGAACCGTCCAGCACCAGGGCGATCGGAGGGCCACCGACGGCCACCGAAGTGCCCATGAATCCGCTCAGGCCGCCGGCCCCCATGAGCGTCCACGGGGTCCTGGCGGCGTGCACTCCGGAGACCTTGAGACCCACGCCGATCAGCAACAGGGTGCCGAAAAGCAGGCCGAGCCCGTCCTCGGATACCGCGGTCAGCGCCCAGGCGCCGAACAGCACACCGGGGACCCGTCCGATGAGGGCCCACCGGAGGCCCGCCCGATCAATGGCGCCGTGCTCGCGCCAGGCGAAGAGGGCACAGAGCAACGGGTTGGCCATTAGTACCGGGCCGGGCACGAAGTCCGGGGCGATGAGGGCGAGGATGGGCACGGCGAACAGACCGGCGCCGAAGCCCAGCACACCCTGAATGGTGCAACCGACGGTGAACACGAGCAGACCGAGCACGAACTCGAGCGTGCTCAACGGAGGCTCCCTCCGTCGCTGTACCTGTCGCCGATCGGACTGCCTGAGGCATGCCTCTGCCATGTTTCGACCATGGCCGCATACTGCCCGCCGAGGGCTGTCAACTCGGCATGGGTTCCGTGCTCCACGATCCGTCCGTCATCGACGACAGCCACCCGGTCGGCTCGCATGGCGGTGGCTAGACGGTGGGCGATGAGGATGGCCGTGCGCCCCTCGAGCACCTGATCCAACGCCCGTTCGATGACCGACTCGGACTGCAGGTCGAGGTTGGAGGTGGCCTCGTCGAGTACCAGCACTCGGGGGCGAGCCAGGAACGCCCGGGCCAGAGCGACCAACTGGCGCTCGCCGGCCGACAGCGAGGCCCCCCGCTCGTGGATGGGGGTGTGGATTCCGTCGGGCATCCGATCGAGCAGCGGCCCCAGACCGACTGCCCGACACGCCTCGACTACTTCGTCGTGGGGGGCATCGGGTCGGGCGAACGACACATTGTCGGCGATTGTTCCGTTGAACAGAAACGCTTCCTGGGGGACCACGCCCAGCTGACGCCGCAGTGAGGTGATACCGACGCTGCGGAGGTCGTGTCCGTCGATGGTGATGTGGCCGAACGTCGGGTCGTGGAATCGGGTCACCAGCTTGGCGATGGTTGACTTGCCGGCCCCGGTCGGCCCGACCACGGCCAGGACCTCACCCGGTTCGAGGACCAGATTGACGTCGCGTAGCACCAAGTGGTCGGTGTCGTACCCGAAGGTCACCGCGTCGAAATGGATCCGCCCGTTGATGGGGGGAAGGTCGACGGCGTCAACCATTTCGACCACGGTCGGCTCGGTGCTGAGGAGGTCACGCAACTTGAGCACCGCGGCATTGCCCTGCTGGTACTGGTTGTAGAGCTGCACCAGAGTCTGGACCGGAGCAAAGAAGGAGGTGAGGAACAGGAGGAAGGCGGTCAGTTCGCCGATCGTCACCTCGCCCCGGAGCGCCATGCGTCCACCGACGAGAAGGACCACGGCCTGGGCGATGATCCCGATGGACTCGGTGCCCGGTCCGAACAGGGCTTGGGCCCGGCCCATGTAGAGGTTGGCGTCCAGATGGGCGTCGATGATTCGCTGGTGGCGAGCCACGTCGTGGTCGCGGCGCCCGAAGGCCGTGATGACGCGGATGCCGGCCAGGCTTTCGGCCAGGTTGGACAAGACGTCGGCGATGCGGTCCCTCACCCGGAGGTAACCGACGTGAGATACCCGTCGGAACCACAAGGTGAGCACCACGTTGATCGGAACGACGGTGAGCAGGCAGACGAGGGCCAGGCCGGGGTGGAGCACCAACAGGTAGGCAGTGATGACGATCAACGTCATGCCCTGAACTACGAAGCTGACCAGGCCCTCCTGGAGCAGGGTGGTGAGGGCCTCGATGTCGCTGGTCATCCGGGTCATCAGCACGCCCGACTTCTCGCCTGTGAAGAAGTCCAGCGACTGGCGCTGGAAATGGCTGAACACCCGGACGCGGAGGTCGTAGACGAGACGCTCGCCCAGTCGTCCGGTGAAGCGGGTCCGCAGGAACGATGCGCCGGTGGAAAGCACGACGGCACCTAGGTAGGCCGACGCAACAGCCACCAGAACGCCGATCTCGCCGGCAAGGACTCCCTGGTCGATACCGATCTGGGTGAGCAACGGACCTACGTGGAGAAGACCGGTCTCGGCGATGACCAGGAGAAGGGCCACCAACAGGCCGCCGGCGTGTGGGATCAGGAAGGTGCGAAGCCCGAAGGGTCGCCGATCCCATCGGGAATGTGAGAACGACACGTCTGGCTCAGGATGGTCGGGTTCGTCGCGGAGGACGTCCTCGATGCGGGTTCGAAGCTCGTCGGGCACGTCGGCGTAGGGGAGACCGGCCTGGGCGTTGGCTTGGACTGACGAAGGTCCGGCGAAGAAACCGTGGCCGCCCATCAGTCGGTGCTCCGTGTTGCATCGACGTCGACTCCGTCGCTCTGGGTGAGGATTGCCGCGTAGCGGGGATCGGTGGCCAGAAGGTCGGCGTGCGTACCGTCGGCCACCACCCTCCCACCCTCCATGAGGACCACCCGATCCGCCAGGCTGATACTGGACAGGCGGTGGGCAATCACGATGGTCGTCCGGTCGGCCATGAGGTCGACCAGCCCCCGGTGGATGTCTTCCTCGGTCTGGACGTCGATGGCGCTCGTGGCGTCGTCAAGGATCAGCACGCGGGGGTCGGTCAGGATGGTGCGGGCAAGCGCGATCCGTTGGCGTTGCCCGCCCGACAGGGAGTAGCCCCGCTCGCCGACCACTTCGTCGTAGCCGTCGGCCAGACCGACGATGAACTCGTCGGCCCGGGCGATGCGAGCCGCCGCCTCAACGTCCGGGCGGGAGGCATCTGGTTGACCGAAGGCCACGTTGTCGTGGAGTCGCTCGGAGAACAGGAACGACTCGTCGGGCACCTGGCTCACTGTGCGTCGCAGCCCGTCCAGCCGGCGGTCACGGACGTCTATGCCGTCGACGAGCACCGCACCGGAGGTCACGTCGTAGAAGCGGGGCAGGAGTCGGGCCACCGTTGACTTCCCGCAGCCTGTCCTACCGACGATGGCCACCGTCTCGCCGGGCTCGATCACCAGGTCGAAGCCGTCTAGGACCGGGCGGGGGTCTCCCTCGTGTTCCGGGTCGGCCGTGGGATAGGAGAACACCACAGAGCGGAACTCCACTCGACCCAGTTCAGGGGAAACCGCTGCCGGCTCACGGGCGCCGGGTCGGTCGACGATGGCCGGTTCCTCGTCGAGGATCTCGTAGATCCGCATCGACGAGGCGGCCGCTCGTTGTGCCTGGATGAGGACGAAGCCGAACAT
Organism: Acidimicrobiales bacterium; assembly: GCA_014237715.1. Taxonomy (GTDB): domain Bacteria; phylum Actinomycetota; class Acidimicrobiia; order Acidimicrobiales; family MedAcidi-G1; genus UBA9410. The sequence goes on from JAAZZG010000001.1 coordinate 138,641, forward strand.
CCGGAACGGCATGGCGATCATGGTCACGTAGCCGCTGAAGGCCAGGAGTGAGCCGACCCCCACCTGACCGTCGATGGCCAGGTGGCCGCCGTAGAGCAGCACGAGGGCCATGCCGAGGCGGGGGAGGGCCTCAATCATCGGATTGAACCGGGCGCGGGCCTCAATCAGGGCGGTGGCTGACCAGCGGAGGCGGTCGGCGGCCCGGGCCAATAGAGCGATCTGGTCGAATTCGGCGGCAAAGGACTTGACGACCCGGGTCCCGTTGACGTTCTCGTCGACCACCATGGCCACTTCGGCCATACGGCCCTGAGTGACCCACGACAGGGGAAAGACCTGGTCGCGGAGTTTCTGGCCGAGTACGAAGACGAACGGCATGGTGGAGACGGTGACCAACGTGAGTGGGACGTGGATGCTGAGCATGAAGCCGAAGGCCATGAAAAAGCTGACTGCTGAGAGGCCGGCCAGCGGACCGAAGGCCAGCAGGAGTTGGATGGAGCGGATGTCGGAGTTGGCTCGGGAGATCACCTCACCAGCCGCCACCCGGTCGTAGAAGGAGAACGAGAGCCGGGTTAGGTGCTGGTAGACGGCGTCCCGCAGGTCGGTCTCGATCCGACACGCCGTGCCAAAGAGCAGGTACCGGTAGGTGAACCGGAGCCCAAACGACGCGGAGGCCATGACAACCAGAAGGATGGCGTGGCGCTCCAGGTCGGCGAAGGCCGCGGAACCGTCGAGGTCGCCCAATGACCGGTCGACGGCCTGCCGCAGGACCATGGGCACAGAGACCTGGAGCGCGAGACCCACCAGTCCGGTCACCAGGACAACGGTGAAGGCGGCCCGCCGAGCGACGATCATCGGGAGGAGCCGACGGAACCAGCCCTTGGAGGTGTCGGGATCGATCCGGGGCGTCGTCCTCTCTGCTCCCATCGGGTCAGGCGGTGCCGGCGGCACGGGCAGCACGGATGGCGTCGCCGAATTTGCTGAGGTTCTCGATGAGCGGTGTGGGGTCGCCGGCGTTCACGTGTGCTCCGAGCACCATTAGCCGGTCGGCCACCGCACGGTCGGCGATCTCGAGGATCCGTCGGCCGCCTTCGGTCAGGTGGTGAACAACCCGTCGTCCGTCGTCGGGATCGTTGTGGCGTTCGACGAGGTCCCGCTCTCCCAGCCCGTCCATCAGTGCGGTGATGGACGGGCGGCTGACCGAGAGCCGGTCGGCCAAGTCGGAGGGAGCGGCGCCGCCCTCGTCGAGGAAGACGAGGACCCGGTACTGGGAGAGGCTGAGCTGGTGTTCGGTCAGGGGAATGGTGATCTGGCGGGCCAGCTTGGCTGCGGCCCGGGCGGCGTCGACCTCCCTGGTGGGATACCCCTCCTTAGCGGGAGGCGAGTCGGCAGGAGGGTCGGTCATGATGGTTAACGTATCGAACTATTTCTGAGGGCTCGCATCGGCCGTTACCGGTCGACGGGCATCGGTAGCCTTCGGGCAGATGTCGACCTCCACTGGTTTGATGGCGATTGCCGCGCTGTTGATCGTCAACGCGTTCTTCGTGGCGGCCGAGTTCAGCCTGGTGGCCGTGGACCGGGCCCGAATCGAGGCGGCGGCCACTGACGGTGACCCGGCGGCCCGGCGGGTCCGTGCCCTCCTGCAACGCTTGACTTCGCATCTTTCCGGAGCCCAGTTTGGGATCACCCTGTCCGCGCTGCTGTTGGGGTTCGTGGCCGAGCCGACGGTGGCGCGCATCCTGACCGGCGATGACCATCCCACCGGGGCGTCGGTGGTGGTGGCCATTCTCGTGGCCACTGGCCTACACCTCGTGGTGGGGGAACAGGTGCCCAAGTACCTGGCCCTGGCTGCGCCCGAGCCCCTCGCTCGCGGCCTGGCTCCCGCGGTGACGGTGATCGGTGTGATCGGTCGCCCGTTGGTGGCGGTACTCGACGGGGCGGCCAATGCCGTGGTACGTCGCCTGGGAGTGATGCCGCGGACCGACCTCGACCCGTCGCGGACGCTCGACGAAATCGGGGACCTGATCCGAACCTCGGCCGACGAGACACTGGATCCCGACGACGTGGCCCTGTTGACGCGTTCGGTGCGTCTAGCGGACAAGGTGGCCGCCGAGGTGCTCGTGCCGCGACTCGACGTTCACTCGTTGGACGTCTCAGCGGTGGGCGCCGACCTGTTGGCCGAGGCGGAACGAACGGGTTGTTCCCGGTTCCCGGTGATCGACGGCGATCTCGACCATGTGGTGGGGATCGTCCACGTGAAGGCGCTGTTGACCGTTGCCCGCGACTCGCGAGATCGGGTGCCGGTCGCCGGATTGATGGCTCCGGCGCTGGCTGTCCCGGAGACCCGGGCGCTCGATGGCCTCATGGAGGACCTCCGTGCAGCGCGCAGCGCCCTGGCCGTCGTGGTCGACGAGCATGGAGGTACCGCTGGTCTGGTGACCGAGGAGGATGTGGTCGAGGAACTCATCGGTGAGATCGACGATGATCTCCTGGACCTCACTGGAAAGTCGGCGCCACTTCCGCGGACCCAGGTAGACGGCCCCGGCAACATCGTGGTCTCGGGACGGCTCGGCCCGGACGACGTATACGAGGCCACAGGATTCGCCATCCCCGACGGTCCGTACGAAACCCTGGCCGGGTACGTCCTCTATCGGTTGGGGCGGATCCCCGAGCCCACGGCGAGGATCGATCACGAGGGTTGGCGCATCGAGGTCCTGGCCGTCGACGGTCGCCGGATCGAAACGCTCCGGATGGTGGCCCCCGCGCCGTCACCGCCCGAGACTGAGACCGAACCGGGGAGCGGCCGATGGTGACCGCGCTGGCGTTGTGCAGTGTCCTGCTCCTCGTAGCGGTGAACGCTCTCTTCGTGGCGACCGAGTTCGCGCTGGTGGCTGCTCGCCCGACGGTGTTGGCCGACGCGGCTGAGAGGGGATCGCGAGCGGCGTCCCGGGCACTCCGGGCCCGTCGGGACCTTCGACTACAGATGTCGGGTGCCCAGTTGGGCATCACGGCCAGCAGCATCGCCCTCGGGGTGCTCGCCGAGCCGGCTATCGGCGGCCTGCTGGAGGACCGGTTCTCAGTGGTTGCGGTCCCCGAGGGAGCGGCCGACACGGCGTCGTGGGTGGCAGCGATCGGTCTGGCAGCCGTCATCCAGATGTTATTCGGCGAGTTGGTGCCCAAGAACCTGGCCATCGCGGCTCCCGAACGCACGCTCCGGTGGACGGTGACCCTGCATACAGCATTTGTCTCCCTGACCAAACCTGCGGTAGTGGCCCTCGATCGGGTGTCGGCGCTACTCATCCGTCCATTCGGCCTGACGGCCGTCGACGAGATCCACCGTGCGGTAGGGGCCGCGGAGCTCACGTCGATGCTGGATGCGTCGCGGAAAGAGGGCCTGATCGACGGGTTCGAACACGACCTCCTGTCGGGAGCGTTGGACCTGGGGCGGCGGACAGTGGCATCGGTGATGGTGCCCCGGCCCGAGGTGGTGACGGTCGACCGTTGGGCCCCGGTCCACGAGGTGGAACGCGTGTTGGCCTCCTCGGGTCACAGTCGGCTGCCGTTGACCGGCCCCGATGGTGGTCTGGTGGGCCTGGTGCATGCCCGGTCGGTACTGCGCCTACCCGTCGGAGCGGCCGACGACACCCTGACCACCGAGGAGGTCAGGACAATGGCCGTCCTGTCGCCCGACCAACCGCTGGACGAGGTACTCCATCTTCTACAGCGGGAACGGATCCGCCTTGCTGCCGTGATCGGTACGGAGGGCTGGATTGGGATCGTGTCCCTGGAGGACGTCTTGGAGGAACTCGTCGGAGACATCCGCGATGAGACCGACGGGTATTCGGCTGGTGAAATCGATCCCAGTACGACGAGTGCGTGAGTAGCCACGGTCGATGGTCACGGGTCCATCAGGCATCGGAAGCCCACCGGTAGGATTTCGGAGTGCATCGCCGCCTCGGCATGACCGTCGTGCTCGCCGTGCTGGTCACCGCCCTCCTTTCGACCGCTGTTCAGGCCGCGCCCTCCGCTGGCCGATCGGATACCGCCGGTTCCAGTAGCACATCGAATTCGGTGGTGTTCACCAGCGACCCATCCCAGGATCTGGTGATCGACCGAGCCACTGGCCTGCTACCGCTGATCTCGGCAGCGTCCGACGTGCTTCCCCTGGCGTTGGACGGCATCGCTGCCGCCGAACGACGACTCCGGACCATGATCGATCTGCTGGTCAGCGCTCGGCAACGCCATCGTTCGGCGGTCCGGGCGTTCGCGGCCGCCAACCGCCTGGTCGCCGACAACGTGCGAGATGCGGCTCAGTTGCAGTCGGGCTATAGCGACCTCCTCGCCGGTATCTCCGCCACCGAGCGTGCCCGTCTCGAACGCGACGCCAAAGGCCGACGCAACCGCTCTTCAGTGGTCCGTCAAATGACGTCGTCGGACTGGATCTGCCCGGTCGACGGTCGTGTCAAGTTCGTTGATTCTTGGGGTGAGCGAAGGTCGGGAAACCGTCGTCATGAGGGCGTGGACCTGGTGGGCATGAGGAACGCCCCGATCCTCGCGCCGGTGGACGGCGTGGTCACCCACCGTTGGGACACCATCGGCGGCTGGTCCTTTGACTTGGTGGCCGAGGATGGCGACTACTACTTCGGAACTCACATGTCGGGATTTGGAAAAGCTGGAGAGGTCCGGGCCGGCGAGGTGATCGGGTCGATGGGAGACACCGGCAACGCCCAGGGCGTGCACCTGCATCTTGAGTACCACCCGGGTGGCCGGAATAACGTCGTAAATCCCTATCCGATTGTCGATGCCCGCTGTAGCGATCGGACGCCCATGGGTACGTCTCTCTACGACTGAGGCCCTACGACCTCAGGCGCCGATGGCGTGGTAGCCGCCATCCACGTGGACCATCGACCCGGTAGTCGCCGGGAACCAGTCCGACAGGAGCGCCACGCACGCCCGGGCGACGGGTTCGGTGTCGTTCACGTCCCAACCCAGCGGCGCCCGCTTCTTCCAGGCCTCCTCGAACTCGGAGAAACCCGGAATGCTCTTGGCGGCGATGGTGCGGATGGGGCCGGCGGCCACCATGTTCACCCGGACACCATCGGGCCCGAGACTCCGCGCCAGGTAGCGCGACGCCGACTCGAGCGCCGCCTTAGCCACGCCCATCCAGTTGTAGGCAGGCCACGCAAACCGGGCATCGAAGTCCAGCCCGACGATGGAGCCCCCGTTGGTCATTAGCGGTGCGACCACCTCAGCCACCGTCTTGAGCGAGTACGCAGAGATCTCCATGGCGACCGCCACGTCCGACCACTGGGCGGCCATGAAGTCCTCCCCAAGGCACACCTCGGGGGCGAATCCGATGGCGTGCAGGGCGCCGTCCACCCGGCCCCACCGATCAGCCAGATGCCGCCGGAGGGACTCGGCCTGTTCGGCTGATGTCACGTCGAACTCCAGGACCTCGGCCTCTAAGGGCAACTTGCGTGCCGTGCGTTCAGTCAGGCGAAGGCCCCGTCCGGCGCCGGTCAGGATCACCTCGGCGCCCTGCTCCTGGGCCAGGCGGGCCACGGAGAAGGCCAGCGAGGCGTCGGTGAGCACGCCGGTGATCAGCAACTTCTTGTCATCCAGGATGCCCACGGGGAATCCGTCCTTCTCTGTTGGGGAACCGATGCACTCGTCGGGGAACCGATTCGGAGGCTACCGGACGGCCCCGGTAGCCTCGCCGGATGGAGATCGGACTGCTCGGGGCAACAGGCCCCGCCGGACATGCCCTCGCTACACGGCTCGCCGGAGTAGGACACGACGTGGTGATCGGGTCACGCTCGAAGTACCGGGCCATGGAGGTACGGGACACCATCCTCGACAAGTGGCCCGACCGGTCGCTCTCGATCCGATCGGCCGACAACGCAGGCGCCGCGGACGCCGGGGTCGTGGTGATCGCCACCCCATGGGACGCCGCTGCTGCCACCGCCCGATCGGTGGCCGATCACCTGCACCGCAAGGTGGTGATCTGCATGTCCAACGCCATTGCCCAGGTGGCTGGAGAGTTTCAGCCGTTAGTGCCGCCGCGCGGGTCGGTGTCGGCCAGCGTCCAGGCCGAGGTGCCCGATGCCTACGTGGCGGCTGCCCTGCACCATGTGGCGGCGACCGAGCTGGGCAACCTGGACACCGAGCTGGCCAGCGACGTACTGGTCTGTTCCGACCACCAGCGGGCCACCGAAACGGTCTCAGAGATCATCGCCGAGATCCCGGGAGCCCGGCCGTTGGACGCCGGCGGCCTATCCAACGCCATGGCCATCGAGGCCTTCACCGCCGTGCTGTTGCAACTCAACAGCCGGTACCGCACCCGGGTGGCCCTTCGGCTGACCGGCATCGACGACTGAGACCTTTTCGTGCCCGATCTCACCATCACCCTTCCCGACGGTTCGCCGCGAACTCTGCCCGAAGGCGCCACGGGTGCCGATCTGGCGGCAGACATCGGCCCCGGCCTAGCCAAAGCGGCGGTCATCGTCAGCGTCGACGGCGAGGGCCGCGACCTGGGTCGACCGTTGGCTGATGGTGACGCCGTCTCGGTGGTGACCGCCGACAGTGATGAGGGCCTCCACACGCTCCGTCATTCCACCGCCCACGTGCTGGCCCAGGCCGTCCTGGATCTCTGGCCGGGCGCTACCCACGCCATCGGCCCGCCCATCGAGGATGGCTTCTACTACGACTTCGAACTTCCGGATGGTGCTTCCTTCACCGCTGATGATCTGGGGGCAATCGACACCCGGATGCGGGAGATCATCGACGCCGACCAACTCTTCGAGCGATTCGAGGCGGGAGCCACCGAGGCTCTCGAACTCTTTGCCGATCACCGCTACAAGAGGGAGATCATCGAGAAGGTTACGACCGGTGGGGCGGACCCAGAGATGGCCGGTGAGGCCTCGACCGACGGATCGGTCACCTGGTATCGCAACGGAGAGGGTTTCGTTGACCTCTGCACCGGGCCCCACGTGGCGTCCACCGGACGACTGGGCCACTTCGCTTTGCAGAAGGTGGCCGGCGCCTACTGGCGGGGTGACGAGAAGCAGCCCATGTTGCAGCGGATCTACGGCACTGCTTGGGCTGACAAGAAGGCACTCAAGGGGTACCTGCACCGTCTCGCCGAGGCGGAAAAGCGCGATCACCGCCGGCTGGCTGCCGAGCTGGACCTGGTGTCATGGCCGGACTCGCTCGGACCCGGACTGGCTGTGTGGCACCCCAAAGGCGCTCTGGTGCGAAAGATCATCGAGGATTACAGCCGGGCCCGTCACGAGACGGGCGGCTACGACTTCGTCTTCAGTCCCCACATCGCCAAGTCAGTGCTGTGGGAGACCAGTGGGCACCTCGACTTCTACGCCGACGGCATGTACCCGCCCATGGAACTGGATGGTGCGAGCTACTACCCGAAGCCCATGAACTGTCCGTTCCACGTGGCCGTCTACCAGAGTTCCCAACGCAGCTACCGGGACCTTCCCCGCCGTTTTTTCGAGTTGGGGGCCGTGTACCGCTACGAACTCTCGGGGGCCATCCACGGTCTGCTCCGGAGCCGCGGATTCACCCAGGACGACAGCCACATCTTCTGCACGCCCGACCAGATTCCCGACGAGCTGGCCTCGCTGTTGGAGTTCACCCTGAGTGTGCTGCGGGCCTTCGGCTTCGAGGACTTCCAGGCCAAGTTGTCGACCCGCCCCGATGAGAAGTCGGTGGGTGACGACGCCCTGTGGGATATGGCCACCGACGGGCTCCGACAGGCGTTGGAGTCGGCAGGCCTCGACTACGTGGTCGAAGAGGGTGGCGGTGCGTTCTACGGGCCGAAGATCGACGTAGACGTCACCGACGCCATTGGGCGACCCTGGCAACTATCGACCATCCAGCTGGACTTCAACCTCCCGGAACGTTTCGACCTGGAATACGTGGGCGACGATGGTGGTCGGCACCGTCCGGTGATGATCCACCGTGCGTTGATGGGGTCGATCGAACGGTTCTTCGGCGTACTGCTGGAGCACTACGCGGGAGCGTTCCCGCTGTGGCTGGCTCCCGAGCAGGTGCGGGTGCTGCCGGTGGCCGATGAGCATCAGGCCTACGCCGAGTCGGTACGCGACCGTCTGGTGGCTGCTGGACGACGGGCCACCGTGGACCCGGCGGATGAGCCGCTGGGCAAGCGAGTACGGGCCGGCAAGGTCGGGAAGATCCCCCACGTGCTCGTGGTGGGTGACGACGACGCGGCCCACGGCACGGTGGGCGACAACGCCCGGGGGGCTGCTGCTCCCGAGCGCGACCTTTCGCTGGACGTTTTCCTGGTTCGGCTGGCCGATGCAGTGGAGTCCGGTGCGCTGGTGGCTTCGGGACCAGCGGGGGAGACCACGTCCTGACCGGTCTGGATCGCCTGTGGGCCGGCTGGCGACACGCCTATGTGTCGGGACTGAACGAGGAGTCCGACGCGCCCTTTGATGACGGGGAGGGCCGCACACTGTTCGAGGTGCTGGCTGATGGTGGCCATCCCGACGACGAGACGCTGGTGCTGCAACGGGGGCCGACGTGCTTCGCGGTGATGAACGCCTATCCGTACACCAGCGGACACCTGATGGTGCTGCCCCGGCGGGCCGTGGGCGAGTTGGCCGAACTGACCGACGACGAGCACGCCGAACTGTGGGCGACGGTCCGGGATGCGGTGGCGGCCGTGAACTCGGCCCTGGAGCCCGGTGGGGTCAACGTGGGCGTGAACCTCGGCCGGGCGGCTGGTGCCGGGATCCCGGGACACCTGCACGTTCACGTGGTGCCCCGCTGGTCGGGCGACACCAACTTCACCACCACGGTGGCCAACGTCCGGGTACTGCCCGAGGCGCTGGGCGAGTCGTGGCGACGCCTCCGGGAGGCCTGGCCGGCGTGACCGGAGCCGGACGGGTTCCCGATTACGCAGGGGATCCGACCCGATGATTCGTTCGGTACCGCTCGGATCAGTCGTGGTCTTCATGGTCCTGATGGCTACGGCTACAGCCTGCGGCGAAACGGCCGAGTCGGGGGTCAATGGATTTGACCCCGAGCCGCTGATCTGGGAGGCGTGTGGAGACACCGAATGCGCCACTCTCATCGTTCCGATGGATCACGCGGTTCCGGGAGGACCGGTCATTGAGGTGGCCGTGGCCCTGATGCGGGCCGTCGCCGAGCCTCGGATCGGGGTGCTGGTGATGAATCCCGGCGGTCCGGGTGGGTCGGGTATCGAGATGCTTAAGTGGATGGGTCCAGCGATGGCCGATCCGGATTTTCTGGGACGTTTCGACCTGGTGGGATTCGATCCTCGGGGATCGGGGGCCAGCACGACCGTCTCGTGCGTCGACGACTTCGACGACGAAATCATGGTGCTGGGACCCGAAACTGGCCTTCAGGAGGTAGTGGCCGATGCCGAGGATCTGGTCGCTGACTGCCTAGAACGCAGCGGAGACCTGGCCCATCATGTAGGGACCAATGCCGTGGCCCGAGACATCGACGTGCTACGCCGGGCCATGGGTGAGGAACAGATCTCGTACCTGGGATATTCCTATGGGACCCGTCTGGGTGCCGTGTACGCCGCCCTGTTCGGAGACCGGGTCCGGGCCATGGTTCTGGATGGGCCGGTGGATCCGGCTGAACGGGTGAGTCGTCCCAGCCGAATCCAGGCCGACGGGTTCGAGGCTTCCTGGTCGGCCTTTGCCGCGGCGTGCGACGCTGAGCCGGATTGCCCACTGGGAGTCGTGGGGGGCGCTGAGCAGGCGTTCGCCGACGCGGTGGCCGCAGTGACGGCGTCTCCGGTTCCGGCGGGGGATCGACAGGTCACCCATGGCGAGTTCTACCTGGGAGTGGCCGCCGCACTGTATTCGCCCGAGACCTGGCCGATACTAAGAGAGGGCCTAGCCGAGGTCGTGGTGTCCGGTTCAGCCGTGATCCTTCAGGATCTGGGCGACATGCTCCTGGGGCGCCGGGACGATGGCTCGTACGACGGTTCGATGGACGCGATGTTTCTGGTGGACTGTGCGGACGACCCCGAACGGCCTCCGCCCAGCGAGATCTTCGGCGCCTCGGTGGCGATTGCCGACTCGTTGACCCACTTCGGTCCGGCGTTCGCCGGTTCGACCGGGTGTCACCCGTTGCCGGCGGCAGTGGATCCGCTCTACGTGGGGCCTGCAGACCTCGTGGTGCCAGCGTTGGTGGTGTACCTCGAAGGGGATCCGGCGACTCCGCCAATATGGGCGGGTGCGCTGGTCGCTGCTCTGGGCGACGCCGTGGTGATCTCGTCGAATGCCGAGGGACATGGCGCCTACCTGGCGAACTCGTGGTGTCTGACCGAACCGGTCACCCGATACCTGGTGGATCTCCAGGTACCCGCCGATGGGTGGTCATGTCGTGAACCATGACGAGAGCGTTGACGGCCCGGGTCGCTGGATTCTGATCGGGTAGTTCGTGGGCCAACCAGTCAACCAACTGTTTAGCTAGCCAGATCGCCGGCCTGGTCGGGCGTCAGGTGGCCGGCGGTAGACATCCAGCGGATGGTGTCGGTCAGCGTCTCGGTGATCGTCCGGGCGGGGAAACCGAAGGCTTCGGTCGCACTGGTCTGGTCCACGTTCTGAAGGCCGCCGGCCCTGGCGTTGCCTACCGTGATCCGAGCCGTTTCGCCGGTCAGGGGCATCTGATTGCCGGTAGTTCGACTGACCAGATCACAGACGATTCCGCCCAGAGTGATGGTCCATAAGGGGCTGCCCATGACCCGGACCTTCCGTCCCGTGAGTTCGGCGGCCATGCCCAACATGTCGACCATGGCGTTGATGTGTCCGGCCAGCAAGTGGCGAGCAGGTGCCTCGCCACCGGTGAGTGAACCGACACAGACCGCTGCCACGTCACGGACGTCGACGAAACCGAAGCGGATGGTCCGGGGAATCGCCGTGGTCCGCATCCGAATCCAGTCGCGCATGGTGGCCATTGAGTCGCTCAGCTCCGGGCTGGGATCCAGCGGTCCGAGGATGCCGCCCGGGCAGACGACGACCACTGGGTGGCCGGCGTCCTGATGGGCCACGGCCACGGCGTCGGCGGCGATCTTGGAGGCGGTGTAGGCGCCGGACTCGGGCCCTACCGGGCTGTCGGGGTTGATGTCGATCAGGGACGCGGCATAGACGCCCATGGACGAGACGTGAACGATCCGTTGGAGGCCCCGGGCGACAGCCTCGTCGAGGATGGCGGCTGTCGAGGCGGGGTTGACCGCCCGCATGACGCAGGCCTGACGGGGGTCGAGGCTGAACACCGCTCCAGCGTGAATCAGACCGTCAACGTCAACCAGGGAGGCGCGTAGACGATCGTGGTCGGTCAGGTCGGCCTCGAAGACCTCGGCCACATCGTGGGCCAGACCGTGAATGGCAAGTGCCGACCGGGCCTTGTCGGGATTGCGGACGACCATCCGGACGTCATGCCCGGCGGCCAATGCCGCGGCCGTGCAGTGCGAACCGACCAGACCCGTCGCTCCCGTGATGGCCACCTTCATGGCATTCCCTCCGACCCGCTCGCCGATACTGATCCGTCCCCGATGTCGATCCTAGGTTCGGTCGAACCTCCGGATGGTCTGCCAACATGTTGTGATGAACCGCCCTCCGTGGCTTCCCCTCATTGCTGCCCTGAGCCTGCTGATCGCTGCGGCGACCGGCGCGATAGCAGTCAGTGCCGTGGTGTTCCTTCTGGTTCTGGCGGGCTTCACCGGAGCCATGGCGCTGTTGGCCGACCGCCACCAGAAGCGCTGACCGCTGGGCACGGGGGGTGAATCGGCCCGCCCTGTTACTGTCCTGCGGTCGTCCAGACCTTGACGTCCGATGGGCGTCATACCGATCGCAGGGAGCATTCGATGCCGCACAGCGTCAGGGCCGTGGTGGCCCGAGCCAAGGGACAGCCGGTCACCATCGAGACCATCGAGGTGCCCGATCCGGGGCCCGGCGAAGTCCTCGTGGCCGTGAAGGCCTGTGGGGTTTGCCACACCGATCTCCATTACCGAGAGGGTGCCATTAACGACGAGTTCCCGTTCCTACTCGGCCACGAGGCGGCGGGCATCGTCGAGGAGGTCGGCCCCGACGTGACCGAGGTGGCCGTTGGCGACTTCGTGGTTCTGAACTGGCGGGCCGTCTGCGGTCAGTGTCGATCCTGTCGCCGGGGGCGTCCCTGGTACTGCTTCGCCACCCACAACGCCTCGCAGAAGATGACGTTGGACGGCCAGGAACTCTCGCCGGCCCTGGGCATCGGGGCGTTCGCTGAGAAAACACTTGTCGCTGCTGGTCAGGCCACCAAGGTCGATTCGGCGGCTCCCGCCGAGGTGGCGGGACTGATTGGCTGCGGGGTCATGGCGGGCCTTGGAGCTGCCATGAATACCGGCGACGTGGGTCGGGGCGATTCGGTCGCCGTCTTCGGCTGCGGCGGCGTCGGCGACGCGGCGATCGCCGGGGCCCGACTGGCCGGTGCACACACCATCGTGGCCGTCGACCTCGACGACCGGAAGCTCGAGATGGCGAGGGAGTTCGGGGCCACCCACACGGTCAACTCTTCCAACGAGGATCCGGTGGAGGCCATCCGTGCCGTCACCGGCGGCAACGGCGTTGACGTGGCGATCGATGCGGTCGGCCTCCCGGTCACCTACCAGCAGGCGTTCAACGCCCGGGATCTGGCCGGCACGGTGGTCCTCGTCGGGGTGCCCAATCCGGAAGCAACCCTGGAGTTACAGATGATCGAGGTCTTCGGTCGAGGCGGGACGCTGAAGTCCTCGTGGTACGGCGACTGCCTGCCCAGCCGGGACTTCCCGATGCTCATCGACCTCTACCTGCAGGGGCGACTCGACCTGGACCGGTTCGTGTCCGAGACGATCGCCCTGGACGAGGTCGAGGAGGCCTTCCACAAGATGGAACGTGGCGAGGTACTGCGCTCGGTCGTGGTGCTCTGAGCCGACGATGGGCCTGCATATCGATCACGTGGTGACGAGCGGAATCTTCTCGCTGGACGGCGAGGACTTCGAGGTCGACAACAACATCTGGCTGATCGGTGACGACCATGAGGTGGTGGTGGTCGATGCCGCCCACGACTATCGACCCATCGCCGAGGCGGTCGGAGGTCGGCGGGTCCGGGGCGTGCTGTGCACCCATGGCCACAATGACCACATCAACGCGGCCGTGGAGTTGGCCGAAGCGACCGATGCCCCGATCTGGCTGCACCCCGACGACGGAATGCTGTGGGACGTCGTCCACCCCGATCGACGCATCGACGACCCGTTGCGGGACGGCCTGACCATCGGAGTGGCCGGCCACGAGTTGACGATCCTGCACACGCCCGGTCACTCGCCTGGCGGTTGCTGCATCCATGTGCCCACCCTCGGCGTGGTGTTCTCGGGGGACACGCTCTTCAACGGTGGCCCAGGGGCCACCGGCCGGTCGTTTTCGGATCTGGGCGTCCTCATTGAGAGCATCCGCTCGAGGTTGTTTGTGCTGGACCGGGTGACTGCCGTCCACACCGGGCACGGTGACTCGACGTCGATCGGGGCCGAAGTCGACCGGTTGGATGCTTCCGACGACTGACCCGTCGAGGATCGCGCCCGGTGAGGGTCAGTTGATGACGGGGACGTTTGCCATTGCCTCGGCAATGGCTGCCTCCGGAAACTCGTAGTCGACGAGTTCGCCAGCGAGGTACTTCTCGTACGCGGCCATGTCCATATGGCCGTGCCCACACAGGGCGGTGAGAATGACCTTCTCTTCGCCGGTTTCCTTGCAGCGAAGAGCTTCTCGGATGGCGGCGGCAATGGCATGGGTGGGCTCGGGCGCAGGAACGATGCCCTCGCTCCGGGCGAACTGCAGCGCTGCTGCGAAGCACTCTGTCTGGTGGATTGCTTCCGCCTCGACGAGGCCGAGGTTGTAGATGTGGGACACCAGAGGCGCCATGCCGTGGTAGCGGAGCCCTCCCGCGTGGATCGGGTCCGGGATGAACGTGTGGCCGAGCGTGTGCATCTTGACCAGTGGGGTCAGCTGGCCGGTATCACCGAAGTCATACCGGTACTCGCCGCGGCTGAGAGACGGGCATGCTGCCGGCTCCACGCATCGGATCACTGGGTCCATTCGGCCCGCGAGCTTCTCGCGGAGGAACGGAAATGAGAGGCCGCCGAAATTGGAGCCACCGCCGGTACACCCGACCAGGAGATCGGGAGTCTCGCCGACCTTGGCCAACTGGAGAAGCGCCTCTTCTCCAATAATGGTCTGGTGGAGCAGCACGTGGTTGAGGACGCTCCCAAGGGCGTAACGGGTCTCCTCGCTCTGTGCTGCCTGCTCGACGGCTTCGGAAATGGCGATACCGAGGCTCCCCGGACTGTCGGGGTCGGTTGCCAAAATGGCGCGACCTGCCTCGGTCAGGTTCGAAGGACTGGCGTGGAGTGTCGCGCCCCACAGTTCCATCATCGTCTTGCGATACGGCTTCTGGTCGTAGGACGCCCGAACTTGCCAGACTTCACAGTCCAGCCCGAACTGGGCCGTAGCGAAGGCGAGAGCGGAGCCCCACTGGCCCGCTCCAGTCTCGGTCGTCAGTCGCTTTACGCCTTCCTGGGCGTTGTAGAACGCCTGGGGGACAGCGGTGTTGGGCTTGTGGGAGCCAGCAGGGCTGACGCCTTCGTACTTGAGGAAGATCTTTGCCGGTGTGTCCAGGGCCTTCTCGAGGCGGCGAGCCCGCAGGAGTGGACTCGGACGCCAGAGTCGGTAGACGTCAAGTACCTCGCCGGGAATGTCAATGTACGAGTCCGTGGAAACCTCCTGCATGATGAGGGCCATCGGGAAGAGCGGTGCCAGATCATCGGGGCCAATCGGCTCGAGGGTGCCGGGGTGTAGCGGCGGAGGTGGCGGCGTCGGTAGGTCCGGAATGACGTTGTACCACTGTGTCGGCATCTCGGATTCTTCGAGCAGCACCTTGGAGTAGTTGTCGGACATGGTCTCGTCTCTGGATTGGAGGAAATGGGTCTGCCGAGAGGCCGGCACAAGGCGACAATGGTTTCGTCTGAATGTCTTGTCAACCCGTGTCGTCGCAGATCTCGGAACCGACGAGACTGCCGGGATGACCAGGGGCGGGCCGGAGAGCGGACTGGAGACCCGCGCTGTCGAAGCCAGCCTCTCGCCCTGGCGGACGTATGCCCTGCTAGCCGGCTCGGTGGTGGCCGCGTCGATGAACTACTCGGTGACCTTCGTTTCGTTTGGCGAGATCGAGCGAACTTTCGATTCCGGTCCGGCGGCCACCTCGTGGGTGCTCAACGCTTTTGCCATCACCCTCTGTGCTCTCCTGATTCCGTGCGGCTGGCTCTCGGACCGGTTCGGGCGGCGCCGGATGTTCCTGTCGGGAGTGACCCTTCTGGCCGTGGGATCAGTATTGGTTGCCGTGTCGCCCACGCTTCCATTCCTGGTGGCGGCCAGGGTGGTCCAGGCAGCAGGGTTGGCCCTTGAGGGGCCGGCGGCCATGGCCATCCTGCTGAACGCCTTCCCCGCCGATCGCCGGAGTACCGCGGTGGGAGCCTTCGGTGGACTCGGCGGGATCTCCCTCGTGCTTGGTCCGGTGGTCGGGGGCCTGGTCATCGGTGCCGTGGGGTGGCGATGGACGTTCGGGTTCAACACGCCAATCGCCCTGGTCACCGTGCTTCTCGGACTCCGGTTTTTGCCCGTGGATCGACCGGCGGCCGCAGAGTCGAGCCGGATCAAACCTGATCTGGGGGGCGTCCTACTTCTGGTGGTCGGATCGGCCGCGTTGGCCACCGGGATCGTGCAGGCCGAGTCGTGGGGCTGGACTGGAGTGGGGACGATGGTCGCCCTCGTGGCTGCGCCGGTGACCATGGTGGGGGTGGTGGTGCGATCCTCGAAGCGGGACGACGCAATCCTCGACCTGTCGCTGTACCGGATCCGGTACTACCCGCGTGGTAACGCACTTGCTTTCCTCATCGCCGGGAACTTCGCCGGAACGTACTTGGCGTTCATCACCCTGCTGGTCGGGCCGTGGGGGATGGCACCGTCGGCCGCCGGAGCGACGCTGGCCATCGTGCCCCTGATCGGCGGGCCGATGAGCTTTCTGAGCGGACGCATGGCCGACCGGTTTGGTCACCGACGTCTCATCGTGCCCGGAGGCCTGTGCATGGTGGCCGGCGCCCTGTGGTTTCGATCCGGGGTTGGGGAGACCACCGACCTCTCGTTGTGGTTTCCGGCGGTGGGGGTCTACGCGCTGGGCATCGGACTGGCCCATGCCAACAGTGCGTCGCTGGCTATGCGGTACGTACCGGCCAAGTCATTGGGCCAGGCCGGGGCCACCAATCGGATCATGTCCGAATTTGGCAGTGTGGCCAGCGTGGCCGTCACCGTGGCCCTGCTGATCGGCACCGACGACCCCGTCCAGGGAGCCCGCCGGGTGATGCTGATGTTGGCCATTGTCGGGGTGGCCGGCGTGCTTGTGGCCCTCGGCGTCGACACACGTCCAGGCCGGGAGACCGCCACCTCAGGCATCAGCTGAACTTCAACCGGCCGGGTGTCTCGGCGATGAAGTTCAGAACGGAGTCCGCCCGTTCAGAATCAGGGCCGCGGCCCACGTCTCGAAAGTCGCGGACGAGGATCATCCGATCCACGCCGAGCTCCTCGTAACGGGAAACCAGGTCACGGTCGACGGGTTCGGACGGCGAGACCGATACGGCGACCTCGCCGAGGCCCTCCGGTCGATCGAACTCGCGCTGGAGGTTCTGGATGTTGGCCACGGCTTTGGCTGTGAAGTCCAGCGTGGTTAGGAAGCCGTACCAGCCGTGGGCCTTGTGCACTGCCCGGCGAAAGGTGGCCGGTGAGCCACCGCCCACGTGGATGGGTGGGCCGCCGGGCTGGATAGGCCGGGGTGAGGCCTCCACGCCGGACCACGACGTGAATCGGCCATCGAACTTCGGGTCACCGCGCCAGAGGGCAGCCATGGCATCGAGGTGGTCGTCGGTCCGAGCCCCCCGCTCGGTGAACGGCACGCCGATGGCCTCGAACTCCGCAGGCACGTAGCCCACGCCAAACCCGGCTTCTAGACGGCCGCCGGAGAGCACGTCGAGCGAGGCCAGTTCCTTGGCCAGGACTACCGGGTTGCGTTGGGGGAGGATCACGATGCCGGTGCCGAGACGGATGGTCGACGTGTGGGCGGCCAGGAAGGACAACGAGGCGATCTGGTCGACGAAGTGGGTTCCGGGAGCGACGGGAGACGGGGGCCGCTGGGGGTCGGCCACCACCACGTGCTCGCCGGTCCAGATGGATTCCCAGCCGGCGTCCTCGGCGGTTTGGGCCACCCGGGCCATGGTTTCCGGGTCGGCCAGTACCCCGCTGTTGACACCGAAGAATCCGAACTTCACGAGGCTCTCCCTTCAGTGGGTCGACCGACGGTAGTGCGGAAGGCACGGACCAGGTCGGCGAGCATGTACTCAGCGGCCGAGCAGTCCCCGGGAAGGGGGAGGGCTATTCGGCAGTCGGTCACGCCGGCTTCAACCAGTGGGGCAACGCCCTCCATCGTGCGGTCGAGGTCCACCACGCCATCGTCGCTGCGAACCACTGGAAGTGATCCCTGGACCTCGAAGACAGATGCGTCCAGTCCGAGCTCCTCCTGAAGGTTCCGCATCCGCGCGATCCCGCCAACCACGTCGGCCCGGTCTGCGCCCCACGGAATCCATCCGTCACCAAAGGTGGCGAGGCGTCGTGCGGTCCGGCGGTTCACGGTTCCGCTGATCCAGATTGGCACGGCGTTTCCATTTACGGGCGACGGCATGGACTGGACGTTGCCAAAGCCCAGTTCGTCGCTGGCATAGGAGGCTGGCTCCCCGGCCCACAAAAGTCTGCACACCTCCAGGCTGTGGTCCAGGAGACGGCCCCGGTCGGCAAAATCCAGACCAGCGGCCTCGTACTCGGCAGCCTGCCAGCCCACTCCGACACCGAGGTCGAGGCGGCCGTTGGACAGCACATCAAGCGTGGCTGCGGTCTTTGCCAGCACGACTGGGCGTCGCAACGCGGCCAGGAGGATTCCGGTCTGGAGACGGATTCGATCGGTTCGGGCTGCCAGCCACGTAAGAGTGGTGAGGGGCTCCAACCACGCTCCGCCCGGACCGGTCGGTTGGCGACCACCCACCGTCCCCCCCTTGGACGGATCGCCGTAGTCGTCAAGGTTGTCGCCGAACACCACGTGATCGGCCACCGCCAGTCGGTCCACGCCGGCCCGGTCTGCGGCCACCGCATGATCTGACAACCGCGCCCAGTCACCAGGTGGTTCGGCGGCGAAGTTCACCACCTGGATCGAAAGTTGGGGGCGTGCCATGGCGGTCATCGTCGGAACCTCCGGAGGGCGGCACGGCGCCGATCGCGGAGCACCACGGAACGTTGTTCACGGTTGATGGGAGCCCAGCGGTCGTCGAAGTGCTCGGCGATCGAGGCGACGGGCATCAGGGTGCAGGTCGGAACGGGTTGGCGGTCGGCCTGATTCCATCGGTAGGTAATACAGCCCTGGGTGGAGCCGGTGGTGTCCAGCCAATTGGCGGTGCCAGGGTCCTGATGGGCGACGACGGCCCGAAACACCCCATCGGCGGACACCACGGCCTGGTGTCCGTTGAGACTGGACTGGTGGTCCCACCAGTCCAGCGATTGGTACCAGACGTCTCCCAACTGGATCCCCCAGTAGACGCAGTCGGGAATCTCGACCTCCAGAAGGAGGGCCTCGTCGTCGGCGATCCGGTACCAGGTCTGGCCGTAGCCCTGGTCGACACTTCCGCCGAGGTTCGAGGTGGAGCCCTGGGCGGCTTGGACGTGGTCGAAGGAGTTGACCTCGGCACGGGCCACGTGTGCGTTACCGAAGTCGGCCCAGAAGGCCGTCATGTCGAGCACCTGGTCGGCCGCTGTGGCCAGGTGTCGGATCATCGACTCGCCAGTCATGCGACTGGTGCCCGGTTCCGGGTTGACACATTCCAGATGCAGGTCGGCGGGGATCTCCGAAGCCCAGTCGGAGAAGAACTGGCGAATGATGAGAGTGCAGTGCTCCGGTGGAAGTTCGAACCAGCTGGCGTCGGCCACTCCAGCGGGAGATGGACCGGCACCAAAGACCACCTCGAATCGACCATCGGCATCGGTAGGCAGATCGCTGCCATTCAGCGTCAGGAACTGTTCGATGCCCCGCTCGGCGAAGTTGGTGGTCATCGCTGTGATGCCGAGGTAGCAGACCGTCCCGACCGTCCCTGAGAGTCGATAGGTGCGGGACAGATCGATCTCAGCCGCCTGGTAGAGGCCATCGGGATTGTCCTGCCCGTTCTTGAACGGATGGAACCACGCGAGTTGTGGATGCTCGTGGTCGCCGCCCTCCAGAACCCGGCTGGTATCGCTGGCCAGTCGACGAAGAAGTGCCCGAATGCCCTCGGCGCGATCCACGTCGTCCATCGGGCGATCGGGGTCGAGGACGATTGCTGCGCCGTCCTTCAGGCGGTCACAGAAGTCGTACCAGGCGCTTCGTAAGTCGTTCTGACTTGTTGACTCCTGCATGGACCGACCCTAACGAGGATCGTCTTTGGGAGCCGGATCAGACCGTTGGGCCTCTGGTCAGCAGCCAGGGCACGTAGGCGGTTGATGTGCGGCCGGGCCGCTACCGTCTGGCCATGGCACGATTTCGGTTCCTGGAGCGGTGGCGGCGCCCCGTGGAGCCCGCTGACGAGCGGGACCACACCGTGTTTGTTCTGTCCGGCGGGTCGGTCCGTGGCGCCGCTCAGGCGGGGATGATCCGGGTACTTCTCGAGCATGGGATCGTTCCCGACGAGGTGGTCGGGGTGTCAGCGGGGGCACTCAACGGCACCTTTCTGGCGGCGAACCCGACGGTTGAACAGGCCCGGCTTCTTGAAGGCGTGTGGCGTGACGTGGCTGACCGGAAGCCCATCCGGGGCAGCTTTATCCGCAACGTGGCGGCCATCGTGCGCGGGCGACCGAGTTTCGACAACGGCGACCGGCTGCGGGCCCTTATTGCCGATCACGCACCGATGGAGGATCTAGCCCAGGCTGCAGTGCCGTGCCATGTCGGCACCACGGATGCCTCGACCGGCCAGTTGAGCTGGTGGACGAGCGGGCCGTTGGTCGACCTGTTGTGCGCGACCACCGCGGTGCCCGGCGTGTTGCCTGCCGTGGATTTGGGCGACGGGACACTCCACATCGACGGTGGGGTGGTGTCCAACATCCCGTTGCGTCGTGCGCTGTCGCTCGCGCCGACGCGACTCGTGGTGTTGGACGTGGCGGCCAAGTTCACGCCGGCCACCAAGCAGACGGCGTTGTCGTTGATGCTGGTGGGCTTCCGGGCGGCGGCCGCCGAGCTCACCCGACAGCAGTGGTTGGACGTGCCGACCGATCTAGACGTCCTGCACATTGAGCTACCGACCGTGGACGATGCCCCGGACTTCGAGTTCGAACTGGTGCCCGACCTGTTGGTGCAGGGCGCACAGGTTGCCGAGGAGGTGCTGGCCACAGTGGCCACGGCTGGCTGACTGCAGAAGGGTCAGCTTCGCCGGCGGCGTCGGCCGACACGTTCGGCCCGCTCGGCGGCTCCGACGGTGGCGGTGGGTGTGGGAGGTGCGATGTCGGGCACCGGAAGGGTTCCGTCGAGAACACCGCGGATGAAGGCGATGTGTTCCGGGTCGCTGCCGCAGCAGCCTCCAATCACCGAGATTCCCGCCTCCCGTAGGCGATAGGCGTGGGCCGCCAGGACCTCGGGACCAGCGTCGTACTCGAGCTCGTTGCCCTTCCAAACCGGGATCCCGGCATTGGCCTTGGAGATCACCGGAATATCGCCGCAGACGGAGCGAATGGCGACCACCGCTGCTTCGGTGTCGGCCAGGTTGGCGCCGCAGTTGGCGCCGATGCCGGCCACGCCGAGTTCGGTCAGGCGGGTTCCGGCTTCTTCCCCGGTGATGCCCATCATGGTTCGGCCCGCCGTGTCAAAGCTGAGGGTGGCGACGATGGGAAGGTCGGACGCCGAACGGGCGCCCCGAATCCCTGCCTCGATCTCCGGAAGGGCGCTCATGGTCTCAAGCCACAACACGTCGGCGCCACCGTCGGTCAGGCTGGCCGCCTGTTCGGCGAAAGCCTCGGCCACTTCATCCTCGGTTAGTTCACCCAGCGGTTTGATGAGTTCGCCGGTGGGGCCCATAGAACCGGCGACGATAATGGGTCGCCCCGCCTCGTCTGCCACGGCACGGGCCGCAGCGGCCGCAGCGGCATTGAGTTCATGGGCCCGACCCTCGAGGGAGTGCAATTTCAACCGGTGACGACCGCCTCCGAACGAGTTGGTGAGCACCACGTCGCAACCGGCCTCGACGTATTCCCGGTGTATGGCCTGGATGCGATCAGGGTGATCGACGTTCCAGAGCTCCGGCGGATCGCCAGCCGTCAGCCCGGCGGCGAAGAGCTGGGTGCCCATGGCCCCGTCGAGGACGAGACACCCATTCGCTGCGATTAGATCCCGTAGGTCGGTCACGTCGCTGACCGTACCGGCCTCTGTCTGGGCTGGATGCATGGGTTGTAGGCGTGGGGGTGTCGAGACGGGCATCTGGATGACAAGCACCTGTCTTGAAATGGGACGACTCTTGCCGTGGAGGAGATCTGGTGCGAACATTGGAGGGACGGAGCGACTGGGTGCAGGTGTTCGACGGAAACTCGGACAGCACCGTAGGGAGTGGTTCCGTTCGGGACATCCCGGGATGCACCCGCCTCGAGTTGGAGGCGGGTGTTCCGCGTGGCAGGCCCGAGTCGAGACCTTGCCCCTTGAGAGGACATACGCTGCCGCCGTGTCGTTGATTCCCCCGACGAGTGCCGATGCGTTGCAGGCCGAGTTGGCGGCCCGCTCCGGGCGTATTCGACCAGCGGCCTACGCGATGCGACCTGAAGTACTGGGTGCCGCGCGTCTGAGCCGGTACAGCTTCAGCCGGACCATGCTCCGCCGGGCGGTGGCTGATGGTTGGACGGCAGGCCGGGTTCATCAGGACCTTGACGCTGAGGGTCGTGGGGAAACGATTTACGTCGTGGATGCAGGTACGCAGCGGTTCAGTTTCGTGGTGTTCACGACAACGATCGACGAGTCCGCCCATACCGACCGGGTGATTGCCGATCGGTGGGAGGTGGCAGGGGCCCTCGTGGATGGAGACGTCGACGACGATCTCCTGGCCCGACTTCGGATCGAGGTTCCCGAACAGGAATCGGGTCGCATGGACCCGCGGATCCTGAGTCTGACTAGGGGCAATCGCAGCGTCCGGTTCTTCGGGTACCTGGTCGACGAGTTGGCCGCCGGCCGTCAGCCCGACCCCGACCAGGTGGGTGATGCCGGCTACATCCTCCGGAGCACCGCCTTCTACGCCAACGGCAAATTCGGGATGCGCTCGTTCGCTGGCTACCCGGGCGACCACCCGTTCCGGGTCCCATATCGGGCCCAGTTCGTGGCGGCCTGGATGTTCCGGGAACTCGGCTACGACATGGTGGAGCACTGCGCCCGCGCCAAGGGTGGCGACAACGCGGTCGGGTTCGATGGCGAATGGTGCCGCTACTTTGGGCTGGGAAATGCCACGGGTCTCGGCCTCGTGCCGTATGCCTTCAAGCACCCGCGGGTGCTTGATGCCTGGGTGGGGGTACGGGAGATGGCCCTGGCTGACGTGCGGGAGCGGGTGGTCGCACCGACAGACGGGGCGGTGCTCCGGGGATGGATCGCCAAGGCCCGGGAACACTTCGCTTCGGGATCCAATGACGACTGCACGCCATTCCTGAACTCACAGGCCCTGGTCCCGCTTCTGGATGACGTCGCCGAGGCGTGGGGCCGTGTGGCCGATGGAGCCGACCCCTATGACGCTCTCTACCTTTGGGCTGAGAACCAGGGCCCGGAAACGTCGGAGATGGTGGTATCGCTTCTTCTGGAACTTCATGACGGCGACGACGACCTGTTCGACCTGCTCTTCCTCGTCGACGAGCACTCCTCAGCTGATCCGACGGCCACGGTGGCAGAGGTGCGGGCGAAGCTTGATGAACGGTTTGGATGGTTGGGTGAACTCAACCTCGACGAGCCGCCGGCTGACGCCTTCTGGTGGGTGGTCAGCGACAACACCGAGGAGCCCCGACGAGCCCGACGTGATCGACTGGCCCCCGAGGGTCGGGACGTAGCCGTCGACGTGGCGCTACGTCTCTGGAGGTTCGGGAGAACGCTGGAGGACCGACATGCCGACGAGCCGGTGGCCGCTGTTCTGGCCGACCACCCGGAACACCGGATGGCGCTGGAACGCCTGGTGGCGAGTGACCGCCGTTACGGCGAGCCTCGGGACAACACGTGTGCGACCAGCTACCTGCCGTTGCAGATCCAACGCTTCCAGTTGGCGCAGTACGGGATGGATGAGTTCAAGCCGAAGGACACCGACTGGCTCCGAGTGACCCTGTTCCAGGGGGCGCCGCGGCTGGCTGAGCTGGGACCTGACACGACCGACGACTGGGTGCTGCCGGCCCGGCCCACCTCACGAAAGGAATGACGATGATCATCGACGGACTACAGATCAACGACTGGTCACGCGAGGTGATCGCCGAGGTGCGGTCCGGTGGGGTCGACGTGGTGCACGCCACGGTCGGGGTATGGGAGGACCTCGCCGGAGCCATGACCCGGATCGGCGCCTTCCGGCACCTCTGTCGGCACAACGCCGACGTGATCCGAATCGTCCGGACCGTTGATGAGATCCATTTGGCGGTGGCCGACGACGTACTGGCGGTTGTCCTGGGCTTCCAGAACAGCTCCATGCTGGGTGATGACCCGGAGATGGCGGGGATCTTCGCCGACGTCGGCATCCGGGTCGTCCAGGTGACCTACAACATCGCCAACCATCTCGGGTCCAGCTGTTGGGAGCCCCGAGACGGCGGCCTGACCCGTGCCGGCTACCGGATGGTCGCCGCGCTCAACGACGCCGGCGTGCTGGTCGACATCTCCCACGTCGGCAACGCCACAGGCCGTGACACCGTGGATGCCTCGGCCCAGCCCATCGCCATCACCCACGGCAACCCGGCGGCGTTCTGTGATTCGCCACGCAACAAACCCGACGACCTGGTCGCAGCGGTGGCCGCACGGGGAGGCGTCATCGGCTGCACGCTCTATCCGCTCTTCATGGGCGGGGCCGACGTGACCCGAACGGAGTACTGCTCGATGGTGGCTTCGTTGGCGGAGTCGGTCGGCGTGGAGCACGTGGCCATCGGGTCCGATGCTGTCCTTGGCTGGAACCCCGATTCGCTCGGCTGGATGCGAAACGGACGTTGGGATCGGGCGACCGCTCCGTCCCAGGCGCCGTCGTTTCCCCCGTGGCCGACATGGTTCGACGGCCCGAAGGACTTCGGGAGCCTGTCTGACGGCCTCGATGAGGCCGGTTTCACACCCGATGAGCGCGATCTGGTCCTGGGAGGAAACTGGTTGCGCCTGTTCGGTGAGGTGTTCCCCTCGTGACCGACGGTCGCCTTCAGGTGCTGGTTGCTCCCCGGGAGATCCACGACCTGGTGTTCCGTTGTGCCCGGGTGGCAGGCCTGGATGCCGGAGCCGCGGATCGAGCCGGTCGAAACGTCACCGCGGCCGAGGTGCATCTGGGTGGAGCGGTGGAGACCTTCGCCTCGGTTCTCGGCGATCCGCAGCGGCTAGCCACCGAGTTTGGCGCCGGACCAGACGTCCTGGTGGGGGCTGAGGTCGAGGCGAGGGCGACAGGTTCCGGGGTGGCGAGGTTCGGCGTACCGACGCCGTTGGCTGCATTGGCCTCCGCGGTCGCCGATATTGGTGGCCGTGGACTCGGCGTGGACGGCATACAGGCTGGGGCCACGGCGGCTACGACCGTCGATGGACTACAGGTCACCGGGTCTCCGTCGCCATCTGACGGTACGGCGGCCGCCCGGGCGGCCCGAGACGGTCTGGCCGTGGACCGGGTTGCCTTCGATGCGTTGATCGCGGCAGCCAGGCCGTTCCTGGTGGCCGAGTCGATCCTGGACGAAATCGAGGACTGACGGGTCGGGTCAGTCGCCGGCCAGCTCGAGGACCCGCGCCCAGACCGGCCCTTCGACCGTCACGGGATCGGAGGGCACCCGACCGGCGCCGGGAAGACGTGCACCGGGCTGGGACGTGATGCTCTCGCCCAGTGCCTTCAGGCGGTCGTGGAACCCCCGGCCGCTGTAAGAGGTCGGATCGATCACGATGTAGAACTGGCCCAGGTCGTGGGGTTGGCCATCGGTGGTCTTGAGCGGGGGAACGTCGGCGCTCAGACGGCAGCCGGTCATCGCCCCGGCCAGCAGTTCGACCATGAGGCTGATCCCGTAGCCCTTGTAGCCGCCGGCTGAGACCAGCGACCCGGCGAGCGCGGCCTCCGGGTCGCTGGTTGGGATTCCCTCGGCGTCCACCGCCCAGCCCAGCGGGATCTCCTCACCGGCCGCCGCGGCCATGGTGATCTTGCCGAGGGCCACCGCGCTCGTGGAGAAGTCGAACTGTAAGGCGATGCCACCGTCACCGTCGGGAACGGCCATGGCAATGGGATTGGTACCCAGCACCGGCACCGACCCGCCGGGCGGCGAAACTCGGGGGGAGGCGTTGGTGGCTCCGATGGCCAGCAGGCCCTCCCGTGCAAACTGCTCGGTGAAGTACCCGAGCGACGTACAGGTGTGGGTGTGCTCTACAGACATGCCACAGATCCCGTTGGTTCTGGCGGCGTCCACGGCGGCCGGGAATCCGGCTGCGAACGCGGATTGGGCAAAACCGAGCCGTCCGTCCACGCGGACGGCACCGGGCCGGTCGTTAGTCACCACCGGTTCAGCGACACCGTCAATTCGTCCCGACTCGAGCTGCAGGCAGTAGCTCTCCAGGTAGTAAAGGCCGCAGATGCGATTGCCGTTGCCTTCGGCCACACGAACGGCTCGTGCGA
Source organism: Acidimicrobiales bacterium (assembly GCA_014237715.1). Taxonomy (GTDB): domain Bacteria; phylum Actinomycetota; class Acidimicrobiia; order Acidimicrobiales; family MedAcidi-G1; genus UBA9410. Next base: position 164,619 of record JAAZZG010000001.1, read on the forward strand.
CGAGAGCAGATACGTCGTGTCCGGCCCCGTGGCGTATCAGGCTCCTTCGGGTGGTTTCCTCGACTTCGTCCAAGGTGAGTTCGAGAAGGGTAGGAGTGGTGTCGGACATCCCCGAACCGTAGGTGACCGGGGGTCCGCTGCTCCTACAATCCGCGTATGGGTTCGGGGGGACGACTTTCCGGCGATCTGGCCGAGGCGCTGAGCCGCTGTACCGGAACGTCGGCGACCGGCCATTCTCTACCGGCCGCTTGCTACGTGGATCCAGATGTCGCCGCCCTTGAGGCGGAAGTGATCTTCCGACAGGGATGGGTGGGGGTCGGTCGGAGCGATCGTTGGCCAGGAACCGGTGACTATGCGGCAATCGACCTCGGTGGAGTCCCGGTGGTGGTGGTCCGAGATGACGAAGGGGCCCTCAGCGCCTACGCAAACACGTGCCGTCATCGATCGACGCAGGTAATGGACGGGGAGGGACACTGCACCCGGATGCGTTGTCCGTTTCATTTTTGGACCTACGGGCTAGACGGTCGTCTCCTCGGCGCACCCAATATGCATCAGACCGAAGACTTCGACCGGGACGAACACGGACTTCACGAGTTTGCGGTGACCGAGCGTCACGGGTTCGCCTTCGTGAGTCTCGAGGCCTCACCGCCGTCGATCGACCACTGGTTGGGTGACTTCGGCGTCATTCACGCTCGTTGGGATCTGGCTTCACTGGTGACGACCCGTCGACGCGAGTTCACTGTGGACTGCAACTGGAAGGAATTCGCCGAGGTCTTCAACGAGTACTACCACCTGCCGTACGTCCATCCGGGCAGCATCAGCGACACCTACGACGACCCCGACGAGCCCGAGGATGTGGTCGGGGCATGGGCCACGCACTCCAGCACCACGCAGGGCACCGGTGGTCTCCTGGAGGCGGATCAGGCCAAGGCTCTACCGAGGATCGGTGCACTGACCGACCGTGAGGCTGGCGGCGTCCGGTACTCGTGGTTGCATCCGACGCTGGTTATCGCCACGGGAGCCGAGGGGATGTGGATGTACGAGGTGTACCCCGACGGTCCGAACCGGTGCCGATGTGCACAGGTCGTGTGCTTTCCGGCGGAGACGGTCGCTCTGGATCGGTTCGCGGCGGTAGCGGAGGCCTACTACGAACGCTTTGACGTAGCGATTGCAGAGGACATTCCGATGCTCGAGCGGCAACATCGGGGAATGCAGTCGCCCTTCGCGGAGCAGGGGCGATTTTCGTATCTGGAGCCCAATGTGGCCCGCTTCGCCAGTTGGTATGCCGATCGGTTGTTGTCCGTGGCCTGAGGGCCCAACGGAGGTCCGTCGCCTGACGATTAGTCGTTCTGCTGGCGACGGAGCCGCATTTCACCTATGCAGTCCTGTGCCTGCTGGCTTTCGCGTGGGTCGACATCAGAGGAGCGGAGGGAGGATCGCAGATCTAGGGCACCAGTTTCGTCCTGAACCGGATTATCGAGGTCCATGCCCTTCCTGCGAAGGCAGGCCACCACGTCAAGGATGACCTCGTTGTCGGCCCGAATCTGATCCGGAGTGCGGTTGCCCCGGGATTCAGCGAACCCGCTGCGGAGGTCGGCGATGCCCGACTCGGCGGAGCAACGGCTCAGCGCCTCCTGATATCCGGGGTCCTCGATGACCACTGCGTCGCCCTCGTCTCCGGCAAAGCCACGGAATTCGTAGCCGGACTCATCCAGACAGGAGTTGAACCGCTCCTGGGTCGATTCCCGCACCTCTCGCCGGTCAGTCTCGGATTCGGCGAGTGGGATCGTCTCTTTGGGCGCCTCAGATCCAGCCCCTGCCGAACCACAGGCCCCGACCACCAGGCCGAGGAGCAGAAGCCCGACAGGCTGCCCAATGGATCGCCGGGTCGACAGAGGAGTCGACTGGTAGGAGAGTCGCATGGCGAGAGTCTCCACTCGATGCCGTATGTGGCCGGTGTTGGCCAGATGAGGGTCCGGTGAGCGATCAGGCAGCGCTGCGACGCTGACCGCCGCTGGAGTTTCCGCTTCGACGCTGGCCGGGCTTACCGCCGTTGCGAGTCGGTCCACCGGAACGCTGGCCTCCGGGCTTGTGACCCTCCGACTGGCCATGGCTGCGGTTCTGGCCGCCGTGTTTGTGGCCGCCCTGCTTGCCGGAACCTGTCTTGGGCCCGCCGTTTCGTTGGCCAGGCTTGCCGTTTCGCTTTGGACCACCCTGGCGGTTGCCGCCGTCACCCCGGTTGCCGCCGTCGGCCCGGTTGTCGTTCCGGTTGCGGTTGCGGTTGCCGTTGCCGGAGCCGTGCCTGGGCCCGCCGCGGTGCTTACCGTTCGAGCGGTTTCGGCGGGGTTGGTAGTCGGGCGACCGGTCGTCGCCACGGTTGGCACGTCGCTCTTCGCGCTCGGCGGGGGCGAGCTGTCGAACGGCCGGCGGAGTCAACTCCCGGACGGTGGCCAGGTCGGGGCTCGTTACCGGCTCGTCGAGGCCGACGTCGCGCTGCAGGCGACGGGTGTCCCGTTTCTGGTCGGGCTGGATGAGGGAGATCACCACACCGTCCTGACCAGCACGGGCGGTTCGACCGGAACGGTGGACGTAGGCCTTGTGATCCTCGGGCGGGTCGTAGTGGACGACCGAGGCCACGCCATCGACGTGGATGCCGCGGGCCGCCACGTCGGTGGCCACCAGTGCGTGCACGCGGCCACCGGTGAAGTCGGCGAGTGCTCGGGTGCGTTGGCTCTGGCTGCGTCCACCGTGGATGGCGGCGGCTTTGATCTCGGAGCGGGCCAACTGCTTGGCGAGACGGTCGGCGCCGTGCCGGGTCCGGCAGAAGATGATGGCCGGCCAGGCGGCAGCCACGGCTTCGGCGGTCAGGTCCACCCGGGCGGTCTTGTCGACCGTCCAGAAGAAATGGGTGGCCGCAGTGATGTCGGGCGTTTCGTCGCCGACCTCGTGACGCACCGGATCGTTCTGGTAGTCGCGGGTCAACTTGGCGATGTCGCCGTCCAGCGTCGCCGAGAACAACACGGTCTGGCGGTCGTCGGACGTTTGGTTGAGCAGGCGTCGGACGGCGGGCATGAAGCCCATGTCGGCCATCCGGTCGGCCTCGTCGAGGACGACCCGGTCGACGTCGCTGAGATTCACGGCGCCCTGGTCGATGAGGTCCTCGAGGCGACCTGGACAGGCGACGAGAATGTCGACGCCGTCACGTAGGGCCTTGAGTTGGGGGCCGTAACCGACGCCTCCATAGACGACGCCGACCCGGACCTTGCCGGCGAAGGTTCGCAGGTCGGTGCGGATTTGCTCGGCGAGCTCCCGGGTGGGGGCGAGCACGAGTGCGCGGGGACGACGGGGCTCGGCGCGGCCCACGGACGCTACGAGGGGAATCCCGAAGGCGAGGGTCTTGCCGGAGCCGGTAGGGGCTCGGCCGCAGACGTCGCGACCGGCGAGGGCGTCGGCGATGGTGACAGCCTGGATGGCGAACGGCGAGGTAATTCCTTGTGCGCTGAGCGCATCGCAGATCGCAGAGGGCACGCCGAGATCGGCGAAGGTTGGGGATGACATGTGTTCTCCGGCCCGCGGTTCGTGGGGCCTGCCTCAGAAAGGCTTCTGATGGGATCGCCCGGCACTGATCGGCGGGGCGGGTGGTTCACCTCGACCGGGGAACCATCTCCCGTCAGCGAACCCACCGAGGTTTATCCATCGGCGTACCAACAGACTACCGGGCCAGCGGCCGGTTCCCCGGGTGGGTGACTAGAGACACCTCCGACACCCCAGTTGGTCGGAGGTGCTGGATCCGGTCATCTAGAGTCCGGCGGCCGCTGGAGCCCCAGTGGATCCCCCTCAGGAGCAGTAGGCCGATGGCGCCCACACTCAATCGGTTCCAGGGTTCGGTCGCCGTGCTGCTCTGTGGAGTGGCATTCAGCTTTGGACCGCTCACCCTCCGGGCGCTCCATGAGGCCGACGAGTGGCAGTACCTCACCTACCGCAGCTTCTTCGCAGCGGCGGTGTCGCTCGTGATCATCTTGGCGGCAGGTCGTAGTCCGGTCCGTGCGGTCATGGATGCCGGCGTTCGACAGGTACTCGCCGGGTTCCTGTTGGCTGCGATGTTCACCCTCTTCGTTGTGGCGCTCAGCCGGATCTCAGCGGCTTTCGTGTTACTGATGCAGTCGACGAGCCCCTTCTATGCGGCGATTCTCGGTCGGGTGTTCCTCGGTGAGCCGGTCAGCCGGGACACGTTGTGGGCCATCGTGGCTGCCGGAATCGGCGTCGTGGTGATGGTGGGCGGAAACGTGGGTGTAGGCGACCCGGTGGGGATCCTCCTTTCGGTTCTTCTGGCTGTGGCTCTCGGCGGCTACGCGGTTCTGATTCGGAGTGCCCCGGCGCGTGATCCCGGGGTGCCGATCCTCATCGGCGGCTCAACAGCTGCTGTGGTGGCCGGGCTGGTGGCGGCCTCGGGCCCCGGTGTGGGTGTTCCGGCATTCGACCTCTGGATGGCCTTCATCGCCGGGGGCCTGATGATCGGGATCTTCGCCCCGATCTGGAACTACGTCCACCGGTTCGTGCCGCCTGCCGACGTCAGCCTGCTCCTCATCTCCGAGGTCGTGATGGCCCCGTTGTGGGTCTGGATCTGGCAGGAGGAAGAGCCGACGGCTGAGACGTTGGTCGGTGGGGGGATCGCCCTGGGGGCCGTTCTGTGGTTGACCATCCGGGCGGCACGGTCTGGTCGGCATGATTTGCCGGACCGTATGGGTCGGGTGCGGGGATTGCATGTCGGCGCCGTACCGGGGTTTCGGCGCTATCGGGGGCTCGACGACGAGAGCGTCTGATCCGAGCCCGGACGCGAAAGAACCCGTCCCGTGGGACGGGTTCTCTGCCACCTCACCCCGAAGGGGAAGCGTGCAGCGGGTTGGGCTGTGGCCTCAGGCTAACGCCAGGGCCAGCCCACCAGTTCGGATTCAGACCTTGCGGACGTTCAGAGCCTCAGGGCCCTTGCGGCCGGGGCCGACCTCGAACTCGACGGCCTGACCCTCGTCGAGGCTGCGGTAGCCCTCGCCCTCGATGTTGGAGTAGTGAACGAAGACATCTTCTTCACCGGACACGGAGAGGAACCCGTAGCCCTTTTCTGCATTGAAAAACTTCACGGTGCCATTCGGCATATTCAGGTATCGCTTTCTTTTGAACTAGACCGGGTCGGTTGTCGAACCGGCAGGGGTAAGCGTACGAGTTTCGATATCTAACCGGGCGTTTAGTGGTCGTAGGAAATTTCGGTGGAGTTTTCCGTGTTTGGCTCAGGCCTCGCCGACGCCCCGCTGCCCCACGAAGTAGCCCACGCCGTAGTCCTCGGTAGAGAACGTGATGGTGCTGCCTGGAGGGAAGTAGAAGAGGTCACCCTTGGTGGCCGTGATCGACTGGCCGGTGTCGTCGGCGATGGTGATCTCACCATCGACGATCAACTTCATCTCGTGGTACGTGTACGTGTAGGTCATCGACTGGCCTGCCTCGAGGCGGTAGCACCCGGCGGTGATCGGCTTGTCGGGGTCCTCGGAGACGGCGAAGTCGTCGAGGAATGCGTTGGCGTCGAACTCATCCATCGCCGGGAGTTCGCGTCCCTTGATGGATCCCTTGAACTGCATCGCTGCCATGGATCGTTGCTCGTTTCATTTGATGAGGAAAGACGAACGGAGATTCTGTCACGTATCGGGGGACGGTCTGCCAGACGAGTTACTCAACCCCAGGCCGGTACTGCGTGGTCCGCCAGGGGGAAGATGAAGGCCTCATCGGTCGACAGCAGGGCCGTCCATTCGGTGGCGTCGATGGGCTCGAGCTGTTCTGCGGCAGCGATCGCCAGTCGGGCGATGGCCTTGTCACTGGGCGTGCAGAAAGCATCGATGCTCGGGGTCGACAGCGCGAAGCGGACCCCATCCTCAATCCCCTTGGGGGTTCGTTGCGGTTCGTACCAGGTGCGCAAATCCGGCGTTCGGTCTCCCCAAGGTCGCCAGGCCACGGCTTTGATGGCCATGACGCCCACGTCGCGGTTAATGCACTCAGCCAGCAGCGCCTCGACGTCGGCCCGGTAGTCGGCGTCAGCCATGACCCGCGGGTAGACGGGGAACATCACCGTGTCGAGGTCGTAGCGGCGGACCGCCTCGAGGTGGGCCCGCGGGGCGCTGAGATCGTGGCCGGTGACGCCGACGAAACGGGTCAGGCCCTGATCTCGGGCTTCGAGAATGACCTCGAACGCCTCGGCCCGCTGGTCGAGGACCTCCAGGGAGGTGACGCCGTGGGCCTGGTAGAGGTCGAGATAGTCGACCTGCAGTCGGTCGAGCGTGCGTCGCAGACGGGTGCGGGCCCAGTCGCGCTCGGTCTCGGCAGTCTTGCCGGCCACGAACAGGCGGTCCCGGAGCGCCGGGATATGAGGGCCGACAGCCCGTTCAGCGAGGCCGTATCCGGGGGCGATGTCGAGGTGGTTGATCCCGGCGTCGATCGCCTCGTGGAGGAACACGGCTGACTCATCGGAAGTGTCGGCGGCGAAGGCCGCACCGCCCAGGATGGCGATGCTGCTTTGATGGTCGGTCCGACCGAGGCGACGGGTCTGCATCCGGCCGACCGTAGCAACGACGATGAGGCCGGCCGGTCGTTGGGTTACCTTCGTAGCCGTGACTCTTCGACTGCGGCAGGTGGCACTGGTGGCCCACGACCTCGATCTCGTGGAGCGTGATCTGATCGCCCATCTGGGCCTGGAACCGTGCGTCCATGATCTCGGGGTATCGCAGTTCGGCCTCCGAAACGTGCTGTTCCCGGTGGGGGAGTGCCTCCTGGAGGTCGTCTCCCCGACGGCGACCGGAACGACCGCCGGTCGACAGTTGGAACGCCGTGATGGGGATGGCGGCTACATGGTCCTCGTCCAGACCGATGACCTGGCCGGAGATCGTCGTCGACTCGCTGATCTCGGTATTCGTATCGTTCTGGAGGCGAAGATGCCGGGCATCGAAGGTGTGCATATCCATCCCAAAGACGTCGGTGGTGCCATCCTCTCGATCGACGAGACCGAGAACTGGGCAGACTGGCCGTGGGCCGGACCGGTTTGGAGCGACCACGTACGGACTGGCGTGGTCTCAGATCTCGTCGCCGTCGAGGTCCAAGCTGACGCACCGGCGGCCATGGCTGATCGTTGGGCAGGCGCCTTGGGAGTGTCTCGCTCGGGCAACGCGGTGTCGCTTGACGAGGGCGAGATCCGTTTCGTGGAGCCGACGGATGGTCGTGGGGAGGGCGTCTCCGGTCTCGAGTTTCGTTCCAAGCGATCTGCCGATCTGATGATCGGCGGAGTCCGGATAGCACTTCGACCTGCCTGAATCCTGTCGGGTGCCCACTCGCAGGCTCCGGGCTGGAAGAATCAGGCCGTGCCGACCTACACGACCGAGTTGCCAATTCGTGATGAATTGGATGCTGCGCATGGGGAGGCCATGGCCGAATGGTCCAGTGCGGGAACATGGTGGACCGGAACGCAACGACTTGCCATGGTTACCGAAGTACGCCGGGCCCGCGACGCCGACACGCTCGCCCCGTGGGAGTCACCGTCCGCGGTGGATGGGCTGATTCCGGATGACCATCCGCTGCCCGACCCTGTGGTCGACGTGGTCTGGCGGCTCACCAACCACCCAGGAACCCTGACCTCCGAGTGGCATGCCTCGATTCTCGGCCGAGGCGTGGAGGCGCTGGCCTACGTCGAGGTGGTGTCGATCGTGGCCCAGGTGAACTGCATCGACCGGTTTGCCGACGCCCTGGAACTGGATCGCGTGCCGATGCCGGAGGCGCAGCCCGGAGAACCCGACGGGCAGGCGCCCGCCGGCGCCGAGGTACGCCTGCACTGGGTACCGACAGTCGACATAGGAGGACCGAACGTCTGGCGAGCGCTCAGCGGCGTGCCTTCGGAACTGAAGGCAAGGTCACGGCTCTCGACGCCTCACTACCTGGAGGGTCGGGCGGTATTCGGCGATGTGGTCTCGGACCGGTTCTCGCTGCAGCGGGTCCAGATGGAATTGATCGCCGCCCGCACGTCGAAGCTGAACGAATGCTTCTACTGAACGACCAGTCACGCGTTGCTGCTCGGTCTGAGCGGTCTCCATCAGGACAATGAGGTGACCCTTGAAGCCATCGCCGGCTCCGGGAACGGTGATGGCGGAGTTCGACACGGTGATCTGCTCGTCCGATTGACCGAAGCCATGTGGGAAGGAGAGCCGGGGCCCCTGGCCGCGGTACGTGACGAACTCTTGGCGGTCGCTGGAGCCGACGTTCTGGTCGATGCCGTGGCGGTGAGTGCCAACTTCCACATGATGACGCGGGTCGCTGACGGCACAGGTACGCCGTTGGACCCCGACACCGACGCTGCCTCTGTGGATTTCCGCAACGAGATCGAGGTGAACGACCTCGTGTCGCGACGCCATGTCCTGGCGTCCTGATCGGTTGAGGTAGCCGTAGATCAGGCGTCTAGTGCCTGTCGGATCCGAGCGATGTGGTTGGGTCCGATCTCACAACATCCGCCAACCACATCGACGCCCATCTCCACCCACGAGAGCACCATCGCGGTGTAAGGATCGGCACCCATGTCGGTCCGGGCGGAGGGAAGGGGGCTTCCATCACGGCCCCGCCAGCCCAGCGGCATGTCGCAAAACGCGTTGGCGTAGACGCCCAACGGCCGATCGGTGGCGTCACGAAGTACCGGAAGGGCCTCGGTTATCTGTTCAGGTGGACAACAGTTCAGAAGGTAGAGGTCAGCCTGGGTCTCGCTACAGGCCCGGTCGAAGGATGTGCCATCCAGTAGGTGGGGGCCGGTCCCGCCCTGAAGGGTGAACGAGGTCCACACCTCTTTCCCACTGATTCGTGCGGCATCAGTGGCGGCCCGAGCCTCGTGGAGGGCACCCATGGTCTCACAGAGGAAGACGTCGACGTGTTCGTTGAGCTGGTCGACCATGACGGTGTACTCGTCCAGCAGTTCCTCGTAGGTGGCCTCCGGTGTGGGGTTGTAGCTGTGGCGGAGTGGCGGCAGTGAACCGGCGACCCGGACGGAACGCTCCGATGTATCGGCGGCTTCCCGGGCAAGGCGGCCGGCGGCCCGGCACAGCTCATCAGACCGTCCACCCAGACCATGAGGCTCCAGCCTGTTGGCGAACGTCGAGTAACTGTTGGTAGTCAGTACGTCACAGCCGGCAGCTACATAATCGGCGTGTACGCCTCGAACAAGATCCGGATCCTCGATCAGTGCCCAGGCTGACCAGAACTCGGCTGAGCGGGGTGACCCACGCCGAATCAACTCCTGGCCCATACCCCCGTCCAACAGCGTCGTCATCGGGTCCTCCGGGAGGCGGTGCATCTGATCGAGAAACACTAGGTGTCTGTGGACAAGGGGCCTATTGTCCAGCGATGTTCAGCCCGGTGATGTCGAGCATGGAGAGAGTCTTCTGATGGGCGCTCTGCTCGGTGCTCTCAGCGCTATGTCGGTCGGGTGCTCTGAGATGTTCGGTCGGAAGGGCTCGCTCGCTGCAGGGGTGCTGGCCGTTGGCGTGGTCTCCCAGGGCGTGGCGGCGGCGACAGCGCTGGTGTTCGCGCTGGCCCTCTCCGGCGAGTTCCTGTGGCCCGACCTCGCCCGCGGCGCACTGTCGGGGGTGGGGTTCGGCGTGGGGATGGTGACCTACCTCGGGGGGGTGATTCGTAGCTCCTCTACGGTGGTCTCTCCGTTGGTGGCCACCATGACCGTGGTGCTGCCGTTCAGCGTCGCGGTATCCGGCGGCGAGGAGGCGTCGATTCTGGCCTTCACCGGCGTCGGGGTGGCAATACTCGGTCTGGTGTTCGTCACCGTGGGCGGCCGTGCAACGGTAGGGGTTCGACAGGGGTTTCTGTGGGGGATGACGTCGGGCCTCGGCTACGGGCTTGGACTCTCCGTGCTGATCGACACGTCATCAGCCAGTGGCCCGTGGCCGGCCGCCGCCCAGCGACTGGTGGCCTGCATCCTGACAGTCCTGCTGGCCGTCGCACTCCGCCAATCGGTGCTGCCATCGAAAGGGGTCCGCTGGCCTCCGCTGGCCTCAGGAACGTTCGGAGGCATTGCTTCTGCGTTGTACGTCCTAGGTGTCCAGGCTGACGCCCTTCCCGCGGCGGTGACCGGCGCGATGTTCCCGGCGGTGAGCGTGGCCGTTGGCCGTGTGGTGTTCGGCGATGTCGTCAGGCCACCACAACTACTGGGCCTGGGTCTGGTCTTGGCCGGGGTGTCAGGCGTAGTGGTCGGATGATTCAGCGGGCTGCGCGAGGCTGTCCGGCATGAGTGACTTTGAGACTGACGGAGACACCGGTGGCCCAGAAACCGGCGGAGCGCCGGTCCTGTACGAAGAACGTGATGACCTGGCGATCATCACGTTGAACCGTCCGGATAAGAAAAACGCGTTGACCGATGCGGTCATCCAGGGCATCGCCGACGGAATTGATGCGGCGACGAAATCTCCTGACGTGGTAGCCGTGGTGCTTCGGGGCTCGGGCGGCACTCTTACCGCTGGCTACGACCTGACGGCCGGGACGGGAGTGGGTGCGTCGTCGGGAGACGAGGAGGGATGGTTCACGCCTTACGGGGCGAAGGGCCCCGAACCACGGGAAGGCGCCTGGGATCCGGTCCGCGACTACCAGTTCATGAATAACAACGTCCGGCGGTTCATGAAGGTGTGGGAGTGCCCGAAGCCGGTAATCGGAGAGATCCGGGGTTGGGCGATCGGTGGTGCCACTGACCTGATCCTGTGCGCGGATCTGTTGTACATGGCATCCGACGCCCATATCGGGTACGCCCCCAGCCGGATTTTCGGCACTCCGACCACCATGCTCTGGGTGTACCGACTTGGCCTCGAACATGCCAAGCAGTTCCTTCTGACCGGTCGGGCCATCGACGCCGAGACGGCCCATCGAATCGGTCTGGTGTCTCAGGTCTACGGGCCCGACGAACTCTCGGCGGAGGCCGAAGCCGAGGCCCGGCGGTTCCGTCACATTCCGGCCAATCAGTTGGCGCTGAACAAGCTGCTCGTCAATCAGGCCTACGAGAACATGGGGCTTCGCACCTCCCAGATGCTGGGCACGTTCTTCGACGGGGTGACCCGTCACACCGAGGAGGCCTACCGGTGGGCCGAATCATTCGACGACAAGGGCTTCCGCGAGGTCATCAGGGAACGCGACGCACCGTGGAAGGACTACGGCGAGAGCCCCCAATGAGCGGAGTCAGATTGATCCGAAATGGGCCGCCAACACGGCCGGGTGCAACGATTCCCTAGGCTGGAGTCACTGGCGGATGGCTGAGGAGCCGCCGCTGGACACGGTCTTCCCACCGTGCGATCGGCCCCCACTTCGGTGGGGGCCGTCTCGCGTCCCGGATAAGCCAAGTAGGGCTCCGTGTGCCAAGTCCATCAGCTGTGTGGCTACCACGCTCATTTCGAAAGCTGTCGTGTGAGGCGTGTTGTAATCGTCAGCGAGTGGCAAACGCCTCGGTCAGGCCTGCGCCCTGGAAGCCGTCCGGAATCGAACCGGTCGTGGCGTAGAGGTAGAGCGCGGTCTGGAAAACAGCTCCGAGAGCGGTCAGCACTACGACGACCAACGCCACCCAGGGCACGGCGATTACCAGACCGACGGGGCCGGCCAGGAACACCACGAGGATCGCCGGGAGCATGGCAGCCAGTCCCAGGAGGCCGAACCCGATCTGGGAAGCGAGATTCTCTCCCCACGTGCGCTTGAGTAGCGACGCTGAGGCCTTAAGGCCACTGACCGCACGGTGGTCATCGACCACGATGGCTGGGATGACGAGGAACGAAGCTGCCTCCCAGGCCATACCGATCATGCTGACGGCGAACTGACCGAGTCGGCCCGAGCGTTCCCTGAGTGCCGAGAGGACGAGGCCCACAGTGGCCGTGAGGAGCGCCCACGGCAGCAGGCCGCCGAGATGGGAGAAGGCCCGGCTCAGCGCCGACTTCACGGTGGGGTCGCCACCCGAGAGCCGTTCGTGGGCTCCGGCCACCAGGGCGCCCTTGAAGAACACCCCGATCACGCTGAGGATCAGGGCGCTAGCGATACCGGCGAACACCAGCACCGGGTCGACCTGCCCTTCCTCTGACGAGAGGCCGGAGAGATCAGTCGCTGCGAGGGTCGGAAGCCAGAGCACGAGGAGCGCCCCGACGGATACCAGGAAGGAGAGCACCGGGAGTACGAGCAGCTCCCGGTCTTTCCGTAATACCTGCCACGACACCTTGGCCAACGTGACCGTTCTCGAGATTCGTCCCATACGGCGACCGTAGCGTCGATCGGTGGCAGCACGGAAAGCCTGTCGGTTGGATCTAGGGACGGCGCGGTAGCCCTGTCTCGTGATGAGATCTGAACGCAGCGGGCTTGGAGAATCAGGCGCCTGGGGCAAGGGTGGCGAGGATCTCGGCGAGGTCGTCGATGGTCGTCCGGGGGTTGACGATGCACACGCGCATGGCCGGCTCGCCGTCGAACGTGGTCGTGGTGAGCATGGCGGTCCCATCGGCCATCAGTCGGTCGCACCACGCCTGGTAGTCGTCCGCACCCCATCCATGGCGGCGGAAGGCCACGACCGACAGCTCGGGTTCGACGATCAGTTCCAGGTGGTCGGCAGCCACCACGAGATCACGGGTGGCTCGGGCGACCGTCAGCGTCTCTTCGATGGCGTCCCGGTAGGCATCGGTCCCGTAGGTGGCGAGCGAAAACCAGAATGGCACTCCGCGGGCGCGGCGGGTCAATACGTGGGCGTGGTCGCACGGGTTGAACACCGTGTCGTCCATGAGTGGTTCGAGGTAGCCGGCGTGCTGGGTATGGGCCCGGCGGGCGGCCGCTGGCTCCCGGTAGACGAGAGCCGCACAATCGAAGGGGGAGAAGAGCCACTTGTGGGGATCCACGACAAGCGAATCGCAACGCTCCACCCCGTTGTAGAGGTTTCGGACCGAGGGTGCAGCCAAAGCCGCACCCCCGTAGGCGCCGTCGACATGGAACCAGGCGCCGGAAGCGGCACAGGCGTCGGCCACCGAGTCGAGGGCGTCGACGATTCCCACGTTGGTGGTTCCGGCGGTGGCCACCACGGCGAACACTTCGGTCCCGGCGGGACGACCGTTGATGGTCGCGGTGACGGCATCACCGGTGAGGCGCAGTTCGCCGTCAAGGTCGGCGAGGAGTACATCGACGTCCATGACACGCGCTGCCGAGTCGATCGAGGCGTGGGTGCTGGCCGATGCCACGACCGCCCAACGGATCGGCCGGTCCTGTCCGCCGGTCATTCGGGCCCGGTTGGCGACATCGCGGGCAGTGACCAGCGCGGACAGGTTCCCCATTGTCCCGCCGGTGACGAAGCAACCTCCGGCCGTCTCGGGCAGGCCGGCCAGGTCAGCGATCCAATCCAATGCCTGGTTCTCGGCGTAGACCATTCCGGCGCCGTCCAGCCAACTCGAACCCGCTACTGAAGAGGTGCCGACCACGAAGTCAAAGGCGCTGGCCGCCGGGGTGGGTGCACCGGCTACGAAGGCCAGATAGCGGGGGTTGTCCGCCGCGATGTTGCTCGGGGCGAGGTGTTCGACATAGCGGCGGAGCGCCTCGGTGCCACCCAGTCCCTCCGCGGTGACGGTCTGGCCGACGAGGTCACGGAGTTCGTCGGCGCTCTTCGCCGATTGCATGGGAGGCTCGTCGGTCATCCGCTCGAGAGCGTGGTTGATGACAGCCCTGACGAGGGCCTCGTTGTCGGCGTCGAAGTCGTGCACGCCGGGAGGCTACGGGCCGCCCTCCGTTCGGGGAGTGTCCGGTCAGGCGAGGTCGAATATTGGCTCGTACCTACTCCAGTAGGTGCAGCGGTTACTGGTCGAGGTCAGTGACGATTCCCCGTGGGATCAGATGTTGACAGCGGTCGCGGTTTGTCCTCGGTGCTACGTCGATCCCGGCCTACGGGCCGGAGGGGATCAGACGTCGGGGTGGGCGGCGAGGTAGGTGACCTCGAGGCCGCCGGTCAGGTACGGGCCGAGTGCCTCGGGGAGGCCGGTCTCAATTCGCCATGCCAGATAGGCCTCATGGTCGGAGCGTTGGGCGAAGGTCTCCCAGAGGATCACGAAATCCGGGTCGTCGGCGTTGGAGAACACTTCGACGGCTTCACAGCCGTCCCAGGCCCGGGTCTCAACGAGGGCGCCCTTAAGTAATTCGAGGAGTTCCGGGCCCTTGCCCTCTTGGCAGGGAAATCCCACGTGGATCGTCTGAGACACCTGATTGCACCTTCCGCCTGTGTGGAATCAGGTTGATTCCGCTGGAGATCTGATCTCATCAGAGTCATGACGGGGTTGACAAATCGTCAGCCGTTTACAGCGTTCGGAGGCTGGTCAGATCCGGCTCAGCGTGTGCCGGCTGCCGTCGACGATGAGGTCGAGATCGACGGCCCCGCCTAAGACGTCGAGGGACGTGGCGGAACCGTCGGAGCACATCAGGGCCCATGAACCGTCGGTGGGTAGACCGGAGACCCGAACAGACGTACATGTTCCAGAGAGCGAGGCGTTTCGAGGTTGAGCGGCGAGATGGAGGACCGCTCCGTCCCACCAGGCCTCGCTGAGCGCGACGTCGGGGAAGTTCACTCCGGTGATCGTCGGTTCGGTGAACCGGTCGACGGGATTCTCGGCGAATATCCGACTCCAGGCACCCGGTTGGCATACCCAGCCGGCCATGACCCTGGCGTTCAACTGACCCCGCGGGTGTGGCTCGCCGAGTCCGAATCCGAACGTGAACTCGCCGAGGTCGTGGTCCCAGGTCGGTTCGTGGATGTCGTCGAGGACCGCCCACATCCGCTCGCGGATCCTTCCGTTGTCAAACTCGCTGGTCTGCATGGCCAACAACGAGGCGAAGTTGGGATCCTCGAGTCCGACCGGAGTGGCGTCGCCGTCCAGCCCGGTGAGAGCCACGGCCATTTCCCAGACGGAACGCGCAACGTCGGGTCGTTGTGGTGCTAGATACCAGACTGGTGCCAGGAGCCCCATGGGGCTGGGCACATGCTCGTCGACCACCGGGTCGTAGTAGAGGTCCATGGCTACGGGTCGGCCGTCCTGCCATGTCACATAGTTGGCCGTGGCGTGCTCCCACCACGGGTCGAACACCCGGTGGTGGTCGGTGCCCATGAGCGTGTCGTGCAGCCTCAGACCGAGGCCGGCGCCGCTTAGTCAATAGGGCCAAATCTTGGTGTTCTCACAGTGCACGCCGATCGGTTGATTCCTCCATTGGTCAGCTAGATGGGAGGAGATGGCGGAGTGGGTCCAAGTGAACGTGTGCTCGCCGTCACGGATCATGTCGAATGGCTGGTTCCAGCGGTCATCGCCGGTGACGTGGCGGTGGAGCCCGAGCAGTAGGCCGAAGAAGCCCTTGAAGAACAACATGCCGTCCGCCGCTATGGGATCCATTTGGATGCCGTACGGCTCGATGCCGTTGGCCGTCCAACCGGGCACGTCGTAGTCGCCCCACAGGGGCTCGGGCACGAGCGGGCGCCAACCCTCTGGGTAGCGGGAGCGGTCGGGGTCTGGGCCGAACTGGGTTAACCAGTCCGAGGCAGCCCACCACGATGTGTGGCGCTCGACCAACTCGTCGAGGATTTCAGCGTAGGGCTCCCGCCATGCCGGGGTGCGGTCGGCCATGAGGGCCACGGCGTAACTGGAATCGACGAGGTCGAACCGGTGCCACGACAGCATCGGTTCGCCGGTGCGGTCGTCCCAGTGGGGGTGAGGTTGACCGT
Source organism: Acidimicrobiales bacterium (assembly GCA_014237715.1). GTDB lineage: Bacteria > Actinomycetota > Acidimicrobiia > Acidimicrobiales > MedAcidi-G1 > UBA9410. The sequence goes on from JAAZZG010000001.1 coordinate 180,406, forward strand.
TGCGACTCCAGTCGTCAGGGGCGGTGGCCTTGCGATGCAGGTATCGCAGCCAACCCAGTGACCGGTCGTCGAGCGGGGTGGGTGTCGAAGTCTCGCTCATGTGGCGCTCACCTCGAAGAGCAGACTGCAGCAGGTCAGGGCACCCTCGGCCTTGGCCAGTTCGGACACCTCGACGGTGCGCACGGTGAATCCGGCGGCAGAGATGCGTTCCGCTGTGTGGGGGAAGGCGGCGGCGACCAGCACGGTGCCACCAACCCTAACGACGTTGGCCGCGTCGGGTTCTGACGGATCGACCGAGATGCAGCGCCGGTCGCCCAGGTCGCCAACGTCGACCCGGTCGGGATTGAGGACCAGGGTGTCGTCGTCCAGGGCGGTAACCGCCGACTTGAGGTGCAGGCAGCCGCGGACGGCGGTTCCGTGGACGCGGTAGCCGTGGTCGCCGACGATGGTCCGGAACTGGTCTATGGCTGCCAGGTCGCTCCGACTGGTGATGCCGATGTGGACGTCGCGACCGGCAACCAGCACGTCGCCACCGTCGAGGATTCCCGGCGAGGTGATGCGAGCCAGGAGTCGGTACGGCGCGAGCGTCCGTTCGATGCTGGAGCGTTCGTCACGCCGGGATTCGGCGCCGGGCCGGGTGATGACGGCCACCTCATCAAGCACGACGGCCACGTCCTCGACGAACACCGAGTCGGGCAGGCCGGGTTCGACCGGTAGGCGCTCAATGCGGCAACCCAGATCGGCCAAGGCCGCCTCGTAGGCGGTGTGCTGTTCCCGGGCGGTGTCGACGTCGATCGGGGTGCGTTCGAGGTGGGTCAGCTCACAGTCGGCAATGGCCGGGCTGACCCCCCGGGTGACGGCGATGAGCATGTGGGTCGGCGTCCTGCTTGCGTGGTCAGAGTGCGTAGACGCGGGAGGCGGTGCCGGAGAACATCGCGGAACGTTCGTTATCGGTGAAGTCGCCGACCATCTTCTTGAAGGCGTTGTAGAGCACGTGGTACGAGACCGACACCCTGTCGACCGGGAAGTTGCTTTCAAACATGCACCGCTCGGGCCCAAAGCAGTCGATGGTGTGCAGGTAGTGGTCGCGGTGGGCGGCCACCACCTCGTCAGACGTCGGCGGACAGTCGGCAAGGTGCCAGTCAAAGCCGTTGTCGGGCATGGCCAGGCCGCCCAGCTTGGCCACCACGTTGGGGCAGCGGGCTGCCTCGGCAATGTCGATCTTCCACTGCTCGAAGATCTCGTCGCGCTGAGTCGCCCAGGGTCCGACGCCCAACGGGGTGCCGAAGTGGTCGAGGATGATCGTGGTGTCGGGGGCTGAACGGGCCAGATCGACGAAGTCCGGGAGTTGGTAGTGGTAGTGCCAGCTCTCATAGGTGTACCCGTGGCGGCCCAGCAGGCGAACTCCGCTCCGGAACCCCTCGTCTGCGGCCAGCCCCGACGGTGCTCGCCCGGGAATAGTTAGCACCTCGGGGTGGGTGGGGTGCGAGATGGCGTGACGGATTCCCCGGAATAGACCGTTGCCGGCTGTCACGTGGGCATCGAGCACTTCGGACAGTAGATCCCCTAGCCGTAGGTCGGCGTAGGCCACGATGCCGGCGATGCGTGCACCTGGTCCCGCTTCGCTCTCGGCGGCCAGACCGGCCACGAATTCAGTCTCGCCGACCGGACGGAGGTGGTCCGGCCCGTCGTCGCGGTACTCGGCGTGGCATTCGATGAAGACGGTCCTGGTGACCCGATGGCCCGATCCGGTGTCGGCCCAGAGGTTTTCCAGCACGTAGTCGGCGCCGGGGATCTGCCACAGGTGGTGGTGGGGGTCGACGATCTCCAGTTCAGGATCAACGATCTCCTCATCGACCTGGGCATGCCATTCGGGCCGGTCGAAGGCGAGGGGCTCGCGGTCTGCCATGGTTACCGAATCTAGCCTCGGACGGTAAGGCTGAATCCTGAAGCAACTAGCAGGGAGGAGCCACCTGGCGACCGGATCACACGGTCATCACCATGCCCGTAGGGCCTCGGCCGGAGTGCTGCGCTTCTCGTTGGTAGCCGCTGCGGTGGAACGGTTGCTTGCCGATCACGGCGTGGCTCACACCACTCTGGCCGTTGCGTGTCGCCCCTGTGAGGATGATCGCCCCGAAGGAGGTTGGGGGATTTCAGATACTCCCCCTGGAGCTGGCAGCGGCGACGGATCGGGAAAAGGAGCCGAAAAGCCGGACGGCTCGGAACCGGTCGGCCCTAAACGCATCTAGGTTCCTGACATGCTGGGACTCAGGGCAGCTGCTTGGTCAGTGGCGGGAGCAGCGGTTCGGTGGGCGGCGGCCATTGCCAGCCGGGCCGCCGCAGTGGGTCCCAACCACCGGCCGGCCCGAAACTTTGGCGGGTTCGGCGACGGCAGCATCCTTGGGTGGCCGACCGGACCGGTGTTCGGCGAGCGGTGGATCTGGATTGGGAGTGACACTCTGATCGCCCCGCACGTGACGCTGTCGGCCGGAATGGCTACCTGGGAGGCCACCTCAATCGAGCCAGTGGTTCGCATTGGCGATCGTTGTCTCATCGGACGGGGCACGGCGATCGTCGGGCACTTGGCCATCGACATCGGCGACGACGTGTACACGGGGATGAATGTCTACATCACCGACCAGAACCACGGTTACGAAGATCTAAACCTTCCGATCGGGGTGCAAGCGCCTTTCGAGAAGCCGGTAACCATTGGTCCGGGAAGTTGGATCGGGTCCGGCGCAGTGATCCTCCCAGGGGCGCGGATCGGTGCTCACGTCGTCGTCGGGGCCAACTCGGTGGTCCGCGGTGAAATACCAGACCACTCAGTGGTGGTCGGTGTCCCCGGTCGAGTGGTTCGACGCCATGACGGCACTGGGTGGCGGCGCGTTGGTGAAGTCCTCGACCTCTAAGAGAACTGTCGTTCGGGGTCGAGTCCCACGCCATGAAAGTCGATATCGAACCGCAGTGCCCTTGTCTCGTTCATTTGGTCCTCCAGCTGCAGATCAGACTGGCCGAGTTCAGGCCCGATCTCAGGCGAGGTGTGCGCGATGCCTCGTAGGAAGGCGGTGTTGTCGATGTCTGCACCGCGACGCTGGCGCTGAGTTCGGCAACCTGGCAGAAGTATTCGTGCATCGGGGTACCCGTGAACATTGGGAGGCCGACGGGTGACTCGTTGTCGTCGCTGATGGACAAATTTCAGTGGGTTGAAGCTTCCGGTGACGCTATGAGAAGGGCTGGGGTGCCACCTGATGGTTAACTTATTGAGCAGGAGGTGAGCTATGGGTGCAGTAAGCGAGTTAGGTCTCGAAGTGAAATCGGCCAACGTTTTTCAACGGCTTGTCCAGGCGGTGGGATCGAGTCGGCCAGGGGCGTGGTTGTTTTCCAGAACCCTCTACCAGCCGGACAAAGTGTTGTTCAAGGCCACTGGAGGCCGCTTGACCATCCCGACCCTGGTCGCTGGACTCCCGGTGATAATGGTGACTACAACTGGGGCAAAGACCGGGAACCGCCGAACCATGCCACTTCTCGGCATTCCGGTGGGAGAAGACCTGGCGGTGATCGGATCCAACTACGGCCAGAAGAACACGCCGAGCTGGGTGTACAACCTTGAAGCCGATCCATCAGCAACTATCGGATACCGAGACTGCACCGTGGAAGTGGTGGCCCGTCGGGCAGACGAAACCGAAACGGATCAGATCTTTGATCTAGCCAGCACCGTCTACTCGGGGTACGCGAAGTACCGCAAGAGGGCCGAACATCGCGTTATCCAGGTGTTCGTCCTCAAGACGGACACTCAGGGGGCGGCTCTCTAGCCGCCCTGGCCAACCCGTCTTACGGACAATCCGTGCCTCTTTGATTGGCCGTTGCCTTGCCTGGTCAAGGTTCGCGAACGGGTAGCGGGTTTCCTCGGCGTCGATAGGTGGTTGAAGTTCGATCTTGACGCCGGCTCCGCGCGGTGACCGCTGTGCTCAGCTGTCGGCAGTCTCCGGCCCGATGATCCCTCCGACCTCAGAGATGACGTCGGCCGGAAAGCCGCTCCGTTCGGAATGTTCTTGCACGAGGCCCTCGTCGGCCGCCTCGTAGATGCAAAAGGACTTGTCTGCCGTCCCGTAGGAATGCCTCCAGGTGATGTCCTTACCCTCAGCCCGCATTGCCTCCAGGGTCTCGTTCGAGTGTGCCGCAGCGCCCTGCAACTCCTCAGGGCCCATTGCTCCTAGGCCCGGCATCGATCGTTCGATTACGTATAGGGCCATGGTTGCCACCTTCCGATCCGGCGACGGCCCGCGCCGCCGCTCGCCGATGAGGGTCTCACTCCCAGAGGGGGTCGTCAACCGATCTTTGAGGGGTGGGCCGACACCGGGGCCTCTATGAGTGTCGCCGAATGATGAGCTTCACCCCCCCCGAGGGAAACGATCCTGTTGTAGTGCATCCGGACTCGGCGATCGGGACTTGTCTGCCCTTCTGGAGACTTGATTTGGTCCCGTGCGAAGCGAAGAGAGAAAGTAACTGGCTATGACCGGTAACAAGATTCTGGCAAGCGTGGTTGTTCTGGCGTTCTTTGCCGCCGGATGCGGCGGGAGTGCGACGACTGTGGCGCCTGCGACTACCGCTGCGTCTACGACGACTGTGGCGCCTGCGACTACCGCTGCGTCTACGACGACTGTGGCGCCTGCG
>JAAZZG010000001.1:185176-362373 GCA_014237715.1 Acidimicrobiales bacterium
GCGACTACCGCTGCGTCTACGACGACTGTGGCGCCTACGACTACCGCTGCGTCTACGACGACTGTGGCGCCTACGACGACGACTGTTGGGCCGCTTCCGTGGCCAAACGATGTTGGGTCGAGTCGCTTTGGTGTACTCGGCCAGGAATTCGACGTTCCCGGTGGATGGATCCGCCCGCATCCCGGCGGATTCCTCTGGTCAGAAATTCAACCCACACCCGACCGGTGGGACTGGGGCTGGATCGATTGGCACGTGAAGACCTGGCAAGATCGTCGACTGGCGATTCTTGGCACTCTCTGGCCCTTCGCTCAATGGGATCAGGAGAACTGCCACGCATACGACCCAGAGGTCCAGCCGGTACTACGCAGATTGCCGACCAAGTTGTTTGCTCCCTGCGATGAAACGAGGTTCGTTGGTTGGCTGACCGCCGTGGTGGAGCGTTACGACGGAGATGGTGTCGAGGACATGCCGGGCCTCGCATACCCGATACGCCACTGGGAGGTGGCCAACGAACCGTCGATGCAGGGAGGCCACGGCTACTTCTTCCAAGGGACTTCAGCCGACTACCTGTCGATGCTTCGCCTTGCGTTCGAAACGATCACAACTGCCGATCCTGAAGCCACGGTGCTGACAGGTGGGCAGGCAGGCATGCAGCCGTCCTTTACCGATTTCTGGACACCGGTCCTCGAGTCGGCTGCCGGGTTCTTCCACGTAGGCAACATCCACTCGATTGGCTCTGACCACTCCTTCTTTTCCGATGACTACCGGACTCTTCTCGACGAGACGGGCCATGTAGGTGCCGAGTACTGGATTACCGAAGCCCTCGTTTCAACTTGGCCCGAGCCAGGACAGATGATTCCGACAGGTGATGAGCTTGGACAGGAAACTCTCACCGGTTTTGCCACGGCTTTTGCCGATGGGGCCTCCCGAATCTTCAATGTCGGTCCCCACGACCCGACCGGTGGGCCAGGCATAGAGTCGGATTCTGCGTTCCTTCTCCTCGCCGAGACGGTCGGCGACTTCACGTCTGCGTCCTGGGCAGGGGAAAGCTTGGTCCGATTCGACATGCCGGACGGCAGGACTGTCTATGCAGCCTGGGATGGTGCCGGTCTTCCTGGCACCGTTTCTGGTGTGGTTGAAACTGTTGGTTACGACGGGACGGCCGGTTCCGTCGATGCGGCCGGATTCTCGGCGGCAGTCCCGACCTTGGTGACTGTTAGGTAGTTGATCCGTCGATAGTGGGACACGACCCACAGAAGCCGCTGTTGTCGAAGCGGCCTGGAACCGCCCTTAACCACAGGCCGACGCCAGGCAGCGGACACCCTGAGAGTTGAGGACGTGCGTGCCATCGAGCGAGGCTGAGCCGGCTATTTAGTGACCGGGATCCATAACTTGCCGCCCGTTTCAGCGGTAGTTTCAACGCCATGAGGATCAAGGTCTTTCCGGCTGTCATGGGTGCTCTGGGGATCGCCATCTCCCTGGCGCTCCTGCTGACCCCGGTCTCTTCAAAGTTCTCCGACCCGTGTGGCAGCGTGCTCGTTCCCACCAAGGTCCACTACTCCGACGGTGGCGAGCTCGTCTACGCCAACACGCCGCCATGTCACGACGCCAGAATGGCGAGGCTCCCCTCCGGCCTCGTAGTCGGAGTAGCCGGCATTGCAGTCGTTGTAGTTTCGGTGGTGGTGGATCGTCGTCGGGACTGATTGTCCACGATCCGGCACCACGACCCGGCTCTACAGGCCACAGGTACGCGAGTCAGGTGTTAGTCGTCTGACGTACCGCAGGGGATCTGAACTACCGGATAGAGAAGAAGGCCCGGTCGTCTTGGTCGTACGAGGCATCTAGGAACATCACGAGGCTGTCGGCATCCGAGTCTTGAACTACGAAACATATTTGACCGGTGACCTGGCCCCTAGCGAGAAACATCTCCAGTTGCCACAGGAGATTATCGGTGCAGTGGCCTCTGTAATAGGAGTACAGGCGGCTCGATGTTCCAACAGCTTTCAAATTTCCTAGGGCCTTCATGGCGAAACTCTCACCCTCACCCATGTACGACATCTCCAGGTCAACGACGACAACGAGAGCGTCAGCTGGCTTGGCTGGCCGACCTGGATCAGTACGGCTAAGAATATTGGCTGCCTTGAGGACCTTGAGTGACCACCCGCCACCAATCCTCACGTTTTGACCAATTGGAAACGGGTTCTGGGCTGATCCGTGCGGTGCGACAGTTGTAGTTGTTGCACGGGTTGTGGCAGGAGCACGGGTCATGGTCGTCGGAGGCACTGTCGTCGGAGGCGCTGTCGTTGTCGCCTGCGGTTGTTCCGGTGGCTCCTCAGAACAGCCGAGCCCCATGGCCAGAAGCGCCAGCACCATCCACACCCGCATGTCCTCACCGTAGGGGAGGGCCCTGTATCGGCCGTTAGTTGCACGCCGTCAGGTGAGACTTGGATTTCATCTATATGGGTGCACCCCCTGGAGAGGGACGCAGAACCCAAGAACAGAGGTACGCAGCCTCTCGGCACAGCCCAAATGGGGTCTTGAGGTAGATGAGCTAGGTCAGGTCAGCGGTGCGGAGGGTCCGGATCTCGTTGCTTCTTAACCGGCGACCTGCGAACTGTCCGCTGACCTCCTTGCCAGCAGGTTGGCCGTCACCAGGGCACCCAGCACCCCGCCGGCCGTCGACAGCAGCAGGTCCCCGACCGTGTCGTCGTAGGTGAGCTCCAGGCCAGTGGTCCCCATCTCCTGGATGATCCACTCCACGCCCTCCCAGGCGATGATGGCCAGTGCCCCGAAGCCGGACCCCATGAGCACGAGGTTCCAGCGGGCCAGCCCGGCTGGGGCCACGAAGAGGACCAGCGCTGCCACCAAGAACGTCCAGTTCACGAAGTGGAGTACATCGTCGAACTGCTCCATGGTGTCGAACAGGTTCACGAGGTTGCCCAGGAGGTCCAGGACGAACGGCACGACCAGCAGGGCGTCGGCCAGATACGGGTACCGGCCACGGCGGCCCCGGAGCACCCAGATGGCAGGAACCACCAAGGCCGAGATGGGGTAGCCGACGCATCGTTCAGGCCAGCCCTTGCCGGCCACACCGGGAATGCCGGGAAACAGCAGGCCGGCCAGGAGACTGGCTACCAAGGCCCCCTTGACCACCCACATGAGGTGGCGGCCGCCTCCGGGGTTGGCGGTGGTGTACCGGTCGGGGTCGTCCATGTTTCCAGTCTGGCCTAAGAGGCCCGGATCTTCCTGGTGACACGCTCGCCGGTCAGCCCGGCGACGACTTCCGGAGGTGGGACCCTGTATTTACTGGGAAAGTTACTCGTTGGTCTCGGAAGTGCTCGGCTGAACAAGCCAATACAGAAGCACCAGATTTCCGAAGGGCACGAGTCCAAGTAGGAGCCATGTTCCTTTTCGACCTATGTCATGTAGGCGACGTACACCCAATGTGATCAACACCCAGACATAGGCAATGGCGTACACGATCTCCGGTCCGGTCTGATCGGTACTGAGACCAAAAATGGCGGCGAAGATTCCCCCTAGAACCAAGAACACAATGGGGTGAATGAGGAACGGCCACCAAAAAGCGGGTCGTGTGGTCCGGCCCTGTAAATCTCGGAAACGACGCCAGGACTCCAGGTAGTAATCAATAATTTTCATCGCCGGATAGTAGCTCTGACTGGCGTGCGGGGATCACCCTGCCGGTCGGGTGGCAAACTCAGCGCATGGTGGCCTGCCCGACGCTTGAGACCGAAAGGCTTGTTCTACGCCCGCTCAAGGATGACGACGTGGACGACTACTTCGCCGTGCTGGACAGCCCGGAGGTGCGACGCTGGCTGCACCTCCCGGAGAGCCTGGACCGGAGCGACGCCTGGCAGCAGATCGCTGGATTCCTGGGCCAGTGGGTGCTCCGGGGAACCGGACAGTGGGCGCTGGAGGAGCGGTCCACGGGAGTCTTTCTGGGCCGGGCAGGCCTCCACCGTCCCGAGCGTCCGGACTGGCCGGGCGTGGAGGTCGGCTGGACGCTCCACCCCGATCACTGGGGGAGGGGCTACGCCACGGAGGCCGGTGCCGCGGCCATCCGGTACGCATTCGAGGAACTGGACCTGGACCGGATCTTCTCGTGCATCCTCCCCGACAACGGACCATCCCAGGCCGTAGCCCGACGACTGGGCATGGAGTTGCTGGAGGAGCGCACTATGGCGTTCTTCCCGTCGGCCCCCCACGGCATCTGGGCCTTGGATAGGGATACCGCAGGCTTCAGCCGTTAAGCAGCGCTTGAACTGGCCTAGCCGAACCGGTTCGGGAAGAACCGAGGCAAACACGGTGGCCGCCAAGCCTCTGCCTCAACACAGGCAGAGTTTGGTTATTGGTGGTGCGCCCCCTGGGACTCGAACCCAGAACCTGCGGATTAAGAGTCCGATGCTCTGCCAATTGAGCTAGAGGCGCTTGCGGCGCCCAACACTACCGGCGCCCGTTTAGTCGACCGACCAGAGGACTGGACCGCATGGGGTGACCGAGGGGATTCGAACCCCCGACATCCTGGACCACAACCAGGTGCTCTAACCAACTGAGCTACGGCCACCAAGTGGGAGTCATGTTACGGCCTGTGCACACGGTCGCCGCCCCGATTCCGTCTCCGGGAGGGTCGTTCCCGGAGGTCGTCGGCCACCTCAGAGATGTGCGATCCTGCCTCAGTGGCAGACAGTGGAGCAACGAAGGTGGTGGTCATCGGTGGGGGCATCGCTGGCGTGAGCGTCGCCCACCACCTCCTCCAGGGGGACCCGGATCTCGACGTTGTGCTCCTTGAGATGGAGGCCATGCTGGCCCACCACACCACCGGTCGGTCCGCCGCTCTGCTGTTGGAGAATCTCGGGACACCGTCGATGCGGATCCTGAGTTCGGCCAGCCTTGACCACCTCCGCCATACCCCGGACGACCTGGTCGATGCCCCACTGCTGGCCCATCGACCGGTCCTGCACGTGGGCACCGTCGAGCAGGATGCATCCGTCGATCAGATGCTGGCCGAAGGAATTGGTTCGGCCACCACACCGACCGTCGAGGTCGGCATCGACGAGGCCATGCGTTTGTTCCCGCCGTTACGACGTGAGCGGGTGTACCGGGCCCTCGTCGAGCCGGACAGTGCTGACATTGATGTCGGGGCTCTCCACCAGTCGTTCGTCCGGGGATTTCGACGGGCCGGTGGGCGGATCGCCACGTCGACTCGGGTGGATGCCGCGGCCCCGGATGGGAAGGGCTGGCGTCTCGATACCACGGACGGGCCAATGGGCGCCGATGTGGTCGTGAACTGCGCCGGGGCGTGGGGTGACCAGGTGGCCGCAACTGCGGGAGTTTCTCCGGTCGGTCTACAACCGTTCCGCCGAACAGCGTTCATGGTCGACGGACCCGGTCTGGACACCGCCGGCTGGGCGTTTGTCGGCGATATCGGTCACCAGTGGTATCTGCGCGATGACGGTTCGCAAATGCTCTGCTCGCTGGCCGAGGAGAATCCGTCCGAACCGTGTGACCCGAAGCCTGAGGAACTTGACGTGGCGCTGGCCATCGATCGAGTCAACGAGGCGACCACGCTGGGCATCCGTTCGGTCAACTCAGCGTGGGTTGGCCTGCGGACGTTTGCCCCCGACCGCTCCATGGTGATCGGCCCGGACCCCGACCACCCGACGTTTGTGTGGTGCGTGGGCCAAGGTGGCACCGGCATCCAGACTTCAGCTGGAGCCGGTCGCCTGACAGCGGACCTGGCCCTCGGCGGTCACCCATCAGCGGTTTTCGCTGGCCTAGTCCTCGACGAGGTCAGACCCGGACGCTTCCGGGGCCGGCAGTAGCCTCGAAGGCACCAGCCCCCGTAGCTCAGCCCGGATAGAGCAGTGGCCTTCTAATCCACTTGTCGCAGGTTCAAATCCTGCCGGGGGCGCCACCATTGACTACATCCACTATTGGACCGGTACATCAGCGATGAACGATTCAGTAAGGGACGAGCGAGATGCCGCCATTAAGAGCATGGGGCTCTACCACCACGTCGACCGGGTGGTCAACGAACTCCGTGAACTCGGCAAGGTCGAGGGCGAGCCGCTCCAGGCCAACGACCTGACGGCATTCGATCAGCTCCATTACCACGGCACCGACGCGGTGGACGAGGCCATCCGGATGATGGGAATCGGTGCTGAGAGCTCCGTCCTGGAGATCGGTTCGGGCTTCGGTGGACCGGCCCGACACCTTGCGGCGGCTTCCGGAGCCGCGGTGACCGCTCTCGAACTCCAGGAGGATCACCACCTGGTGGCCGTCAACCTCACGCAGCGGTGCGGCCTCGCCGACCGGGTCAGCCACGTGTGCGGCGACTTCCTGACCCACCCATTGGCCGGCACCCGATTTGACGCCATCGCGAGTTGGCTGGCGCTGTACCACATCCCCGGTCGAGGGGTCCTGCTCGATCGTTGTCGGACATTGCTGGCCGATAGTGGCTTTTTCTACGCTGAGGACCTCTACGAACGTCGGCCGTTCGACGGCACCGAGCGGGCACGGTTGTCATCCGAACTCTTCGCCAACGAACTGACCAGTAGCGACCGGTACCGCCGGGACCTTGTGGAAGCCGGCTTTGAGGTGGTGGTCATGGACGACATGACCGACGACTGGACCGCCTTTACCCAGATCCGTCTGGCCGAGTACGTCAAGCAGCGGGAACGGCACCTTCGTGTGCACGGAGAAGCGGTGTTCGAAACCATGTGTGGCTTCTACGAGACGATGGTGCGGCTATTTGCCGGTGGGAAGCTCGGTGGCATCCGGGTGGTGGCTCGCCGAGGTTGACGCCGGCCACTACAACGAGCTCAGGCGTCGCGGTGGCGTAGAAGAAAGTTCTTCACGGGGCCGAGTACCCGGTCGGGCGCCTCGATCAGTATCGAGTGCTTCAGGTTCTCGAGGATCACCAGTTCGGCGTCCGGCAGCTCGTCGGCGATGAACTGGTTCAACCGGGGGTTGCAGCCGCCGTCGAACTCGCCGGTCATGACCAGACACGGGCACGCCACCTCATGTAGCCACGGCCCCATCTCGGCCCCGGCGTAGACATCAAACACACTGAGGAAGACTTCCTCCGGGGTGCCTAGCACCTGCTGGATCCGGTGTTCTATGGCATCGGGTCTCGCCACGATGAACTCATCGGAATACCAGCGGTCCAGTAACGCCCCCAGTACCGGTTCGACGCCCTCGGCTCGCATTTTGGCCACCACGCCCTCAACTTTGGCACTGTCGTCCTCGGTGCGACCAGCGGCCGTCGAGAGCAGGACCACGCTGGCCGTGTGACCCGGGTAGGCCAGCGCGTAGGCCGGGCCAATCTGTCCGCCGAGGGAATGGCCGATCACGTGGATTCGGTCGTGGCCCAACCGCTGACGCAACGCTTCGAGGTCATCGACCAGATCGTCGAGGGTGTACGGCACCGGTGGGATCGGGCTCGCACCGTGGCCCCGCAAGTCGTAACGAACGCAGGTGAAGTGCTCTTCGAGCCCGGGGAGCAGTCCATCCCACGTTTCTCGGCGGCTGCCGATCCCGTGGACCATGTAGAGCGGTGGCCCCTCACCGGAGACGGTGTACGAGACCTCGATGGCACCCATGGTGTTGCTCCCCTTGCCGGTCGGCTGACTTACTTGTCGGACATCAGCTCGCCACCGACGCCCCAGTTCTCGCGCTCTACCTCGGTGATGACAACGTGGAGCTTCTCGCCGGCCCCGCCGCACGCCCGGACGAAACCGTCAGTGAGCTCGCGGGCCAGGTCGCGTTTCTGGTCGATGGTTCGACCGGGAAACATCTCGACTCGGATGATGGGCATGGGTTTCCTCCTGAATGGGGCGTGATCTGGTGGCTGGATCTAACGGATTCTGCCTCAGGCGGCAGCGGCGATCCGTTGTAGGTGGGGGAGGACGTCGCTGGCGAAGCGTTCCATGGCCTCGAGGTGCTCGCCCTGGTGTTGGCCAAGGTTGGAACTCAGGATCAATTCGTCGATGCCCGCCGCGGCGTACAGGGCCAGTCGGTCGACCATCTCGTCGGCCTGGCAGATGACCAGGTTCTCCTCGAGTTCTTCGATGCTCTGGTCGCGGGGGAGCTGTGCCACGTCACCGTGACTAACGATGCCCGGTCCGGTGAACACGTTGTCGAACCGGCTGTAGTAGTCGTGGGCCATCTGAACCATCCGCCGGGTCTCGGCCTCGGACCCGGTGCAGTACGCGACCCTTGACATCATGATTCGGAGGTGGCGCCCAGCGTCGCCCATCTCGGCCTTGGCCTCCTTGTGGGCGGCGACCTGGGCCTGGAACAACTCGGGCCGGCCGGCCAGCGGGGTGGTCTGGATGTCGAACCCCCGCTTCGTGCAGGCGGCAATCCCTGATGGATTCATGACCGCCACCATCAGCTTCGGCATGGGTTGGGTCATGGGACGGGGCATCACGGTCATCGGTTCGAACCGGTAGTACTCGCCGTCCCATGAGACCTCCTCCTCGGTGAGTAGGGCGATGAGGACATCGAGGCTTTCGTCGAACTTGGCCTTGGATTCGACGATTGGGGTACCGAGGCGGGCCATCTCGTAGGCGAAGGCGCCACGACCCACGCCGAGCACCAGTCGGCCGTCGGTGAGGATGTCGGCCTGGACGACCTCACCGGCGAACATTCGCATGTCGTGTAGCGGAAGGACGGCTACCGAGGTCACCAGTTCGAGGTGTTCGGTCTCGCATGCCAACTTGACCGCCATCTGCAACGGCGCCGGCATGAGCAGCACGTTGATGAGGTGGTGCTCGGGCAGCGTGACTCCCCGGTAGCCGAGGCGCTCGGCGGTCACGGCCTGCTCGACCATGTCGTCGAACAGGCGCTTACCCCCGTAGGAGGTATCCGGGTAGTAGCTGGAGAGAAAGTGGTTGGCTTCCACAGCGGAGAGTCTGACGCCGGGCAGCCCCGTTGCCAATCGGACGCTGTCCCCGAAGGTCGGTTTTCCCCCGAGGTTCAGTCGGTCAGGACGTAGGCGTCCATCTCGGGGGCGGCCATCCGAGCCTGGAACTCACGGAACGACCACGGCCAGACCATGGGCACCCCCCGGTCGTCCAGGTACCAGCTGTTGCAACCGGTGGCCCACACCGTCTTTCCGGCTGCCACCGTCCGGGCCTCCTCGTGGGCCTCGGTGGCGTCAGTTGACGGCGAGACCAGACGGCACGTGCCGTCGGCAATCCGGTCAACCAGTTGGAGTACGTACTCCATCTGCAGTTCGGCCACCTCGATCAGAGAGAAATTTCCGACGGGACCGTTGGGGCCATTCAACATGAACAGGTTGGGCAGTCCCGGCACGGCGATTGAAAGGTAGGCCGTGGGCCGTTCGGCCCATGCTTCAGATAGGCGGTCGCCGATCGGTCCCACCACCTCCATGGGTCGCATGAAGCGGTCCACTCGGAAGCCGGTGGCCAGCACCAAGACGTCCAGTTCGTGGAGCACGCCGTCAGTGGTGCGGATTCCTCCCGCTTCGATCCGGTCGATGTCTGCGTCGACGAGACGGACGTGGGGTCGTTGGATGGCTTCGTAGAAGTCTCCGGAGATGACGAGTCGCTTGCAGGCGGCCCGATGGTCCGGGGTTAGCCGGGTCCGTAGGTCGACGTCGACCACTGTCTCGAGGTGGTCGCGGCAGAGTTCGGCGATGTGGGCGAGTATCGGGGAGTCGGCGTCAACCACGGCGTTGGCGAACCCGTCGGCGAATAGTTCGGAGATCTCGTCGTGGAGTCGGCGCTGTGAGTCGGGGTCGGCCCGGAAACCGGCCTTCTCCTCCTCGGTGTAAGCCGGATTGTCCTGCGGTAGCACCCACTGGGCCGACCTCTGGAAGAGGGTCAGTTCACCCACCCCGTCCACCACCGCGCCGACCGTCTGGACCGCTGAAGAGCCGGTACCGATGATGCCGACCTTCCGGCCGTTCAGCAGAACCGATGCATCCCATCGGGCGGTGTGGACTAGGTCGCCGGCGAAGTCGTCCAGGCCTTTGAGGCCGGGAACGAACGGATGGTGGAGTACGCCGGTTGCCCCGATGACTACATCGGCCACGTCGGTTCGTCCTGAGGCGGTCCGGAGGTGCCATCGGTCGCCGTCGTGCTCGGCGTGGACGACCTCCTGGCCGTAGGTGATGGACCGTTCGACGTCGAAGCGTCGGGCCACGTCCTCTAGATAGGACTGAATCTCGGCCCCTGGTGAAAAGCGGTGCGTCCACTCGGGGTTAGGGGCGAACGAGTAGCTGTAGAGGATGGATGGCACGTCACACGCCACACCGGGGTAGTTGTTCTCCCTCCAGGTGCCGCCTAGGCGGTCAGCCTTCTCGTAGACGGCGATGTCTTCGAAGCCTCGATCCCGCAGGCGGATGACCGCCAGTATCCCAGCCATTCCGGCACCGATTACCACGAAACGCAGTGGTCGGCGGCCGTCGGTCATCGCCGGAGTCCAGCAGGAT
Source organism: Acidimicrobiales bacterium (assembly GCA_014237715.1). Lineage (GTDB taxonomy): Bacteria > Actinomycetota > Acidimicrobiia > Acidimicrobiales > MedAcidi-G1 > UBA9410. Next base: position 195,654 of record JAAZZG010000001.1, read on the forward strand.
CGGACCGGCAAGGGCCAGTCGGCAGGATCCGCCAGCCGATGGCACGCCGGGCCGTAGCGTCGGAGCGTGGCCGACGGAGATCGAACGCTGTGGGCGGGTCCGGGTTGCCGGGTGCCGGCCGAGGAGGTGCGTTGGCGTTTCGGGCCGTCAGGTGGCCCCGGTGGTCAGCACGCCAACCGGGCCAACACCCGTGTGGAGGCCGAGCTGGACCTGACGTCAGCCCGGGGGATCGACGATCAGATCCGTGCCCGCCTTGTGCGTCGACTGGGGGCCACGGTGCGGGTGGTAGTCGACCGGCACCGCTCTCAGGTTCGGAACCGTGAGCGGGCACTCGACGAAATCGAGCGACGCCTGAAGGAGGCGCTGGTGGAACAGGCAGTACGCCGACCGACCCGGCCACGGCGTGGTGCGGTGGAGCGGCGCCTGGAAGCCAAACGCCAGCGTGGCGCCCGCAAGGCCGAACGCCGCGGCGGCTGGTCCTGATCACTCCGGACCGGACCTAGGCGGGGTCCTGGGTCGGGGGGAGATTGGCCAGGAAGACCATGAGAGAGGTGGCCAACTTCTGAACCTCGGTGCGGGTCAGCCCGTAGGCCTCGGCCATGCGCACCAGGACGACTTGCTCTGCTTGATCCCATGTGACCGATTCGGTGACCGGACCGTAGGCATCAGGCCGGTCTTCTTCGGCCAACGGAACGACCGTCACTGCTCCGGGCAGGTCGCCCAGGAACTTCAACGTGTACACCCCGAAGCGGATTAGCCAGTCGACTGATCGGCCCATGGAGCGGGCGGTGGCTAGGAGGTCGGCGTGCTCGCTTGCGGTGAAGCCGGTGGTGATCTCGACCGGCTCGGTGTAGGTGATGTCCTCACAACCCCGGGCCGTGCCGGTTCCCGTGGTGTGCGGATCGTAGAATTCGGGCTTGAAACCCGAACCGGGATCCTCGGTGGTTAGGAACCGGTCGATAGCCGTGGCGATGGCCTTCCCCTCAGCCTGTTGGATCTCCGGCAGGGCCAGCAATTGGGCCTCGGGCGGGTTGGACAGGTAGAGGCCCTCGACAATGGCTGACGGAATGCCGCGGGTCATCCTCAGCACTCCGTAGGTATCGGTGCGCTGCTCGCGCAGACGGGCCGATACTCCTTGGTGGTAAGTGCTGACCCACGGCACCCAGTAGCCGGTAAAGACGGCCTGGACCTCTTCGAACAACAGGCCAGCCAGGCGTTGCGACTCCGGGACGTCGATCTGGTGGAATGCCTCGGTCCCTGGCATCTCGGATCGTTTGACCGCGCCCCCATTGTGGTGAATGGAGACGAACGCCCGCGGGTCGAGCGCTCGGGCGATTGCCGTCCGTTGACGGATGGGCATGTGGAGGTCGCGTCGCCTCGTCAGGGCCACCGTGTGGCCCATTTCCTCGAGGGCCAGCTTCGTGTGGAACGCCACTATGAGGTTTAGGTCTCGCTCGACAAGGCCGTTGGCCCCCACCGAACCGGTCTCGGGGCCGCCGTGACCGGGATCAAGCACCACGTCTATTGGCGATGCTGCGTCGACGGGAACACCATCCTCGTAGACGACCTCACGGCCACACGTGCCACTTACCACCGTCGAGCCGGCGAACCGGCCCACTACGGGAAGCAGCACTTCGTCGGGGCCCTTCACGATCCTCGCCTCAGTCGAGCCGCCGCTCCCATTTCCGACGGCACCCGCTGGCACGGCACCTGCAAGGAGGGCCACGGCGGTCATGACCGCCAGCACGGTGACGCGGAGAGGGGGTCGACCGGGCACGGTGTGACGCTAGGGGACTGGGTTCCGGACGCGGTACGACCCCGGCCAGGGTCGGGGTCGTACCGCGCGTGGTGACTACGCCTGTGAGGGGCGCCGTCAGATGCCCAGTGCCGGTCCTAGAACTGCTCTTCCTCGGTGGAACCCTCGAGGGCCAGTGTCGAGGCGGTGCCACCGGAGATCACGGTGGCCACGTCGTCGAAGTAGCCGGCACCGACCTCTCGCTGGTGGCGGGTGGCCGTGTAGCCGTCGTCCTCCATGCCGAACTCGGCCTGCTGCAGGGCGACGTAGGCGGTCATGTCTGACTCCGTGTAGCCCTTGGCCAGTTCGAACGCCGAGGCGTTCAGGGCATGCCAGCCAGCCAAGGTGATGAACTGGAACTTGTAGCCCATCTTTCCGAGCTCGCTCTGGAACTTGGCGATCGTGTCGTCGTCTAGTGCCGACCTCCAGTTGAAGGAAGGCGAGCAGTTGTAGGCCAGCATTTTCCCGGGGAACTTGGCATGCACGGCGTCGGCGAACTCTTTGGCCTGGTCAAGGTCCGGCGTGCCGGTCTCACACCAGATGAGGTCGCTGTACGGGGCATAGGCCAACGCACGGGAAATCGGCGTGGCCATCCCCGGCTCGGTCCCAAAGAATCCTTCGGCGGTCCGTTCGCCGTTCAGGAAGGGCTTGTCGCGGTCGTCGACGTCGCTGGTGATGAGGTTTGCAGCCAGGGCATCGGTCCGGGCGATGAGGATGGACGGAACGCCGAGGACATCGGCGGCCAGACGGGCCGCGGTCAGGGTTCGTACGTGCTGCTGGGTGGGGATCAGGACCTTCCCACCCATGTGGCCACACTTCTTCTCCGAGGCCAACTGGTCCTCGAAGTGCACGCCTGCCGCTCCGGCTCGAAGCATTCGCTTCATGAGCTCGTAGACGTTGAGGGCACCACCGAAGCCGGCCTCGGCGTCGGCCACGATTGGAACCATCCAGTCCCGCAGCATCTCGCCCTTGTTCTCGGACCATTCGATCTGGTCGGCGCGACGTAGGGCGTTGTTGAGGCGCTCGACGACGGCTGGCACCGAGTTGGACGGATAGAGGCTCTGGTCCGGGTACACCTGACCAGCGAGGTTGGCGTCACCGGCCACCTGCCAGCCCGACAGGTACAACGCTGGAAGGCCACCCTTGACGTACTGGATGGCCTGACCGCCGGTCATGGCCCCCAGTGCATGGACGTAGTCCGTGTCGTGCATCTTCTCCCACAGCACCTCGGCACCGTGACGGGCGATTGAGCACTCGGGAAGGAAGGATCCACGCAGACGGACGACATCGGCCGCGGTGTAGTCGCGGACGGTGTCCTTCCAGCGTGGGTTCTCGTTCCAGTCCTTCTCCAGGGTTGCGACCTGGTCGTCGAAGGTGTTTCGCATCTCTAACTCGCTTTCGTGGAGGACCATCGGCGGGTGCCGGGGTCCGATCGGGATTTGGGTAGAGGGGTTGTCGGGAGGCGCCTGTCCGTAAGGGGCGCCTGCCCGTAAGGGACCGGTTCGTCAGTCGAGGAGCTCGTAGGCGGGCAGGGTGAGGAACTCGATGAATTCCGAAGACAGGGCCACCTCCTCGAACACCGACCGGGCCTCGTCGAACGGCAACGCGTCGAATGTTTCGCTACCGAGGTCCTCGGCGATGGCTGCCATCTGGGCGTCGATCGTGGAGCGGACCAGCGCGGTGGTCACCGTGGTTCCATCTTCGAGGGCTCGGCTGTGGCGGATCCACTGCCAGATCTGGGCTCGACTGATCTCGGCGGTGGCCGCATCTTCCATGAGATTGTTGATGGCCGCTGCGCCGCTACCGGACAACCAGGAGGCGAGGTAGCGAAGGCCGACGTACACGTTGGTCTCGAGGCCGGCCCGGGTGATCTGGCCGCCGGTTTCATCGACGGAGAGCAGGTCATCGCCGGTGACCCGGACGTCGGGTCGCTGACGATCAACCTGGTTGAGGCCTTGGCCCAGAATGGCGTTGAACTCGATTTCGGCCACCGTGACCAGGTCGGGGTGGGCCACCCACGTACCGTCGCAACCGTCGTTTGCTTCGCGCCGCTTGTCTTCCTTCACCTTGGTGAGGGCCTGGGCGGTGACCTCGGGGTCACGACGGTTGGGAATGAAGGCCGCCATCCCGCCAATGGCGTGGGCGCTCCGCTTGTGGCAGGTGGCCACCATGAGCTCGGTGTAGGCACGCATGAACGGCGTCGTCATGGTGACATCGGCCCGGTCGGGTAGGACGAATGCCGGGTCGGCGTTGAACTTTTTGGCCACTGAGAAGATGTAGTCCCAACGGCCGGCGTTCAGACCAGCCGAGTGTTCACGCAACTCATAGAGGATCTCGTCCATCTCGAATGCAGCGGTGATCGTCTCGATGAGCACGGTGGCCTTGATCGAACCGCGGGGCACGCCGAGGGCGTCTTGAGCGTGGCAGAACACGTCATTCCAGAGCCGGGCCTCATGGTGGTTCTCGAGCTTCGGGAGGTAGAAGTACGGCGCTGTTCCGCGGTCGAGGGCCTCACGGACGTTGTGGAAGAAGATGAGGCCGAAGTCGACGAGACTGGCGGCCGCCGGGCGACCATCGACCTGCACGTGACGCTCGGGAAGATGCCAACCGCGGGGCCGGATGACCAGGGTGGCGATCTCGTCGTTGATGGCGTAGCTCTTGCCGTCGCGACGCAGCGTGAGGTCATGGCGGATGGCGTCACGAATGTTGACCTGGCCGTTGAGCATGTTGTCCCAGGTTGGGGAACTCGAATCTTCAAAATCAGCCATGAACACCCGAGCGCCGGAGTTCAGGGCATTAATCATCATTTTTCGCTCGGGCGGGCCGGTGATCTCGACGCGACGGTCGAGCAGGTCCTTGGGAGGCGCGGACACCGTCCACGTGCCAGACCGAATCTCGGCGGTCTCGGGCAGGAAGTCGGGTCGCAGACCGGTGTCGAACTTCTCCTGACGGATACGCCGACTCCGAAGCAGCTCGATGCGACGGTCTCGGAAGGTTCGCACGAGGTCGCCCACGAAGGCGGTGGCTTCAGGCGTGAAGATCTCGTCACGGAGTTCGTGTTCGCTGATCTCGATGCCGTCCAAGTTGGTCATGAAAGCTCCCTTCTGGACATGTTTGCCGATCGCCACTCGCGGCAAGTTCCTCTGCTGGTGCGTCTCTTTCCATGAGTATCGAGGATCTTCGGCGCCGAGTTAGGGACGGCGCCGCGGGAAGATCTTCCAGCCTGTCACTCAGCCCGAAAAAGTGAGAGAGTTCCGCTGGTTCGGTTCCGAATACCGGACACATTGGACAAGATGTCCGACCGGAACCCGACTAGGGGGGAGATCAGTCGTGGGAACACAGGCCTTTGATCCGGTGGTGCTCGGTCACCGACTCCGCCACCTCCGTAGGGAGGCCGGCCTCACATTGGCCGTCCTCGGTGAGCGCATCGGACGCCCGGCCTCCTACCTCTCCCAGGTCGAAAACGGCCGCATCGAACCCAAGCTGGGTGTACTCGGCGAGCTGGCCGACGCCCTCGGATGCACCACGGTGGAACTGTTGGACCCGACACCTCCAAGCCATCGTGCCGCACTCGAGATAGAGCTAGACCACCACCAGGGAGGGCAGTGGCGGACCACGCTTGAACTTCCCGAGGTCCGGGCCGGAGCTCGCCTCGATGACGACGTCTTAGAGACCCTGGTCGGGCTGTACCGGGCGCTGCCTGACGTTGAGGTCAGTCGTTCTGGTCTGGCGAACCTCGAGGCCGGTGATCGGGCCCGAATGGCCAACATCGCGCTGCGAACCGAGATGCGGGCCCGCGACAACTACTTCGCCGATATCGAACAACGGGCCGCCGAGGACCTTGCTGCCGCTGGCTACGGAGGAGAAGGACCACCCACCGAGAAGGACATGGTCGATCTGGCGGCTCACCACGGCTTCATCGTCGAACGGGTCAAGGGGATGCCCCGAACCGCCCGCTCTGTGACCGACACCCGCCGCCGGGTCATCTACATCCCGCAACGCGATGATCTCAGCGTGCGGGCCGCCCGATCGGTGGTCCTCCAGACATTGGGCCACTTCGCGCTTGAACACGCCGAGACCACCGACTTCGAGGGGTATTTGCGGCAGCGGATCGAGTCGAACTACTACGCGGCAGCCACACTCATCCCCGAACAGGCCGCCGTAGGTTTCCTATCGGGGGCCAAGGACGGCCACGACCTCTCCATCGAGGACCTCAAGGAGCGTTATTACGTCTCCTATGAGATGGCGGCCCACCGGTTCACCAACCTGGCGACCCGACATCTGGGCCTGTCGGTGCACTTCATCCGAACCGATCCCGAGGGGACAATCACCAAGGCCTACGAAAACGACGGGTTGCGTTTCCCCGCGGATCCCGACGGTGGCCTGGAAGGGGCCCGCCTGGGCCGACAGTGGGGAGCCCGACAGGCGTGGGACGGTTCAGACCTCCTGCACTACCAGCACACGTCCATCGACTCCGGCGAATACTGGTGCGTGACCTACGTGGAGAACGCCACCGAACGAACTCCGTACGCGGTGACCCTCGGGTGCCGGGCGACCGAAGCCGGTTTCTTCCGGGGTGGCGACACGCTGCGGCGGATCAACGCGACTGGTGAGGATGACCAGGCCGAACCCGACCTGCTGCGGCGTTGGGATGGCGTGGCTTGGCCGTCGGCCTCGGAACGCAGTTTCGTGCTGACGGCCCTACCGTCGTCATCCAGGGAGTTCTCGCCGTTCCCAGGCATCGACCTGCTCGACGTCTACCGGTTCCTCGATCGTCAGGGCGGCACCGCTACAACTTCCTGAACTACTTGGTGAACGGTTCTCCGGCCTCGTATCGCCGACGGACCTCCGCTGCGTAGCCGCCGAGGTCGACGGTCCGGACCGCGGCGGGATCGCGGACCAATCCCGTGTGGGTGATGAAGCGTTCTCCGTCCCACCGGTGGAGTTGGAAAGCCGGCGGTTCGTCAATGGCCGCTGCCCGGTCGGGGTGCAGGTCGAGGTTGATCTGGTTCCCGGTCGATGGGCAGGTCGAGACGAGAGTTGAACCGATGGTTGTCTGGATGGGGCGGTGAAGGTGCCCGGTCACCAGGAGGCGAACGTGTGGGTGGCGCTCGATGGTGGCCCGGAGGCGATCGGCATTGGAGACGCCGGCCTGGTCCATGAACACCAGTCCCGTATCGAACGGCGGGAAGTGGGTGAACACGAGGGTGGGTCGGTCATCGGCCGACAGCGCCTGCTCGAGCCAGGCCTCCCGGTCGGCGTCGAACAGGCCGTCGTGGCGGCCGGGCAGGCTCGTGTCCAGCCCGACGAGGCGCACCGGGTACCGGTCGACCACGTAACTGCAGTGGTCGACGGCCACGTCGACGGGGAGCAGGTCGGCGAAGGCCAGTCGGAAAGCCGGCCCCTCGTCGTGGTTACCGGGGAGCGGGACGATCCGTTCGGCGATGGGGGCCAACGTGTCACGGAGGGTGGCGTACTGGGCTGGCGTGCCGTCATCGGTCAGGTCACCGGTGGCCAGGATCACGTCGGGTGCAGGTTCGAGGGCCAGTAGGTGTTCGACCACCTGGCCGAGCGTCTCGGTCGTGTCGACGAGCCGGCCAAACCAACCCTCGTGGTCCCGAATGTGGCAGTCGGATATCTGGGCGATCAGCACGACACGAGGCTATGGGGCGAGCGGGTCGAGCTGGTTGTTGGAAGGATCGAAGGATGACAGTGGGGCACGGAACTGGCCGGTGGCAGGCCGGGCCCTGAGTAGCTACTGAACGAGCTGCTTCTCGGGCTTGAGAGGGCGAGCGGGTGGAGGGAATCGAACCCTCATCATCAGCTTGGAAAGCTGAGGTTCTAGCCGTTGAACTACACCCGCGGGCCGCCGTAGCAGACCCGGTGAACCTATCGGCCTCCGCTCCGGCCCGTCCGTCCTTAGGTCTGGACGAGGTATGTACGCTTCGGGCCATGACCAGCATCGACGCTTCTTCCAGCGCGGTCCCGATCGGCGCGCACCTGATCGGTGGTGACTGGAGCACGCATGCTCCGGGCGGCACAGCGGTTAGCGACAATCCCGCACGGCCCGACGAACCGGTGGGCGAATACCCCCTCGGCGATGCCTCGACGGCGGCCGATGCTGTCACCTCGGCGGTCGATGCCCAGGCGTCGTGGACGGCCCTCGGCTTCGGTGCCCGGGCAAGGATCCTGGAACGCGCTGCCGTGCTGTTCGATGAGCGGGCCGACGCCCTGGCGTTGGTGGCGACCCTCGAGGAGGGTAAGACCCTTCCGGAGGCCCGTGGCGAGGCAGTCCTGTCCGCCGAGACTTGCCGCTATCAGGCCGGACTGGCCAAGACGTCGACTGAGCGAATCTTTCCCAGCGGTACCCGAGGGGAGACCATCCGGACCGTGAGGTCCCCTCTGGGCGTGGTCGGTGTTATCACGCCCTGGAACTTCCCCATCCTGATCCCTGTCTGGAAGATTGCTCCGGCACTGGTGACCGGCAATCCGGTGGTCTGGAAGCCGGCCAGTAACACGCCGCTCACCGCCGTGGCCGTCGCCGCGGTGTTTCACGATGCCGGGGTGCCGCCTGGTGTTTTGAATCTGGTGCTCGGGCCGGGCTCCATGGGAGGGGCGCTGGTGTCCGACGAGCGCGTCGACGGCGTCACCTTCACCGGTTCGGTGGGCGTCGGCCACGGCATCCGTGACGTGGTGACCGCCCGTAACGGTCGGGTCCAACTTGAACTAGGTGGCCACAACCCGTGCATTGTGTTCCCCGACGCCGACCTCGACATGGCTGTCGCCGCTGTGGTCGGGGGCGCCATGGGGGCTACCGGACAGAAGTGCACTGCTACCCGGCGGATCATCGCAGTCGGCAGCATCCATGATGAGTTGGTCGACAGGATGGCCACCGCGGTGAGTTCCCTGAGGGTTGGTGACGGCCAGGATTCGGCGACGGCCATCGGCCCGCTGGTGTCGATGACGGCCCGGGCGGAGGTCATCGAGGCCATCGAGCAGGCAAAGGCCGAAGGTGCCGAGACGGTCGCGGTGACTGAAGGCGTACCCGACGGTCCGTGCTTCCAGGCGCCAACCCTGTTGGTGGGCGGACCCAACCTGACCATCACCCGCGAGGAGGTGTTCGGCCCGGTCAGCACGGTGCTGCGGGTCGACGACGAGGACGAGGCGTTCGCCCTGGCCAATGACACCGAGTTCGGCCTGTCGGCGTCGGTGTTCACCAACGACCTTTGGAAGATGGACCGGGCCATCAACGAGTTGCGGGCGGGCATCGTGAAGGTCAACGGGCCGACCACCGGTTCGGAGATCCACGCCCCGTTCGGCGGTGACAAGAACTCCTCGGGCCACGCGGCGCGTGAACAGGGCGATACCGCCCATGAGTTCTTCACCCGTACCCGTACGGCGTACATCAAGCCCGGGAGCCCCCGTTGACCTCCGCGCCGATGACCCTGGAAATGCGCAAGCTCGTCACCCAGACCGAGGAAATCCACGTCGAGGGTGGGCGACCGGCCGATCCGCCATTGGTCATGCACGGCGTGGCCGCGGTGATCGCCAACCCGTGGGCCGGTCAGGGCTTTGTCGAGGACCTCCGGCCGGCGATCATGGACTTGGCTCCGGTTCTCGGCTCGATCCTCGTACCCCGATTGGTTGAGATGTGCGGCGGTGGCGACACCGTTGAGGCCTACGGAAAGGCGGCCATGGTCGGAACGTCCGGTGAGGTCGAGCATGCCTCGGCGTTCATCCACACCTTGCGATTCGGAAACGTGTTCCGGGATGCCGTGGGGGGCACGGCGTACCTGTCCTTCACCAACACCCGGGGCGGCCCGGGCGCCACCCTGTCCATCCCGATGATGCACAAGGTCGACGCCGGTTGGAGGTCGCACTATCTGACGCTCGAGATGCAAGTGGCTGATGCGCCGACGTCTGACGAGATTCTGGTGGCTATCGGTGCATCGACCGGGGGTCGACCCCACCATCGCATCGGCAACCGTTACACCGACATGGAAGAGATGGGGTTGACCGAGGGGTGAGTCCCGTTGTCGACGGCACCAACCTCCGGTCGGACGGGCCGACAGGTGCTGCCGGGGCCGCCCGCCCGCCACTTGTCCTCGTGCACGGCGTAGGGCTGGACCTCCACCTGTGGGATCTCGTAGTCGATGTACTGGCCGTTGACCGACGGGTCATCCGCTACGACCTCTTCGGACACGGATGTTCGGACGATCCGCCGGGACCGCGTTCGATCGACGACTTCGTCAGTCAATGCCTCGGCGTCCTGGTAGCCACCACCATCGAGGACACGGTCGGGAGGACGCCCGATCTCGCCGGATTGTCCCTAGGCGCCATGGTGGCCTTGGCCGTCGGGGCCCGTCACCCCAAGACCGTCGGTCGATTGGTGGCCATGAACGCCGTGTTCGACCGGACCGCCGACCAGGTTGAGGGCCCGCGGGCCAGGCTCGCTCTCACGGCGGCTGAGGGTATGGGTCCGGTGGCCGACCTGGCCATTGCCCGGTGGTTCACCATCGACTGGCAGGTCGAGCATCCTGAGCGGGCGGCCGTAGTCGACGAGCGGATCCGGAGTACCGACCTCGAGGGTTACCTGAAGGCCTACGGACTATTTGTGGAGGGCGATCCTTTGATGCCGGCGGCTGCAGCCCGTATCGCCGCTCCGACCCTGGCTCTGACCGGCGAACGGGACACGGGGTCCACCCCGGCCATGAGCCGGGCCATCGCGTCGGCCGTGGTCGACGGTCAATCGCGGGTACTTTCCGGCCTCGGGCACCTCCCGCCGATCGAAGCGCCCGAAATTTGGTCGGCCGCTCTCCTCGAGTTCCTCGATCGCCCTAACCAACCCTGACCACCCTCCGGGGGGATACACCAATGAACAAGTACCAGCTCTACATCGATGGCGAGTTCTGTGAGGCCTCGGATGGCAACCGCTTCGACTCGGTAAACCCGGCCACCGGAGAGGTGTGGGCCACGGCTCCAGGCGCCACCGAAGACGACGTGGACCGTGCCGTCCGTGCCGCGAAGCGTGCCCTGACCGAAGGCGACTGGCCGGCCATGACGGCCACCCAGCGGGGACGTCTGCTGTACCGGCTGGCTGACCTGATGGCCGACGCCGCCCATCATCTGGGCGGCATTGAGACCACCGACAGCGGAAAGCTGGCTGCCGAGACGAGGGCCCAGTCGGCCTACGTGGCCGACTACTACCGGTACTTCGCGGGCCTGGCCGACAAGATCCAGGGCGACACCCTTCCCATCGACAAGCCCGACCTCCACGTGTTCACGATGAGGGAACCGGTGGGCGTGGTGGCCGCTGTCGTACCGTGGAACGCCGAGATGTTCCTGACGGCCACCAAGGTCGGACCGGCACTGGCTGCAGGGAACACGGTCGTCATCAAGGCTTCGGAGATCGCTCCAGCACCGCTGCTGGCGTTCGCCCAGGTAATCGACGAGGTGGGCTTCCCGCCCGGCGTGGTGAACCTCATCACCGGCTTCGGTGAGCCTTGCGGGCGTGCGCTGACCAGTCATCCGATGGTCGACAAGGTGGCGTTCACCGGTGGAGTCGAGACAGCCCGCCACGTGGTAGCCAACACCGTCCACAATCTGGCGCCGGTGACCCTGGAACTCGGTGGAAAGTCTCCGATCCTCGTGTTCGACGACGCTGACTTTGAGAGCGCCGTCAACGGAGCGGTGGCCGGCAACTTCGGAGCATCCGGACAGAGTTGTGTGGCCGGCTCCCGGGTGTTTGTGCAGTCGGGGATCCACGACGAGTTCGTGGCCGAGGTCGTCCGACGCGCCGAGCAGATCCGCATCGGCGACCCACTCGCTGACGATACGCAGATGGGGCCGCTGGCCACCTTGGCCCAACGGGACCGGATCGAAGATGTGGTGGCCGAGTCGACCGCCCAGGGAGCGACGCTGCGCACAGGCGGCTGTCGCCCCGAAGGGCTGGATGCCGGCTGGTATTACCGCCCCACGGTCTTGAGCTGCCCCGACCAGAACATCCGGAGCACCCGGGTGGAGCTGTTCGGTCCGGTCATGTCGGTTCTCCGGTTTGACACCGAGGACGAAGCAGTGGCCATGGCCAACGACACAGAGTTCGGTCTAGGAGCAGGCATCTTCACCCCTGATGTGTCACGGGTGCACCGGGTGTCGAAGGCCATCCGGTCAGGCATCATTTGGGTCAACACCTACCGGGCCGTCTCTCCTATCGCCCCGTTCGGCGGGTTCGGCAACAGTGGTTCGGGACGCGAGGCCGGCATGGATGCCATTCACGAGTTCACGACCACCAAGACGGTCTGGATCAACACGTCCACCGAACCGATGGCCAATCCGTTCACCATCCGATGACCAAGCCGGCCGGAGATGGGCGGCCATGGTCTTCCGGGGCGGAAATGCACGAGTTTGACGAGTCGACCGAAGACTTGGCCTCGGCCATTTTCCAGTATTCCCTCGATCGGGTGAGGACGGACCCGCCCTTGGATGGTCCTCGATCCCATCAGGAACTTTGGGAGGCGGTCGGGCAGACCATCACCGAGGAGGGCCTCGGAGGGGAGTCGGTGCTCGCAGCCTTCGCCGACCACCTGGCGCCGGCTTGCTTATCGAGCGATCATCCTCGGTTCCTGTCCTTCGTTCCGGGCGCTCCCACGAATGCCTCGGTCCTATTCGACCTGGTTGTCGGGGCGTCTGCGATGTGTGCCGCCTCCTGGTTGGAAGCGGCAGGCACGGTGTACGCCGAGAACCAGGCCCTCCGATGGGTCGCTGACCTGGTGGGTCTCTCGGAGGGCGCTGGAGGCTGCTTCGCCTCCGGGGGAACAATGGGGAACCTGTCGGCGCTGATAGCGGGCCGTGACCAGGCGATGCGTCGTCGCGAGGCGGATGGTTTGGGTCGGCCGGTCAGGTGGTCGGTCGTGGCCTCTGATGGTGCCCACTCCTCGATTGACTCAGCAGCGAGGGTCATGGACGTGGACGTTCTACTGGCGACCGCCGGGGACGACCGTCGCCTCCGAGGAGATGCGGTGCGCGCTGCCATAGCGGCAAGGCCGGAGGACACCGAGGTGTTTGCCGTGGTTGCCACGGCAGGTACCACCAACCTGGGCGTGGTCGATGCACTCGACGAGGTGGCCGATGCCGCAGCGGAGCACGGAGCCTGGTTCCATGTGGACGCGGCCTACGGGGGTGCGGCGCTGGCCGCCGAATCGGCTCGCCCTCATTTCGCTGGGATCGACCGATGTGACTCCGTGGTGATCGACCCCCACAAGTGGCTCTTCGCCCCCTTCGACTGCTGTGCACTGCTCTACCGCCACCCTGAGGTGGCCCGGTTGGCCCATACCCAGCACGCCAGCTACCTAGATCCGATCAACTCGAGCTCGGAGTGGAATCCCACCGATTATGGGCATTTCCTGACCCGGCGGGCCCGGGGTCTGCCGTTCTGGTTCTCGTTGGCGGTCCATGGCACCAAGGCGTATTCCGAAGCCGTCGAGCGGACGTTGGAGGTAACCCGTGCTGGAGCCGAGTTGGTGGCTGCTACTCCCCACCTGGACCTAGTGCTGGACCCGATCCTCTCGGTGCTGGCATTCAGGAGGATCGGGTGGGAACAGATGGACTATGACGCATGGTCCGCTCGGCTCATGGAGGATGGAACCGCCTTCGTGCTGCCGACACAGGTGGATGGCGAGCCGGCACTGCGGATCTGCATCGTCAACCCGCTAACCACGGTCGACGACATTGCCGTGGTCCTAGACAGTCTTGCCTGACGGTTTCGAGCCCTTGTAGGGGCCATTTCGCCGGGTGGCCGTCAGGGGGCCGCCGGTACACTCCCGAGACTGTGGACACCACCCTCGAAACCCTGGACGGCGACCGCGTCAAGCTGACCGTCGCCGTCGACGAGACCGAGTTCGACATCGCCGTTGACGCCGCCTTCAAACGAATCGCCAAGGAGATCCGGCTTCCGGGTTTCCGGCCCGGTAAGGCGCCCCGGAAACTTCTGGAGGCCCGTATCGGCGTGGCCGCCGGCCGTCAGGAAGCTCTCCAGCAGGCGCTTCCCGACTACTACGGTCGAGCGCTCGCCGAGAACGAGGTCGATGCCATTGATCAGCCCGAGATCGAGATCACCGGCGGTGCCGAGGATGGCCCGCTGACCTTCGACGCCGTTGTGCCGGTGCGTCCCCGGGCTGCGGTGGCCGGTCATGGTTCGCTGCGTGTCGAGATCCAGGCCATAGAGGCATCCGATGACGACATCGCCGAGCAACTCGACGCCATCCGGCGACAGCACGCCACCCTGGCTGACGCCGACCGACCGGCTGACGATGGCGACCAGGTCACCATTGATATCGAAGGGTCGGTCGATGGCGAGGTCGTCGAGGGTCTGACCACTTCGGGCTACCTCTACGAGGTGGGTGCCGGTGCGGTGGTGCCCGAGATTGACGAGAACCTGAGGGGCGCATCGGCAGGCGACACCCTCGAGTTTGACGCCGACCATCCCGAGGAGGACGAAGCCACGCTGTCGTTCCGGATCGAAGTCAAGGCCGTCCAGACCCGAGTGCTTCCTGACGCCGACGATGCCTTGGCCGCCGAGGCCTCCGAGTTTGAGACCATCGAAGAGTTGACGGCCGACCTTCGGGACCGGATCACCACGATGCGCCGTGGCCAGGCCGAAATGACGGCCCGCGACCGGACCGCCCAGGCGCTCGCCGATCTGATCGATATGGAGATCCCGCCCACCCTCGTGGAGAGCGAGATCGACGGCCGGATCAATGACATGGCCATGAGGATGAGTTCCCAGGGCATCGACTTCGCTACTTACATGGAAGCCATGGGGCGCGATCTGGCGACCATGCGCGACGAGTTGCGGGAAGGTGCCGAGATTGCCGCCCGTGTCGACCTCGGCCTGCGGGCGGTGGCCGATGCCGAGAGTCTGAGCGGAGAAGGGGAGGCCCTTGACGAGTACCTCGGGCTGCTCGCTGAGCAGACCGGAGGCGATGTCGACGGCATCCGGAAGGCCCTGACGTCGTCGGGTCGAATGCTCGAGGTCAAGGCAGATATCCGCAAGCAGGCGGCGCTGGACTGGGTGTTCGAGCGGGCCTCGATCGTGGACGAAGAGGGCAACGAGGTTGATCGGGCGCTCCTGGAGCCGCCCGAGCCCGTCGACGAACCCGAGATGGCCATCCCCGCCACCGATGGCGAGGTGGGGGAAACTAGTGATTCGGCCCCAGACGGGGACGAGGAAGAATGAGCGGGATGACCGAAGCGATCCAGATCTCCAGTGACGGCGTGCCTGGTGTAGGTGGCCTCGCGGCGATGCGGGTGCAGAACTATCTGGTTCCCACGGTGGTCGAGCAGACCAACCGGGGCGAGCGGGCATTCGACCTCTATTCGCGCCTGCTCAAGGAGAACATTGTCTTCATCGGCACGCCGATTGACGACACGATCGCCAATTTGATCTGCGCCCAGTTGTTGCATCTGGAGTCGGAGAACTCCGACCGGGATATCAGCCTCTACATCAACTCGCCGGGCGGCGACATCAACGCGCTGTTCGCCATCTACGACACGATGCAGTACATCAAGCCGGACATCACCACGATCTGCTTCGGTCAGGCCGCTTCGGCAGCCGCCGTACTGCTGGCTGCAGGAACGCCCGGCAAGCGTCTGGCGTTGCCGCACTCGCGGGTGCTCATTCACCAGCCGTACGCTGGGGCCCAGGGTCAGGTGTCCGACATCGAACTGGCCTCCCGGGAGATCCAGCGGCTGAAGAAGCAGTTGGAGCAGATCCTGGCCCAGCACACCGGTCAGAACGCGGAGAAGATCCACGCTGACACCGACCGAGACTTCGTGATGACCGCCGAGGAGGCCGTGGCCTACGGAATCATCGACGAGGTCATCGACCAGCGGAACCTGGCTGACAACAGCGGCCCCATCGCCGCGGTCGAATAGGTCGGACGGTTCGGGGCATCGGTATGAGGATTCGATCGGGGGGTCATGGCGAAGTTCGGTGAGGGCGAGCTCCTGAAGTGTTCGTTCTGCGGGAAGACGCAGAAGCAGGTCAAGAAGCTGATCGCCGGTCCCGGGGTCTACATCTGCGACGAGTGCATCGATCTCTGCAACGAGATCATCGAGGAGGAGCTCTCCGAGCCCACCGAGACGCCGACCGGTGAGGTCCCCCGTCCCCGAGAGATCTACTCATTCCTGGACGACTACATCGTGGGCCAGGAACGGGCCAAGAAGATCCTGTCGGTTGCCGTGTACAACCACTACAAACGGGTGCGGACGGCTGCTGCCTCGCCGGTCACCGGTGAGACGGTGGAGTTGGCGAAGTCCAACATCCTGCTAATCGGTCCGACCGGTAGTGGCAAGACGTTGATGGCCCAGACCCTGGCCCGCATGCTCAACGTCCCGTTTGCCATTGCCGACGCCACGGCGCTGACCGAGGCGGGCTACGTCGGCGAGGACGTAGAGAACATCCTCTTGAAGCTGATTCAGGCCGCCGACTATGACATCAAGAAGGCCGAGACCGGGATCATCTACATCGATGAGATCGACAAGGTGGCTCGCAAGAGCGAGAACCCGTCGATCACCCGGGATGTCTCCGGCGAAGGTGTCCAGCAGGCGTTGTTGAAGATCCTGGAGGGCACCTCGGCGGCCGTTCCGCCCCAAGGCGGACGCAAGCATCCCCACCAGGAGTTCCTGCAGATCGACACCACGAACATCCTGTTCATCTGTGGTGGGGCGTTCGCTGGACTCGAGAAGTTGATCGAGTCCCGTCAGGGTGGTGCCGGGGTGGGCTTCGGTGCCGACGTCCGTTCGCCGTCAGATAAGGACGTGGGTGCGCTCTTTTCGGATGTCCGCCCCGAGGACCTCATCAAGTTCGGCCTCATCCCGGAGTTCATCGGCCGTCTGCCGGTGGTGGGCACGGTGGCCCAGTTGGAGATCGAGGCGTTGGTCAAGATTCTCGTAGAGCCCCGGAATGCGTTGATCAAGCAGTACCAGCGCCTGTTCGAGTTCGAGGACATCGAACTCGAGGTGGCCGAGGACGCCCTGGTGGCCATTGCCGAGCAGGCACTTGAGCGGGGCACCGGTGCCCGCGGTCTGCGGGCCATCATCGAGGAGGTTCTCCTCGACGTGATGTATGAGTTGCCGGGCGACGAGGAGGCTGGCCGGGTGGTGGTTGATCTCGCCTCGGTGGAGGGTGACTCGGCGCCAACGGTGCTGCAGCGTGGGGACGTTCGGCCCGACCGCGCCGCATCCTGATCCGACCCGGACCAGATTCATGACGGACGACAACGTCCATGACCTACCAAGCGCGTTGCGTTTCCTGGATCGCCACGTCAACCTCGAGGCGGCCGCCGGACGTATCCATGGCTTGAGCCTGGATGCCATGCGGGGCCTCACCGACGTGATGGGGCGGCCACAGATGGACGTCAGGACGGTGCATGTGACGGGCACCAACGGCAAGGGTTCGGTCTCGGCCATGGTGTCGTCGTTGCTGGTCGCAGCCGGTCTCCGAGTGGGCGGCTATTCCAGCCCGCATGTCGACACTGTCCGTGAACGCCTCACCATGAATGGCGAGTGGATCACCGAGGAGGCGTTCACCGAACTGGTGGCCGATCTGGAGCGGTACGCCGGGGCAGCGCCGGAACGGCCGTCGTACTTCGAGTTGCTCACCGCGGCGGCTCTGCTGTGGTTCAGCAATGAGGCAGTGTCCGCGGCGGTAGTTGAGGTCGGCCTGCTGGGCCGCTACGACGCCACCAACGTGATCGATTCTGACGTCTCGGTGGTGACCAACATCGGACGGGACCACACTGACGGGACGGGCGACTGGCGTCGGGACGTGGCATCGGAGAAGGCCGGGATTATTCGGGCCGGACGGCCCCTGGTCCTTGGGGAGACGTCGATCGAACTACGTGAGGTGTTCGTCGCCGAGGCTCCCGAACCGGTGTTGGCGCGTGGGGTGGACTTCGGCGTCCGCTCCACCGAACGGGCCGTCGGGGGACAGCTGATCGACTTCTGGACCCCGGGTGGAGAGCAGAGCGAGATGTTCCTTCCGCTGCACGGAGATCATCAGGCGGACAATGTCGCGGTGGCCCTCACGGCCGCTGAGGCCTTCCTCGATGCGCCGCTCGCCGATGACGTGGTGGTCGAGGGTCTCGCTTCGGTTCGGGTTCCGGGCCGACTCGAGGTGGCCTGCGCAGAACCATTGGTGGTGCTGGATGGCGCCCACAATCCGGAGGCGGTCCGAGCGTTGGCCGTCGCGGTCCCCGAGGTCTTCCCGGCGGCTCGACGCATCGTGGTCGTGGGTTGTCTCGGGCCACGAGAGCCGTACGAGGTGTTCGACGAACTGGTGGCCCTGGCTCCCGATCTGGTGGTGGCGTGCACGGCTCCGTCTCCACGGGCGGTACGGGCTGCTGATCTGGCCACGCTGGCCCGTGAGCGCCGGATGGACGTTGAAGTGGTCCCCGATGCGGTCGATGCCGTGCGACTCGCCGTCTCGGTGGCTGACGAGGCCGACGTGGTGGTGGTGACCGGTTCGTTCTATGTGTTGTCCTCGGCCCGCGAGGCTCTCGCCGGCATGGATCGCCCGTAGCCTCCCCGCCATGAACCGAACCCTCGTCATCTGCAAGCCCGACGCCGTCGAACGCGGCTTGGTCGGGGAGATCATCGGCCGTTTCGAACGCCGGGGTCTGACCGTCGCGGCGGCCGAACTTCGCCTGCTGGACGCCGACACGTTGGCTCGCCACTACGAAGAGCATGTGGGAAAGGGCTTCTACGACGACCTGGTGGCCTTCATGTCCCGATCGCCGGCCATGGTGCTCGTCGTCGAAGGGCCCGAGGACACCTTCGCCGTGGTCCGCTCGATGATGGGGGCGACCAATCCCCGCGATGCGGCACCGGGCACCATCAGGGGCGACTTCGGCCTCGTGATGACCGAGAATCTGGTCCATGGGTCGGATGCCAACGAATCGGCTGACCGCGAGATCGGCATATTCTTCCCCGGCCTTTAGGCCGCTCATGGCGCTACCGCTGTCCAGAGCGAACGAATGCCCGCGGTCAGTGGTCGCGTGTACGCGGAGAGTGGCATTTAGTTGATGGACGCGTTACGTTTCCGGGAGTACCGGGGCGTCTCGCTCCGGATCTGACCTATGCGCGGCCCGTCCGTGCCCGGTTCGACCGACCCGACGACCGATGGAGCCCACCGGGCAATGGCCGCTACTCCAGATCGATCGGCAAGGCGGCCGGTCATCGGCTCCCGAGACATCGCGGTTGACCTCGGGACGGCGAACACGCTGGTCTCGGTACGGGGCGAGGGCATTGTTCTTGACGAGCCGTCGGTGGTGGCCGTCAACGCGCTGGACGGGACCCTTCTGGCCGTTGGCGACGAGGCCAAGCGGATGATCGGCCGAACGCCCGACCACATCCGCGCCGTGCGCCCCCTCAAGGACGGCGTCATCGCCGACTTCGAGGTCTGCGAGAAGATGCTCCGCTACTTCATCCAGCAGGTCCATAGTCGCAAGTGGGCCAAGCCGCGAATGGTGATCTGTGTCCCGTCGGGGGTTACCGGCGTAGAGCGAAGAGCTGTCCAGGAGGCAGCCGAGTATGCGGGTGCCCGCCCCCCTGCTTACATCATCGAGGAACCCATGGCGGCCGCCATCGGGGTTGGTCTCCCGGTTGCCGAGCCCACCGGTTCGATGATCGTCGACATAGGTGGCGGTACCACCGAGGTGGCCGTGATCTCCCTAGGCGGCGTGGTGGCTGCCCAGTCCACCCGTGTGGGCGGCGATGAGATGGATGACGCTGTCAAGCAGTTCCTTAAGAAGGAAAAGGGCGTCGACGTCGGCGACCGAACAGCGGAGAACATCAAGATCCGCCTCGGGTCAGCCCACCCCCTGACTCAGGAGATCCGAGCCGAGGTCAGCGGTCGTGGCCTCCGCTCCGGACTGCCCGAAGCGGCGGTCTTCACCACCCGTGAGATCCGCGAGGCACTCGAGGAGCCCGTGTCGGCCATCATCGACACCGTGAAGGTCACTCTGGATCGGACGCCACCCGAACTGGCAGCCGACATCATGGACCGGGGTATCACCCTGGCCGGTGGCGGCGCCCTGCTGATCGGACTGGCCGACCGGATCCGTGCCGAGACTGGCATGCCGGTCTGGATGGCTCCCGATCCGCTGCGGGCCGTGGCCATGGGAGCCACAGCGGTACTCGAGGAGTTCTCGCGCTTCGGGGACATGATCTTCGGCGACGACGCCGAGTAGGCGACCGTGGCGGCCCCTCGGCCCACGGGCGTTCCCCGTCCTACCCTGCTGATCCTGATCGCCACGGCTCTCACGCTGCTCACCCTGCAGTACCGGGGGGTGGAACCGTTGGGTGCATTCCAACGGGGCGTGCGCGACGTGATCGAGCCACTCCGTACGGTCAGCGATCGGGTGGTGTCACCCGCACGCTCTGCGTGGAACGGACTGTTGAACTACGACGACCTAAGGGCCGAGAACGAGCGTATGGCCGCTGAGTTGGCCCGTATGCGGGGCCGGCGCCTGTCGGCAGAGGCTGATGAAGAGCTACTGGAACGACTTCTGGGCGAGGTTGACATCGGCTTTGCCGACCTCGACACGGTGGTAGTCCGGATCCTGGGGACGCCGCCTGGGAACTTCGCCACTCACACCATCGAGGTGGACAAGGGGAGTGATGACGGCCTCGCCGAGGGGATGCCGGTGGTGACCGGCGCCGGGCTGGTGGGCCGCCTGGAATCGGTGGACCGAGCCCGCTCGGTGGTTCGGTTGGTCACCCATCCGGAGTTCCGGGTGGGTGTACGGCTGGTGGGCTCCCAGGACGAGGGGCTGGCCCATGGAGGCGGACGGACGGGCTTCCTAGTGATCGACGCAGGGGTACGGGCCGACGCGATTGTTGAGGCCGGCGAGGTGGTGGTGACCTCCGGCGGACGCAGCCGGTTCCCCGCTGACATCCCCGTCGGTCGGGTCTTGGATCCGGGCGGTGGCAGCGATTTCCGTCGGGAGATCGTCGTCGAGCCGGCGGCCTCTCTTGAGAATCTGAGTTTCTTGAACGTGCTCCTGGTGGCTAAGGAGCGGATCTTTGATCCGTCGACACTCCTGGACCCGGGGGAGCGGTCGGGATGACCGGTCGATTCCGTGTGTTGGCTCTGCTCCTGACCGCAGCCGTGCTCCAGGCGACGGTGTTCGATGAGATCCGGCTCGACGGCGTATCCGTCGAATGCCTCCTGCTGGTGTCGGTGCTGGCCGGCTTCCACGGAGGCCCGGAGCGGGGCGCCACCGTGGCTTTTCTGGCCGGCCTGCTCCACGACTCTGTGGGTTCCACGCCACTCGGGGTGCATGCGCTGGTCTATGCGCCGATGGCCGCTATGGCCGGCCACCTCTCGGTCCGTCTGGTTGAGGGGGCCCGGACGTTGGCCATGGCGGGCCTGATTGCTGCGGTCATGGTGGGTGTGGCCGCAGCAGCGGGCGTCGGTGCGTTGTTTGGTCTGCACCCGGTCAGTGGGGTCGACCTGATAACCACGGCGGTCATTGCTGCGCTGTCCACCCTGGTGATTGCCGGTCCGACGAGCAGAGTCGTGCGATGGGCTGTCACCGGTGGCCTTCCGGTTGACATCTCCCTGACTGAGGGGCCCGCAGCGGGCGGATCGTCGGGCAGGTGAACTCGGACAGGTGAATGACGTCAGCCGCTACCGGATGCGGGTTCTGGCCATCATCGGCCTCTCGATGTTGGCTGTCCTCGCGGCCCGGCTCTGGTACCTGCAGGTGATGGTGAGCGAGGAGGCCGTGGCCACTGCGCGAAGCAATATCACCAGGGTCATTTCGGTACCCGCGCCCCGTGGCCGGATCCTCGACGTGGATGGTCGGGTGATGGTGGGAAATCGGACGACCACCGTGCTGACCATGAACCGACACGAGCTCGCCGAGGCCGGGTTCGACGCGGACCAGACTCGGGCGATGCTCACCGAGGTAGCCGTTGAGATCAACCGGTCCGGTCAGCTCGTGAAGGTCTCCGACGTGGAGCGGGCGCTACGCGACCCGTCCTACGGCCGATACGACGATGTGCCCATCGCCCACGACGTGGGCGGTGAGCTCCTGGTGTTCTTCGGTGAGAGGCCCGGTCGGTTCCCCGGCGTCAGCGTGGCCGAGAGCACGGTGCGTTCCTATCTCTACGGTGATCTGGCCAGCCACGTCTTGGGGTGGGTTGGCCCGGTCAACGATGTAGAGCTTCGAGAGCGTCGGCCGCCGCCGGGAAAGGGGTACCGCCTACGGGACCAGATTGGTAAGGCCGGCGTGGAGCTCATGTTCGAAAACGACCTCCGGGGCGTGGCCGGCCGCAAGGTCGTCGAGGTGGATCGCCTCGGCGAGATCGTGCGTCAGCGCGAAGACCTCTTTGTTTCGCCGATTCCCGGGGACGACATCGTCCTCTCGCTTGACGTCGACGTCCAGTACCTCGTCGAGCGTGAGTTGGAGCGATCAATCCACCTCGCTCGGAGCCGTGAACCCGATCAGGATCCTGACAATTCGAACCGCCTCCTACCCACCTTCGACGCCCCTGGGGGCGCCGTGGTGCTGCTGGATCCGATGGTCGGATCGGTGGTGGCCATGGCCTCCTACCCGTCTTATGACCCCAACGACTCGATCGGTGGCTTCTCGTTCGAACAGTGGACCGCCCTGAACGACCCGGCCAACGACCTTCCAATGTTCAACCGGGCCATCCAGGGCGAGTACGCGCCGGGATCCACCTTCAAGCTCTTCACGGCCCACGCGGCCTGGCACGAAGAGGTCTTCGGGGTGGGTGCCGTGCCGAGGGCCGACGACCCGTGGGACGACCCCGGCGCCTACGTGCTGCGGGCCTGTGGCGATGTGGATCCGACCGATCCACCACCCGGTTGTCGGTATCGCAACGCCGGAGAGAAGCAGTACGACCGCGTGGACCTGACTCGCAGCCTGACGGTGTCCAGCGACGTCTACTACTACCGGATCGGTGAATCGATTTACACCAACCCCGGACACCCGGACACTGCCATTCAGGATGCGGCGACCGAGTACGGCCTAGGCCTCGAATCGGGCATCACCCTGCCGTTCGAGCAGGATGGCTACCTCCCCACGCCTACCAACCGGCGGCTCCGTCACGAGGGAAATCCGGTGGCCTTCCCCGAGTGGGGTTGGTCGACCGGCGACAACGTGATCACGGCCATTGGCCAGGGAGAGGTACTGGTCACTCCATTGCAGCTGACCAACGCCTTCGCTACGTTCGCCAACGGAGGGGTTCGCTTCGCCCCGAACGTGGTCGACCGAGTGGTGGGTCGTGACGGTTCCACGGTGCGGACCTTCGGACCCCGCGCGTTGTCCACTGTGGACATCCAGCCGGGTTTCCGTCTCCGCGTCCTCGAGGGCCTGAGCGGGGTGACCGCTGACGAGGAGGGAACGGCCTACTGGGCGTTCAACTCGGAGGCCACCGATGGCGTGTACTTCCCGCTGGACGAGTTCCCGATCGCGGCCAAGACGGGCACGGCTGAGGTACGGGGCAAGGCCGACACGTCGATATTTGCCGCCTTCGGTCCGGCCAATTCGCCGACCCACACCATGGTGGCCGTCCTCGAGGAGTCCGGGTTCGGATCCAGCGTGGCCGCCCCGCTGGTGGCCCGTGTCCTGAAGCAGGTGCTAGAGGACACGGTGCCCGAGGCGCCACTGGCCGCCGAGCGGTACGCCCGGTCGGCGGCTCTCCCGTTGTGCGTGGCCTGGCACCGGTGGCGAACCGGGGACACGCTTGACCGCCTGGAGGCGGCGGACCCCTCGTCGGGGGAGGCCGGGGGACCGGTCTTGGACGCGTCGGGACGGGTGGTGGTCCGGGGCATCCGGGTCGACTGCGAGGACCTCATCGGGGACGTGTTGGATGTCTTCGCCGGTGACGTGGCGACCGGTGGCTCCGGTGGAGGTTCGGGCTGATGGTCGACCTGCGCCGCCCTGACTACGAGACCCCACGGGTTCTTCGTCACGTAGACCTGGTGCTTCCTGTACTCGCGTTGGCTACCGGAGCCATCGGTGTGCTCATGGTCTATTCCGCGACTCGCGGACCAGCCACGGACCTTCGTCCGGCCGAAACGTTTTTCTTGGGTCGGCAGGCCCGGCTGGTCGGCGTGGGGGCGGGCGCCATGGTTTTGGCGGCCTGGTTCGGCCACCGACGACTCCAACGGATGATGTGGTTGATCCACGGCGTGACGCTGGGCGTCCTGGTCGCTGTACTGGCAGTGGGTAACGAGGTGAAGGGATCCCGTTCGTGGTTCCAGATCGGCAGTACCCAGTTGCAGCCTTCGGAACTAGGCAAGGTGGCGCTCATCGTGGTGCTCGCCGCCTGGCTGAGTCGTACCGAGGCCCCGTCGGGTCCTCGGGTGCTGGTAGCCGTGCTTCTGGTCGCCGGGCCGGTGGGTCTGATCGTGCTCCAGCCCGACCTAGGGACGGTGCTGGTCTATGGCGCCATCGCGGCGGGCATGGTCTTCGTGGCCGGAGTGAAGGGTCGACACCTATTAATCCTGGGCCTCTTGCTGGTCAGCGGGGTGGTCGCCGTCCTCCAATCCGAGGTGCTGGAGGACTATCAGATTCGTCGCCTACTGGTGTTCGTCGACGAGGAGACCGACACGGCAGCCAGCTACAACCTCGAACAGGCCGAGGTGGCCATCGGTAACGGGGGATTGACCGGGCGAGGCCTCTTCCAGGGGACGCAGAACAACTCTGCGCTGGTGCCCGAGCAGCAGACGGACTTCATCTTCACCGTGGTAGCCGAGGAGACAGGTTTCGTGGGCGGCGCCCTCCTCCTCGGTCTGGTCGGACTACTGCTCCTACGGGTCCTCCGTATCGGGCAGATGGCCGACGACCGATTCGGCATGTTGTTGTCGGCCGGCGTGTTTTCGATGCTGGCCTTCCAGGTGTTCCAGAGCGTGGGGATGTCCACCGGGATCATGCCCATCACCGGAATCCCATTCCCTCTGGTCAGCTACGGCGGATCCTCGATGCTGACCACCTGTCTGGCCCTCGGTCTCGTTCAGAGCGTGCACATGCGACGCCACCAGGTCCTCAGCCGACGGACCGAGTCCGCGAGGCGGGGCCAGCCCGCCTGATCGGTACGATAGTGAATCATGAGTTCGCTCTGGCCTGAACTCGAGCGTGTCCTCGGCGAGGTCCAGAAGCCGGCCCGCTACATCGGCTGCGAGGACGGTATGACCGTCCCCGATCACCATCCCGACGCAGTGGCTTGGCTCCTGCTCTACCCGGACACCTACGAAGTCGGCCTTCCCAACCAGGGTCTTCAGATCCTGTACGAAATCCTCAACGAACGGTCCGATGCGGTGGCCGAGCGTAGCTACGCCCCGTGGACCGACCTGGCCGAGGTGCTCCGTCGTGAGGGCCTGCCGTTGTTCTCGGTCGATACCCACCGGGCGGCCCGCGACTTCGACATCCTGGCCTTCAACTTGTCGGCTGAGCTGGTGTTCACCAACGTGTTGGAGTGCGTGGACCTGGCTGGCATCCCGGTCCGGACCGCCGATCGCACCGACGACGACCCGTTGGTACTGGTGGGCGGGCACTGCGCCTACAACCCCGAGCCGCTGGCTGACTATGTAGATGCAGCGGTGCTGGGTGACGGCGAAGAGGTGGTCGGTGAAATCACCGAGGTGGTGGCCGCCTGGAAGGCCGCCGGTGGTGGCCCCCGAGCCGGCCTGCACCGACGTCTGGCCACGGTTGCCGGCGCGTATGTCCCGTCGCTGTATGAGGCGACCTTCGCCGACGGACGCCTTCAAAGCGTTCGGCCGAGGCCTGAGGCAACAGAGGCCATCGAGGTGGTCGAGAAGCGAACGGTGGCTGATCTAGCCGATTGGCCGTACCCGAAGAATCAACTGGTGCCAGTGACCGAGGTGGTCCATGACCGTCTCAACGTGGAGGTATTCCGGGGCTGTACCCGGGGTTGCCGCTTCTGCCAGGCCGGCATGATTACCCGGCCGGTCCGCGAGCGGCCTGCCGACCAGGTTCGGACCATGGTGTCGGAGGGCCTGAAGCGAACGGGGTATGACGAGGTGGCCCTCACTTCGCTTTCTACGGCTGACTTCAGCGGGATCGAACAGGTTGTGGCTGAGACGGTCGCCGACGATGCCTGCGGGCAGGTCTCGGTGTCGCTGCCCAGCCTGCGGGTCGACGCCTTCACGGTGGGTATCGCCGCCGAGATCCAGAAGGCTCGACGGACCGGATTGACCTTTGCCCCCGAGGCGGGTTCCTGGCGCATGCGACAGGTCATCAACAAGCTCATTCGCGAAGAGGACCTCTACGCGGCGGTCGAGGCGGCCTACTCGCAGGGCTGGCGCCGGGTGAAGCTCTACTTCCTAACCGGTCTCCCGACAGAGACCGACGAGGACACGCTGGGCATCCTCCACATGGCTCGTCGATGCGTAGAGGTCGGGCGCCAGCACATCCGGAACCCGTCGGTGACGGTGTCTGTGGGGGGGTTCGTGCCTAAGCCGTTCACACCTTTCCAGTGGTTCGGTCAGAACACGGAGACCGAATTGCGTCGGAAGGTGGGCGTGCTTCGCGATGAACTGAAGCGCGACACCAAGGGCTACCGGGGAGTGCAACTCAAGTGGCACGATCCGCGTGCCACGGCCATCGAAGGCCTGCTGAGTCGCGGTGACCGCCGTCTTGGCCCCGTGGTGGAGGACGTCTGGCGATCCGGTGGCGTGTTCCAGGAGTGGAGCGAGCACTTCAACCTTGAACTCTGGACCGATGCCCTCGAACGGCAAGGCCTAACCCTCGAAGAGATGGTCTACCGCCATCGCACCGAGGACGAGGCCTTCGCCTGGGACCACCTTTCGGCGGGTCTCCACCGGGACTTCTTGTGGCAGGACTGGCGTGATGCCCTGGAGGCCGTGGGCCTCGAGGACTGCCGGTGGACACCGTGCTACGACTGCGGGGCCTGCACCGGCTATGGCATCGAGCACGTGGTGGCCTCCGCGGTACCGCCGGCTGGTGGAAGCCAGGGAACCGGACAGGATCTGGCCAGCGGCGGGGAGGTACCGGTGCTTCTCACCACTCGACCCGATACCAGCCGGCCCGGTAAGGGTGTGCCGGCTCCGGTGGGGAGTGCGTGATGCGCATCCGGATCCGGTTCCACAAGAAGGGGAAGATTCGCTTCACCAGCCACCGGGACGTCGCCCGGATCTGGGAACGGGCCTTTCGGCGCGCCGGAATCGCCGTGGCCTACAGCCAGGGTTTCTCTCCGAGGCAGAAGTTGTCGTTCGGACTGGCCCTGTCGACAGGCCACGAGTCCGAAGCGGAGTTCCTGGACGTGGACATGGTCGAGGACCGTTTCTGCGACGGAGAGGCCTGGGCAGACGGCCGGGGCGTGGCCCTGGGAGCCGAGTTGGTCGAGACGTTGAGCGCCGCACTGCCTGTCGGGATCGACGTGGTGGCCGTGGCGCCCATCGAGAAGGGCGATTCGCTGCAACAGGCCGTCGTGACCTGTACGTGGTCGATGGATGTCGATGACATCGACCTGGCGGATGCTGAAGCGTGGGTGGCCGACGTGCTGTCCCGCGCCGAGATCGTCGTCGAACGCGAACGTAAGGGGAAGCCGGTTATCGAAGACCTGCGACCCCATGTGCACGCTCTCGACGTCACCGGGATCACGGAGAACGGGGTTCGGCTGTCGGCCGACCTCGGGACCCAGCCCCGCGCACTCAGGCCGTCAGAGTTGCTGACTGCGGTGGATCCGCCGTTGGTGGCCCGGACTGTGTGCAGGATGAACCAATGGACGTCGCAGGGAGCCGACCGCGAAGAGCCGTTGACGGCCCCGGTCATCCCTGCCCCGTCGGCACGATTGCCGGCGTGATGAGAAGGGAATACTGCAATGAGCGAGAACGAAGAAGGGACCCGGACCAACGGGTCCAGAGACACCGGATCAACTGATCCCGGTGAGCGGGGCGACGACAGTCGCTCCGTGGCCAGGTCCCGTCCGGATACCGATGGCGGGGAAACAGGACCGAAGATCGGCGACAGCCGCCCCGCACCGGCCGGTGGCGACGGTGGCCGCAGG
Source organism: Acidimicrobiales bacterium (assembly GCA_014237715.1). Lineage (GTDB taxonomy): Bacteria > Actinomycetota > Acidimicrobiia > Acidimicrobiales > MedAcidi-G1 > UBA9410. The sequence continues at coordinate 223,531 of JAAZZG010000001.1, forward strand.
CCCCAGATCGGTGACAGCCGTCCGGCGCCCGATGCCCGCCCGTCTGGCGATGGCGCCAATGGCAACAAGGAGCGAAACCAGAACGGTGACGGTGATGCGGGTTCTGGCTCGGGACGTGGTCGACGTCGCCGTCGCGGCGGCCGTGGCCGCGGCCAGGGCGGAGAACGCCAGAACCAGCAGAGAGGCGAGCAGCAGGGCGGTGGCGGCCGTGGCCGCCAGCGTGGTGGCAACCGTCCGGTAGAAGCGGTCACCGATGATGCCCCGGTAGAGCTCGACGAGGAAACCCTCCGGAGCCGTCGTGGTCGGGAGCGTCGAGGCAAGCCCATTGGCCGCTACACCATGTGTGTGAGCGTGAGTGGTGGGATCACCCAGATCGCCGTGTTCGAGGGCCGTCAACTCATCGAGCACTACCTGTCCCGTCCGGCCGACGATGTGACCGAGATCCACGGCAACGTGTACCTCGCCAAGGTCCAGAATGTGCTGCCCGGCATGGAGGCGGCCTTTGTCGACATTGGAACCCCGAAGAACGCGGTGATCTACCGGGGCGACCTCCAGTACGACGACAAGGATTTCGAGAGCAAGGGTCGCCCCCGTATCGAACAGGTGCTCAGAGCTCGTCAGACGATCCTGGCCCAGGTCACCAAGAACCCGATCGCCCACAAGGGAGCCCGCCTAACCCAGGAGGTCTCGCTTCCCGGGCGCTTCGTGGTCCTGGTGCCCAACAGCACCACCTACGGCATCTCCAAGCGCCTGCCGGAATCCGAGCGCAAGCGCCTTCGCAACATCCTGGATCGGGTGAAGCCCAATCAGCACGGGATCATCGTCCGGACAGCGGCCGAGGACATCACTAAAGAGGAGATTGAGCGCGACGTGCGTCGGCTCCTCAACCAGTGGGAGGAGATCGAGAAACTCGCCGAACGCTCCCAGGCGCCGAGCCTGTTGTACCGCGAGCCCGAGATGGCGTTCCGATTCATCCGCGAGGAGTTCAACAAGAACTTCCGTGGTGTGATCATCGACGATCCCGACATGTTCGACCGGGTACGGACCTACGTGGAGAGTGTGAACCCGGCATTGGTGGACCGCATCTCGTACCACGATCCCGAGACCGAATCGTTACCCCTGTTCGAACGCCACCACGTGCACGAGCAGTTGCGAAAGGCGCTGGACCGCAAGGTCTGGCTGCCGTCGGGTGGGTCGCTCATCATCGAGCACACCGAGGCGCTGACCGTCGTCGACGTGAACACTGGCAAGAACGTGGGACGCTCCAGCCTCGAGGAGACGGTGTTTCGCAACAACCTTGAAGCGGCTGAGGAACTGGCCCGTCAGCTGCGACTCCGAGACATCGGCGGCATCATCGTGATCGACTTCGTGGACATGGAGGTCCGATCCAACCGGGAGGCCGTGGCCACCACCCTCCGCGACGCCTTGGCGCGGGACAAGACCCGGACCCAGGTGTTCGACATCTCCGACCTCGGCCTGGTCGAGATGACCCGAAAGCGCATCGGCGAAGGGCTGCTGGAGTCGTTTGCCAACGCATGCGCCGACTGTGGCGGGCGTGGCGTGCACCTTGACGACGAGTTGCTGGCCGGCTCTGGTCGGGCGGGCCGACGATGAATGCCCGGACGACGATCCGAATTGGGCGGCAACGGTCACACCGATCTCATTCGGTGGCCGGTGGCGGCCCCGTCGGCCACCGGTAACCTGTGCCCACTATGTACGCAGTCATCGCCACGGGTGGAAAGCAGTACCGGGTCGAAGAGGGCCAGCGAGTCCTCGTCGAGCGACTGGGAGCGGTGGACAGCGAAGTCGAGTTGACGCCGGTAATGGTGGTTGACGGTGACGACGTGCTGGCCACCCCCGCAGCTCTCTCTGGTGCGAGCGTGTCTGCACGCATCATCGGTGATGCCAAGGGTCCGAAGATCCGGGGATTCACCTACAAGAACAAGAGCAACCAGCGTCGCCGGTGGGGTCACCGCCAGCATCTGGCCGAAATCGAGATCACTGGGATTACGAGGGGCTGACGACATGTCAAAGACCAAGGGCGGCGGCTCAACCCGCAACGGCCGTGACTCCAACGCACAGCGACTGGGCGTGAAGGTCTACGACGGTGGCGAGGTCACTGCAGGAAGCATCATCATGCGGCAGCGGGGTACCAAGTTCCACGCCGGTGAAAACGTGGGCCGTGGAGGCGACGACACGCTGTTTGCCACTGCCGACGGTCGCGTCAAGTTCGGCCGCCGTGGTGGTCGCAAATTGGTCGACATCATCGTCGACTGATCGATTCGCATACGGGCCGCCTTCGGGCGGTCGCAGGATGACGCACCGTTTCGACGGTGCGTCGTTCTCGTTTTCGGGTGGAGATCAGTCCAGACCCACTCCAACCGGCAGCTGGTCGTCGGGCCACCCCAGAAGACGCACGCCGGACCGGCAGGCGAACCGGTCGGTCATGCCTCCGACGTAACGCACCGCGGCGTGCACGACCGCCGGCCGACCGGCGTCGTCGCCGGTCCGACTGTCGAGGGCGTCGACGGGAAGGTCGCCGGGGTGAGCGACTAGGTGGTCCACCAAAGCCTGAAGGAGACTTACCACCCGTCCGGCCTGTTCGACGGACGCGGGCCGCAGGTAGATCCGCTCATAGTCGAAGCTTCGAAAAGCGGCTAGAGCGTCGGCGGTGGCGGGGTCCATGCCGATGCGCCCCGAGGTGGCCGAGGCGGTGACGACGCCGTCGATGAAGGTCGCCAGCTGGTCTCTACGTGAGATCCCGCACTGTTCGACGACGCCGTCCGGCAGGTCGGTGGCCGAGACGATGCCGGTGTGAACGGCATCTTCGAAGTCATGGCAGACGTAGGCGATCCGGTCGGCCCAACTAACCACCTCACCCTCCGGGGTAGCCGGTGCCGGGCGGGACCAGGAATGATTTCGAATCCCGTCGAGGGTCTGGGTACACAGGTTCAGCGGAGCCAGGGTGACATCGGCGCCCCACTGGGCGTGGTCGTAGCCACCGTCCACGTAGGGCGAGAGCGCATCCTCGCTCGCATGGCCTCCCGGCCCGTGGCCGCAGTCGTGACCGAGGGCTATGGCCTCGGCCAGGGCCACGTTGAGACCGAGGCGGGTAGCGATGGCCCGCGATACCTGTGCGACCTCGAGGGCGTGGGTAAGGCGCGACCGTTGGTGGTCCTCAGGAAACACGAACACCTGGGTCTTCCCAGCCAGACGCCGGAAAGCCGTGGCGTGCAGGATCCGGTCGCGGTCCCTCTCGAAACAGGTGCGGAAGTCGTCCGGTTCCTCCTCAATGGCACGGTCGCCTCCTCCGTCGGCGCGGGTGGCACCGTCGGTGGGCGGCAACTCGTAACCAGCATCGCGGTCCGGGCGGGCGAGGTCGGCCACCGGGCCGATAGCCGCGTGGCTGTCGTGGTGGGCGGTCCGCACATCGGTGGCGCCGGGTGTCGCGTGTCCGTCCATGGTCGAGGCCCAGGCGCGAGCCCGTTCCGAGGTGTCCTGATCGGTCATTGGACTACCCTACGGAACCGGATCTCGGGCCCGTGGCGCCAACGGGTCCTCAGTAGGCTCCGGCCCATGTCAGAGAGCCATGCCTCCCGTAGCGGAGGGTCCCAGTTCGTCGACGAGTGCGGACTGAACGTCCACGGCGGCGACGGGGGAGCAGGAGCAGTCTCGTTTCGTCGTGAGGCCCATGTTCCCAAGGGTGGCCCCGACGGCGGCGACGGTGGTGACGGCGGCAGCGTGTGGCTGGAGGCCGATCACAACGTCGCGTCGCTTCTCTCCTTTCGAGACCATCCTCATCGGCGGGCCGGCGACGGCACCCACGGGTCGGGTGGAAAGCGCCATGGGAAGGCCGCCGGAGACCTGGTGGTCAAGGTTCCCGAAGGCACGACAATCCACGACCTCTACTCCGGGGAGGTGCTCGCCGACCTGGTCCAACACGGTGACCGTTGGTTGGGTGCCGAGGCAGGTTGCGGCGGACGGGGTAACGCCAAGTTTCTTAGCAATCAACGGCGAGCGCCGGCGTTCGCGGAGCAGGGCGAGCAGGGAGAGGAGCGGTGGCTGAGCCTTGAGTTGCGCCTCATGGCCGACGTGGCGCTCGTGGGGTTCCCCAACGTGGGCAAGAGCACGCTGATCTCGAGGATCTCGGCAGCCAAGCCCCGCATTGCCGACTATCCCTTCACCACGTTGGAGCCCAATCTCGGCGTGGTGCGTCCCGACGGGCGGCCCGAGTTCGTGGTGGCCGACATCCCCGGTCTGATCGAGGGAGCAAGCGAGGGGAGGGGGCTGGGCCACCAGTTCCTCCGGCACATCGAGCGGGCTCGGGTCCTTCTGGTGCTGCTGGATCTGGCGCCCACCGCCATGGACACGCCTCAGCGTCAGCTCGACGTCCTGCTGGGAGAGTTGGGGGCCTACCGGCCTGATCTATTGAACCGACCTCGTCTGGTGGTGGGTTCGCGGACCGACGTGGCCGAACCGGCGACCATTGAAGCATTACCTGACGCCGCCGGCTCGTGTGTTTCGGCTATGACCGGTGAAGGCCTCGAGAGCCTCGTCCACGCGATGGCCGACCTGGTGGTCGAGGCTCGGCAGGCGCCGACAGAGCGACCCTCCATGGTGGTGCACCGGCCACCCACCGAGGACGTGGCTGTGGAGCGTGGCGAGGACGGCACCTGGGAGGTTCTGGACCGGGGTGTGGCACGAGTGGCAAACTTGAACGACCTGACGAACCCTGATGCGCTGGACTATCTCCAGGATCGACTAAAGCGCATGGGTGTGAACCGTGCGTTGTCGAGGGCCGGGGTACGCGATGGGGAACCGGTACGCATCGGGCGCCTCGAGTTCACCTACGAGCAGGACTGACCCTGTGAAGAGACGGACCGACACCGTGGTGGTCAAGATCGGAACTTCGTCGATCACCGACGACGAGGGAATGATCGACCGCGCCTCGGTGGGTCGCCTGTGCGACGGAGTGGCAGCGTTACGTGATTCAGGGAGGCACGTGGTCGTAGTGACCTCGGGAGCCATCGCTGCGGGACTGCCCGAACTGGGACTCGGTGGCGAGCGCCGGCCCCGCGACGCCGTGACCCTTCAGGCTGTCTCGGCGGTCGGTCAGGGCGGCCTCATCCGTACCTACCGCGAGGAGTTGGGCCGACACGACCTGATTGCCGGGCAGGTGCTGTTGGCGCCTCTCGACTTCTTCGTACGGGCCCAGTACCTGCATGCCCGGGGCACACTCACCCGACTCCTCGAGCTAGGCGTCGTGCCCGTGGTGAACGAGAACGACGCCATTGCCGACGACGAGATCCGGTTTGGTGACAACGACCGGATCGCCGCGCTAGTGGCCCACCTCGTCAATGCGTCGACCCTTGTGTTGCTGACCGACACGCCGGGCCTACTGACCGCTGACCCCCACATTGATGCCGGTGCGTCGCTCATCGAGGAGATCGTGGAGATCGACCACGAGTTGGAGGGCCTAGCTGGAACGAGCGGGTCGGTACGGGGAAGTGGTGGCATGGCGTCGAAATTGGCGGCCGCCAAGATCGCTAGCTGGTCGGGCGTCCGGACGGTTATTGCCGACGCGGCCCGCGAAGGTGTGATGGTTGATGCCTGTGACGGCACCTCCGGCGTCGGAACGGTGGTGCGTCCCCGGGAGGCGAGCCTCGGTGCCCGGCGGCTGTGGATTGCCTTCGCCGTCGGTTCATCGGGTCGGATCACCGTCGACGTCGGTGCCCGGCAGGCGCTGGAGGAGCGGCGGGTGTCGTTGCTTCCTGCCGGTGTGGTGGCCGTGGACGGCACCTACGAGGCCGGTTCGGCCGTCGAGGTGTGCGATCCGTCGGGGTCGGTGTTTGCCAAGGGCATCGTGCGCCACGACTCGGCCATGCTGCGTGCCCATGCGGGTCGACGGACCGGCGACCTGCCCGACGGTATGGCTCACGAGGCCATTCACGCCGACGACCTGGTTGTTTTGCCCTAACGGGCAGGGTGCCGGTTAGCGGTTGACGAGGCGACGTCGGATGCCCCGGAGGTCGGTGATGAGGCTTCGGGCTTCGGCGACCCCTGTGGCCGAGGCGACGGTCACGTAGGCCAGACCGGCGACGATCACGCATAGTGGTGCCGCCGCCACGTCGGGCAGGCCATCGGTGGCCCAGCGGGCAGTCACGGCGACAACTACGGCGGTGGCCACCGGCGAGGCCAGCGGACCCATTACCGATGACGGACCAGTGGGAGCGCCGAGTACCCGACGAGTTCGACGGGCCAACAGGGTCAACTCGGTCCAGGCGGCCACCGCTGAGCCGAGGGCCAGACCGACCGCACCCAGATGAGGATCGGGCGATCCCGAGCGGATGCCTCGGCTGAGGGGGCCGAACCAACCGTCCTCGGTGACAGTCAGTAGTTCACCGGCATGCACTGTGATGCGATCCATGGGGAACATGACAGCCAGGCCGATGACAGCCGCCAGGCCTACACGTACAGCGGCGATGCGGGCTGGGCCGGCGGTGTCGCCCACCGCGTACAAGGAGTTTTGGTGGATCCGCGAGGAGGCCACGGCCGGCAGACCGAGGGCGTAGGCGCCCAGCACCAGCGACACGGCCCGGGCGTCGTCGCCGTCGAACGCCCCCCAGCCGAACAGAGCGGCGACGATCGATTCGCCGAGCACCAGGAAGGCCACCGTCGAGAATGCCACGAAGAAGGCCGTACGCCGGCGGGCTCGTAGCGAGGTCGCCGCTAGTTCGGAGGCAGGCGAACGGGACATCCCTGGAAGCGATGCGGCGGCCACGCTCGTGGCGAACAGTGCCACCGGCAGGCCGTAGAGCATCTGGGCCGACAACAGGCCGGCTACCGCTCCCGTGGCCAGCAGCGACGCCAGGATGAGGTCCAGGTAGCCGGAGAGTTGGAGGACGCCCCGACCTAGTACGGCCGGTCCGAATCGTCGTCGCACGTCGGCCACCAACGGGTCGCCACGACCGACGGTTCGTCCGATCCAGGGCCGCAACTCGGGGGCTAGCCGGCGGACGGCGATGACCTGCACCCCGAACTGGAGGGCCCCACCGACCATCAGGCCCCACGCCAACCCTGTGGCGGCCCGGGTCGGTGACCAGTCGCCGGTCAGGGCGGCGATTAGTACGGCGATCTGGGCCACGTTCCAGAGCACGGGAGCCACGTATGGCAAGAAGAACCGGCCGTGGCTGTTCAGGATCCCCAGGCACCACGCCGATAGCACCAGGAGGCCCAGGCCGCCGGTGGTGATGCGGAGAAGATCCACGGTGAGGTCGAGGCGGGCGCCCTCGAACCCGGGGGCCAGGAGAGTGGCCAGCGGTCGGGCAGCCACGATGGCCACGACGACGAGCCCGCCGGCCAACGCGGTGAGGAGTCCAGCCACCGCAGCGGCTACCTTGCCGGCCTCGTCGCGGCGGCCTTCGCCGAGGAGGCGGCTGTAGACGGGGATGAAGGATGCGGACAAGGAGCCCTCTCCCAACAGGTTCTGGAGCAAGTTGGGTATCCGCAGGGCGGCAGCGAAGGCATCTGCTGCGGGACCGAGGGCCAGCACGGACCGGAGCAGCGACTCACGGGCCAGGCCGGCCAGTCTGGACAGCAGGATGCCGGCGGCCACCGAGGACGATGATCCCTCGTCCTGCGGGTGCCCCATTCGGTCCACGGCCATCCAGTGCACGGTAGGTGATGGTTAGCCTCCATTGAATGCAACCCATATCTGCCGTCACCGATGGGACCGATGGACTGGTCGGGTCCGGATCGGGTGTTGTCGACCTGGCTCGCCGCGCCAAGGCGGCTGCTCCGTCATTGGCCGTTACCGCCACGGCCGTCAAGGACGCCGCCCTGCTGGCCGCCGCCGACCGACTCGAGGCCGACGTGGCGGACCTGTTGGCCGCCAACGCCGAGGACGTAGCCCGCGGCGAGGCCGAAGGGATGCCCGCCGGCGTAGTTGACCGACTCCGACTCGACGAGGGCCGGTTGGCTGGCATGACCTTCGGGCTCCGTCAGGTGGCTGATCTGGACGATCCGGTTGGTCGGGTGACGTCTGAATGGACCCGCCCCAACGGGTTGCATATGAGCAGGGTGCGGGTGCCGTTGGGCGTGGTGGCCATCATCTACGAGAATCGCCCCAACGTGACCAGTGATGCCTTCGGTCTGTGCCTGAAGTCCGGCAACGTTGCCTTCCTCCGGGGCTCGTCGGGGGCGTTGACCTCCAACCAGGCCATCGCCGCGAGCATCCGGTCGGCGCTGGTTGATGTGGGCCTGCCTGCCGATGCGCTGGTACTCGTGGAAGACGGAAGCCGGGAGGCCGCGGTCGAGTTCATGCAGCAGCGCGGGTTCGTGGATTGCCTCATTCCCCGGGGCGGCCAGTCGCTGATCCGATCAATACTGGACAATGCGACGGTCCCCTACGTGATCGACGGAGACGGGAACTGCCACGTCTACGTGGATGAGACGGCCGACCTCGCCATGGCTACCGACATCATCGTGAACGCCAAGGTCCAGAGACCGTCCGTGTGTAACGCAGCGGAGAGCCTTGTGGTGCACGCCGGCGTGGTCGACCGGTTCCTGCCGTTGGCCGTGGAGGCGCTGGCCGGCGTCGAGCTGGTGGGCGACGAGCGGGCCCGGGCCGTGGTGCCGTCCATAGGTGAGGCCGTGGAAGCTGACTGGTCGACCGAGTACGGCAACCTGAAACTCTCGATCCGGGTGGTCGACGACCTCGACGAGGCCATTACCCACGTCAACGAGACCGGTTCGGGCCACAGTGAGGCCATCGTGACTGGTGATGAGGCGGCAGCGACACGGTTCACAAGTGAGGTAGATGCCGCGGCGGTTCTGGTCAATGCGTCGACCCGTTTCGTGGACGGTGAGGAATTCGGCTTCGGAGCCGAGATCGGGATCAGCACCCAGAAACTCCACGCCCGGGGTCCCATGGGGCTCGAGCAGCTCACCACCGAGAAGTACATCGTCCGGGGCAGCGGCCAGATCCGTGGTTGAGCCCCAGCCAAGGAGCGCTGGTCGGCCTGATGACGGACCGAAAGTGACTGATCGGTAGCCTCCGGGAATGACCGAACCCGACGTGCAATTCGACGATCTGGACGGGGTGCGAAGCGCCCTGGCCGACGCCGACTACCTGGCCGACGCCGGCATTGCCGGAATCGTCTACCTGGCCGAACGACTGGGCAAGCCCATCCTCGTGGAGGGGCCAGCCGGTACCGGTAAGACCCAGCTGGCCAAGAGCGTGGCCGAGATCACTGGCTCCCGCCTCATCCGCCTGCAGTGCTACGAGGGGCTCGACGAGTCCAAGGCCCTGTACGAGTGGAATTACAAGAAGCAGCTCCTTCGGATCCAGACTGAAGGCACCGACGCCGCGTGGAACGACGTGGAGGATGACCTGTTCTCTGAGGAGTTCCTTTTGGCCCGTCCGTTGCTGGAAGCCATTCGGGCTGAGGACCGTGTGGTGCTCCTGATCGATGAGGTGGACCGTGTCGAGGTTGAGACCGAGGCGCTGCTGTTGGAGATCCTCTCGGAGTACCAGGTGTCGATCCCTGAACTGGGAACGGTGCAGTCGACCCAGATCCCGATGGTATTCCTCACGTCGAACGGCACCCGTGAGCTCTCTGAGGCACTGAAGCGGCGTTGCCTCTACCTCTACATCGACTACCCGGACCTCGACCGTGAGCGTCAGATCGTCACCGCCAAGGTTCCTGGGATCGATGCCAACCTGGCTGACCAGGTGGCCCGGATCGTGCGGTCGATCCGTCAACTGGACCTCAAGAAGGACCCGTCGGTGTCGGAAACCCTCGACTGGGCCCGCACTCTGGTACTGCTCGGCGTCGAGCAGATCGACGCCGCGGTGGCCACCGAGACGGCCAACGTGCTGCTGAAGTACCGCACCGATATCGAGAAGGTAGTCAAGGAGTTCGCTGATAACCCCGACGAGCTGGCCGGCCCGGCGAGCTGATCGAGGGACTTCCCTCCCATGACCATTGCCGGCACGTCGGTTGACGGCGACCCCATCGCGGCCAGTGATCGACCACTGTTGGACCTTCTGAGCGGGTTTATCGAGGAACTCCGCAACGCAGGTCTTCCGGTGAGCCTGACGGAGAATCTCGACGCCATGGAGGCCGTCACCCACATCCCACTCGAGGATCGGGAGGCATTCAAGTACGCGTTAGGGGCCACGCTGGTCAAGAACCACAGCCACTGGCGTGCCTTCGAGGTGGTGTTCGAGGTCTACTTCTCGCTACGGGGACCGGAGTACGAGATCGTCGACGGCGACCCGTCGGCTGATCCCGGTGAAAGTGATGACGACAAGATGCAGATGCCTGGCGAGGGTCAGGCCGGGGGCGGTGGTGGCGGCGGCATGTCGGCGCTGACCCCCGAACAGTTGGCCGAAATGCTGTTCAAGGCCCTCATGCAGGGCGACGACGCCATGCTTCGTGCGTTGGCCCGCCAGTCGGTGATGCGCTTCGCCGGGATGGAACCCGGGAGGCCGGTGGGTGGGACCTACTACCTGTACCGGACACTACGGAACCTAGATCTCTCCGGGATGCTGGACCGCCTCATGGAGGCGACCCGAGAGGATGCACCTGAGGACCTGACGCCGCTGGAAGAGCGGCTCGAGCGTGACGAGTTCAACGACCGCATGGACCGCCTCAAGCAGGAGATCGAGGCAGAGATCCGACGACGACTCGTAGCTGATCGGGGCGTGGAGGCCATGGCCAAGACGCTCCGCAAGCCGTTGCCTGAGGACGTCGACTTCATGCACGCCTCACGCGAGGAGATGGCGAACCTCCGCAAGGCCATCTATCCGTTGACCCGGAAGTTGGCTGTGCGCCTGGCCCGGAAGCGGCGCCACGGCCGCAAGGGCCCATTGGACTTCCGTAACACCATGCGACACTCGCTGAGTTATGGCGGGGTCCCGGCTGAGCCGAAGTTCAAGTTCCCCCGTCCGGCCAAGCCGGAGATCATGGTGGTGGCCGACATCTCAGGTTCGGTGGCCGCCTTCGCCCGCTTCACCCTGCACCTCGTCTACGCCCTGAGCGGCCAGTTCTCCAAGGTTCGATCGTTCGTGTTCATCGACGGCTTGGACGAGGTAACCCGTTTTTTCGAGGGGGTGGAGGACATCGGTCAGGCCGTACACCGAGTCAACACCGAAGCTGACGTCGTGTGGGTCGACGGTCATTCTGATTACGGCCACGCCTTCGGAGTGTTCTGGGAGAAGTACGGCAAGGAAGTCGGCCCCAAGACCACGGTGCTGATCCTCGGTGACGCCCGGAACAACTACCACGCCTCACAGTCGTGGATCATCAAGGATCTCAAGCACCGGGCCCGCAAGGTCTTCTGGTTGAACCCCGAGCCACGCGCCTACTGGGACACCGGGGATTCGATCGTGGGGGAGTACGGCACGTGGTGCGAAGGGGTTCACGAGGTCCGCAATCTCCGTCAACTCGAGGCATTCGTCGAGAATCTCGTCTGACCCGGGACCACCTGATGGGGCCTCCCGATGGGGGCCGGTGTGTCAGGTCAGTGGGTGCCGTTGCGGAGTAGTTCGGCGACCCGGAACGCCAAGTCAACGCTCTGGCTGCCGTTGAGCCGGGGATCGCACATGGTCTCGTAGCGGTTCGCCAGGTCGGCGGTGACCACCTCGGCGCCGCCACCCAAGCACTCGGTGACGTCGTCGCCGGTGAGTTCCAGGTGTACGCCGCCTGGATGGGTTCCGGCGAAGCGGTGGGCGGCGAAGAAGCCCGACACCTCGGCCAGGACGTCTTCGAAGTGGCGGGTTTTGCGTCCATCGTCAGCAGTGAACGTGTTGCCGTGCATCGGGTCGCACGTCCACACGACGGGGTGGCCCGACTCCTTGACGGCAGTCAGCAACGGCGGCAGACCGTCGACGACCTTGGTCGCACCCATGCGGGTGACCAGCGTCAAGCGGCCCGGAATCCGTTCGGGGTTCAGAGCCTCACAGAGGGCGATGACTTCCTCTGCGGTTGCCGTCGGGCCGATCTTGCAGCCCAGCGGGTTAGCTACGCCGCGTAGGAACTCGACGTGGGCGCCGTCCAGTTGACGGGTTCGTTCGCCGATCCAGAGCATGTGGGCCGAGCAGTCCACCCAGTCGCCGGTGAGCGAGTCTCGGCGGGTTAGGGCCTCCTCGTAGTCGAGCAGGAGGGCCTCGTGACTGGTGTAGAAGTCGACCTGCCGGAGGTCGGTCAGTGTCTCACTGTTGATTCCGCAAGCCGACATGAACTGCACGGCCCGCTCGATCTCCTCGGCGATGGCGGCGTAGCGCTGTCCGGCCGGGCTAGTGGCCACGAACTCACGGTTCCACTGGTGGACCCGTGACAGGTCGGCGAACCCCCCCTTGGTGAAGGCCCGCAGGAGGTTCAGCGTGGCGGTGGCTCGGTGGTAGGCGGTGAGCAGACGCTCGGGATCGGCGGCTCGTTCTTCGGCGGTGAAGCCGACATCGTTGACGATGTGCCCCCGGAACGACGGAAGTTCTACGCCGTCGATGGTCTCGGTGTCACTCGATCGGGGTTTGGCGAATTGGCCGGCTATCCGACCGACCTTCACCACCGGCACGCCGGTGTAATACGTGAGCACGACGGCCATCTGGAGGATGACCCGAAGTCGATCCCGGATGGAGTCGGCGGAGGTGTCGAAGGACTCGGCGCAGTCGCCGGCTTGCAGCAGGAAGGCCCGCCCGGCGGCCACGTCGGCCAGCCGGTCGGTCAGTTCCCGGGTTTCGCCGGCGAACACCAGCGGCGGAAGTGACGAGAGTTGTTCGAGAACCGCTTCATGGGCGGCGCCGTCTGGCCAATGGGGCTGCTGGAGGGCGGTGCGGTCCCGCCACGTGCGGGAGGTCCAGGCGGACTGGGAGGTGTTCACGGTAAATCAGCCTAGGGGTGCCGGTTCGCGGCACCGCAGGGGTTTCCTGCTGTGCCCGTGGGCGACTGTCTGGGGAACCGTTCAGCGATCGGGTCGATCCGACCGCCTGGGTTCAGGCGACGTCGCTGTACTCGCTAGCCCGGTCGCGCACCGTGGTGACGGCACGCTTGACCAGACGGCGGGCGGCCTCGGCGGTAACGCCCAGGTCCTCGCCGACCTCGCGGTAGCTTCGCTTCCGGCCGTCGGTCAGGCCGAAGCGCTGCTCGACGGCGTAGCGGGCCCGGTTGTCCAGGACGTCCAGGAGGCTGGTGGCCATGTCGTTTTCGGCCATAGCCATCACCTGGAGCTCGGGACCCGGGGTGGAGTCGGGGAGCAGGTCGACCAGCTCGTTGCTGTCGTCGTCACCAATGGTGCGATCCAGCGAGGTGGGGGTGGTCAGACGGTGAAGGCGTGCGTGCTCCTCGTCGAGCTCGTCGCCGTTACCCGATACAGCCCGCAGGGCTGCCCGGAGGCTGGCCGAGCGGTCACCGGGAAGACGCACCAGGCTGGCCTTCTGGTCCAGCGCCCGGCCGATGGCCTGACGGATCCAGAAGGTGGCGTAGGTGGAGAACTTGAAGCCCTTACGCCAGTCGAACTTGTCGACGGCGTGCTCCAGGCCGAGGTTGCCCTCCTGGATGAGGTCAAGCAACTCCATGCCCGGAGGCAGGGGGTAGCGGCGGGCCACGCTCACCACGAGTCGGAGGTTGGATCGGATAAACCGATCCTTGGCGCGGGCGGCGGCCCGGATGGGACGCTCAATCTCGCGACCGGTCTCACCGGCCTCCTTGCGGGCACGGGCTGCGGCGCCGGCCTCGATGATCTGGGACAGCTCCCGCTCTTCCTGGGCGTTCAGGAGCGGGACCATGCCGATCTCGTTCAGGTACTGACCAACGGAATCACTCATATTCTTCTCACTCGCTTGTCTTGGCCTCGGACAGTCGCATGACGCGCGCCAAGGCGGGGATTATTTCAGGGGGGCGTCGGGCGTCCGGGGCGATTGTTGGATGTTTCCGGTGACCTCGACTGGTAGATATTCAACCACATCGGGCGCGTGCTGTATAGCCCCGTCATAGTGACCTCCGTCATATGAAGATTGCATAAATCGCCTGGGGATCCTGAAATCCCGCGTCTTCGCAGGTCAGGAGTGATGTTCGGGGCTGTCGTCACAGTGCTACGCCGTCCGGCGAGCTGCTGACCTACCGGTAGCATCGGGCCGTGAAAGGTGCCCAACTTCCGTCCAGACCGCGACGGATCGGACTTTTCGGCGGGACGTTCGACCCTCCCCATCTGGGCCACTTGGAGGCCGCGCAGACCGCGATGGTCGATCTGGGGCTCGACGTGGTGGTTTTGGTGGTCGCCAACGACCCGTGGCAGAAGACTGCCTGCGGCCAGGACGTCACCACGGCTGCGATCCGTCTGGCCATGGTGCGCGCCGCGGCCGAGGGGCTCGACGGGGTGGAGGTAGATGACTTGGAGATCCGGCGGGGTGGCCCGTCCTACACGGCCGACACTGTGGACGCCTACGCCGAGGCAGGACCCGAGGACCAGTTGTTTGTGCTCGTGGGAAGTGACATCGCCCCGGGGCTCGACCGGTGGGCGCGACCTGGTGAGGTCCGCCGGCGTGCGACGATTGTGGTGATGGATCGTCCCGGACACATCGGGGACCGACCGCCCGCTGGCTGGGATCACGTGGTGCTCGCGGGCACGTTCCCGGATCTGGCCGGGACGGACGTTCGGGCCCTGCTTCAGGACGGTGCGAGCGCGGCCGGGGCGGTCCCTGGAGCGGTTCTCGAGTTGATTTCTGAACACGGCTTGTACGGGGCGCATTAGTGAGCACCGATGGCGTACGAAATCCGAACCCGCCGCTCCCTAACGGCTGGAGGTGGGGCTTTCCGGCGTTGGCCGCCGTTTTAGCCATCTGGGGGGCCATCCTCCTGACGGGTGGCTTGACCACCGTTCTGGACAGTCGACGGGGTGAGACCCGTGAGGCCGTCACTGATCCGTCGGCCGCCGGGTTCGAGGCGTTCGTGGAGCAGACCTGGTCGATGCTGGTGGCTACTGAGGACGTGTCGGGCGACTTGGTACAGGTCGCCGTGGTGGCCGCGGCCGACCGCTCGGGAGGCGGGGGGTCGGTGCTGCTGCTCCCGGTGGAGACCCGGATGCCCGGCGACGGGACGGAGTCCGAATGTGAGGTGGCCTGTCGGCTGCTGGATCAGCATCGTGACGGCGGACTGGAGGCGGTCCGGATCGCCATGGCGTCGATCCTCGACGTCCAGGTGACAGGGGCGACCTTGTTGACCCCGGCCCGGTGGGAGAGCCTGGCCGGAGCCGTGGCTCCCGTGGCGGTGACACTGGCGGAGGACCTGGTGGCCACAGCGGCCGATGGCACATCGGTGGTCCGATTTCCGGCCGGGACGGTTTCGGTGGCGGCTACCGACGTGGTGGACCTATTCGGGTTTCCCGGTGGCGGCCTTGACCCGTCAACGCAAGAGGACGTGGCCGAGCGATCGACTCGCCAGCAGGACTGGTGGCGGGGCTGGATGGACGCCCTGCACGGGGGAGACCCACGTGACCGCCTGCCGAAGTTGGACCTGGACGTGATCGACCTGTTGGCCACCGTGGCCCGTGGCCGGGTACGCATTGTGTCCGCACCGTGGGTGGATGACGGTGCTGCGGTCGTGGTCGATGGGGGCCGAATGACCGATGTGGTAGTCGAGATGTTCCCCTTCCCCATCCCGCGGGTGCCCGGACTGCGTCCGTCGGTCCGGCTCCTGAACGGCACTGGCGATCCCTCGGTGGACGGACCCTCCCGCGAGGCGGTATTGCGAGCCGGCGTCGAGTTGGCCGTGGTGGGGAACTATCGCAACGACGGGGTGATCCAGACCCGGGTCATCCACCGGGACCCGGCACAGGAGGCGGCCGCCGAGGCGTTGGCCGCGGCGATCGGCGGCGGCGTCCTGTTTGATCAGCACCTCAGCCCGGTGACGGACCTCACGGTGGTAATCGGCGCCGATTTTCTCTTACGGGGTTAGCGTTCAGTCGCTGTGAGCGATCAGATCATCACCCTCGACCCATCCTCGACGCCCCCCACCAACGAGTGGACCGACTGGGCTCGCGCTGCGGCACGTGCTGCGGACGACAAATTGGGGAGCGAGACGATCATCATCGAGGTGGGCGACGTCATCTCGGTGACCGACTACTTCGTGATCACCAGCGGCGGCAACTCCCGCCAGGTCCGGGCCATCGCCGATGAGGTCGAGGAACAACTGACCATCCTCGACGGACCGAAGCCGGTTCGAGTCGAGGGCCGCGACGACTACCGCTGGGTCCTCATGGACTTCGGCGGCTTTGTTGTCCATGTGTTGGACGAGGAGTCACGGTCCTTCTATGACCTCGAGCGCCTCTGGAATGACTGCCCGAAGGTCGGCTGGGATCCATCCTGACCTGATTCGCCGGACCTGAAGCACAGGGCCCGGCTATCGCTCGCGCCGACGGACGGACACACTGACCGAAGTGTCGTCGTGGATCTCGGTCCGGACGTCGACTCCCCAGTAGCGCGATATCACCGAGGGCGTCAGGACCTCTCCCGGGGTGCCGTGCTCGGCGAGGTGGCCGTCGTCCAGTACGGCGATCCGGTCAGCGAACTGACCCACCACCGTGAGGTCGTGGAGGGTGCACACCACGGTGAGGGACCGCTCGGCGCGGAGTTCGGCGATCAACTCGAGGACATCCATCTGGTGCCCGAGGTCCAGAAACGACGTGGGTTCATCCAGAACCAGTACCGGCGCGTCCTGTACGAGTGCCCGGGCCACGACCACCCGCTGACGTTCGCCACCGGAGAGGGAATCCACAAACCGATGGGCGAAGTCGGTCAGGCCTAGGCGTTCCAGTACCGCTGAGGTTCGTCGTCGGTCGTCCTCCGATGCGGCGAAACGCACGCCCTGATGGGGGGAGCGTCCCAGCAGGGCGTAGTCGAATACGTCGAGTCCCGGGGGAATGACCGGGTGCTGCGGAACGACGGCTAGTCGCCGTGCCCGCTCCCGCCTTCCAAGGCCGACGCCTTCGTCGGGACCGATGGTGATAATGCCTCGGTAGGGGGCCGTTCCGGAGAGTGCCCGGAGGAGGGTGGTCTTCCCGGCGCCGTTCGGCCCGATGATCGTCGTCCACGACCCACCTTCGACCAGAAGGTCCAGATCGTCCACGACCTGGCGTCCACCGAGGTCGACGGAGACGCCGGACCAGCGGACGTCGAGTGGTGCCCCGGAGTCGGTAGGTGAGGTCATGACGTCAACTGCCTGCGGAGGATCAGTAGAAAGAACGGCGCACCGATGAAGGCCGTGATCACCCCGATGGGTAACTCGGCTGGCGCCTGGATAGTTCGGGCGGCCACGTCAGCCAGTGCCAGGAAAGCCCCACCAAACAGCAGGGAGAGGGGCAGCACGCGTCGGTGACTGGCCCCGGCCATCATGCGGACAGCATGGGGAACGACGAGGCCGACGAAACCGATGAGACCGCTGACGGCGACGGCCGCTGCGGCGGCCAGTGACGCCACGACGAGGACGACGCGTCGTGTGGCTCTGGGGTTGAGCCCGAGGGTGGAAGCCTCCTCGTCGCCAACAGCGAGGACGTCCAAGGCTCCGACCGACAGGAGCATCCCCAATGAACAAAGTACGGCGTAGGGGAGAAGTAGGCGTACCTCCCCCCACCCGGCTGTCGAGAGTCGTCCGAGTATCCAGGCGAACACCTGTTGGAGAGTCTCGGAGTTCTGCTGCTGGACGAAGGTCTGAATGGCAGTAAAGAAGTTGGCCACCGCCACCCCGGCGAGGATGAGGGTGGCCGGCGAACCGATCCGGCCCCGTCGCACACTGAGCGTCCCGGCTGCGGTCACGGCCAACAGGGCCCCGGCGAATGCGGCGAACGGCACCGGGTTGATGAAGCCGAACACGTCCCGGAGTTCGGTGACGATCGCGATGGTGGCTCCCAGACCGGCGCCAGCGGCGATCCCGAGCAGATAGGGGTCAGCCAGGGGATTCCGGAACACTCCCTGATAGGCGGCGCCCGAACCGGCCAGAAGGGCGCCGACGAGAAGCCCCAGGACCACCCGGGGGGCCCGGATATCCCAGACGATGGCCTGCTCGGTCGTCGACAGCGACGAGTCCACCGCGATGAGTGGCAGGCGGTCGAGGAGTTCCCTGATCACCTGTCCGATGGGAATAGAGACCGGCCCCGTGGCCACCCCCACCACGCCGGCCACGAGGACTGCACCAATCCCGGAGAGGAGCCAAGCGGCTCCCAGACGGGAGCCCGACCGTTCGGGTGTTTGGCTAGCGATCATCGACTTGGACACGTCACTATCTGTCGATGGCGTTGACGGCTTCGACGATGGAGCGCAGGAATTCCACGATCCGGGGCCCCCATCGAGACGCCACGTCGTCGTCGAGTTCTACGATCCCCCCGCGTGACACGGCGGTGAGGTTGGCCCAACCGGGGCGGGCGGCGACCGCTGCGACATCCTGAGCGCAGCACTTCGTGTCGGCCAGGAAGATGATGTCCGGATCGGCGTCGAGGAGATATTCGGCGGAAACTTGCGGGTAGCCCCACGCCGAGCCGTCAGGATCAGCCGGGTCGGCGGCGTTTACCAGCCCGGCGAGGGCGTACACCTCGCCAATGAAGGTCGTCGAGGTGACGGTGTAGAGGGTCTCGTCCAACTCGTGGTAGTAGCTCAGCGGTTCGTCACGGGACTGGACGGAATCGGCGAGTACCGCTATCTCAGCCTGCATCTCGGCAACCAGAGTGGCTGCGGCATCCTGATCGCCGGTCACTGCTCCGAGGGCCTCGATCTGGGAATAGGTGTCGGCAATGGTCTGCGCGGCTCCCAGGAGAAGGGACGCCACGCCGGCGACATCGAGGCTGGCTACGACGTCGCCGGGGTCGTAGGAGAGGATCACCAGGTCGGGTGCAAAGCCGAGAATGGCCTCGACGTTCGGCTCGAAGCCGCTGAGGTCGGTGGACGGGGCTTCGCTGGGGAAGTTGGACATGGAGTCGACTGCCACGACACGGTGGCCGGCACCGATGGCGAACAACATTTCGGTAGCTACCGTCGAAATCGACACGATGCGGCTGGGGCCGTCGTGCGCCGGGGAGTCGCTATCGACGCCAGGCGACCCCGACATGGCGATCGAGGAGTCGACGCCGCCACAGGCGGATGCCAGGAGCATGGCCACGAAGACGGCCAGCAGCAGGCGGAGGGTTCGGTGGATCATCGGAAGTACCTCCTGTCGTCGAGGAGTCTCCGCTCGATCGGCACGTTGCTGCCGTCCGAACCGGTTCCCTGGCCTCGAGGGTCTCTGGTTCGTACGAACGGGAGCTGGTTCGGACTCGGACCCACATCTCCTGGCTGGAGAGTGAGCCATCACCGCTGCGGGACAGCGCCGGATTCACACCGGACTTCGGTCTCCCGACCGTGGAGGCAGTGTAGCCACGGCTTCTGGGGCAACCAGCCGGCGAGCCGGACCGTCAGGACCAGGTGACGTGGCTGAGGGTGAGGGTGGTGCAGTACCAGACGTCCCGGTGGCCGCCTGCTGACAAGAACATGCCGTTAGCGATCCTCGATCCGGTGGCCACCCGGTCCAGGATGTTGCCGGTGGCGACGTCGACCACGATCAGGTCGTCGATTCCCTCATCAGTGAAGTCGTTGATGACCACCTCTCCTGACTCGGGAAACACCACGGGCTGCATGCTGGGGCGGACCTCGAGATGCCAGAGCGGCTCCATGGTGGCATCGTCGATCCCTGCCAGCCCACCGTTGACCGAATCCCACGCCACGGCTATTCCTTTGCTACCCGCCACCGGGTTAGGCACGTGGACGGGGGGAGCAATGATTCCGCCGCCGGGGGTGCCGAAGGGGGCTACCTCACGCACGTCGGTCGGATCGTCGAGATCGATTCGCAGCAGGCGCTGCGGGCCGGGCCACGGGGCCGGACGTCGCCACGACAGGTCGGGCACCTGATCCCACCGTCCGTTGGGTTCGGTGGTGTGGATAGCCCGCACAGAGTCGATGTCACCGCAGTCCATCACCCAGCAGGCACCGTCGGACAGGCAGGCATCCCAGGCCAGGCCGTGCTGACCACCAGTGACACCGGCAGTCCAGGTGGTCCGGTAGCGGGGGCGCCAGTCGTCGACAAGTAGTCGGTCGCCGTCGACCACGAGGCGCCATAGGTGCTCGGTGCCCGGGACGTACACGTGCTCGGCGCCGTCGTCGCCCAGATCTCCGGCGATTCGGCCCATGGATCCCTCGGGCAGGACAAGCGGCTCGCCCACCAGTTCGAGGGTGCCAGGGGCCAGTCGGGTGATCGTGGTGCCTCCCTGCCCCTCGAGGCGGAGGTCCTTGGTGATGAGCGTGCCGTCGGCGAGGGCCAGTAGGCCGTTATGGCTGCGGTCGACGGGAAGCCGGCGCTCGGCAAGTACCGACAGGTCGTCGGGGTCGAGGCGGTGAAGGAACGAACCGTTGACTGAGAGGATCGAGCCGTCGGCGTGGGCCAGGATCGCCCCGCACCACACGTGCTCGCCGCACGGCAAATCGGGCGAGGTGGCTAGTGGCTCGAGCGTGTCGGGGTCTATGCGTTGCACCCAACCGAACGGCGGAGGCCCGGTGAAGGCGGCAATTGTTCCGCCGACGTACCACTGGCCCGGTTCGCGCTCGATGGCCATGACGTTCCATCGCCCGTTACGGACCGTGGTGACTGAGGCGGCGCGCGTCGCCGCATCGAGTCGACCGGTAGCGGACTTCTGGCGACGGTTGCCGCCGCACTCCACTGGCCAAGCCGAAGGCCAGTACCCGGGGTGGGCTGTATCTCGATCGAGGGCGGTCATGTACGAAGGAGACGGCGGATGGCCGTCACCACTTCTTCGATCTTCTCGTCGCCCGCCTCGTCACCCTGCTGGACGGCCTCGCGGACGCAGTGGCTGATGTGGTCGTCGAGCAGTCCCACGCCGACACCCTGCAGGGCCTTGGTGACCGAAGAAATCTGGGTCAGGACGTCGATGCAGTAGGTCTCTTCGTCGACCAGGCGTTGTAGGCCACGGACCTGACCCTCGATGCGGCGGAGACGGACGAGGACGTCGTCCTTGGTGGGTGCGTAGCCGTGTGCCATGGAGTACAGCATAGAAGGCAGGGGATAGGGGTAGGGGGTATATTGCAACCAACATGAACAAGACCGTGGAACTTCCGATCGGCGGCATGACGTGCGGTGCCTGCGCCGCTCGGGTGAGCCGGGGCCTGTTTGACGTCGATGGCGTGGAGACAGCGACCGTGAACTTGGCCACCGAGCGGGCCAAGGTCTCCTTCGATCCGGTTGTCGTCGACCTGGCCACGTTGGAGGCTGCCGTTGAGTCGCTGGGTTATCGGATCGTCCTCCAAGCGGTCGACGGTCGATCGGAGGTCGGGCCGGACGGTGGCGACGGTCGACAGTTGGACGGATCGTCGGTGCGACTGGTGGCCGCCGGGTTGCTCACCGTGCCGGTGGCGTTGATCTCCATGGTCCACGGCCTGCGGTTCGGCGGGTGGGAGTGGGTTGCCGGGATCCTGTCCACACCGGTCGTATGGGGTAGCGGTTGGCCGTTCCACCGGGTGGCGATCCGGAATCTCGTACATCGGGCGACGTCGATGGACACCCTTGTATCCATGGGTACCGCGGCGGCGTGGGCGTGGTCGGTGGTGGCACTCGTAACCGGCCGGGGTCACGTCTACTTCGAGACCGCCGCGGTGATTGTGACCCTTGTTCTGATGGGTCGTTGGTTGGAACAGCGGGCTCGCCGACGATCTGGCGAAGCCATCCGATCCCTGGCCGGACTGTCGGTCCGTGATGCCACGCTGGCCGATGGGTCCACGCTCCCCATTGCCGATGTTGAGGTCGGCATGCGACTTCTGGTGCGTCCCGGCGAGAAGGTCCCGGTCGATGGCCGGATCCTCGAGGGTTCCTCGACCGTCAACGAGTCGATGTTGACCGGTGAACCCCTCCCGGTGACGGTGGGAGTGGGTGACACGGTGACGGGCGCGACCATCAACGCCAACGGGGCCCTGATCATCGAGGCCATCCGCGTGGGCGCCGACACCACGCTGGCCCGCATCATGCGCCTTGTCGACGAGGCGCAGGCCGACACCGCTCCGGTGCAGCGCCTGGTCGACCGGATCTCGGCGACCTTCGTGCCGGTGGTCCTCGGCGTCTCGGTCGCGACCCTTCTGGCCTGGCTGGCCACCGGTCAACCCACGGCCGATGCCTTCACCGCCGCGGTAGCCGTGCTGATCATCGCCTGCCCATGTGCTCTGGGTTTGGCCACGCCCACGGCGGTGATGGTGGGCACCGGTCGGGGCGCCCAACTGGGAGTACTCATCCGCGGCGGAGAGGTACTCGAGTCGGCCCGAAGGGTCGACCACGTGGTACTCGACAAGACAGGCACCGTCACCGTCGGCCACATGACGATGAAAAAAGTGGTCCCGGCCGCTGGCGTCGACGCCGATTCGGCACTACGGATCGCCGCCTCGCTCGAGGAGCTTTCCGAACACCCGCTCGCGACAGCCATTGTCGACGCCGCGGATCGACAACTACCGGTCCGCGACTTCGCCAACCTCCCCGGCATGGGCGTTCGGGGCGTGGTCAACGGCATAGAGGCGGCGATCGGTCGGCCCGCCCTGTTCAACCGGTTGCCCGACCAACTGGCTCTCGCCGTTGACGAGGCGGCCGACGCCGGCCACACGGCGGTGGTCGTGGGGTGGGGAGACCAGGCCCGGGCTGTGCTCGTGGTCTCCGACGAGGTACGACCAACGAGTGCCGAGGCGGTCGCCGGATTCCGGCGCCTGGGCCTCGATGTGACACTGCTGACCGGTGACGACGAACGAACCGCTCGCTCAGTGGCCACCGCGGTGGGGATCGACCGGGTGGTGGCCGGCGTACTGCCCGACGGCAAGGACGCTGAGATCCGCCGACTCCGCGAAGAAGGCCATGTGGTGGCCATGGTGGGCGACGGCATCAACGACGCCCCAGCACTGGCCCGGGCCGACCTCGGGATCGCCATGGGAACCGGAACCGACGTGGCCATGGAGGCGGCCGACCTCACGATCGTGACCGGCGACCTCCGAGCGGTCGTCGACGCCATCCGGCTATCGAGACGCACCCTAAACACCATCCGGGGGAACCTCTTCTGGGCCTTCGCCTACAACGTGGCGGCCGTGCCACTGGCAGCCGCCGGCGTGCTCGACCCGATGATCGCAGCGGGCACTATGGCGTTCTCATCGGTGTTCGTGGTCACCAACTCACTGCGCCTCCGACGCTTCCGCGGTCGGGCGGGGGTCTGAGGACCCACGCCGCGGCGTGGCGGGACCATCTCTGATCGGTCAGAGTGGGCGCACCCCGAGGAGGGCCCATGAACCATGACATTCCCGACGATCTCGCCGGCTACCTGGTCGAGTTGGACGAGTTCATAGATCGTGAAATCAAGCCACTCGAAGAACAGGACGACAACATTCGGTTCTTCGATCACCGCCGTGAGGACTCGCGTACCGACTGGGACCGCGATGGTCTCCCCAACCGCGAGTGGGAGGCCCTCCTGTCCGAGGCCAGGCGTAGGGCCGACGAGGCAGGCCACTACCGCTACCCGCTCTCGGCTGAGATGGGTGGCCGTGACGGTACGAACCTGGGCATGGCCGTCATCAGGGAACACCTCGCCACCAGGGGGCTTGGCTTGCACAACGACCTCCAGAACGAACACTCGATCGTCGGCAACAACGTGGGCCTCCTACTGATGTTGGAATACGGGAGCGAGGAACAAAAGGCCGAATGGGTGCCCCACCTGCTGGCCGGGACCCGAGGATTCGCCTTCGGAATCACTGAACCGGACCACGGATCGGATGCAACCCATATGGAGACCAACGCCGTGCGCGACGGTGACGGGTGGGTACTCAACGGGGAAAAGACGTGGAACTCTGGCATTCACCGGGCCCACAGCGACCTGGTACTGGCCAGAACCTCGGGTGAACCCGGCGACGGCCACGGCATCACAGCCTTCTTGACCCCCATGGACGCAGATGGCCTGAAGATCGAGGAGTACCTCTGGACCTTCAACATGCCAACCGACCATGGCCGCGTCTCGTTGACTGGCGTACACGTACCTCACGGAGCCATCCTCGGCGAGGAAGGGCGAGGGTTGCAGATCGCCCAACATTTCTTCAACGAGAACCGGATCCGACAGGCGGCCTCCAGCCTCGGCGCCGCCCAATACTGCATCAACGAGTCGGTGGAGTACGCAGGAGAGCGCAGGCCGTTCGGCAAGCCGCTGTCGATCAACCAGGGGATCCAGTTTCCCCTGGTGGAACTCCAGACGGAGTGCGAGATGCTCAGGGCGCTGGTGCAGAAGACCGCGTGGCAGATGGACGCCTACGGGGCGTTCTCGGTCTCGGACAGGATTTCGATGTGCAACTACCGGGCCAACCGGTTGTGCTGCGAGGCGGCGGACCGGGCCATGCAGGTCCACGGCGGGCTTGGCTACTCACGCCACCGGCCGTTCGAACACATCTACCGGCACCACCGGCGCTACCGGATCACAGAGGGCGCCGAGGAGATCCAGATGCGCCGCATCGCTGGCTACATGTTCGGCTTCATGAAGCAGCAGGCCCCCAAGGGCGTCGACGGGGACTGAGCGGCACACGATGACCGACGTCGGGGTACTCCAGGACTGTCTAGGCGAGGTCCTGCAGCGGCTGGACGGCTTCGTGACCCTCCACTCGGTGGAGCGACTGTCAGGGGGTGCCAGCCAAGAGACCTACCGCCTCCGAGTCGAAATGGCGGACGGCGAACGCAGCCTGGCGCTGCGAAGGAGCGTTGGCCCGACCGAAGGGCGTGGGATCGGAGGGCCCGGCCTCGTAGTCGAGGCGCGCCTCATGGTGTTGGCCCGCCAGGCAGGGGTGCCCGGCCCCGATGTCTATCTGGTCCTCCGCCCGGAGGACGGCCTGGGAGACGGGTTCGTCATGGAGTGGATCGCCGGCGAAAGCCTCGGGGCCAGGATCAACCGCTCCGAAAATCTGACTGCCGCCAGGGCTGGGCTGGCCCGTGAGTGCGGAGGAGCGCTGGCACGAATCCATTCCATCGACCTGGACTCCACAGGGCTACGCGACGTCCTGGGCGAGGCCGGCCCGGAAGACTCTGTCAGGTTGACGTGGAAGCGCTACCAGGGGTTCGGGAGTCCCCAGCCGATGATCGACTTCACCGCCCGGTGGCTCCTAGACCACCTACCCCCCGACGGGGAGGTGGCCCTTGTTCACGGAGACTTCCGCAACGGCAACCTGGTGGTCAACCCAACCGGCATGGGTGCCGTGCTGGACTGGGAGATCGCCCACATTGGTGACCCGATGCGTGACCTGGGATGGCTCTGCACCTCCAGTTGGCGTTTCGGCCATCCGGAGCAACCGGTCGGCGGTTTTGGCTCCTACGAGGACCTGTTCGCCGGATACGAGGAGGAGTCGGGTCGTGTCGTCGACCTGGAGCACGTCAGGTTCTGGGAGGTGTTCGGATCCTTCTGGTGGTCGATTGGCTGCCTCGGCATGGCAGACCAGTACCGGACCGGCCCGGACCGCAGCGTGGAGCGGGCGGCGATCGGAAGGCGCTCGTCTGAATGCCAGGTGGACTGCGTAAACCTCCTCATCCCGGGCCCGGTCACCGAGGTGGCCCGGGAGGGTGGCGACCGGGGGTCCGACCTGCCACGGGTTGACGAGTTGGTCGGGAGCGTCCGTGAGTTCCTGCGGTCCGATGTGGTTCCGGCCATAGACGGTCGGACCGGGTTCCTCGCCCGTGTGGGAGCCAACTCGCTGGACATCGTGGCCCGCGAACTGGAGCTGGGCAACGAGCACCGGCATCTGGAATGGTCCCGACTGCGAAACCTTCTCGGCGTAGACGGCACCCTCGGAGAACTCAGACTCCTTCTGGCCGAAGGACTGCGGGACGGGTCCGTCGCCCTGGATACAGACGGGCTTATCGGCCACCTCCGGCAAACAGTTGTGAACCAGATCCTCATAGACCAACCCACCTACTGGGGATGCGTAGCCGCACTTGGATTCGACGCCAACTCCCAAAAATAGAGACGCCGCAGGTCGGTGACCTGCGGCGTCACGTGGAGCTAGAGGGAATTGAACCCTCGACCTCTTCCATGCCATGGAAGCGCTCTCCCAACTGAGCTATAGCCCCGAGGAGCCGACAATCTACCAGCGGCCTTCGGGGAGACGACCCGCCTGGTCGGCGATTCCGGAGACCTGCGGCCACTGGACACCTCGGTAGTCTCACGACGATGTCCGAGCGCTACAACCCTCAGAGCATCGAGACGCGCTGGCGGCAGCACTGGATCGACGAGGGCACCTACGAGGTCGACAACGATGACCCCCGCCCGCCGTTCTACGTGCTCTCCATGTACCCGTACCCCAGCGGACCTGCCCACATGGGCCATGTCCGGAACTACACGATGGGCGACCTACTGGTCCGGTACCGGACCATGTGCGGCGACGGGGTGCTTTCACCCATCGGTTTCGACTCTTTCGGCCTTCCAGCTGAGAACGCGGCCATTAAGACAGGGACCCATCCCCGCGAGCACACCGAACGCAACGGCGAAGCACTGTCAGCCTCGTTGCGACGGATCGGCGCCGTTTACGACTGGCGGCGCATGGTCCGCAGCCACGACCCGTCCTACATTCGATGGACGCAGTGGATCTTCCTGAAGTTCCACGAGGCCGGCCTCGTGTACCGAGATACCGCGCCAGTCAACTGGTGTCCCGGTTGCCAGACCGTGCTGGCCAACGAACAGGTCCTCGGCGACGGGACCTGCGAACGCTCCGGTGACCTAGTCGAACGCAGGGACATGGAGCAGTGGTTCTACCGGATCACCACCTACGCCCAGGAGCTCCTCGACGATCTCGACACTGTGGACTGGCCAGAGAAGGTCAAAGTCATGCAGCGCCACTGGATCGGTCGGTCAGAGGGTGCCGAGTTTGGCCTACCCATTCCTGACGACGATGGGGTAGCCCGCACCGATGTGGAACCCCTCGCGGTCTACACCACCCGACCCGATACCTCGTTCGGCATGACGTTCGCCGTGATCTCCCCGGAACACCCACGGGTCGACGAGCTCACCACCGATGACCGCCGGGCCGCCGTCGACGCTTTCCGGGCATCGGTGGCCGGTCGTAGCGACATCGAACGCCAGTCCACCGAGGGTGAACTCGACAAGCGGGGAGTGGCGACCGGTGGCCGGGTGGTCAACCCGTTCACGGGCCAGGCCATCCCGGTCTTCCTGGCCGACTACGTATTGATGACCTACGGCACCGGGGCGATCATGGCCGTCCCCGGTCAAGACCAGCGCGATTGGGACTTCGCCACCGCCCACGGTTGCGAGATCGTGCGCACCGTTCGCCCCCCTGACGATTTCGACGGTGAGGCCTACGTGGGTGAGGGCCCGGCCATCAACTCGGAGTTCTTGGACGGCATGGGCGTCGCCGAGGCCAAAGCCACGGCCATCTCCTGGCTGGAGGACCATGGTTACGGCTCCGGGAAGGTCAACTACCGACTCCGCGACTGGTTGCTGTCCCGCCAGCGTTTCTGGGGCTGCCCTATTCCGATCGTCTACTGCGACGCCTGTGGCGAGCAGCCCCTGCCCGTGGACCAACTTCCGGTCGAAGCGCCGGACGACGTGGAGTTCGTGCCAACTGGTCAGTCGCCGCTGACGTATCACGAGGGATTCCTGTCGGCCACCTGTCCGTCTTGCGACGGTCCGGCCCGTCGAGAGACCGACACGATGGACACGTTCGTGGATTCCTCCTGGTACTTCTTGCGCTTCACCGACCCGACCAACGACGAGGCGCCGTTCTCAGTGGAGGCCGCTGAGCGGTGGTTGCCCGTGGACCAGTACATCGGCGGCGTCGAGCACGCCATTCTCCACCTGATGTACGCCCGCTTCTTCACCAAGGCTCTGTCCGACCTGGGGGTGGCACCCAAGGGGCTCCGAGAACCGTTCAAGCGGCTCTTCACCCAGGGGATGATCCGCCTCGGCGGCTCCAAGATGTCCAAGTCCAAGGGCAACCTCGTTTCCCCCGAGGCCATCCTCGAGGACCAGGGCGCAGATGCGCTGCGGTTGGCCCACCTGCAGGTTAAGCCACCACAAGAAGACGTCGACTGGGAGGACTTCGGCATCGACGGGTGCGCCAAGTTCCTGCAACGCGTGTGGCGTCTCGCCGTGCCGGGTTCTGACCTGACCAATGGCGCCCGTGACGGCGATCCGACCGAGGCCGATGCCGAGATCGATCGGGCCACGCACCGTCTGGTGGCCCGGATCACCAACGAGTACGACCGGTGGTCGTACAACACGGCTGTCGCCGGGTTCATGGAGTTCACCAACACGCTCTACCGCTACGTCCAGACTGACGAGGAGATCCACGCCGACACATTGGCTGCAGCGATCGACGCCCTGCTGTTGGTGATGGCGCCCGCCGCACCACATCTCTGTGCCGAACTCTGGCAGCAGCGAAACGGTGGCCACGTGCACGTCGAGGCCTGGCCTGAGGCTGATCCGGAAAAACTGGTGGACGACACCGTCACGATGGTCGTGCAGGTCAACGGCAAGGTCCGAGACCGTGTCGACGTAGCGTCCGACATCGACGAGGACGCCGCAGTGGCCGCCGCCCTGGCCTGCGAAAAGGTGGCCGTCGCGCTGGCCGGCGCCGAGCCCCGAAAAGTCATCGCCCGACCCCCGAAGCTGGTCAACATTGTCGTCTGAGCTCCTGGTCTGATTGGAGCGGCCTAATAGCTGAGGATTGGCCGGATCCGACCGCTCAGTCGTCGTGGTTGCGGAGGAACCGCTCCAACTCGGCGGCTAGTTGCTCGCCGTCGGGAAGCTGCCCCCGGATGTCGTGGAGGTCGTCGTAGGCGGCCTCCAGAGTCTCGAGCATGGTGACGTGCTCGGGGTTCCGGGCAACCAGGTCATCAAGGCGGGTCCGGGCGGCCAACGCCGACTCGGTCAACGGCCCGTCGTCGAGCTCCATGCCGGTCAGTTCAGCCACCCCGGCCAACAAGGCCTGGGCAGCCGGCGGGTAGGTACTGCCCGAGAGATAGTGGGGAACCTGAGCCCAGATGCCCACAGCGGGTATCCCCACACGCCCGGCCTCCATCTCGATGACCGCCTGTGCACCGGCGGGAACCTCAATGGTGGCCGTCAGGAAGTCAAGGCGTTCCGCCAGTTCAGGGCTTCCGGCAGTGCACGACAGCCGGGTGGGTCGGGTATGGGGGACGGCCGCAGGGTAGGCCCCGAGGCCCACCACCATCCGTACCCCAAGCTGCTGACACAGGTCAACCACAGCGGCCGAGAAGGCCCGCCACTCGTGATCGGGCTCAGGACCGTACAGCACCAGTACGTCATGGTCGGCCGTGGTCTCCAGCAGGAAAACCTCGAGCGCTGGCCATTCCAGACGTCGACTCACCCCGTCGACGAGGTGCAGGGTGGGGCGCCGTGCCCGGTGGTCCAGCAACCGGTCGGTGTCGAAGCGGGCGATCCGCCGACCCGGCTCACCGTCCAGCAGGTGTTGTCGGGCCACACGGGCCGCACCAGAGGCGTCGATCCATCCGTCCATTGCCACCACCAGCACCGGCTCGGACAAAAGCGGCGTCTCGAGGACCTCGATCAGCGACGAAACCGCCTCGTCGGTCACCGTGAGGGCACCCGGGGGAGACGGGATGCAGCCTCGTGGGCGACCTGTGCGACGTCGAGAACCCGCTGGCCGAACACGGCGGTCAGTCGGGGATCCTCCTGGTCGCCCATGACGCCCGCCGCGTACCGGGTGTATACCCCCTCGACGATGCAGGCAATACGCCAGTAGGCGAAGGCGACGTAGAAGTCGAGATGTGTCAGGTCGCGACTGGAGTGTCTGGCGTAGGCCTCGCGGATCCCCTCGGCATCAGGAAAGCCCTCTATCGAGGTCGGGGGAGGAGTGCTGCCAGTCGTGCGGTCGTCGGTATACGCGATCATGCCCGCTACGTCGGCCAGCACGTCGCCGAGCGTGCACAACTCCCAGTCCAGCACTGCGACCACTTCGCCGCCGGTCGACATCATGCAGTTGTCGAGGCGGTAGTCGCCGTGGACGATGCCGGCGCCCTGCTGAGCCGGCACCCGCGACGCCAGGATCTCGTGGGTCTCCAATACCCCGGGGACTTCCCGGGTGGTGGCATCCTCGAACTGGGTTCGCCAGCGCTTCAGTTGCCGGTCGATATAGCCCTCGTGTCGCCCGAGGTCGGCCAGTCCGACCGCGTCCAAGTCGACGTCGTGGAGGCGGGCCAGTACCTCGACCAGCGACTCGCCCATCCGCGTTCGTACTTCGACGGGCACCTTCTCGGCTTCGTCCACGTTGCGGACGATTACACCGGGAACGAAGTCCATGACGTAGAACGGGGCGCCGTTTACCTCACTGTCAGTGCACAGCCCAACGATCCCGGGTACGGGTACGCCGCTCCCGGCCAGCGAGCTGATAATCCGGTGTTCGCGGACCATGTCATGGGCGGTGGCCAGCACGTGGCCCATCGGGGGGCGACGTAGTACCCAGTGGCGGCCCCCGTCCTCGGCCGCGACGCCGTCGGAGACTTTGAACGTCAGGTTGGATCGGCCACCGGTGATGAGCTCGAAAGTGAGTGAGCCGCCATCCAGCCCGCCGACCTCCCCGTCGAACCAGCGGACCAGGTTGTCGTGGTTGATTCCGGCAGGCGTTGTCATCGGGAGGAACGGTAGCCGGGGCGTGGGACGAGGGGCCCACCGTGCCTGCCCCTACCCTCAGGGGCATGGACGTCACTGACGCGACATTTCAGACAGAGGTCATTGACCGCTCTGCACAGGTTCCGGTCGTCATCGACCTGTGGGCTGAATGGTGTGGCCCGTGCAAGTCCCTAGGCCCGATCCTCGAGAAGGTCATCGCCGAACAGGGAGGCAAGGTTGCCCTGGCCAAGGTCGACATCGACGCCAACCCCGGCGTGGCCCAGGCGTTCCAGGTGCAGTCCATCCCGGCGGTGTTCGGAATGGTCGACGGCCAGGTGGCTGCGAGTTTCGTCGGCGCCCAGGGCGAGGACGCGGTCCGGACCTTCGTGGAGGGCCTATTGCCAGGTGAAGTGGTCTCTGAGATCGACCGGTTGATCGCCATTGGCGATGAGGGGTCCCTTATTGCCGCTCTGGGCATCGAGAGTGACAACGTCGCCGCGGTGACCGCTCTGGCCCTCCTGCTGGTGGAGCGGGCCGGCGAGGGCGACCAGGACGCTGCCCTCAAGTTGTTGGAACGAATCCCCGAGTCGGCCGACACTCGTCGGATCGCTGCGATGGCCCGGACCGAGGCGGTCGACGACGTCGAGGAGACGTTGGCTGAGTTGCTGACCGTCGTCAAGGACGACGAAGACGCCCGGCAGCGGTTCGTCGACCTGCTCGAGGTTCTCGGACCGGACGACGAACGCACCCCAGTGTGGCGGCGTCGCCTGACATCGGCCCTCTTTTAGGAGGACGTGTTCCGGCGACACGTTCGTCGCCACTCGCAGCGCTTCCCCCGGTTGACCACGACCTTTCA
This sequence comes from Acidimicrobiales bacterium, assembly GCA_014237715.1. GTDB lineage: Bacteria > Actinomycetota > Acidimicrobiia > Acidimicrobiales > MedAcidi-G1 > UBA9410. Next base: position 255,083 of record JAAZZG010000001.1, read on the forward strand.
GGGGTGTGGCATGCCCGAACCTGCCAATCCGATCCGCGACCGGATCGATGACCTGCTCTCCAAACGACCGCCGACCCCGGCCCGGTGTACCGTCGATTGGGTGATCGTCGAGTTGGGCCCCGACCACCGCTACGACTGCACCCACCGGTCGCTCGTCATGGGGATTCTGAACCGCACCCCGGATTCGTTCTGGGATCGCGGACGGTTCTGGGAGTTCGACGACTTCCTCCGGTTAGCCGAGGCCCATGAGGCCAACGGCGCCGACCTGTTCGACGTCGGCGGCTCCAAGGCCGGTCCGGGGCCCGAAGTCACCCGGGACGAGGAGATGGACCGCGTGGTGCCAGCCATCGAGGCGCTGCATGCCCGATTCGACCTGCCCATTGCCGTGGACACCTTCCGGGGTTCGGTGGCCGATGCGGCCATGGAGGTAGGTGCGTGCGTGGGCAACGACATCAGTGGATTCGCTGATCCGACGTTTCTTCCGGCGTGCGCCCGCCACGGTGCGGCGGTGGTGGCCACCCACGTACGGATCGGTCCGAGGATTCCCGACCCGAGACCGAGGTACGACGATTTGGTGGCCGAGGTCCGCGAATTTCTGGCTGAGCGCGTCCGATGGGCGACCGAGGCCGGCATCCCCGCCGGGCGGATCATCGTCGACGCAGGCCTCGACCTCGGCAAGACGCCCGACATGTCGACCGAACTCCTGCGGCGTTCCGAGGACCTGGCCATCCTGGGTCAACCCATCCTGTTGTCGGCATCCAACAAGGGCTTCCTCGGCGAGGTTACGAGCAGCGGCCTAGAGGATCGGGTCGAGGCATCGTGGGCGGCCCACGCGCTGGGCATCAGCGGCGGCTGTCGGATCCTGCGTGCGCATGATGTCCGGGGCGCCCGTCGGGTGGCTGACGTGATGGCTGATGTCATGGCCTCTGTATGAGCGTGCCGGCCATCGTGTTGATAACCGGCGACGACGACGCCCTGGTGACCGAGGCCGTCCGGGCTGCGGTCACCGCGGCACTCGACGGCGAGGACCGTTCGTTGGCCCTCGAGGAACTCACCGAGGAGGACTACCGGACCGAGGATGGCTTTGAGGTGGCCCGTCTGGTGGACGCTGCCCAGACCCCACCGTTCCTGACCGGGCGCCGGGTAGTGGTTGGACGTCACCTCGGACGGTTCAGTGACAAGGAGTCGGTGGTGCCACTCGTGGGTTACCTGGCCGACCCGTTGGATAGCACTGCACTCATCGTCGTCTGGGAGAAGGGCCACGCTCCGGTCCAGCAGCGCCTCAACCCGATACCGAAGTCGTTGGCCGAGGCCATCAAGGCGGCCGGTGGCGAGGTCCGTAAGACGACGGTGGGGCGTGGGCGTGAGGCCGACCAGTGGCTTGACGACCGGATCGCCGCGGGTCCCGTTGACCTAGATCGACCAGCGAGGGCCCTCGTGGCCCGTCGCCTCGGTGAAGATCGTGCTGGAGTGGTGCCGCTACTGGAGACCCTTGCTGCGGTGTTCGGTCTGGGAGCCGAGGTCACGGCGGCCGACGTGGAGCCCTTCCTTGGATCAGGTGGCGACGTCGCGCCGTGGGACCTGACCGACGCCATCGACGACGGTGACGTTGCCAAGGCATTGGACTGTCTGACCCGGATGCTGGTTGCTGGTGGTCGACACCCGTTGGCCGTCACCGCTGCTCTGCAGGGCCACTATGGGCGACTACTCCGGCTTGATGGATCAGGCATCAGAGATCAGGCGGGCGCGGCCGATGCTCTTGGGGTCAAGGGATTTCCCGCCAAGAAGGCGCTGGCGGCCAGCCGCCGGATGGGCGGCGAGCGGATCGCTCGAGCTGTACGCCTGTTGGCCGCAGCGGACCTGGACCTGCGGGGACGCTCGGCGTGGCCGCAGGAACTCGTAGTCGAGGTGTTGGTCGCCCGACTAGCGAGCCTATCCCGGCCCTGAACCACTGGTATCGGAGCCCCCGGCGGCCGGGGGAGAGCCGGCGAGGTTCAGCTGGAGAGCGAGTTGAGACGCTTTTGCAGTCGGGCCTTACGGCGCGACGCTGTGTTGGCGTGCAGCACGCCATGGGCCACGGCCTTGTCGATCCTCTTCATGGCCTCGGCGGCGGCCTCAGCAGCGTTCTCGCCGGACTTGGCGGCCTCGTGAGCCTTTAGGATGCGGGTCTTCAGCTCGGTACGCACGGCGCGGTTGCGCTGGCGGGCCTTCTCGCTCTGGCGGTTGCGCTTGATCTGGCTCTTGATGTTCGCCACGGGCGTGGTCCTTCGGTGTGCTCGATCGGGGTCCGTCGGTTGACGGGGCCGAGCCGGGGACACAACCCACGGACCGGCACGAGACACGATTCTAGCGGTGGTACCGCTCGATCGGTCCGTTCCGTCGTGTGACGCCTACCCGCGGACAGATTTCACCGAGAGGGAGGCCTGGCCGCCGGTACCGTCTTCGACGGAATGAAACTCTCACGGCTTCGCAACACGTCGATCATCGCCCACATCGATCATGGCAAGTCCACACTTGCCGATCGCATGCTTGAGTTGTGCGGTGCCGTGGACCCCCGGGAGATGCGGGACCAGTACCTGGACTCGATGGAACTCGAGCGGGAACGGGGCATCACCATCAAGTTGCAGAGCGTTCGCCTCGACTGGGGCGACGCGGTCGTCAACCTGATCGACACCCCGGGGCACGTCGATTTCGGCTACGAGGTAAGTCGGTCGTTGGCGGCTTGCGAGGGCGTGATACTGGTGGTCGACGCCGCCCAGGGGATTGAAGCCCAGACGCTCGCCAATTGCTACCTGGCGCTCGAGAACGATCTCGAGATCGTGGCCGCCCTCAACAAGATCGACCTCCCGGCCGCCGAGCCTGACCGGTACGCGGAGGAGATCGAACAGGTGCTGGGCATCCCGGCTGAGGAGATCCTGCACATCAGCGCCAAGACCGGGGAGGGCGTCGCAGAACTACTCGACGCAGTGGTCGAACGCACGCCTCCGCCTGCGGGTGACCCGGACGCGCCACTCCAGGCTCTGGTCTTTGACAGCCATTTTGACCAGTACCGGGGCGTGGTGTCTTCCATCCGGGTGGTCAACGGCCGTCTCCCGGCCGAGGCTTCGCTCCGGTTCATGCAGGCCAACGCGGTTCACGTTGCCGATGAGATCGGCGTTCGGCGACCCGACCTGACGCCGGTGGCTGAACTTGGCCCGGGTGAGGTGGGCTACCTGCTGGCCGGCATCAAGGACGTCGGCGAGGCCCGCTCTGGCGAGACGGTCACCACCAGCCGGAACGGTTCGACCGAGGCCCTCGAGGGGTACCGCGAGCCTCAACCCATGGTGTTCAGCGGCCTCTACCCGATCGACGGCGATGAGTTCAACGACCTCCGCGACGCTCTCGAGAAGCTACGACTCAACGATTCGAGTTTCACCTACGAGCCCGAGACATCCGGGGCCCTTGGATTCGGCTTCCGGTGCGGTTTCCTCGGGCTACTCCACATGGAGATCGTGCGCGAGCGTCTGGAACGGGAGTTCGGCCTGAGTCTCATCACGACGGCTCCGTCAGTGGAATACCGGGTGGTATGCACCAACGGAGAGGTGCTCGAGATCGACAACCCGTGCGACCTTCCGCCGGCCGGAGAAATCGCCGATATCGAAGAACCGTTCCTGTTGGCTCACGTCATCACGCCGACCGCTTTCACGGGCGCTCTCATGGAGCTCTGTCAAGAACGCCGTGGCGAGCTGGAGGGCATCACATACCTGTCGCCCGAACGGGTCGAGATCAAGTACCACCTGCCTCTCGCCGAAGTGGTCATCGACTTCTTCGACCAGATGAAGAGTCGCACTCAGGGGTACGCCAGCCTCGACTACGAGCCCGAGGGCTATCGCCAGTCCGATCTGGTGAAGGTCGACATCCTGCTGCACGGCGAACCAGTCGACGCCTTCTCGGCGGTCGTTCACCGTGACAATGCCGACGTGTACGGCCGGAAGATGACGGCCAAGCTAAAGGAGCTCATTCCCCGGCAGCAGTTTGAGGTCCCGATCCAGGCGGCCATCGGCGGCCGGATCATCGCCCGGCAGACTGTCCGGGCTTTCCGTAAGGACGTCACGGCCAAGCTTTATGGCGGTGATATCACACGGAAGCGAAAGCTGTTGGAGAAGCAGAAGGAGGGCAAGAAGAAGATGAAGTCGATTGGACGCGTCGACGTGCCCCAGGAAGCTTTCATCTCCGCCCTCAAGCTCGACGAATGACCCGGGTGGGCCCGGTCTGGGCCACTGACCGCTCCGGCCGGTCCGCCTGACGGAAATGGGGGCGTGGACCCCACGGGCCGTCGGGAGCCCCGCCGGTAGCATCGGCCCCGTGTTGGAGGACCGGAAGGCGGCAATTCTGAGTGCGGTGGTCGAGGAGTACATCGACACCGCACAGCCTGTGGGATCAGCGCGCATTGCCGGATCCGGCGACGTCGGGGTTTCAGCGGCCACCGTTCGTAACGAACTGGCCAATCTCGAGGAGCAGGGCTACCTGGTTCAGCCCCATACCTCGGCGGGCCGGGTGCCGACCGAGAAGGCCTACCGCTTCTTCGTGGATCGCATGGATGGGCCCGGACCGTTGGACGCCGCGGACCGCGAGCAGGTCCAGGCGTTCTTCCGCCGGTCGCACCGCGAGATGGAGCAGATGCTCTCCGACACGAGCAGCCTCCTCTCGGATCTCACTGGAAGTGCCGCGGTCGTGCTGGCACCCGATCGCGACCACCAGGAGGTTCGGTCGGTTCAGGTGGTGGGCCTCACCCGTGACCTCGCCCTGCTAGTGCTGGTTATGGCTAACGGAACCGTGGAAAAGCACACACTCGAGTTGACCGGCCCGTCGGCGGATCCGTCGGAGGCCACACTGGCCATAGCGGCGGCGCACCTATCAGCGGCTCTCATCGGTCACAGCTTGTCGGCGGTGCCCGGTACGCCGGTGACCGGCGACGACAAGGTCGACGCGGTGCTCGCCGTGGTCAGCGGAATTCTCGAGGCACGTACCGAGTCGGCAGATCGGGCCTTTGTGGGCGGGACGTCCCGGGTGGCTGAGGCGTTTGGTGAAGTCGAGCGGGTACGGCAAGTGCTGGATGTATTGGAGCGTCAGTTCATCGTGGTGACGATGATCCGTGATGTGATCGACCGGGGCATGAGCGTGGCGATCGGTACCGAGACGGGGATCGAACCCTTGGCCGACTGTTCACTGGTCGTGGCGCCCTATGAGATCGACGGTGAGGCCGCCGGGTCGATCGGCGTGCTCGGCCCGACCCGTATGGACTACTCGCAGGCCCTTGCCACCGTGGCCGTCGTGGGACGGCGCCTTGGCGACCGTCTCACCGAAGGCTGAGCGGGAGAACCCGGACATGACCGAACGCGATCCGTATGACGTTCTGGGCGTGTCCCGGGACGCCTCGGCCGACGAGATCAAGAAGTCGTATCGACGACTAGCCCGCGAACACCACCCCGACGCCAACCACGGCGGCAATGCCGGGGCGGCTGAAGCGGAATTTAAGGCAGTAGCCGCTGCCTACGAGGTGCTGTCCGACCCCGAACGTCGTGACCGGTTCGACCGCTTCGGGCATACCGGGTCTGCTGGCCCCGGCGATCCGTTCGCTGGTTTCGGCGACATCTTCGAGTCGTTTTTCGGAAACTCGGGCTTCGGTGGATCCGGATCCCCGTTTGGCGGCGGCGGCTTCGGTGGAGGAGGACGACGTCATGCCGGCCCGCCCCCCGGGGAGGACCTGGAGACCGTTCTCGAGGTCGACTTCGAGGAGGCGGTGTTCGGTTCCGACGCCGAGGTCTCGGTGCGGACGGCCGTGGCCTGTGAGGACTGTGAAGCCACCGGCGCCGCGCCGGGCTCGAGTCCCGAGACGTGTAGTGGATGCGGTGGTGCCGGTCAGGTTCAGCGGGTTCGCCAGTCGATGCTGGGCCAGATGGTGACCAGCACGGCCTGTCCGACGTGTTCGGGTCGTGGACAGGTCATCGCGGACCCGTGCGGGAGTTGTGGCGGCGAGGGTCGGAGCGTCGAAGAGCGATCCTTCACCGTCCAGGTGCGAGCCGGCGTCGACGAAGGGACGACCCTTCGCCTGACGGGACGGGGTGCCGTGGGGCCACGGGGTGGACCGGCCGGCGACCTCTACGTTCGGATACGGGTACGACCTCATCCGATCTTCGAACGCCACGGCGTTGATCTTCTGCACCGGTTGCATCTGCCGATGACACAGGCGGGCCTAGGGGTGATCCTGGACTACGAGACCCTTGACGGGGTCGAGGAGCTGGCCATTCCGCGTGGGACGGAAACCGGCGAGGTTTTCCGGTTCAGGGGTCGTGGCGTTCCCCACCTGCAGGGCCGTGGTCGTGGTGACTTGGTGGTCGAGGTACACGTTGACACGCCAACTGAGCTCAGCGAGGAAGCTGAGGTTCTCCTCAGGGCTCTGGCCGACGAGCGCGGCGAGGTAGTGGCCGACGCCGATGAGGGCCTCATCTCCAAGATTCGCTCGGCGTTCCGGTAGGTCCGGCGGGACCGGTGAACGACATCCCGGGTGAAGCGGTTCTTCCTGACGGGCGTGGGGGTCCGCATGTGTTTGTGGCTGATGCGTCGGCCCCGGTGTTGGATGACGGTGACCACCACCACCTGGCTCGCGTATTGCGGTTGCGCGACGGCGATCCGATTACGGTTGGGGACGGTGCGGGTCGTTGGGGCCGGGCGGTGTTTCGCTCTTCCGACGAGCCCGAGCTGACCGCCGAGGTGGTCGTGGTGGCGGAGGCTGAGTCGACGGTGGCCGTGGGCTTCGCTCTCATCAAGGGCGGACGACCCGAGTTGGTGGTTCAGAAGTTGACGGAGTTGGGGGTCGACCGGATCCTCCCGCTGACTGCCGAGCGGTCGGTGGTGCGATGGGACGACACCAAGGCGAGCGCCCAGGTGGAGCGATTCAGACGGGTGGCCCGGGAGGCTGCCATGCAGTCGCGTCGCGTGTGGTTGCCTCAGATCGACGAGGTCTCGGCACCCGGTGAGGTCGTGGTGGCTCACGGTCTAGCGGTGGCCGAGCACGGTGGCGACCCGATCGACGGTTCGGTCCGGGCGCTGCTGGTCGGACCAGAGGGCGGGTGGACCACCGATGAACTGGTGGATCACCGGACGGTGAGTCTCGGCCAGACGGTACTGCGGGCCGAGACAGCGGCCATCGTGGCCGGAACGCTGCTCACGGCAATCCGCGACGGAAGGGTCTCGCCACCTGCCGGACCTACGGCGTGAGGCCTACTGGCTGTCAAATCTGATCAGCATTGCAACCACGGAGCGCGGTCAGTACCGTCACGACCCGTGGCCGACTCTTTCTCCCGTCCGACCGCCTCCGGGTCAACCCCGTCGGCGACCGACGACGATTACAGCATCCGTCTCGGCGAACGCATCCGGGTCATTCGGCGTCAGAAGCGGCTCTCCCTGCAGGACGTTGAGGCCCGTTCCGAGTCGGAGTTCAAGGCTTCGGTGCTGGGTGCCTACGAACGTGGCGAACGGGCCGTCTCGGTACCTCGCCTCCACCGCCTGGCCGAATTCTACGACGTCCCCGTCGACCAGTTGCTTCCGGCGGTACTGGGCGAGGTTCGGGTCGAAGCGGCAGGAGACGAACCACCGGCATGGGTGCCTGGCCAGAAGGTGGTGATCGACCTGATCGCCATGGTCGACGCATTGGGCCCCGAGGTGGAGCTCATCCGGCGGTATCTCGGAATCATCCAGGTCAAGCGTCAGGACTTCAACGGGAGGGTCCTGACCATCCGTCAGGACGACCTCCAGGCGTTGGCTGCCATCCTCGGCACCGGGGTCGATGATGCGGCTCCCCGCCTTGCCGAAATGGGCCTTCTGCGGCCCATCGCTCTTCTCTGATCGGCCTCTGACCGGTCCTGTCCGGCCCGCCACGGGCCCCTGAGGGGAGGCCGTCGACCGGTATCCTCATCGGACCATGAGTGTGTTCTCGCGTGTTCTGCGCAGCGGTGAAGGCCGCAAGGTCAAGGCCCTCGAGGCCCTTGTCCCGGACATCAACGCGCTCGGTGATGCAACAGCAGCGCTCTCTGACGATGCGCTCCGTGCCCGTACGGCCGAGTTCCGCCAGCGGTACGACAACGGAGAGAGCCTGGACGACCTTCTGGTGGAGGCATTTGCCGTGGTGCGCGAAGCCTCATGGCGGGTCATCGGCCAGCGGCACTACGACGTCCAGATGATGGGCGGCATGGCCTTGCACCTTGGCTGGGTGGCGGAGATGCGTACCGGCGAAGGTAAGACGCTGGTCAGCACCCTGCCCGCCTATCTCAACGGCATCTCCGGCCGGGGCGTGCATCTATGCACCGTGAACGACTACCTAGCCAGCCGCGACGCCGAATGGATGGGTCAGATCCACCGTTGGCTGGGCCTGTCGGTTGGTCTGGTGGTCCCCGACGTCCGGGATCGAGTCGAAAAGCGTGACGCCTACGCGGCCGACATCACCTACGGCACAAACAACGAACTGGGTTTTGATTACCTGCGGGACAACATGGCCATGGCCGGAGCCGAGAAGGCCCAGCGCGGACATGCCTTCTGCATCGTCGATGAGGTCGACTCGATCCTCATCGACGAGGCCCGTACGCCGCTGATCATCAGCGGGCGTCTGGCCGAGGCGGCGGCGCTCTACCAGCGGTTCGCCGCCGTGGTTCAGGGACTGAACGCCGAGAGCCACTACGAGGTCGACGAGGAGAAGGGGATCATTGCTCCCACCGAGGACGGGGTGCACGCCGTCGAAGCGGCCCTTGGTGTCGACAACCTCTACGACCAGGTGTCGTCCAACCTTGTCCACCAGTTCCATTCTGCGCTGAAGGCCAAGGAGCTCTACAAACGCGACAAGGACTACATCGTCGTGGATGGCGAGGTCCGGATCGTCGACGAGTTCACTGGCCGAGTACTCGAGGGTCGGCGCTGGTCGGACGGCATCCACCAGGCCGTGGAGGCCAAGGAGGGGGTGTCGATCAAGGAGGAGAACCAGACGCTCGCAACGATCACCCTCCAGAACTACTTTCGCCTCTACGACAAGTTGGCCGGTATGACCGGAACGGCTGAGACCGAGGCGGCCGAACTGGCCGGCATCTACGGCCTTCAGGTGGTGCCCATCCCCACCAACCGCCCATTGGCCCGTCTGGACCAGAGCGACCTGATCTTCAAGTCCGAAGCCGCCAAGTTCAACGCGGTAGTCGACGACATCGTGGAGCGCCGTGACGGCGGCCAGCCCGTGCTGGTCGGGACGGTTAGCGTCGAGAACTCCGAGCGCCTGTCCCGCGAACTCGAGAAGCGGGGTGTGGACCACGAGGTGCTAAACGCCAAGCAGCATTTCCGCGAGGCCGACGTCGTTGCCCAGGCCGGTCGTCCGGGCGCCGTAACGGTGGCCACCAACATGGCCGGTCGGGGCGTGGACATCGTGCTGGGTGGCAACCCTGAGAATCTGGCCGAGCGGGAGATGAAGGCGGCCGGACTGGAACCTACGAGCCGCAAAGGCCAGAAGAAGTACGCCGAACTGCTGGCCCACCACGAACCGGAGTGCAAGGTCCTCGGCGAGCAGGTGAGGGGCAACGGCGGCCTCTACGTTCTGGGAACCGAACGGCACGAATCGCGGCGAATCGACAACCAGCTACGGGGTCGTAGCGGTCGACAGGGTGACCCCGGCGAGAGCCGCTTCTACCTCTCTCTGGAGGACGACCTGATGCGCCTTTTTGCCTCGGACACCATGCGGGGCGTCATGGACCGGGCGTTGCCCGAAGACGAGGCCATCGAATCCAAGATGGTCACCAAGGCCATCGAGCGGGCCCAGACGACCGTCGAGCAGAAGAACGCAGAGGTCCGCAAGAACGTCCTGAAGTACGACGAAGTGATGAACGAACAACGCAACGTCATCTACCGGCGTCGTGACCAGTTGTTGGTGAGCCGACCAACGGACGATCCCGCGCTGGAGGAGTCGCCACTGGAGAACCCGGCTGAGGACCTGTCGGAGAACGATTCCTCGGGAGAACAGTCTGGTGAGGGTGATCTACGTGACGAGGTCCTCGAGGCATTGGGCGCGGTGGTCGACGGGGCCATTGACGCCTTCTGCGGATCGGACCTGCCTGAGGAATGGGACGTCGACGGCCTGCGGGTCGAGCTGGACTCGTACTGGCCACTGGGCGACGGCGCCGACGCCATAGGCACGGCACGATCAACCGACGAGCTCTACGACCTCCTGAGCGCCGACGGCCTTGCCGTGTTCGAGGGACGTGAGACCGAGCTGGGTGCCGACACCATGCGCGAAGTGGAGCGCCAGGTGATGCTTCGCATCATCGATCAGCGGTGGCGTGAGCATCTCTACGAGATGGACCACCTGCGTGAGGGCATCCATCTGAGGGCCATCGGCCAACGCGACCCAGCCACCGAATGGAAGCGTGAGGGTTTCGAGCTGTTCAGTCAACTCGATGGGCTGATCGCCCGTGATTTCCTGCGGTATGTGATGCGGATTCAGGTGACTGCGGCCTCCGAGACCGGTGAACCCGAGGAAGTGATGACCAGCGGCCCTGAGGGGCCGGTGACTGGCGCTGCGGCGGTGGCTGCCGCCGCTGGTGCCCCGGCCCGGGTCGAGGAATCCACGCCAGTTCCTCAGGCCACCAAGGTCAACAGCGAGTGGGAGAACACGCCCCGTAACGCCCCGTGCCCATGTGGGGCGGGGCGGAAGTACAAGCAGTGTCACGGAGCCTGACGTGCAGAACTTCGTTCCCGACCTGGCCGCGCTGAGGATCCGTCTCGATGAGGCCGCCGGCTACCTCCGGATCCCCGAGCAGGCAAAACGTCGGGTCGACCTGGAGACCGAGATGGCAGACCCAGACCTGTGGAACGACCAGGATCGTGGTCGACGCGTCCAGAAGGATCTGGCCTCGGTCATCGAGGATCTCGACCTCCACGCCGGCCTGACCGGCGACATCGAGGAAGCCGAGACGTTGGTCGAGATGGCCGTCGAGGAGGCTGACGACAGCCTGGAGGGAGAGATCGCCGCGGCAGTGGCATCTCTGGCCAGTCGCTTTGAAGAACTCGAGTTGCGGTCGCTGTTCAGCGGTCAGTACGACGAGAGCGACGCGGTCTGTCAGGTGCAGTCCGGAGCGGGCGGTACCGATGCGCAGGACTGGGCTGAGACCCTGCTGCGTATGTACACCCGGTGGGCCGACCGGCGGGGCTTCGCCCTCCAGGTTGAGTCCATCTCAGAAGGCACCGAGGCCGGCATCAGTTCGGCCGAGTTTGTAGTGCGTGGCCGCTACGCCTTCGGGCTCCTGCAGGCCGAACGTGGTGTCCACCGACTGGTTCGGATCTCGCCGTTCAACAAGGAGGCCAAGCGGCAGACGGCGTTCGCCTCACTGCAGGTCGTTCCGTTCTTCGACGAGATCGTCGACGAGATCGACATCGACGAGACCGACCTTCGCATTGACACCTACCGTTCGTCGGGTGCCGGCGGCCAGCATGTCAACGTGACCGATTCGGCAGTTCGCATCACCCACCTGCCGACCGGTGTCGTGACGTCATGCCAGAACGAACGCAGTCAGCACCAGAACAAGGACAAGGCCATGCAGATGCTGGCCGCGCGCCTGCTCGACCTGGAACGTCAGAAGCGCGATGCCGAACTGGCACAGATCGGCGGCGAGAAGCTGATCGTCGACTTCGGTAGCCAGATCCGATCCTACGTATTGCAGCCGTACCAGATGGTCAAGGATCTGCGGACCGAGCATGAGGTGGGCGACGTGGCCAGTGTGCTGGATGGTGACCTGGATGGCTTCATGGAGTCGTACCTTCGCTGGTCACGGACCAACGCCACCAGCTGACCGGCCGGCCCTGAAGGAACCCGCTGACCGAGTAGCCGACCGGATCGGCTGACCCGATGGGCGGGGGTCCCTCTGGTACCGTGCGCGCCGTGCCGATCCGACCGATCCGACTTGTCGCGACCCGATCGGAGGACGGTCGATGATTCGACTCGAGGGCGTCTCGAAGGTCTACAAGGGTGACGTGGTTGCCCTGAAGAACGCCACCGCCGAGATCCAGCGCGGCGAGTTCGTCTTCCTGGTTGGGCCGTCGGGTTCGGGCAAGTCGACCTTCATCCGGTTGCTAAACCGTGAAGAGGTGGCTGACGAGGGCCGGATTATGGTGGCCGGCAAGGACCTCGGCGAGATGAGCACATGGCGGGTGCCGTACCTGCGTCGCCAGATCGGTTACATCTTCCAGGACTACAAACTCCTGCCCAAGAAGACGGTGTACGAGAACGTGGCCTTCGGCCTCGAAGTGATTGGGCGTCCGCGCCAGGTCATCCGCACCCAGGTGCCGGCCATCCTCGAGTTGGTGGGCCTCAGCCGCAAGTCTGAACGGCTACCTGATGAACTGTCCGGCGGTGAACAGCAGCGGGTGTCCATTGCCCGCGCCTTCGTGAACCGGCCGTTGATCCTGTTGGCCGACGAGCCGACCGGAAACCTCGACCCTGCCACCTCAGTGGGGATCATGCGCCTGCTGGATCGCATCAACCGGAGCGGCACCACGGTTGTCATGGCCACCCACGATCGGGGCATTGTCGACACGATGCGTCGACGGGTCATCGAGTTGGACCGTGGAGTGATCCGACGTGACGAGTCTCAGGGCGTGTACGAGTGAGCTCGCCGGTATCTGAGATGGTGGCGACGGGGCGGGTGGACTGACGTGCTGTCGCGGCTCTGGTACTACGTCCGCGAGACGTTCGTCAGCCTGTGGCGGAACCTCAGCCTGACGATGGCAGCCATCTTGACGGTGGCCATCTCGTTGTCGCTGGTGGGCGCCTCCCTGCTTATCCGGGAGGGGGCCGACCGGGCCACGGCCCAGTTCCAGGAAGGCGTGGAGTTCATTGTCTTCATGCGTGCCGATGCTTCGGACGACCAGGACGGTGCCATCCGAAACGTGTTGGACGGCAGCCCGGCCATCTCGGGCTACACATACGTCGACAAGGAAGCGGCGTACCTCGAGTTCCAGGAACTATTCGCCGACAAGCCTGAGTTGGTGGAGAGCGTGACGGCCGAGGTCATGCCGCCCTCCTACCGCATCGTGCCAGCCAACCCGGATGCCGGAAACGTGGCCGAGATGGCCCGCCAGTTCGGCGAGCAACCCGGTGTGAAGGAAGTGGCCACGGCCACCGATGCCATCCGCCAGATCGAGGACTTCTCAAACCGGGTCAGCCAGGCGCTCCTGGTGGCTGCTGTGGTGCTGGTCGGCGTCTCGGCGCTGCTCATCTTGAACACGGTGTTCACCGCCATTGGTGCCCGCCGTCAGGAGATCGAGGTGATGAAGTTGGTCGGTGCGACTAACTGGTTCATCCGAATCCCGTTCATGTTGGAGGGCACCATCCATGGGTTGATTGGTGCCGCGCTGGCTGTTCCTGCACTGTTCGTGGTCGACGACCAGGTGCTGGCCTACTTCCAGAAGTCCGACGCCGTGCCGTTGTTCCGTGGCTTCGCTGTGCCCGACGGGTTCGTCTGGGACACCAGTATCTGGCTACTGGCCATCGGCGGTGCCGTAGGAATGATCGGTTCCGCGGTGGCCGTCACCCGCTACCTGGATGTCTAACCGGTGGATGCCTGACTGATGGATGGGGGCCCGCCGGAACCGGGGTGGGCCCGCGTGGCCGATGTCGTGCCGGCGCCGGGGACCATCGCCGAATCGACCATCGAGCGCGCTGGTCGGACCGGCGATCTAGTTGTCTGGGTGACCGCCTCTGGGGTGCCGTGCGTGTCGGAGGCCCGATGCCCGCACCAGTGGTCGCACCTGGCCCACGAGGGGGCGGTCGACGGCGAGGAGTTGGTCTGCCTGACCCACTTCTGGCGTTTCGGCGTGGATGGCGAGGGTTGGAAGCAGAACGTGAACGGCCGTCGGGACCGAAAGGGCGACCTCGAAGTGCTGCCGTGCGTAGTGCACGACGGCGGTATCTGGATCCAGTCCGACGACTGATCCGCGCCGGGCCGGTGCTGCCGGTCAATACTGCCCGTGGAAGGCTGACGGCCCACTAGCGACCACGACTAGGAGTTCCACATGGGCGTCGACGGCGACCTTCTCAAGCAGTACACCATGGCCACCTGGGGCTATAAGCAGGGGGAGTCGGTGTCGCTGATGATCCACCTGGGGGTGCGGCTCGGGCTCTACGAGGCGCTCGACGGTGCGGGTCCGGTGACGGCGGGCGACCTGGCGGCAGCCACTGGGTTGCACGAACGGTGGCTACGCGAATGGCTTCGATCGCAGGCGGCGGCCGAGCTGATGGTCAGCGACGAGGGGGAGACGTTCGAACTACAGGCCGAAGCCGCCATGGTGCTGGCCCGTAAGGGCACGCCGACCTACGCCGGTGGCGTGTTTAGCCACCTTCGGAACCCGAAGGTGGCGGATGGGCTGGCCGAGGCATTCCAGACCGGTCTAGGCCTGACGTACGACGGCCAGGGTGAGGGATCTGAGCAGCACGTCGAAGCGATGCTGGCGCCCATGGCCCGGGCCCTGCTGGTGCCGAGGGTGATTCCGGCCCTGGACGGGGTGGCCGACCGGCTGGTGGCCGGCGCCAAGGTCGTGGATGTGGGTTGTGGTACCGGGCTGGCCCTCGAGTTGATGGCTGCAGCTTGGCCCGACTGCACGTTTGAGGGCTACGACGTGTCCGAACGAGCGGTGTCGGTAGCCCGGGACCGCTTCGACGGCGTCGACAACGTGACTATCCACCTTGCTGGCGGGGAGGACGTGCCTCCGACCGCCGACGTCGACCTGATGATGACCCTTGACTGCCTGCACGACATGCCGCGGCCCGACCTGGCGATGGGAGCAATCCGGGCGGCCATTTCCGATGACGGGACATGGCTAGTCAAGGAGATCAAGTCGTCGCCCGAGTGGTCCAAGAATCTCCGGAACCCGATGCTGGCCATGATGTATTCGACGTCGGTGGCGTCGTGTATGTCGTCGGCCATGTCCAGTGAAGATGGCCTAGGCCTCGGGACGCTTGGCATGAACCCGGCGGTTCTCGAGTCGATGGTCACCGATGCCGGCTTCACCAGATTTTCCATGCACGACCTTGACGATCCCACCAACCTCTACTACGAGGTACGTCCCTGAGTTTTTGGGGCATTCCACGCCGTAGCGGCGCGTCCCGCGTATCGGCAGGTCAGACCCGAAGGACCAGCCCCACGCGGTGATTTGCCTGAACTCTTTTGAGGGTCAGTCCGGCAGACTTTCGTCATGTTGACTGGTTCGGTTGCCGTAATCAGCTGTTTGTTCTTGCGGGGAAGGCGGTGAGTCAGAGTCGCGACTTCAAGATCCTTGGCTACACGGTCGGCCAGGCACCAAACCTTCCTCTGGTAGTCGTGATCCTTGCTGCAGTAGTGGCCCGGATAGCTGAAGAAGGATCAGGGACCGATCGGATTGCTGCCTCTGTGTTCGTCGTGAGCCTGAGCATCTGGAGCTACTTGGAAGCCGTCGATGGCGTCAACGTATTTCGAAGACTTCTAGGCATAGCGGGTTTTGTCGTCGTGTTGACGCGTCTCGTAGGACAACTTCATTAAGTCACAGGCAGGACGCCGGCGAACTGGGTTTGGTCGGTGGATCCCCCGATCAACCACCAAGACCGGGAGTGCACGTGGGGCTTAAGAGCAGAGCTGCAGCTTCCATGGGAGGATCGCCCCTTCACAACAAATGGGGGAAAGCATGTCCTACACCTACCTGAACGTGAGCGACATCGGTCCAAGGTTCAGAGATACGCCAGTCGGCACCGATGAGGGCAACGCTGCTATGGCCGAGCTGTTCACGATCTACGAGGATTGCGGAGTAGAGGCCGTCTCGACGGGCTGGTCGGGGGCTCTAGGAAAGATCATCAGCATCCAGACTGCGCCGGACGTTGAGAGTGCTACAAGGTGTCAGGTGGCCCTGACCAATGCGGGTCTGGTGGAGGGCCTACTCACAGGCCCCTACACGACGTTGGAAGACTTGATCGCAATGCAAATGTAGAACCCGGACGGGACTGGGGGGACGGCCTGATCGGTCGTGTCCTCAGTCGTCCTTCTCGAAGCGGCGGGCGTCGGTGGAACCGATCACCACCACGATGTCGGCGGCCAGCACCCGGTCGACGGTCGACGGCGCCACGAAGTCGATCAACTCGGGCATCGGCACCTCGTCGGCGGGCAGGGACAGTGTCGTGCCGACCGCCCTAGCGTCGCCCAGGAATCCGTCCCGGTAGTAGATCGTCGACAACGAGGCCCGGTAGGCGTTACCGGGCGAGGTCGTCTGGTAACTGTCCAGCCCAAGGAGTCGGGTGACCTTCCCTGCCAACCCACCCACGTTGGAAGCGTTGGCTACGAACACGACCACTTGATCGGGGGGCCTGCTGAACGGTCCATCCGTCGGCACCGGCACGCCGGCCCGATCCAGTACGACCGGTGGACCCTCGGGCACCAAGCAGCCCGCCGACGCCCCGAAGCCGACGCCGTGGACGCATGGGTACTCGTATCGACGGACCTGTACGGTCCGCCAACGGCGACCGTCGACCGTGGTGGGACGCATATCAGGCACGTCGACCGGTCCCACGCCGGCCAGCGCGACCTGCAGAGCCAGCCGGGACGGATCTGGCCCGGCCGCTTCGGCAGCCCGCGCCACCCAGCGCACGAGGCTGCACGCCTCCACCACCGTCCGGTGGACATCATCTGTGGTGCTTTCGACGGTGGGCACCGCTACGCCCTCGGCCTCCGCCCAAGCCTCGACGCAGAGACGATCGAACGGTCGTCGTTCAGCGTCATCAAGTCGCTGTGCACCGGTCGCCGACCCGTCGACCACCAGGGCGCCGTCGTAGTAGGTGCCAGCAATCGGACCACCGAACTCGGCGATCCGGGATGCCACCGCATCCAGGCCCTGTCCGTCCAGGCCCGACAGAACGAACTGTGGGCGGGGCATTTGCTGTTCCAGCATCTCCAGGATCAGCCACGGCAGTGACGTCATGTCGACTAGCGGGACCACCACGTCCACGCCGTCATCGACCATTGCGGCGACCGCGGTGGCTAGGCCCACCTGGCATGTGGTGGTCCCTTCGCATCCGACCTGATACCGGCTGGAAGACATGTCGCCCTTGGCCAGTGCGTGATCGACCGCGGCCATGAGGTCGTCAGACCGTTGAGGTGAATCTGGTAACACCACCCCGATGGTCGCCCCAACTAGGAGTCCGCGGTCCATGGCGGCTCCCAGGGCAAGGCTCAAGCCAGTTCGATCACCGACCTCGATGGAGTGGAGTAGGCCCCGCCCTTGGATCAAGTCCAGGTCAGAGATGCCGCGTACGGCGAGATGGGAGACCCGGTTGCGCCGTGTGAGACAGCCTGCGGCAGTTCCAGGGATGGGGGTGGTGGCCAGAACCACGACTGCCTCGTGAATCTCGACGGCTTCCAGACATGCAGCCTCACGCAGAGTGTCGATATCGAGGTCGCCACCCCCCAGCGCCGACACGCCAATGGTTCGAAGCTCGAGTGATCGACCGTGGATTCCGCCGCATGCCTCGTTCACGACGTCGACGAACGCAGCCACCATGGCGCCGGGATCGCCCACCGGCACGCCGAAGCCCACCTTCACCAACTCGTCGAGACGGGTGTCGATCTGGGTGATCACAATGGATTCGGCAGTGATTCCTGCCTCCACAGCGGTAGGCGCATGCACCGGATCAGCCGAGTCCGTCCGACAGAAGGCGTCCAGTCCGGAGAACCGACTCGTCCGGTCGAGAGACTTCTGAAAGGCAAGAAAGATCGGCCCGCGGGGGTCGACGTATACGCCATCGGTGACCACTCCGTCGGGTAGTCGATCCGGCGAGAGCACCTCTGGGAACGACTCATTGTCGGTATTGTCGCCAGCCTCGAGATCCCCGTCGTCGACCCACTCAGTGACGGTCGACGACGTGGCTACCGAGGTCGTCGACTCCACGGGTGCAATCAATGTCGTGCTGGTGGACGGGGAGGTCTCGGACCCTGGAGCGCTCGTCGTCGGGGCGGGAGTGGACGTGGTCGGTGGAGTGACCGTGGTGACGGCGGTCGGCGAGGCTGCCACCGACTCGGTCGTGGGGTCGTCGGTCGTGCAGGCGGAGAGGACCACCGCGAGGGCGGCGGCGAGCGCGAGGGTGGTGGGGAGGCGACGGCGCATGGGCAGGGTTGGTGCCCGGCAGGGCACCGGTGGACAGTATGCGGGTGGGACCCAACACCGTCGCACCATTGCTTGACCATTTACGGGGCCATGGCTGGGACATCAACCCAGGATGCCTGAATCGGTGCCCGGGGGACGGTCCGCTGGTCGCGTAGCGTCGGCGCCGTGCCGGACACCGAGGACCCGATCGAACTGCCGGATCCCGTCGTCGAGGTCGACTCCGCTTCCACCGCTGAAGAGGGCTCTGTGCCCGACCGCATCGACGCCGAGGCCCGGACGGGGGCTTCCGGTGAGCTCCGCGGACGCCGGTCCGCCTTTTTCCGGGAACGTTCGGATTCGGTATCACCGACGGCCGGCATGGAGTCCCCTTCGGGCGGCCGGTGGACCGATGCCGAGGCCGACCAGCAGATCCGGACCTTTCTCGTCCGCCTGGCCGGCGATCGCCAATTGGTGCACCGTGATGATCCGGTCGAACTCCTCCAGGAGAATGACCTTCTACTGCTTTTCGGACCGGAGGAGGAGACGGCCTTCGCCGACCTGGCCCTGCGGTTTCCCGACGAAACGGTCACCCGGTGGGCCACGTTGCTCAGCGGAGGCGACCGCACCGAGGCTTTCGGGCCCCGGTCGAGGGCTGAACGGCGCGACGAGGCCAGCCTCGTTCGTGAGTTCCAGATCGGCATGCGGAAGCGGGCCATGGGTGGCATCCTGCTCCTAGGCGTGTTGGTCCTGGTCGGCTTCGGGGCACGAGCCCTGCTGGAGAATGAGCCTGAGGACCGCTCGGACCGATCGCTGCGCTTCTCTGGATCCACGATTACCGACATCGACGGAGAGCCGGTGCTACGACTCGAGGGAGGCCCCCCGGTCGCCGAACCGACCCTTATCGCGGCGGCCGACAGGGTGGTGGCCGTCCTTCGAGGCGACGGACCCCCGGAGAACCGGATCCAGCTCGACGTCCCGGACGTCGAGCTTCCGGTACGCCCCGGATTACTGATGGCCACTGTCTTCGAACACCGGGGAGGTCAGGTCGCGCTCGTGGGCCCGGAGGACTGGTGGATCGGTGCCTGCGTTCGGGTGACCGTGGCGACCGATTCCCTCCGACCGCTGGACGTCGTGGTGCACGAGTCCAAGGAGGGAGCGTGTCCGGCTGGGCTGGGAGGACGGGCTGCCCGGGTGACGTGCGTCGGCCCGGCCGTACTGATGTTGGGTGTCGACATTCCCCAGGGCGGCGTGGAACTCGACGAGGGCGGGCTGGGATGGGCCGAGACCATCCGGTTCGGGATCGAGGCCGCTCCGGGGACCGCCTCGAAGTGGGAGGTCCTGTCCGTCCGGGGAGCGATCACCGTTGCCGACGCTTCAGGGACGAGGGAAATCTCCGTGCCGGCCTTTGGTGGAGCACCCGGCGACGTGGTGTCCGTTGAGATCGGCGGGGCCATCGAAGAGTGCACCCTCACCTGAGTAGTGCACCCTCACCTGAGCGGAGACCGGAGCGGCACCAGAGCGGGGACCAGAGTCGGGGCACCCTGACCGGTACGGTGTCGACATGTGCGGCCGTGTGGTGACCGCGTCGGGCCCAGAGGAACTGAGCGAATACCTCGGGGCTGACGCCATCGTCGATGTGCTGGACGGCCCCGACCACAATGTCGCACCGTCCCACCGTCTTCCCTTGGTCTGGACGTCCGATGAGGACGGAGGCCGGCTCCTCGGCACGGCCCGCTGGGGACTGGTACCCGGGTGGGCAAAGGATCCGGCCATCGGCGACCGGATGTTCAACGCACGGGCCGAGACGGTGGCCGATAAGCCTTCCTTTCGAGATGCCTTCCGCCGCCGCCGCTGCCTGGTGGCTGTCGATGGCTTTTACGAGTGGGGTCCCGGCACGCCGTCGCCTGCCGACCAGCGGCCCGAGAATGTCCGAACCTCTAAACAACCGTGGTACATCCAGCGGGCGGACGGGGACCCGTTGGTCCTTGCTGGCCTCTGGGAGCGGTGGGTCGACACCGGATCGGATGACCGGCCACCAGAAACCGAGCTATCAGTGCACGGATCGTCAGGCGATGAGCTTCGAACCTGTGCCGTCATCACGGTGCAGGCGAACGGAGACCTCTCGCCAGTGCACCACCGAATGCCGGCCGTGCTCGAGCCGGTCGAATGGGACGCGTGGCTGGATACCGACGACCCGGATCGTCACGACCTCGAGCGCCTACTAGCCCCGGCTGCTGAGGGCACGCTGTCCCGCCATCCAGTCGACCGCAGGGTGAACAACGCCCGGAACAAGGGCGCCGACCTGCTCGATCTGTTCGACCTGACGCGGATTGACACGCCGCCGCCAACTGCCGACCAAGGGGCGCTCTGGTGAGAACCACGTCGTCTCTGGAGCGCACCGCCCAGTCACTCGAACGGACCGGCGAAACGGTGGTAATCACCGTGGTGTCGCTCCGGAGACGCCTAGACATCCGGATGCTGCGTTGGCAGGCCCGACTGGACTCCAAGGCAGGGGACCGGGTCATTCCTTGGATTACTGCGGTCGCCCTGACCATCATCCTGTCGCTCCTTGCACTGGCCCGATACCGAGACCTCGGCATCGGGCCGGACCTCGGCCACTACCTCCAGGCGGCCCACCTCATGGACCGCGGGTTCGAACCAGTGGTGACGAATCTTGGCCACAACCTGTTCGCCGACCAGGCGGCGTGGATCTTCTGGCCCATTGCCTGGATCCTTCGTGTCCTGCCGGCTGCTGGGACGCTTCTTGTCCTCCAGTCGATGGCGTTGGCCCTTGCCGTGGTGCCCATCTGGCGGATCGCCCGGGGTCCGGCCAATCTGCGGATCGGTCCCGCTTCTGCCCTGATGGCGGCCTATGCCCTCCACCCGTCAGTGCATGACCTGAACCTGGCCGGCTTCCATCCCGAGGCGTTGGCCATCCCGGCGCTCATGGCGGCCTATCTGATGGCTCGCTCGGACCGCTGGTGGTGGCTGGCAGCGTTGGCGCTGGTGGTGGTGTCCACCAGGGCCGATCTGGGGCTGGCCGTCGCCGCACTAGGACTTGTTCTGGTCGGGGAGGACAACCGCACCCGTGGCTGGTCGTTGGCCACTTTCGGCCTGACCTGGTTCCTCGTCATGTCGTTCGTGGTGCAACCCCTGATGGGTGATGGCCACTACCCGCACCTCGGTGCCTTCGCCCACTACGGAGACGGCGTGGTCGGCATCTTCTTTGGGATATTGGCCGATCCGGCGGGTCTGCTGGGTGACCTATTCGCCCGCGAGGGCTTCGACAAAGTCTTGCTGCTTCTCGCCCCGGCGCTGTTCCTGCCGCTGGTGCGACCCAGGTATCTGGTACCAATCCTTCCGCTGGTTGTCTTTTATCTGGTGGCTGACGTACAGGACGCCGGCTACGGGAACCCCCAGCAGGACGTGGCCGCGTTGGCCTTCGTCTTTATCGCCGCCACGTACGCCCTGATGCGCATCGGGACCGAGGGGGTCAGCCGGATACATGTGGATCGTCGGGTCCTCATGGTTCTGGTGCTGACCGCCATGGTGTTTTTCGTTCGTGATGCCGCCTCGTCGCCCTATGAGGATCCTTGGGACTGGGGTCGACGGAGCCCGACCGACGAGGCCCGGGTCTCGGCTTCGGTGCTCATCGGGGACGACGCACGGGTGATGGTGCCGTCAGAGGTGTACCCGCTGGTGGCAGATCGTCAGGATGCCTACATCCTGTTGCCCACCCACGACATGTTGCCCGACCTGGACTGGTCCGGACGGATCGACGCCGTGGTGGTCGACGTGGAGTCCCTGGGCTGGCTGGCCACCGAGATTCGGATGTTCGAGTCACGCCTGATAGCGATGGACTACCGCAAGCGGTTCGACCGTGACGGCGTCCGCCTCTGGGTGCGCCGGCCGGGCGCCTGATGCCTCCGGTGGATGGTTTCCTGACCCGTTACACGACGGTGGTGTGTCCGTCGGATCGGAGGGCACCCCGGAGTTGGTTGGCGACCACATCGAGATGGCTGGCGGCCACGTCAGGGTCAGCCCCCGTGAAGTCCAGGTGGCCCATGTGGTCAATCGGTACGACGTGCAGATGCGTGTGCGGAACCTCGAACCCGGCGATCATGAGTCCGATCCGGGCGGGGGCAAAGACCGTCATCTGCGCCTGACCAACGGCATGGGCCACCACGGTGCAGTGGGCGGCAGTCTCGGCCGGCAGGTCGGTCCACCGGTCGACTTCGGCGAGAGGAATGACCAGCACGTGCCCCGTGTTGAGAGGTCGGATGTCGACCATGGCCACACAGGTGTCGTCCCGCCAGATGATCCGTCCGGGAATTTCGCCTTCGATAATGCGGGTGAAGATCGTGGGCACGGAGACTCCGGTCGTGTCGCTGCTGGAACGCCGTTCCCGATGGGCCGGCGCTTCTGAGGGTCGTCGCGGATCGTAGGCTGCGCCCGATGGGACCGAAGACTTCAGCGACCGCGCCGATGTCGCGGACCGGGTGGGCGGGAGCCTGGACGCTTCCTAACCTGATCACCGTGGTTCGTCTCGGGTGCATCCCGTGGTTCCTGTGGTTGCTGGTCTCCCAGGAGAACCGCGCTGCCGCCGCCCTCCTACTCGGGGCATTGGGTGCCACCGACTGGGTCGACGGCTGGATCGCCCGCCGTTTCGATCAGATATCCGATGTCGGCAAGTTGCTCGATCCGACGGCCGACCGGATCCTGCTGGTCGTGGCGCTGGTGGCCATTGCAGACGATGGATCCATCCCGATGTGGTTCGCTGTGGCCGTTCTGGTTCGGGAGATCCTGATCGGTCTGGTGGCCCTGGCCCTACTAGTGATTGGCGTTCGGCGCATCGACGTGACGTGGTGGGGAAAGACGGGCACGTTCGCCCTTTTGTGGGCCGTGCCGTGCTTTCTGGCTGGGCAGTCCACGATCCCTGCTGCATTGGCCTTCGAAGTTGGGGCCTGGATCTTCGGTATCCCGGGTCTCGTCATCTCGTGGATCGCCGCCTGGGGCTATGTCCCAGTGGCCCGCTCCGCACTCAGGGAGCGCGAGGCGCGTTCCTGAGCAGAGGGGTCGGTGGCGGTAGGTTCATTACGTGAACGTTCCCCATGATCTCCGCTATTCGATCGACCATGAGTGGGTCCGGGTCGTGGGAGAGGGCCGCGTACGGATCGGCATCACTGACTACGCCCAGGATGCCCTAGGCGCAGTGGTGTTCGTCGAGACACCCGAGGTCGGGACCCGTGTCGAATCCGGCAGTATGTTCGGTGAGGTGGAGTCGACCAAGTCGGTTTCGGAGCTGTTCGCCCCGGTGACCGGCGAGGTGGTCGCGGTCAACGAGGAGTTGGAGGCGGCTCCCGAGAAGGTGAATGAGGACCCGTACGGCGAGGGCTGGATCTGTGAGATCCTGGCCGAATCGGAAGGCGATCTCATGGAGGCAGCGGCCTATCAGGCGCTGATCGAGGACTGATTATGGCTGGGTATTCCGAGGACACTCATGACGAACCGACGGACGCCTTCGATCCGGTCGCCGATGTTCCGCACCGTTCCGACCGGGATCGGTTTCCCTCGGAATGCGGGCTGTTCGTCGTCGAGTCAGGCCCCAAGGCCGGTTCGCGCTACGGCCTGGAAGCCCCGCTGACCTCTGTGGGTCGTCATGGTCAGGCTGACATCCTGCTCGACGACGTCACGGTGTCGCGCCGCCATGTTGAGGTGGAACGCATTGCCGACCGCTATCTGGCCCGAGACGTGGGATCGCTGAACGGCACCTGGTTGAACGGCGAACGGATCGACACGGCGGAGTTGAACGACGGTGACGAACTCCAGATCGGTCGATTCAAGCTGGTCTTCTTTCACGGCACGGCGGGTTGAACCCGCGGCCAGGTCGGATGGCGCATCCGGTCGATCGCGACCTCCTCGGAAGGTGGCCCCGATGAAAATCGGTGATGTGGTCACCGTCTTGGAGGCCGAGTTCCCCGACGTGACCGTCTCCAAGTTGCGGTTTCTGGAGGCCGAGGGTCTGATTCGCCCGGCCCGATCGGCCAGCGGCTATCGGTACTACGAGGAGGAGGACGTGGCCCGTGTCATCCGGGTCCTCCGGCTCCAGCGTGACCGTCACCTGCCGTTGAAAGTGATAGCCAGCATGCTCGACGAGGGAAACCCGACCGAAGCCCAGGGTGACGGCGGCGTTGATGTTCCGGCCTTCCGGGAGCGGGTCGGTCGTCGGGGACGTTCCACCGAAGGTGGCGCACTGTCCGGGTCGGTGAGCGTCTCCCTAGCCGAGCTAGCTGTCATGGTGGGTCTGGACGAGGACACGGTCTCTGAGCTCGAACGGCTGGGCCTGGTCCGGGGTCATGAAGCCGGGTCCAGCACGGTGTACGACGACGAGGCGGTGTTGGTCGGACGGGTTGCAGCGTGCTTCGTGGACCATGGCTTTGACGTCCGTCATCTCCGGATGTATCTGGTGGCCGCCCAGCGTGAAGCCGGGCTCCTGGAACAGCTGGTAGGTCCGGTGGCCGGCGGTGGGGGATCGTGGGGCCGGGGGAGTCCGGGGTCGGTGGACTCCACCCACGGCCGATCGTTGATCGAGGCCCGACAGTTGGTCGACGAGTTGACCGATGCCGGCTCGGCGCTACACGAGTTGCTGGTCCGGCGGGAGCTCGGCACGGTGGGCCGATGAACGGGCCGAAGCTCCATCGCACCGCCGAGGAGATCGAGCAACGGATTGACGCTATGGCCGAGGAGTTGGTCGACTGGGTGGATGTCGACACGGTGGTGGTGGGGGTCCTCAAGGGTTGTCTCCCGTTCATGGCTGACCTTGTGCGACGATTCACGGTGCCCGTTGAGATCGACTTCCTGGCCCTCAGCACGTTCGTGCCAGACAGCGGTCGTGTTCGCCTTACAAGGGACCTCTCGATCGACGTGACCGGACGCGACGTCCTACTCGTGGAGGGTGTGGTCGACACGGGATTCCGTCTCGACTATCTCCGGCGTCACCTGGCCTCCCATGGAGCGGCCGAGGTAAGGGTCTGCACCCTATTTGATCGTGCTGATCGCCGGGTTCTGCCTATAGATCTGGACCATGTGGGATTCGACACGGGGGCGACGTTCCTAGTCGGATTCGGACTGGACCACCGGGGAGAGTTCCGCAACCTCCCGGCGGTGGTCGAGGTCGACCTGACCGAACTGGATCGGGGCGGTTCGGAGATGGTGGATGCAGTAAGGAACACGGGGCGGGCCGACACGCGCAACTAGGGTCTCAGGGTGCTGTTTCACCCGCCAGTCGCCCTGACAGTTTCGGCTGATGAGAGCGATCAATGATCGCCATGGAGGTGATGGGCGTCCAGGAGGTCCTGCCATCAGACACTCCGGTGGTCCTACTCCGGGAGGCTGAGGGAGAGAGAATGCTGCCCATCTTCATCGGGTTACCCGAGGCAAAGTCCATCGGTCTGGCCATGGCCGGCCAGGATCCGCCACGTCCCATGACGCACGACCTAATAGCCACTCTGCTGGAGACCTTCTCGGTCGCCGTCGAGCAGGTGGTGGTGACCGAGATACGCGAGCGAACCTTCTTCGCCGAGGTCACGCTGCGGGGGCCGGTGGGCATCGAGGTGATCTCGGCTCGACCGTCCGATGCCATTGCCCTGGCTGTTCGAACGGGTGCTCCGGTGTTCGCAGCCGAAGAGGTGGTCGACGAGGCGGGCTTCGTGCCGCCGCCGACGGATGACGCAGCGGAGTCATCCGGAGCGCCGGCTGCCGAGGTGCAGGTCGAGGAGTTCCGGGCCTTTCTGGACTCGGTCGACCCCGAGGACTTCGAGTCCTGATCAGCCGTCCTTGCTTGGCCTTGCTTCGGATTGTGTTCGCGCGCTGAGCGCGAGAATTGCCACGCTGCGTGCGAAATCCTTGATTCGACGAGACGTCCTGCCTACGCTGTCATGAGTCACAGTGCTGTAGTTCCACCTATGGAACGCTGAGCCCGATTCGAGGGAGACGTCCCATGGTCACCAATTCAGATTCATCGCTGCCAGGAAGCGGACAGGAGTCCGTCAAGCCCGAGGGCTACCCGGGCAAGCGGGCTGCCGAGATCGCTGGCATCACCTATCGCCAACTGGACTACTGGGCGCGCACCGATTTGGTCCGACCGTCGATGGCCCGGGCAACCGGTAGCGGCAGTCGACGCCTCTACTCCTACCGCGACCTGCTGGAACTCCGGTGCGTTAAGTCTCTTCTGGACGCCGGCATCCGCCTGGAGCTGGTCCGCGAGGTCTTTGCCTACCTGACGACACAACTCGACCAGGACGTGACCCGGGTGAACCTGGTGATCAGTGGTTCATCGGTCATGGTCCGTACCGGCGAGGAAGAGATCGTCGACCTGCTGCGTCACGGTCAGGGCGTGCTCAACATCCTCCCGCTCTCCGGGGTCAAGGAACAGGTCGATGCCCGGATCGTGGAGTTGTATCCGGAGGGCCGTCAGGCCGCCGAAGCAGCCCCGGTCGACCGGGCGGTCGGTCACTAGGAACAACGGCCGGGCGGGGGAGGCAGCATGGGCGAAGTTCGGAGACTTCGAGTCGAAGCGCTTCCGATAGATCCCATTTTCGCCCACGAGTCTGAGCAGCGGGTGGCCGACCTGCTGGACTTCTACGAGATCGCCTGGGACTACGAGCCCCGCACCTTCGTATTGGAGACCGCGCCGGACGGCAACCCCCGCACGGCATTTACCCCCGACTTCTACCTACCTGACCACGACCTCTACCTAGAGGTCACGACGCTCCGTCAGTCGCTGGTGACACGCAAGAACCGCAAGGTCCGTCTGCTGCGAGAACGCCACCCTGGGATCCACATCCGAATCCTCTATCGCCGAGACCTCGAACGCCTTCTGGTTACCCACGCCGCCTGACCGCTCGGATTGACCGAGCGACCGACCACGGGGGCTGCCGGTCCTTGGTCTATGACGCCCCAGACGGGGATCGCATTCCTATAACGCCACTGAGCAGAGCACACCGAGACCTTGAGGCAAGAACGGCGCCCATCGATAAATGGGATATGCCGGTCAACTGCTCGGCGGTCACTTTGGCCACGGACGATCGTCGACCGCCCCGAGAGTGACGGCCCGTGTTGTTAGACGGTGAGCGGGTGGCTGATCTAACCAGCGGAAGTTTGTTTCCGACGCTGGACTACAGAATCGCCCTGGCATTCCTCCCGGTGGACATCACAGTCTCGTTGGACGGCGGTGCCGCACCGGCCGTCCACTAGCTGTGACCAGCGTGGACATGCCTTTCGTAGGGGACTGTTCCTGGGGACCCGTTTTCTTGAGGTGCGTGTCTGCCTGGGATCCGGTACGGGAGTCAGTCAAGTAGGTCAGGTTGCTCGCGCAGGACCTGGGCGAACAACGGCTGGGCGCTGAACCAGCTGGCGAAGTTGCCCGACACCTGCCGGTGGGTCACCGCTGCGGTCTCGTCATCCATGATGACCGGCGTACCAGCTGCCTCGGCCAGCAACTGGGCCTGGCAGGAACGTTCCATGGTCACGAAGAGCCAGGTGGCAGCCTCCACGGACTGGCCAACCGTCAACAGCCCGTGGTTCCTCAGGATGGCTGCACTCCGGTCGCCGAGGGCATAGGCGATGCGTTTGCCTTCCTCAGGGTCGTTGACGACTCCGGTGTAGTCGTCGAACACAATGTGATCGTCGTAGAAGATGCAGGCGTCCTGAGTGATGGCGTCCAGCGGTCGACCAAGCGATGCCCAGGCCTTCCCGTACAGCGAATGGGAGTGGGCCGCGGCGATCACGTCGGGGCGGGCCATGTGGAGGCCGGAATGGATGGCGAATGCGGCCTGGTTGACGGCGAACTCGCCGTGCATGATTTCGCCGGTGTGGCTCACCAGCAGGAGGTCCGAGACTCGGATGTGGCTGAACGGCGTTCCGAACGGGTTGACCCAGAAACAGTCGGTGTGTTCGGGGTCGCGCACGGTGATGTGGCCGGCCACCCCTTCGCTGAAGCCGTACTTACCGAAGATCCGGAAGGCGGCGGCCAGACGCTCTTTGCGGTGTCGGCGCTCGGCCTCGACGTCATGGAACGTCGGGATGTCGTACGGAATGGGCTTCTCGGACTTGAATGCCGGGTTGTTTCGCAGGTCGGGCTTGCTCACGTCGGGTGCCTCCGCTGGGGCGATCAGGGTCTACCCCGAGTGTAGAGAACGGTCCGCTTATCGGCCGGATCGGGTGGAGTGGCCGCGGTAAGCAACGCGTCGCGGTCCAGCTCAGAAGGGGAGGACATTGACGGCCTGCTGGCGGAGCCAGTGGTCGGCCAGTACGAGCAGTGCCATGGCCTCCACCATGGGAACAGCACGCGGCAGTACGCACGGGTCGTGGCGACCCTTGGCCTCCAGAGAGACAGCCTCGTTGTCGACAGTGACGGTGTCCTGTGCCGAGGCAATAGTGGCCGTGGGTTTGAAGGCCACCCGGAACACCACGTCGTCGCCGGTGCTGATGCCGCCCTGGACGCCACCGGACCGGTTGGTGGCGGTAACCGGTCCGGAGGGCCCGGGCACGAAGGCGTCATTGTGCTGGCGGCCCGTCATGGACACAGCGTCGAATCCGGCGCCCACGTCGAACCCCTTCGATGCAGGGAGCGACAGCATGCCTTTAGCCAGGTCAGCCTCAAGACGGTCGAATACGGGTGTGCCGAGGCCGGCCGGTACGCCCCTGGCCACACAGGTCACGATGCCGCCCAGCGAGTCGCCGTCACGGCGGGCTGCGTCGATGGCTTGGGCCATGGCGATCGCGGCGAGCGGATCCGGGCAACGGGTGGGGTCGGCCTCCACGGCGTGGAAGGTCACCGAGCCGGTATCCACGTCAGCCACCACGTCATGGACCCGGGATACCCAGCCGAGTACCTCAATGCCGGCCACCTCGGCTAGCAGGCGCCGGGCTATGGCTCCAGCAGCCACACGACCAATGGTCTCGCGGGCGCTGGAACGCCCGCCGCCGCGCCAGTCACGATTGCCGTACTTCGCGTCGTAGGTGAAGTCGGCGTGCGAGGGGCGGTACAGGTCCTTGAGGTGGTCGTAGGCCCCGGAGCGGGCATCGTCGTTGCGGACCAGCACGGCAACGGGGCCTCCGGTGGTTCGGCCTTCGAATATGCCAGACAGGATCTCGACGCGATCGGCCTCTGCCCGCTGAGTGGTGAGGCGGCTCTGGCCGGGACGACGACGGTCAAGGTCGTGCTGCAGGTCCTCCGCGGTCAGGGGGAGGCGGGGTGGGCAGCCGTCGACCACCACACCGATCCCGGCGCCATGGCTCTCGCCCCACGTGCTAATGCGGAACAAGGTTCCGAAGGTGTTTCCCACGGAAATCGAGCATAGGGGCGGACCCCATGGCGCCTCGTATCCATTCGGTCCGGTTGTCGGCCCACTCCCGGGTGGTCAGCGCCGGCTGGCTACCATCGCCAGCCGTGGGAGACCTGGACGGAAGACTCAACCTGGCCACCGCTTGGGAGGCTATTGCCGACGAGATCGGTGATCAGCCGGCCCATTCGGCGGCCGGCGTACGCAGCTCTTGGACGGAGTTTGATGGTCGGGCCGCACGACTGGCAGGCACCCTGACGTCTTACGGTCTGGGTCCTGACAGCAAGGTGACCCTGTTCCTCTACAACGGGCGCGAGTACCCGGAGGCGCAGTACGCCACGTTCAAGATCCGGGGGGCGCCAGCCAATGTCAACTACCGCTACACCGGTGACGAACTGGCCTACATCCTCGACAACGCAGATGCCGAAGCAATCTTCTTCGACCACACCCTGACCGATCGGGTGGATGCCGTTCGATCACGCTGCCCGCGACTGAAGGCCCTGATCCAGATAGGCGGCGACCCGGACAACGTGGCCGACTGGGCCATCTCATACGACGAGGCGCTGGCCGCCGATCCCATGCCTCGGATTGAACGATCGGGTAGTGACCTGTGGTTCCTCTACACGGGCGGCACCACCGGCATGCCTAAGGCCGTGATGTGGGACCACGCCAACCTGCTCGGAACCATGGAGGCCACCTTCCGACCGTTCGGGGAGGCCGTCCCGACCACGGCGGCCGAGGCTGCGGGCATCGCCCGACGGGTGGCCGATGCGGGCCGTGAGATTCGTCAACTCTGTGCTGCTCCGTTAATGCACGGGACCTCAGGTATTCCCGGTCTAGCCACCCTCAGCCATGGCGGGATGCTGTCCACACTGGCCAACCGGAACTTCGATGCCGACGAGTTGTGGCGCACCGTCGAGACCGACGAGATCACCATGATCACCATGGTGGGCGATGCCTTCGGACGCCCCATGATCGAGTCGCTCGACCGGGCGGCTGTCGAAGGCCGCATTCCCGACCTCTCGTCGCTGCGGTTGTTGCTGTCGTCCGGCGTGATGTTCAGTGCCCCGATCAAGAACGCACTCCTGGACCACCACCCGTGCACCATTGTCGACACACTCGGCTCGAGTGAGGGCACCGGCATGGCCAGCCAGGTCACCTCGGGGAGGACCCGGGCCGCCGGTCAACGCGAGACCACGGCCCGCTTCTCATTGGGAGAACACACCCGGGTGTTCACCGAGGACGGCCGGGAAGTCGAGCAGGGCTCGGGGGAGCGGGGCCAGATTGCGCTGGGCTGGCCACTGCCCGTCGGGTACTTCAAGGATCCCGAGAAGACCGAGTCAGCATTCCCGATGGTGGACGGCCGTCGCTGGTCGATCCCCGGCGACTGGGCCACTGTGGAAGCCGACGGTTCCATCACCCTCCTGGGCAGGGGGTCGGCATGCATCAACACCGGCGGCGAGAAGGTCTTCCCCGAGGAGGTCGAGGAGGCCCTCAAGGAGCTGGATGCCGTGACCGACTGCAACGTGGTGGGTGTGGAGGACGAGCGCTGGGGACAGGCCGTGACCGCGGTGGTCGAACTGACGGCCCCCGGAGCGGCGGACGAGGATTCGCTAAAGACTGAGTTACGGACAGGTCTGGCGGGCTTCAAGGTGCCCAAGCGGATCGTGTTCGTGCACCGTCTGGAACGCAGCCCTAACGGGAAGTCCGACTACCGCTGGGCCAAGGAGTTCGTGGTCGCGGCGCTCGCTGATTGAGCCGCTCCTGGTGGTCTGGCTCAGGGCCCGCACTCTGAGCCTCATCTCAGATGCGGATGCTCAGTCAAGGGCGTCCTCGGTGATGGCGCGACCCTCGGTGGGGTTCCGACGCTCGGCGATCTCGGCGTGACGGTTGGTGATGTTCTCCACGTGACGGCCGTCGGTGAACACCCAGAACGTCCCGTCCAGAATGGCGTCGTACACCAGGTCAGCTACCGCGGCCGGCTTGAGGGCCTGAGAGGCAATCATCTCGAGGAAGGCCTCCCGGGTCGCGCGGTCCTCGTCGGCCTCGAGGTCGGGCAGCGTGGCGGTGAGGTGCTCTGGCCGGTTCCGAGCGGAGTTGAAGATCCCGGTATCCACGAAACCCGGGCACAGCGCTGTAGCACCGACCTTCGATCCGCTGGAAGCCAGCTCGTTGTAGAGCGTCTCGGCGATGACTGCGGCTGCATGCTTGGTGGCCGAGTAGATGCCCAGCCCGGGATAAGCCGTATGCCCGGCGACCGAGGCGGTCACCACAACATGGCCCTCGTCGCGCTCGATCAGTCCGGAGAGGAAGGAGTCCAGTCCGTGGACGACGCCCATCAGGTTTACGCCGAGGATCCATTCCCAGTCGGTCAGGGTCTGCTCGTGTAGACCTCCTGAACCAGCAACCCCGGCGTTTAGACAGATTACGTGAGCGGCTCCGAATGCCTCCTCGGTAGCCGCAGCCAGCCCGTGGACCGAGGCGGCGTCGGACACGTCACAGCGAACGCCCAGGACCTCGGCGCCCGTATCTCGGAGTCCGGTCACAGCGTCGTCCAGTGCCGGAACCTCGATATCGCCGAGGACCACCTTCATGCCGGCCGCTGCGAAGCGGTGGGCGAAGGCCAGGCCCATGCCTGATGCGCCGCCGGTGATGACGGCCACCTTTCCCTGCAGGTCCTCCATGATTGATCATTCCTCTCAGGTGGGTTCAGTTCGTTGGTCGTTGGCCAGCGGGAGCATCCGCCGGGGTCGGAGCTGCATCAGAGCGCGAGGAGGGCCTGTTCGACGAGTTCGGGCATGGCGGGATGGATCCAGAGCTGATCGTGGGCCATCTGGTCGACGGTCTGGCCTGCGACCATGCCCTGGATGAGTTGCTGGACCAGGGTCGGTGCCTGCGGGCCGACGATGTGTGCGCCCAGCAGGAGCCGGGTTTCAGGGTCGGCCATGACCTTTGCGAAGCCGGTCGTGTCCTCCATGGCCCACCCGTAGGCGGTTGACGCGTAGTCCCGTGTGGCCACCAGGTACGGACGACCAGAATCGA
The DNA here is from genome assembly GCA_014237715.1 of Acidimicrobiales bacterium. Classification (GTDB taxonomy): domain Bacteria; phylum Actinomycetota; class Acidimicrobiia; order Acidimicrobiales; family MedAcidi-G1; genus UBA9410. The sequence continues at coordinate 287,641 of JAAZZG010000001.1, forward strand.
CCAGATGCTGTTCGGTGGGACCGATGGAACCCACCTGGGGGTGGCCGAACACCGCATGGGGCACGAAACGCCGGTCAATGGACCACGGGTCGTCGGGATGGACGAGGTTGTGGGCCACCACTCGGGCCTCGGCGTTGGCCGTGTGCTTGAGTTGCACCGGATTGGTGACGTCCCCCAGGGCCCAGACGCAATCGGCCGACGTTCGGAGCTGTTCGTCGGTTGTCACGTATCCCCGTTCGTCGACAGCGATGCCACCGACGGCCACATCGGCCAGGTCGCCGTTAGGGGTCCGACCGGTAGCCACCAGCAGCTGGTCGGCCTCGAGCTTCGTTCCGTCGGACAATGCAAGGTGGAAGGTGCCCGACTCTCCTCCAGCATTCGTTCTGTCGGCCTCGTGTCTGACATGGGCCACGGTCGTCTTGAGGAGCAGGCCCATCCGGGCGCCGTAGACCTCGGTGAGGCGACGCCGCACATCTGTATCGGCACCTCGGAGGAGCAAGTCGCCGCGGTGGACAATGGTGACACGGCTACCCAGCCCCTCGAACACGTGGGCCATCTCAACCGCGATGAACCCGCCCCCGAGAACCACTAGGTGCTCGGGAAGTGAATCGATCCTCATGACGTCGTCGGACGTACGAAAGGGCACGTCCGCCAGACCGTTGATGGGCGGCACGTCGGTACGTGCACCCATGGCCAACACAACCCGATCGGCCGTGACTTCGGTTCCGTTGAGGATCACCGTACGGTCACCTGTGAACCTGGCGGCATGGCGGTAGACGGTCACGTTGTCCAGCGACTGGCGGTAGGCCAGTCCGGCATCGGCAATGGGGTCGATCCGACCGAAGATGCGATCCCGGATGGCCGGCCAGTCGGCCTGACCTGCCGTGGTCCGGAGTCCGAGGTGGTCACCGTGGCGGGCGGCCAGGCAGACGTCAGCGGCGTAGACCAGCATCTTCGATGGGATGCAGCCGCGGTTCATGCAGGTTCCGCCGAAGGCCCAAGGTTCTGCGACGGCCACGTCCCAGTCGTCATGCTCCGGACCGATGATTGAGTTACCGGACCCGGCACCGATGATGAGGAGGTCGTGGTGCGGCATCGAAAGTTTCCAGGTTGTCAGCGGGCGAGGTGGTCGCCGAGAGCCCGGAGACTCTGTGTTCCGGCGCCCAATGAGGCGGTGAGGTGCTTATTCCAGAGGGTGTAGCGGTGGAGGGGATAGTCGACGGCCACCCCCATGCCTCCATGGCAGTGCTGAGTAGCATTGGCCACATCGGTGGCCCGCTCCGAGGCCCACCACTTGGATACCAGCAGGTCTTCTGTGGCGTCTGCGCCGTTGGCGAGGCGCCACGCCGCTGAGAGCGTGACAAGTCGTATGCCGCCAACATTCACGAACTGGTCAGCCAGCCGTTGCCCCACAGCCTGAAAGGTGGCGATGGGGCGACCGAACTGCTCCCTGGTTGAGGTGTACTCGGCCGTCATGGAGAGCGCTCGTTCGGTCACGCCCAGCTGGGTTGCTGAGATGCCGAGCCGAAGGTGATCTAGGAGATCGCCCACCGTCGTGTCGTCGCCTACGGGTTCGGCCGGCGTCGCCTCGAAGGTGACCTCCCAGACGGGTTGCCGTCGGGTCGAAGTTCCCTCCACTCGGGTGATGCCAGCGGCCATCGGGTCGACCAGTACGCACCGGGGCCCGTCGGGGCCTCGCACGGTGACAAGAATGAGCGATGCGGCGTCAAGGTGCTCGACCACCACCTTGGTGCCGTGCAGAAGGCCGTCCTTGAAGGTCACGGAGGGCTGTGAGAGACGGTCGTCAAGGAACTCCTGGACAGCGACGGTGAGGATGCAGCCGCCGGCGGCTACGTCTGGGAGCAGGCGATGGCGCTGCTCATCGGACCCATGTTGGTCCACAATGACGGCGGCGACCGATGAAGGGAGCAGTGGCAGGGGTGCCACATGGGATCCCTGGACCCCCAACAGTAGGGCTAGGGCCACGACGTCTAGGCCGCTACCGCCGACATCGGTCCCGAGGGCTATGCCGAGGAGTCCGGCGGAGGCGAGATCCTCCCAGAGGTCCCGATCAAACCATCCGCCGGCGGTCTCGACGGCAAGGTGTCGACCCATGTCCAGATGGTCGCCCATGATGCGATCGGCTAGGCCCACCATTGCCTGCTGAGCGTCCGATGGGGTGAAATCCACGGTCCCTACCTCGCCTCTGACTGGCGACGCTGCTGGCGGGGAAGGCCTAGGCCGGCCATCCCGATGATGTCGCGCTGCACCTCGTTGGTGCCGCCACCGAAGGTGAGCACCCAGACACTTCGGTAGGAGGCCTCGACGGCGTTCAGGATCGTGGTCCCGGGCGAGCCCTCCGTTAGGTGCCCGGTGGCGCCGATCACCTCGGTGATGAGGGTGTACACGCGGTGCATCGACTCTGAACCGTGGACCTTTATGGCGGAGGAATCAGCGGGACCCATCCGCCCACTGGTGTTCTCCGATGCCACGTACCAGTTCAGCAGGTCAAGGTGGCGGGCCAACGCGCGACACTCGGCCAATTTCACCCGCACCCATTCGTGGTCAATGATCCGGAGTCCGTCGGCGGCAATGGTGTCCCGAGCCCAGGCCACGGCATCATCGGTGATCCGTACCAAGCGTGCCCCCGGAAACAAGGACACCCTCTCGTGGTTGAGCTGGTTGGTTATCAGGCCCCAACCGCCGTTCACCTCACCCACCCGCATTGAGTCTGGCACTCGTACGTCATCGTAAAATGTCGAGGTGGTGTGGGTGTTGCCGAACGTCTCGAAGGGTTGAATCGTGAAGCCTGGATCGTTGGTGTCCACGAGGAACATGGTGATGCCCTTGTGGGCCGGCGCATCAGGGTCGGTCCGGGCGGCCAGCCACACGTAGTCGGCGTTGTAGGCGAGGCTTGTGAACTGCTTCTGCCCGTTGATCACCCAGTTATCGCCGTCGCGTACCGCACGGGTACGAAGGGCGGCGAGGTCAGTGCCGGCGTCGGGCTCCGAATAGCCAATCGAGAAGTGCATTTCCCCAGCCAAAATCCGTTGGAGGAAGAAGTCCTTCTGGGCATCGCTGCCGAATCGCCGAATCGTTGGCCCGACCGTGTTGGTACTCAAGAACGGGATGGGACAGCCGGCGGCCTGTGACTCGTCGAAGAAGATGTACTGCTCGATCGGAGTGAAGCCCCTGCCCCCGTACTCGACCGGCCAGCCGACTCCTAGCCATCCGTCGGCTCCGACCTGCCTGATCAGGGCCTTGTATGCGTGATTCTCGGCGAACTCGGCGCTCGAGACCCTGGCCTTCATTTCGGGTGTCATAAGTTCGCCGAAGTAGGAACGCAACTCCAGTTGCAGGGCCTTCTGGTCTCCGGTGAGATCGATGAACATGGATTTCGCCGCCGTCGGGTATTAGTTCCGGGGAATATCCTGCCAAGGGGCACCCTTGAATGGGTCGGGTTCCCTCGGGAGGCCCAGAACCCGCTCACCGATGATGTTGCGCTGCACCTCGTCGGTGCCGCCGGCCAAGCTGATTCCCGCCGCGCTGACGCAGAAGCCGGACCACTTCCGGCCAGCGGTAGCACGTTGGTCCAATTCGTTACCATCACCCCGTCGACCGAACGCCTGACCAGCCGTGCCGACGATGGCCATTGCCGTGTCGCGGGCCTGGCGTGCCACGAGGGCGCCGGTCAGCTTGGCGATCGATCCCTCGGGGCCGGGAACGCGCCCGGCGGCCACCGCCGATCGGATGCGCTGCCCGATGTAACCCTTGATCTCCTCGCTGATGTGGAGGGCGGCTAGGGCCTGGCGGATCACCGGCTCGTTTGACCGGCCAAGGTCACGGGCCAGCTGGATGAGTTCTGGGTGGCGTTTAGCATTGAGTGCCCCGCCACCGGCTCCAATGGATACCCGTTCAAACATGAGCATGGACACCGCCAGGTTCCAACCCTGGTTGACGTCACCGAGGATGTTGGCCGCCGGAACCCGGACGTCGCTGAAGAAGACCTCATTGAAGCCTTTCGCTCCGGAGATCTGGACCAATGGCCGGATCTCGACGCCGGAAGAACGAAGGTCGACGATGAACATCGACAGGCCCTGGTGCTTGGGCAGGGTGGGATCGGTGCGGGCCACCACGAGGCCGTGGTCACAGTAGTGGGCACCTGAGGTCCAGACCTTCTGGCCGTCGAGGATCCACTCGTCCCCGTCGAGGACCGCACGGGTGGACAACCCGGCCACATCGGAACCAGCTCCGGGCTCGGAGAACATCTGGCACCAGATGCTGGTGCCCCGGATCACGCCGGGCAGGTGGGTTGACTTCTGTTCGTGGGTGCCGAACTGGGCGAGCATGGGCAGGCACATGCCGTGCGAGATGCTCAACGGAGAATCTGGTCGGTGCCAGGCAGCCGCGGCCCGGGTAAAGAGTTCCTGGTGGTGGGCGGTCAGACCGGCCCCGCCGTACTCGTTGGGGAGGTCCAACCCGGCCAACCCGGCGTCGGTCAGCGCCCCCTGATAGGACCGGGCCGCGGTGAGGCCGTCGGGATCATCCGAACCGGCGTCGGAACCCGCGGGATCGTCGATCCGAACGCAGTGTTCGGCGTGGAAGGCTTCGACACGGGCGACAAATGCAGCGTCGTCGGCCGAGGTGTCGTCCGAGGCCTGCCGGTGGGTGTTGCTCATCGCTGTGACGGTACCGGTGGCTCCCGATGCAATCGGCATTGGGGAGAGGCCGGTGACCGGCTGGAACGGGCGTCCCTCGGGGTTCGGACCTACGCGGACACGTCGGAGCACGAGCAGGCGAGGTTCTTGTCACCGTGGGTGCCGTCGTAGGATCGATGAGATGCAACAGGGCACCGATGCTTAGCGGGTATGTGAGATGACGACGACCACTGGTCGGGCGCGCGTGCCGGCCGTCGAAGGCTTCTTCACCATGGGCGACAAACCACAGTTGATCGGGGGTCGTCTGGAGACAGGCGGCTACTGCTTCCCGCTTCACCTTGGAGGCAGCGACCCCCGCAGCCCCGCCGGATCGGTCGATGAGGTCCTGTTGAGCCGGAGGGGCCGAATCTGGTCGTTCACCAACAGCGCCTATCCGCCGCCTCCGCCGTTCATCATCACCGAGCCCTACGTGCCGGTCGTGGTGGCTGCCGTCGAGCTTGAGATGGAACGCATGGTCGTTCTGGGGCAGGTGACACCGGGCTGGACGGTTGACGATCTCGAGGTGGGCATGGAGGTCGAGTTGGAGTTGGGCGTCCTCTACGCGGATGACGAGACCGACCACCTGACGTGGCAGTGGCGACCCGTCATCACCGAAGAGACTTTTGGTAAGGGAACCTGACCATGCCGGAGGGAACCATGGAGGAGATCGCCGTCCTGGGCGTCGGAATGCACCCCTGGGGGAAGTGGGGTCGCAATTTCACCGAGTACGGCGTACATGCTGCCCGGGCGGCCCTGGCTGACGCTGACGTCGACTGGAACGACGTGGGCTTCGTGTCGGGAGCCATCACTGTCCGCTGCGGGTACCCGGGCTACGTGTCCGGTTCGACGTTCGCCCGGGCGCTGGGCTTCAACGGCGCACAGGTGGCGAGTAGTTACGCGGCGTGCGCCTCGGGCGTCACCGCCCTCTCGGTGGCTCGTGGCCAGATCCTCTCCGGAGCGTGCGACGTGGCGGTCGTGGTGGGGGCCGACACCACCCCCAAGGGCTTCCTGGCGCCGACGAGTGGCGACCGGCCCGACGACACGGACTGGTTGCGGTTTCACATGGTCGGGGCGACCAACCCGGTGTACTTCGCCCTTCACGCCCGTCGCCGGATGGCCCTCTACGGTGCTACGCCGGACGACTTTGCCATGGTGAAGGCCAAGAACAGCCGCCACGGCGTCCATAATCCAAACGCCCGGTACCCCAAGGAGTACGACGTGGACGACGTCGCCAACTCCCCGGTGGTGTCTGATCCGCTGCGACTGCTGGAGATCTGTGCCACAAGCGACGGGGGAGCAGCCCTGGTGGTCTGCTCCATGGACTACGCCCGGTCCAAGGGGGTCACCGACCCGGTGCGGGTGGCCGGCCTTTCGACGGTCACGCCCACCTACCCCGACACGGTCATCGATTTGCCGTACCTGGCCACCGATTCTGCGGCCGCCGTGGAGCCACCGGTACTGGGCTTCAAGGACTCCATCGGAGCGCAGGTGTACGCCGAGGCTGGGATGGGCCCCGCAGATGTCGACGTGGCAGAGGTGTACGACCTCTCGTCGGCTCTCGAACTGGACTGGTACGAGCAGCTGGGCCTGTGTCCTGAGGGCGAGGCCGAGGCGCTCCTGAGGGCCGGTGAGACGTCCATTGGTGGTCGAATCCCTGTCAATCCCAGCGGTGGCCTCGGAGCCTTCGGAGAGGCGGTGCCGGCGCAGGCCATTGCCCAAGTCTGTGAGCTCACCTGGCAGCTCCGAGGACAGGCAGGTGGCCGGCAGGTTGACGGCGCACGGGTCGGAGTGAGCGCGAACCAGGGATTGTTCGGCCATGGATCTTCGGTCCTGGTCCGGCGCTGATCGCACCGTGAAGTGATGGGCTGACGGAACGACAGGGAGAGACGATGGCACTGCACGAGACGGTCACTGATGGTGTGGCCACCATCACCATGGACAACCCGCCGGTGAATGCGCTGGGCATCGCCGACACCTACGGTCTTGCCACCCTCCTGGACGGTTACGGCAACCGCAACGACGTTCGAGCGGTGGTGCTGACCGCCGAGGGGCGGGGCTTCTGCGCCGGCGTGGATATCAAGGAGATCCAGGCCATGGATATCGATGGCGGGCATCTCGGTTTGGTGGAGGCCAACCGGTCGTGTGCGGAGGCCTTCCGGGCGGTCTACGAATGCGCCGTGCCGGTCGTGGCGGCCGTCAACGGGTTCTGTCTGGGAACCGGGATCGGTCTGGTGGGCAACGCAGACGTGATCGTCGCGGCCAAGGGCGTCGGCTTCGGGCTTCCCGAGGTGGATAACGGGGCGCTGGGCGCCGCCACCCACCTAATGCGTCTCGTGCCGGTACACCGGGCCCGCTGGATGCTCTACAGCTGCGAGCCGGCGAGCGCCGAGGAACTCCACGGCTATGGCTCGGTCCTACGGGTTGTGTCAGCCGACGACCTTGCCGCATCGGCTGCCGAGGTGGCGGCCACCATTGCCTCCAAGGATGGGTCGGTCATCCGTGCTGCCAAGGCGTCGATGAACGGAATCGATCCGGTGGATGTCCGAACCAGCTACCGGTTCGAGCAGGGCTTCACCTTCGAGCTGAACCTGCTGGGTCGGGGAGATGAGGCCCGGGCGGCCTTCCTGCGGGGCGAACGGGATCCCAACGCGGCCGCCGACTGACCCGGCTCGGACGATGATGGCTTGCCGTGATGACCACTGAACCCGTGATCAGCCTGCTGCTCCTAGCTGGCGGCCTGGGATCGCGTTTCGGCGGTACCAAGCAGTTGGCCAACGTGGGCCCAGAGGGGTCGGCCATTCTCGACCATTCGATTCGTGAGGCGGCAGCGGCTGGTGTGACACGGGTGGTGGTGGTCGGACGGACCGACCTCGACAGGGACATTCGTCGACACCTGATGGCCCAGCATGGCGACGACCTCGACCTGGTGATGGTCCATCAAGATGCCTTCGGGCCAGCGAGGGCCAAGCCGTGGGGGACCGGTCACGCCGTGGTCAGCGCCAGCGCTTTGCTCGATGGCCCGGCGGTGGTGCTCAACGCTGACGACCACTATGGCCCCACCGGGATTGCCCGAATCGCGGCCACTGTTGCCGAACCGTCGGGATCACTGGCCGTCGCTTCCATGCTCGGATTCCGTCTTGGGCGAACCCTGCCGGCCACCGGGACGGTCTCGCGAGGCGTGTGCCGGCAGGATTCCGGTGGTCGTCTAGTGGGCCTTGTCGAGACCCATGGCATCGGCCGCGATAGCGACGGACCTCAGGGAGAGGTCATTCGTGCCGCCGACCCGCCAGGTGCGTTGTCACCAGACACGCCGGTCTCGATGAATATCTGGGCTCTGCCGTTGGCTGCTATCGAGGCACTGAGGGAACAGTGGACGGCCTTTCACGACGAACACCGCGACTCCGAGACAGCCGAGTTCTTGTTGCCCGAAGCGTTGGATGAGCAGCGGGCCGGGGGTCGGCTGTCCATACAGGTGCTCGACACCGACGAGGACTGGATCGGGATCACCAACCGGGAGGACCTAGAGGTGGCCCGTAGCGCCTTCGCTGTACTGGCCCAAGGTCGTGCCAGCTCGTCCGTCGATAGGGCCGAGCGATGATCCTGCTCCGATTCGATCTACGCATCCCGCCGTTCGTGGACGGACTGACTCATGCGCGCCAGTACGCCGAGATGCTCGAGATGTGTCGATTTGGCGACGAGCATGGGTTCGCCGGGGTCGTCCTGTCAGAGCATCACGGATCCGAGGACGGTTTCATGAGCGCCCCTCTAGTGGTGGCTGCCGGCGTTCTGGGCGCCACCCGGAACCTCTTCTGCTCGGTCTCGGCCCTCCTACTTCCCCTGCACGAGCCACTCAGAGTGGCTGAGGACATAGCGGCGATCGATCTCATGGCCCCCGGCAGGATCAGTGTGGTAGCCGGTGTCGGTTATCGGGACGAGGAGTTCACCATGTTTGACCGGGATCGGACCCGGCGGGGCAGAGCCACCGACGAGGGCCTGGCCACGATGCTTGAGGCATGGAAGGGAGAGCCGTTCGTGGTGGACGGTCGCTCGGCGTGGGTGACCCCTCGTCCAACCAGCGATCCCCACTCCTTGTTGGCGGTCGGGGGCTCGGTCGAAGCATCGGCACATCGGGCAGCGCGGCACCACCTGCCGTTCGTGCCCGCCGTTCACGACCCGGAACTTGAGGCCGCCTATCTGGCGGAATCAGCACGGGTGGGTCACGAGTCTCCCTTTTGCATGATGCCGTCTGGCCCGGGGCTCGTCCTGGTGACCCGGGATCCCGATGCCCTTTGGGATCGCATCGGCGGAAATCTTCTGTACGACGCCCGGGCCTATGCCTCGTGGCAGAAGCCCGATCAGCGCACCAGTTGGCAGGTTGACGCCACCGACCTGGCGACCCTCAGGGCCGGCGGCCAGCACGCCATCGTTACACCGGAGGAGTGTGTGGACTTGATCCGCAAAACCGGAGCGGCCGTTTCCCATCCGCTCTGTGGAGGCATCGACCCGGCCATTGGCTGGGAGTCACTGCAGTTGATGGCCGACGAAGTCCTGCCGACCCTGGCCGCCGGCTGACGAGGAGAATCCCGTGCCTGACCTCTTGATCGACCGTGACGGTCCCGTCATGGTGCTCACCATGAATCGCCCGTCCCGCCGAAACGCCATGACGTTGGCCATGTTCGCCCGTCTGGCCGACGCTTGGGACGAGATCGACGCCGACGAGAGCATCAGGGTGTGCATCCTCACCGGCAGTGGCGACCACTTCTGTGCCGGGATGGATCTTCGGGCCATGGCCGGCGACGTGGACGACAGCGACGACTACGACGTCACGGGTCGTATGGAGCGCGACGGATCCGGTTGGATCTATGACGGCCTACTCAAGACCCGTCATCCCCGGGTGCCGGTGATCGCTGCCGTGGAGGGGAACGCCATCGCCGGTGGAACCGAGATCCTCCAGGGTACGGAGATCCGGGTTGCCGGGGAGAGTGCCACGTTTGGGGTGTCCGAGGCACGCTGGTCGCTCTATCCAGGTGGCGGATCGGCGGTCCGCCTGGCCCGTCAGATCCCGTTCACCGAGGCGGCCGACATCTTGCTCACCGGGAAGCACGTGTCGGCGACCGAGGCGAAGTCATTGGGCCTCATCGGTCATGTGGTGCCCGATGGAACTGCACTGGAGAAGGCCTGTGAGGTCGCCGCAGTGGTGGCGGCCAACGGCCCGTTGGCCGTGGAGGCCATCCTCCGTACCCTCCGGGAGACGCCGGGCATGACCGAGGACGAGGCCTATTCCTTTGAGGAACCCCTCAGTCGGGCCGTCTTCGGGTCCTGGGATGCGACGGAGGGCCCGAGGGCCTTCGCCGAGAAACGGGCACCCGACTTCCGACGGGGCTAATCGACGGTTCCGGCTACCGGATCGGTTGGACCCGGATCGTCGAGTCGGTCCGAGCCCTGGTCTAGGCCGGGCAGCGAAACCTGGAATTCGTAGCCCCGGTCGGCGGCGTCGCGCAGCACCAATTGCTCGCATTCGGTCCACGTCCGGGCCCGGGTGCCGCCAAGATGCTGGTTGTAGGGCGCATCGAAGATGATGACCCTGTTGCCGACCTCGCGTAGTGCTTCGACGTTGTGGGGTCCATCGTCGATGTAGAGGTCGGCACCCACTTCGGGTTTGTCGCCCATGAAGCAGATGTCGCGGTAGGGGATACGGACCCGGTCCAGCCACTCGACAGTGTCGGCAATGGCAGTGGCGTGGCTCCAGTTGACGTAGAGGCGATGGGTAATGATCCGAATCCACACGCCTGCGTCGGAGAGTCGCCAGAGGACATCGGCCGCACCGTCGAGCACCGGCATCCACGAGAGGATCCGACGTTCAGTTACCGCGTGGTGGTGGAGTCGCTCGAACTCCTCGTCGTCCAGGCCCCACTCGGAGAAGTCCCAGGAACGTTCCAGCGGAAGATCGTCGAGCGAACAGCCCAGCTGCTCGGCCACCACAGTGCGGAATGCCTCGGTGTAGTCGCCACATACTCCGTCGAGGTCCACGCCGAGGACGTAGGGCCGATCCATAGATCCGACGGTAGTCGGGTCAGCCCGCGGTCAGGCCGCCGTCCACCGAGACAATGGCGCCGTGCATGCGGCTGGCCTCGTCGGACGCCACGAAGGCGATCACATTGGCCAGTTCGTTGGGGTCCGCCATCTTCCGGAAGCCCATGTAGGGCTGCATGAGGGAGAAGTCGAGGTCGTCGGGCATGTCGAAGTTCTGACTCATGGGGGTGTTGACACCGCCCGGTGCGACGGCGTTGATCCGTACTGGCTCCTTGACGTACTCCATGGCCAGCGCCCGGGTCATGTTGACCACCGCGCCCTTCGTGGTGCTGTAGGCCACCGTGTAGGCCTGCCCCATTAGTCCGGCGTTCGAGGCGATGTTCACGATGTTGCCGTGGCTCTCGATCAGATGGGGGAGCGCCGCTTGGGCACACCAGAAACTGCCTGACACGTTGATTTCCATCATGCGGTTCCAGCCCTCCTCGCTGGTGTCGGCCACCCGCTCGGCCCACACCACGCCGGCGATGTTGGCCAGCACGTCGAGGCGTCCGTGGGTGGTCACTGCAGCGTCCACCGCTGCGACGCAGTCGGTGCGCCTGGAGACGTCACCGGTCACCGTGGTCATGGTGCCTCCGGTGTCGTGGACCTCAGCAGCCACGGTGTCGAGACCAGCGACGTCCCGGTCGAAGCCAACGATCGTCGCCCCGTCGCTGGCCATGCGCAGCGCGGTGGCCCGCCCGATACCCGAGGCCGCCCCGGTTATGAGGGCCACCCGTCCGTCGAACCGTCCCATATCGCATCCTCCCGTGGCTTCAGCCGTGTGGCGCTGATCGCCCATTTGAAGGTATCGGTCACCCGTCCGGTAGCAGGAGTCGGGCCCTGCTGGCTCACATCCGGTGGTCTAGACGGCGGGGTCCGGACGGGCCGGGATGCACAAACTGGTCGAACTCTCGACCTCTGGGGCAACGGAAGGCGACGCTGATCCGCGGGCCGGCAGAGGACGCCTTGGGTACGCAGTGTTCGAATCGCTGCTGAACCGGCCCGCACATCACGAGCAGGTCGCCTGCTGTCAGAGTCCATGCCAGTGAGGTCCCACCACCACGTGGTCGAATTCGGAACGTGCGGGGGCCACCTGTCGAGATGAGGGCCACATCATTGTGGAGGCTGCCCGGACGATGGCGGTCACCGTGCCAGGCCACACCGTCTCGGCCATTTCGGTAGAGGTTGGCCCAGGCGGCCACGTAGCCCCTGCGGTAGTGGGCAGTGAGAGCACTGGCCATGGAGCGCAAGGGGGCCGACGGTTTGCTGATGCTGGTCGAGAGTCGGGGTTCGAGAACCTCGTGGTCGACCATCCAGCGGCGGTGGCTCCGCCAGGGAAGGGCCTCGAGGAGGTGGAGGAACAGGTCGTCAGCTCCCGCTATCCATCCGGCCACATGGTCGATCCTGCAGTCCTCATCGAGGTCGGTCTGTCGCATGGAGGACCCGAGCGGCGAAAGTCGGAGCGGACCGCCACCAAAGAGGCTTCCCTGAAGGCCCGAGGAGTGTGAGAGAAGGACGTTGGACACGGTTCGATCTTAACGGTGTTCGAACACATGTTCGAGTCGTGGTCCCTGGTGGGACGTCTTCAGCGGGCGTGTCCGCTTCCGAAAACGAGGAAAGCCCCGCCGCCCAGAGGCGACGGGGCTTTCTGCTCGAGCTTGATTAGCGAGCTACACCCTTACTGAGAGCCGAGAGCGCAGCGTCCTTCACCGGGATGAAGGCCGTGATCGCAAGAGCGGAGCCGATGTCGGTACCGAACTCGCCCATTCCCAGGATCTCGGTGGAGGCGCCGTAGCCCCAGCCCCCGATATCGCTGATCACGACGAAGAGATACGCCCAGATCAGGTTGAGGTTGGATCCCACGACCGGAAGACCGCTCAGCATCGATCCGACACCAACTGTGTCGAGGATGCTGTTGATAACGGCCAGCACGCCCTGGAAGATCATTGCCAGGACGATGAGTGTCAGAATTGTTGCCATCATGATGTTGGTAACCCCTTTGGTTGTCTGGCGAACCCATTCTCCGGTGTGTCCGGATCGGGCCGCTGAGAAAATGGTAAACGAACCGCAATCAAGGATCGCGGCATTCCCGTAACATAATCGCAATATCCGCGGTTGGGAAACAGGCTCCCACTACTATTCCCGGCCCATGAGAGAGCAGGACGCGAGCCCACGCCGACGGGCCGCTCGTCTACTTGGGCTCTTGGTGCTGGTACTGGTTGGCGCGAGCCTGCTGGCGCCCGACACCGTGGATACGTGGGCCGATACCCGTGATGCCGGTTGGGAGCGGGCCACGGCCCGAGCTTGGGCCGACCCGATGGGGAACCTGTCCCGCCGTCTCGCATTCGACGCCCCCTTCCGGTATGTCGAGGACCTGCTGGACGGTGCGGACCCGGCTGTCGCCGATCCGGCAGTCCGGCCGACTCCCGTCACTCCGTCGACCTCGGAGACCCCGTCCAGTTCCGAAGCTCTCCCGACAGGGGAGGTCCCGTCGACCTCGGAAGGCCGCAAGGCTCCTGACGCCCCTCCGACTACTCGTGCTCCCAGAATCGCCGATGCGGGCCAGCCGCTACGGGTCCTCGCCGTGGGCGATTCGCTGATGCTCGACCTGCAGTACGGCCTGGAACGCGTGCTGGACCAGCGGACCGATGTGCGAGTGGAGGGGCGGGGTGCCCTGGGCTTCGGCTTCACGGTGCCCCACTGGGACTGGGACGACGACGTACTGGTCGACTACGACCGTCTGGTGGCCGACGTGGCGCCCGACGTCGTGGTGGTCATGATCGGCGCCAACGAGTTTGAGGGGCATGCCATCGAGGGGGAGGATCTCGTTCCGGGGGGTCGGCAATGGCGGGAGGTCCTCTCGGTCCGGGCCGACGAGGCGATCGCCCACTGGCGGGCCGGCGGTGCCCACGTGTACTGGTGGACCACCCCACGGATGCGCGACGCCCGGTTCCTGACTGATGACCTGAATGCCATCTGGATCGAGGCCGCCGATGGCTGGGGGGCCGGGGTCACCGTGATTGAGAGCATGGCCATCCTGGGTGACGTCGACGGGAGCTACCGAGAGGTCTTGCGGGATGAGACTGGTGTCGAGGTGCCTCTACGCAAGGACCACGGCGTCCACTTCCATGAGGTGGGGGCCGACCTCTTGGCCCGGCAGTTGGAGGACCGTCTCGTGCGAGATGGCTGGGTGGTGAACCGCCCCTAGTCCCGCTCCTGGTCTGGTTCACCGTCAGAATGTTGGGGTCGCCCTGGCTCGGTCCCGTCAGGGCTGGCGGAGAGATCGCTGATGGAGGTAGAGCCCTCCACCGGCCCTCGCAGCAGTGCCAGTTCCTCGGCCAATGCACGGACCCGCTTCTCCAGACGGGAGAGCTCGTAGGAAAAGTGCATGGCCACCAGCAGCAGGAAGCCGATCGCCAGCAGCAGGAAGAGCGTGGGCTGGTACCAGATGCCCAGCCGGTCGGCGAGTCGATCCAGAAGGGTGGGCACCGAGGCGGCCACGGCCAGGACCAGGCCCACCGTCAGCCACAGGACCGAGTACTTGGCTTTCAGAGCGCCCCGCCGGACGAGCCGAATGATGATCAGGACGGCCGCCACGGTGAGGGCGGCCAGGAGAGCGTGCGTCGGACCGGTCACGGCGTCGTATCCGCCCTTCGGGCCCCATGGGTCCGTCGTGGACGGCCGCCGGGCCCGCCTGCCACCAGGACGATGAGAAGTCGGACGAAGTGGTATGCCAAGCGGAGGTTCCGGTTGGACGCCGTCCCCGCAGAGCGGTCGCGCATGGTCACCGGCACCTCGTGCACGGTGAATCCGTGGCGTACGGCCAGGACCAGGGCCTCGACTGACTCCATGTACTCCATCGGGTACTCGGTGGCGAAAAACTCCAGAACCGGTCGGCGGAAGGCCCGGAAACCTGATGAGGTATCGGTGAACCGCTGACCGCTTATAGCGCCCACCAGTTGCCGCAGCAGTGCCATGGCCACCCCCCGACTCCGTCCGACCTGATAGCCCCCATCGTCGACGAAGCGGCTGCCGATGACCATGTCAGCGTCGTCGAGGGCAGTGAGGAGCGCCGCGACCTGAGTGGCGTCGTGCTGGCCGTCGGCGTCGAACTGGTAGGCCCGGTCGAAGCCCTCGCGTACGGCATGTCGAAAACCCAGGCGGAGGGCGCCACCGATGCCCAGGTTGAAGGGGAGGCGGAGGCAGGTGGCACCGCCGTCCACCGCGGCGAGGTACGTGCCGTCAGTGGATCCGTCGTCAACCACGATCACGTAGTGGTCTGGGACGTGGGTGGCAAGGTCGGCTAGGACCGCCGGTAGGGCGTCAACCTCATTGAAGGCTGGGATGATGACGGCGGTTCGCACGATGATCAGTATGCGTCGAAGTCGAGGAACTCAAATGCCGTCAGGCTCAGGTCCTCTTCGACCAGTCGGGGGATGCCGTCGTCATCGAAGGCGTGGAGCACGATGCCCAGGGGGCTGGGCATGAGGCTACGAGGCAGCGGGAAGCCACCACCTCGGAGCAGAGGGCTGGCTCCCCAGTGCAGGACCATTGGCGTGCGGTGGTGTCGAGCTAGTACCGCGGCGATGCAGCGGGCCGACACGGGTTCGACGGCGGGACGTCGCGCCAGGACCTTGAGCAGGACGGCCACCCGGAACGGTCCGTAGCGGCTGCTCGTGCTGACGAACGCCACGTCCTCTCGGAGGTGGAGCACGTAGCTCGCTCCCGGTCGGGCCAGACGCCACCGCAGTAGGTCGGCCGTCCATCGGGTGCCGTGGCCGGTGCTCGGGGGCGTAGTTGGCAGGGGAAGGGCCTGGTCGGGGAGTGGGCCGGCGAGTAGATCTGCGTTCACCGGATGACTGGTGGCCGGGATGCCATCGGGAACCGGGACTAGGAAGCGGGCTCCGAAGTCAGACAGGTGCCGCCAGCCGAATGTCCCGACCATGCGGGGCAGGGACTCGGCGTTGGCGACTCCGAGAATGCCGTCCAATCCGTCGGCGGTACCCACCCGGTAGCTGTCCTCGACGGTCCGGCGAAAAGCGCCGGTTCCCCGGACATGGGGATGGGTGGACAGGTCTACGCCCAGCCCCAGTCGCAGGTCGCGGCCCGGATCGGAACCGTCAGCCGCGTGAAACCGGATCGGCACCAAGGCGTAGTTGCCGACGAGACGACCATCGTCGCGCGCCGTCCCCACCGAGGCGACACCTTCTGGATTCTCCCGGTAGTACCAGTTGAGGAGATCGGATCCGATGGGGGGATGGAAGCCGAACACGAGGTTGAGGAGGTCCGCCGTGGGGGTCAGGTCCCGTTCGTCGTCGGAGTGCCCACCGTTATCCGGTTCGGTCATGGAGCTGGCTGGTCTACGGGCCGGCTGCTTCTAGATGCGAGGGCCACCGACGCGATCAGCAGCAGCCCACCGACGATGGCGCGGAATCGGGCCCGCCCGGTGCAGTCGACCGCACTGTCTGCGACAGGATCGCCTTGGGCCGGGAGGGGCGAGGTGTACACCTCGCCGATCGGATGGTCGTCGCCGAGCATCCCAACCACCGGCGTCCGGCACCCGATCTCCGGGGTGGCTTCGAACGAAAACGTCTCGCCTCCCGGCAACGGTCGGCTGAACGGGGCCAGGAGCACCCACAGGCCAACCAACAGGGCGGCAACCGCCCACCACTGCCGTCGGGTTGGCCGGGAGCGGGTCATGGGCTGGTAATCCTACCGGTCGCAGATCCGAGGCTCCGGGCCGGTCCGGAGCCCGACGCTTCCCGGGTCGTACTCTCGCCCTATGTCTGGTTCCCCGATCGGTTCCACGCCCCGGGCCTGGGCGCGCCGTTGGGCGTTTCTGGCCCTGCTGGTGGTCGCCGCGCTGGTGTCCTTCCTGCTGTCGGTGGCCAGTGACCGGCCGGTCCTGGTGGTATCGATCGGAGACAGCGTGACCTACGACGCTGATCCGGGACTTCGCGCTGCCCTGGAGGCCACCGGGTCGGTGGTGGTCGACACGCGCTCCATTGGCGGGGTCGGCCTTCTGCGTGCGGGGATCGATGACTATCTGGCTGATGCGTTGTCCGACGACCCCGCTGTGGTGGTGGTGATGCTCGGCGGTTGGGACCTCGGAGAGATCGTGGCCGATCCGGCCGCCTATGCAGTACGGCTGGACGAGGTCGCCGACCGTCTGACGGCAGACGGGGCACACGTGGTGTGGCTGGCTATGCCGCCCACCCCTCCGGGCGAGGGCATCGAGGAGGCTCGGCAGACGGCCAACGGGCTCTTCGGTGAGCTTGCTGACCGTCGCTCCGACGTCGATTATGTGGCCACCGGACCCCTTTTGGGTGACGAGGCCGGCGCCTTCACGCGTTTTCGGACCGGGGTGATGGGCCTCGACGTCCAGGTCCGGAAGGTCCGCGATGGACGCGACGACGGTCACCTGTGCCCGGGAGGCGCGGCCCTGCTGGGTCGGGCGGTTCTCGACCTGATGGTGGATCGTTTCGACGTATCCGAGCCCTCAGGCGAATGGTGGGCGGGGGAGTGGACGACGGACGCCCGCTACGACGATCCGCCCGGGGCCTGTGCAGCCATGGCGACGTCCTCGGGATGAACCGCGGGTTGAATCTCCGGCTGGCCGGCGGGCTGGCGGTGGCCCCACCAGTCAAGGAACGCGTCGGCAGCGACAGCGGCCAGTATCACGATCGAGGTCTCCGCCGCCGTCCGGTACCGGGTGTTGCCAAAGGCGCTGGCCGCAGTGAACGTCACGATGGGAATCCACGCGGCCAGTACCAGCAGTGGACCCCGTCGACGTCGGACGATGACCATGCCGGCCACCGCTACGGGAACCAGCAGGGCGAATTGTGCCAGGCCGAGGACCGAGACGGCGAACGATCGACGGTCCGCCAGCACGTCACGCCGTAGCTGCCCGATGGGCTCATAGACGCCCCACATGCGCCCCACCCGAGCCGGCACAACCACCGAGAGCAAGCGCCCCCGGTTGGCAGAGATGTACGAGGTGGCCCGTTCACGGACCACCTCGTCGCGCTCGACCTCACCCATTAGCTGGCCGTCCGCGCCGTAGGGGGTGGGCAGGCCGCAGTCCAGATTCCAGTAACCGAGGTCGGGACCGAAGTAGGTGGCGTCGCAGTTGGACTGGACCATCACGGTCCCCACCCCGTTGGAGAAGAGGACCGGCGTGTCGAAGGCCATCGTGTTCCGGGCGAACCACGGCAGGCACAACAGGATTGCCGTGAGGCCACAGATGCCGTACCGGATGATCCGCTCCCGCCATGGAAGGATGGCCCGCCCTAGGACCACGGCCGGGACCAGAGGCAGGAAGAGCACCAACTCGGCCCGGGTCAGGGCAGCAAGACCGCCGACCAGGCCCAGGAGTGCTGCGGCTCGTCGGGTCGGCGAGCGCCAGAAGCGGACGCCCACCAGCATGGTGGCCGCGGCGGCCGCGATGGCCGGCGTCTCGGCCATCAGGAGTCCGTCGCTGACCCACACGAAGGCGTAGGTGGAAGTGATCGCAGCGGCGATCAACCCCAGTCGCTCGGAGCGAACCTCTCGTCCCAACAGGCCCATGAGGATGATTGCCGGCGCCCCCAGAAGAGCCGAGACGACCTGCTGTTCGATAATCGACGTTGCTCCGAGAAAGGAAAAGACCCCCAAGAGGATGGCCCACACCGGAGGATGGCCGGCCGTTCGCTCCAGGTGGCCGATCGGGGTCTCCACCACAGAGGTCCCACCGTCGGTGAGCGGCACAGCGTCCATGCTGCCGAAGAGGTAGCGGAAGGGTTCCGGAAAACCCAGGCCATCAGCCCACAGGTTGGCGGCAAGGTGGTAGCTGGATGCATCCCCACTAAGCGGATTGTTCGCGGCGATGAGGATCAGGTGGGCCAGTCGGAGGACCAGTCCGGCCATCACGATCAGGGCCAGACGTCCCCGAAAACCGGAGGGACACGAGAGTTGGAGCGGTATTGCGTTCACCGGTCCCGCAATCGTCCGTCAGCCCACCGGGCGACTCGACCGGCGGAGGCCGGCTTCTTGGGATCGATCACCGGGAGGTCGGTGCCCTCCGAGGAGAGTTCGGCAGCCACCACACCGAGTGGTCCGGTGAGCGGGTCGCCCAGCATGCGACGCACCTGGCGCTCCATACGGGACCGGCGCAGCCAGGCGACCCGGCTGGCCAGCATTCCGATGTGCTGGTGGGGATGGAAAGCCTCGTCTGGATCGAACTCCCACGGGTGGCAGTACGCCCAGAGGGCCTCGTCGGTCCCGGCGCGCCGTAGGCCGTGGCGACGGACGAAGGACGGCAGGAGTCGGAGGTAGGTGCCTCCCAGATAGGGGAGGTCGATACCCGGCATACGGACCAACGGGCAGGGAAACTCGATGGGACCGTTCAGCCACCGGAAAGGTTGTCGGGGTAGGCCTGGCCAGCCGAAGAGGGGGCTCGGTCCGGGGAGCACGCTGGACGAGTAGGTGAAGCCGGCCTCGGCAATGAGCGGGACGGCCCATGCCGCAGCGGGGACCAGCGACATCATCGGCGCCCGGTAGCCGGACACCTCCTGGCCCGACAAGTCCTGGAGCAGAGCGCGGCCGCGTCGGCACTCCTCGGAGAACGTCTGGGGTGTCCGGGTGGGAATCGGAACGTGTGACCATGAGTGGAGGCCGATCTCGTGGCCCTCAGCGGCCGCCCGGAGCACCAGTTCGGGCCGTCGCTCGGCCAACTCGCCGACCACGTACACCGATGCCCGGACCTCGTGCTCGCCGAAGAGGTCGAGGACCCGGTTGGTCATCTCGACCACCCGTTCAGGCAGCGAGTGGTCGGGTCGGAGGTCCTCGACGTCGAGGGTGACGGTCACCTTCGGCAACGCGCGAGCCGACGTGGAAGCATCGTGGGCCGGGGTACCAGTCATGCGCCGAGTGTTGCAGGGTCAGGGATCGGGGGAGGATCCGAAGTGGAATGCCTCCCAGCGGCGACACCAACTGAGGCCAAGAGGACCAGGGCTACCTCGGCGGGCACCCGGTAGCGGGTGGTGCCCATGGTGAACGCAGCTACGAGCGTACCCACTACAGGCAGGGCGACCAGAAGCAGGAGCGGACCGCGTCGACGCCGGACCACCCGGCCGCCCACCAGGGCCAGGGCGGCAATCAGGGCGAACTGCACGAGGCCCAGCACGGAGAGTCGGAAGGATCGACCCTCGACGAGAATGTCGGCCCGGAGTTGGTTGATTGGTGCGTAGACACCCCAGTAACGGCCGACCCGCTTGGGGACTACGTGGGTGACGAACCGGGCCCGATGGTCGCCCAGGTAGTCGAGACCCCGCTGCCGGTATTCGACGTCTCGTACCGACTCGTCGGCCGCCCGCCCGTCGGGGCCCAGTGGTTGGGGGAGTGCGCACTCGAATCGCCAGGAGCCCTGTTTGTCGCCGTAGTAGGTGGCATCACAGTTGGTCTGTGCCACCAGGATTCCGGTGCCGTTGCTGAGCCACACCGGTTCCTCGAACACGATCAGATTTCGAGCCACCCAGGGCACCATGACCGTCGCGGCCACCAGTCCGACCGCCACGTAGCGCCGGAGGCGAGCGGCGTTGGACACGACGGGACCCGACTCATCACGCCAGAGGAGTATCGGCAGGGCCAGGACCGGGAGCGCCAGCACCAGTTCGGCCCGGGTGAGGGCGGCCAGTCCGCCGACCAGACCGAGCAGGAGGACGTTGCGGGTCACCGGAGACCGACCGGTTCGTACCGCGACCCCCAGGAGGACAGCGGTCACCGGAACGACTAGCGATTCCGACATGACGAGGCCGTCGTTGAGCCAGAAGCCGGCATGCACTGCGGTCACCCCGGCGGCGACCGTCCCCACGTGGCGAAGGCCCAAGGATCGACCGTACTGGTGTCCGGCCCATGCGACAGCGGCCACCCCGACGGTGCCGGTCAGGACGCCGACCAGTTGGTGGGCCGTGACCGAGGTGAACCCGAGGAACGAGAAAGCGCCGAGGACGAGCACCCAGAGCGGTGGGTGGCCGGCGGTGGGTTCGATGTGACCGACGGGGAGGGCGGTATTGGCGGTGGCCGCCAACGAGGTCGGATCGGCGACGAATAGCGCTTCCTGACCGCCACCGTGGAGGTAGCGGTACGGCTCGGTGAAGCCCAGGCCGTCGGCCAGCAGGTTGGCCGCCTCGTGGTAGTAGATGCCGTCGCCGCTGAGAGGATCGCCCCGTTCGACGAACAGGACGTAGGCCAGACGGACAATCAGCCCGAGACCGATCAGTACGAGGATCCACCGGATTCTGTTACGGCAGTTCACCGGATCTCCTCGTGGTAGTCCTCCTCCACGTTTACCTGCCAGACATCGTGCCCGCCTTCGTGATCGCCGGCCAGCACGTTCTCGACGGTGAGCATGGCGGTGAACATCGAATGGTCCTGATTGTTGTACCTGTGCATGCCGTTGCGACCCACCGGGTACACATTGGAGGCGTGTTCAGCCAGCCAACCTCGGATCCGGTCGACGTTGTCCTGATAGTGGGCGTCGTACATCGGATACGCCTTGGGCATCCGAACCACGTAGCCGGCTTCCACTCGTGAAGGGTCCAGTAGGCCGAGGCTTGCCATCTCGGCCTTGCCCAACTCGACCAGATCGGCATCGTCGGCCGTCCAGAGGTGGTCGCCCTCGGTCACGAAGTACTCAAGACCCAGGCAAGTACGGCCGTCCTTGACGAGGTGCGGCGACCACTGCCCGAAGTTCTGAACACGACCAACCTCCACGTCCGGGGCGTGTACGTAGATCCAGTTGTCGGGAAAGCCGTCCTCCCGGGGGACCACGAGGGCCACGGTGAGGAAATCCCGGAATCCCAGCCCGTTGGCGGCCGCCTTCACGTCGTCGGGCACCGGCGGGTCCATGGCCCGGATGAGGTGGGGGAGCGGCATCGACGAGATCACGTCGGTGGCCTCAAGGACAACCGGGCCGTCGGGACCCTGTGCCTCGACCTCGAAGGCCCGTCCGTCAGCATGACTGATCCGACGAACCGGATGGGAGAGGTGTACGTCCGACCCCTGTTCCTTGACTAATTCGGCACAGCGCTCCCACATCATCCCGGGTCCGTAGCGGGGGTACTCGAACTCCTCGATGAGGCTGGTCACGTCGGTCTGTTTGCGTCGCGGCATCAGCGAGTTCACGATGGCCTTCAGAAGCGACAGATTCTTGATCCGTTGGGCCGCCCAGTCGGCCTGAAGTTCGGTGCCCGGTAGTCCCCACACCTTCTCGGTGTAGGTCTTGAAGAAGGTCCGGTACAGCCGCCACCCGAATCGACTGGCCACCCATCCTTCGAAGTTGGTCTGATCCTTCGGGGGCCATATCCGGACCCACAGATAGGACAGCAGGCAGCGAACCGCCTCGATGAGCCCCAAGTTGCGGAGGGCATTCATGGCCCGGAGCGGGTAGTCGTAGAATTTGCCCTGGTAAAAGATTCGACTCATCCGGGGCCTGAGCAGGAAGTCGTGTGGCTCGAGGATCTCATGCCACAGGTCGGAGACGACTCGGACCTTGGTGAAGAAGCGGTGGCCACCGATATCGAAGCGCCAGCCGTCACGCACGGCGGTCCGACTGATGCCGCCCACCACGTCGTCGGCCTCCAGCACGGTGGCTCGGACTCCGGCCTTGCCGAACTGGTAGGCGGCGGTCAGGCCGGCGGGCCCGCCACCGATGATGACCGGTCGTAGGTCGGAGTGGATCGACGACGAGCTGTCGCTAGTCAGGGGGTAGGGGTCCGGGGTGGCGGTCATCAGCGGATAGTGGCCCGTGTCGAAGTCCGGAGCGGACATCCACCGGGGCCGGTGCGAGCGTACCGGGCGGCCCAGAGGCCCGACGGTACGCTCAGCCACGTGGCCACCGGGAATAGTGATCGCTCAGCGGTGACGCCCAGTCTGCTGATCGTGGCAATCGTCTCGGTAGCTATCGGAGTTGTCCTGCGATTTGTGGCCCTCTCGCCCATGTGGCTGGACGAGGCGATCTCCGCCTCGCTAGCCGGTGTGGTGACGGGGGACGCGACCGGCGGCTGGTCGGCTCTGGTCGACGCGTTGCGCCACGATGGTCACCCTCCCCTCTATTACGTGCTCTTGGCCCTGTGGTCGGTCCCGTTTGGAGAATCCGACGGTGCGCTACGGGCCTTCTCGGGGGTGCTCGGGGTTGTCTCGCTTCCCCTGGCCTGGTTGGTGGCCCGCCGGCACCTTGATCGACGGGGGTGCGTGCTGGTGGTGGCGGTCCTGGCGTCCAGCCCGTTCGCCGTGCGGTACGCCACCGAGGCTCGGATGTACGCCCTCCTGCTCGCCTTGCTACTGGCACTACATCTGGCCGTGGTCCGGGTCTGGGAGCGGCCGTCGGTGCTCCGTTCTGCGGTGCTGGCGGGCGTGGTGGCCGCCCTCCTGTTAACCCACTACTGGTCATTGTTCGCCATTGCGGTGCTGGGCACAGCAGGACTGGTGGCCGGGACACGTAACGGCCGTCGTGCGATTGGTCAGGCCAGCCACCTGGTCGGTGCCGTGGTCGCCGGATCTCTGGCCTTCCTTCCGTGGTTGCCTGTCTTTTTGGACCAGCTGGCCCATACCGGGACCCCGTGGTCGCCGGCTGCCCGTCCAACCGTGGTGGCCGCCCTCACTCTGGAGGCCTACGGCGGTGGACGGGGGTCCGAGGCGCTGCTGGTCGTCGTCGTCCTTGCCGTTCTGGTGGCCGTCGGCCTGGGGTGTCGTGCCGGCTCGGATCGGCCGGTCCTCGGATGGACAGACCTGGTCTGGTTACAGGTCGCGGTAGTGCTGGGCGTGACCACGATGACGTTAGGGGCCTCGGTGAGCCTGATCACCGATACTGCTTTCCAGGGCCGCTACGGGGTGTTCGCTCTGGTGCCGATGGTGTTGGCATGTGCAGTGGGCCTGCATCGGATGACGCCCCGGACCTCCGTAGCAGCCCTCGCCGTCCTTGTCCTGTTGTCGGGCGCATCGGTGGCCCGTGAGCTGTCGCGCGACCGGACCCAGATCGGGGAGATCGCCGACGTGGTACGGGCCGAGGGTTCGGATGGCGACATGGTCGTCTTCTGTCCCGACCAACTGGCCCCGGCCGGTCACCGTCTGCTCGCTGACCGGTTCACGACATTGTCCCATCCGGGGCTGGATGACGGTCGGCGAGTCGACTGGGTGGACTACGCCGAACGTAACGGTGCCGTGGACGTAGAGGCGGTAGCTGACGCCATAGCGGCACGGGCCGCCGGCGTCGACAATGTCTGGCTGGCCTGGATGGACGGTTACGAAACCTTCGACGGGCAGTGTCCGCTACTCCGTGTCGCCCTGGCTGATCGACTGGGCCCGCCGAGTAAGGCGGTCTACGCCGACGCCGACGAGTTTGACGACTCGGCCAACCTCTCGAGGTTCCCGGGGGGATCGTGACCCGTCGGGTGGCCCCCGAGGCGATCCTGGTCGTCCTGCCAGCCTGGGTGGCTGCCCGGGTACTGGTCGGCGTCGGCTGGCTGGTGGCCCGGCTGCTAGCCGAGGGAGAGGAACCCCACGCACTCAGTCGTGGGCTACTGGCCTGGGATGGCGACTGGTACCAGTCGCTGATGCTCCACGGCTACGACGGGATGCCGCTGGAGGGGGTTCGGTTCTTTCCGGGGTACGTGTTCCTCAGTCGCTTGGTCGATGTCGTGACTCCCGGTGGTCCGGCGATCGCCCTTCTCGTGGTGGCCAACGCGGGGACGCTGGTGGCCATGGTCCTACTCCATCGACTGGTGGTGATCGAGTCGTCCGACGTTGGTCTGGCGCGCCGCTCTGTGTGGGCCCTCGCCCTGTTCCCGCCGGCCTTCGTCCTGACGTGGGCCTATGCCGAGGGTCCGTTCCTGGCACTGGTCGTCGGTTGCCTACTCCTGCTCCGTAGGGAGCGTTGGTGGGAGGCGGCGACACTCGCCGCGGTGGCCGCTCTAGTCCGGCCTACGGGGGCGTTGCTGATCGTGCCGGCGCTCTGCGCAGTGGTACGCCCATCGTTGCCGTCCCGCTCGTCAGGCCGTTCGATTGTGAGTCGCCTGGCCGTCGTGGTGGCCGGCCCGGCCGCAGCCGGGGGCTACGTGCTGTGGGCGTCGGTGCATTTTGATGAGGCGTTTATTCCGCTGACCGTCCAGCGCCACCTACGGGGTGATCCGGTGGATCCCGTTCGCCGACTTTGGCAGGGACTCGGTGAACTATTCGGGCCCGATGCGCTTGGTGATGGCTTCCACATTGTTGCGGTGACCGTACTGCTGGTCGCCCTGGTAGTGCTTTTACGTGCGTGGCCATTGCGTTACGGGGCCTTCGCTGCGGCGTGTCTGGTGGTCGCGTTGGCCGCCGACAACCTGAATAGTCTCGAGCGATACAGCCTCAACGGGGTGCCCATCGTCCTTGGAGTGGCCACCATGGCCGGACACCGTCGACTCGGTGTGCTCGTGCCGGTGGCGTCGGGATTGGCGTTGGTGGCCATGTCGGCTGCCGCCTGGTCCGGTAACTACGTACCCTGACCGCGGCCCGGAAAACGCGGAAACGGCCCCGAGTAGCCTCCCGGCGAACCGGTCAACTTCTCGGAGCCGCTCCGACGTCCCAACTGCCACCTGCCGGTTCGTTCCGTCGAACGATCCGGTCCGGAGTGTCACCCCTAGGGGCGTCACCCTGATGCGATACCGGAGAATCCGTCGACCTCCGGTCCCGTATCCAGCTCGACCACCGATCCCCGACGGGATCCTGGTCCACCGTGTCTTTCCCCGCCCGACGGCGTGGAGCGACCCGGTCGACCCGGCACCCCGGTTCCGGGTCCATCATCAGGTGTCATCCAGTGCCCGTCGGCGCTGGAGTGACCTGCGATGGTCCGGTACCGGCGGGTGCCTCGTCCGGCCGGTCCGACTCGTCACCCGAAGGCTCCTCGTCGTCCCGCCCGACCTCGACACCCCTGTGCCGGTGGCCGAACCGCTGGTTCCGTTCCCGAAGGAGCGGGCCAGCGTGGTTGCGGTCCTCCCCGAACACGATTCGGGGGCTTCCCCAGGGTCCCGCTCCTCCGTCCGGCACCGGAGCCTAAGCCCCTGTGTCTTCTGGTGGATCGGTTCCATCCGGTTCCGGATCCCCGCGCCGTGTTCGGCGTGGACGCATCATGGACCATGAGAACCGGGCGATCAACCAAAAGCGGGCTTATCCCCCGGAACGTCGACGATTTCCACAGCACATGGATGGGTGGTCCACAGTTCTGTCCACAGCGACGGCCCAAATACCCGTGTCAGGAGCCGAGGGCAGTACCGGCCAGGAGCGCTCCGAGGGCGGCCAGGAAGCCGATACCTCCGGTGGCACCGCGTATTGCGGCCGATCGGGTGGTGGAGTGCACCGCGGCTGCCGCACCCGATGCACCCACCAGGAGCAGCTTGACGAGCATGGTGGCCAGGTAGCCGTCCGAGCGGCCCGACAGGCCTACCTCGGTGAGGTTCCAGATTCCAGTGACCACGGCCAGGGCGAAGCATGGCCACGCCACCTTCGCAAAACGGTCGGCAGCCATCCGTGGCACTTCGGTGCCGAGACCTCGCAGGACGCCGAGGAGTCCCAGCATGAGAATCTGACCGCCTATCCAGCCCGAGACACCCAGCAGATGGAGGAAGATCCGGACGGCGTCGAGGTCCAACGCGGCGAACGATGGGAAGGTGTAGAAGAGATCGGTGGTCATGGTCCGAGCCTGCCGTCGAGGAGTCGGGGGTCGATCCTCATGACGACCAGACTCATGACGACCAGGCGTCGCGTTCAATGAGGACGGCGCGCAGTGTCGAGGGGCGGTCGGTCATGATGCCGTCCACGCCGAGGTCCAGTAGACGGTGCATCTCTTCGGGCTCGTCGATGGTCCAGACATGGACGTGCAGGCCTCGTTGGTGGGCGTGGTGGACGAACCGACGGTCGACCAGCGGAATGCCTGACTGACGCACCGGAACCTGAAGGCAGTCCGGGCCCTGTGGAGGCCCGTCGGGGCCAACGGGAAGCCCGAAGCTGGATAGCCGGAAGCGGACGATGGCGACCGGACCGGCCGACGTGCAGAGGCCCGGTCCCAGGAGGCGTCGACAGTGGACGAGGCGCTTGTCCGAGAAGGACCCGAGGCAGATCCGGTCCAGTGCGGCGTGGCGGTCGATGACCGCAGCGAGGGGCTCGACGACCCGGTCGTCCTTGGGATCGATGTTGATACGGGCGTCGGGGAAGGCTTCCAACAACTGGTCCAGAGTGGGGATGGGTTCCACGCCGGCGATCCGGGCATCGGCGATCTCGGCGGCCGTGCAGTCCTCGATGCGACCTGACCGGTCGGTGACCCGGTCCAACGAATCGTCGTGGAAGGCCAGCACCACCCCGTCGGCCGTCAGGTGGACGTCTGTCTCCAGGTATCGGTAGCCCAGGCCAACTGAGTGGGCGAAGGCGGCCAGGCTGTTCTCGGGATGTTCTTCGGTGCCTCCCCGGTGGGCAAAAGCCAGCGGACCGGGATGGTCGAGGTAGGGGTGAGGGCCGGTGGATCGCACCGGGCCACGCTAGGTGTCCGGGCAGGGTCGGACCAGCAGTCAGACTGGGGCCATGATCGACCGAGACCTCAAACGTTGCCTGGGTCAGATGATGAAGGGCGTCCAGGTGGTGGCCGCCACCCACAATGACGTCACCCGGGCCTACACCTCCCACTGGGTGTGCCAGGTCTCGTTCGACGAACCCGTCCTCATGGCGTCGATCTCACCCAAGCACGACACCTATCCGTTGATCGCAGGTTCCGGCCGGTTCGCGGTTTCCATCCTGGCCGGCGACCAGGTCGAACCCGGGCAGTACTTCAGCTACCCGGGACACCGCTTTCGGTACGTGGCTGACGAGTGGATCGCTGACGTCGACGGCTGGCCGGTAGTCCCCGACGCCCTGGCGTGGCTGGGTTGCGAGGTCGAGGACAGAATCGTCGGTCGATACGACCACGACCTATTCTTTGCCCGGGTGGTGGCCTTCGGTGAGGGCCGCCTAGGTGAGGCACCGCTGCTCTACTCCAGTCGCCATGGATGGAGGGTGGGTGGTGAGGCGGCCCGGGAGAAGGGCGAGTCGGTCCGCGACCGTCTCACGGCACGGGTGGAGGCCAGGTTCGGATTCGGTGGTCCCGACGCCACCAACGTCCCCTGAGAACGGGTCGGTAGCCTGCTGGAATGGCCCGCAGGACAAAGATCATCGCCACCATCGGACCCGCCTCCGATGACGAGACCACCCTCCGAGACCTGATCCGGGCCGGAATGGACGTGGCCCGCCTCGGCCTGGCCCACAACACGATTGACGAGGCGGTCGAACGCATGTCCCGGATCCGTCGGATCGCGGCCACCGAGGGTCGATATGTCGGGATCCTGGTTGACCTTCCGGGCCCCAAGGTCCGTGCGGCATCGTTCGGCGAGACTGCGGTGGACATTGTCGAGGACTCCCGGGTGAACCTGAGGGTGGGCGGCCGGGCCAGCACAGCATCGGACATCGAGATTGACTACGCGGGGCTCCTGACCGACGTGGAAGCGGGAGACCGCCTGAGCATGGGTGATGGCCGGGTAGTGCTGGAGGTCCTGGAGATGGGCGGTGATCGCGTGTCGACTCGGGTCGCCCACGGAGGTGTCCTGACCGGTAGTCCCGGACTGCACATTCCTTCGGATCGGCTCTCGATGCGCGCACCCACCGACGAAGATCTAGTGGCCGTGGAGCGTTTTGTGGAACTGGGGGCCGACATGCTGGCCATCTCGTTCGTCCGATCAGCCGAGGACCTGGCCCGTGTTCCTGTGGACCCCCATCCTGTCGGCCCGATCGTGGTCGCCAAGATCGAGACCCGGGCTGCCATTGAAGACCTGCCGGCCATTATCGAGGCGTCTGGAGCGGTGATGGTGGCCCGCGGGGACCTCGGGAGCGAATGCAGCATCGAGGAACTCCCCATCCTCCAGAAGGAGATCATCAGGCAGTGCATCGCCCTTGGCCGACCGGCCATTACTGCGACGCAGATGCTCGAGACCATGGTCGCCAATCCTGAGCCGACCCGGGCCGAGGTCTCAGATGTGGCCAATGCCGTCTGGGACGGATCGAGCGCGGTGATGCTTTCGGGTGAGACGGCGATTGGCGTGGACCCGGTGAACGTGGTGGCCACCATGTCGCGGATCGCCGAGCGGGCCGACGACGCCTTCGACCACAGGGGATGGATGGCGGAACTGTCGGACCTGCGAATGACTGACACCGATGATCCGGACACGTCGATCACCGACGCTATGACCCAGGCCACGGCCCGCGCCGTCGCAGAGTTGGGGATCGGCACCATCCTGTGCATCTCCGGAAGCGGGTTCACCGTGCGTTCTATGGCGCGTTTCCGTCCCGCGGCGCGGATTGTCGGCCTGAGCTCCAACGAACGGACGGTTGGCCAGTTGACGTTGAGCTGGGGGACCGAGCCGATCCACCTGCCCGAGGAAGGCGATCTTGATGACCGGGTCAATGCAGCTCTCAAGGTGGCCTGCAAACGAGGTGCGGTGACGCCCGGCGAGCTGGTAGGCGTGCTGGCCGGAACGGACGTGCGTTCGCGGTCCACCAACGCCCTCCGAATCGAACGGGTACCCGAGGCCTGATTAGGCCGGGTCCCGGCAGTTCAGACCCCTCAGCAGTTCGGATTCAGGTCGGCCGGGATCTGGACGACCTGGCCGAAGAGGGCGCACGAGCACTGGGCTGCACAGTCGGCAAGTTCGACCCGCTGACTCCAGATACCCGCAGCCAGTGCGGCCAGAACCGCGACGACGACTACCCGCACGATCATCCTGCGGATGATCCGAGCGGCCACGAAGGCCAGGATGAGGCTCACCGCGATGGCCACTAGGGCCACCGAACGGAGGAATGCCGGCTCAACCCAGTCCGGCAACTCAACGACCTGTGGGACTTGGTCGCCAATGTCGTCGAGACGGTCGGTGAGTCGGTGGAGGAGGGTCGGCTCCGCGCCGTCGCTGACCGTGGCAGTTGTGGTCGTGGTGGCGGATTCGGACATCGGGCGAGGGTAGCCAGCCTCGATCCAGTAGTCAGGGCATCCCCGATGGTCGGCACTACGGTCGGTGTGATGACCGATCCCACGTCCGACGTCCGTCCCATTTCCCTGTCCGGCTCTGCCCCCCCGGAGACGGTCCTCGGATTCGAGGATCCGGCGGCGGATGCCGCTCTGGACGAGGCGTTAGCTCAACCGACGCCCGGGCAACGGCGAGACGCCGTCTCCGCCGTGGTGGCCGACTGGCCAAGTCATCTGGAGTGTTGGGCGCGTCTTGGTGATCTGGGCCGGGATCCGATGGAGGCCTATGCGGCCTACCGAGTCGGCTACCACCGGGGCCTCGACCGCCTTCGACAGAGCGGATGGCGCGGGAGCGGGTACGTCCGCTGGGAGCACCCAACCAACCGAGGGTTCCTGCGGGCCCTGGCTGGGTTGGCTCGGGTGGCCGACCAGATCGGCGAGGTGGACGAGGCGGAGCGTTGCGCCCTGTTCCTCCGTCAGTTGGATCCAGGTTGGACGGAGGCGATGGCCGGGGAGACCCTCTGACGGTGAACCCCCCGTTCAGCGGCCTGCCCGGCAGCGGGCCTGGGAGCGCATTCATCGGAGCGGTTCTGACCGGCGGAGCGAGCCGCCGGATGGGCCGGGACAAGGCGCTCCTCGAGGTCGACGGTCGTGCGATGGCCGTCACGGTGGCCAGGACGCTGCTGGCCGCCGGGGCATCGGAAGTGGTGGCCGTGGGCGGTGATGCCGAGGGTCTTTCGGCGGCGGGCCTCATCGTGGTGTCTGACCGATACCCCGGCGAGGGGCCTCTCGGTGGCATTGTCACGGCACTGGAACATTTCGCCCCGTGGCACCTGCCGGTGATGGTCCTTGCCTGCGACCTGCCGAGGGCCTCGGCGGTGAACGTGGCGGCCACGGTGTCGGCGGTGCCGGCGTCTCCGAATGGTGCACCGGTGGTGGCGGTGCCCCTCGAAGCAGAGAGGCGCCAGTGGATGCATGCCTGTTGGACGCCGGAGTCTGGCTCCCTGTTGGCGGCGGCATTCTCTGCGGGAGAGCGGGCGACATGGCGGGCCGCAGAGGCCTCGATCGCTTCGGGTCTCCGGATCGTGGAAGTCAGCGGACTGTTGTCGGCCGGGTTTCGTGACGTTGACCAGCCCGGCGATCTAGGGGCTGGCGACCGGTAGGGTCCAACGGCGTTCCCGACGTCTCGGGACGTACCGGACGTATGCCGGTGCCGCGATCCGCCGAACTGGCGGTACGAGGGAGAGCTTCTGATGTCTGAGCAGCCAGTGGTCCCGGAAGTGGACGTGGATGAGTTGCACGAACGTCTCGCCGACGGTGCCGCACTCCTCGACGTGCGGGAGCCTTACGAGGTTGACGAGGTCAGGGTGCCGGGCGGCGTCCGAATTCCGTTGGAGTCGGTGCCCGAGCGGATGGCCGAAATTCCCTCGACCGGCACGCTCTACGTGATCTGCGCTCTGGGTGGTCGGAGCCGTACTGCGGCCGAGTTCCTCCGTTCCAACGGGATCGATGCCGTGAACGTGGCCGGCGGCACCAATGCCTGGGTCGCTGCCGATTTCCCGGTTGAGTCGGGTCCTGTTGACGGAGCAGGATCCTGAGCGGGCGACCACCGGTCGACTTTCGACTGGTCACCGACCAGTTGGAGTTCGAGGAGATCCTGAACGTCCTGATGGGGGAGTCACGGATCGCCGTGGACACTGAGTTCCACAGGGAGAAGACGTACTTTCCAAAGGTCGCCATGGTCCAGGTGGCGTGGTCCGATGGTCTGGTCCTGATTGATCCGTTGGCTGTCGACCTCCGTCCCATGGCCCGTCTGCTGGAGTCTGATGTTCTAGTGGTCATGCATGCCGCCGGCCAAGATCTCGAGGTCTTCGACCACGCCTGTGGGACCGTGCCCGTCAATCTCTTCGACACGCAGCTGGCGGCCGGGTTCATCGGTCTGTCCTCGCCGTCGTTGGCCTCCCTGCACGAACGGGAACTCGGTCTCCGCCTTCCCAAGGGAGACCGCCTCACCGACTGGTTGGCTCGGCCGTTGACCAAATCGCAGCTGGACTACGCGGCGTCCGACGTAGCGAACCTGTTGGAGATCCATGACCTGCTGCTTGCCCGCCTGACCGGAGACGGACGCTTGGCATGGGCCGAGCAGGAATGCGTGGAGATGCTGGCCCGGGAACGTGGACGGCGTGTGCCCGAGGATGCCTGGCGCCGTATCAAGGAAGCCCGCCAGCTTCGTGGTCGGGCCAGGGACGTCGTCCGCTCGGTTGCTGCATGGCGTGAGCGGCGGGCTGCCGACGTGGATCAGCCGGTCCGCCATGTGGTGCCCGACCTCGGTGTGGTGGCCGTTGCCCAGCGAGCACCGAGGTCCATCGAGGAACTCCGAAAGATCCGCGGACTGGATGGGCGTCACCACAAGGGGGTGGTGGCCGAGGGCTTGTTGGCCGCCGTGGCCGCCGCTGATGATCTACCGCCGTTGGCCGCCGAGCCGCCTCGTCCGGACAGCGGCAACGACGTGCGCGCCGCGGTGACTCTGGTATCGGCATGGGTGGCCCAGTTGTCGCGTGATACCGATCTCGATCCGACGCTCGTCGGGACGAGAAGTGACATCGAAGATCTCGTCCGGGGTGTTGAGGGTGCACGGATGACCACCGGGTGGCGCCATCAGGTCATCGGTGGCCCGGTGGATGACCTCCTAAGTGGTCGAGCGGCGCTGGCCTTCGACGGCCGTGGCGGGCTACTCCTCGAGCCGCGGGGCAACTGATCGCCTGAGGGTCCTGCTCCGTGAACTGCGACTCTCCTCGTTAGGATGACCAAACGCACCGGTCTGCTGTGGAAGTCTTCCACCACAACGCCGATCGGGCGGGATCACAGACGAGCACACGGCTGAAAGATGCCGTGACCAATCGGGAGGGTGCCCGGTGAAGAAGGGTCGACACCGCCGCTACGAAGAAGCGCGTGCGTTGAAGCAGAACCAGGATCTTGATCTGGATTCGATCTTCGACAGCCTCGACGTGGGTGAGCAGAACGACAACCAGATCAACGATGAAGACTCCCCGGCGTTCGACGCCTGGGCGGACGACTACGAGGACGGCGTCACTGGGGAAGCAGTTGAGGAGACGGCCGAGACTTCCTGAGTCCCGTCACCGGCGAGCTACAGGTCAGCCACCTGTTTCGTCCAGGATCTCGTCCAGTTTGAGGATGTCGTCAGCCGACAACATGCCGATGAACGCACCTTCGGTGTCGGTCACCGCGAGGACGTCCACGTCGGCCTGCTCCATGGCCACGATCGCGTCTCGTAGTGACCAGTTCGGTCGGGCGGCTGGCAGTTCCGTGTTGAGGAGGTCGCCGACTGCGGTCTCATCCCACATCGAGCGCTCGAGCGCGGACACCTCCGTGAGGCTGATCATTCCCCGGTAGTGGACGCCGTCTACCACGGCCACGGATCGCTCACGCCGACCCAGTACGTGGAGATACATGAATTCAGCCACCGTCGCGTCGGATGGCACCGTGAGCACGTCGGTATCCAGTGCCGACGTCACGGGCAGGGTGAACCGGCGTTCGAGGTGGCCCAGTCGAATCGAGTGTTGGTGCTCAGCGACCGAGGACTTGCCGGCCACCAACTGACTGACCGCAGCAGCGACAAGGGCCGGCACCACGAAGGATCCACCCGTCGATTCAGCGACGAACATCACCGCCGAGATGGGAGCCCGGTAGCCGGCGCCCAGGAAGGCTGCCAGCCCGAGCGTCGGGTAGAGACCGGGCCGGTCGGAGTTCAACATGATGCCGGTGAACTGTCCGATGATTACGCCCTGCACAGCCAGGGGAATGAAAAGCCCACCCACCCCGCCTGCGGCCAGGGTCACGATGGTGGCGGCGATCCGCATGCCGAACAACAGGCCAATGAGGCCCAGGCCGTGTTCCGGTCTGACCACCCACTCCATGGCTTCGAATCCCGGTCCGATGGTCAGAGGAGAGCCGAATGCCACGTCGGCGGCGAACGCCAAACCGGCCAGCGAGGCTCCGCCGATGAGGACCCGGGAGACGAATGAGTCGGTCTTGGACTGTGTCTTGGCCCACCGGACCAGCCATGCCATGGAACGGCCGCCGAGGCCGGCGAAGATCCCCAGCAGGAGAGCGCCGAACACGTCGCCCACCTCCACGGCGGTGAACAGCGAGGCCAGGTCGGCGGCGTCGAACCAGACCACGTCGGTGTCAGACCGAATGGCCAGTTGCTTTACGTTTAGACCGATGCGGTTCTCGGGGTCGTTCAGGAACGGGATGACGGCGTCGTGACCGATGAGGTTGATGTAGGTGACGTAACTGGTGGCCGAGGCGAGCAGTGATGGCAGCAAGGCCCGTCGGTTCACGTCGTCTCGGTACGGTGCCTCCAGTGCGAAGAGAACCCCGGTTGCCGGTGCCTTGAAGACGGCGGCCACCCCGGCCGCCGCTCCGGCAGTCAGCAGGATCTTGACGTCCTCTCGACGAAGCCAACGACGGAACCGGTCACGCAGGCCGAGGCCGAGGGTCGAGCCGGCGTAGATCGACGGGCCCTCCAGACCGAGCGCGCCGCCTAATCCGATGGTCGAGATGCCTGCCAGGAGTTTGATGGGCAGGTCCCGTAGAGGAAGACTCGGGTTCCGATCATGGAACGCGCGATTGAACTCGTCGGAGGTGCTGGGGAGCATTCGTCGACCCGGGTACCGCAGAATCAACGAGGCCAGGAGGAGCCCTATGCCAGGGGCGATGGCGATCTGCCACAGGGGCCGGTGCAGGACCCGGTCGAGGATCACGGTGGCCGAGAGGTACTCGAAGGCGGCGACCAGGGTGGCCACGAGTAGCCCAGTGATGATCGCCAAGGCCAGCACCGGGGTGTCGCCACGGGTGGCAATGGTGCGGAGCCGTTTCACGTCGTTCTTCCTACACCCTCGGACCCGCTGATCCTCGGACGGGTGGGGCGTCTGATCGCGACACGGGCCGACGTTGGAGGAGTGTCCGGGCCAATGTCCCGGTAGGGACCCAGAGCGGACCCCGGCTGTGGTGGCCCTGTCGGGCAGACTGCCATGGTGATAAGCCCTTTGACCCGCTCCCTTCTGGGACGGCTGGCCGTCCGTCGGGTCGATCCGATCACCGATCCGTTGGAGCGCGACCTGGTTGAGGTCCTGGGTCGCGGTCGGGTAGAAGCCGGAATCGGGGCCCAGAGCCTGTACAGCCATGACGGCTCGGTGACAAGGGGTGGTCGAGCCGGGATCGTCTGCTTCCCCGAAAGTACCGCCGAGGTGGCGGCCTGCGTGTCCGTGTCGGTCAGCCATGGGCGTCCGTTCGTGCCCCGAGGAGCGGGAACCGGGTTGTCCGGTGGAGCCGTGCCCTGCGACGAGCCTGTAATGGTGGTGACCACCCGGATGGACGTCATCCACGAGGTTGACGTGGAACGCCGCCTGGCATGGGTGGGACCAGGCGTGGTGAATCTGGACCTCTCACGGCATTTGGAGGGCACCGGCCTCCATTTCGCCCCGGATCCGTCCAGCCAACAGGCCTGCACGATCGGCGGCAACGTAGCCACCAACTCGGGGGGGCCCCACTGCCTGCTCTACGGGGTGACCAGCGCGCACGTGCTGGCCGTGGAGGTGGTACTCCCGGACGGAGAGGTGGTGATCCTCGGTGCTGAGGAAGGCCGGGCAGCGGGTTACGACCTCCGGGGAGCTTTCGTGGGCGGGGAGGGAACCCTGGGGATCGCAACGCGGATCTGCGTCCGACTCACCGAGGATCCGCCCGAGGTGGCCACGTTGTTGTTGGATTTCGACCGCGTGGCCGGTGCTGCCGACACGGTCAGCGCGGTAATTGCCGCGGGCATTGTGCCCGCCGCACTCGAGATCATGGACCAGCGGGTCATCGAGGCCGTGGAACCCTTCGCGCATGCGGGCTATCCACTGGACGCCGCGGCGGTCCTCATCGTTGAGTTGGACGGCCTTCCGGCCGGAGTGGCGACGGCCATCGACCGGATCGAGGTCATCGGGACGGCCCATGGGGCCCGCACAGTCCGGGTGGCCGCCGACGAGGACGAGCGGACGAGGATTTGGAAAGGCCGGAAAAGCGCCTTCGGAGCCATCGCGGTGATCAAGCCCGACTATTACCTGAACGACACCGTCATCCCTCGTACCAGACTTACCGAAGTTTTGTCCCGGGTCTACGAGGTGATCGAAGAACGCGACTTGATCGTCATGAACGTCTTCCACGCCGGTGATGGGAACCTGCACCCTTTGATCGTCTTCGACGCTCGGGAACCGGGCGTCATGGAACGGGTTTTGGAGGCCGGTGAGGAGATCGTGCGGATCTCGGTCGAGGCGGGCGGCGTACTGTCTGGGGAGCACGGCATCGGGCTTGAGAAGAAACGCTTTATGTCGATGCAGTTCAGCCCGGCCGACCTGGAGGCCCAGGATCGCCTGCGGCGGGCGTTCGACGTCGAGGGCCTAGCCAATCCGGCCAAGGTGCTGCCCAGCGGCGCCAGTTGCGGTCACGTGACCAGTCTCGGCCGGGCCCCGGACGGGACCTGGGTGTGATCGACATGGCAGCGTTCCGTGACGAGGTTGGCGATGCCGGAACGGTCTGCGTTCGTGGGGGAGGGACCCGCTGGCTGGTGGGAGCCGTCCCCAGTCATGCAGGAGACGTACGACAGATCTCGGCCCCGCTGGGCATCGAATCCATCGAGCCGGCGGAGATGACCGTGGTGGTCGGCTCGGGGACGACAGTGGCCGACCTGGCATCGGCACTGTCTGAACATGGTCAGGAGGTCGCCCTCGACGGGCCGGTAGGGGCCACGGTGGGTGGCGCGCTAATGGTCGGACGAAACCCTTTGCGTCGTGGTCGGCTTGGCGAGATTGCTGACGTTCTGTTGCAGGCCGACTGTGTGGGTGCCGACGGTCAGGCTTTTACCGCCGGCGGTCCGACGGTAAAGAACGTGACCGGATTCGACCTGTGCCGTCTCCTCGTGGGTTCGCTAGGGACGCTGGCTCTCGTGGGGCGGGTCATCCTCAGAACCCGACCTCTACCCGAGGCGGGGGCCTGGATGGTCGGAGAGGCACCGACCGGGATCGTGATGGAAGCGTTGTACCGACCGGCCACCGTCCTATGGGACGGTGTGCGTAGCACCGTGAGGATCGAAGGGAGCTGTGCCGATGTGGCCGACGAGATCCGTTGTCTCGAGGCCCTCGGGTTTACCGCCGCCGATGAGCCCGTCCTGCCAGCCGGGTGGGATCGATGGTCGGGCACTCTCCCCGAAGGTGGGGTACGGGCCCTGGGTAGCGGAGTGGTCCATAAGCCGGGCCCCGTCGGTGCCCCCGAGGTATCGGTCGGTGTGCGAGCCCTGGCCGACCGTCTGCGTGACGCATTTGACCCACTCCGACGCCTGAATCCGGGTCGGGATCCTTACCGGATGACAGCTTGAGTGCTCCGATACCACCGGTGCCGACGTCGATCGGATCGGTGACGCCGCTAGGCCTCGATGACGAGTCGCTGGCCGCCTGTGTGCAGTGCGGGCTGTGCCTCCCTCACTGCCCGACCTACCGGGTGACCGGCGACGAACGACGATCCCCGCGGGGGCGGATTTCTCTGATGCGTGCCGTCGAATGGGAGGGGATGACGCCAGATCGTGAGTGGCTCGACGCGATGGACACCTGCGTCCAGTGCCTGGGATGTGTCACCGCCTGCCCATCGGGCGTTCCTTACGGTGACCTGATCGCCACCACCCGGGTAGCTGTTGCTCAGTTGAGGCGGCCACCTCTAAAACTTCGGGCTGGGCTCTGGTGTCTCGGTCGACCGGGTTTACTCCGCTGGGTTACGACCGCGCTGGCCATCCTGCAGCGTCTAGGCCTCCTGAGACTGGCACCACGGACAATGGCCGCGGCCCTGCCGGCGCGGCTCCCGTTGCGGAGGCCGCGGCTGTCTGCAGCCGGCTGCCCCCCTCGTTCAGAGGTAGCCCCGGCGGCGGGCGATCCGCCTGAGGTTGTCCTGTTCACCGGGTGTGTGATGGATGCATGGCAACCGGAGGTCCATGGGGCAGCCGAGGAAGTCCTGACGGCCATCGGGGTGACCGTTGAACGGTCCGGGGATCGTGCCGGTTGTTGTGGTGCTCTGCATGGCCATGCCGGTCTCGAATCGGAGGCACGGCGACACGCCGAGCGGGTGATCTCCGTCCTGACTGGTGACCGGCCCGTCCTGGTTGATTCCGCAGGCTGTGGTGCGGCGCTCAAGGACTACGGAACGCTGCTGCAAACCCCGGAGGCCAGGGCCTTCGCCGACCGGGTGTACGACATCCAGGAGTGGCTGGCTGCCGACGGACGTCTGGTCACCCTGCCGTCAGCCGGTCCGGAAAACGGGCCTCGGGAGTCAGTGATCGTTCAGGATCCTTGTCACCTACGGCACGCCCAGGGCTGCCACGGTGCTGTTCGAAATGTGCTGGCGCCCTATGTGGACCTGGTGGAACTCGATGACGAAGGCCTCTGCTGTGGCGCCGGCGGTGCCTTCTCCCTGGTCCAGCCGGGACTGGCCGGCGATGCCCGGGACCGGAAGGTGGCGGCTGTGGCTCGGGCGACGAGCCGTAGCGGGGCCACCACTGTGGTCAGTGCCAACCCGGGTTGCGCGCTCCACCTTGCTGCCGCCGGCCTCCACGTACGGCACCCAATGGAGGTACTAGCCGACGCCTGTCGCAGGTCAGAAACAGACTCGGGTCCCGAGGGAGAAGGGAATGAGGTGTCCGAACATGGCCGGTGAGTTCGAGGAGATTCGAAGCCGCCTGGAGGCCATTGCCGAGGAGCTGGCCGACCTGGCCCTTGTCCGACTTCGTGAGTCGATCGATGCCGGCGGCCAAGAGTTGCCGGTCGATGAAAAGCGACTCACCAGGGCTAGACGGGCCGTAGAGAAGGCCGCCCACCTCCTGGACGAACCGGACCGTTCGGACTGGTGATGGCGGCCCCTGCCGGGCAGCTGGATTTGGCCGACAGGGTGAGGCCGGTCCGTTTAGGTCGCATGGCCTCAGTTGACGACCAGGGGGATGAGGACGCGACCGTCGTCGGGTCGTGCCACGTGGAGGCGGTGACCGACTTTCACGTCGCCGTAGAGGGTGGTGCGCTGACGTAGCGACCGGCCGAGCGGCTCCACGAGCTCGCGGAGGTCGGCCTCGGTCACCATCTGTCCATGTTCGGCCCCGGCTGCCCGGGAGATATTCTCGTCCATGAGGGTTCCTCCCAGGTCGTTCACCCCGGACTGCAGCAGCTGTCGGACGCCTTCAAAGCCAATCTTCACCCACGAGGACTGGATGTTGTCGATTGATCCGTCGTAGGCGATTCTGGCCACGGAGTGCATCAGGAGGTTCTCGCGGAAGGTCGGACCCCGACGGGACTTCTTCTGGAGGTAGATGGGTGACGCCATGTGCACGAAGGGCAGCCCGACGAACTCGGTGAAGCCGCCGGTCTCGTCCTGAAGGTCACGACAACGAAGCAGGTGGCGGACCCAGTGCTCGGGACGTTCGATCGACCCGTACATGATGGTCACGTTGGATCGGATGCCGACGGAATGGGCGACGCGGTGAGCCTCCAACCACTCATCGGTGGTGATCTTGTCGGGACATAACTCAGCACGGATCTCGTCGTCGAGGATCTCGGCCGCCGTTCCAGGGAGGGATCGCAGTCCCGCTTCGTAACCCCGGCGGAGGTACTCGACCAGCGGCTCGCCGAGACGGCTCGCACCTACGGTGACCTCCAGAGCGGTGAAGCCGTGGACGTGTATGTCGGGTACCGCGGCCCGGACGGCCCGGGTCACGTCTAGGTAGTACTCACCGTCGAAGTCCGGATGGATGCCACCCTGCAGACAGACCTCGGTGGCGCCCATCCGGGCGGCCTCGGCGGCCCGGCCGGCTATCTCGTCCATCTCCAGTAGATAGGGCGTACCCCGGAGGTTCAACGACAACGGACCCTTGGAGAACCCGCAGAAACGGCACTTGTAGGTACACACGTTCGTGTAATTGATATTTCGGTTGGCCACCCACGTGACCTCGTCGCCGACCCGTCGACGCCGTAGTTCGTCGGCGACCTCGGCCACTGCGACGACCTCGGGGCCCCTGGCACCGAAGAGCGTTAGCAGTTCGTCGTGACCGGTACGTTGCCCGGCCAGCACGCCATCGAGGACCTCCCGGATCGGTCCGTGGGCGGCTGACGGTCCGGGCACCAGATGGACGGGCCGAACGGGGGCACCCGAATACCAGGCCGTCGATTCAGACCCGACCTGACGGACCTCGGCGCCGTCGGCGGCGGAAACGGTCTCGATGACCTCAGGGAACACGGCTCCGGGATCGTCACGACCCAGTCCGGCGGCGTCGCTCCTGTCCATCACTGCGAAGTGCAGGCTGCTATCGAACCAGCGGTTGGGGTCGCAGACGAACTCGGGGTAGGCGGTCAGTCGGGGAGCCACCGTGAAGCCCCGTTCGGCGGTCACCGAGGTTAGGAGCTCCAGGGCGGGCCACGGCCGCTCGGGATTGACGTGGTCGGCGGTGACCGGCGAAACGCCGCCCCAGTCGTCGATGCCGGCGTCGAGTAGCACGCCGAAGTCGTCGGACAGGTTGGGCGGTGCCTGCAGATGGACCTCCGGGGGGAGGATGACCCGGGCTAGGGCAATGGCGTCCAGGTAGTCATCGGGTGGGCAGGCTGGGGCGTCGTGCATGGCTGTACCCGGCTTGGGTAGAAAGTTCTGGACGATCACTTCCTGGACGTGGCCGTATCGGTCGTGGGATGCGGCAATGGCCTCCAGTGCCTCGATCCGGTCCCAGCGGGTCTCACCGATCCCTACGAGGATGCCGGTGGTGAACGGGATGGAGAGGCGACCGGCGGCTTCGAGGGTGGCCAGACGTCGTTCGGGGGCCTTGTCGGGAGCCCCTCGGTGGCAGTCCAGGTCGGCCACGAGGGACTCGAGCATCATTCCCTGAGACGGCGAGACGGGGCGCAGCGTCGCCAGTTCTTCACTGGAGAGTGCTCCCGCATTGGCGTGTGGGAGGAGTCCGGTCTCGTCCAGGACCAGTTGAGCCATTGCAGCTAGATAGTGGACGGTCGACTGGTAGCCGTTCCGTTTCAGCCAGTCGGCAGCTATCGGGTATCGCAGCTCGGGACGCTCGCCCAGGGTGAAGAGAGCCTCGTGGCAGCCCGCCTCGGCCCCTCGGCGTGCGATGGCTAACACTTCGTCCGTAGAGAGGTATGGCGACTCCAGGCGTGCCGGAGGCTGTGCAAAAGTGCAGTAGCCACAGCGGTCCTGGCACAGCATTGTCAATGGGATGAAGACCTTGGGGCTGTAGGTGATCCGACCCCCATGGTGGGCGTCACGGATACTGCGAGCGGCCACCCGAAGCTCCTCGCCCCGAAGTGCGGTCAGGGGGTTCCGTGCCGTCTTGTTCTGGTTGCTGTGGTCCTGCTTGCTCACAGGGTCTCCTCAATGGTGCGCCCCGGCCCGGGGCGGCTGCGTATGTGGTGGGGCGTCACGGTTTCGTTGCATTCGGGGCAGGACACTGCCTGGTCCAGTGGGGTTCCGCAGGCGTCGTGGATGAGGAGCGTCGGTGGTCCGTCCTCGGCGTACCAGCGGTCTCCCCAATGCATGAGGGCCACCAACGCGGGGGAGAGGTCGGCGCCCTTGGTGGTCAGCCGGTATTCGTGGCGGATGGGGCGATCCTGGTAGGGCACCCGATGGACGATGCCCAGTCCGGCCAGTCGGTGGAGCCGATCGGTCAGGAGGTTCCGTGCAATACCCAGGTCGCGGTGGAGGGCCTCGAACCGATGAACCCCCCGGAAGAGGTCTCGTAGGATGAGCAATGTCCAACGATCGCCGACCGCTTCGAGCGTGGCTGCGATGGAGCATTCTGGTTCATGGGCGATTCCGTTCGGATTCGCGTCCGCGTGAATGGTCGCTGGCATCGGCTCACCGTAGCAGTCCGTTGCAAAACGAAACGGACCCGGCCAAACGTATGGTTCAGAAGCTGTCGACCTTCTCGCCGAGGCTGCCCAGCAGCTCGTCGAACGACTTCACGAAGGCCGAGACGCCCTCATCCTCCAGAACTCGGGCCACGTCGTCGAGATCGACCCCGGCAGTCTCGACGGCACGCAGGACACCGTGCGCTGCCGTCGGATCGGCATCGACGGTCCGGGCCACCGTGCCGTGGTCCTCGAAGGCTTCCAACGTGGCGTCAGGCAGCGTGTTGACGGTGTCGGGCCCTATGAGGGTGTCGACGTAGAGCGTGTCAGGGTAGGTGGGGTTCTTGGTCGAGGTGGATGCCCAGAGGGGCCGTTGCACCCGGGCACCACGAGCCGCCAGGGCCTCCCAACGCTGGCCGCTGAACACCTTTTGGAACATTTCGTAGGCCACTTGACCCTGGGCCACCGCGGCCCGGCCCCTCAGCCCGAGGGCGTCGTCAGTGCCGATGGCATCTAGTCGACGGTCGACCTCGTTGTCGGTTCGGCTGATGAAGAACGAGGCGACTGACGAGACGCTGGACAGATCACCGCGACACCCTTCGAGCCCCGACACGTAGGCCTCCATGACGTCGGCGTAACGGTCCAGGGAAAAGATGAGGGTCACATTCACACTCCGACCCTCAGAGATCATCTGGCGGATAGCCGGAATTCCCTCGGTGGTGGCCGGGATTTTCACGTACAGGTTCGGACGGTTGATCCGCTCGTCGAGCGCCCGGGCAGCGGCGATAGTGCCCTCGGTATCTGGAGCCAGGGTCGGGTCCACCTCAACGGAGACGTAGCCGTCTACGCCATCGGACTCGTCGTAGACCGGACGGAGTATGTCCAAGGCGTCGAGGATGTCGCGGACGACGAGGGCCCAGTAGCTCTCCACGATCGACGAACCGTCATCGACTAGACCCCGCAACTGGTCGTCGTAGGCATCGGTGCCCGTCATGGCCTTCTGGAATATGGAGGGGTTGGAAGTGATTCCCCGCACACCTCGATCCACCCAGCCACGGAGTTCGCCGGAGGTGATCCAACCCCGTCGGAGGTTGTCCAGCCAGGGGCTCTGGCCCTGTTCGGCGTGGAGGTCGTGCAGTCGGGTCATCGGGACTCCCTGATTTGGGGCGGGCTAGGTGGAAAGCAGGTCGACGGCGGCGGCCACCAGAGCCTCGGCGTTGATGCCTAACTCGGCCATCACTCGTCCGCCGGGCGCCGAGGCGCCGAAGCGGTCAATGCCGATGCAGCGGTCGGCCCAACGGTCCCAGCCGAACGTCACACCAGCCTCGATCGACAGGGTGGGGACGTCGCCCGGCAACACTGAGGTCCGGTAGGCGTCGTCCTGGCTGGCGAAGTCCTCCATGCAGGGCATCGACACGACCCGCACGGATCGACCGGCCGCTGTCAGGGTGGCCGCGGCATCCATGGCCACGGAAACCTCACTACCTGTCCCGATCAGGATGACCTCGGGCACACCCTCGGGATCAGCCAGTACGTAGCCACCCCTGGCCACCGCCGAGTAATCGTCGGTACCGGGAAGGACTGGCACGTCCTGACGGGTCAGGAGAAGGGCAGCCGGGCCGGTCCCATCCACGATCGTCCGCCAGGCTCCGGCGGTCTCGTTGGCATCGGCGGGGCGGATCACCCGAAGGTTCGGGATGGTTCGCAGGGCTGCAGCGTGCTCGACCGGCTGATGGGTGGGTCCGTCCTCACCGACGCCCACCGAGTCGTGGCTCCAGACGAAGATGTTCTTTGCTCCCGAGAGGGCCGCTAAACGCACGGCTCCCCGCATGTAGTCACTGAACACGAGAAATGTGCCGTTGACGGGGAGCATTCCGCCGTGGAGGGCCAGACCGTTGCAGATGGCGCCCATGGCGTGCTCCCGAACCCCGAAGAAGATCTGACGTCCCTCGGGGCACTCCGGCCCCTGGACTCCGTGGCCCGAGATGGTGGTACCTGTGTTTCCGGTTAGGTCGGCACCGCCACCGATGAGGCCGGGAACCACGTCGAGGAGGGCCTGAAGGCAGGCGTTGCCGGCCTTGCGCGTGGCCACCGCAGCGCCCACCTCCCAGG
This sequence comes from Acidimicrobiales bacterium, assembly GCA_014237715.1. Lineage (GTDB taxonomy): Bacteria > Actinomycetota > Acidimicrobiia > Acidimicrobiales > MedAcidi-G1 > UBA9410. The sequence goes on from JAAZZG010000001.1 coordinate 331,515, forward strand.
TGGGGAGGGCATCGGCCCAGCCGTGGACGCCTCCGCCGGCCCACGCGGCGGTCCAGACGGAGCGGTCGATGCCACTTGAGGTCAGACGGGCCTCCCACTCGGTCCGGGCGCCGGCACCCCGGCGCCCTGCCGACCAATACAGGGTCGCCACGTCATCGGGCACGTGGAAGGGCTCGTCAGGTAGGCCCATGCGTTGCTTGGTCTCGCTGATGCCTTCATCGGTAAGGGAGTAGCCGTGCACCGCCGAGGTGTCCACGTCCGGCGACGGATGACCTATGTGGCTCCGCAGCACCACGAGCGAGGGACGGTCGTTGACGGCCATAGCGGCACGGATGCCAACCTCCATGGCGTCGAGGTCCTCGGCAGCCTCACCCAAATCGATGACATGCCATCCGTAGGAGCGGAAGCGAGCAGGGGCATCATCGGACAGGGCCAGTTCGGTCGGCCCGTCGATGGTCACGTGGTTGTCGTCGTACACGGCGATCAGGCGACCGAGGCCTAGGTGGCCGGCGAGGGATGCTGCCTCGTGGCTGATGCCTTCGGCCAGGTCGCCGTCGCCGCACACCACGAATGTGTGGTGGTCGGTCAACTCCGCTCCGAAGCGGGCTCGGAGGTTGCGCTCTGCAATGGCCATGCCGACGCCGTTGGCGATGCCCTGACCGAGCGGGCCGGTGGTGACCTCGACGCCAGCCGTATGTCCGACCTCGGGATGGCCGGGCGTTGTCGACCCCCATTGGCGGAATTCGCGGAGATCGTCAAGCGTCAGGCCATGACCAGTGAGGTGCAGCATCGAGTACAACAGGATGGATGCGTGGCCGGCCGAGAGGATGAACCGGTCGCGGTCCGGCCACGACGGATCGTCGGCGTCGTAGGTGAGGACCCGGGTCCACAGCACGTGGGCCAGCGGCGCCAGTGCCATGGCGGTCCCCTGATGACCCGAGCGGGCGGCGTGGGGCGCGTCCATGGCCAGACTCCGAACCACGTCAATGGCCCGACGTTCGTCGTCAACCGCTTGCTCTTGAGCGCCCGTCATGACTCTCACCTTCGGCCGCCGGAGGCCCTGCTGGAATGGATCGGTCCGGACCTTATCCGCGGCCTCAGGTCCCCTCAGCGACCGCGTCGAGAAGTAGGACCGAAGCCGTGAAGCCGTGAATGTGGTGGACACTCCCGATGGGGCCGATCTCACCGGCACACGACATGCCGGCTACAGCCATGGTGGCGAGCCCGTCGACCAGGTGATCGGCGTCGTGACCGGTAAGACCGAAGAGATGGCTTCCCCGACCGTTGCAGGTGAAGGCGAGAGCGGCCCCGGCTGACAGATCCGACAGGCGATCCTCTAGGTCGACACTGGCCGCCTCGGCGTCCCGGATCTGAAACTGCACTGTGGTCCCGATGGGCACGATGTCGCTCACGACCAGGGCGCCTGCGGCCTTGTCGGCCCCGACTATCGATCGGATGAGGAAGTCCCCGGCACCGAACTCCTCTCGGTGTTCGTCGAAGACGACCCCAAGGTGGACTCCCCGTCGGATCCGATCGGCGCCCGCCTCGTCCGCTGAGGACAGCAATCTGGCGAGACGTTCCAGGGCCGGTCGCCCCGCCAGGCTCCGAATCCGATTGTCCTCGGCGTCGGTGACCACCATGGGGTCGCCGACGGGCCGACACCCCGTGGCCACCACGGCCCGGGCATCGACATCTACAGGTAGGACAACGGCTACCGCGCCACTGGTGAACGTGGCGCCATCCAAGATGAGATGGTTTCCGCCCGGACGGGGCGAGGCTGACGCCAAGCCCCCCACCACGGTGAGGTCCGGACGAACCGATGCGGCGAGAGTCGCGGCATCGAAGCTGAATGGGTCGCCCATCATCACGACGGAACTTCCGATGGGTAGGTCGTCGGGAAGTCGGGGGTTATCGAGGCGAAGTGGTCGCGCACCGTCGATCTGGGCCGTGAACAGAACAATGGACGGGCCCTCCTCGATCTCCTGGCGGTTGGCCAGCGTTCCGCCTGCTGTGCAACCAAGGAGCACGGTCGGGGAGAGACCCTGTTGGACGGCCCGGGCAATCCGGGGCGTCTGACCGGCATGTGTGCCAGATATGAAAAGGACTGCCAGACCCGGTTGGCCTCCGATGCGCTCGAGGCTCTGGCCGATCACCTCGGCGACGGCGACTGCTGCATCCGGGTGCTGACTGACCGCAGCGGCGTACGAGCCCATGGGACTCAGGCCGGAGTGTCGGGAGGGGGAAGCAGGGTGAAGGGCACGACGGTCGACGGTCCCTGATCGACCCGACACGCTGCCTCGACGGTGCCAAACTCCGTGAACTCCAATTCTGCCCGGACCAGGCGATAGCCGAAGCGGCCTGGTTCGACCGATAGTGGCTGCACATTGCGGGCCAACTGTGCACCGTCACGGCTGAAGACCACCTCCAGTACGCCTTGGCCGCTGTGGTCATCGGGGCAGCGGACGACCACCATCAGGTGCGGGGACCAGGTCACCGGCACCTCTGTGGGGGAAGAGGCACTGAACTGGATGCCCGTCAGGTCGATATGGGTCGCTCCTCCGGCCACCGACCGTAGGTCGATGCCCTCAAAGAAGAGTGCGGCGAGGATCTGCATGCCGTGAACCTAGGACGTCGGGACCTCGGACCTACGGCTGGCGCTCCTGATGAACGGCACGGGATGAGCGCCCCGTCGCTCGGGGGTTCGAGTCGTAGCATGTCGACCCGTGAACCGGCGTTTCGTACTCCCACTCCTGCTGCTCACCATCACTGTGTTGTCCGCACTCCAGGCCCAGAGAACCAACCGTGCCGCAGCGGCCTTCGAGATCGCTTCCCCTACGAGGCCGCCTGCATCGGTGCATACCCCAGCTCTGTCCGTGCGGCGGATTCCGGAGTTTTTGCAGTCGCCTACCGCTGAACGACGCCTCCGTGAAGAACTCGTCGCCCCGGTGGCGGCCCTTCCATCAGGGACATGTTTTACGGTGGCCGAGCATGGCCGCGACCTCTTCTCTCTGGAGCCGTCGACGCCCATGGTCCCGGCGAGTACCCAAAAACTACTGACCGCCCTCGCTGCGCTGCACGTTCTGGATCCCGATTCGGTACTCACCACCACGGTGGTTGTCGAGCAACCCGCCGTCGACGGCGTGGTGCTCGGGGACCTCTGGCTGATCGGTGGAGGAGATCCCCTCCTGATGACGACCCCCTACGCCGGCCGCTTCGATGATCCGTTTGCCTATTCGGACCTGGGTGACCTGGCCGACGCGGTGGTGGCCTCGGGGATCCGGGAGGTCCATGGGTCGGTGGTGGGAGATGAGTCCCGGTACGACGCCATCCGTTACCTGGGGACGTGGCCGGATCGATTCAAACCCGGCTGGTCCATCCAGTCGGGTCCGTTGAGTGCGCTTTCGGTCGATGACGGTTTCATCAACTGGGACGCGGTCAATCCGGCGTCCTCATTGAGCGTGCCGTCTGATGACCCGGCGATCCTCGCAGCACGGCTGTTCGATGATCACCTGGAATCTCGGGGCGTGGTGATAAGAGGCCGCGTCGATTCCGGCACGGTGCCCGGTGCGCCCGGATGGCGCACGGTGGCCTCGCTGGACTCGGTGCCAATTCGCCTGCTGGTCGAACAGATGCTCGTGGAGAGTGACAACACCACCGCAGAACTGCTGGTCAAGGAGATGGGCCACACGCCAACCGACCGGGGAACCACGGTCCGAGGCCTTTCGGTGCTCCTCGATGCCCTCGAGGCAGCCGGCCACCCGGTGGAAGGGGTGGTTCCGCATGATGGGAGCGGACTGGATCCCGACAACCGGCTGACCTGCGGCCTACTGGCGAGCATCCTCGACGACCAGACTCTGGGATCGGTTCTGGTGGACGCTCTGCCGGTGGCCGGAGACCGCGGCACCATGAAGAAACGGTTCGTGGGAACCGCCGGCGAGGGTCGTGTGAGGGCCAAGACGGGGACGCTGCGGGGGGTGACCAGCTTGGCCGGCGTGGTCGACACCCCGGGCGGCCGGCGGTTGGCTTTCGCCCTGATCAGCAACGGCGAGTTGCCCTACGAGATCCGGGACTTCCACGAGGAGGTCGTCCTGTCGATGCTCTCCTACCCATCGGGGCCGATAGTCGACCTCCTGTCGCCCCGCCCTCTGCTGAACCCGTCGACAGCCGATTCGGTGGCGCCCGAGACCTCGGGGGGGTGACGGTGGACGAGGTCCGACGGCTGCCGATGTTTCCTTTGGGCGCTGTCCTGATGCCCTCCGGGTTCCTGCCGCTACACCTCTTCGAGGACCGCTACTGCCAGTTGATCCTTGACCTGATGGACGGGGATCGGGAGTTCGGCGTCGTCCTCATCCACCGGGGGAGCGAGGTCGGCGGCGGGGAGCAACGTTACGACGTCGGTACCCGGGCCCGGGTTATTGAAGCCCGGCAGGCGCCGGACGGCCGTTGGTCAGTAGCGGCTGTCGGCCTCCAGCGCATCCTGGTTCGCACATGGCTGGCCGATGACCCGTATCCGATGGCCGAGGTCACGCCGATGCCGGACCAGCCCGGGACGCCGGCCGACCGGGTGGCGTTCCGGGAAGTCACCAGTGTCACGCGGAGCGTCCTGGCGGGCCTCAACGAGTTAGGCGAACCCGTGGCCGATGCGACCTTCGAGGTGGCCGACGACCCGGCACTGGGAGCGTTGCAGTTGGCAGCCCTAGCGCCCATCTCGATCCATGACCGCCAGCGGCTCCTTGAATGCGACCGGGCCTCCGAACGGTTGGCCTTGCTCAGCCATTTGCTGGATGAGGTCCGCGAGGTGGTCCACCTTCGGCTCGGTGGGGAACTCGACGGCGCCTGAGCTGACCCCTACGGCCCCTGGGTGGTTAGACGGCGACGGGGCCGGAGTGGAGGCCCGCCGGTAGCGTGGCGGCCCATGGCTTCCGATTCGAAGTCCGGTGATCTTCCGGAGATACTCAAGCGCTACGTGCGTCAGGAGACGGTCGAACCGTTACGTGCCCTGGGCCGGTTCGTCGGCTTCGGTGCCGCCGGATCTGTCTTGATTGGCGCCGGGGCGGTCCTGGTCGGCATCGGCGCTCTCCGGTTGATGCAGGGCTGGCCGGCGTTCGAAGGGTCCTGGTCCTGGGTGCCCTACCTGATCGTGGCCGTGGTGTTGATGGCCACGACCGCACTCATCGGGTTGCGCATCCCTGATCGCGCCTCGCTCGGCGAAACGGACGATCACTGATGGCTGATGAGCGGATCACTAGGGACGATTTGGAGGCCGAACTCCGAGCCACTGTCGTCGGAGCCGAGGGCCCGGTGGCCGAGCGACGATCCTCGCTCGTGGCCGGCGCGGTCGTAGTCGTCATGGCGGTCGTCGCTGTGGCCTGGTTGGTCGGCCGGCGTGCCGGTCAGCGACGGTCCACGGTGGTCGAGGTCCGTCGGATCTGATGGTCGGGCTACCGGGAGGCCCGAGGTCGGGTCTGCTGGCCAACGCCGTTCGGCGAGGCCTGATCGGGGGTTCACGCGCCTGGCAGATCGTCCTAGCCGTGGCCGTGGTCGGACGGCTTGTTCGACGCGCTGGTCGATCCCGTCCCACCGTGCTTCGCGAACGCCTCGGGGTGGGCGAGACCCTAGAAATCCGCCACCTTTCTGTCGACACATCGGCGTCATCGCCTTCTTCGGTCGGCCGTCCGGTCGGCGATGCCTCGTCGGGTGCAGACTGATGCAGGTTGAGCTACGGAACCCGACCCGGACCGTTGAGTTTGATGGACCCATGGCGGTGACCGCCCTCCTGGCCCGCCTCTCGCTGAATCGTGAGTCGGTCCTGGTGATTCGGGACGGCACTCTGGTGCCCGGTGACGCCATGCTGGCCGACAGCGACCAGGTCGAGATCAGATCGGTGATCTCCGGTGGCACCGATGGTCAGTGCCGGTCGAGCGGGAGCACCCCATGAAGTGTCGGGTGTGTCGGGAGCCGGCGGTGATCGATATCCGACGCCACAACGCCAACTTCTGCATCGACCATTTTTTGCGGCTCTGTCGCGACCAGGTGGCCAAGGCCATCGACAAGCACGACATGCTGGGCCCAGACGACCGTGTTCTGGTGGCCGTGTCGGGCGGCAAGGACTCCCTGGCCCTCTGGGACATTCTGATCGAGCTGGGGTATGAGGTCGATGGGCTCTATCTGGGTTTAGGCATCGGGGACTACAGCGAATCATCGGAGGGATACGCCCGGCGGTTTGCCGAGGAACGCGGCCTTCGACTCGAGGTGGTTGACCTTCCCGACGACTACGGCTTCAATGTTCCCGATGGTGCACGCGCAGCTCGGCGGGTGCCGTGCAGTGCATGTGGGATGTCCAAACGGCACCTGTTCGATGATGCGGCCAGGCGTGGTGGTTACGACGCGGTGGCCACCGGCCACAACCTCGACGACGAGGCGGCGGTTCTGTTCGGCAACGTCCTGCGCTGGCAGGACGATTACCTGGGACGTCAGCGACCGGTCCTTCCTGCCGGCGCCGGATTCCCGAAGAAGGTCAAGCCGCTGGTCCGTCTCGGCGAACGGGAGATGGCGGCGTACTGCGTACTGCGGGAGATCGACTACGTGGTCGAGGAGTGCCCGATGGCCTTGGGAAACAAGCACCTCGGCTACAAGGAAGCCCTTAACACGATCGAGGAACAGTCTCCTGGTGCCAAAGAAGCCTTCTACTCCGGCTTTCTGAGTCGTGCTGTGGACCGGTTCGCCCCGACGGCCGAGCAGTTGGCCGACGGAAGCAGCGCCACGATCGGGGTGTGCACCCAATGTGGTGCACCAGCGGGCGGCGAGGTGTGTGCCTTCTGTCGGCTCCTGGAACGGGCAGGTGGATCCCATCCTGATCGGACCTCCCGTTCGGACTACGAGGACGGCCGGGTCGCTGTGACGCTCAGTCCCACCCGATTGCCGATGGCTGACGGGGGCCCATTGACGGAGGAAGTCCCATGAGCCGCCAGTTCGTGGTGGGGGACCAGGTCCTCCTGGTTGACCGGAAGCAGCGCCGTTACCTGGTTGAGTTGGAGGTTGGGGCGGAGTTCCATTCCCATACCGGTGTCATCACCCACGACGAGATCCTCGGGGCCGATGAGGGCATTGTCCTGCGGTCAAGCCGGGGTTCGATGTTCACCGCCTTCCGGCCGACCATGGCCGACTACGTGCTCAAGATGCCCCGAGGAGCACAGGTCATCTACCCGAAGGACCTCGGGCCACTCTTGATGCTGGCCGATGTGTTCCCCGGGGCACGGATCCTGGAGTCGGGCGTCGGCTCGGGCGCATTGTCAATGACCCTCCTCCGAGCTGGAGCTGTGGTCACCGGCCACGAGATTCGCGACGACTTCGCGGCCCGTGCCGTGGCCAACGTCACCACCATGCTGGGCGACGATGCCCTCGGGCGGTACGACGTGCAGATGCGGAACGCGTACGAGGGAATCTCGGGCAGCGACTACGACCGGGTCATCCTCGACCTCCCGGAGCCGTGGGAGGTCGTTCCCCACGCGGCCCAGGCACTCCACGCCGGCGGGATCATCGTGGCCTACACGCCGAGCATCGTGCAGGCCACACGTTTCCGTACGGCTCTGGACGTACATGGGTTCCGATTTGCCGAGACGATCGAGGTCCTGAACCGCACCTGGCATGTGGACGGCGACGCTGTCCGGCCGGATCACCGGATGGTGGCCCACACGGCGTTCCTGACCCATGCTCGCCTACTGCTTCCGTGAGCGGTCTCCGGGTTGCCCGACAAGGGGCGCCTCGACTGGCCTTGATCACGTTGGTCGTGGCGACGTTGGGAGCGGCCCTGACGATCATCCTTGTCGCGGTCAGAGGGCCGGTCACTGACGTTCCGGTCCAGGACCTGTCAGCGGTCGGCGACCCGTTCGAGGTGGGTCCACCACCGGGGCGGCACGGCCTCTCCGATGACCTGGTAGCACGGCTGTCGGGATCGACTGTCGGTATCCGTGGCCTGGATTGTGGTCGGGCCCAGATCGGCTCGGGCTTTGTGGTAGTTGGTGGCCTGGTAGCGACCAGTGCCCACGTGGTGGCCGGCATCTCGGCACCGGTGGTGACCGTCGATGGTGACGAGGTGGTAACCCGCGTGGTTGGCTTCGATCCAGTGGCCGACCTCGCCGTGCTGGCTCCCGCCCAACACCGGAAGATGCCCCTCCCCCTTGCGATGGGCGAGGCGGTTGCCGGGACGGTGGGCGCCATCCTGGTTTACGAGGCGACGGGCCCCCGGCTCGTTCCTGCCGGCATTGCCCGGCGAATTCGAGCAACCGGGACCGACGTCTACGGACGAGAGGCCGACGGGCGCGACGCCCTGATCCTCGCAGCGGCGGTCGTCGGAGGGCATTCCGGCGCTGCCGTGGTGGACGGTGCCGGGCGGGTGGTCGGCATCACCTTTTCTCGGACCCGTGGTGGGTCACCGGTGGCCTATGCCGTCCAGTCCAATGCGTTGCAAAGCCTGCTGGAGCGGGTCCAGCTGAGCCCGGAACAGGCCGGGCCCTGCGTCGAGTAGGCCCGTTCCTGACCGTGGGTTCAGGGATCAAGCATTTAGGTCGGCCTCAGGACCGGGACGCCGGCCCGGAGAATCGGCCTGAGTGCCGGAAAACGCGGAACGGATGGCCCGGAGGCCATCCGTCGGACCGTGATCACGGGGATCGGGGTCAGTCGACCTCGATGTAGATGCACTCCCCGGGGCACTCCTCGGCCGACTCGATGGTGGCCTCCTCCTGCCCGGCGGGCACGGAGACCACGGCTTCGGCACCTGCCGGATCGCTGAGGATTTTGTCCCCATCCTTCACGTAGGCCAAGCCGTCGTCCAGTAGGGCAAATACGTCGGGGGCGATCTCCTCACACAGGCCATCGCCGGTGCACAGATCCTGGTCGATCCAGACCTTCATCGTCGGGGGGGTTCCTCTCTATGGGCATGGGACACAGTGCCGGAATGCTGGGGCCGGGGAGGCCGACCCCATCCCACGTGGCGCGGGCCACCGGGACAGGTAGGAGTGTACCGACCCTCGGGGCTTCGTTATGCACTCTCCTGGTCGGGGTGACCGCTGGCACCAGCCGCTCCGGAGGCCGGGGCTAGGGTCGCCCCGTGGATGAGAGCAAGGCGGAAGCAGTCGGCGACGACCAGGGCAATACCGGAAGTGGTGCCCCCGAGGACCTCAAGAGCGAGGGTTCGGAACGAGAGGGTCTGGAGAACGAGATCGCCGAGCTCCGTCGCCGTCTGGTCGACACGCCCCGCCAGATCCACCTCCTGGAGTCGGAAGCCCGTGATGCCAGCCGCGAGCTGGCCCGTTCCAATGCACGGAACCAGAAGCTGACGGCCACCATCGAGGCAGCCAGGGAGCGAATCACGGTCTTGCGCGACGAGGTCGAGAAGCTTTCCCAGCCTCCGTCGGCCTACGGGACGGTGCTGCATTTGAATGACGACGGCTCGGCCGACGTGCACTCCAGCGGCCGGAAGATGCGTGTCGGTATCCACCCCGAACTGGTCGACGGCCTCCACCCGGGCCAGGAGGTCGTCCTCAACGACTCCATGAGCATCGTCATGGCCCGGACACACGACAGCACGGGCGAGGTGGTGACGGTCAAGGAGGTCATGGCCGGTGGTCAGCGGGCCGTGGTGGTCGGTCGGGGCGACGAGGAACGCGTGGCAGAGCTAGCGGATGAACTACTCGGGAGTGGCCTCCGTAGCGGCGATTCGGTGATGATGGACCCGCGCTCGGGACTCCTCCTGGAGGTTCTTCCCAGACCAGAGGTCGAGGACCTGGTGCTCGAGGAGGTCCCGGACGTCACCTACGAGGACGTCGGCGGATTGGACCGCCAGATCGAACAGATCGTGGACGCCGTGGAGCTGCCGTTCCTGCACCAGGACCTATTCGCTGAGTACGACCTGCCGGCACCCAAGGGAATTTTGTTGTACGGGCCTCCGGGCTGCGGCAAGACGCTCATTGCCAAGGCGGTGGCTAACTCTCTGGCCGCCAAAGTTTCCGAGGTGTCCGGCGATGAGGAGGCCCGGAGCTACTTCCTGAACATCAAGGGCCCGGAGCTGTTGAACAAGTACGTGGGCGAGACCGAACGCCAGATCCGTCTGGTCTTCCAGAGGGCCCGGGAGAAGTCCGAGCAGGGATGGCCGGTCATTGTCTTCTTCGACGAGATGGAATCCCTCTTTCGCACCCGTGGAACCGGGATCAGCTCGGACATCGAGTCGACCATCGTGCCGCAGTTGCTCGCTGAGATCGACGGTGTGGAGACGCTCCGCAATGTCATCGTGATCGGTGCATCGAACCGAGAGGATCTCATAGACCCGGCCATTCTGCGCCCCGGCCGGCTCGACGTGAAGATCAAGATCGAGCGTCCGGACGCCACGGCTGCCGCGGCCATCTTCTCCCGCTACCTGGTAGGTGACCTGCCCATCGACGAGGGCCTGATCGAGACGGTGGGTGGCGGCGACCGCAACAAGGCGGCCCTGGCCATGATCGACGAGACGGTGGCCGAGATGTACAGCGACGAGGAACAGAACCGGTTCCTAGAGGTGACCTACCAGAACGGCGACAAGGAGGTCCTCCACTTCAGGGACTTCTCCTCGGGGGCCATGGTCGAGAACATCGTGCGGCGGGCCAAGAAGTTGGCCATCAAACGCCAGTTGGCCGGAGGACCGAGAGGCATCAGGACCGAGGACATGGTGCAATCGGTTCGTCAGGAGTTCACCGAGCACGAGGACCTGCCGAACACCACCAATCCCGACGACTGGGCCAAGATCTCGGGCAAGAAGGGGGAACGGATCGTCTACGTGCGGACGCTGGTCTCCAAGAAGACCGACGAGTCCGGTGGTCGGGCCATCGAAGGCGTCGGCACCGGACAGTACCTCTAGGGCCTGCGCCCTCGAGCAGGTTGTTGAGCGCTGGACCATGCCTGTTCCCAAGACGCTCGGCATCGAGACGGAGTACGGCATCGTCCACCGTGGTGTGTCCGACCCCAATCCGATCAGTGCCTCCTCTCTACTCATCAACGCCTACCTGAGTCGACAGGCCGAGCCGGGGAGAGGCCCGGGGTCCCCCCGGGTGGGGTGGGACTTCGTCGACGAGTCGCCGGCCGTGGACCTCCGAGGGTTCACTCCGTTGGACGCCATGGCACCCGAGATCGAGACCCACCTCGTCAACGCTGTACTCACCAACGGTGCCCGCTACTACGTGGATCACGCCCACCCTGAGTTGAGCACCCCCGAGTGCGCCGACGCGCTGTCGATCGTGCTCCAGGACCGGGCTGCGGACCACATCCTGATCGAGTCAATGGAAGCCGCCAACGCCGTGCTTCCGGACGGCCAGGAACTAGTGGTGTACAAGAACAACTCGGATGGCAAGGGCAACAGCTACGGATGCCACGAGAACTACCTGATGGACCGGTCCACGCCGTTCAGTCGGATCGTCCAGCACGCCACCACGCACTTCGTTACCCGACAGGTCTTTACCGGGGCCGGCAAGGTGGGTTGCGAGCTGCCGTTTCGCGAGCGTGACTACATGCCGTTCCAACTCACCCAACGGGCCGATTTCTTCGAGGAGGAGGTGGGTCTCGAGACCACGTTGAAGCGGCCCATCATCAACACTCGCGATGAGCCACACGCCGACCCGTTGCGTTACCGCCGTCTCCACGTGATCGTTGGCGACGCCAACCTGTGCGAGGTGGCGACCTTCCTGAAGGTGGGGACCACCGCCCTGGTCCTGGCCATGGTGGAGGAAGATATGATCGATCCCAGCCTGGCTGTCGTGGACCCGGTGCGAGCCATGCAGGCCGTGTCGTGGGACCTCTCCCTCGCTCGCCCATTGGAGCTGGCCGACGGCCGGACGGCCACAGCGATTGAGGTCCAATGGGAGCTCTTGAAGGCGGCCCGCCGGTATCTCGACGACCGGGGGCCAGACATGGTTGGCGGGTCGGTCGCCCATGAAGTCGTCCGGCGGTGGGAAGCGGTCCTGACCGGCCTCGAGTCCGATCCCGGGTCACTGGCAGGCCAGGTTGACTGGGTAACCAAGCGGAGGGTTGTGGAGGGCGTGCGGGACCGCCACGGTCTGGCGACATCGGACCTGAGGCTGGCCGCCGTCGACCTCCAGTACCACGACCTGCGTCCTGACCGTTCGCTTTTCGCCCGGCTGGGCGCTGAGGTCCTGGTCGACCCGGCCGACGCCCGTCTGGCGACCCGCACGCCGCCCAGTGACACCCGTGCCTATTTCCGGGGACGGTGCCTCGCACGGTGGCCCGATCGGATCGTGGCTGCCAACTGGGACTCGATGGTGTTCGATGTCGGCGACAATGCCCTCCGTCGGGTGCCCATGATGGAGCCCTCCCGTGGTACCGAGGAACACGTGGGTACGCTCCTCGACACCTGCGAGACGGTGGAAGAACTGCTTGACCGACTGTCTGCCTGATGGCGGTTGGTCGGCGGGACCGATGGAGAGCGAGTCGAGGGATATCCATGGCTGAACAGGAACGGCGCCAGCGAGAGGCGGAGTCGACCGATGAGGCAGCGGTCGAAGAGGTGGGAGCGGCACCCGGCGCCACCGAGCGCGGTGAACGGTTGAAGGGCGAGTTGGACGACCTGCTCGACGAGATCGACGAGGTGTTGGAGACCAACGCCGAGGAGTTCGTGAAGAGCTACATCCAGAAGGGTGGCGAGTAGGCCTCGTGAACCTGCCGCTCTTCCGACCCGAGGACGATCCTGGGCCAAGTTTCCTGGGACTCCTGGGCCACCTGGGTCTCGGGCCGACCGAGTTCTTCCGTGGGGCAGCGGGCGTCGACCCCGGACTGTCGCCGCACGCCACCACCGTCGTGGCGGTTCGCCATAGCGAAGGGGTGATCATGGCCGGCGACCGACGGGCCACGTCGGGCAATTTCATCAGCCACCGATCCATCGAAAAGGTATTTCCCGCCGATCGGCATTCCGGCGTGGCCATCAGCGGCACGGCCGGCATCGCCATGGAGATGGTGCGCCTCTTTCAACTCCAACTCGAGCACTATGAGAAGGTCGAGGGCAAGGCGTTGAGCCTTGACGGAAAGGCGAACCAGCTCAGCCAGATGGTCCGCGCCAACCTGCCGTTGGCCATGCAAGGCCTGGTAGTGGTGCCGCTGTTCGCCGGATACGACCATCGACATGACACCGGACGGCTCTTTCAGTACGACGTGACCGGTGGTCGCTACGAGGAACGCGACCACGCTGCGACCGGCTCGGGAATGCTGCACGCCTCGACTGTGGTCAAGTTGCGCTACCGCGAGGACATGACCGAGGACGAGGCGGTGGACGTCGTGGTAGAGGCCCTCTTTCAGGCCGCAGACGAGGACAGTGCCACTGGTGGCCCCGATCTAATTCGGGGGATCTACCCGGTCGTGGCCAGCATCACCGCCGCGGGCTTCGAACGATTCGATGACCAACGGGTCGCCGACCGGACCACCGCGCTGCTGGATACGTTGATTGGCAACCAGATCGGTGGGCACCCCTCATCATGAGTATGCCGATGTACGTCTCGCCCGAACAGATCATGAAGGACAAGGCGGATTTCGCGCGTAAGGGCATCGCTCGGGGACGCGCCGCCATCGGCTGTACGTTCGCCGACGGCGTGCTGCTGTGTGCCGAGAATCCGTCCAACACCCTTCGCAAGGTCAGCGAGATCTATGACCGCATCGGCTTCGTGGGGGTCGGCCGCTACAACGAGTTCGACAGTCTCCGCAAGGGCGGCGTACGCCATGCCGACCTGAAGGGCTACACGTACAGCCGCGAGGATGTTGACGCCCGCTCGTTGGCGAACCTCTACGCGGAGACCCTCGGCGGGTACTTCACCCATGAACCCAAGCCGCTGGAGATAGAGATGCTGGTCGGCGAGATGGGCGAGGAGCCCGACGGCGATCAGCTCTTCCACTTGCTGTATGACGGCACGGTGATGGACATGCGGACCTTCGCGGTGATCGGCGGCGAGGCCGATGCCATCCGCGGCCGGTTCGAGGAGACCTGGTCCCGCGACTCCGCACTCACGGTGGCGATTGGCGCTGCCGTTACGGCCCTGGCCGGCCCGGAGCGGAGACTGTCGGCCGACGACCTCGAGGTGGCGGTCCTGGCCCGCCCCAACAGCCGACGCGCATTCCGGCGGATCGAGGGCGACGAGCTCGACGGCCTGCTGGCGTGAGCCGGCTCTGGACCGTCGTGGCGCGGTCTACCGGATCCCGACACTGATCGGTCGGAGACCACGTGCAACGTCGGATCTACGGGATCGAGAACGAGTACGGCATCACCTGCACCGTCGAAGGCTCCCGCCGTCTCAGCCCCGACGAGGTGGCTCGCTACCTGTTTCGAAAAGTGGTCTCGTGGGGGCGTAGCTCCAACGTCTTTCTGGTTAATGGCGCCCGGCTCTACCTCGACGTCGGATCCCACCCCGAGTACGCCACGCCGGAATGTGACTCCGTTCGCCAGGTGGTGACCCACGACAAGGCTGGTGAACGGATTCTCGAACAGTTGGTTGCCAGCGCCGAGGATCGGCTCCGCGAAGAGGGCATAGACGGAGATGTCTACCTCTTCAAGAACAACACCGATTCGGCCAACAACTCCTACGGCTGCCACGAGAACTACCTGACCACCCGGCGTGACGAGCAGGCTGAGTATGACGAGGTACTCATCCCATTCCTGGTCACACGCCAGATCTGGGCCGGGGCCGGGAAGATCTTCGAGAATGCCCGCGGCGGAGCAGGCTTCAGCATCAGTCAGCGGGCCGCCCATATATGGGAGGGAGTCTCGAGTGCTACGACGCGGTCCCGCCCCATCATCAACTCCCGCGACGAACCGCACGCCGATGCCGAGCGGTTCAGGCGACTGCACGTGATCGTGGGTGACTCCAACATGAGTGAGTACGCCGCCTTTCTGAAGGTCGGAGCGTGTGGGCTGCTGCTGCGGATGCTCGAAGAACCCAACGTGGTGTTCCGGGACATGACCCTGGAAAACCCGATCCGGGCCATCCGGGAGATCAGCAACGACCTGACCTGTCGACGGCCTGTCCGTTTGGCCAGCGGCCGCGAAATGAGCGCCCTGGACATCCAGCGCGAGTTCCTCGATCGGGCGACCCGATTTGCCCAGCACCGCGAGATGAGCGCCGAGGAAAGACAGGTCCTCTCGATGTGGGAGCACTGCCTCGACGGGATCGAGAAGGATCCACTGAGCCTGGACCGGGAGTGTGACTGGGTGGCCAAGTACCACTTGGTGGATGCCTATCGGGAGCGGCACGGACTGGCCCTATCGGACCCTCGGGTGCTCCTGTTGGACCTCCAGTACCACGACGTAGATCGACGACGGGGGCTCTACTACCGGATGCAGGACCGCGGTCTAATGGAGCGGATCACGACCGATCGCGAGATCGCCACCGCAGTGGAGGAAGCGCCATTCACCACCCGTGCACGACTCCGGGGTGATTTTATACGCCGGGCCAAGGAACGGAATCGGGACTTCACAGTGGACTGGGTGCACTTAAAGTTGAACGACCAGGCCCAGCGGACCGTGCTCTGTAAAGACCCGTTCCGGTCCGAGGACGACCGGGTGGCCAAGCTCATCGAGTCGCTCTGAGCCAATGACTGCTCGTCGTCGTTCCACCCTCCGGTCGTCAGGCCGGTGGCAGGCATAGGGTCGGACTGTGGCGGACATGGGCAAACTGGAGCGCCTCCTGGACCTGATTACCGTGCTCATGGAGGCAGGGCGACCGCTGACCCGCCATGAGATCCGTGACACCTTGCCCGCCGGCGCGTACGCGGCCGACGACGTCGCCTTTCGCCGAACCTTCGAGCGCGACAAGGATGAGTTACGGGCGCTGGGAATCGAGCTGACCGTCGCAACGGCACCCGATTCGGACCCTCCGATCGATGGCTACCGGATCGACCGGGAGGCGTTCGGTGTCGACCTGCCGACCCTCGACCCCGATGAGTCCACCAGCCTGGCGTTGGCTACGGCGGTCGTGAGGATCGACCCGGACCGGCCCGGAACGCCCATCTGGCTGCTGGGCGACGGTGATGGGGGACTGGCGGGCGGAACCACATTGACCGGGGCCGATGTACCCGGCGGCCCGGATGTGCGGGCGCTCATGCGGGCGGTGACCGAGCGACGGGTGGTGTCCTTTGGCTATCGGGGTGAGGAACGGGTCGTCGAGCCGCATCGCCTGGTGTTCACCAAGGGCCGGTGGCAGTTGACCGGCCATGACCGCCTCCGCGACGACGTCCGCCAGTTCCGAAGTGATCGAATCCAGGGGGCCGTCTCGCTGTCCGACGAGCCCTTCGATCCACCAGTCGTGACCCGTGAAGTTGAGGTCGACCACCCGTGGCGGTTCGCTGCGCCAATGGTCGGGCCGGCCGGTCGACCGGCCGGCGATCCGATCCTCGTACGAGTGCGGGTCGATGCCCGACACGCGGCGTGGCTGGTTGCCTTCCTTGGCGGGTCGTCTGAGGTTGAAACATCCGAGGACGGTTCGGTAGTCATCACTGAGCAGGTGCGTGACGTCGCTGCTTTCCGTTCGTTTGTTCTGACCTTCCTCGACGGGGCGGAGATCCTCGAGCCGCCCGAGGTTCGTGACGACATGGTGGCGTGGCTCGAAGGACTAGCGGGGACCGCTGAGAGAGGACAGTTGTGAGTTCCCTGAACGCCGCTGACCGGGTGGCTCGACTCCTCAATCTGATTCCGTGGGTGGAGTCCCGTGGGTCCAGCGGCGCCTCGCTCGAGACGTTGTCGGTCGACTTCGATTATCCCACCGAGGATCTGGTGGCCGACCTCACCGAAGTGGTCAACTTCGTGACCGGGGATCGATACGGGCTCTATGGCGACCTGGTGTTCGACGTGGCAGTGGCCGACGGTCGAGTGTGGGTGAACCGTAATGACCTGCTTGGCCGGCCCCTAAGCGTGGACCGGGTCGAGCTGGCTGCCGCTGTGGCCGCCGGTCGTGCTGCTGCCGCTCAACTGCCGGACGGCGATTGTCCGGATGCCGAGATGGGTCCGCTGGCCCGAGCGGTGGCCAAGCTGTCGGTAGCCCTTGGGACCGAGGCCGATGCCGTGGAGGTTCGACTCCGATCCTCGGCGGACGGCTATCTCGAGGTATTCCAGGATGCGATTTCCGCGGGACGGTGCGTCGAGATCGCCTACCACTCCTACGGACGGGATGAGGAGACGACCCGGGTGGTCGAACCCCACCGCTGCCTCTACGACGGCTTCTGGTACCTGACAGCGAACTGTCGACTTGCCGGAGCCCCACGGGTGTTCCGGCTGGACCGGGTCCGGAGAGCAGTCCGTGTTGAGGCGAGTTTCACCCCACCCGATGGCGTGGCGGACTCCATGGACGGAATCCCGACCGATGGAAGCATCCCCGAGGTTGTACTGGAGTTGGATGAGTCGGTTCGCTGGGTGCTTGACCAGTACCCGAACCGGGGAATCCGGGAGTTGGAGGATGGCGTGCAGGTAGTCCTGCCGGTGACTGCGGCCCGATGGTTGGAGCGCCTGCTACTTCGGCTGGGACAGGCGGCCCGGATCGTGTCTGCACCTGACGGGCTTGGAGACGATCTCCGACAGGCGGCCGCCCAACGAATCCTGACGCGCTACCGCCGGGAATGAGAGGCCGTCCGCCACCGACGCCTGATGGGAGGGCGCTAGATTCGCCCCGTGCCCGACGAGAAGGATGAGACTGGCGAGATCCAGGGGTCACCAGGCAGCGGGTCGGTCTGGACTGATGACCTTCTGGCCCGGGCGAAGGCCCGATCAGCCGGAAATGCCGAGCCTCCCCAACTGGTCGGAGAGTCGGAACCAACCGGAGATCGGGAGAGTCCGACGGGCGAGCCACTGTCCGATGCGACCGGTCGTCCGACGCTGGTGACTCGGACCGACCTTGCCAAAGCGGAGGGTCCCGACGCCCTGTCCGATCCACCGTTTGCCGATACGTTCGTAGTGCCGGTCATTCCGCCGCACTCGACGCCTCCACCACCGGTGGGTTCCGAGCCGATGGATCTGGACCTTCCCGGCACCGGCGCGGGGGCACGCCGAGCACTGATCGAGTGGGGATCAGTACTCGCCGGTGCGTTGATCCTGGCCCTCGTGGTCCGAACCTTCCTGTTCGGGGCCTACTACATCCCGTCACCCTCCATGGAGCCGACGCTGTCGGTGGGGGATCGGATCATCGTGAACAAGGTGAGTTACCGCCTGCACGACGTGAACCGCGGTGATCTCGTGGTTTTCCATCCCACCAGAGGGGCGACGACCAACGGTATCGACGACCTCATCAAGCGGGTAATCGCCCTGCCCGGCGAGACGGTTAAGTTCGATGCGGGACGGGTGACCATCGATGGCGGGATGCTTCTGGAACCGTACCTGACAGTCCCCGATATGACCGAGGGAATGGGCGTGGTGCCCTGGTGCGTCGCGGAGGTGAGCAATCAGTGCACCGTGCCCGCCGACCACGTGTTCGTGATGGGCGACAATCGGAGCAACTCAAGGGATAGCCGAATCTTCGGACCCGTCCCGATTACCACGATCACCGGTAGGGCGTTCGTGCGGGTCTGGCCACCCGGGAGCCTCGACCGACTCTGACACTCCTCAGGGGGCCGGCATCAGGAGTCTGGGTGAACCCTCCGAAGGCCGTCCACTAGTCGGTCCACGTGGTCGCCGTAGATGGCGTCGAGCTCAAAGCTCACCAGACGGTCGATCTGCCGCCGATGCTGGGCGTCCCACCCGAAACAGGCCAGGCCGAAGCGCCGGAACAGCGCCACCAGTCCGGTAGACCAATCCGACTCGGGAAGATTGATCCCGTCCACGCCGACTGCCACTAGGTCGACCGCATGACGTTCAAGGGAGGTATCGATCCGGTTGACGCTGGTGGAGTGCACGAGGCGAACCTGCGAGTCGAGGTCCCGCCAGGAGGCCAACAGGGCATGGTCGGGGTGGCAGAGCCACAGGCGGGCAGTACCGCCGAAATCGGCCGTCAGCCGAATTGTTGGTGCGGCCGCCGCCGGGTCTTTGACGTCCAGTGAGACGGGCAGGTCGGTATCGATTTCTGTCAGGAGGTCGGCGAGTGTCGGGAGGTCGTCAGGCAACTCGGTGGCATCGAGCGACGAGATGCCGCGCCGCCGTGGACGTCGGCCCACCCGGCCGTCGTGGTGGAGAACCGGGATCCCGTCGAGCGTGAGCCACACATCACTCTCTAATCCGGTCGCCCCGAGACGGACGGCCAGTCGAAAGGCAGCCAGGGTGTTCTCCGGGGCGTGGGCTCTACCGCCCCGATGGGCGAAGAGAATGGGCTGGGCGGTGTGCACCGGGCCATCATGGCGGGCATCGGTGCCTCCGCGGGCGACGCCTAGGCTCGGTCCCCATGGGCAACCTCGGGAGCGGCGAACTCCTCGTCATCCTGATCCTCGGCCTGTTAGTGCTCGGGCCCTCCCGGCTGGGCGTGGTGGTACAACAGGTAGGCCGTGTCATCGGCCAGCTTCGGCGGATGGCTGGTGGGTTCCAGGAGGAGCTCCGCGACCTCGTGGAGGACCCGTCAATCGAGGCCCTGGCGCGTGAGCGCGGGCGCCGTGCAACCGGAGGACTGCCATCAGAGGACGGGTCCGTTGATGACGGGTCCGTTGATGACGGGTCCGTTGATGACGGGTCCGTTGATGACGGGGGACCGTTGACTGGTGGCTGACATCGACGGCCGGATGCCTCTGGTCGCCCACCTCGAGGAGCTACGCAACCGACTACTCCGGTCGGTGGCCGCCGTGCTGATCGGAACGGTTGTGTGCTGGGTGCTGTACCCGCAGATTCTGGATCTGCTGTTGGAGCCCTACTGCCGTCTGCGTGACGGCCTGGCCGATCAGACGGTGTTCGGCAATGGATGCGAGTTGTTGGTGACCGATCCACTCGAACCATTCGCCGTAAGGATGATGGTGGCCGGGTACGGCGGCGTGTGTCTTGCCATGCCGGTTCTCCTCTGGCAGTCGTGGCGGTTCATCGCACCCGGTCTCCATACACGGGAACGCCGGTGGGCCATTCCGTTTGTGGTGACTGGGTTATTGCTCTTCGCCGGAGGCTGTTGGTTGGCTTACTGGAGCATTCCCCGGGCATTGGATTTCCTCGTGGGGATCGGCGGCCCCGATCTGGTAAGCGTCTTTTCACCGGCCAGGTACCTGAGTTTCGTGGTGAAGATGACGCTGGCCTTCGGGATCGGGTTTGAGTTCCCCCTCGTGCTGGTGTTCATGCAGTTCGCTGGCATCCTGACCCCGGCCGCGTTGCGTCAGGCCCGCCGGTACGCCGTGGTCGGGATCGTCGCCCTGGTGGCAGTCCTGACCCCCAGTGGCGATCCGTTCACCCTCATGGTCCTGTCGGTGCCGATGCTGCTCTTTTACGAGGTGGCCATCCTGATCGGCGCACTGCGAAACCGTCGGAGGGGAGGATGACAATCGAGCGTGGATTCGCACTAGATCGCTTCCAGGAGGAGGCGATCGCTGCCGTCGATGCCGGGCGTTCGGTTCTGGTGGCGGCTCCGACGTCGAGCGGCAAGACGGTGGTGGCCGAGCACGCCGTCGAAGCGGCGCTGGCTGCTGGTCGACGTGCCTTTTACACGACACCCATCAAGGCCCTGTCGAACCAGAAGTTTCGCGACCTGGGCGCGATGTTTGGTCCGGACCGGGTAGGTCTGATGACCGGTGACCAGGTGGTAGCGCCTGACGCAGCGGTGGTCGTGATGACCACCGAGGTACTTCGTAACATGCTCTACGCCGACAGCAGCGCCGTGGACGACCTGGCCTGGGCGGTGCTCGACGAGGTGCATTTTCTGGAAGATCCGTACCGGGGGGCGGTCTGGGAGGAGGTCCTCCTACATCTAGCGCCGACCGTGGGCATCGTGGCCCTGTCGGCCACCGTCTCCAATGCTGCTGAGCTAGGCGACTGGGTGACGTCGGTGCGGGGGCCGACCGACGTGATCGTCGAGACCCGGCGTCCGGTCCGTCTTCGGGCCCACTACCTGGTGGCCGAGCGTGGTCACCATGGTTCTAGCCGGAAGGTCCATCGGACAGCCCTGCTGGCCAATGGTGGCAAGCCCAACCCGGCCGGCCGACGTTTCGATCAGGACGGCCGCCCCTCCGGGGGCCAGGCCGGCGGTAAGCGCCGTGGCCGGGGGAGGGGAGGACCCTGGGTTCCGCCTCGGCGCAACGAGGTGGTGTCCGAGTTGGCGGGCGCCGACCTGCTCCCGGCAATCCACTTCATTTTCAGTCGAGCTGGTTGTGATGAGGCTCGCGACACCGTGGTCCGTGACGGTCTGGTGCTCAACGACGATCGCGAGGCGGCGGCCGTCGACGCCCACATCGCCGAGCGCCTGGAAGCGGTGGGGGAATCGGACCGGTCTGCACTGCGCGTCGACCATTGGGCCGATGCGTTACGTCGGGGCATCGCATCCCATCACGCTGGCCTTGTGCCGCTCTTCAAGGAGGTAACAGAGGAACTATTCATCGCCGGCCTCGTGAAGCTTGTCTACGCCACTGAGACACTGGCTCTCGGGGTGAATCTGCCGGCGCGTTCTGTGGTCATCGACCGTCTCACCAAGTTCACCGGCGAGACCCACGAGGTTCTGACGCCAGGTCAGTTCACACAGTTGACTGGGCGAGCCGGACGTCGTGGCCTCGACGTCGAAGGCCATGCGCTGGTCTGCTGGTCACCCTTCGTGCCCTTCGATCGCGTGGCCGGCTTGGCCGGCAGTAGGGACTTCGTCCTTCGATCGGCGTTCCGACCGACTTACAACATGGTGGCCAACATGGTCGAGGGTCGGACACGGGCTGAGGCCGTGGACCTGCTGGCGCGATCGTTCGCCCAGTTTCAGATGGATCGCCGGACGGCCACAAGGCTGCGTCGAAACTCAGAGAAGCACGAGGAGGCTGCCCTGATACGTGGCCGTCTGGACAACGAGGTACGGCAACCGGTTCTCCAGGCAGAGGGCAAGCTCGTCTCGGCTGCCGTACTCCGTCCAGGCGACATCGTCGTGCCCGACGATGGACTGGCTCATGTGGTCCTGTCGGTGGCCAACCGGGGTGGCGGGCGGATCCGGGTACGCACCCTCAGCCAGGAGGGTCGGGTGAGCATGTTGTCGGATGGCGCTGCCGATGGCGACGATCTAGTCGGCGACCCGGAACTTGTGGGCCAGATGCTCCTCCCTGCACCCTTCGCGCCCGATGATCGTGGGTTCCGGCGCGAAGTGGCACGTGGACTGGCCGATTTCGTCGTGGACCCGTCGGATCGGACGGCCCGGGGTGTGCCGACGAACGGGGCCCCGGACTTGGCCAAGGACCGGAAACGACTGGCCAGGCTAGAACGGGACCTTGCTCGTGAGGCAGATCGACCAGCTGACGTCGAGGGCGACCTAACCGCACGCTTCGATGCCGCCTTCGACGTTCTCTCGGCACGGGGAATGGTTGACGGATGGTCGTTGACCAGGCGCGGCCAGCCTCTCACCCAGATCCACAATGAGGCCGACCTGCTGGTGGCGGAGGTCCTCGACGCGGGAATCCTTCGGGGCCTAAGCCCCTCGATGACCGCGGCGGTCGTCTCTTGTCTCACCTACCGAAAGCGGGGACCGGGTGACCCTTCGACGGTTCGGCTTGCTGCCCCCTTTCCCGACCGCTTCGACCGACTCACCGAACTCGCCGGGGTCGTAGCGGCCGCCGAGGTGGAGGCCGGACTTAAGCCGGCGGATCTACCGGACCCGGGATTCGCCCACTGCATTCACGCGTGGGCGGGTGGAGCAGAGTTGGGTGACGTGCTCGACGACGATCTCCCAGCCGGCGAGTTCGTTCGAAACGTACGGCTGGTGGCCGATCTCCTTCGACAGGTAGCGGCGACTGCAAGCCCTGAGGTGGCCGCAGTGGCACTCGAGGCCCAAGAGGGCATCGACCGCGGGGTGATCGCCATGTCCTCGGGCACGGTGGATTCCGACGGGAATCCGGATCCGTCCGCCTGATGGGAGTGGTGCGTGGCGAGGACTGGGGAGTGATCGGCCCGGTTCCCAACGACGCCCTTACTGCCTGCTCTGATGGGGAGCTTGCTGACCTCCTGCCGGGCGTCCTGCGGGAAAGACCCGACGCAGACTCGCTGCCGGGCCCGATTGTGGCGTTGAGGGACGGCGACCTCTGCCGGACCCTGGGGGGGCGCGGCCGGGCGCGGCCGGGCGGCGAAGCCACTCTGGTAGACGTCGACGTGGGCGAGGCACTCCTAGATGGACGCCTCCACCGGTTTGTAGCCCATCTGGTTGTCCGCCCGAACCGTCACCCGGGCCGCTGGTGGGTAGCGGCCAACGCTGCCCACCGTGGAGGTTGGAACGTGGCGCCCCGGGCCCATCCCGGCGACGGGCTGCTCGATGTCCTGGACGCCTCGGTACCGCTGGGCGAGGTCCCGGCGGCCTGGCGTCGCTTGGGCCGGGGCGTACACGTGCCCCACCCAGCAATCCGCCAGGAGCGGACCGAGGCAATCCAGATCACCTTCGATCGGCCGGCGCTCGTCCAAGTCGATGGTCGGCCCGCCGGGCGGGTAAGCGACCTATCGATCCGGGTGCGGCCCGGAGCCCTCAGGCTTGCGATCTGAGGCGCCCCCGCCGACCGAGCCTCCGACCGGAACCGGTGATCGGGTTGGTGGCTACGCTCAACAGATGGACACTGCCAACCGTCAACCCCTCCCAGGCGATCTCGTGGCTGAAGCCCGTAAGCGGGTCTGTGACCGGGTCGACGAATTGGCCGAAAGGCTCGTGGCCACCTCACATGCCATTCATGCCGAACCGGAACTCAACTTCGAGGAGCACCTCGCCCACGAACTGTTGACGAATGTGCTGGACGAGGAGGGTCTGCCGGTGGTCCGGGGTGCCTATGGCTTGGATACGGCGTTCGAGGCGGATGCAGGTACCGAGGGGCCGCTAGTCGCCGTGCTCTGTGAGTACGACGCCCTGCCGGGCATCGGTCATGCATGTGGCCACAACGTCATAGCCACGGCGGGCCTGGGAGCCGGTCTGGCGGCCGCGACGGTGGCCGCCGAACTAGGTGGTCGTGTTCGCATCCTGGGGACGCCCGCCGAAGAGGGCGGTGGCGGCAAGGTCATCATGGCCAGCCGGGGTGCATTCGACGGCGTGGACGCCGCGATGATGATCCACCCGGCCGACGCCGATCTGGAGAACATCACCAGTCTGGCCATCCAGCAGGCCCGTGTCGTCTACGAGGGTCGGGCCGCCCATGCGGCGGCGGCTCCGGAGAAGGGCTTGAATGCACTGGATGCAATGGTGCTGGGGTACGGCAACGTGGCGGCCCTCCGCCAGCACATCGCACCCGATGAGCGTCTCCACGGGATCTTCATAGAGTCGGGTGACAAGGCGAACATCGTGCCTCGCCGGACCGTGGCCTCCTGGTACGCCCGCTCACCGTCCCTGGCCGGTCTGGAGGTGCTCAAGACCCGGTTGGTGGCCTGTCTGGAAGCTGGTGCGACCGCCGCAGGATGCGGCATCCAGATCGACTGGATCGATGGGGGATACAACGAGGTGGTCGATAACCGGGCACTACTCGCTCGCTACATAGCCAACGCCGCGGCCTTCGGACGGGACGTCGAGCCGGCCATCGCCCACCAGGTTGTGGGCAGTACCGACATGGGCAACGTGAGTTACCTGGTGCCGGGTATCCATCCGATGATCAAGGTGGCGCCATTTGGGACGGCCATCCACACCGAGGACTTTGCGCGCTATGCGGCCGAGGCCGAGGCCGATCAGGCCATCGTGGACGGCGCCAAGGTCATGGCGTTGACGATGGTTGACTGCTGGGCTGACCCCGCGGTGCTCGACTCTGCACGGGCGGAGTTCGCCGCCGTCCACGGCTGAGCCAGGGCTGTCGGGGCGTCCGCGCCGCTGAGCCTGTCGCGGCATAGGTTCGGCGCTCGTGACCACGTATGCCTCCGAGGAATTCAGCGCCGACGAGGCCGACGTCCTCCGGCGCTATTTCACGAACCTGGACCAGCCAGTCTTCGCTCTGGTCAATCTTCCCGAGGTGGTCAAGGGAGCGTTGTTCGCCCGCTATTCAAGATCCGACAAGAGCCTCCGGCGTCTCTTCCTCGAGGAGTTCGTCGGCGAGCTCGACGTGTCTGGCGACGAGAGCATCGATGCCACCGTGGGCCTACGTCGTGCCGAAGAGCTCTACGACAAGGTCTTCTTCGAGTACGGCGACGACAGCGTGGCCCAACTCGGGGGCGTGCACCTGGCCTGCGAGCAGGCCTCCAATCTGCTGACCAAGATCCTGGAATGGGGACGCCTGATGGCGTACCTCGAGCAGTCCACCCGGTATATCGCCTACGACTCCCGCCTGGGCGGGCGGTACCGCTATCACCGGGATCCCGAGATCCTGGCTTCGGCGTTGGGGGCTCGCTACATCTCCGACATGGATCGTCTTTTCGACGTCTACGCCGACCTCGTCCGGGACATGAACGAACACTTCCGTCAGCGCATCACCAAGGCGCCGTCGGACTCTGATTTCATCTACCGGCAGGCGGTAGCCGCCAAGGCCTTCGACGCCGTCCGCGGCGTGCTGCCGTCCGCTTCGTTGTCCAACGTGGGCATCTACGGGACGGGGCAGGCCTACGAGTCGTTGCTGGTCAGGATGCGGGCCCATCCGTTGCCTGAGGCTCGCGAGTATTCGGCGTTGATGCTGGCCGAGCTCCGGAAGGTCATCCCCTCGTTTCTGAAACGGGTCGACCTGCCCGATCGGGGCGACGAGATCGGCGCCTATTCCACGGACATCCGGGAGCGCCTGGAGGACCTGGCGGAGGGCTACTTCCCGCCGGAGGAGCCGGCAGCCGGTTCGCCCACCGTCGACCTCACTGACTTTGATCCCGATGCCGAGGTCAAGTTGGTGGCGTCGGCGTTGTACCCGGCCACCAACCGCTCTGACCGTGAAGTCGAGGCCCGGGTCCGGTCGATGACCGTCGACGAGCGCTTGTCTGTCCTGCGGGCCATGGTTGGTGACCGGGCCCATCGACGTCACCGCCCGGGACGTGCGTTGGAGCGGCCTTCCTACCGCTTCGATGTGCTGTCGGACTACGGCGCCTTCCGGGACATGCAACGCCACCGGATGCTGACCATCGACTGGCAACGGCTCAGCCCGGACCATGGCTACGTACGACCACCTGAAGTCGACGAAGCCGGCGTTGGTGGCCGTTTCGATGCCGCCATGGAACGGTCGCGTGATCTCCACGATGCGCTTCTAGAGCCTTTCCCTGAACAGGCTCCGTATGCCGTGTCGCTCGCCTACCGGGTGCGGTACATGATGCACATGAACGCGCGAGAGGCCATGCACGTTCTGGAGTTGCGGTCCACCCCACAGGGGCACCCGTCGTATCGCGAGGTGGCTCAGCAGATGCACCGCCTCATCGGCGACGTGGCCGGCCATAAGGCCATTGCTGAGATGATGGCCTTCGTTGACCATTCGTCAGAACCCGAACTGGAACGCCTGGATGCTGAGCGTCGAGCCGAGGAGAAGCGGGCGGCGAGAGACTCGCAAACCAGTTGACGACCCGGACCCGACATCCGATACACCTGGTGCAGACGACGCTCCAGACCGGTCCGATGCTCAGGTGGGTCGCACGGGCCGAGAACCTGTCTATGCTCCCGCCGCTAGCACATAAGAAACCTTTTCGAGGCCCTAATGAGTGATACCGAAACCGACGAACCCTCTGGCGAGGAGTTGGACGACGCGTCCGAGGACGGCATGGAGTTGGATGTCGGCGACCTCGACGGCGAGGTGGGCGATGACGATCCCAGTGAGGATGCCTCGGCTGGTGCAGATGAAGTTGATGAGTCCGACGACGAAGATGAGGATGAAGAGGGCGCCCGTCCTGCCGGTGACTCCGCTTCGGAAGAAGAGGACGAGGACGACGACGAGGTCGAGGACGATCTGGACGCCATCCTTCGTGATCGGATCGCCGCCGCCGCTGACGACGACGACGACGAGGACGAGGACGAGGCCGCGGTCAAGGCGACGGCTCCTAAACCCTCTCCCGGAGGCCTTGTCGAACGTCAGGATGACGAACTCCACTGTCCTCACTGCTTCCTGTTGGTCCAGGCCTCCGCTGTTGCCTCATCGGGGGAGTGCGGGCATTGCGGAGGACCGATCTCCTGAAGATCGAGCTCCGGTGAGGGGCCAACCTGGTGGAAGAGTCGTCTGATGGAGGAGTGGTCCTGATGGACATGTCGGTCTGATGGAGGAATCCGTTCGGCTCGCAGTGCTGGCCGATGCTGAAGTTCTGGGGTGGCTGGTCGTAGGAGCCCGAGCCGAGCTGCCTGACAAGAAGGGCGGCGACGTCGTGCAACGACTGGATCCGCATCGGGTCGATCCCAGCGCCCGGGTCATGGCGGCGGTCGAGGATCCCGACACGACCGTTCTCTTGGGATGCATCGACGGAACTCCGGTCGGCTACGGCCTGATGACCGTGGCCTCCGTTTCGGACGGAAGCCTCCAGGCGACGGTTGACGAGTTGTTTGTGGATCCGGAGGCGCGGTCAGTGGGCGTCGGTGAGGCAATCATCGAGGCCCTGAAGACTGATGCGATGGAGCGTGGAGCGGTGGCCATCCAGTCCACGGCCCTGCCGGGGGACAGGGCCACCAAGAATTTCTTCGAATCCCAGGGCATGGTGGCAAGGGCCATCATCGTCCATCGGTGGCTGGACGGTCGGTGAAGCCTTCCTCACCGACTGGCCGTTCAGTGATTGGCCGACCGGAACTCTGCGTGGGTGCTGTGGTGGTCGACGAAGACCGGCTACTGCTGATCCGACGGGGCTCCGATCCGGGCCATGGTCGCTGGTCACTCCCCGGGGGGCGTGTCGAAGCCGGCGAGGCCTTGGTGGCGGCCGTCGTGCGTGAACTCCGGGAAGAGACCGGTCTGGAGGGTCTCTGCGGTCCGATGCTGGGGTGGGTGGAGCGGATGGGCGTTGACCATCACTTCGTGATAGTCAACTTCCGGGTGGACATTCTCGATGATGGTTCCCCGGCCGCCGGTTCCGATGCCGACGAGGCTGCCTGGACGTCCTTCGATCAACTGGGGCTGACTGACCTCGCCGACGGACTGGCGGCCTTCCTCGTCGACTACGAGGTGGTCCCCGCCGGGATCCTGTTCCACTAAACGATGGTGCTGCTGGTGCCGGTTTCGGGGCCCCGCGCTAGCGACCCAGCCAGTTGGGCGCTCGCTTTTCGATAAAGGCCCGTGGACCCTCCTGAAAATCCTCTGAGCGGAACACGTCGCGGGACGCCTCAGCACTCAGGGCGAAAGCCGCGTCGTCGTCCAACAGGGAAGCTTCGACGATCACCTGACGCGACGCCCGGACGGCTAGCGGGGCGTTGGCACCGATCTCAGCTGCCAGTGCGATGGCACTGTCCAATGCTCCGCCCGCTTCCACGAGGCGGTTGACCACGCCATGGTGGTGGGCCGTCTCGGCGTTGATCGGGTCACCGGTCAGCGCCATCTCCATGGCCAGGTTTCGAGGGAGGGCCCGTGGCAGGCGAATCAGCCCACCCGCGTTGGCGATGAGCGAGCGCTTAACCTCCGGAATCCCGAACCGGGCATTAGAGCCGGCTACCACCAGGTCACACGACAGCACTATCTCAAACCCACCAGCCAGGGCCGGGCCCTCGACCGCAGCGATTATCGGCTTGGTCCGCTCGCGACGAACGATGCCCGCGAATCCGCCACGATCGGTGGCAAGGTCAGCGGTCCCAGAGGCCACTGCCTTGAGGTCGGCTCCAGCGCAGAAGGCGGGGCCGGCACCGGCGATGACGCCCACCCAGAGGGAGTCGTCCGCTTCCAACTGGTCGATGGCCGACTCGAGATCGACTGCTAGCTGATGGTCGACGGCATTACGGGCTTCGGGTCGATCCAGGGTGATGACCGCCACGCGGTCACGAATATCGAAATGAACGGTCATGGCGCCGACCCTACTGAGAGGCCCCGATCAGGAACGAGTGCGCCCCCGACGGGCACGGGGCGGCGGGGTGGGTTCGATACCGAACGCCTTGGCGATGTCGGGCACGCTCATCGAGAGCCGCTTGACCGCCGCTAGCAACTGCTCGTTCGGTTCCGCGGGTAGACCCTCGGGCACGACCCGGAGGTGAACCGGCGAAAGTGATAGGGCGTCCAGCACGGTGGCCCAACGGTCCTGGCTGGTGTCGGCCGTGAGGCCGGCGGCGGCCATGGTGGCCAGACGATCGAGGAGCGGGGCGGACAACGGAGAACCGGCCTTGGGTGGGCGCGAGCTGAGTCGCAGAGCCCTCACCACCCGGTCATCATCGAGTGCCGAGGTGACCTCAGCCAGCCAGCTCTGTTGCTCGCGGTCCACCCTCACCGCCAGGCCGGTACGAATTTGTTCGGCGAGGGCCTTGTTGTCCTCGCCCTTGGCGGACTGCTCGGCGGCCACCACGACGGATCGCAGATCTCGCAGGTCGATGTCGTCGATACCGACCAGTGCGGCTTCGGCGCGGTCCTGCCAGTCGGCGACCCGGAGCGATGGGTGGATCCGTTCTGCCAACTTCAGTAGTAGTGCGGCCGGAATCGGCGGTTCACCTCCTGCTTCGGAAGCCTTGTTCTGGGCCTCGATGGCCGACCGAACACCGGGGACGCCGTCCCGCAACAGGATCTGGGCCAGCAATTTTTGATCCTCGGGAAGTGCGGCCAGGGCCGCCTTGCGGTGGGCGCGGCGAGGCCGAAGTCGCTTCGCCCGGGGCTTTTGGCCAGCGTCGTCAGCCGGCCGGTTGCGGGGCCGACGGTCTCCGCCTCCACTGTCACGCTGGGGACGGGAGCGGCGGTCGCTGGAACCTCGACTGTCTCCGCCGTCCCGCCGGCCACCTCGGGAACCGTCGGTCTTAGAGCGGGTGTCATCGTCACCTTGAGGGCGGCGCCGATCACCGCGACCGCCCTCGCGCCCGCCGCGACGGTCTCGACCGCTTCGTGGGCCGTCGTCATCCCGGCGGCGGTTTCGTTTGCCGGCTAGTCGGGTCGTGACCAGGGGCTCGTCGCCGCCGGATCCGAGCATCTCGAGAAGTGCCGGAGCCTCCCGTGCGTCCTTCTCGGCCAGTACCGAGGTCACCTCGATGCCGTCCATGAATTGCTCGACTTCGACGCGCAGTACATCCCCGATGGCGGCACCAGTGGGCACGAGTGATCCTCCGACCGAACCCTTGGGCTGGCGGGCTCCGGCAGCACGCCAGGTCCAGTTGCCGTCTTCTCGTGTGCTGGTTAGCTCGATCTCCATCCGGGGCATGGGCAGGAACGCTAGCCGTCCGAGTCGCTGATCCGACCGGGCGGTAGTGGTCGGTGGGACAGGACGGTGAATCATTCTCGGGTAACCGTGAAGCGGCCTTGGGTCGAATCTGACGGACCATCAGATAGTACTGTAAGGTCGCAAGATGCCGACCGGAGGGGTCGGTACATCCGTGTCGCCCGCTGGTGGCTTGAGGAGGAAACAGACCGATGAATCTACGGCTGCGTTTGATGGTTGTATTTGCTGTGTTCGCGTTGTTCGCGGGCGCCTGTGGGGGAGTAGATGATGCATCCTCGTCGGACGACAGTGGGCCGGCGGCTTCGGCTACGACTGCTGCTCCGGCTGCGACTGCTGCTCCGGCTACGACTGCTGCTCCGGCTACGACTGCTGCTCCGGCTACGACTGCTGCGCCAGCTCAGGAAGAGGTCGGCACGGTTGCCGACCATCTGGGTGATGGAAGCCTCGGCGAGGTTCGTGTCGGTGACGGTGAGGAGATCCAGATTCGTTCGCTGAACGCCATTTCCGGCGATGTGGCGTTCC
>JAAZZG010000020.1:0-5419 GCA_014237715.1 Acidimicrobiales bacterium
GCATGGTTGCGTCGAAGGACCCGTCAGGCGATTCGCCGTTACGCACCGGCCCGACTCCGTCATGAGGTCTCGGACCGGAGTTCAGCCCTGGTCGACAGCGTCCGCCGTATTGCCGGTCAGGTGGCTGCCGTCGGTCGCGACGAGGCGGGCGCCACCCGAACCGGAGCGCGATCCTTCGAACACGATTCCCCGCGTCGACACCGCCGCCCTATCCGGTCGACGCCCGGCGAACGCTGAGCCGTTCATCCGGAGCGAGGACCTCCGAGGTCCCACCGATCACGGGTGGCTTCCCTAGGCTGGGCTGACCATGCCTGCCACTCCCGAGACCCTGCTCGCCGCCGCCGGCCTCCGCCGGGCCTTCGTCGACTTCTTCATCGAGAACGGCCACCATCACGAGGCATCCGGGAGCCTGATCCCCCACGACCCGACGCTGTTGTTCACGGTGGCCGGGATGGTGCCGCTCAAGCCGTACTTCGTGGGCGAGCAGCCTGCGCCGTGGGACAGGGCGGTCACCGTCCAGAAGTGCGTACGGGCCGGCGGCAAGCACAACGACCTCGACGAGGTGGGACGCACCAGTCGGCATCTCACCTTCTTCGAGATGATGGGAAACTTCAGCTTCGGCGACTACTTCAAGTCTCAGGCCTGCGCCTTCGCCTGGGAGTTCGTGACCGATGTTCTGGGCCTGGATCCCGAGCGACTCTGGATCACCGTGCACGTAAGTGACGACGAGGCGGAGGCCATCTGGCGTGACGAGGTGGGTGTCCCCGCCGAGCGGATCCAACGTCTCGATGAGGACAACTACTGGCGGATGGCCGACACCGGCCCGTGCGGCCCGTGCTCGGAAATCTTCTGGGACAAGGGCCCGGCGTTCGGAGACGATGGTGGTCCGGCCCACGGAGACGACGAGCGGTTCATCGAGATCTGGAATCTCGTGTTCATGCAGTTCGAGCAGCATGACGACGGGTCGATGACCGAGCTGCCAGCGCCGTCCATCGACACCGGTGCCGGCCTGGAGCGGATCCTGAGCGTGCTGGGTGGCGTGGACTCAGTCTGGGAGACCGACGAGTTCAGTCGCCTCCTGACCCGTATCGGCGAACTCAGCGGGATTCCCCACGGGTCCGGCGACCGGACCGACGTGTCTCAGCGGATCCTCGCCGACCATGCCCGGTCGTCGACTTTCCTGATCAGCGACGGTGTGTTCCCCAGCAACGAGGATCGTGGCTACGTGTTGCGGCGAATCATTCGTCGGGCTGTCCGGCATGCCTGGTTGCTGGGTGTCGAGGACCAGATCATGCCGGAACTAGTGGATGCCGTCGTAGGGATCATGGGACTCGACTACCCGGAGCTGGCCCGAAACCACGCCTTCGTGCGCGACGTCCTGGACAGAGAGGAGCGTCGGTTCCGCGAGACCCTGCGGACCGGATCGGTGATCCTCGACGAGGCCCTGGACGGGCTGGCCGACGGTGGCCGTCTCGACGGCGACGTGGCCTTCAAGCTCCACGACACCTACGGCTTCCCCTTGGAGCTGACCGAGGAGATCACCGCCGAGCGTGGCCTCGGGGTGGACCTCGAGGGTTTCCGGGCCGCCATGGCCGACCAGCAGACCCGGGCCCGGTCTGCTCGGAAGAACGCGGGCGGGTCGGCGGCGGCCGGTGACCTGCGGGCCGTGCTCGAAGAGCACGGCGCCACGACGTTCGTGGGGCGTGAGGTCAGTGAGGCCACGGCAACCGTGCTGTACGCCGACGATGATGTGGTGGTGCTGGATCGCACGCCCTTCTACGCCGAGTCGGGAGGCCAGATCGGCGATACCGGTACGTTGGTCTTCGAGGGTGGCACCCTGGAGGTGCTCGACACCACGCTGGCCCTCGACGGTCTCCACCGGCACCACATCCAGTTGCCGGAGGCCAGTCAACCAGATGATGGGTTGACCGTTGGCCAGGAGGTCCGGGCAACCATCGACGTCGAACGGCGGGCGGCCATCCGACGCAACCACACCGGGACGCACCTCCTGCATTCGGCCCTGCGTCGTGTCCTCGGAGACCACGTCAAGCAGCAGGGTTCCCATGTCGGACCCGATCGGCTCCGGTTCGACTTCAGCCACTTCGAGGCCCTGACCGCTGAACAGATGACCGCTGTCGAGGACCTGGCCAACGCCGACATTCTCGCCAACCCCTCGTGCAACCATTACGAGACCAGCAAGGACGAGGCCGAGGCGGCGGGCGCCATTGCCTTCTTCGGCGACAAGTACGGCGACACCGTGCGGGTGCTCGAAGCCGGACCGCACTCGACGGAGTTATGCGGTGGCACCCACGTGTCGGCCCTGGGCGACATCGGCCCGATCAGGATCGTGGCCGAGGGTTCCATCGGTTCGAACATCCGGCGGATCGAAGCGTTGACCGGGACCGCGCCCATTGATCGACTCCGTGCCGTGGAGACGGTCCTGGGCCGTGCTGCCGAACTGGTTGGTGTCCCGGTCGACGACGTCCTTGACGGCATCGAGAAACGACTCGCCGAAGCCCGCGCGGTTCGCGTCGAGTTGGCCGACCTGCGAACCCTGGCCGCGCTGGGGCGTGCCGACGAGCTGGCTGAGGCCGCCGAGGACGGGCTGGTTGTGGCACTGATCGACGGGATCGACCGCGACGGGTTGCGCCAGTTGGCCATGGCGGTTCGTGACCGCGACGGGGTACGGGCCGTCGTCCTGGGTGCCGCCCCCGAAGGGGGAGGGGCCGCCCTGGTCGCCGCCGTGGCGACGGGCAGTGGTCTGGACGCCGGGGCGCTGGTCGCTGAGGCCGCCCGGACCATCGGTGGCGGTGGTCGCTCCAATCCCGAGGTGACCGCGGTCGGCGGCAAGGCACCGGAACGCCTGGCCGAGGCACTCGAGCAGGCGCGGGCGGCAGCCCAGGTCGGCTGAGACTGGTGAGGGCCCTGGGTCTGGACCTGGGGTCCAAGCGGATCGGGGTGGCGGTCAGCGACAGCGACGGCCGGGTGGCCACGCCCATCGAGGTCGTCCATCGGACTGGTGACCGGCCCGGCGAACATCGCACCCTGGCTGGCCTCGCCGAGGAGTGGGAGGTCGAGGTCGTCGTCGTCGGCATCCCGTACTCCCTGGACGGGTCGGTGGGCCCCATGGCCGAAGCCATGGCGGCGGAAGCCACCCTTTTGGCGCAGGTCCTGGGTGAACGACCGGGGGTTCCGGTCGAGACCTACGATGAACGCCTGACCACCGTGACTGCCGAACGGGCCCTCCGTGAACAGGACCTCCGAACTCCGCAACGCCGGAAGGTGGTCGACATGGTGGCCGCCGCGGTGATGCTCCAGGCATGGCTGGATGCCCGCCGGGAGGCCCTCGGGTGACCGGCTCTCCGCCGGCCCCCGATTCCCACGGGGGCCCCGATCAACACCAGCCCCGCCCCGATGTCCGCTGGGTCCGTCACCGACCGTCGTTGGGGCCATTCCCACGATGGGGACTGGTGGTGGCCCTGGTGCTGCTGACCCTCGTCATCGGCTATCGACTGTTCCTGGGGTGGGTGGACGACCAGATGAAGCCCGAGGCCCTTCCCGGCGACGAGGTGGAGTTCTCCATTGTCGAGGGCTGGTCGACCAATGACGTAGTGGCTTCGCTCGGCGATGCCGGGGTGGTCGACAACCCGGCCATGCTTCGTCAGTGGATGCGATGCCCCACAGCCATTCGTTGGCTGATCGACTGCGAGTCCGGCATCGAGTACTCGTTCCAGGCTGGGGACTACGTCCTCAGGGAACACCTCGGGTTCGAGGCCGTGGTGGCCCTCCTCGACGAGGGGCCGATCCCCGAGGAGGTCATAAGGGTGACTGTTCCCGAGGGCCTCACCGTCGAGCAGACGGTGCAACGACTACTGCGCGAGATGCCGCTCTTCGAAGAGGACGAACTGCGGGCTTCACTGGTCAGCGATCGCCTCCGATGGGAGTACGGGTCGACCGGGAACCGGGAACAGGCGCTCGAGGGCCTGCTATTCGGCGACACCTACCAACTGGACGAAGCAACCGTGGCTGACGAACTGGGCCTGGTGCTCCGAATGCACCAGCAGTTCCGTCGGGTGGTCGAGCAGTTGGACCTCGTGGCCCGGTCCGCCGAGGTAGGCCTGACCCCGTACGAGGCGGTGATCCTGGCATCGCTGATCGAGGAGGAGGCGCTGCTGGACGGCGACCGGCCGAAGATCAGCCGCGTCATCCACAACCGGTTGGCCGCCAACTGGCGTCTGGGGATCGACGCGTCAAGCCGGTACGCGGTGGGTAAGACGGCCGGTGAACCGATGACGAGCGAGGATCTCTCCGTGGTGTCGCTCTGGAACACCCGAGTCGTGGTCGGCCTGCCGCCGACGCCCATCGCGTCACCGGGTCGCGCTTCGCTGGAGGCCGCTCTGGCTCCTGATCCGGGATCGTGGATGTACTACGTGCGTACCGATGAGGGCGGAGTGTCCGGCGCACACACGTTCGCCACCACGGCTTCCGAATTTGAGACGGCGCGGAGGGTCTGCGTGGAGAAGGATCTGGGTTGTGGCTGAACCAAACCCTGACCAGACCCCGGGCCCGACCCCGGACCGACGCCCCCCGATGAGCGGGGCGAGCCGACTAGCTGCCGTGATCGGTGACCCGGTGCGGCACTCCCTGTCGCCGACCCTTCTGAACGCGGCGTTTGCTGAGGCCGGGCTGGACTGGCACTTCATGGCCCTAGAGGTCGCCGAGGGTCGGTCCGACGAGGCGCTGGATGCCGTGCGGGCCTTGGGCCTGGCCGGGCTTTCGGTGACCATGCCCCACAAGGCGGCCGTGGCCGCCGCGGTAGATCACCGGACCGAACAAGCAGAATTGCTTGACGCCGTGAACTGCGTTGTGGCCGAGGGAGGCCGCCTGGTTGGCCACAACACTGACGGGGACGGGTTCCTCGATGGTCTACGCCACGACACCGGCTTTGACCCGGCGGGCCGGAGCACCGTGGTCATTGGGGCCGGGGGAGCGGCACGCGCAGTAGTTCTGGCCTTGGCCAGAGCCGGGGCGGCCGAAGTGGCGGTAGTCAACCGCACGGCGTCCCGGGCCGAAGTGGCCGCAGGCTTGGCTGGCCCGGTCGGCCGAGTGGTCCTGTCTGACGAACTCTCCGACACAGTCGCTGCCGCTGACCTGGTGGTCAACGCCACTTCGGTGGGGATGACCGACGACGGGGCCCTGCCCGTGGACCCTGAATCAGTGGCCGTCGGAGCGATAGCCGTGGACCTGATCTATCACCCGCCGCAAACCGCCTGGTTGGCAGCCCTGCGCGGCCGCGGAATCGAAGCCCACAACGGCCTGTCGATGCTCGTGTTCCAGGCAGCACACGCCTTTCGCCTCTGGACGGGATCCGAGGCACCGGTAGCGGTCATGGATGCTGCTGCTCGTGCCGTCCTAGCTA
>JAAZZG010000020.1:5516-16834 GCA_014237715.1 Acidimicrobiales bacterium
CGCGATGGACTCTGAGCCCACCGTGACGCCCCCCCGCCACCTGGCACTGGTCGGCCTGATGGGGGCCGGCAAGACGGCAGTCGGAGCCTCGGTGGCCTCTCGTCTGGGTTGTCGCCACGTAGACCTGGACCGAGCGGTAACCCAGTTGGCCGGACGCTCCATCGGTGTGATCTTCCACGAAGGCGGAGAGGAAGCCTTCCGCGACCTGGAAGAGCAGGCCCTGGGCCTCCAGATGCAAGCCGTGGACCCCATCGTGTTGTCCACCGGCGGAGGCGTCCTGGGCCGGGAAACCAACCAGGCCGTCCTAGCCCGGGAGGCGACCGTGGTGTGGCTCCGGGCCACACCCGAGACGCTGGCCGCCCGGGTAGGCGACCCATCGAGCCGCCCCCTGCTCGCCGACAGCGACCCGGTCGAAGCACTGCGACGTCTGGCTTTCGAGCGGACTCCGGCCTATGAGACAGCCGCCGACGCGGTGATCGACACCGATGGGTTGGACGTCTCGATGGTCGGCGCCCTCGTGGTGGACGCCCTGCCGGCCACCGACGGAGCCGTCCAATGATCCGCCTCGAGGTGGCACTGCCCGAAGGCCGGTCCTACCCCGTGCTGGTCGGCCCGCAAGCAGCGGAGGAACTGGCTTCGGTACTGCCATCCGGGGTCCAAAGGGTTGCCATTGTCACCCAGCCCGACATTCCCGTCGTCGTGGACCCGGGCGTAGACCACCAAATCTTTCCCATCCCGAACGGCGAGACAGCCAAAACACTGTCCACCATCGAGGAACTCTGCCGGGCCTTCGCAACCTGGGGCCTGACCCGCGGCGACGCCATAGTCGGCGTAGGCGGAGGGGTAGTTACCGACGTGGCCGGCTTCGCCGCCGCCTCCTACCACCGCGGCCTACCTGTGGTTCACGTCGCCACCACACTGCTAGCCCAGATCGATGCAGCGATCGGCGGCAAAACCGGCGTCAACCTCCCGGAAGGAAAGAACCTGATCGGCGCCTTCTGGCAACCGGCAGCCGTGCTGTGCGACACATCCACCCTGGACACCCTGCCCACACGCGAGATGCGCTGCGGCCTGGGCGAAATGGCCAAGTACCACTTCCTCGGAGGCGACGACCTAGCCGACCTGGCCTTTGACCAGCAGGTGGCCCGCTGCGTGGAAATCAAAGCCGACATAGTGGCCGCCGACGAGCGAGACGCCGGACGAAGAGCCATCTTGAACTACGGCCACACCCTCGGCCACGCCATCGAAACCACCGGCCACTACGACCTCCGCCACGGCGAAGCGGTAGCCATCGGCCTGGTCTATGCCGCCGAACTAAGCCAAGCCCTCGAACGAATCGACAGCGACCGGGTAGCCGAACACCGAAAGATCGTGGACGGCTACGGCCTTCCCAGTTCGCTACCCGAAGGCGCCCAAGCCGACGACCTGATGGCCGCCATGGCCCGCGACAAGAAAGCCGTCGACGGCCTGACCTTCGCCCTGGATGGCCCAACAGGCATCGAGGTGGTAGCCAACATCGACCCGGGCCTCGTACGCGACACCCTCGACGCCGTCCGATGAGCAACAACCGGCGACCGGACCAGGCAGCAGCCGTGGGAAGATGTCGACTATGAGCGACCGCACCGTGCTCCTCTTGTCGGGACCCAACCTGAACCTGCTGGGCGAACGGGAGCCGGACATCTACGGATCAGCCACCCTGGACGACCACGTGGCCGGCGCCACGGCCGCCGCGACCGCCCGCGGACTGGCCCTGGAACACGTCCAGTCCAACCACGAAGGCGAACTGGTGGACGCCATCCACGACGCCCGAGGACGCTGCGCCGGCATCGTCGTCAACCCGGGGGCCTTCACCCACTACGCGTGGGCCATACACGACGCCCTGGCGGCCTTCGACGGCCCAATCGTGGAACTCCACCTCTCCAACCCGGCAGCCCGCGAGCCATGGCGCCACACGTCGGTGGTAGCCCCGGTGGCCGCCGGAACGATCGCCGGCTTCGGAGCTGCCGGCTACCGGATGGCAGTCGAGGCGGTAGCCGACCTCCTAGACAGGTGACCAACGAAACCGTCGACGGGTTGCCGCCGCTAGCCGTAGCCGACCGACTCGACGCCCTACGCGCCCTGTTCGACGACGCCGGGGTCGACGCCCTGCTGGTCACCGGAACCACCAACGTCCGCTACCTGACCGGCTTCACGGGCTCCGCGGGCAACCTGTGGGTCGACGACCGGCGAGCCGTACTGATCACCGACGGGCGATACAGCCAACAGGCCCCAACCCAGATAGCCGACGCAGGCACACCAGTCGACGTCGAAGTGCCCGGAAGCAGCGACCAGTCACCAGTCACCGCCCTGGCCGACGGGTCAACCCGGATCGGCCTGGAAGCCCGATCGGTCACATGGTCCGAACAACAGCGCCTAGCCAAACTGTTGAACGACGACCCGGTAGCCACCGACGGCCTCGTCGAGGCACTGCGAGAAGTCAAGGACGACGGCGAAGTAGCACGAATCGCCACCGCGGCAGCCATCGCCGACCGGGCATTTGCCGAAGTGCAACCAACCATGGTCGCCGGAACCACAGAGGCCGACCTGGCCCTGGCCCTCGACCACGCCATGCGGACCGGCGGCGCGTCGGACCGCGCGTTCGAGACAATCGTGGCCGCTGGCCCCAACAGCGCCCTGCCCCACGCCCGACCCGGCTCCCGACCATTGGCCGACGGAGACCTGGTGGTGTGCGACTTCGGGGGGGTGTACGACGGCTACCGATCCGACATGACCCGCTCCTTCCGGGTCGGAGGGTCGGGCTCCGGCCAGGAAGCCAACCTGCTGTCCGCCGTCCTAGACGCCCAAGAAGCCGGACTGGCCCTGGTGGCCGACGGCGTGCCGCTAGCCGAGATAGATCGGGCGTGTCGTGACATCCTCGTGGAGGCAGGTCTAGGGGAGGCCTTCTCGCACGGAACGGGCCATGGCGTAGGCCTCGACATCCACGAGGGCCCGGCCGTGGCCTCCACAGCCAGCGGTAGCCTCAGGGCCGGACAGGTGGTCACCGTTGAACCCGGGGCCTACGTCGCCGGGATGGGTGGCGTGCGCTGGGAGGACACGGTGCTGGTCACCAGCGACGGCCACCGTCCACTCACCGGTTACCCGAAGATCCTCTGATCCACCGATCGAGTCCGCTGCCCCCGAGTCCGGAGCGACCATGCCCACAATCACCACCAATGACCTGAAAAACGGGATGACCCTCGAGATCGAGGCCGACCTCGTTCAGGTGGTCGAGTTCCAGCACGTGAAACCGGGCAAGGGTCATGCCTTCGTCCGCACGACGTTGCGAAACGTCCGTACCGGGTCGGTGGTGGATCGCACCTTCCGGGCCGGCGAGAAAGTGCAACGGGCCATGATCGACAAGCGGTCGATGCAGTTCCTGTACCGGGATGGCGCCGACTATGTCTTCATGGACGACCAGACCTACGACCAGATGCAGGTCTCACCGTCGACCCTCGGTGACGCGTCGAACTACATCGTGGAGCAGGCCACGGCAATCATCCTGCTGTTCGGCGAGGAGGTCATCGGTGTGGAACTCCCGGCATCGGTCGACCTGGACATCACCGAGACCGAACCTGGCCTTCAGGGCGACCGGGTGTCCGGGGCCCGTAAGCCGGCGACCCTGGAAACCGGGCTGACCGTTCAGGTGCCGTTGTTCATCGAGAACGGCGAGCGCGTCAAGGTCGATACCCGTTCGGGCGAGTACCTCAGCCGGGCCTGAGCCTGCTGAACAACGAGTCGAGCAGAGGGAATAGGCGAACAGTGGCAGCGGACCCCGTCAACGCAATCGGATCGCGCCGAGAGGCCCGCGAGACCGCCCTGGGCGTGCTCTACGCCGCTGAGGCGCAGGGCCGCGACCTACTTGAGGTGCTGGCCGACCGGCCGGTGGCCCCTTCGGAATACGCCGTAGAGATCGTGCAGGGGGTGGCCGCCACACTCGACGAGCTCGATGTGCTGATCGGGCGTCACGCGGAAGGCTGGCGGACCGACCGGATGCCGGCCGTGGACCGGGCGCTCCTGCGGATGGCCGTCTACGAGTTGTGCCACCGTGTCGACGTTCCCACGTCTGCCGTGTTGTCCGAAGTGGTGGACCTAGCGGGCGACTACTCGACGGATCGTTCGTCGCGTTTCGTGAACGGCGTCGTCTCGGCGGTAGCTGCCGTGGCCCGTCCCGAAACCCGTTCCAAAGTTGGTTCCGAGTCGGACGACGCGACGTGACCGACACTCGGGTGTGACCGGGCGACATCGACTGGTCGTCCCCGATCCACCGCTGGTGGTCGACGGCCTGGAGTTGCGGCGGTGGGCGATTGGTGATCGGGACGACCTAGTGGAGGCCTGGGCAGATCCAGAGGTTCGACGTTGGACGACCGTTCCCGATGACGTCGATTCGGATGCAGCGGCACGGTGGATAGCCGGCGAGGAACGGCGCCGAGAAGCTGGCCTGGCACTGGATCTGGTCGGTGTGGCGGTCAACGACGGCCGGTTACTCGGAGAGGTGGGACTCTCGACCTTTGATGTGCAGCGGGGTGCGGCCCGAATCGGTTGGTGGGTGGCGGCGTCTGAACGCGGACGGGGGGTGGCCACGTCGATGGTCAGGGTGTTG
Source organism: Acidimicrobiales bacterium (assembly GCA_014237715.1). Taxonomy (GTDB): domain Bacteria; phylum Actinomycetota; class Acidimicrobiia; order Acidimicrobiales; family MedAcidi-G1; genus UBA9410. The sequence goes on from JAAZZG010000020.1 coordinate 10,156, forward strand.
ACCGCCTGGGCCCATGCCGGCCCGCTCGCCCTGCGTGCCGTAGTGGCCGAAGTGGACCCGGCGAACCCGGCGTCCGCTGCCGTGGCTCGTGCAGCCGGATTCAAGCTTCTCTCATCTGGTCCCGAGGCCCCCATGGCCACCGACGCTGCCCCACGACGGTTCGTGTTCGCATCGGTGCGACCTGACTCCGAACCCGTTACTGGAATAGAGGACCCTGTGGTCCGAGCCTCTGAAGACCTGATCTCTGAAGATCGGCCGGACGCGTGACATCGACGCGCGTGTAGGATCCCCACTCGACCGTGAAGCGGGTCCCGAGAGGCCCGTACGGATCGAGGAGATGAGGCCGATGGCCGAAAGAGAACGAAGCCAGACGCCCCCGTTCGGGGGCGTTTTTGTGTCCCACGCGCGGATCATGACCGCCGATGACATGGGCCGGGCCATCCGTCGCATGGCCCATGAGGTCATCGAGCGGAACCACGGACTAGACGAGATCGTCGTGGTCGGTCTCCAGACCGGTGGCGTGCCGGTGGCCGAACGCCTCGCCGAGACCCTCGAGGAGATCGAGGGCATCCGACCACCGGTGGGCACCCTCGACGTGGCGCTACACCGCGACGACATCGGCATCCGTCCGGTGGTCGCTGAGGCCACCACGGACCTCTCGACCGACCTCGATGGTCGGATCGTGATCCTGGTCGACGACGTCTTGTTCACCGGTCGAACTATCCGGGCCGCACTCGATGCGGTCTGTGACTTCGGTCGACCCCGATCCATCCAGTTGGCGGTCATGGTCGACCGCGGCCATCGGGAGCTGCCCATCCGGCCGGACTACGTGGGCAAGAACCTTCCGACCCGGCGAGACGAGGTGGTCGACGTACACGAGGTGGGCGTCGACCTCGGAGCGATGGAGAAGTGACAGTCACGACGATGAGCCCGACGGCCGGACACCTGTTGGGAATCGACGGGATGTCCCGGTCCGAACTCGAGGAGTTGCTCGAGTTGACGGACACGTTTGCAGAGGTCGGTCGTCGGCCCATTCCGAAGGTGCCTGCCTTGCGCGGCCGCACAGTGGCCACCGTCTTCTTCGAGAACTCGACCCGGACCCGAATGTCCTTCGACACCGCGGCCCGTCGTCTGTCGGCCGACACCATCGCCTTTACCGCCGGCGGTTCGTCCCTCAGCAAGGGTGAGAGCCTGCGGGACACGGTCGAGGTCGTGGCCTCCTACGGTGCCGACGCACTTGTGGTCCGCCATCCGATGGCTGGGACCGCCCACCGGGTGGCCGGATGGACTAATGCCTCCGTGATAAATGCCGGTGACGGCTGCCACGAGCACCCCACTCAGGCCCTCCTCGACTGTTACACCCTCCGGGAGCGCCGTGGATCCCTGGATGGCATGCGAATCGCCATCGTGGGCGACGTCCGACACTCCCGGGTGGCCCGCTCCAACGTCCTGGCGTTCACTGCGTTGGGGGCCGAGGTGGTACTCGTGGCCCCGGCCACACTGTTGCCACCTGCCGTGGATGGCTGGCCGGTCACGGTGAGCCACGAACTGGACCCACTGCTGGCCGGACTAGACGCCATCTACCTCCTACGGATGCAGAGCGAACGCATCACCGAGGGGCTGATCCCGTCGATGCGCGAGTACGCCACGGACTTCGGACTCTCGGTCGAACGAGCGGCTCGCCTGTCCGACGATGCTCTGATCCTGCATCCGGGTCCGACCAATCCCGGAGTCGAGATCTCTGCGGCCGCAGCGGCCGACCAACGATCGGTCATCCTCGACCAGGTGGTCCACGGGGTGTCGGTTCGCATGGCGGTCCTGTTCCTGCTCCTGGGCTCGGGCCGAACCCCGGCACCGACCGGTGGTTCAGTGACCGGTGGTTCAGCATCTGGCGACGAAGGGGTTCGACCATGAGCGTTGTCCTGCGAGGCGGCCGCATCATCGACGCCGATGGCGAACGGACCCTCGACGTCGAGATCAGCGAGGACGGAAGGATTGCCGCGGTCGGCACCGGGTTGACCGGCGACCTCGACCTGGATGCATCGGGGTGCGTCGTTTCCCCAGGCTTCGTCGACCTCCACGCCCACCTCCGTGAGCCGGGCCAGGAAGAGGCCGAGACCATCGAGACCGGCGCAAGGGGAGGGTCGCTCGGTGGCTACACGGCACTGGTGGCCATGCCCAACACCGATCCGACCACCGACTGCGTGGCAGTGGTCGAACAGGTCCGGGCCCTCGGGCGACGGTCGACGTGCGAGATCGTGCCGTCGGCGGCCATGACGGTGGATCGGGCGGGCACCGACATGGCGCCCATGGGCGAGTTGGTGGACGCCGGTGTCGGGATCTTCACCGACGACGGCACCGGTCTCCAGGACCCCCGCCTCATGCGGCGGGTCATGGAATACAGCACCGGCCTGACCCGTCGCCTGGGTCGACCGGTGCTGTTGGCCCAGCATTGCGAGGTGTCGGCGTTGTCGGCCGGTGGTTACATGCACGAAGGGGAATGGTCGTCGCGGTTGGGCATTCCCGGCCAACCGGCGGAGGCCGAGGAACTAATGGTGATGCGAGACATCGCCCTGGTTCGACTCACCGGTGCCCACCTGCACTTCCAACACCTCTCCACGGCAAGTTCGGTGGCCATGGTGCGTGGCGCCAAGGCGGCCGGCCTTCCGGTGACGGCCGAGGCGACCACCCATCACTTCACCCTGACCGATGCGGCGTGCGCCACCTACGACCCGGTGTTCAAGGTCCACCCGCCGCTGCGGACCGATGCCGACGTGGCAGCGATCCGGGCCGGTCTCGCCGACGGGACCATCGATGCGGTTGCCACCGACCATGCACCGCACGCACCGCACGCCAAGGAGCGAACCTTCGACGAGGCCCCTCCGGGAATGCTGGGCCTGGAGACGGCTTTTGCCCTCACCCTGGGCGAGTCGGGACTGGACCTTCCCGAAGTGCTAGCCGTGCTCTCATGGAAGCCGGCGGCCATTGCCGGCATCGCAGATCGACACGGGGTGTCGTTGGTGCCCGGTGCCCCGGCGAACCTCTGTGTCGTCGACCCCGATGAGACATGGACGGTGTCCGGTACGGCGATGGCCAGCCGGAGCAGCAACACCCCCTACGAGGGTGACACCCTGAGGGGGCGGGTACGCCACACCATTCGCGCCGGTGAGTTGGTCGTGGTCGATGGCGAGGCCCAACGTTGAGTGAATCCACCCGCGAACCGCATCGGAACCGTCGGCATCGCCCTGCCGAAGCGGTCCTGGTGCTGGCCGACGGTGAGGTCTTCGAGGGTGAGGCCATTGGTGCCACACCGTCCAACGGCGTGGCCAGCGGTGAGGTCGTGTTCAACACGGTGTTGTCGGGATACCAGGAGGTCATCACCGACCCGTCCTACGCCGGTCAGATCATCACCTTCACGGTCTCTCACCTGGGCAACTACGGGATCAGTCCCGACGACAACGAGAGTCGGCGACCGTTCTGTCGTGGCGTGGTCGTCCGTGACCTAGCCAGACGTCGCAGCAACTGGCGGGCCGAGGACGACCTCGACGGACTACTTAGGACCCATGGCGTGCCGGGCATCACCGGAATCGACACCCGGCGCCTCACCCGCCACCTGCGCGACGCGGGCGCCATGCCGGGCGCCTTCGGAACGGCGGACCTGGCCACGCTCACAGAGGCAGCGAACGTCGAACCGGGCACCGACGGCCTCGATCTGGTGTCGACGGTGACGCGCGACGCGCCGACCACCGTGGCTTCGACCGGTGGTGGTCGACGCATTGTCGCCTTCGACTTCGGCATCAAGGCCACCATCATCCGACACCTGGCCGGGCTGGGAGAGGTCACGATCGTGCCGGCGTCCACGTCAGCGTTCGACGTCCTGGCCATGGAGCCCGACGGCGTGTTCCTCTCCAACGGTCCCGGTGACCCGGGGCCCCTGGCCGACGTCCGCACCCAGATCGGTGCCCTTCTCGGCGAGGTGCCGGTGTTCGGGATCTGCCTCGGACACCAGTTGCTGGCCGGAACTATCGGCGCCGAGACCTACAAGCTCCCGTTCGGCCACCACGGAGGCAATCACCCGGTGCGGAACCTGGCCACCGGAGCCGTCGAGATCACCAGTCAGAACCACAACTACTGCGTGGCCGAGGGGTCCATCCCCACCGCCGAGCTGACGCATGTGAACCTCAACGACCAGACCGTGGAGGGCATCCGTTGCCTGGACGTGCCGGCGTTCAGCGTCCAGTACCACCCCGAAGCCGGTCCGGGTCCACATGACAGCCGGTATCTGTTCGATGAGTTCGAGGACCTGATGGCACGAGTTCGGGGCACGGCGTCCGGTGCCATGCCGGGAGGGGTGGCCTGATGCCCCGCCGTAATGACATCGAGAGCATCCTGCTGATCGGTTCGGGGCCGATCGTGATCGGTCAGGCGTGCGAGTTCGACTACTCCGGAACCCAGGCCTGTCGCGTTCTTCGGGAGGAGGGCTACCGGGTCATCCTCGCCAACTCGAACCCGGCGACGATCATGACCGACCCGGACTTCGCCGACGCCACCTACGTGGAACCTCTGCGGCTCGACGTGCTGGAGGCCATCATCGCCAGGGAGCGGCCTGATGCTCTCCTACCCACCCTGGGTGGACAGACGGCATTGAACCTCTCGATGGAACTGGTCGAAGCCGGTGTGCTGGACCGCTACGACGTGGAGCTCATCGGCGCCGATGCCGAGGCCATCGCCACGGCCGAGGATCGGGAGCGATTCAAGGTGGCGATGCAGGAGATCGGCCTCGCCGTGCCGCCCTCCGGCGTGGCCCACGAGATGGACGAGGCCCGAGCCGTAGTTGCCGGGCTCGGACTACCGGTAGTCATCCGGCCCGCCTACATCCTGGGCGGCCGGGGGACGGGCATCGCGTCGACCGCCGAAGAGTTCGAGAAGGTGGCGGCCAACGGCATCGCGGCCAGCCCCATCTCCGAGATCCTGATCGAGAAGTCGATCGCCGGCTGGAAGGAATACGAGCTCGAGGTGATGCGGGACCGCGCCGACAACTGCGTGGTTATCTGTTCGATCGAGAACGTGGATCCGATGGGGGTACACACCGGTGATTCGATCACCGTGGCGCCCGCCCAGACCCTCAGCGACGTCGAGTACCAGGAGATGCGGGATGCGGCGTTTGCCTGCCTGCGTCGGGTCGGTGTTGAGACCGGCGGATCAAACGTGCAGTTCGCCGTTGATCCGGCCACCGGCCAACAGGTCATCATCGAGATGAATCCTCGGGTGAGTCGATCCTCGGCGCTGGCGTCGAAGGCCACCGGTTTCCCGATCGCCAAGATTGCCGCCAAGCTGGCCGTCGGCTACACGCTCGACGAGATTCCCAACGACATCACGAAGAAGACGCCGGCGGCCTTCGAGCCGACCATCGACTACGTGGTCACCAAGATTCCCCGGTGGGCCTTCGAGAAGTTTCCCGGAACATCGGGTGTGCTCGGTACCTCGATGCAGTCCGTGGGCGAGGTCATGGCCATCGGGCGTACCTTCCCCGAGTCGCTCCAGAAGGCCATGAGGTCACTGGAGAACGGCCGCCTCGGCCTGAACGGCGACCCGGCGGAAGCGGCGCTTGATGACCTCGACAACGACGCACTGCTGGCAAACGCGGCGATCGCCACGCCCGCCAGGATCAACCAGTTGGAGGCCGTGCTACGTCGCGGTGTGCCTCTGGAGACGGTGTACGAGGCGACGAAGGTCGATCCGTGGTTCCTGGACCAGATTCTGGCCATCTCCGAGGAGCGGCTGTTTCTCGAGGGATTAGCCCTCGAGGGGGGTGGTGGCTCAACCAGTGGCCTCGTGCCCGACCTGGATCGGCGGGACTGGCGTCGGGCAAAGCAGTTGGGCTTCGCCGACGCCCAGTTGGCCCACCTCTGGCGGTGCGGGGTCGACGAGGTTCGAGCCGCCCGTGAGGTTGCCGGGGTGTTCCCGACCTACAAGACGGTCGACACCTGTGGGGCCGAGTTCGCGGCGGAGACGCCCTACCACTACTCGGCGTGGGAGGACGAGGACGAGGTCCGACCGTCGGATCGCCCCAAGGTCATGATCCTGGGGTCTGGCCCCAACCGCATCGGCCAGGGCATCGAGTTCGACTACTGCTGCGTGCACGCCAGCTTCGCCCTACGCGAGGCCGGGTTCGAGACGATCATGGTCAACTGCAATCCGGAGACCGTGTCGACCGACTACGACACCAGCGATCGGCTCTACTTCGAGCCGCTGACCGAAGAGGACGTCGCCAACATCGTGGCGGCCGAGCAGCCGGTGGGGATCATCGTGTCCCTCGGCGGCCAGACCCCGTTGAAACTGGCTTCGACCCTGCCGCCCGAGCTGGTGGCCGGAACCAGCCCGACCTCCATCGACCTAGCGGAGGATCGCGAACAGTGGAACGCCCTGTGCGACCGTCTGGACGTACCCCAGCCGCCGGGAGGCACCGCGGTGGACGCTGCCGGGGCCCGGGCCATCGCGGCCGAGGTCGGCTACCCGGTCCTCGTTCGTCCGTCGTACGTGCTGGGCGGTCGGGCCATGGAGATCGTCTATGACGACGACCAGTTGGACCGTGCCATGGCCGCACTAAGCGCCTTCGGAAGCCTGGGTATCGAGGGCGGCCTGTCCGCCGAGCGGCCGGTTCTGGTGGACCGCTTTC
>JAAZZG010000021.1 GCA_014237715.1 Acidimicrobiales bacterium
TCGACCAGCACCTCGCCCGGCGCTGGTTCCGGATCTGGCACGTCATGGACGGTCAGGACCTCCGGTCCACCATGGCCGTCTAGTACGACGGCCCGCATCAGCGGCTCTTCTTCAGGTCGGCGTAGGCCGCATCCTTGTCGACCCGAGGCTCACCGGGTAGGCCGAGGATCCGTTCGCCCACAATGTTGCGTTGCACCTCATCGGTACCGCCGCGGATCGACATCGACGGTGCGGTCAGGAACTCCAGGTGGCCGTCGGCGTCCGACAGCATTCCGGCGGGCCCGCTCAGGTCCTTGCCCAGGTAGGCCCGGGCCTTGAATGCCGCCACGCTCCGCAGCTTGGCCCCCGAACCCGACGGCCCCGGCGCCTCGCCCTCAACCAGTGCGGCAGCCGCCCGAGCCACCGTGAGCTGGTTTACCCGATGAAGGATGAACGCCCGCACGGCACGCTGCCGGGCCACCGCGTCGACCAGATGGCCAGCGGCCCGCCAGTCCTCCATCCAGGACGGCAGGCCGTGTGCCTCGTCGTCACCGCCGCCGAAGGCCCGGCCGCCAATGGTGGCCCGCTCGTGGGCCAGCGTCTCGACGGTCAGGCCCCAGCCGGCACCCAGATCGCCGATCCGGTCGGCGTCGGCCACCCGGACGTCGGACACGAACACCTCGGTGAAGTGCCGGTCGCCGTTGATTTGTTCGAGCGGTCGGATTTCCACGCCGGGCGCCGTCATGTCGACAGCGAACATGGTGAGCCCACGATGCTTGGCCAGCGAGACGTCGGTGCGTGCCAGACACATCCCCCACCGGGCATAGGTCCCCCGCGACGTCCAGACCTTGGAGCCGTTCAAGATCCACTCGTCGCCGTCGCGTTCGGCACGCATGCCGACATTGGCCAGGTCCGAACCGGCGTCAGGCTCGGAGAACATCTGGCACCAGATCTCCGACCCGTCAGCAATCGGTCGCAACCACCGCTTCTGTTGGTCAGACGAGCCTCGCTCCAACAGCACCGGCCCGACCAGGTTCAGTCCCACCCCGTAGGGATAGAGGTCGGCCACGTCATAGGCCCCCATGGCGGCGCCTATACGGGCTGCCTCGGCAGCACCAGCACCCCGGCCCCCGTGGCGAATCGGCCAGGACGGAACCATCCAACCACCATCGACCAACACATCAAGGAACCGTCGCCCGCCCTCGAGGTCGTCGCTGCCTGCACCCAGCACCGTGCCCGACACATCGGGATCCCGGCGGTCCAAGAGTGCGTCGAGCGCGGCGTGGATGGCCTCAGAAGTCAGTGCTCCGGAGATCTCGGTCGATTCGCTCATCGACGTATTCTGCCCGTCCGGCCCCGACGGCGTGCGGCTCGGACGGCCATGATGGGGCCATGCACCAACTCCTCGATGCGGCCTCGGCCGTCACCAACGACATCATCGCCCTGCGACGAGACCTGCACCGCCACCCCGAACTGGGGCTGGACAACCCGTCCACCCAAGTCCGGGTCCTGGCTGCGCTAGACGGACTCGGTCTCGATGTCCGGACCGGAACCGGCTGTACCTCAGTGGTGGCCGACCTGGTCGGCGCACACGACGGTCCGACGGTCCTACTGCGAGCCGACACCGATGCGCTCCCCATGACCGAGGACTCCGGCCTGGACTTCCAATCGACGGTCGAGGGTCGGGCCCATGCCTGTGGCCATGACGCTCACACGGCGATGCTGGTTGGTGCCGCCCGGGTCCTGTCGACCCGGCGGGACGAGATTCAGGGGCGGGTCCGCTTCATGTTCCAACCCGGCGAGGAGGGCTTCGCTGGCGCCCGGATCATGATCGACGAGGGCGTGCTGGATGGCGTAGACCGGGCATTTGCCCTCCATGTCAGCCCCAACCAGCGGATCGGTACCGCCAGCAGCAGGGCCGGAGCGCTGCTGGCCGGCGACACCTCGATCACCGTCACCATCACCGGCCGAGGCGGCCATGCATCGGCTCCCCATCACACCACCGACCCCATCCCGGCCACCGCTGCGATCATCACCGCGCTGCAGACTGCTGTGACCCGCGAGATCGACGTGTTCGACCCGGCAGTGCTGACCGTTGCACATCTGGTGGCCGGCACCACGACCAACGTGATTCCTGAGACGGCGTTCTTCGAAGGAACCATCCGATGCGTATCGGAACACACCCGCACGCGTATCCGCGAAGCGGTGGCCCGGACCGTGCACGGGGTAGCCGAGGCCCACGGCTGTACGGCGTCCCTCGAGATGGTCGACGGCTACCCGGTCACCATGAACGACCCCACCGAAGCTGCCCGGTTTGCTGAGGTCTGCACGACGACCCTCGGCAACGAGAGCCACCGGGTCATGCCGGCACCGGCCATGGGCGGGGAGGATTTCTCCTACGTGCTCCAAAAGGTTCCCGGGGTCATGGCATTCCTCGGCGTCTGCCCGGACGACGAGGCCGACCCCCGCAAGGCTCCGCCGCTGCACTCCAACCGCATGCGCCTCAACGAGGCCGGGCTGGTCCACGGCATTGCCCTCCACGTCGGGATGGCCCTCCACGGTGGCTCCGCTCTGGACAAGAACGCCTGACATGGCCTGGGACGTCACCGATTTCGCTACCCTCCTGTCGCTGGAGTCCCACGGTCCCGACGTTTTCGTCGGGATCAGCCCCGAATACCCGTGGGGCCGCGTCTACGGCGGCCAGGTGGTGGCCCAGGGACTGCGGGCCGCCCAGGCCACGGTCGACTCCGACCATCACGTGCACTCGCTGCACGCCTACTTCATCCGGGGCGGCACGAGCGACGAGCCGATTCGTTACGAGGTGGACCGGATCCGCAACGGCCGATCGTTCGTGACCCGACGGGTAGTGGCCCGCCAGTCCGACGGAGCGATCCTGAACCTGGCGTGCTCGTTCCAGCTCCACGAGAAGCAGGCCGACATCCAGGAGTCGAAACTTCCCGACGACGTCGGCGAACCCGGTTCGGGCACCGTAGAGGACTGGGAACTCCTCGGTCGCCGTGTGGCCCACCAGTCCGTCGGCCGATCCGCCATCTGGCTAAAAGTGTTCGACGACTTGGGCGACGACCCCCGGCTTCAGGCGTGTGCGTTGGCGTACACGTCCGACGACATCCCCACCAATGCGGTGGGCAGCACCCACCCCCGGATCGACCAGGTCCGTGACGACTCGGTGACCACCTACGGCGAAATCTTCATCGGGGCCAGCCTCGACCACTCCATTTGGTTTCACCGGCCACCGCCGCCCGACCAGTGGCTGCTCCACGACCTACGGTCCCATGGCCTGGCCAGCGCCCGGGGGTTGGCCGTGGGCGAGGTGTTCGCCCCGTCAGGTGTGCACGTGGCCACCGTGGCCCAGGAGGTCCTGATCCGCGAGCGAACCCGCTGAGCTGGATCCGCGCCATGAGTTACCGGTACGTCAACCGAGTGCCCCGGCCGTGGGCCTTGCTCTACCCGACAGTGCTGCTGCCTTGGCTAATTTCCCTGGTGGTGGTCGGTGTGACTGCAGAGGTGCTCCTCTGGAGCGTCCCTTCGCTGCTCGTTGTACTCGTGGCGATCCGGGCCTTCATGACGCTCACCATTTCCGTCGCTGACGGCGAGGTCGTGGCGGTATTCCACTGGGGCTGGCCCCGCAGACGAATCGCGCTCGCTGACGTCACCTCCCAGCAGGTCACCACCCACGGCGCCCGCTACGGCTGGGGCATCCGCTTCGTCCCCGGCGGCACGCTGTGGCGGGTCTGGGGCCGGGACTCCGTCGAACTCACCCTGGCCGACAAGCGGCGCACGTTCTCGATCGGCACGGCCGACCCCGAGGGGCTCCTGGCTGCCATCGCCACCGCCCCCCGGTCGAGCACATCGACGAACAGGTCGACGAGATCGCCGATTGGAAGGAAGAGCAGGCTAGTTCTGTAGCAGTTCGACGGTGAAGGCGTCGTAGCACGGCGTCCCTTGAGATGGTCGACCGTCCATCACGGCGAGGATTAGGAGGTTCTTGCCGGTGAACTAGCTGTAGAGCGTGGCCAACGCCACCTCAGCCTCGTCGGGAACCTGCGTCATGCAAACCGCGTCGTAATCCTCGCCAGCCAGGCGGGTCGCCATCTCCAGCACCTACTGGCGTCGCCTTTCCTGCGCTGGCCCTGCAGCCATAGCGAGACTCTGGCCGGTCGGAAGGCGCTCGCGACACCGTGCCAGACTCCCGGCCATGGACTCCCCTGACCGGACCCCGGTCCTCGTCCACCTGTGGGGCGAGCACTTTCCCTCCGACGCCATCCGGGCGCGGTTCCCGACCGTGGACTTCATCCCGGTCCCCACCGATGGTCCGGTGCCCGACGAGGTGTCGGGCGTGGCCTGCATCACCCAGGCAGCCCTCACCGGCAACCTCAAGGAGGTGCTGGAACGGGGGGTCACCTGGGTCCATGCGCTTGGCCAGGGTGTCGACCACTTCCCATTCGACCAGTTGGGCGATCGCACGCTGACCTGTGCCCGAGGGGTCAACGCCGTCCCCATCGCCGAATGGGTGGTGGCCATGCTGTTGACCGCGGTCAAGCAGCTCCCCGACCGGTGGGTCACCGAGCCGCCCCGCCACTGGGTGCTGGCCGACCTGGGAACACTGGACGGCGCTACGGTGGCCTTCATCGGCTTTGGGTCCATCAACCGGGCCGTCGCCCGGCGACTTGCTCCCTTCGGATGCCAGATGATGGCGGTGACCCGCTCCGGTGACCCCGGCCCCGTACCAGGTATGCCTGACGGAATGACGTTCTCGACCGATGTGCGGGCCGCGGTGGCCGATGCCGACCACGTGGTGGTGGGTGCTCCGCTCACGCCGGCCACCGAGGGAATGGTCGATGACGGCCTGCTAGCCGCCATGAAGCCGGGGGCTCACCTCGTCAACATCGCCCGGGGCCGCATCGTCAACCAGGATTCGCTAAGACGGTCGCTGGACGCCGACCACCTCGGGCTGGCCTCGCTCGACGTCTGTGATCCCGAGCCGCTCCCCGCTGGCCACTGGCTCTACGACCACCCCAAGGTACGGCTCAGCCCTCACGTGTCGTGGGCGGACCCCGGAGCCATCGAGCGGCTTCACGCCGCCTTCGCCGACAATCTCGAACGCTGGCTGGCCGGACAACCCCTCGTTGACGTAGTCGACGTCGAAGCCGGTTACTGAATACACCGGACACTGAGGAAAGCAGGAGCCCACATGCCGATGTCCGAAGAGTTCCAGGCGCTGTCCGCCCGTGTCCGCAACTGGGGGCGGTGGGGTGACGACGACCAGATCGGCACCCTGAACCTAATCACACCCGAGGTGGTGGCTGCCGCTGCGGGCGGCGTCCGGCACGGACGAACCATTGCCTTGGCTGTCCCCCTCGAACACGAGGGCGTTCAGGCCGGGTTCGTCCCCGGTCGCGACAACCCAACCCGCACCATGCATGCCGTGAACGAGGCCCTGGATCCAGAGGCCGGCCCCGACGCGTTCCACACCAGTGACGACCACGTCACCATGGGCCTGCAGGCCGGCACCCACTGGGACGGCCTCGGCCACGTGTCCTACTCGGGCCTGATGTACAACGGCTTCGATTCAGCGACCATCACAGGGGCCGGCGCCTCGCTCTGCGGGATCCACCACCTCCGGAGTGTCGTCTCCCGTGGTGTGCTGCTGGACGTGGCCCGGTCCAAGGGTGTCGACGTCTTGGACTGTCCGTACGCCATCACCGCCGACGACCTGGACGAGGCGGCAGCGCTGGGTGGCGTGGAGGTGCGGTCGGGTGACATCGTCCTAGTCCGGACCGGAAGGATGGCCATCTACCACGAGTCCGGTGGGATGGCCTACTGCCTCGGTCCCAGCCAGGACGGCTCCAATGCCGGGATGGGGCTGTCCAGCGTGGCGTGGATGCACGATCACGACGTCGCTGCGGTTGCCAATGACACCCTGGCCTTCGAGGTGTACCCGTCAGAAGCCGACACATTGGCCGTGCACCTACTCCAACTGGTCGATATGGGGTTGACCCAGGGTCAGAACTGGGACCTTGAGACCCTCTCGGACGATTGTGCCGCCGACGGTGTGTACGAGTTCCTCCTCAGCGCCACTCCGGAGCCCTTCGTGGACGCCGTGGGGAGCCCAGTCGCACCGGTCGCCGTCAAGTAGGTCTCTCCCGGAATCGCTGTTCGACGAGTCCGACGACACAGGTGATAGCCGTCACGAACCGGCGTGGAACCACCGGGCCGATGCGATGCTAGACGGGTGGCCCGGACCGGCCGGGACCTGGACACGGGAGACCAACCATGGCTTTACGACACGACCGCCGCCAGTCCGCATTGGCCGGCGTCGGCCTCTTCTCCGAGTTGAGCAAGGGTCAACAGCGCTCGCTGGCCCGCCTCATGACCTGTGTCGAGGTGCCCGCCGGTCGGACACTGACCACCGAGGGTGAACCGGGCCGCGAGTTCATGATCATCGTGGACGGCCAGGCCTCGGTCCGCCGCGGCGGCCGCCTGGTGGCAACCCTCGGCGCCGGCGACTTTCTGGGCGAGATGAGCCTCATCGCCGGCACCCCCCGCTCAGCCACGGTGACCGCCGAGGCCGACATGGTCGTTGAGATCCTGAACCGCCGCGAGTTCTCCAGCCTGCTGGACCAGAGCCCTACCGTGGCCCGCAAGGTCATGGTCGGCGCGGTCAAGCGCCTTCAGGAAGTGGCCGGCGGACCGGTCGCCTAGGCCGGTTTCTACATCCCGGTGAAGTCCGGCGGCCGCTTTTCGGCGAACGCCCGGAGCGCCTCGGCGTTGGCTGGGCCACCCATCAGTTCAGCGAACTGCCGGTCCTCGCGTACGCGGGCTTCGGCAATGGCTTCGGCCAGCGGTGCGGTCAGTAGTTGCTTGGACGCGACTAATGACGCCACCGGCTTGGCCGCCAGACGCCGGGCGTGGCTCATGGCCTCGTCCATGAGGGCCTCGGGGGCACACAGCCGCCACGCCAGGCCCATCCGCAGGCATTCCTGCGCGTCGATCCACTCCGAGCTCATGAGCACCCAAGTGGCGTCCTGACGATTCAGGAGCCGGGGAAACAGGTAGCTGGACGCGGCCTCGGGCACCACCCCCAGCGCGGTGAACGGGCATTGCAATCGGGCCTCACTGGACATGAAGACGAGGTCGGCGTGGCCGATCACTGTGGCACCGATACCGATACCCAACCCGTTGACGGCCACCACGACTGGCTTAGGGAAGGTGGACAGTCGGTCCATGAATCCAGCAAAGCCATGCCGACCCGGCACGAATCCCGAGTCGGGGTCCTTGCGGCGCTCCATGTCGCCGAGGTCGGTCCCGGCGCAGAAGGCTCGGCCGGTGCCGGTGAGGACCACCACCGCTACCTCAGCCGACGTCCGGGCACCATCGAGGGCGTCGGCCAGTGCGTCGTAGTGGGCCTCGTCGAGGGCGTTGAGGGCTTCGGGTCGGTCAATCCGGAGGAGACGGACTCGGTCGGCATCATCGATGTGGAGCATGACCTGAGTGTGGCAGCCGTTGACCCGCAGGGGGATGCTGGGCCGATGGACAATGTGCGTTGTCTGCTAACGGATGATCCGGCGCCCGATGCTGAGGCGCTGGCGTCCCGACCCGGCGTCCTGACGGTGGACCTGGTAGATCAGGACCGGCTCCACCTACTGAGAGCTCGCTCCATGCCGGTAGCCAGACCGACCTGGACGGCGCTGATCTGGATCACCGGCGAGACTCACTTCCTCACCCCCGAGCATCTCCTGGGTGTGCTCGAGGTGGATCGCCATCGCGTGTGGGGCGCCAGCCTCGGAGATCGCGGCGACGCCGCGCTCTCGCCGGACGCCCTCCTGATGGTGTCCCTGGTGGCTCGACGAGGCGACCTGGACGATGACACGTTCGTGGAGCGTTACCGCTCCCACGCCGAGGTGGCCCGCACCCACCACGGGTTTGGCGCCTATCGCCAGAACGTGGTTCGCAAGCACGTCGCTCTTCAGAACGTGGCCGGCTGCGACGCGATCTCGGAGATCCTGCTGGCCACCGAGGAGGACTGGCGGAACAACTTCTACGCCACGCCCTCGTCGGCTGAGACCGTGGGGCGTGACGTGGCCCGATTCCTCGACCGGGCGGGTACCTCGTCGACACTGGTTCGCCGCTTCCCCGGCACGGCCTGACCCAGCGTTCCGTCAGGCAGGGTTCGACCCGCCGGGGATGCCATGCTCTCGGACATGCCTTCCCCCCGTGTCGTCGTGGTCGGTTCAGTCAACCTCGACATCGTCGTGCCGGTCCCCCACCACCCGATGACCGGCGAGACGGTGATGGGCGGCGACCACGCCCTCGTTCCGGGAGGCAAGGGAGCCAATCAAGCGGTAGCCGCCTCACGACAGGGAGCGGCGGTGACCTTCGTGGGTCGCGTGGGGTCCGATGACACCGGCGCCACTCTGAAGGCATCGCTCGAGGCGTCGGGCGTGGACACCAGCCATCTGGCGGTCGATGCCGGAGCCCCCAGCGGGATCGCCCTGATCGGGGTGAACGCCGACGGGGACAACGCCATCGTGGTGAGCCCGGGTGCTAATGCCCACGTCAGCTCATCGGACCTTGACGGTGCGTCAGCTGTGCTGGCCGATGCTGCGGTGGTTCTGCTCCAGCTGGAGATTCCGGCGGAAACCGTGACCAATGCTGCACTAGCCGCGGGCGGGACCGTGGTGCTGAACCCGGCGCCGGCCCCGTCGACCCCCGGGGCGCTCCCGGTCGCACTCATGGATCGGGTGGACGTGCTGGTCCCCAACTTCATCGAGCTGGCCCAGCTGACGGGATCTGAACCGTCCGATGACGTCGATGACCTCACGGTGGCGGCCCGTGGCCTGGGCGTCGAGACCGTCGTGGTAACCCGCGGGGCTGACGGCGCCCTCGTCGTCACCATCGACGAGGCGATCGAGGTGCCAGCTCCAACCATCACCCCGGTGGACACCACCGGGGCCGGTGACTCGTTCTGTGGAACGCTGGCCGCGGCGCTGGCCCGCGGAATGACCGTCGTCGAGGCCGTCCACGAGTCGGTCCATGCCGGATCCATCGCAGCGACGCGCCCAGGTGCCCAGCCATCGATGCCCACGGCCACCGAGGTGGCCCGCTCGATGGGCGCCCGATCCGACTAACCCACCTCCTGACGGGGCACACTCCGGCCATGCCGAAACAGTTTCCAGACAACGCAACCCCGACGAATCCGGCTTCGGAGGCGTTCTCGCCGGATAAACGGCCTCGCATCATCTTGGACTGTGACCCCGGAGTGGACGACGCCATGGCCATCATCGCCGCGGCCCACTGGGCCGACCTGGTGGGCATCACCACGGTGGCCGGCAACGTCGAGTTGGAACACACCACGGCCAACGCCTGTCGGATGCGTGAACTGCTGGGCCTCGACGTTGAGGTCCATACAGGCGCTGAAGGACCGCTGGTCGGTGCCCAGGAGTTCGCCCACGAGGTCCACGGGACAACAGGCCTCGGGAGCCTCGTGCTCCCCGAGCCGACCAGGGGTGCCGATTCCGATGACGCCGTCGGTTGGCTGGTCGAGACGACTCGGGCCGAAGAAGGTCTACATCTGGTGCCTATCGGCCCTCTGACTAACGTGGCTCTGGCCCTCCGGGCCGATCCCGGCATGGCTGAGCGGGTGGCTTCCATCACCTTGATGGGAGGCGCCGCCCTGAGCGTCGGCAATGTAACGGCGGCCGCCGAGTTCAACGTGTACGCCGACCCCGAGGCAGCCGACGAGGTCTTCCGGTCCGGCGCCCCGCTGACCATGGTGGGCCTCAACCTCACCCATCAGGTCCGCATGGGCAGTGCCCACGGTCGGGTATGTGCGACCTTCGGAACACCGGTGGGTGACGCCATGGCCGAGCTACTCGAGTTCTACACGACTTTCCACGTGGCCGAGGAGGAGACCGAGGATGGGCCGGTCCACGATCCGTGCGCCGTCCTGGCCGTCACCCACCCCCACCTGTTCGGGATGGCATCCCGCCCGGTGCGCGTGGAAGTCGACGGCACCCACACCCGGGGCATGACTGTGGTCGACGAGCGTGGTCCCCGCGCCGAGGTGTCGTTCAACTGCGATGTGGCCTACGAGGCCGACGCTGAGGCACTCATCGACCTGGTGATGCAGTCGGTCCGGGAGGCCTGACCCGGTCGGTGTTGCCGGGCCCCAGTTTTGGGGCTTCAGTTCAGTGGCGTGTGCACCAAAACCCGGAATCGGCCCTCGGTGGGTAATGGGCAGAAGAGCGCCGTGGCCTCCATCAGGAACACGGCTAACGACGGGCCTGTGGGCACGTCTAGCGAACCGGACTCCCAGATGAGGCCCCGCTTGGGGTTGTCCTGGCGGAGCGACCATCCTTCAGGGGCGATGACGCCAGCGTCTCGTAGACGGTCACCGGCGCCCCGACCGGTGCTGTGGTCGAGCCCGACGGACGGAACGTCTCGACCAGAACCGGCTACGAACGTCGCCACCGGGACTTGAGGGCCTCGGGCCGAGAACCATGCGAACAGACCCGGCACGTCGGCACGGAGCGAGTCGTCCACGTCAGGTTCCACGTTGATCCACGAACCGGGCGAGCCAGCCACCTCATCTAGCACGTCGACCAGATCGGTCGGGTCGGTGGAATCGACAAGGAACGTTTCGGTGTCGAAGCTAGCCACGTCCCGACGCTAGTGGTGTCACCGGTACGGTGGCGCGGTGACCGACCGGCCGCCTCGTCCGCTGCGGATAGCAGCCCTGGTCAAGCAGATCCCAAAATTCCAGGAGATGCGCCTCGGTAACGACGGCCGTCTGGTGCGCGACGGCCTCGAACTCCACATGAACGACTACTGCCGACGCGGGGTGCGGGCGGGTTGCGATCTGGCCGAGGCCACCGGCGGTACGTGCACGGCAATCACTCTCGGTCCCGACGCCGCAGAGACCGTGCTACGGGAAGCCATCCTGTGTGGCTGCATCGAGGGGATCCACGTGACCGGCTCGGCGTTCGCCGGGAGCGACACCCTGGCCACCTCCAGGGCCGTGGTCGCCGCCCTGGAGGCCACCGGACCGTGGGACCTGGTCCTGTGCGGACGCAACTCGGTCGACGCCGACACCGGCCAGGTGCCCGCTCAGGTGGCGGAACTCCTGGGCCTTCCCCTGTTGGTGGGTGCCCGGGAACTGGACTTGACAACCGGCCCGGGGCAGTTCGCCCGGGGGCTGGCAGCCCTACTGGAACACGATGACGAGTGGCTACGTGCCGAGGTCGACCTGCCGGCCGTGGTCTCGTGCGCCGAGCGTTTGTGCGAGCCGTGCAAGGTTAAGGAACCTGAGGCGTGGGCCACCGTGGACGGTGCCCTCATCCGTCGCCTCGGACCCGTCGATCTGGGCCCCGGCCCTTGGGGTGCGGCAGCCAGTCCGACGGTGGTCGGTGAGGTGCGGTTACTCGACGTCGAACGGACCGGTGAGACGCTCACCGGCGCCGACAAGGCCCATCTGGACCGGGTGGTCGAAGTGGTCCGATCCGGCGGCGCCATCTGGGGGTCCGAAGACGCTGTCGGAGAGGTGGCCCGTCCGTCAGGCCCGGGCGACGGTGGCGAGATCGTGGTGATCGGCGAACCCGGACGAGAGCGTTCGACCTCCGAACTTCTGGGAGCGGCCGCCGGTCTGGCCGACACCATTGGCGGCCGGACGGTGCTGACCATCGACGTGGTCCGCGACTGGGAGGCCCTCAGCGGCCAGGGCGCAGATCGGGTGCTTCACCATGCTGGGGTGACCGGCGCCGACGAGGTGGCCCGGATGCTGACTAGATCACTGGTCGAGGACCCGCCGTGGGCCGTGCTGGCACCGTCGACGGCCTGGGGTCGCGAGGTGGCGGCGCGTCTGGCTATCCGCCTGGATGCAGGCCTAACCGGCGATGCCGTGGGGCTCGAGGTACGTGACAGACGCCTGATCGCCCTGAAGCCCGCCTTCGGTGGCCGTCTGGTAGCCGAGATCACTTGCACCTCGACCGTCCAGATGGCGACCGTCCGCTCCGGCATCCTGCCCACGCTGCGGCCTCGACCCGGGGCCCCATTCGCCGCGGACCATCTCAGCTCGCTGGTACGAGAGTCCGGACACGGAGGGTCAGCCGATCGGCTGGTGCGGATTCTGGAGCGTCGCCGCGACGATGACAGCGACCTGTTGGCCAACGCCGATGTGGTGATCAGCGTCGGACAGGGCGTCGAGCCCTCGGAGTTGGCCGACGTGGAGAGGTTGGCAGGGCGGCTGGGTGCCGAACTATGCGCCACACGGAAGGTCACCGATGCCGGATGGATGCCCCGGGCCCGTCAGGTGGGCATCACCGGGCATGCCATTGCCCCCCGACTGTGTATCGCCATCGGGACGTCTGGGAAGTTCAACCACACGGTCGGGCTTCGAGGGGCCACCACGGTGGTGGGCATTAACCCTGACCCCACATGCGAGCTCTGGAACTGGTGCGACGTGGGCCTGATCGCCGATTGGCGTGACGCCCTCGAACCACTGATCGACCGACTGGTCGCCGACTCGACGGTCAGATCCCCGGCGTGAACCAGTGAGGCTGACCACGCCGATCAATCGGGTCGATCGACTCCGGCGGCTCGTAGGGCCTCGGCATCGACCCACTCCAGACTGAGAATGTGGGTGGCGGCCAGCAGGACCTGAGGCGCCGCTCCGGCCTCGTGAGCCTCCTGCCAGCGTGGGGCACACAGACACCATCGGTCACCGGGATGCAGCCCCGGGAACCCGGGCCGCGGCGTCGAGAGGTCATTGCCGGCTTCCTTGGAGAAAGCCAGAAACTCCTCGGTCATCAGAGCGCACACGGTGTGCACCCCGAGGTCTTCTGCCCCGGTGTTGCAGCAACCATCCCGGTAGAAACCGGTCAGGGGGTCGACACCGCATTCCTGGAGCGGCGTTCCCAGCACGTTGACGGCCATTGGTCGAAGCCCCGGAGGACCCTCAGGCTCGAGCGTTCTTGAGGCGCTTGACGGTCCGGGCGCGGGCGGTGGCGTCAAGTTCGACCTTGCGGAGACGTACCACGCCCGGCATCACCTCGACGCACTCGTCGTCAGCGATGTACTCCAACGCCTGCTCGAGGGAGAGGCGCCGCGGCGGTGTTAGGCGGATCGTGTCGTCAGATGCCGAGGCCCGCACGTTGGTGAGCTTCTTTTCTCTGCAGATGTTGACGTCCATGTCCTCGGCCCGGGGGTTCTCGCCGACGATCATTCCGGCGTACACCTCCTCGGTGGGGCCGATGAACATCGAAGCTCGTTCCTGGATGCCGGTGATGGCGTACGCCGTGGCACTACCGATGCGGTCGGCCACCACGCTGCCTGTCTGGCGGATTCGCAGGTCACCCATCCACGGCTCCCAACCTTCGAACACGTGGTGCAAAAGGCCGGTACCGCGGGTTTCGGTCATGAACTCGGTCCGGAAACCGATCAGTGCACGGGCAGCCACCACGTAGTCGAGACGGACCCAGCCGGTGCCGTGGTTGGTCATGTCCCCCATGCGGGCCCGGCGCTCCCCGAGTAGTTGGGTGACGGCACCCACGTACTCCTCGGGGACGTCCACTGAGAGGCGCTCGGTGGGCTCGTGCAGGGTGTCGTCGATCTCTCGCAGCAGTACAGCTGGCTTACCTACGGTGAGTTCAAAGCCTTCGCGGCGCATTGTCTCGACCAAGATGGCCAACTGGAGTTCGCCACGACCTTGGACCTCCCAGGTGTCAGGACGCTCGGTGGGCATCACCCGTAGCGACACGTTGCCGACCAGTTCAGCGTCGAGACGGTCCTTGACCTGGCGGGCGGTGAGTTTGGTGCCGTCCGATCCGGCCACCGGCGAGGTGTTCACCCCAATGGCCATCGACAGCGTGGGCTCATCGACGGTGATACCGGGAAGAGGACGGGGATCATCCAGGTCAGCCAGGGTCTCACCGATGGTGACATCAACGATGCCCGACACATAGACAATCTCACCCGGTCCGGCCTCCTCCACGTCGACCTGGCCGAGGGCGTCGGTGACGGTGACGGTGCCGATCTTGGCCGGCTGGACGGTGCCGTCGGTGCGGCACCATGCCACCGCGGCGCCACGCTTGAGGGTGCCGCTGTCGATACGACAGATGGCGATCCGACCAAGGTACGGCGAGGCGTCGAGGTTGGTGACGTGGACCCGTAGCGGGGCTGTCTCGTCGAACGAAGGCGGTGGCACGTGCTCGAGCACCACGTCGAAGAACGGGCTGAGATCGGCACCGGGGACAGACGGATCCAGGGTGGCGGTGCCGGCCCGGGCATCGGTGTAGACGATCGGGAACTCGATCTGGTCTTCGGTGGCGTCGAGGTCCAGGAACAACTCGTAGGTCTCATCGACCACCTCGTCAAGGCGGGCGTCGGGCCGGTCGACCTTGTTGATGACGAGCACGATGGCCAGACCGGCTTCGAGTGCCTTACGAAGCACGAACCGGGTCTGGGGGCGTGGGCCCTCAGCGGAGTCGACGAGCAGGATCACGCCATCGACCATGTTCAGTGCCCGCTCGACCTCGCCGCCGAAGTCCGCGTGGCCGGGAGTGTCGACGATGTTGATCTTTACGCCGTCACGGACGACGGCCGTGTTCTTGGCCAGGATCGTGATGCCCTTCTCACGCTCGAGATCCATGGAGTCCATGACACGCTCGGCGACTTCCTCGTTGTCCCGGAAGGCACCGGAC
Organism: Acidimicrobiales bacterium; assembly: GCA_014237715.1. Classification (GTDB taxonomy): domain Bacteria; phylum Actinomycetota; class Acidimicrobiia; order Acidimicrobiales; family MedAcidi-G1; genus UBA9410. The sequence goes on from JAAZZG010000021.1 coordinate 14,697, forward strand.
TGGCGCAACAAGGCATCAACGAGGGTTGTCTTGCCGTGGTCGACGTGCGCGATGACGGCGACGTTGCGTAGGTCGGGACGGCTGCCCGTGCGCGCCGGGTCAGAGGTCTGAGATTTAGCCACGACGAAAAGGTTACGGCCCGGCGAGCCTCCGTAGACGGAGGTGTGACCGATGGGCGCAACCAGCAGAATCCGCTGATCTGTGCCGGTCAGCGGTGGCGGCCGGTCTCCAGGCGCCGATGGGGCGCCTCGCTTCCCCGGCGAGCAATGGCCTTCCCGAGATCTTCCAC
>JAAZZG010000022.1 GCA_014237715.1 Acidimicrobiales bacterium
TGCCGAAGCCTCCTACATCCAAGAAGCCACCGAAGCCGGCTTCTTGTCCGGCGGCTGAGGTCGGCTCTACGCCTAGTGACGTAGCGACCGCTACAGGCTGACCAACTAAGGGGTAATCACCCCACCCGGGGCCGACGCAACTCTGCGCCGGCCCCGGGTGGGGCCCCGTAACTGGAGGAGGGGGACCATAGACCGGAAGACATTCGCCGGTTTCACAATTCCCAGCGTGCTCATCATGGGCACGCTGATGGTGTTTCCGCTCGTCACCACCATCGTTCTGTCCTTCAACCGCATCTTTTTGCGCGACCTGTCCCATCGGGAGTGGATCGGGTTTGCGAACTACACGGACGTCCTGTCGGACCCTGATTTCTGGGACGCCGTCCAGCTGACGACATTGTTCGTGGTAGCCGTCGTCCCGATACACCTCGCGTTGGGCTTCGGAATCGCCAGCCTGCTTGACCGGGTCGTTCGCGGTCGCAAGATATACATGGCTTTACTGCTGCTGCCCTTCATCGTTACGCCGGTGGTCGGGACGCTGATGGTGCGTGACCTCTTCGACCGGGGCGGCCTACTCGCGTGGCTGTGGGAAGTGCTCACCGACGATCCGTTCGTCATCACGAGCGGCAACGTCAAGTGGATCCTGATCATCCACGGCATCTGGTCGACTACGCCATTTGCTGTGATTGCCTTGTTTGCTGGCATGCAGACGTTGCCCGGCGAACGGCTCGAGGCAGCGGAGATCGATGGCGCCGGCTTCTGGGCCAAGCAGCGATTCGTGATGATCCCGCATCTGAGGTCGCTGATCATCTTTGTTTTGCTGATCAGCATCATGGACTCCTACCGCGCCTTTGACAACGCCTTCGTCTTCGGCCAGAGCGTGGGGAAGTCGGCGTTCACGGTGATGGTCTACAACTTCGATGTAGCCCTCAGAGGCCAGTTTGGAAGCATCGGTAAGGGAAGCGCGATCGCTGTCATCACAATCATCGGCATCTTCGTGGTCTTAATCCCGTTTCTGCGCAAGTCTTACAAAGAGCAGATCGCAGAACGATGAAACAACTGCGCAGTTACTCCAAGACGGCCGGCATCCACGGCACGCTCCTGGCAGTAATCATCGTCTCGTCGGTGCCCTTCTATTGGGCGGCACAGACATCGATCAAATTCACCCGCGACACCATCAAAAGGAAGCCCACCCTCTGGGGATTCGACGTTACTGCTGACCCCTACCGCAAGTTCTGGTTTGTCAACGAAGAACAGAATATGTGGGCCGTCGGGCTCTTCTTCCTGGCCCTTGGTGCGGTTATCGCTGCGATCTTGTTCATCCGGAAACGGTGTGAAACGACGTGGCCCTTGACGCTTGCAGTACTGGGGTCCCTCTGGGTAGCACTCAATCTGTTCCCGAAGACCTTCGACATGAACCGGGAATTCGATTACTTCGTCAACTCAATCTTCGTGACCGTGCTTACCGTGATCATCTCGATATCCATCGGGATGCTCGCGGGCTACGGCCTAGCCCGATACTCCGGTTTGTCGGGTGCAGTCATCCTGATCGTCGCACTCGGGTTCCGTGCCCTGCCCCGAACGGCATTCGTTCTGCCCTATTTCTACGTCGCCAAAGAGCTCGGCATCCTCGACTCGCGACTGGTAATCGTGTTGGCCCTCGTGGCGGTGAACCAGCCGTTCACAATCTGGATGCTGCGCAGCTTCTTCATGGAGGTCCCCAGGGAGATCGAAGAAGCAGCGATGATTGATGGAGCCACCCGCCTGCAGGCCTTCCGCATGGTGGTGGTACCCATGATGTGGCCTGGCATCATCGCCACCTCACTGTTCACCCTGCTGTTGGCCTACAACGAGTTCCTCTTCGTCCGGGTACTCGCAGTCACCAATTGGACCCTGCCCGTCGCCATATCCGCGCTCACCGGTGGCGACAGTGCAACCACAGTCACAGAGGGGGCGGCCGCGGCAGTGTCCATAACGTTGCCGATCGTGATCTTGATCATGATCTTCCAGAAGCACCTGGTGAAAGGCCTGGGCGCCGGGGCGGTGAAGGGATGACGGCGGAACTGCAGCACGCGAAGCAAGTGGTGCTCGAGTACTACGACGTTTTCGATGCTGCTCCTGTCGATCAACTCGCGGACGTACTCCGAAAGCACACCACCGATAACTACTCCTGGCGAGGCATCCACCCCTTCTACGAGCAGTCGGGTGTCGACGCAGTGGCGAAGACATTCTGGGTTCCGCTTCGCCAGGCGTTCTCACCCCTCCAACGACGACCCGACGTCCTTTTCGCCGGAGTCAACACTGTCGGTGACGGGCGGGAGGTCTGGGTTTGTCAGATGGGCCACCTGCTGGGCTTGTTCGACCGGCCATGGCTAGCGATTCCGCCGACCCAAAGGATGTGTTTCCTGCGGTACGCAGAGTTCCACCGGGTCGAAGACGACCGGATCGCCGAGACGACGCTGTTCCTCGACGTGATCAGCGTGATGCAACAGGCCGGCCAGGACCCATTGCCACCTCAGACCGGAGCGTCACACTTGCATCCAGGGCCACGCACACACGACGGGGTTCTACTTGAGGCCCAAGATCCCGACGAAGGCAACAGGACAATGGCGCTCGTCGACAAGATGATCGACGACCTTGACGTAGCGAACCTTGCCGGTAACGAGGCTGGAGATGACCGAATGCCGCGAGAGGCACTGGCGACTACCTGGCACCACGACATGCTCTGGTTCGGTCCCGCTGGCATCGGCGCCACCTACACGATCGACCGTTACCAGCAGCAGCACCAGTTCCCATTCCGCGTCAATCTGACCAGCAAGGTGTTCCATGGGCATATAGCCCGCTTCGCCGAGGGCAACTATGCGGGCTTCTTCGGATGGTCCAACCTCACTAACACCCCAACTGGCGGGTTCCTCGGTCTACCTGGATCGGACGTTGCCGCCGACATGCGGGTCGTGGATATATACCGACGCGACGGAGACCAGTTGGCCGAGAACTGGGTGTTTATAGATCTGCTGCACTGGTTGTACATGCAAGGCCTGGATGTGCTGGCCCGCATGCGCCAGTTAACCGGACAGGAGGAACTGTGATGATGAACTATCTAGAAGTGATGGATGCGGCTGCGAGTCGACATGGCTGACGTCAGGCTGGACAAGATCACAAAGGTGTACCCAAACGGGTTCCAAGCCGTCACCGAGCTCTCCCTTGAGCTCAGCGACGGCGAGTTCCTTGTGCTTGTGGGACCGTCCGGCTGTGGTAAGTCCACCGCGCTCCGCATGATTGCCGGGCTCGAAGAGATCAGCGGCGGCGACCTATACGTTGGTGACAGGCACATGAACGACGTCGCAGCCAAAGATCGCGACATCGCCATGGTTTTTCAGAGTTACGCCCTCTACCCGCAGATGAGCGTCGCGGACAACATTGGGTTCCCGTTGCGGCTGCGCAAGATCCCGAAAGCCGAACGTAGGAAGAAGGTAGAACACGCTGCCAAGATTCTTGAAATCACCGAGCAGTTAGACAAGAAGCCATCGAATCTCTCCGGTGGGCAACGCCAGCGAGTGGCTATGGGGCGAGCCATTGTGCGCGAGCCGTCACTGTTCTTGATGGACGAGCCATTGTCGAATCTCGATGCCAAACTTCGGGTGCAGATGCGTGCCGACATTGCCGGCATCCAGCGAGACCTAGGCGTCACCACGTTTTACGTCACCCATGACCAGGTCGAGGCCATGACCATGGGAGATCGGGTGGCAGTGATCAAGGACGGCTACCTCCAACAGGTCGCGTCGCCAGAGGCGCTCTATGCCGAACCCGACAACGTGTTCGTCGCAGCGTTTATCGGATCGCCCCACATGAACCTCTATGAGGGCATGGTGGTGGAGCAAGGCGATGGGTTGGTGGTTTGCTTAGGTGATCAGCGCCTTGCTCTGGATTCGCGTGTCCTCGACCACCGGCCGGCCCTACGAGCTCACATCGACCAACCGGTAGTTGTCGGCATCCGTCCCGAGGATATGGACGATGCTGCGGTGGTGACTGACCACCCTGCTGATCAGCGCCTCGACGCTGAGGTCGACGTACGAGAGGCTCTCGGGGCCGAGACACTGATGCACTTTGGCCTAGCCGTTCCATCCGTTAACAGCGGGGATCCTGACGCTCTCGACGAGTTGGGCGCCGAGAACCAGAGTCGGTGCACTGCACGCTTCAGCGCCGAAACGGGGGCACGTCCTGGAGATCGGATCAGGGTAAACGTGACCACCGCGAAGATGCACTTTTTTGACCGCAGCAGCCATCTGGCGATCCGCTCATGAAGACCAGCACGGACCATCTCCTGTCGACCCACGTCGGCAGCCTTCCGCGATCTGAGGCAGTAACCAGCGGGGTGTTTGCCATCGAGAGTGGTAATCCCATCGACATAGATGAGCATCGCCGCGAGATCTCGTCAGCAGTCGTTGACGTAGTAGGCCGTAAAGTTGAGGCAGGCATCGATGTAGTGAGCGACGGGGAGATGAGCAAGCTCAGCTACGCCACCTACATCAAATACCGAATCACCGGCTTCGAGGGTGACAGCCCGCGTCGGGCTCCCGCAGATCTAGAGGCGTACCCGACGTTTATGGAGCGGCAGGCCGCGATAGGTGGCACGCCTTCCTACACCCGTCCTCAGTGTGTCGGTCCGATATCCGTCAAGGACATGGAACCCTGCCGCGAGGACACCGTCAACTTTCGAGCAGCCGTCAACCGGCACGAACCCGTCGACGCATTTATGAACGCCGCGTCGCCCGGCGTGATCGCACTGTTCCAGCCCGACGCTCACTACGGGGACCACGAGGAGTATCTCTACGCATTGGCCAACGCCATGCAAGCCGAGTACGAGGCCATTGTCGACGCGGGATTTGTCCTGCAACTCGACTCGCCCGACCTCGGGCTTGGTCGTCACATGATGTTCAAGGGTGAGCCCGACACGGAGTATGAACGTTTGGCTCATCTCCACGTCGAGGCCCTCAACCATGCGGTTCGAAACATCGATGCCGACCGCATGCGACTCCACATTTGTTGGGGTAACTACGAGGGGCCGCACACCCACGACGCTCCCATGGCGCAGGTACTCCCGATTGCACTCACGGCCAAACCCCAGGCGCTCCTCTTCGAGGCTTCGAACCCACGCCACGCCCACGAGTGGGCGACCTTCGTCGATACGGAGATCCCGGATGACAAGATCCTGGTGCCAGGCGTGATCGACACCACGACCCACTTCGTAGAACACCCCGAGTTGGTTGCAGAGCGGATCGAACGCTTCGCCGGCATTGTCGGTCGCGAGCGGGTCATAGCAGGCACCGACTGCGGGTTTTCCACCTTCGCTGGCTACGCAGGTATCGACCCTGAGATTGCGTACGCGAAGCTCACCTCTCTCGCAGAAGGAGCCCGGCTGGCATCAGATCGGCTCTGGTAACCCGTGGGTGAGCGATCACGCGGCGCTCCGATCGGTTTCGTCGAACCCCCGAGGATCACTACAGGAGGAGCATTGCCCCATGAGATCACGTAACCAGGAGAACAAGGCGGCTGTTTGGGACTACTGGCAGAAGTTGAACCACGTTCCCAACGACCAGGTCGCTGACGTCATCCATTTCGCCGTTCACGATGACGTTGACTGGAACGGCTCAGCTCCTATCGATCAGGTCCGGGGCGTCGACGCCCTCATCACTGACGTGTGGGAGCCGCTCTTGCGCTCGTTCCCAGACCTGAAGCGAACCCCCGACATCTTCATGGGAGGCATCGAGGAAGGAGGATCCCGCTACGCAAGCGACGACGGCACAGAGTGGGTATCGGGCTGCGGCCACCTGACCGGAACGTTCGTGGAGGACTGGCTTGGCATCCCGGCTTCCGGCAAGAAAACCCACATGTACTTCGGGCAGTTCTATGTCATGCGTGACGGCAAGATCGCCAACAGCTACGTAATGTTCGACATCCTCTCGGTCATGCGCCAAGCAGGGTACGAGGTGCTTCCGCCGTCGCCTGGCGCTGACGGAGGCAAGGTTCCCCCGCCGGCGGCGGGCGACGGAATTCTGTTGACCGAGCAGGATCCGCTTGAGGGACACAAGTCCATCCAGCTTGTCGACGCGATGGGGAGCGGGCTTGAGCGGTACGTGCGAGAGCGAGACGGCGGCGACATGAGTCGCATGGAGCAGTGGCAGTACTGGACACCCGACATGAAGTGGTACGGCTACTCCGGGATTGGTCGTTGCTACACGTTGGAGGAGTTCGCGGACTTCCATCAGCGCCCCTGGCTCCACGGCTTTGGTGACCGCGGGCTCAGCAGCAACCCCGATGCCGGCCGCGTGATGGGATTCGTGGGCGAGGGGTCCTACGGATGCGGGGGAATCTGGGACGTCGTCTTCTCTCATCACCATGGGACCTATGCGGGCATCCCGGCGACGGGCAAGCTGTTGACGATCCGCGATTTCGACTGGTGGAAACGAGGGCCGAACGATCTGCTGATCGAGAACTGGGTGCCGATTGACCTCATCGACCTAACTCGACAAATGGGCGTTGACCTCATGGAGCGGCTAGCGGTCCTTGTCGAGGAGCGCAAGGGGAAGAACTGGTGGTAAGTGACGCCTCGCTTAGGGCGAAGCTTGCTCGAGGCGACAGGTTAATTGGAACCTGGATCAAGACGCCCTCGCCCATTGTTGTTGAAGTGCTTGCCGACACCGAACTCGACCTGGTCATCCTCGACGCCGAACACGCCCCGTTCGGTCGATTTGAGTTGGACGCGTGTGTGTTCGCGGCGAAAACCTCGGGGATGGATGTGCTCGTCCGGGTCCCGAACGCACAACCCCACCACATATTGCAGGCACTCGACATGGGGGCCACGGGAGTGCTCGTTCCTCACGTCCGTACTGCTGAGGAGGCCGTCAACGTGTCTAGATCGGCACGGTTCGGCCCCGGCGGCCGGGGTTACGCAGGTTCCACACGAGCAGCGGGTTACGGGACCAAGCCAATGGAGGAACACAAGGCAGAGAGCGACAGCCGTACGGTCGTCGTTGTCCAACTCGAGGACGCAGAGGCGGTTGCCCACGCGGGAGAGATCGCGGCGATCGAAGGTATCGATGGCATATTCATCGGCACCGTCGACCTATCGGTCTCCCTGGGTGCATCGGGACCCGATGCACCTGCCGTACTGGAGGCTGTCGACGAGATTGCTCGGGCGGCCTGCGAGGAGGGCTGCCCTATTGGCGTCTTCGCCAATAGGGCCGAGCAGGTGAGCCATTTCGCTGAGATCGGTGTCACTCTCTTCCTCATGCAGTCTGATCATGCGTTCCTTCGTAGCGGCGCCGCTGCGCTAACTGCTATGCGCTGACTCTGGAGACGAACTGGTCACGACCGACACAGGCAGGGGAGCGGTGGAGGAGAGCGTTCAAGCCCCCCTCCACCTCCTGGGTAGGTTCGCCTGTGGGGGGGGTGTGGGGCGTCACGCTTCGTTATCCCATTAAATAGACATCAGCGTTACCTGGATCATTTCTCCAAAATCACTCCGGCCCCGCGAAGTTCGACGCGAGCGGCGGCCGCTGTGTGGTTCGCCACCGAGGCAGTGAGCCCAACAAGGACCTTCGTTATAAATCCTTCTCTAGCGGCATCAAGGGCGGTAGCTCGCACACAATGGTCGAAGGCCAAACCAACAATGTCGACATTCGCGATTTCGGCATCGCGGAGAAGCGTCAACAGTGAAATCCCATCTTTCGTTGTGCCCTCGAAACCTGAATATGCAGCGGCGTACTGACCTTTCCGAACTTCCCTGTCGATGTGTTGGGTGGCGTTGGACAACGCGGGGTGTAGGGCAGCGTCGGGGCTGTCTGCAACGCCGTGCGGAGGCCAAGAATCTATGAAGTCAGGATCGTTAGAGAAATGATTGCCGGGCTCTATGTGCCAGTCCTGAGTTGTTATCACTAGGGCGTATTTGTGGTTGCTGGTTACTAACGCGGCGATGTCCGCTGCAACTTGATTGCCGCCTTCGACAGGGAGGGGACCTTCCTCGCAAAATGTTGGTTGAACGTCAACGATGACGAGAGCTTGGAGGACGCTTAAGGATTCCATGTGACTCCGATCGCGAGCTAGATCACATATATGCACCGAATGATATTTCGTGTCGCATTTTTCCAGTGCCGATCTCGCTGGAACAATGGGCATGAGGACACCAAGGAACAAGGTCGGGGGCGTTCAAGCACCCCCCCCGACACCGCACGTAGAGTGAGGTCCGCTTCCGCCAGCCAAACAGGGGTGCACCGGCATGATCTATGCAGGAAACCGACGGATCGCCGTCGCCTGCAGGATCCTGCAGACACCGACAAGAGAACGCGTCGTCGGCTTCCGCTCCGTCTTGGTTGTGGGCGAGAGCGGTCGGATCGAGGCCGTGCTCGATCAATCGGACCCGGCCAATGAAGGCGCCATCCAACGCGCTCTGACCGAGGCAGATGAGGTGATTGAACTCCCGGAGACGACGTATCTTCTCCCGGGGCTAGTCGATCTTCATGTACACGCACCACAATGGCCCCAGGTTGGAACGGGGTTAGACCTCCCTCTCGAGAGGTGGCTGTTCGAGTACACCTTCCCCCTCGAGGCTCGCTACGACAACCTCGAATTTGCACAGCACGTATGGACCGACCTTGTGTCCACGCTGCTGGCTCACGGCACCACCACAGCTGTCTACTACGGGTCCGTTCACGTGGATTCGACGACCAGCCTCGCCCGGACATGCGCCACACTCGGACAGAGAGCGCTGGTCGGTCGCGTCGCCATGGACCACCCGGAGGGCACGCCTGACTGGTATCGAGATGAGAGCGCGTCGGTTGCCGTGGCTTCCTCACAGCAATCAATCGAGGCGATAACTGCGATCGGAAGCCGCCTCGTCGCGCCTGTGATTACGCCTCGCTTCACCCCTGCGTGTACGGACGCGACACTCGCTGGCCTCGGTGAGTTAGCAGAGGCAACCGGTGTCCATGTACAAACACACTGCTCGGAATCCGACTGGCACCACGGCTATTCGATCGACAGGTTCGGGTGCTCGGACACAGAAGCGCTTGAGAGGTTCGGGCTCCTCAGGCCACATACGGTCCTCGCCCACTCTGACCACATGTCCGACGGAGACGCCCGTCGAGCGGTAGAGCGGGAAGCGGGTGTCGCCCACTGTCCATTGTCGAACGCCTATTTCGCCAACGCAGTATTCCCAGCGCGACATTTCTTGGAAGCCGGGCTTCGAATGGGGCTCGGAACTGATATTGCGGGCGGTCCCCGACCAGGATTGTTGCCTCAATGCGGCGACGCGGTGGCCATGTCGCGGCTACTCGAGGACGGAACCGACGCACGACTGCCCCTTGCTGAGCGGGGCAGGCCAGATTCCCGAATTACCACCGTCGATGCATTCTGGATGGCAACCGTGGGCGGCGCCGAAGTGCTCGGGCTTCCCATAGGCCTCATAGAACCGGGACGACAATTCGACGCCATCGCGGTCGACACCAAGCGCGGGCTCGGCGCACTTCGCGTCTGGGACGATCTCGATGACGACACTCGAATCCTTGAGAAGATCGTCAACCTCGCCTCACCGTCGGACATTACCCACGTATGGGTGGATGGGAGGCGGGTTTGAAGCCGACGTGCTGTACGGACGAACTGGACCCGACACTCTACGGGGGGGGAGTGGTGGGGGTTAAGAGTTGCGCTCGCCCTTCCGGCACCACGAGGACTGCGCCGGTTACCGTCGGACCATGACCGAAGCCGCTGCTACGACTGAGCTTTCGCTGGCGACCGTTGCACGCGTTCACGACATCACCACGATGTTCCACGCCTTCGTCTACTTCGCGTCCGAGGCGGCGGAGGAGTACGCAGCAGTGGGCGTCGGTGGGCCGAGCGGATACTTCGCCTCGCGTTCAGCCCCACTTGGACCGGTGTCAGCCGAGGTCGTGACCGCGACGTTCTACAACTTCAGCCCCGATCTCGTTGGGTCTGCAATCGACGGCACCTGGGAGATCGTGTCGCCCGAGAAGATGCAGCGAGCCAGATGGCGGGCGGTCACACGGATCCTCGAATCGACCGTGGCCGATGCCGTGATCGATGTCGACGTCTCCGAGGCGATCGATGTAGCCGAATCCTGCGTAGCCGGCCTGCCCTACGCTGGGCGCCCACTCGCCGCGGCCAACGCCTCGGTACTATCCCGACTCGACGACCCGGCCTTCGTCGACAACCGCTTGTTACGGCTATGGCAACTCGTCACGATCCTGCGGGAGTGGCGGGGAGATGCGCACATTGGCCTCCTGATCGCCGAACCACTCGACGGCTGTGAGTGCACAGTCGTCAGTGAACATCTCTTCCACATACCCGGGGTGATCAGGTCCACCCGGGCATGGTCCGAAGACGACTGGTCCAAGGCGGTCGACCGCCTCAGGTCGCGGGGATGGCTGGACGACGATGGCGTCACCGAAGAAGGCCGGGTGAAGCGGGGCCTGATCGAACGCAGGACGAACGAGATCGATGCTGTGGTCTGGAATGGAATGACCGACGCGGCGGTCAACCGGTTCGGCGATCTCCTCGAGCCGGCGGTCGAGGCGCTCACTGTGGGCGGCTACTTCGCCGCGGTCGGCCGCCCCCCTCCGGAGGAAGGAACTTAGAGCGTCTGTTGTCACACATCCCTGCGACGATGTCGGTGGATCGACGCGATCCAAGAGTGATGGAAGGAGGTGACTATGAGCGACTTCTCTGACGAGCCCGGTGTTGGCATGGGCGGCACGGCCGACATGCCGTCTCGTAGCGGGGTGCACTGTGACGCATGCAACGAGTGGATGGACGCGGACGACGCCAACTGTCCGAGCTGCGGCAGCGAGCGCTAGCCGCCGGAGTGATCTTCGAATATTTGCGGTCGGCTGTTCAACACACCGGTACGGTCCCCTCGGAGGCTCTGGTGGCGACCCCTCCCACGTAAAGACGAGCAGGTAGTCCGTCAACCATGGTCACCTTGGTTCGTATAAGGCTGGGACGACCCATCTCGACTCCCTGAGCTGCTACCACTATCGGGCTGCCCGTACCGGTTCCGGCCAGGTTGTTACGTACGAGATAGCAGGCCAGGGCCCGATTGGTGGTACCTGTGGCCGCAGCCTCAGGTGTTCCGACAGCTGGGCAGAAGTCACGGCACCGAATGGTCACCCCGGGGTCGCTGGTCTCGGTGGTGAACACTGCAAGCGTGTCCGCTCCGATGCGGCGGCACAGATCCGTGACGGCCTCATAGTCCGGGCAAATCCCCACGATGGTGGCTAGTCGGTCAACTCGGACCACCAGGTGTGTGAAATCGGAACTCGCTACTTCCAGGCCCAACGGCCCGATGATCGCCTCGGTCTCAATGCCCAATAGTGAAGCCACTTCGGCTACGCCAACCGGACAGGGTCCGGCAACGGTTGGCTCCAGTGACAGCATGACTTCCGGTCGCCCGCTGGCCCTTATGGCCACAGCGACTGTCGTCATACCTCCAGGCGTCCGGAGGGTCCACGACACCGCTCCCGGGTCCGTTCCCAATTGGTTCTCTTCGACTAGCCAGGTGAAGAGAGCAATAGTTCCATGACCGCACATTGGGTACTCGGTGAGCGTCGAGAAGAATCTGACGTCGACGACTTCTGCACTCAGACCGGTCACGAAACAGGTAGCCGGCGCCCCCACCTGAGTCGCTATCTGCTGCATTCGTTCAGCACTCAATCCCGAAGCAGCCCCGACCACACCTGCGACGCTGCCGCCGCCCGCCACCTCCGAGAAGGCGTCGTAGAGAGTTAGCGTCCGGTCAGATTCGGTCATGCCATGGCTTTGCTTGCTCGAGTTCACGGGCCAGACGCAGAACCGTGGCCTCAGAACCAACCGCTGCGCCGAACTGGACTCCAATTGGTAGGCCATCACCGGACCATCCGAGGGGCACTGATGCTGCCGGACCACCGGTCACGTTGAACAGCGGGGTGAAAGGGATTGCATCGAGGAGGTGCTGGAAGTAACTGTCCCAATCGTCGGTCTGCATGTCGAGCTGCCCAAGTGGCATTGGCGGCTCGGCAAGCGTGGGAGTTAGCAGCAGGTCGAACCGTTCGAAGAACTCCTCCATGGCGTGCGCCACCCGCTGTGCGTGGCGTAGCGCCGCCTCGTAGGCGACACCGTCATGTCGTGCGCCAGCCTCGAAGCAGGCCACCGTGATCGGCTCTAGTAGTCCTTCAGTCACGGCGGCTGGCTGATCGGCCAGCACCGCCTGGACTACCTGTCGGATATTCGTGGTGAATACCACGTCGAGCGCGTCACGGAGTGCTCCTCCCTCAACAGGCGGTCGCACCTCCTCGACCAGGCAGCCCACTGACTCACAAAGGATCGCTGCTTCGGCGGCTACTCGTGCGCATTCTTCCGACACGGCTTCGCCAGCCAGGCCGTCGGTCCACAGCGCCACGCGGAGGTCTGGCATATCCCGGACTAGCGCATCGACGAAGGGCCCCGCTGATTCACGAAATTCATTGACCCGACCGGGCAGGGGTCCCGCAGTGGCGTCAAGCAACACCGCTGAGTCACGGACACTATGGGTCACGGCATGGCCGGCACTCAGCCCGCCGAGACCCTCGGGTTGGTCGTTGCCGAGCGGCACCCGCGATCGTGAGGGCTTGAGCCCGAACAACCCACAGTTGGAGGCCGGAATTCGAATCGACCCTCCGGAGTCGGTGGCATGTGCAGCGGGTACTACGCCGGTTGCCACGGCGACAGCCGAACCGCCGCTCGAACCACCGGCGCTGCGGGTCGGGTCGAAAGGGTTGGGGGTGACTCCGAACAGTGCCGGCGCTGTGCATACGTTTAGGCCGAACTCCGGGGTGTTTGTCTTCCCGAGGAGGATCAGGCCGGCGGTCCGCAGGCGTTCGACCAGCACGGCATCGCGGTCGGGTACGAAGTTCGCAAGGGCCCGACTTCCGTTCGTAGCCGGCATGCCCCGAACCCAGGTGTTTAGGTCCTTGACGAGGTACGGCACGCCGGTCAGCGGGCCAGTTGGCAGGAGGGCACCGACATTGCGGTGGGCGTCGTCGAAGCAGGTGGTGACCACGCCGTTCAGCGGCCGTTCTGCCGCTTCGATTCTGGCCATGCTCTCCTGCAGAACCTCGGCTGCCGTTACCTCACGGGTAGCTACCAGTGCCGCGAGCCCCACGGCGTCGTGGCGGTTGTACTCCTCGGCGCTCAGCACTATTGGTCCTCAGTCAAGAGCGGATGCCACTAGTGGTCCTCAGTCCAAAGCGGATACGAGGACAGGGCTTTGACTCCGCCAGCAGTCACCTGAACCATCTGCTCAAGTTTCACGCCCTGTGTGCCTCCTAGTCGGCCCACATAGCTCTCTACGGCCAGAACGACCCCGTCCTCAAGTTCGCCGTCATAACCGCAGCGGACCCAGTCGTCGGGATATGGGATCTTTGGATACTCGTCGCACATTCCCACACCGTGAAAGGCACAGACGTAGCGTTGGGCGACGACGTCGTCGGGTTGACGAAGCACAGCCTGGGACAACTCCCGGAACGAGGCGCCGACGTGTAGTAGGGCCGTGTTGTGTTTGATCTCGGCTCGGGCCAGTTCGTACAGGTCGCTCTGCTCGGCAGTGGGGGGCACGCCGCCACATAGGAATGTTCGGGAGATATCGGCGCAGTAGCCGAACGGTCCAATCATGTCTGTGTCGAACGGGACCAGATCGCCGACTCTGATGGCCCGGTCAGAGGCCTCCTGGTACCACGGGTTGGTGCGGGGGCCGGAGCACAGCATCCGCCCATCGATCCAGTCGCCGTCGTGGGCGATATTGACCTGGTGGAGGATGGACCACAGTTGGTTCTCGCTGATGCCGGGCACCAGTGCGCCCTCCATTGC
>JAAZZG010000023.1 GCA_014237715.1 Acidimicrobiales bacterium
CACCACCGGGTCGTCACGCCACAGGTAGCGCGACGTGAAGAGCCGACCGGGGGCCTGTTCGTCGTCCACCGTCGAGGAGAGTTCACTGGAGTTCGTGCGGGGTTCGCACCGCTGGGAGAAGTACTTCGCCCCCGAGTCGTTTGACGGGACCGCCGGCTGGACCGGCGACTTCGACGGCGAGCCAATGCCCGACATCGAGTCCGACCGGGGTGGGTACGACATCGTGGGCTTCAACGTGGAGCCGGGTGACGCCATCGTGTTCTCATCGTGGATCGTCCACGGTTCACCCGGCAACGCCGGAGCCGGTCGGCGGGTCGCGTTGTCCACCCGGTGGCTGGGCGACGACGCCGTCTGGCACCCGCACCCGGGATGCGATCCGACGGTCACCCAGGCCGAGACAATCGCCGTGCCCGGTGAATACCCCGCCGACGACGACCGCTTCCCGCTGGGCTGGTTCGAATCAGCCTGAGGCTGGACCCACGCCCTGGCGTTCATCCGGCGGATCTACCGGTGCCGGCATCCCGATACCGACAGCTACTCGATGCGCATGCCGGAGATGGCCCGGCTGATCACCAGCTGCTGGATCTGCTCCGTGCCCTCGAAGATGTCATGAATCTTCGCATCCCGATGCCACCGCTCCACCGGGTACTCCCGGGTGTAGCCGTACCCACCGAGGATCTGGATGGCCCGCTCGGTCACCCACGTCGCCGTCCGGGCCGCCTTCAACTTGGCCATCGAACCTTCAGCGTTCTTGAACGAACCGTTTTTGCCCAGCCACGCGGCCCTCCACACCAGCAGCCGGCTGGCGTCAATCTCGGTGGCCATGTCGGCCAACATGAAGGCGATGCCCTGATTAGCGATGATCGGCCGACCGAACGCGTGGCGCTCCTTGGCGTATCCCAGCGAGTACTCGTAGGCGGCCCGGGCGACACCGATCGCCTGAGCGCCCACCGCCGGACGGGTCGCCTCAAATGTCTGCATGGCTGCCTGGGCGTTGCCCTTCTCGCCACGACGCACCCGATCTAGGCGCTCGTCGAGCTTCTCCTTGCCGCCCAGCAGGCACCGGCCCGGCACCCGCACGTCGTCGAGCACCACCTCGGCGGTGTGGCTGGCCTTGATCCCGTGCTTCTTGTACTTCTGGCCCTGACTGAGGCCCGCCGTCCCGGGCGGCACGATGAACGAGGCGTGCCCCTTCGATCCGAGCTCCGGGTCGACCACGCCGACCACCACGTGGATGTCGGCGATCCCACCGTTGGTGATCCACGCCTTGGTGCCATTCAGCACCCACTCATCGGTCCCCTCGTCGTAGACAGCACGACTGCGGTAGCCGCCGACGTCTGATCCGGCATCCGGCTCGCTGGCGCAGAACGCTCCGAGACGTACATCGTCCGGAGTTCCGTAGCACTGCGGTACCCATTCCATGACCTGTTCCTGCGTGCCCGATGCGGCAATTCCCGCAGCGGCCAAGCCGGAACCCATGATGGCCATGCCGATACCGGCATCACCCCAGAAGAGTTCCTCGATGGCCACCGGCATGGTCAGGCCGGTCTTGTCGCCGATCATTCCCTGGGCCAGGAAGTCCCAGCCGTACAGGCCGATCTTCGCCGCCTCCTGCACGATGGGCCACGGGAACTCTTCGCGCTCGTCCCACTCCTCGGCGTTCGGTCGGACCACGTCCACGCAGAACTGGTGGATCCAGTCGCGCAGCTGCTCCTGCTCGTCAGTCAGGGTGAGGCTGAACTCGTTCAAGGTGTTACTCCCGGTGTCAGTGGCTCCACGGCCGGATGGCTAGCGGGCAGACGTCGGAAGGTTACCCATTGGTAACTTGTAGCGCCAGTATTGACCTCAAGCCTGATCCCTGGCAACAGGTACCCCAGTTGCGGGAACGAGGGCGATGGCCACGACGGCCAGTGCGGCAGCCACCAGGTACGGCGCCCCCACCCCTATCCGATCCATCAGCACCCCAGCCAGCAGCGGGCCGATGATCCGACCCAGCGCCCCCGCCCCCTGTTGCAGGCCTAGGGCCGCACCGCGACCACCAGTACCCACCGTCTCGACCGTGGCGTTGGACAGCGTCGGGCCGAACACCCCCTGGCCCACCACCAGCAGCACGAGAGCCACGGCCAGCCCGGCCCACCCACCGCCGAACGAGAGCACTGCCATTCCGGCGGCCACCGATACCAACGCGGCACGCAGTGCCGGACGGCTCCCCAGCCGGGCGTTGGCTGGTCCAACTACACGGGTCTGGACCAGCACCATCAGCACACCGATCGCCGCAAACAACCCGTACACCGTCGGATCGCCGACCGCTTCGAACCGTCGTTCCACCAGCAGGGCGAACGTGGCCTCGAAACCTGCGAACCCGATCATCGAGACCAGCGACAACAGAGCAAGGCGACGAACCGCCAGCCCAGCTGACCCCCAGAGGACGATCCGATTGGGAGTCGGCGCCGGTGACGACGTACCGGAAACAACCGGTCGACCGCCGGGCAGGCGCACCAACGCCATCACCGCATTGGCTCCAGCCAAGGCGGCCGCCACGAAGAACGGGAGCTCCCGACTGCCCAGTGCAGCAATCGATCCGATGAGCGGCCCAGCCACGAACCCCACACCGAACGCCGCAGCCAACAGTCCTAACAACCTCGGCCGGTCTTCAGGTTCGGCCAGATCGGCCACCGCCGCCTGACCCACCGCGTACGACGACCCCGAGAACCCGTCCAAGATCCGTCCGGCGAACAACACCCACAACACCCCGGCCAGCCCGGTCACCAGGCTCCCCAAACAGGACCCGACCAGCGCAGCCACCAGCACGGTCCGCCTACCGATCCGGTCCGACAATCGGCCCCAGAGCGGAGCGGCCACCATCTGGGCTGCCGAGAACACGGCCACCAACGCCGCAGCAGTGGCCGGTGACGCGCCGAAATCCTCGGCGTACAAGGGCAGAACCGGCAGCAGGATCCCGAATCCGACCATGTCCATGGCCACCGTGGCCCACACCACGCCGAATCCCCGAGGGACCTTCGGGCGCGACCCGCGGCCCGGAGAATGGCCATCATCGGGACGCTTCACGGCGGGCACGCTAGCGGCGGCCCGAACTCTCGCCAGTAGCCTCAGGCCGTCATGAGCCACCCCGACTCCTCGGCCGACGCGCCCGCCCCCATCATCCCCGACCGCCCCGGACTTGAGGGCCTTGAGGACCGATGGGACGCCATCTGGGAAGAGCAGGGCACCTACCGCTTCGACCGCACGAAGGTCCGCGCCGACGTCTTCTCCATCGACACGCCGCCACCCACGGTCAGCGGATCACTCCACGTCGGACACGTCTTCTCCTATACGCACACCGACACCATTGCCCGCTACCAGCGGATGGCCGGCCGCGAGGTCTTCTACCCGATGGGATGGGATGACAACGGCCTGCCGACCGAGCGTCGGGTCCAGAACTACTTCGGAGTCCGTTGCGAACCCGCCCTGCCGTACGACCCCAACTTCGCCGCTCCCGACGATGCCGGCGACCCCAAGGCCATCAAGAAGCGTGGCGACATCGACATCAGCCGCCGCAACTTCATCGAGCTCTGCCACGTCCTCACCGCCGAAGACGAGCAGGCCTTCGAGGCCCTGTTCCGCCGCCTCGGCCTGTCTGTCGACTGGACCCAGCACTACGCCACCATCGACGAACGCTGCCAACGGGCCTCCCAGAGGGCCTTCCTACGCAACCTGGCTCGCGGCGAGGCGTACCAGATCGAGGCACCGTCGCTTTGGGACGTCACCCACCGCACCGCGGTCGCCCAGGCTGAACTCGAGGACCGCGAACGTCCCGGTGCCTACCACCGGCTCGCCTTCCACCTGCCGACCGGCACCACCAACCACGACGGCAGTG
The DNA here is from genome assembly GCA_014237715.1 of Acidimicrobiales bacterium. Classification (GTDB taxonomy): domain Bacteria; phylum Actinomycetota; class Acidimicrobiia; order Acidimicrobiales; family MedAcidi-G1; genus UBA9410. Next base: position 3,878 of record JAAZZG010000023.1, read on the forward strand.
GGGACCTCCACATCGCCACCACCCGCCCCGAGCTGTTGGCCGCCTGCGTGGCCCTGGTGGCTCACCCCAACGACGAGCGCTACCAGCCGCTGTTCGACACCACAGCCACCACGCCGGTGTTCGGCGTCGAGGTGCCGATCATGGCCCACGAGCTGGCCGACCCCGACAAGGGCACCGGCATCGCCATGATCTGTACGTTCGGCGACACTACCGACGTCACCTGGTGGCGCGAGCTCGACCTGGACGTCCGGGCCATCATCAACCGGGCCGGCCGGGTGAACCCAGAACCGCCGCCGGGCATCGAGACCGACGCCGGGCTGGCCGCCTACGCCCGGCTGGCCGGCAAGACGGTCTTCTCCGCTCAGGCCGAGATGGTCGAACTCCTCCGTGAGACCGGCGATCTGATCGGCGAGCCCGAACCCATCACCCACCCGGTCAAGTTCTTCGAGAAGGGCGACAAGCCGCTCGAGATCGTCACCAGCCGCCAGTGGTACATCCGCAACGGCGGCCGTGACGTCGACCTTCGGGCCGAGCTCGTAGCCCGAGGCGACCAGATGCAGTGGCACCCCGCCTACATGCAGACCCGCTACACCAACTGGATTGACGGCCTCAACGGCGACTGGCTGGTCAGCCGCCAACGCTTCTTCGGCGTGCCCCTGCCGCTCTGGTACCAACTGGACGCCGACGGTGAACCCGTCCACGACACCCCCATCACCCCTGACGAAGCCGACCTCCCCATTGATCCCTCATCGGACGCCGCCCCCGGCTACGACGAATCCCAGCGCGGCCAACCCAACGGCTTCATCGGCGACAGCGACGTGATGGATACGTGGGCAACGTCGTCGCTAACCCCTCAGATCGCCTGCGGCTGGGAGGAGGACGACGACCTCTACGCCCGGACCTATCCCATGGACCTCCGCCCTCAGGCCCATGACATCATCCGGACATGGCTGTTCTCGACGGCCGTGCGATCCCACTTCGAGGCCGATGCCGCCCCGTGGGGCCACTGCGCCCTGTCTGGATGGATCCTCGACCCGGACCGCAAGAAGATGTCCAAGTCCAAGGGCAACGTCGTCACCCCGGTCGACCTGCTCGACCAGCACGGGTCCGACGCTGTTCGCTACTGGGCCGCCAACGGCCGACCCGGTACCGACACGGCCTTCGACGATGGGCAGATGAAGATCGGTCGACGGCTGGCCATCAAGATGCTCAACGCCAGCCGGTTCGCCCTGGGCTTCGGTGCCGACGGCGACACGCCGCTGGCCATTGATCCGGCAGCCATCACCCATCCCCTTGACCGGGCCATGCTCCTGCGGCTGGCTGACCTGGTCTCCGAGGCCACCCGGGCCTTCGACGGGTTTGACTACGCCCGGGCACTCGAGCGCACCGAAACGTGGTTCTGGACGTTCACTGACGACCACGTCGAGTTGGTCAAGAACCGGGCCTACGAGGGCGACGAAGCAGGTGCTGAATCGGCCCGCCATGCCCTACGTCTCGCCCTGTCGACGCTGCTTCGCCTGTTCGCCCCGTTCCTCCCCTTCGTGACCGAGGAGGTCTGGTCGTGGTGGCGGGGCGGTTCTATCCACCGCCAGTCGTGGCCGTCGGCTGATGAGCTGCGGGCCGCCGCCGAGGCCACAGGAGAAGGTGCCGACACCGGTCCCGTGGACCCGGCGATCGCCGAGGTGGCCGCTGCTGCCCTGGCCGAGATCCGCCGCCACAAGACGACCGAGAAACGATCACTGGCCACCCCGGTCATCGCCTGCACGTTGACCGACACCCCGGAACGACTTGCCCTGCTGCGTCCCGTCCTCGGAGACGTCGCCGCGGCGGCCCGGGCCGGCGACATCGACCTGTCTGAAGGCGACGCTCTGTCGGTCCATGTCGAGCTGGCGCCACCCGAGCCCTCAGCCGACTAGGGCACCGCCCGGATCCTCAGGCAGGATCGGTCCATGGCCGACACCACTTCCCCGCCCGACTTTCGAACCATCGCCGTTACCTGCGACGGCCGACGGGGCACCCTCACGTTGAACCGTCCCGACCGGCTCAACGCGCTCTCCAACGAGTTGATGGCCGAGGTGGCCGACGCCGCAGCGTGGTTCGACCACCAGCCCGACCTGCGGGTAGTGGTGGTGCGCGGCGAGGGCCGAGCATTCAGCGCCGGATTCGACCTCACGGTGTTCGGCGACGACGGGCCGTCACCGGCCGGGGGGCGGGTCCCATCCGACACCGGGCGCCTCATGGCCGACGCCCTGGAGCGCACCTCGCCGGTACTTATCGCCGCCATGCATGGCCACGTGGTGGGCGGGGGTCTCGTCATCGGCGCGGCATGCGATCTGCGCATCGCCACAGACGACGTGTCGTTCTCCATCCCCGAGGTCGACCTAGGCATCCCGCTGGCCTGGGGCGGCATCCCCCGCCTGGTACGCGAGATCGGCCCGGCCCTCACCAAGGAACTGGTTATGACGTGCCGTCCGTTCAGTGCTGCAGAGGCCATGGCCGCCGGGTTCCTGAACCGAGTCGTACCCGCCGACGAACTCGACGCGGCGGTAGAGGAACTAGCCGAGGCCGTGGCCAGCCGACCTCGCGGCGCCGTGTTGGCCACCAAGCGGCACGTCAACGCGGTCACCGACCAGATGGTGGGCACCGGCCGGTCGTGGTCCGATGCCGACGGCTTGACCGCCGCACTGCGCGACCCCGAGGGCAGTGCGTCACGCAAGTCCTACATGGAGCGCCTCCTGGCCAAGAAGCGGAAGTAGGTGTCAGCCATGCCCATCGCCGACCGCCTGTTCATTAACGCCACTTTCCACACTCTCGATCCGGCATCGCCCGACGAACCGCCTGCCGAGGCACTGGCCTCGTGGCGGGGGCGCGTCATCTCCGTGGGCAGCCGCGCCGACGCCGAGCCGCTGGTCGGGCCGAAAACCGAGGTGGTCGACCTCGACGGAGCCACCGTGCTACCCGGGTTCATTGAGACGCACATGCACCCCATCGCCGCCGGCGTCACGATGACCGCTCCTCAGATCGGCTATCCAGACTGCCGGAACATCAATGACGTGGTAGCTGCCTTGGCCGAACGAGCCGCAATCACCCCGGTCGGCGAGGCCATCCAGGCCTGGGGATACGACGACTCGCTCATGGTCGACGACCGACACCTCTCTCGTGACGATCTGAACCGGGCCAGCACCGACCACCCCATCCTCATCAGGCATATCTCAGGACACCTCTCGTACGCCAACGACCGCACCCTCGAGATGGCCGGCATCACCGATGACGTCAAGGATCCGGTGGGTGGCGTCTTCCAGCGGGAGGCATCCGGTCGGCCCAACGGTTGCATGGAGGAAACGGCCGGATTCGCCGTCGCGGCGACCTTCCCCCAGGGCACCTTGTCCGACATGGCCGCCGGTGCCCGCGCCATCTCTGATCACTGCCTGTCGGTGGGAACCACGACCATGACCGATGCTGCGGTCGGATCCCCGGACATGTATGCCGCCTACCAGCAGGGCATCGAAGACGGCTCCATCCGAGTCAGAACCCGGGTGTTTCCTATCTGGGGGACCGCCGGCGATCTGCCGTTTCGCACCGGCATCGGCGATGAGCGGCTGTCCATTGGCGCCATGAAGTTCATCTCCGACGGTTCGATCCAGGGGTACACGGCGTGCCTCTGCAAGGGATACCACGACCGGCCCGACGTGAACGGCTATGAGGTCATCCCGGCCGCCGAGCTCATCGAACTGGTCACCGACGCCCATGCCAAGGGTTGGCAGGTAGCCGTCCACGCCAACGGCGACGCGGCGATCGACAACACATTGGATGCCATCGAGGCGGCGCTCGACGCCCATCCCCGAGATGACCACCGCCACCGGATCGAGCACTGTCAGACGGCTCGCGAAGACCAGCTGGAACGCATGGCCCGTCTCGGCGTGCTGGCTTCCGTGTTCGCCAACCACATCTGGTACTGGGGTGACCGTCATCGTGACCGGTTCCTCGGTCCGGAGCGGGGGTCCCGCATCGATCCGCTGGCCAGCTTCACGGCCCACGGCATTGTGCACGCCCTGCACTGTGACATGCCGGTCACGCCGCTCGACCCGCTGTTCACCATCTGGGCGGCCGTGAACCGGATCACCCGGGACGGCGAGTTACTCGGCCCCGATCAAAGGGCCCGGGTCGCCGATGCGGTAGCCGGGTACACGTCGGCCGCGGCCTTCGTGAACATGGAGGAGTACGACAAGGGGACCCTCGAGGTGGGCAAGTTGGCTGATCTGGCGGTGCTAGACGCCGACCCGTTCGAGGTCGACCCGATGACCATCAAGGACATCTCAGTGCAGGCCACCGTGGTCGGCGGCGTGGTCGAGTACCGGGCCTGACGAGGAGCCCCTCGCTCCTAGAAGCCCTGTCGCACTCGGCCGTCATGGTGGGCCCATGGATGCGACGGCCACCCTCTCCACCTCTGGCCCCACTTCGGTTCAACCGCTCGGGCGTTTAGCCGTTCCGTGGGCATACGCCTCGCCGATCTGGACGCCGACGACTGGACGGTCAGCGGCCTAGTGCCGCTCTGCTCCACCCACCACCTGGGCCACGAAAGGCGGGCCCACAAGGACGAACAGCCAGCCAGTCGAGCTCCCTAGCAACGGTCGAGGATGGCCCGGTAGAGCGACTCGTGGGAGACGTCGGTGTAGACGTTGCCGGTCACCGGGTGGGCACCGAACTTGGCCACCACCAGGTCCTTCTCGGGGTGGCAAAACGCTCGCTGTCCGTGGACGCCCATGGGCATAAACGCGCCCATGGACTGCTGGAGGTTCCAACAGTGCCGATGGAAGGTCCAACCCTCTCGGGTCGGGTAGCCGCCTCCGCTCCCCGGATACGGCGTGCCGCCGGCCGCTATGTCGTTCGCCACCGCTGCCGGGATCGCCTGGCGCTCATCGACTCCCTCACCCACCCGACCGGAGCGGGCGAGCATCCGGCCGAACCTCGCCAGATCACGCAGAGTGCACGACATACCGCCCGACGTGACAGCGACCCCACGACCATCAAGGATCACCGAGGCATCCCCCTCGGCCCCCATCGGTTTCCAGATCTCCTCGGACACGCCGTCCACCCATCGTCGGCCGGTGGCTCGGGCCGTTACCCACGACAGCACGTCGGTGGTCACCGACTTGTAGAGGAACGATTCGCCCGGTAGTTGGTCCCGCTCGGTGAACCCCATGATCGCCTCGTGGATCCCATCCGGACCGTCCCAGTTTCCGGGCACCGGCGTGAACGCCATGGCCACCCCGTAACGCATGATGTCCGACTTGTTGTCGCTGTAGTCCTCGACGAACCGAATCCCATCGGTCATGTCCAACGCCTGTTGCACGGTCACCGGCGCGTAGGCCGTGTCGGCTAACTCGGGCACGTGCACGGTCAGCAGATCGTCCATTGCCATGGCGCCCGACTCGACGGCCGCCATGGCCAGCACTCCGGTCACCGTCTTGGTCATCGAAAACATGATGTGGCGGGTGGAACGATCCATCCCGTTGAAGTACCGCTCGGCCACCACTTGGCCCCGGTGCAGCACCAGGAACCCGTTGGTGCACGTGTGGTGGAGCATCTCGTCGAGCGTCCAGCTGCTGCCGCCGCCGTCATCCACGGTCAACCCATCGAGGTCGACAAGGCCTGCTTCATCGTCAGCGTCTTCCTGACCGCTGGATGCGTTCGCGTCCGGCAGCAGGTCTCCGGCCGGTCCACCGGCAGCGATCCGGGCCGATGCCCGTAACTCGTCCACGTGGGTGAACGACCACCGGGTGTTGGGCCACGCCGTCCAGTTCCCGTGATGGACCCGCTTGTCCTCGGGCACTGGCGAACCGGCCATCAGTCCAGCCTCGACAGCAGTCACCGGTTCAGGCAGGACATCCAATGCGGTCGGTCGTGGCCGCCCGGTCTCGGGACTGATCAACGTCACGACGAGCTGTGGAGTCAGCATGGTGTGGTCCTGTTCTTCTGGAAGGATCGGTCGGCTCCTTCAGCACTGGGAGTCAGCCCGGCGTCGAGCACTGCTGTGAGATCAAGGGAGGTGAGTACTCCGGGGGTGGTGATGACCACCAGCACACCCGCCGCCGATTCTGGCACCGACGCCATGACCGGTTCGATCGTCACCCTGCCCGCCGCCAGATGGATGGCTGTCGTGGTTCCGTCCAGCGCCTCGACCACCGCCTTGGCCCGCAGCAGTGCCGGGCCCAACTGATTGAGCAGGGCAGACAGCGAAGCAGCCAGACGGTCGACGTCCACCGGGCCGGATGTCCGCCACATGGCAGTCTCCACCGGCAGGTCCAACGCCGGACCGACCGCCAAAGAATCACCATCCCCATGGTGGCCGTCCTCCCCGGTGCTCTCGGTGCTCCCGACGGACGATGTGCCCAGGGCGGGGCTCCCCAGGACCAACTGGACCCAACGGTCCGCGCCGTCCAGGAGCGCCCCTTCCGGGGAATCGGCGATCACAACGGGCACGTCCGGTGCGAGTTCGGTGCACCAGGCCATGGCGCCGATCCCCCCGTCGGGGACCAGATCCGCCTTCGTCACCACGAGTAGGTCGGCTGCCCGGACCTGGCGCAGGACCAGCGGGCCGCATACCGGATCAGCAGCTCGGGTCACCACATCGGTGGCATCTACGGCCACCACGATTCCGTCGGGCCGGATCCTCCGACGATCCCCGTAGGCGGCCACCCGATCCGGTTCGGCCACACCGCTGGCCTCGACGACCAGACGGTCTAGTTGCCGGTCCGACGACTGACTAGCTAGAACCAGATCCCGCAGGGTCACGGCCAGCGAGTCGCCAATCGAGCAGCAGATGCAACCGTTCGTGAGCTCCACGGTGCCACCATCACGGGCTGCGATCAGTCCGACATCCAGATTCACTTCGCCTACGTCGTTGACCACCACAGCGATGCGTTCGCCGTCGGTGGCCCGTAGTAGTCGGTTCACCAGCGTCGTCTTGCCGGCTCCCAGCCATCCCCCCAGCACGACCATCGGGATCCGGGGACCGGGGTCACCAGGCACAGACGAATCCGAGAACGCCGTCGGCACGCCTGATGCACCAATCACCGGACCACCGGGGTCATGAGACGTCGCTCGGGCATCAGATCAGCGGGGCAGCGGGTACACCCGCCCGGACAACATGGTGGCCTCGATGCCGATGTCGGGCCACGCCAGCGGATCCAGCTCGAAGGGATCCTCAGCCAACACCGTGACGTCGGCCAACTTGCCCGAGACCAGCGAACCGATCTCTCCATCCAGAAACAGTTGCCACGCCGCCTCGATGGTCACCGCGGCTATGGCGTCGTAGGGGCTGAGGCACTCCTCAGGACAGAACTCAACGCCGGACGCCGACCTCCGGGTAGCCATGACTGACGCAGCCAACAGGGGCTCCAGCGGCCCCATCGGCAGGTCTGAATGCAGAGACACGCTCATGCCGTAGCGGCGGGCCGAACCCACGCGGGTCATCTGCGAGGCCCGCTCGGTGCCCAGTCCCTCAGCGGTGAACTGGTCGCCGAAGAACCGCAGGTAGTAGCCGTTGGCTTGGATGGCGCATCCCAGCGCCGCAGCCCGCCGCATCTGCGCCTGGGTCGACACCCCGACGTGATGCAACACCGTCCGATGGTCGAAGCGAGGCGCCTCGGCCAGCAGCTCGGCTACCGCGTCCAGCGTGGCGTCCATCCCCCGATCACCGTTGACGTGGATATTCACCTGTGACCCAGCGTTCCAGAAGGATCGGATGTGCTGCACGATGCGACCCGGCTCGGCCATCCACGCCCCCTCATGTCCGTCGATGTAGCCGGGCTCACCCAACTGCATGAGCTGGGCGATGAACGCCCCGTCGGCGAAGAACTTGGTGGCGTCCAGAAAACGGATCCGTTCGGTTCCCCGGGTCCGCATCTCGGCCATACGATCGGCCGCCTCGGCGCCGTACTGCCTTTTGAAGGCGGCCACCTGGGGGATCAGGTACTGACGGAACGGTACGTGGTCGCCCTCGTGCACCTGGGCCAGGACCTCCAGTTCACGCTCCGGCAGGGCCATCCCTCCGAAACCGACGTCGGCAATGGTCGTCACCCCGCCCCGGTGGACCAGTTGGCCCACCTCCTCCATCATCGCCTCGTACCGTCCCTCGCCAATCAGCACTTCACGCAGCGTCCGCAGCGCCCACGCCATGCCGGACTCCCACATGCGCCCGGTCTCCAGATCGATGTTCGGATCCCAGGCCGCGCCCTCCGCGGCATCCACCAACTCCAGTGCCGGCCCGTTACACCACACCTCGTGGAACGACCGGCCCCACACCACGATGGGGCGGATGGCCGACACGGCATCCAGATCGGTCCGGTTCAACTCACCGTGGAACTGACGATGCCATCCGTAGGTGATGAACGGCTGGTCAGACGAGTAGCGGGCCTCCAGCTCGGCCAGCCGGTCCAAGTAGGCATCACGACCCAGAGTGGCAGGCACGTCGCGCCCTCGGAGGTCCCACGCCTCCGGGGTGATCCACTCGGTGGCCAAGAGCAGGGCCATCAGAGGCGGATGCACGTGTGGGTCAATCAGCCCGGGCACCAGAATCGAATCGGTGAACCGATTGTCGATCACGTGCTCGTGGGCGTCCAACCACGGACGGAGCGACTCCAACGTCCCCACCTCGACTATCCGGTCGCCCCGAACAGCCAGCGCCGTGGCCTCGGGCAGCGACGGATCCATGGTGTGGATCCGTCGTGCCGGATACACCGTGATGCTCACGGATTGAGCTCCTCAGCGCCAGCACCCGCATGATCCATGACACAGGCTCCTGGTTGCTGCTCGGGACCCAGGCCGACGGCAGCCAGGGCGAGACGCTGGAAGTCGACCATGGTCGCATCGTCAATCTCCTGACCCTCGAGAACCGCCCGAAAGTAGAGCGGGCCAAGGAAGAACTGCTCCATTCGCTCGAGACCCCCGCCGGCGGAAATCTCGCCCCGGTCGATAGCCCGCTTCAGAATCCCACGCACCGTGTTCCAACTAGACCGGCGGTAGGTGTTCAGGACTTCATCGATCTCGCGGTCATGGGCCGCCAGCTCCACGAGGCTGGCCGACACCTGCCGGAACCCGGGACTGTTGTAGGTCCGCTGCCGGTCCGCGTACCACTGGGCTATCTCGGCGCGAAGGTCGCCCATCTCGTCGACTTCGGCACGCCGGCCCCACTGCTTCATAAGGGCCAGGAAGATGGACTTCTTGTCCGGCCAACGTCGATAGATGGAGCTCTTAGACACCCGGGCTGTCGAGGCCAACCGGTCGGTGGTGAACGCGGCCAGACCTCCCTCGGCGAGCAGGCTCATCGCCGCATCCAGAATCGACGCACCAGCCGGGTCATCGAGGGAGTCGGCACCTGGGCTACCCGTAGACACGCCTCCATCCTCCACGTTCGTCATCAGATCGTCACTTGCGAATCCGCCCTCAGCATTGCGTCCATTCGATCCCTTGGCCTACCGTCACCACTGGTCGCGGCCACCGTGTTCGATCCCGCCGACCAGGACGGACCCATATTTCGCCGGAGCATCTCCCACTGGGAATACTCCTCTCAAAATCTGGGTCTGGACCTTGTCGGCGCGAGAAGAAGACAGTACCGTACCGTACCGTACCGTTAATGCAGTGACCGGCGTCACCTCCGTCTCCCGACGGGTGTGTTCGCCCTTTTCGACATCCGAGACACTGAATTCGCAAACACACTTGGAGGGGACCATGCGTCGAAATCGACGTGTTCTGATTGCCCTGGGAATGGCGTTCACCATGATCGCCGGTGCCTGTGGGTCCGATAGCGCGGACAGCGCTTCATCTGGTGGTAGTTCGGCTTCGGCCACGACTGCTGCTCCGGCGACGACTGCTGCGCCGGCTACGACTGCTGCGCCGGCGACGACTGCTGCGCCGGCGACGACTGCTGCGCCAGCTCAGGAAGAGGTCGGCACGGTTGCCGACCATCTGGGTG
>JAAZZG010000024.1 GCA_014237715.1 Acidimicrobiales bacterium
GTCTGGCCGCTGAGGAACTCCTGCTGGGAGACGCCGTGGCCCACCGGGAGGCCGCAGCAGCAGCGCTCGAACTATTGGACGGCGACGGTCCGGCGTCCGATGCGGTGGGTCGTGCGTTGGCCGCGTTGGAGGGGCGATCGCCATTCGATCCCGCGGTGGGTCGCCTGGCCGGCTTGGCCGCGGAGCTGGGGGACGTGGCGTCGGACCTCCGGGGGATCGCCGAGGGTCTCGAGGAAGATCCGGCCCGTCTGGACGTGGTGGGGGAGCGACGGCGCCTGCTGGCCGAGTTGCGACGCAAGTATGGCGACGATCTTGGGTCGGTGATGGCTTACCAGAGCGACGTGTCCGATCGCCTGAAGGCTCTGGAGGACCACGAGGCCCGAGCCGCGACGCTCGATGCGGAACGTCTGGCTGTCGAGGCTGCCTGCGCGGAGGCGGCCGCCACGGTTCGGAGCGCCCGTCGTCGGGCCGCTCCAGGTCTGGCCGACCGGGTCTGTGAGCACCTCCGGGTGCTGGCCATGCCGACGGCCACCGTCGAGGTCGGAGTCGATGGCGAGGCAGGCGAGGAGGTCGAGTTTCGTCTCGCCCCCAACTCGGGGTCATCGATGCTGCCGTTGGTACGGGTGGCTTCGGGCGGAGAGTTGGCCCGCACCATGCTGGCCGTGGGCATGGTCCTGACAGCGTCGCCACCGGTCCAGCTGTTCGATGAGGTGGATGCCGGCGTGGGAGGCGAGGCGGCGCACCGGATCGGGGAGGCGCTGGCCGCGCTGGCCACTGATCGACAGGTCCTCGTGGTGACCCACCTGGCTCAGGTTGCCGCCTACGCCGACTATCAGATGCTGGTGGCCAAGGTCGACGATGGCCACAGCACAGCGGCCTCGGTCAGGCCGCTGGATGCCGACGAACGGGTGGTGGAGCTTTCCCGGATGCTCTCGGGTTCGCCGGACAGCGAGACCGCCCGGGGCCACGCCACTGAGCTTCTCCATGCCGCACGCGGTCTCTGACGGGTCCAGGAGAACCGGCGTGACGGGAGACCCCGGATCCCACGGCGCGCTCCGCGCGCTCGTGGCTGGTCGGGGATAGGTTGAACTCCCGTGACGAAACACATCTTCGTGACGGGAGGGGTGGCGAGTTCGCTCGGTAAGGGCCTGACTGCCGCCTCCCTCGGACGCCTCCTCAAGCAACGCGGTCTTCGGGTTGTCATCCAGAAGCTCGATCCATACATCAACGTGGATCCGGGAACGATGAACCCCTTTGAACATGGGGAGGTCTTCGTCACCGATGACGGTGGTGAGACCGACCTGGACCTCGGTCACTACGAACGGTTCATCGACGAGAACCTGACCCGGGACTCCAACGCGACCACCGGGTCGATCTATTCCTCGGTGATCGCCGCCGAACGCCACGGCGAGTACCTGGGCCGGACCGTCCAGGTCATCCCCCACATCACCGATGAGATCCAGCGTCGGATCCGACGGCTGGCCGGCGACGACGTCGACGTCCTCATCACTGAGGTCGGAGGCACGGTTGGCGACATCGAGATCCTTCCCTTCCTCGAGGCCATCCGACAGTTCCGTCTCGATGTAGGCCCAACCAACGTCTGCTACGTCCACGTGACCCTGGTGCCGTTCATCGGCCCGTCGGGCGAACACAAGACGAAGCCCACCCAGCACTCGGTGACCGAACTCCGCAGCGCCGGCATCCAACCCGACGCCATCGTCTGTCGGAGCGACGAGCCGATCAGCGACGAGCTGGAACGCAAGATCTCCCGACTCTCCAACGTGCCGTTCAGTGGTGTCGTCAACTGCCCGGACGCCGGCAGCCTCTACGAGATCCCGTTGGTCGTCCACGACGAGGGTCTCGACCAGTTTGTGTGCGACGCCCTGCATCTGATCACCGACCCGCCCGACCTGACCGAGTGGCGAGCGCTCAACGAGCGAGTGGGCCGGGCCACCACGCCGGTTCGGATCGGCCTCATCGGTAAGTACGTGAGCTTGGTCGATGCCTATCTGTCGGTTGTCGAGTCACTGAAGCACGCCGGCATCCACCACGGCGCCGACGTCGAGATCGACTGGATCCAGGCCGAGGACGTCGAGGGGCTGCTCGGCGAGAACCGCCTGAGGGACCTTGACGGGATCGTCATCCCCGGCGGATTCGGTGAGCGCGGCGTGGAGGGCAAGATCGCCGCAGCCGGCTTCGCCCGGGAGAACGACGTGCCCTGCCTCGGGTTGTGCCTCGGGTTGCAGTGCATGACGATCGAGTACGCCCGAAACGTGCTCGGTCTGGAGCGAGCACATTCCAGCGAGTTCGACCCGGCGTCGCCCCACCCGGTCATTGACCTGATGGAGTCCCAGCGCGACGTGGCCGACATGGGCGGGACCATGCGTCTGGGCGCCTACGTGGCTCAACTTCAGCCGGGTTCACGGGTAGCCGAGATCTACGGCACCGACGTGGTGTCCGAGCGCCACCGTCACCGCTACGAGTTCAACCCGAGGTATCGGGCTCGATTCGAGGGATCGGGCTTCGTGTGCTCCGGAGAATCCCCTGATGGGCGTCTGGTCGAGTTCATCGAACTCGCGGACCACCCCTTCTGGATCGCTACCCAGGCGCATCCCGAGTTCAAGAGTCGCCCCGATCGGCCGGCGCCGCTGTTCCGCGAATTCGTAGCTGCGTCGCTCGAGCGGGCCCATGGCCGAAACCCCCAACTGCTCGACCTCCGCGAGGGCAGCGATGACAATGCCGGAGCAGACGTCGCCGGCTGAGGTTCCGGCCTCCGCCTCCGTCCCGACCATCGTGTCCGGTCACGGCTTCACCCGTACCGGCGAGGAGATCCTCCACGTCGGTCACGTCATCACGCTGGCCCGCGCCACATTCGAGGGGCCGGCGGGCGAGGTCATGGAGCGTGACGTCGTCCACCACCCAGGTGCGGTCGCCGTGGTGGCGCTCGACGGTGATGAAGTAGTGCTGGTTCGTCAGTACCGGCCGGTGCTGGAGCGCGAGATGTTGGAACTGCCCGCCGGCAAGCTGGACGTGCCTGGCGAGGACCGCCCGACGGCAGCCCGTCGTGAGCTTGTCGAAGAGGCCGGGTTGGACGCTGTGGACCTGATCGAGCTGGGGTCATTCCACAACTCCATCGGATTCAGCGACGAGGCGACGACGATCTACCTGGCCACCGAACTGGTGCCGGCCACGCCGCTGGCCGCCAGCATCGAGGAGGAGTACCTCACCGTCGTACGGGTCGGGCTTGGCGAGGTCGAGGGCCTCGTCGGGGACGGCACCATCACAGACGCCAAGACGATCCTCGGTCTCCTGTGGACACTGCGTCGTCTGGGCCGTTGAGCCGGTCGACGCACCTCCTTCGCCGGTTTCTCGCCTCCCTGTGGCCGGGCGGCCCGTCAGGGTCGTCGGAGACATGGGCCCGGGATCATCTCCTGGTGGGCGAGGCAGCCCTCTGGGATCAGATGTCGGGCGCCGACCGGAGACACGCCGTGGCGGTGGCTAGACGGGTGGACGATGCGCTCGGCCATCCGGAACGGGCGGTTCTGGCGGCCGCCCTGCTGCACGACATAGGCAAGGTCGACAGTGGTATGGGCACGCCGGCCCGGGTGGTGGCCACCATCGTGGCCATGGTCGGCGGCCAACGGGCTCGTTCGGGAACCGGACGGATCGGGCGCTATCTCCGACACCCCCTCATTGGGTCGGACTTGCTACTGGGAGCAGGGAGCGAGCCGGTCACCGTGGCGTGGGCCGCCGAGCACCACCTGCCGGAGCGGCAGTGGACGGTGGATCCGGTGATCGCCCGGGCATTGCACGCAGCGGACGACGACTGATCAATGGACCGCCCCACAGGGCGGCCCCGGTAGGTGGATCAGCGTGACAGCAGGCCGAGGTTGGTTCGCACCCGGTCCAACGTGGCCGAGGCCACCGACCGTGCCTTGTCCGCACCCAGAGCGAGCAGCCGGCTGGTCTCGGCCGGGTCGGCGACCAGTTCCCGGTAGCGATCCTGCACGGGCCGTAGGAGGGTGATCACCGCATCGGCGGTGGCTGCCTTCAGGTCGCCGTACCGCTCGATGCTCTCGGCGGCGGCGGCGGGCGTCTGCCCTGTGGCCGCACCGAGGATGGACAACAGGTTCGAGACGCCGGGCTTGGACGCCGGATCGAAGCGGACCTCGGTCTCGCTGTCGGTTACCGCCCGCTTGAACTTCTTCTCGATGGCCGCCGGGTCATCGAGAAGAAGGATCGTGCCCTGCTCGCCGTCGTCGGACTTGGACATCTTGTTCTCGGGATGCTGGAGGTCCATGACCCGAGCGCCCGCCGGCGGAATCACCGCCTCGGGCACCACAAACGTCTCGCCGTACCGGCCGTTGAATCGCACGGCGATGTCGCGGGCCAGTTCGATGTGCTGTCGCTGGTCCTCGCCCACCGGGACCTGGTCGGTGTCGTACAGCAAGATGTCGGCGGCCTGGAGTGCCGGGTAGGTGAACAACCCGCCGGACACGAAATCAGAACCGTCGGACTTGTCCTTGAACTGGGTCATGCGACGAAGCTCGCCGAACGCCGCGGTGCATTCCATCACCCAGGCGCACTCGGCGTGCTCAGTGAGGTGGCTCTGGACGAAAAGTGTGCTGCGTTCGGGATCGATGCCGACGGCGATGAGCAGCTGGGCGAGCGAGAGAGTGGCTCGTCGGAGCTCCTCGGGGTCGTGCGGCACGGTGAGGGCGTGCAGGTCGACCACGCAGTAGACGGCCTGATGCTCGTCCTGCATGGCGACCCAGTTCTGGAGTGCCCCCAGCAGGTTGCCGAGGTGAACAGATCCGGTGGGCTTGATGCCCGAGAAGACGCGTGCCATGGCCGGTCAGGGTACATGGGAGGTGGGGCTGTCGACGGGGGGCCATGCACCGCACCGACCGTGTGACTCCGTAGGGTCGCGCCGGTGAGCGTGACCGTCACGACCCCGGTGTACGAGGGGCCCTTCGACCTCCTGCTCAACCTCATCCTGAAGGAGGAGGTTGAGCTCTACGAGGTCTCGCTGTCGTCCATTGTCGACGGATTCCTGGCCGAGATGGAGCGCCTCGGGGATCTCGATCTGGAGGTGGCCACCGAGTTCCTGCTAATCGCCTCGATTCTGGTAGAGCTCAAGACCCGACGGTTGCTCCCCGGTCAGGACAGGACGGATCTGGACGACGAGTTCGGCCTCTGGGAGGAGCGTGACCTCCTGCTGGCCCGCCTGCTGGAGTGCAAGACGTTCAAGGATGCAGCGGTCGTCCTCCGGCGCCTCGCCGCTGACGCGTCCAAGTCGTGGCCCCGGCGGTCCGGTCTCGAGGAACGATTCCTCGGGATGGCCCCCGATCTGCTCGAGGGCGTCACCGCAGACGACCTTCGCGAAGCCTTTTTGCGGGCCATGGCGCCCCGTCCCTCGGTGCACGTCGAGACCGAGCACATTGCTCCTATCAGGATCAGCGTGGCCGATGCGGTGGTCGAGTTGGTCTCGGAGATCCCCCGGTCGGGATCGGTGACCTTCCGAGACCTCACCTGTGGCCTGGTGGACCGCATCGAAATCGTGGTGCGGTTCCTCGCCGTGCTGGAGCTCTACAAGCAGGGCGTGGTCGAGATCGATCAACTGGGGACGTTCGGCGACATCCACGTGGGCTGGCGTCCCGGTGCCGACCCGTCCGACGTGGACCTGATCGACGCCTACGAGGGCTGAGGGTGACAATGTCGACACCCGAGCCACAGATCTCCGACGAACGTTCCGAGGAGGTGCGGCGCGCCATCGAGGCGATCCTGATGGTGGCCACCGATCCGGTGCCGGCCAACCTCCTGGCCCAGCTGCTGGAGGTCTCGACCAGGATCGTCGAGGCTGAATGCGAGGCGTTGGCCGAGGGATTCGAGGCCGAGGGGCGGGGATTCGTCGTGTCCCGGGTGGGTGGCGGTTACCGGTTCCAGAGCCACCCGGATCAGGCGCCGTGGGTGGAGCGGTTCGTCCTGGAGGGCCAGAGCAGTCGGCTAACGGCGGCTGCCCTCGAGACGATGGCCATTGTCGCCTACAAGCAGCCGGTGTCGCGGGCCCAGGTCTCGGCCATCCGTGGTGTGGACGTCGACGGCGTGATGCGGACACTGCAGCAGCGGGGCTACATCGATGAGATCTCACGGGATCCCGGTCCTGGAAACGCCGTGATGTTCGGAACCACCAGAGAGTTCCTGGAGCGGATGGGCCTCGACGCTGTCGACGACCTGCCGCCCCTGGGGGAATTCGTCCCCGGTCCCGAGGTGGTCGAGGCGCTCGAACGTGGACTTCGGTCCGATCCAGAGTTGGAGACCCCCCAACCTTCACTCGATGGGGACCCCTCTGATGGGTCCGCGTCGGCGCCGCCGGAGGGCTGAACGGTGGCCGGGTCGGCCTCTGATCCGACTTCTGGCGAGGACGGGAGTGACCGACATAAGGGTGAGCGACTCCAGAAGGTGCTGGCCCGTGTCGGCGTAGGCAGCCGCCGGACGTGCGAGGACCTCATCGCCGCCGGGAGGATCACCGTTGATGGTGTAGTGGCGATCCTGGGACGTCGGGTCGACCCGGAGACGGCCCTCATCGAGGTGGACGGCGCACCGATTGGGGTCCGCCCCGGTCTTGTCCACTACCTCCTGAACAAGCCCACCGGGGTGGTGACAACGGCTGACGACCCGCAGGGGCGACCTACCGTCGTCGGGCTGGTGCCCGACGAACCCAGGGTGTTTCCGGTCGGGCGCCTCGACGCTGACACCGAGGGGCTTCTCCTGCTGACCAATGACGGTGAGCTCACGCATCGGCTCACACACCCGTCCTACGGCGTGGAGAAGGAGTACGTGGCCGAGGTTCAGGGCGTACCGACGAGAGCCGTGCTCCGTCGCCTGCGTGAGGGAATCGACCTGGAGGATGGGCCGACCGCTCCGGCCCGTGTCGCGTTACTCGATGCGTCGCTGGTGAGGCTCACCATTCACGAGGGCCGCAACCGTCAGGTGCGAAGGATGTGCGAGGCGGTCGGACATCCGGTGCTCCGGCTCGTCCGGACCCGTATTGGTCCGATTGCCGACCGGTCACTGGCACCGGGGGCATGGCGGCCGTTGACGGGCGACGAGATCCGGGCCCTCGGGGTGGCGGTGGCGACCGATCCCGGGGTGTCACCGCAGAACTGAATCCTCTCCGAGGGCTGACACGAATCCCTTTCGAGGGCTGACATCGGCCCCGGTAGCATCGGCGTCCATGGCGGCTCCCGATCCTGCAACTGGTACGGCCGGTCGTGCCACGGTCGTGGGCATCGGCCTCATCGGGGGATCGATCGGCATGGCCTTACGGGCCCGGGGTTGGCACGTCTCGGGCGTGGATCTCGACGAGGCGACATTGGCCGCCGCTGTGGACATGGGTGCGTTGGATCGGGTCGGCTGGGACGTCGACGCTGAGGTGACCTTCGTGGCCACCCCGGTCGGTCAGCTGGCGACCGCGGTGACCGAGGCACTCGCCGTCGCTCCCACCGGTCTAGTGACAGACGTGGGCAGCGTGAAGGCACCGGTGGTCGACGCGGTGGCCGACGCCCGCTACATCGGCGGCCACCCGATGGCCGGCTCCGAGCAGGAGGGCGTCGACGGCGCCGACCCCGAGATGTTCGTGAACGCCACCTGGGTGCTGACCCCGACCGCGGCGACCAACGGAGACGCCCTGGCACGGGTCCGGTCCGTGGTTGCGTCGTTGGGCGCCGAGATCATCACCCTGCCGCCCGATCGGCACGACTCACTGGTGGCCATCGTGTCCCACGTGCCCCACCTCACGGCCGCCGCGTTGATGGGTATCGCCTCGGCTAGATCGACTGAACACGCCGCCGTGCTACGTCTGGCCGCCGGGGGATTTCGCGACATGACCCGCGTGGCCGCGGGGCATCCGGGCATCTGGCCCGATATCTGCAGTGAGAACGCCACGGCCATCGACGAGGTGCTGTCGGATCTGATCGCCGCGCTGGAAGCCGTTCGTTCCGAGGTGGTGGACGGTGATCGTCCCGGCCTGCTGCAACGGCTGGAGACCGCCCGGACGGCCCGGATCAGCCTCCCGACCGGGGCGCCCCGTCCGTCCGAACTGGTGGAGGTCCGGGTACCGGTGCTCGACCAGCAGGGCGAGCTGGCGTCGCTCACGTTGATGGCCACCGATCTCGACGTGAACATCTACGACCTCGAGATCGCACACTCGGCCGAGGGCGACCGTGGCGTGGTACTCCTGATCGTTGAGGCGACCCAGTCTGAACGGTTGTGCGGTGGCCTGATGGCCAAGGGATACCGACCAACTACGGCCCCCCTGGCATGAATGCCCCTACGGGTGGCGGCGCCACCATGGTGGGAGGTCCAATGATCATGGAGCCCGGAGGCCCGCTCCGGGGGCGAACCAGGGTGCCGGGCGACAAGTCCATCTCCCACCGGGTCCTGATGCTGGCAGCCCTAGCCGATGGGGAGTCGACCATCCATGGCCTCAGTGATGGCGGTGACGTTGCCTGCACACGGGCCATTGTCGAAGCCCTCGGCGCCCGGGTCGACGCCGAGGAGGATCCGGACGGACGTCAGGTCCTTCGCATCAGCGGCGGCAGGCTCGGTCCCGCTCAGAGCGATCTTGACGTGGGCAACTCCGGGACAGGCATCCGCCTGTTGGCCGGAATGCTGGCCGGGCTGGGGTTTGCGTCGACGCTGGACGGCGATGCGTCGATCCGACGGCGACCCATGGAACGGGTGCTGGAGCCGCTGCGGGCCATGGGGGCGTCGGTGACCGGCAGTGGAGACGGGGGTGCTCTCGCACCGTTGGCCATCGACGGGGGAGGCCTGAGGGGTATCGAATACCGGTTGCCGATGGCCAGCGCCCAGGTGAAGGGATGCGTACTGTTCGCCGGCCTGTCCGCCGATGGGCCGACCACCGTGGTCGAGGATCAACCAAGTCGTGCCCACACCGAGGAACTCATGGCGGCGACGGGCATCGACGTCGAGCGGACCCACGACAACGGACTTGACCGGGTCACCGTGTTACCGGGTCGGCCGACCCCCTTCGTCCATGATGTCGCCGGCGATCCCTCCCAGGCCGCCTTCTGGGCCGTCGGGGCGTCGATCCTCCCTGGGTCCGAGGTGGTCATCGAGAACGTATACGCCGGTCCGGCTCGGTCGGGCTTCGCGGCGGTGCTGGCCCGTATGGGTGCTGATCTGTTCCATGATCCGGTGACCAGCGACCTGACGGTGCGTGCTCCATCGGGTGGCGTGCTCTCTGCTACAACGGTGCGGGCTGATGAGGTGCCCGGACTGGTCGACGAGGTTCCGGTACTGGCTGTGGCGGCGGCGTGCGCCGACGGCGAGACAGTGTTCGAGGGGGTAGGCGAGCTACGGGTGAAAGAGAGCGATCGTCTGGCCACTGTCGAATCCGAGTTGGGCCGGATGGGTGTCGATGTCCGGGCCGAGGGTGACCGCCTGGTGGTTCGTGGGCGAGCGGGCAGTCAGCTACGAGGCGCTTCGGTGGACGCCCATAATGACCACCGGATCGCCATGGCGTGTGCGGTGGCCGCGCTGGTGGCTGATGGGCCGACCACCATCGACGGCTGGGGCGCGGTGGCCACCAGTTATCCGATGTTCCCCGACCACCGGGCCACCCTGTTGGCCGGCGGGATCGGGGTCTGAACCGGTGGCCGGGTCTGGGGCACCTCGGGTGATCGCCATCGACGGTCCGGCAGGGTCCGGGAAGTCCACCGTGGCCCGAGCCGTGGCAGATCGACTCGGCCTCCATTACCTGGACACCGGGGCTATGTACCGAGGTGTGGCCTACGCCGTGCTCCGAGCAGGGATCGACCCGACCGATGCCGGTCCGGTGGCCGACGTGGCCCGGAACGTGACGCTCGCTGTGACCCGGTCCCACTGCATGGTCGACGGTGAGGATGCGTCGACGGCCATTCGGGGCCCGGAGGTGACCGGAGCGGTGAGCGCCGTGGCCGCCAATCCCGAGGTTCGTCTTGAGATGGTGGCCCGCCAGCGGGCCTGGGTGCTTGAACGGGGCGGAGGGGTAATGGAGGGGCGTGACATCGGTTCGGTGGTGTTTCCTGACGCCGAGTTGAAGGTCTATCTGACCGCCTCGCCGGAGGTTCGGGCTCGTCGCCGCGCTGCTGAGGATCCGGGCGTCAATGTCGACTCGGTGGCAGCCGATATCCGGCGCCGTGACGAAGCGGATTCCAGCCGGGATGCCAGTCCGCTGGTTGCCGCCGACGGAGCCCGGGTCATGGACACCTCGGAACTGACGGTGGACGGCGCTGTGGACGCCATCGTCGAGATGTTCCGGTGACCGACCAGTCAGGAGACCAGACGGAAAATCCGACCGGTGAGACGGCGGACTCCGACCTCGGCCGGAAGATGTCGTTGGTTGACGGCGTGGCCTACCGGGTCTGCTGGTCGGCTCTCTGGTTGCTGTGCAAGTTCTGGTTCCGGTTCCGGGTGGTTGGCAAGGCGAACCTGCCATCCGAGGAGGCGTACATCCTCACTCCGGTCCACCGCTCGTACCTCGATACGCCGGTCGGCGGGATGGTGACGGCCCGGCGACAGCGATTCCTAGGCAAGGAGTCGTTGTGGCGGAATCGGATTGCCGGCCGTTTCCTGACCATTGTCGGGGGCTTCCCGGTCGAGCGGGGTACAGCCGACCGGGCTGCGTTGCGTGCGTGTCAGGAGGTCCTAGAGCGGGGTGAACCCATGGTGATGTTCCCCGAGGGGACGCGCCAGCATGGCCCGGTGGTGCGGGCCGACCTCATGCATGCCGGGCCGGCCTTCGTGGCGGTCCGGGCCGGGGTGCCCCTCGTGCCCATGGGAATCGCCGGCACCGACTACGCCATGCCGGGTGGGTCGCCGATGGTCCGACCGGTCAGAGTGGTGATGGTGGTTGGAGAGCCCATCCGTCCACCGGTCGTCGAAGGTCGGGTGCCACGACGAGCGGTGGACGATCTGACGGAGGAACTACGAGTCGGGATGCAGGCCTGCTTCGACGAGGCCCAGCGTCTGGCTGGTCGCCCGGCGCTTCCTGACCCCGATCCGCCCGGGGGGCTCGTCTCGGAGGGCCCTGGATCGGAAGAGCCCGTTAGCTGACCGGTCGGAGCCGATCCAGGGCGGTCAACGCGTCCGACGCATCGATCACCCTGTCGTCGAGGTGAACAGTCGGCGCCGGTGCGGAGAAGCCCACGGCGGCGAACCCCCGTACCGCATGGAGGAGGTCCCGCAGGTTGCGGGGTGGGGGGAAGTATTCGTCCTCGTCGGTATGGCGTACCGTCTCGACGCCGCTGGTCGGGGCCAACGAATGGATCACTTCGTCGACCACCTCTTCAGGTGCTGATGCCCCGGCGGTCACGCCGACAGTGCCAGAGAGGTCATCGGGAAGTTCCTCGGCCCGGTTGATCCACACCACGCGGGGGCAGCCGGCCTCGGTGGCCAGTTGGACGAGCGCCCGGGTGTTGGAGCTGTTGGTTGAGCCGATAACCACGACGGCGTCGCACCGGTCCACGAGCTCGAGGAGGGCGCCCTGGCGGTTGGTGGTGGCGAAGCAGAGGTCGCTGCGGCCCGGTGACCAGAGGTCTGGCCAGCGATCGGCTGCGGCATCGACCACACCGCCCCAGTCCCGATGACTGAGGGTGGTCTGGGCGAGGATGGCCACATCGTCGCCCAGGTCGGGGAGCGCCCGTACTTCGTCGGGGTGCTCAACACGGTGGATGGCTTCGGGAGCCACCGCGATGGTGCCCTCGGCTTCCTCGTGGCCGGCGTGACCCACGTAGACGATGTGGAAGCCCTTCCGGGCCCGGACCTTCACCTCGTGGTGGACCTTGGTGACCAGTGGGCAGACGGCGTCGACGGTGTAGCCGCCCACCTCCTGGGCACGGCGGACGACCTCGGGGGCCGAACCGTGGGCAGACAGCATCACCGGCGCACCGGCGGGAACGTCGTCGATGTCGTCGACGAACACAACGCCGAGGGCTTCGAAGCGTTCCACCACCAGCTTGTTGTGGACGATCTCGTGGTAGCAGTAGACCGATTCGTCGAAGGCCCGGACCATCCAGGTCAGCGCCTTGATGGCCATCTCCACGCCGGCACAGAAGCCCCTCGGCTCGGCCAGCAGCACCCGCTCCACCTGATGGTCGACACCGGGTGTCTCAGCGGCAGGAGTCACGCCGGCGACCCTACCGGTGGTCGGGTTGTCGCTGGGTAGCCTTGCTCCCATGTCGGCTCCCGTGGTCGTCGCCGTCACTGCCGATTCGCCCGCTGACCGGGCCGGCGTCCAGCCCGGCGATCGACTCCTGACCATCAACGACCGCGTTCCGCGCGACGTCATCGAGTACCAGCTGCTCGTCGACGAACCGTCGGTGGCCCTCACGCTGGACACCGGTGGCCTGCAGCGGGACGTGGTGGTCGTCAAGCCTGACGGGTCCCCGTTGGGCGTCGAGGTGGACAGTGCGCTGTTCGACCGGGTCCGGACATGTGACAACCACTGTGAGTTCTGCTTCATCTACCAGCTCCCGCCCGGTCTCCGCCGCAGCCTCTACGTGAAGGACGACGACTACCGACTGTCATTCCTCTACGGGAACTTCACGACCCTGACCCGCTTCACCGAGGCTGATCTCGAGCGGGTGCTGTCGGAGGGTCTCGGACCGCTGTACGTCAGCATCCACGCCACAAATCCAGGTAAGCGGACCGAGATGCTCCGGAACCGGCGGGGGGCGACGAGCCTGCGTTGGTTGCGGGCCCTGCTGGACCATGGGGTGGAGGTACACGGTCAGGTGGTGGTGTGTCCGGGATTGAACGACGACGCCTGGTTGGAGGATTCGCTGGCTGGCGTAGCAGATCAGTTCTCTGAGCTGGCCAGTCTCTGCGTGGTGCCCCTCGGAGTGAGTCGCCACAACGACGAACCCCGGATGCGGGCCCACACGGTGGCTGAGGCCGTGGCGGTGGTGGAGATTGTGGAGGCATGGCAGGAACGATTCCTGGCCACGCTGGGTCGACGACTCGTGCACGCAGCCGACGAGTACCACCTACTGGCCGGGCGCCCGTTTCCGCCCGCCGAGGCTTACGAGGACGTCGAGATGACCGAGGACGGTGTCGGCATGGCGCGGGCGTTCGAGTTCGAGTTCTACGCCACCGACTCGGGGGTCGACGGGGAGGAGTCCCCGGACGGGGGCTCAGACGAGCGGGCGTCGGGCTTCTTCCGATCCATGGAGGGTGCGCCGGCTCTCGGCTATCGGGCACCCCGGACCTGCGGAACCAATGGCGGGGTCGAAGCCGGCGGCACCGATGGCGTGTCCCTCGGGTTGCCGGTGGTACGTCCCCGTCGCGACGCTCCGGTGGGGGTCCTTACCGGGGCCCTGGGCGCCGCGGTGCTTGAGCCGTTGCTCGCTGGGATAGGGCGGGACGATGTTCGTGTGCTGGCCGTGGAAAACCGGTTCTTTGGCGGAAACGTCGGGGTGACCGGACTGATGGTCGGCGAGCACGT
>JAAZZG010000025.1 GCA_014237715.1 Acidimicrobiales bacterium
GACGACCGATGAAGCCATCCGCACGCCGTTGTTCCAGGAACTGGCGCAGAAGCTCCACGACGACTACCTGTACATTTTCCTCACGCACGTCCAGTGGACTAACTCCTATGCCGACAACGTGCACGGGGTTTGCGAGGCAGACACGCCTGAGGGACACCGGATCTTCTGTCCTAGTGACGGGGTCGCTGGGGTTCGTACCCTCTGGCTGTCGGAGGGCTAACCCGGATTGCAGAGGGGCGATTCCCGGACTTCAAATTAGAGCTCTGCCACCGAGATGAGATTCTGGGGTCTCCGGGTGGGCATGCTCATCGCGCTCTTGCTTGCGGTGTCCATGTTCACCTTCGGAGCGATGAACCTCCTGGGCGATCCGCTCTTCAACATCCTTGGCCCGGTTGCCGGTGACACCGAAAATCCGGAAAACCTCGCCAAGATCGAAGCGGCCAAGGAGCAGTTTTACCTCGACCGCCCGCTTCCCGAACGTTACGTCCGGTGGCTCGGAGACTTCGTCACAGGAGACTTCGGAGTCCGGTTCTCAGCTTCCGGACAACCACCGGTAAGCGAGGTAATCAAGGAACGCCTTCCCCGAACACTGGCCCTTTCTGGAATGGCCATGACCTTCACGCTGGCCATCGGTATCCCGTGGGGCGTGTGGTCGGGTTCAACATCAAAAAAGGGCCTAGATCGGCTATCGACCGGCGTGGCGTTCTTCCTCGTATCGATACCCAACTTCGCCCTTGGTGTGGTCCTCCTCTACGCGGTTGGTTTCCGCCTCGGCTGGATGCCCGTCAGGTTCGACGCCGGTGACCCGTTTTGGCAACGCATGCACCAACTGGTCCTTCCCGCACTGACCCTGGCCTTGGGCGGCGCCGCTGTCTACCAGCGGCTCCTGCGGACCGACATGATCACCACCCTTCAGGAGGACTTCATCTTGATGGCCCGGGCCAAGGGCCTGTCTCGGAGGCACATCCTTTTCCGGCATGCCCTCCGACCGTCGTTGTTCTCGGTGGTCACCCTTTTCGGGATCAACGCAGGGGCCGTGTTCGGTGGGGCCCTCATCGTTGAACTGATTTTCGGAATCCCAGGGATCGGATCGTTGTTCGTCGAATCGATCTTCCGTGAGGACTTCCCTGTGGTACTCGCCCTGGTGATGATTCTGACCGCAGGATTCGTTGTCATGAACTTCGTCGTCGACGTCCTCTATTCGATCATCGACCCCAGAGTCCGACAGTGAAGCTCACAGCCGAACCCCCGATGGATGAGTCCTCTGGAGCGGTCAAGGCGCGTCGGCTCGGGCCGGGCTTCTGGCTCCCAATGGGCTGGATCTTCCTCATAGTCGGTGTGGCACTGCTTGCTCCAGTTCTTCCCCTCAAGGACCCCACCGACTATTTCATTCGACCTGGAGAACGCCCGCCCTATCCGCCGTCGGCCGACCACTGGTTCGGAACAGACCAAGATGCCCGCGACATGTTCTCGCGGATCATCAGCGGGGCCCGCGTCTCCCTGGCCGTTGGCTTCATGACCGTCACGATGAGTTTCATCGTCGGAGGAACTCTAGGGATGGTTGCTGGCCTGGTAAGGGGCTGGTTTGACCGGCTCGCCTCGTTCCTCTTCCTCGTCGTGCTGTCCTTCCCAGGCATCGTGCTGGTGATTCTCATAATCGCGCTGATCGATCGAAGTGTCCTGACCATCTCGGTGGTACTGGCCATCGGCGGTATCGCGCCAGTGGGACGGCTGGCCCGTGCCGCGACACTGAGCTTTGCCGAAAGGGAATTCGTGATCGCCGCGAGGACTCTTGGGGCACGAAACTCCCGCATCCTCTTTCGAGAACTTCTCCCCAACGTCGTCATCCCCATGGGAGCCCTGGTGCTCCTAGGAGTGGCCGCAGCGATCTTGGCCGAGGGCGGCCTGGCGTTCCTCGGCCTGTCAATCGAGAAGGGAGAGACGTGGGGGAAGCTCATTCGTAACGGCTCGGGAAGCAGGGTCCTACGAGACTCTCCGTGGGTCGCGTTCGGTCCCATCACCGTGATGTTCCTCACCCTCGCGTCGATCAACTACATCGGCGACTACCTCCGCGATTTCTTCAACGTCCGAGAAACAGGCCTCGGACAATGACCGGTCGACAAGCACCCCTGCTGAGTGTCCGGGACCTAAAAGTGGTATTCCCGACCCCGATCGGGATGGTGCATGCCGTCGACGGGGTGTCCTTCGACCTCGAAGCCGGCCAGTCCATGGGGATCGTCGGGGAATCCGGTTCCGGCAAAACAGTGACAGCCAAGACCCTGATGAACCTTCTTCCCTCCTATGCCCTGGTCGACGGTTCGGTGAACTTCGATGGCCGAGACCTACGCGCCCTGGCCGCCGAACGGAAGACCGAGAAGCACCTCTGGGGCGTTGAGATCTCCATGGTCTTCCAGGACCCGATGACGTCACTCAATCCGGTCAAGAAGGTCGGCGAACAGATCGCCGAGTCAGTGCGCTATCACCTCGGACAGACGAGAACGGCAGCTCGCCGTCAAGCAGGCGACCTACTCGAACAAGTAGGGATTCCCGAACCGGGAAGAAGGCTCGACGAATACCCCCACCAACTATCAGGAGGCCTCCGCCAACGGGTAGTAATCGCAGCGGCCCTGGCGTGCGAACCACGGATACTCATTGCCGATGAACCCACCACGTCGTTGGACGTCACCGTCCAGAAGCACATCTTGGACCTGCTCGACGATCTTCGTACCGCACGGGGGATGGCGATGATCCTCGTCACCCACGACCTCGGCGTCGTCAAGGGCCGGACCGACGAAGTGATGGTCATGTACGCCGGTCGAACCATGGAAGAGGCCTCCACCGAAGCGGTCTTCTCCCAGCAGGGCCACCCCTACACCGAGGCTCTGATTGAAACCATTCCGAAGATCAACTCAGCCAGCCATACACGACTGGTGCCGATCCCTGGCCAACCACCGGTTACCACCAGTCCACCCACCGGATGCCCGTTTGCCGATCGGTGCCGCTACGCGACCGACCTTTGCGTGGCACAGGGCCCACCGCTGACGGCCCTTGGCAACGGCCACCACGTTGCGTGTCACACACCGGTCAGAACCCCAGCCGCCGAGACGGCTCTAGCAGCCAACGCAGCGCGAGGCCACACGGCGACCGGGTTGGAGATCCACCAGTCCGGAGTGCCGATCGGGGCGGTCACCGGCGGTCTAGGGGAACAAACCTGATGGCTGGCCGTGGCACCATCCAACTCCGAAGCGGCGAGGACATCATCCTCCGGGTGGAGAACCTCGTCCAGGAGTTCCCGGTCGGTCGCGACCGTGTGGTCCACGCCGTGTCGGACGTCTCTTTCGACCTCCGGAAGGGGGAGACCCTGGGCATCGTTGGCGAATCCGGCTGCGGCAAGTCCACGACAGCTCGGGCCATAGTTCAGCTTCCGCCACCCACCAGCGGACGGGTGGTCCTGGACCCCAGCTCCGAAAATGAGATCGACCTGACTCGCCTGTCAGGCCACGACCTGCGCAATGCACGGCCGAGACTCCAGATGATCTTCCAGGACCCGATCTCGTCGCTGAACCCGCGGAGGCGGGTAAAAGACATCGTCAGTGAGGGACTCGAAATTTGGTCCGACGGCGACATCGGGACCGAAGGAAGGGAACGAGTCGAGGAAGTCCTTCACGCTGTAGGCATCGACCCGGTGGTGGCGGCATCCCACCGGCCACACCAGTTCTCCGGCGGGCAGTGCCAGCGGATCTCCATCGCCCGGGCGCTGACCGTGAACCCGGAGATCCTGATCTGTGACGAACCAGTCTCAGCCCTCGACGTCTCAGTCCAGGCGAAGATCCTGAACCTTCTAGAGGACATGAAGGCCCGCTACGAACTCAGCCTTGTGTTCATCAGCCACGACCTGTCGGTGGTTCGCAACGTGAGCGATCGAGTCGTCGTGATGTACCTGGGGAAGATATGCGAGGTGGGCGGTGCTGATCGCCTCTACGACGCCCCGGCCCACCCGTACACCAGGGCGCTGCTCGCGTCGGCACCCGAACCAGCCCAGTCGGTGGGTGTAGCCGATGCCGTCTTGGGCGACGATCTTCCGTCACCCACCGACCCACCGTCCGGCTGTCGATTCCGGACCCGATGCCCATTGGCGATCGACAGGTGTGCCACCGAGGAGCCGTTGATGCAAGAGATTGACGAAGACCACTTTGTGGCCTGCCACCTCCCGTCCACCTAAGCGCCCTGTAGCCCTCGTGACAGGCACAGGACAGATGCTCAGTCCAGGAGCTTGAGGAGCTCGTCCTCGTAGGTCCAGTCGTAGTCTCGGCCACCTGTCTCGACGTGCCAGTCGTGCGTCTGGGCCACCATCGACGCCAAGTCGTGGTGAGGCTCCCAGCCGGTGTCGCGTCGCAACGCGTCGATGCCGAACACCACGTTGCGGTTCCAGCGATGGATGTTGGGGGCCAACCGGGGCACCACCGAGGCGAACTTGAACCGGTGACGCACCGACTGCTGGCGTCTCCGGGCCTCATCGGTGGTGCGGATGTCGATGTTGGCTCTCGCTCCACTGTCCACGGCGATCTCGATGTCGCCGTCCCACAGGGCATCCATGGTGGTCGCCGGAATAAAGCGGATGTCGGGGTCCACGCCGAGGTGGGTCGCGGTGGTGGCCACGTAGCCCAGGTCGGTGTGGAAGCCCTTCCCGGTGAGGTTGTAGCGCCGACCAATGGTGGCTGGGGCGTGCATGACAGCCTCCAGTGCCCGGGCCTGGTCGTCAACGTGGCCCACCTGGGACACCGTGGTCCCGTCACCGGGCACCATGACCGGTCGGCCAGCCTCCAGGCGGGCGTACATGCGCTGCTCGCGGTCCGGGATGATGTTGCGGGGGCCGTAGACCATCGAGAAGTAGACGACGGTTGCCGGAAATCCCCGTTCAGCGTGGGCGGCCATCAGGGCGTCCTCGCACAGGAGCTTGTTGCCGCCATATTCAATCTGGGGGTGGTCGCGTTGGATGGGGTGGTCCTCGTCAATGGGCAACATGTCGGCCGCCGCATAGACCACCGTGGAACTGGCGAACACGTACTGCCCGGTGCGCCCCTCGAAGATCTCCATCATGAGGTTGACGTCATCAGGGTGGTAAGCGCTCATGTCCAGCACCACGTCGAACTCCCGACCACCGAGCGCCTCGTTGCCCAGGACCTGGCGCATCTGGTCGTGGTCGGTGCGATCCGCGTAGAGGCGGTGGATGCCGCCGGGTAGCGGCGCCTCGGTCTGGCCGCGGTTGACGATGGTGACGTCGTGGCCGCATCGGGCGAGTTCGTGGACGAGGGCCAGCCCGTTGAACTGGGTGCCGCCCATGACAAGTACCCGCATGGTCCTGTCGCTCGCGTCGATGGCGAGCTCGTCACCGCGTACAGGAGTCATCGGATGAGGTGCTTCCAGACTGAGCGTTCGGCGGGTCGGGGATCGGTCAGCAGACCGCACTGGTCGTCAAGGTCCATGACCAGCCGGTCATCGGGCGTGTAGCGAGGCCAGTCGCCGAGCACCGCGGTCGACGGGTCGCCGTCGCGGATGAAGGCGATCCAAGCGTCGTGCATGGCCTCGGCCAGAGCGGTGGGAGTCTCGCCCGG
Organism: Acidimicrobiales bacterium; assembly: GCA_014237715.1. Classification (GTDB taxonomy): domain Bacteria; phylum Actinomycetota; class Acidimicrobiia; order Acidimicrobiales; family MedAcidi-G1; genus UBA9410. Next base: position 5,616 of record JAAZZG010000025.1, read on the forward strand.
GCCCAGGAAGGTGTCGACGCCGGGTCGGGTCACGGTGTTGAACGTGAACGGGATCTCCAGGGCGTGGGCGGCCCCGAACAGTCCGTCGAAGGCCCGAGAGTCCCACGAGAACCGGTACATCCAGGTCTCGGCATTGTGGGGATGGCGGTATTCGGCATGGCGGGCCGCTGGTACGCCGAACACCCGGTCCGAGCCGATGGCGCACGCCACCCAGCCGGCAGATGCCGGTCCGTCCGATCCGTCCAGCCGGTCGCGGTAGGGGGCCAGCAGGGCATCGGGATCATCGGTTAGGCCGTCGACCATCTTGGTCAGGTCATCATCGGACATGCTGGTCACGCCCCAGAGGGCCAACTCGTCTTCGTTGGTGCCGGTCAGCAGGGGGACCGTCGCCCCGGCGCCGTCGGCCATCAGGTCCCGGGGGTCGCGGGGGAGAAGATCGTGGCCCCATACCGGGTAGAAGGGCTCCTGGCTACGGCCCGTGCGTTGGCCGCCTTCCTCGCTGACCCGCTCCATGGCCTGCAACAGATCCTCGACGGGTAGGGCCATGAGGGCGTCGGCCGGTGGGTTACCCAACTGATTCAGGAACTCTCCAGCGATCTCCTTGCCGTCGACGGGGCCGAACGTGTGGTGGCAGGCCCCGCTCTGCGCGATGGCCCTGTGGAACAGGCCGTCAGCGGCCTCCATGGCCAGCAGGTTGCACACGCTGAACGCACCGGCCGATTCACCGCCGATGGTGATTCGCTCGGGGTCGCCGCCGAACGCCGCGATGTTTGCCTGCACCCACTGCAGGGCAGCCAGCTGGTCCAGGGTGCCGTTGATGCCACACGTGGCGAAGTCGTCGCCGAGGTGGCTGGCCAGGTCGCAGAAGCCGAGAGCGCCCAGCCGGTAGTTGATAGTGACGACCACGATGTCGCCCCGGGTAGCGAACGAGGTTCCGTCGTACCACGGGGTGGCGCCCTGACCGTGTTTGTAGGCGCCTCCGTGGATCCAGACGTAGACGGGGCGGCCGGCTCCTCCCTCAGGGTTGGTGGAGCCCGGAGTGACGATGTTCAGGGTCAGGCAGTCCTCGTCCCAGCGGACCTCGAAGTTGCTGGTCAGGCCGGTGCCGGGCAACTGTGGCGCGGCCGGGCCGAAGCGTCGTGCGTCGCGCACGCCGTCCCACGGTTCGGGAGGTTCGGGGGCACGGAACCGGCGGTCACCGGTCGGCGGGGCGGCGTAGGGGATTCCGGCGAACAACTCGACGCCCTTGCGGCGCCGCCCCTTGAGGGTTCCCTCGGCGACCCGGGCGGTGGGCTCACTGGTGGGCTGGTTGGTGGCCTCGTCGGCTGAACCTTCGGCGTCGGAGATCATGCGGCGACCCGCAGGACCATGGCCTCGCCCTGACCGCCGCCGCCACACAGGCCGGCCGCCCCGAGGCCTCCACCCCGCCGGGCCAGCTCGTGGGCCAACGTGAGGACGATGCGGGTGCCCGACATGCCAATGGGGTGACCCAGGGCGATGGCGCCACCGTTCACGTTGACGATCTCGTCGGTCACCCCGAGGGCCTCCATCGACGCCAGGGCCACAGCGGCGAACGCTTCGTTGATCTCCAACAGGTCCATGTCGGCAACGGTCAGGCCAGCCCGATCGAGAGCTACGCCGATGGCGTTGCTGGGCTGGTGGAGCAGGCTGGCGTCGGGACCGGCCACCTGACCGTGGGACACCACCTCGGCCAACGGGGTGATGCCGAGGGCCTCGGCCCGGTCCATGGTGGTCACGATGCAGGCGGCGGCGCCGTCCGAGATCTGCGAGGCGTTGCCGGCGGTGAGATTGCCATCGGGAGCAAAGGCGGCTCGTAGGCGGCCCATCGACTCGGCGTCGGCGTCGGTTCGGATGCCCTCGTCGTCAGACACCACTACCGGTTCACCCCTCCTCTGGGGGATACTCACCGGCACGATCTCGGTGGCGAATAGGCCGTCCTTCTGGGCTCGGGCGGCCCGCTCGTGCGACGCGGCGGCGAAGGCGTCCTGGGGCTCGCGGGCCAAGCCCAGTTCGGAGGCGTAACGCTCGGTGGCCTCACCCATGGCGCAATGCTCAAGCGTGCAGGTCAGGCCGTCGGCCATCATCGAATCGACGACCGCCCCGTCACCGATGCGGTAGCCGGAGCGGGCCTTGGTGAGCAAGTAGGGGGCATTGGTCATGGACTCCATGCCGCCAGCCACCACGGTGTTGGCTTCGCCGAGGCGGATCATCTGGGAGGCCAGGTGGATGGCATGCAGCCCCGACAGGCAGGCCCGGTTCAGCAACGTGCTGGGCACGGTGAGGGGAATCCCCGCATCGGCGGCGGCCCGACGGGCCGGCACCTGGCCGACACCGGCGGCCACAACGTTGCCCAGGTAGGCGAAGTCGACGTCCTCGGGAGTGATTCTCGAGCGATCGATGGCCGCCGCGATGGCTCCGGCGCCCAGATCAGTCGCTGTCAGCGACGACAGGCCGCCCTGGAATCGACCCATGGGGGTACGGGCCCCGGCGAGTATGACGATGGACGAACGGGTTTGGGGGCTGGCCACTCCCCGACGGTACCGGTCAGGGGCCGTCCGGTCCGATTCCGGCCCCACCCTCAGCCCCATTTTCCCCCCGTACCAGGGCCTCCCAGAGTTCGGCGTACAGGCCGCCGGCGTCGCGTAACTCACTGTGGCGGCCCCGTTCGACGATCGTTCCTTCGTCGAGGACCACGATCTCGTCGGCGTCGACCACCGTGGACAGCCGGTGGGCGATGACAACGGCCGTTCGACCGGCCAGCGCGTCGGCCAGGGCCAACTGGACTATGGCCTCGTTCTCGGTATCGAGGTGGCTGGTGGCCTCGTCGAGGATGACCACGGCAGGGTCCTTGAGCAGCAGGCGGGCGATGGCCAGACGCTGCTTCTCGCCACCCGACATCCGGTGGCCTCGTTCGCCGACCACCGTCTCGTAGCCGTCCGGCAGTCGTCGAACCACGTCGAGGATGCGGGCCGCCCGACAAGCCTCATCCAGGTCGGCGTCGGTGGCTCCGGGACGGGCGTAGCGCAGGTTGGCGCCCACCGTGTCGTGGAACAGGTGCGGGTCTTGGGTGACCACGCCGATACGGGACCGCAACTCTTCCTGGAACAACGTGCGTAGGTCGTGACCGTCGAGGGTGATCGATCCGTCGGTCACGTCGTAGAGCCGGGGGACGAGGGAGGCCAGGGTGGACTTGCCGGATCCGGATGGGCCAACGATGGCCAGCATCTGGCCCGGGCCGACGGTCAGGTCGATGCCGTCGAGCACGATCCGGCCCGGCTCGTCGGGGGTGGCATCTGTCTCCAGCGAGGCCACCGAGGTGTCGTCAGCAGCCGGGTAGCGGAACGACACGTCGTGGAAGGCCAGGTGCCCCGTGGTCGCTTCGGCGGGCAGTGGCTGGGCATCGGGTGAGTCGGCCACCGGGTTCGGGGCGTCGAGCACCTCGAAGACCCGTTCAAAGGACACGAAGGCCGACATGACGTCCACCCGGGCGTTGGTCAACTGTGCCAGTGGCCCGTAGAGCTGGGCCACCAGTACGCCCATGGAGGCCAGGGTCCCGATGGTGATGGAGCCGCTGATGGCCAGCGAGCCGCCCACCCAGTAGACGATGGCCGTGCCGGTGGCTCCCAGCAGGGTCAGGGCAATGACGAAGGCCCGGCTGAACAGGGCATTGCGGATGCCGATGTCGCGCACCCGTCCGGCCCGCCGGGCGAACCCGTCGGTCTCCTCGCTGGGGCGGCCAAACAGCTTGACCAGCTGGGCACCCGACACGTTGAACCGTTCGGTCATGGTGACGTTCATCGAGGCGTTGAGGTTCATGCCCTCCCGGGTGATGTCGGCCACCGTGCGCCCGACCCGGCGAGCCGGGAGGATGAACAACGGCAGCAGCACCATGGCCAGCAGGGTGACCCGCCACTCCAGCAGGAACAGGGTGAGCAGGGTGGTTGCCGCCGTGATGGCGTTGGAGACCACGGTGCCCAGGGTGCCGGTGAGCGCCCGCTGGGCACCGATCACGTCGTTGTTGAGGCGGCTGACCAGCGCCCCGGTCTGGGTGCGGGTGAAGAATGAGATGGGCAGCCGCTGTACGTGGTCGAACAGGGCGACCCGCAGGTCGAAGATGAGGCCCTCGCCGACGGTGGCCGAAGCCCACCGCTCCACGAAGGCCAGGGCGGCCTGGGCCAGTGCAGCGGCTACCACGAGGAGGCCGAGCACGGTGAGGCGGTCGCGGTCGCCGGTCACGATGGCTCCGTCGATGATCTCCCGGAAGAGGAGGGGTGGCACCACGCCGAGGAGTGACGAGGCGGTGACCACGGCCAGGAAGCCGGCCACCTTGGACCGGTAGGGACGGGCGTAGCCCCAAACCCTGCGGCGCGTTTCGCTACCGATCGTCTGCGGGGTGTCTGACTGGTGCGACATCACGTGGAGTAGGTGCATCGCGTTGGCCATCGCCCGAGCCTACGGAGTCGGGCTCGGGGCGGGTAATCTGACGGTCTGTCAGATTTGACCTGTCCCCCCGGGCCAGGCACCAGGGTCGAACAACGGCCGGAGAGGCAGCACGATCGTGGGCGCAGACGCCAACCGGCCACTGGCCGGAGTCAAGGTGGTGGAGAGTTCCCTGCTCGGACCGGGTCTGGTGACCACGTTCTTGGCCGACCTTGGGGCCGACGTGATAAAGGTCGAACCGCCGGCCGGCGACTACGTCCGGCAGATGACCTGGCCCATCATCGAGGGCAATTCGCTGCTCCACCTCCACACCCACCGTGGCAAGCGGAGCATCTGCTTGGATCTCAAGACCGAGGACGGCCTGGAGATCTACCGCGACCTGGTCCGAAATGCCGACGTGGTCGTGGAGGCCATGCGTCCGGGGTCACTGGCCAAGCTTGGCCTGGGCTTCGAGGATCTCCAGGCCGTCAACCCACGGATCGTGTTCTGCACCCTGTCCGGCTACGGCGCCACCGGCCCGTACCGAGACATGCCCAGCCACGGCATCGCCTACGACACGTGGGCTGGCCTGATCGAGCCGGTGGTCGACGACGAGGGGTTCACCCGCATCCCCGTGCTGCCCAACGTGGGCATCAACGTCGGCCCGATGGTGGCCGCCCTGGGCATCCTCGCCGCCGTCATCAGCACCCGGGAGACCGGTGAAGGCACATCCCTGGAGGTT
>JAAZZG010000026.1 GCA_014237715.1 Acidimicrobiales bacterium
CGACTCAGGCACCGACCACGACTCAGGCACCGACCACGACTCAGGCACCGACCACGACTCAGGCACCGACCACGACTCAGGCACCGACCACGACTCAGGCACCGACCACGACTCAGGCACCGACCACGACTCAGGCACCGACCACCACAATTGCCATCACGACGACCACGACCACCGCTACACCAAGCACGACCACGGTCTCAGCCACCGATAGAGGTGCTGGAGGAACCTCTTCCGACTACTCCTGGACCGTTCTCGTCTACGTGATGGGTGATACCGACCTCGAGGCTTTCGCATTGACTGACCTGGAGGAAATGGCCGGCATCGACACGGCGGGCAAGGTCAGCGTCGTTGCGCTGGTGGACCGCAGCCCCGACTTCTCCGGATTCGGCGGTTACAGCGATGCCGGCATCTTCGGCGCCCCCAACTGGGAGGGAACCCAGCTCATCGAATTCGTCAATGGTGAGGTGGCGGTCCTGTCGCCACAAGAAGAGGTGGAGGCCAACCTCGGCACCGCTGAACAGCTCGAGAACTTCGTCTCCTACGGTCTCAGCACCTTCCCAGCCGAAAGGAATGCCCTGGTGCTCTGGGATCACGGGGGTGGCTGGACCGGCATGGGGCCAGACGAAACCAACGACTGGGACGTCCTCAACCTGGTTGAAATCCGGAGCGGTATGCAGGCGGGACTCAACAGCGCGGAAGTGGACAAGTTCGACCTCATCGGATTTGATGCCTGCCTTATGGCCACCTACGAGGTAGCAGCCTCCGTGGTGGGTCTTGCAGACACTCTTGTGGCGTCCGAGGAATTGGAACCAGGTCACGGATGGGACTACCGAGCCTTCAACTCCCTTGCCACCGGTGAGGCCAGCTCAGGTGAGGAACTTGCCATTGCAATTGCAGACGGTTACCTGCAGCATGCGAAGGATTACGGGACCGACACCGATGTCACCTTGTCCGTCATCGACCTGAACGCTTTCTCAGGCGTTCAGGAAGCGCTGGCCAGGTTCGCTGGCTCAATGGTCGAATACCCCACTGAAGCCGCACCCGAGGTGGCGAGGGCTGTGACCCAAACAATGCAGTTCGGTTCGAGTCCGAACCCGGAGAAAAGCAAAAACCTTTTCGACCTGGGTGACTTCGCCTCAAACCTCTTGGGTGTCGGCATCGATTCCGAGATTGCTGAACTGCAATCAGCCATGGAAACAGCCGTTGTCTACAAGGTGGCTGGACCAGTGGCCGGACGAGCGACGGGCCTTTCCATCTATCTTCCATCCAAGTCGGAGTACTTCGACCCCAACTACGTGGACGGCGGATTCGCCCCTGAGTGGGAAACCTTCCTCCAGTCCCATTATCAGGCTGGAACCCAGATTCCCGATGAATCGGTGGCCCATTTCCTGGAGGAGAGTGGAAGCTATTTCTTTGACGAGGACGGACTGAACTTCGCCGGATACGTCGATCCAAATGCCGAGGATGCCGTGGCCGAGGCCGTCATCCATTACGGCGCAGTTGACCCTGAAGACGGCAACCTCTACTTCATAGGCGAGGAGTCGGGATGGATCGCCGGCGATGGCAGCGGTCTGGTTTCAGCGATCTACGACCTCACAATCCTCACCATCAGCGATGGCTACGACACCTCATACGCCTACACAGACTTCTACTACGACGAAGCAGAGGACCTGCTCTTGTTCGATGTTCCGATGACCTACGGATCAGCCGAGCTGACAGATGATTTGTTCGTTGACTTGGTCCTGTCCATGGCGCTTGATGCCACGACCGGAGAGGTGATTAGCGAGGTTTACTACCAGGTCGATGAACTCGGCCAATGGAGCGAGTTCATTGCTGACCCCGAAGGGTTCATTTGGCCGTCGGTGCTGATGGAAGAGGAGGATGGCGCACTTGTTTGGGTGGACGGAGGTGACATTCCCCTCTACGCAGACATCCCCGCTCTGGAGTACTCGTTTGAGCCACTTCCCTCAGGAACAACCCTTGTCGCATCGTTGTGGATCTCCGACTATGCAGGGAACAGCGACTTCCTCAGCCTCGTCGACCTCGTTCCCTAGTCGCCAGCCCTGATGGGCATGGGGCAGACCTATTTGCACGGGTCTCCATAGGGGTTGTGCCTGTTCTGAGAATTTTTGGGTACGGAATGGCGGAAGTGCCGTAATGTCGAAGCATGTTCGGGTACCCCTCGACAGCCTGAACTGGTTTAGCCGAACCGATCTCTGCAGGTCGCGTACAGGCCGCGAGACGTCGCGAAACAGTGCGAAACGACGCGAACCAGTGATCAACCAGAACCGCAGGTCACGACATGCTTCGGGACGTTTGCGCAGGTCAGCGGTTTGGGGTGCATCGATCTGGGGGACCGAAGGTCGGGAGTTCAAATCTCCCCAGCCCGACAACAAGAATCGCAGGTCTGGGCCGGTTCTTTGGGGCCGGTCGAGTTATCTGCACCGAGTTCCTACGAGGCTGGGACCTCGCCGGTCCAAAGGGCCCTGGTGAGGTCCGCCAGTAGCGATTTGAGTTCGTCGGACGGCCAGTAGGCCCGATTTGGGACCCCCGTCTTGTGGGCGGCCCACATGTTGAAGACATGCAAGCCAACCGGTCCCAGGTGGGTGCCCGACGGGGTGCCTCCGAGGAGGAACTCCCGGTTGATGAGGCTCAGCGTTGAGTGGGCGTGCCCAACCTCGTATTCGAGCGGTAGGCCAAGGGCCTCCTCGTACTGCTTGATGTAGGCCGGCCGGCCCGGGCGCCAGTAGAACTCGTGGAACTCGTCAGGCAACTTGTGGACGCTGGTAAGCATGCACCGGCGGGCCTTGATCACCTGGAGGAAGTCGTCGACCCCGGCGCCGATGCACAGCGCTCCGTTTCGGGCGTCGTAACCGGTTCCGGCAGTCTCCACCAGCACGCCGTATCCGCTGCCACTACCGGGGGCGAATATGACGTCAGCGCCGCCATCGAGAGCTTGTGTTGCTGCGATCGCCCCCCAGTCCGCGTCGGGTTCCCCTGCACCACCAGGGTGGGCGACCGACAGGACCTCCACGTCGGGATCGATGTGGGCGACCCCATTGGCAAAGCCAGTGCGGTAGGCGACCGACGAAGGTTCGGTGGTCGAGTCCAGCACCACTCCGACTGTGCCGTTCTCGGTCGCCGACGCGGCGAGGGCCCCGACGAGGAAGCCGGCGCTGTCCTCAGGGAAGACCAGGCCGGCCAGATTCGCGAGTTTCCCGTCGTGGTGCTGGTCGATGCCGATGAAGTCGACGTCGGGATTCTGGTGGGCGCTGGCCGCGGTCGCTGCTCCCATTTCAGCTCCGATGGTGACGATGAGGTCACAACGCTCTTCGACGAAGTCGTCGATCAGCGCCGTCGGCTCTCCGGTCTCCCCAGGCGTGGCCGATGCGGTGGTGGCACCTCCTCCGTCCGGCATCACTGTGTTCGGCAACTCGCGGCGTTGACGCTCGAGGGACATCCATGTCGCGTGGTTGAGCCACTCATACTGGCGACCGTCAGGCCCGGTCACGAGGCACATGTCCCAGGTCGAATCAGATGTCCAGGTCGGCTCGGATGCGGTGGTTGGTGTCGCGGTGGTTGGTGTCGCGGTGGTTGGTGTCGCGGTGGTTGGTGTCGCGGTGGTTGGTGTCGCGGTGGTTGGTGTCGCGGTGGTGGCTGGTGTCACCGAGGACTCGGATGGCAACGCCGTGTCGGTCGTCGCCCCTCCGCACGCAGCCAGAAGACCTCCAGCAACGATGATCCTGACGAATCTCTTCATCACAACAGGTTTGCATAACAAATCGGAAGTTTTCGTCTGGTGGCTACCCGGTGGGACTGAAGCGAACTAGACGACCCGAAAACTTCCGCTCGCCGACCCACAGGTAGTCGCCGTCAAAGCTGGCGACAGCCGGCCAGAACATCTGGTTACGGGTGATCTCAGGCTGGGTATCAGAGGGCCCTGACGCGCCCAGAATCACATCGGCCGATTGTCCAGCGAGGGCGTCGGCTACGTCCTGCCAGACGTGGATCTGGCTGTTGCCCGTGTCTGTGACGAACAGGTGACCGCCGTCCACGGTTGTTCCCTCTGGCAGGTTGAAGGTGCCATTTCCTCCGACGGTCGTGGGAGCACCGGAGGTGGCTATCTGGTCCACCCTGAAGATTTGCGCACTGTGCCCCATCGTGGAGTTGACGGCTAGCCAGGTTCCGTCACTCGATAGGCGTGTCGGTTGGTTGACAGCCAGCGTGGCAACCGGCTCGCGGGTTCCGTCGGGAATGCCCGCCCAGACGTAGACGGCACCGGCTCGCTTGTCGGCTACGTAGAAGTAGCGATCGTCCATCGCCACCCCGGTCAACTCTTCGAACTGCACGCTTCCGACGCTTTCCTTGAAGTCGTATGCAGGCAGGTTCCCCTCCAACGGAAGTTCGGTCCAGATGAGGAGACGGGTTTTACCGGCAAGCGCGAACGATTCGCCGTGGATCGTGTTATCCCAGGGGGCAAATCCGTCCCAGCACTGGTGTCGGCTCGCGGTCTCCTCATTGCTGTACCCGCAGAAGTGGTAGACGACGTCGGGTACAGCACCGCTCTCGTCAGGAAGGTTTCTCCACACGAACAGCCTGAGGTCGAAGCCGGACGAGGCGAAGAGGCTCGTGCCGTTGGAGACTGGAACTGGGTTGGATATGACAAAGTTCTCGATGTTGGCGTCGACGTACAGGTCTGTCGCACCTAGTGCGAAGTCGGGTGCCTGGCTTCCTGAGGTCGGAATCGAGTCGTAGACGACGAGGGTGCTGCCATTAGTTGTGATGTAGACACGGCTGCCTACTACCGCAACGGTGGAGTAGTCGCCCCACCTGAAGTCGTAGCCGCCAGCGTTGCGCTGGCCCAAGTTGGAAAGCGAAGGACGGTCGGCTGGCGACTCCGGGAGGCCATCCCAGATATGCAGCGTGTTGCCCATCATGAGAAGACGATCGTCGTCGGTGAAGGCGCCTCGTAGCCACGGAGCAGTCTGTTCCTCGCCCAGAGGATCGACCATGAAGAAGTCATACGGCTGTTGATCGGTCGTTGGGAAACTGGTCCAGAAGAAGGTCCCGGCCTGGCTACCACCGCCAGCGGTGGCGTTGTGGTCGCCCACGATCAGCGAGTTTCCGTCGCTGGTGATCTGTCTCGGGGTTCCGATGTGGCCTGATCCGGTCAGCAGCAGGTCGGCCGGCTGGCCGTCGTAGGTAGGGAAGCTGTTCCATATCAGGACACTTGCGCTTCGGGTGCTGGTGACCGCGAGCTTGTTCCCGTCGGTCCACACTCCCCACGGCCACTGGATGTTGGACTTCGAGGAATTGGTATTCGTGCCGCCGCTGAGGATGATGTCGGCGGGTTCGGCGTTGCTGGTGGGGAACTCGGTCCATATGAGAATTCGGTCGTTGTTCGTGTCGGTGACCGCCAGGCGAGTGCCGTCGGTGCTTGCGCTAAGCGGCCAGTTCAACTGGTTGCGGCCGGTTCCCGGTTCGTTGGTCGTGAAGTTCGGCTGTCCGAGGACCAGGTCGGGTACCTGGTTGGGATGGGTGGGGGCTGTGTTCCAGATCAGCACCCTGTTGTTGAACACGTCGGTCATGACGAGCCGGGTGCCGTCGGTGGTAAGGCCTGACGCGCGGTTGAACCTGAGCGGTCCACCGGTGTCATTGAAGCCGACGGCTGACAGCGTGATGTCTGCATTCTGGGCGGTGGTGAAGAATCCCGACGTGCCCCCGGGCGCCACGGAGTACGAGGTGGACGGATAGGTGACCGTGATGGTCTCGGGTGGTTGATCCTGGCCGGAGTTCTGGTCTGTTGGACCGACAGGTCCCTCAGGTCCACCGGTGTCGCTAGGTCCGATGTCGTCCTGGGCGGGTCTCATACAGGGACCCATTGCTTGCTGCTCTTGAGGGCCCGGTTGCCTGGTCGCCAGCTCGTTGTAGGTCTCCTGGCCCAAGGCGGCTACCAGGCAGTCTCGGAGGTCGGGATCTGTACTCGTAAACGGATTGGCCGGTTCGATGGTCGATGGACCGTCGTCACCGTTCGATTCTGGTGTCGATCCTGGAGTCGTGGCTTCGGTAGCCGGCTCAATCGAGATCGCCAATGAAGTGGTTGTTCCTGGGGCTGTCACGGACGTCGTTGACGTGGTCGGAGCCACCGTCGTGGACGTGGTGCCGGTCGTTGACGTGGTCGGAGCCACCGTGGTGGATGCTGTGGTGGCCGGCTCGGCTACCGGCTCAGGAGCTGTAGATCCACACGCCAATCCGATGCATGCCAGTACGGCGACGGCCGTGGAAGTCGTAAGTAAACGCACTCTGAGAACTCTCCTACTTCGCCTCTACGTGGCGGACTTTACGACGGTTGTGGATCAGCAGACCAAACGCGAAGGTGTCGGCCGAGCTTCTTCGGCCGGCTGTCGACGGCGGTCAGTCGAGCGTGACGATCACGGCACAGTCCTCGGCGGGTTTCCTTCCAAGGAGTCGTCCTAAAGCACCGGCCAACGAGATGACGACATACTGGATTCCGTACTTTCGCCGTATGGCGGTGCGAACTTCCCGGTAGGCGTCACCGTCGACGACCTCAGCCGTGCCAGACACGGCGGTGGATCCCTCAGTGACGGTCCCACCTATATTGCTGGCCTGAAGTTCGACGGCGGGGTCGTGGCAGAGCCTGCGGACCTTCCATGAACCCGACCCCGTCGTGAAGCCCACACGGCTGCCACCGAGTTCGACTACCCAGACAGGGACGTGTCGGGGATGACCGTCCGTGGTCCAGGTGGTGAGGCGTACGTATCTCTGGTCGGCGATCGACATGGGTCCTCTGGATCTTTCGATCTTGTGCTCTGTGGAGTCTGTCCGATCGCCTGATCCGAACTAAACATCTACTTACGGCTTGCGCCGCGAAGCCCGTAACTGTCAACAGAATCAGGGCAGGAACACGAGCAGGGAGAAGATGTGGATCACAAGCCGACAACCGTGCTCGATCGACTTGGAGCCCTATGGGGCCTGCTCACAATCAGCGACGATGATTTCAATGCCTACATGCGGTCCTACGACGAGTTGTTCGTCGACTCGCCTGAAAACACCAAGGCAGACCATGACAACGGTGTTCCGCTAAAGGGATATCCGCAGGGCAGCAGTGACGAACTCCAGGAGTTGTACAAGGTCATACATCTACTCTGCACCCTCGGCTCGGTTGAAAAGATGTACATGCCACCTGAGATCGATCCGGAACAATCAGTGCTCCAGAATCAGATCCTGTTCGAGCGGATTGTTGCCAACGATCTCAATTTGGACCAAGGAGACAAAGTGCTCGACCTTGGGTGTGGCTGTGGCGCCATCGCCGAACACATCGCTGAACTCACCGGCGCGACGCCCTACGGCATCAACCTTGACGGATCTCAGATCGAGAAGTCCTGGAAGAACCCGAACCTCTCAAGCTCCAACTTCACCATTGGCGACTTCAACAAACCACTCGAATTCGATGACGGCGCGTTTGACGCCGTCTATGCCATCCAGCCGATGACCTACGTCAGCGACCATGAGTTCACCTTCAAGGAAGTGTTTCGCGTCCTGAGACCAGGAGGAATGTTCGTCATCAATGACGTCGCGGCACTCGATGCCTACGACCGCGAAAACCAACATCAGAAGACTCTGATTCAGCACACCCGCGAACTGTGCGTGTTCGGAGGGTTCTGGTACCACGAATACTGGGAAGACTCGTACAGGAACGCCGGCTTCAATCTGATCTCCTCCCTAGGGCGGCCTGCGGTGGAGATGATAAAAAAAGAGGTAGCACTGTTCGACAAGTACGAGGTGGTCTTCAAGTTTCTCGCCAAGGTCCACCTGATTCCGAAGAAGACCAACGCACTGATGAACCGATTGAATGAAAACAGCCAGTCCTACATCCAAGCCGAGGAAGAGGAACTGTTGACGCTCAACTGGCACTGCGTTGGACAGAAGCCGGAGTGACTCGAGACCGTTCTGGCAGGCCGCGTGCAGGCCGCGAGACGTCAGGAAACAACGCGAACTGTTGATAAATCAGAAAGGCAGACCAGAGGCGAGACGTGCGTAGGCCTCCAACATCGTTGGCCGTCGCCGTGCTCTTGGCCGTTGCCTTCTCCTGCGGCTCTGACCCGTCCGAGCTAGTGCCCCGATCGGCCGCAAGCACCTCGACGACCGTTGCTTCTACGACTGCTCCTTCGACGACCGTTGCTTCTACGACTGCTCCTTCGACGACCGTTGCTCCTACGACTGCTCCTTCGACGACTGTTGCGTCTGGTGCAACGACTGTTGTGCCCGCCGCTGAGATTCCTTCGACCACCCTTGTTGTATTAGAAGCTCCGGCCACCCCGATTGACCTTGAGGCCAACGAACTGCTCCGTGTTGTCCTGGCTGGAGACTCCATTACCGACCAGGTAGCGCCGTACCTCGAATGGATTCTGAGTGAGGCGGCCACCATCGAACATCGACACCTGTGGGGAACGGCGCTCTGCGATTGGTTTGCCGACACCGGAGGCGACCTCGGACTGGAACACCTCGAATCGTGGGAGCCTCACCTCTACATCGTCGACCACGGTGGGAACGGCATGACGCCGTGCATGGCCGACGCTGCCGGCCTTCCGCTGACCGGTGAGGCTTACACGGCGAAGTATCTGGCCGATACCGAGTACGTACTGGAGTTGGCGTCGCGGACCGGGAGCCGTGTGCTCCTGGTGGACCAACCGGTTAGCCGTGGCGATTACCGATCGGGGACCGGCGAGATCTACCGTTCGATGCCCGCCAGACATCCTGGTGGGCTGGTCCGCTTCTTTTCCACCTGGCCGGCGCTGACCCCGGATGGCCAGTTCGTCCAGTCGGCCCCCTGCGAGGTTCTTGAGCCGGGATGTGTTGATGGTCGAGGCGAACTACGAGAGCCGCCGCCCAATGTCCACCTGGAGGCGCTCGGTGCATGGCGCTACGCAGTGGCCATTGTGGATGAGTTGGTTGCCGCGGGATGGGTGGATGCCGACTTGGTGGACGTCACTGACCGTGTGATGCCCTGAAACCGTTGCTTTAACGGTTTCGCCGTCGAACCAAGGGGCGTGGATGGCGAGGTTGCGTCGAGCAACCTGGTCCGGAACTACGCGGTGGCTCCGTTCTGAATGATGCGTGAAGTCGTCTTCGTCATTCTGGCTCTGGTCGTCATCGCCGAACCGATGGCGATCTACTAGGAGTCCCACTTCTTGTCGACGGATAACTGTCGAGCGACGACAGCTGAACCTATGGCTGCCACAGCGGCCATAAACATGGGGATCCGGTAGGAACCGGTCACTTCGAATAGATGGCCGGCCCCCACGGGCCCGACTAAACCAGCAGTTCCCCAGGCGGTGAAGACGCAGCCGTAGGCCCGGGAGTAACCGTCCTGACCGAATCTCTGGGTAACAGCGAGAGGGTAGATAGCTATTAGCGCTCCGTAGGTGAAAGCAATCCCGGCTACGGCGACCATCAGGACGACACCATGAGACACCACGGCAGCGATGACGAGCACAACGGCCGATCCGAGTGGCAGTAGGCGTAGCAGACGGTCCGTCGCCGTTCGGTCGGCGACAAGCGCGACCCATAGACCTCCTGAAGCGCTTGCCAGTCCGGCGGCCACGACAGCGGCGCCACCTGGGCCACCAGCGTCGTCGACGATGGCAGCGGCATGTCCGAGTGCCATCAGACCGGCAAGCACAGCGAGCAGGTAGGCCGTCCAGAGAGGCGCGAGTATGCGCAGATTCGCACTCGAGAGGCGAGCGGACGATCCACGTACCGGAGAGTCGTTGTTGGTGAGTAGGACAGAGGTGACGATCCCGGTCACAGCTATGGCAAGGGCGAGCCAGCGAAGGCCACTGGTAGCGCCACTTGCAGCGACCTGCTTGTCGAGGACCAGCGCGGTGGATGCGCCACCGAGGGCGTAGGCCGCAGTGACAAGGCCGAGGGCGAATCCGCGACGGTCCGGGTTCGACTCAGAGGCCCGCTGGAGCGAGAAGGCGTAGCCGAGGCCGTTAAACGCACCGAAGACAACGCCGTACCCAAGGACAACGCCAGCCAGGGAGTTGGCTGACGCAGCAAGCAGCAGTCCGATCGCAGCGCCTCCTGAAGCGATCAGGACAACCAGAGGGCCTGGCACTAGCCGGAACAACAGGTGGCTGACTAATACAACGACGGTGAGGCTGGCCAGGGCTACGGAGTAGGGGGCACCCGCCTCGCCGCGTCCAACGCCGAGATCGGACTCGAAGGACTCGATGAACAGGCTGTACGCGTGGATGCTTCCGAGAACACCGCTCAGGAGCACGCATCCCACAAGCGAGCGGGTCGGCGGTCGCATTGCTCGCGACTTTACGCCGGGTGCCGGTGTCAAATGGCGCTGACGGTGACCTCGGCGCCCATGTGGCTACCGCACCGGCATCGTCAT
>JAAZZG010000027.1 GCA_014237715.1 Acidimicrobiales bacterium
TCCAGCAGACGGAATCCCTTGCGGGACCCCCGCCGGGTGGTGGTCCAGCCCACCCCGTCGAGCCATCGAGCGAGGGAGTCGGCCCCCAGGTGGCGTTGGACCACCAGGTGGGCCGTCCCTTCGGGGGCGAGCCGACCAAGCCAGCGGTTCAGGAGTTCGTGAAGGGCTTCCTTGCCGATACGGATGGGCGGATTGGACCAGAGGCCGGCCAATGACAGGTCATCGGGGACTTCGTCGGGCGCCACAACCCTTACGCCGTCCAGGCCGGCGTTGGCGGCGTTGGACCGGCACAGGTCGCGGGCCCGTTCGTTCACGTCGACGGCCCACACCGTGGCCTCGGGGTTGCGGGTGGCCAGAGCACAGGCGATGGGTCCATAGCCACAACCCAGGTCCATGAGGGCGATCGGGCCGGACGGTGGCGGTGGTCCCTCAAGCAGCAGATACCGGGTTCCGCGGTCGACCCGGTCGGCGGAAAACACCCCCCGGTCGGTGGCCAGCGTGAGGTCGACGTCAGGCAGTAGAAGGGAGACCTCGCCCGGTCGAGACGCCGCCTCAGGTCGATCCGACCAGTAGTGCTGGTCCTTCTGGGCGTCCACGGTGGCGACGGTAGCCTCGTCGCCGTGTCCACCCACGAGATCCGGGTCATTGGCGACCCCGTCCTCCGCACGCCGGCTGCCGACGTGACCGATGTGGACGGCGCGCTGGTTCGGTTGTCCGAGGACATGTTCAGCACCATGTACGAGGCGCTGGGCATCGGCCTAGCGGCCCCCCAGGTCGGCGTGCAGAAGCGGTTCTTCGTATACGACCACGGCGAGGACTCCGGCGTGGTCCTGAACCCGCGGATCGTGGAGTCCGACGGTGAGTGGGCCTTTGAGGAAGGGTGCCTCTCTGTGCCCGGCCTGTCGTGGGAGATCGTCCGACCGAAGACCATCCACCTGGTCGGCGTGGATCTCGACGGCAACGAGCTCTCGATCGAGGCCGACGAGTTGGAGGCCCGGCTTTTCCAGCACGAGATCGACCACCTGGACGGGGTCCTGCTAGTCGACCACCTCGATGATGAACAGCGGCGGGACGCCCGTCGTGCCCTAAACGAGCTGACCGTGGCTCGTCCGAGCCAGCCTGGTGGGTCCTTCCCGATGGACACTGGTGGCCGATCGTCGGGTGGGGGACTTCGCCTGCCGTGACGGCCACCGTCCCGGAGCGGCCCCGCCGTCTGGCCTACCTAGGGAATCCGGCGGTCGCCGTGGCACCCCTGCGGGCACTTCACGAGGCCTCCGAACGACTGGGCATCGAGGTCGTCGTGGTGGTCACCGCCGAAGACCGTCGACGGAGCCGGCGGGGAGTGCCGTCGCCCACCCCAGTGGCTCAGGCCGCGGTCGAATTCGGTCTCCCAGTCGCCCACGACCTCTCGTCGGCGGTCGATTCGGATGCAGACCTGGGAGTGGTGGTTGCCTACGGCCAGATCATCCCGGTGTCGTTGCTGAACCAACTACCCATGCTCAACCTGCACTTCTCGCTACTACCCCGATGGCGGGGCGCGGCACCCGTCGAACGGGCGTTGCTGGCCGGCGACGTCGCGACGGGGGTCTGCCTCATGGACGTGGCCGAGGAACTCGATACCGGCGGCATCCGGGGTCGGGTGACCACACCGATCGGTCCGGAAGAGACGGCTGAGGATCTACGGGGACGACTCGGCGACCTGGGTGCCCGGCTCCTGGTGGACGGCCTGGCCGCGGGCCTCGAGGCCCCTGAGCCGCAGCAGGGGGAACCCACGTGGGCCCACAAGATCGGGAGCGATGACCTGCGGTTGGACTGGTCCCGTCCGGCCACCGAATTGGACCGGATGGTCCGGGTGGGCGGCGCCCACACCACCTTCCGGGGCGAACGGTTCAAGGTGCACTCGGCCGTTCCGTGTGATGGGCCCGCCAACGGTCCTGCCCCCGGAACGCTGGTGGGAGACATCGTGGTGACAGGCTCCGGTGGCCTGCGTCTGGTCGAGGTCCAGCCGGCCAATCGGGCCCGAATGGCGTTCGGTGCGTGGATGACCGGTGCCCGCCCGACCGACGGCGAGGGGTTCGCTTCCGATGGGTGATGCCCGCGGGTTGGCCGTCGAGGTGCTGGGACGCATCGAGCACGATGGGGCGTACGCCAACCTGGCGCTACGGGCCGCGCTGGACCGGTGCGACCTGGAGCGACGCGACCGGGCGTTCGTGACCGACATGGTGTACGGCACGACCCGGATGCGACGGGCCTGCGACCACCTGGTGGACAGATTCCTCCACGACGAAATCCAGCCCGAGGTCCGCACGGTGCTTCGTCTGGGTGCTTGGCAGCTGGCCTTCGGTGGGGTTCCGGCACACGCCGCGGTCTCGGCCACCGTCGCTGTTGCACCCCGACGGGTACGCGGCCTGTGCAACGCCGTGCTGCGTCGGGTGGCCGACGAACAGCGGGTGGGGGCACCGCCCTGGCCGTCGCCGGCCGTGGCCCTGAGTTGCCCCGAAAAGGTGTTGGACCGGCTGGTGGCCGACCTTGGCGAGGCCGACGCTATGGCGGCCATGGAAGCCATGAATCGCCCGGCGCCCGCCGTGGTGCGTGACGACGGCTACCACCAGGATCGGGCCTCCCAACTGGTGGTCGAGGCGGTACTGGCCCCGGGCCTGGGTGACGGAGACGGGTCGGGAGCCGGAACACCTGTCGGTGAACGGATCCTGGACCTCTGCGCTGCGCCCGGAGGAAAGGCCACGGCGCTGGCCGCGTCGGGTGCCCTGGTGGTGGCCTGCGACCTTCGGGAACGACGCCTCGGGCTCGTGGCCGACAACGCCCGCCGACTGGAGCACGAGCTGTTGCTGGTCGCAGCCGACGGCCGGGCGGCGCCCTTCCGATCGGGTTCGTTCGACCGGGTACTGGTGGATGCCCCGTGTTCGGGCCTCGGGGTTCTGCGACGCCGGGCTGATGCCCGCTGGCAGGAGGGCCGGTTCACTGATGCTGCGATCAGCGAGTTGGCCGACCTACAGGTGGACCTACTGAACGGTGCCGTCGACCTCGTGGCATCGGGGGGCCTGCTGGCTTACAGCGTGTGCACTCTGACGGCTGCCGAGACCTCCGGGGTCGATCGCCGGATCCGGGCCGCCCACCCGACGCTGGTTCCCGAGCCAGTGGGGGAGCCGTGGCGACCCCATGGCGAAGACGGCGGAGGTGGGCTTCTAATGCCTCAAGACCTGGACAGCGAGGGGATGGCGGTCTTCATGTACCGGGTCGGGTCAGGCCAGTAGCCCGACCCGGAGGTGTTCGAGCACGGCATCGAGTGCGTCGCGCGTCGGGTGGCCCGGCTCGTCGACCAGTTCGTCGGTCAACACCGAGTGGGCCCGCTTGGAGATCCGGTGCTCGTTGCCCGGTGACGAGTCGATCTCCACGCCGATGAAGCCGTCGCCGAACTCCTCGGCCAGTCGCTCGAAGCGCTCGGCGGGGGCCATGGAATCCTCGCTGAACCGGAGGCCCAGAACACAGACACCAGCGTCGTCGCCGTTGCCCTCTCGGTCGCCACGCACCCGCTCCCGTACGATCTCCAGGTCCCGGTTCGATATGCCCAACGACCGTCGCCGCCGACCACCGATAGGCAGCGGCAGGCTGGGTTGGCTGAGCACCGGGGCCAGCATCCGACGGTCGACCATCATCCCGAGTGCGAATCCTCCAGTGAAGCACATGCCAACCGCGCCGACGCCCGGGCCGCCGCAACGGCCATGCTCGAAGGCGGCCAGCGCCCGCAGCCAGTCGGTCACCGGCGAGGTACGGCGTCGCAGGAAGGCCGTGAACTCCCGTGAGACGCATCCACCAGCCAGCGATCGAAGGAGGTAGCCGGGGGTGGCCCGACGTCCCGGCGTTCCGAACAACGAGGGAAGGACGGCGGTGCAGCCGATGGCGGCCACCCGTCGCCCGAAGTCGGCCACCCGGGGAGTGATGCCGGGCATCTCGGCCATGACGATCACCGCCGGCCCCCTTCCGGTCCGCAGCACGGTCCGGGTGGTTCCACCATGGGCGAACTCGTCGATCTCGTACCCGGCCAGTGCATCGATGTCCATCGGTCGAGCCATTGGCTGAGGGTACTCCCGGACACCGGGCCGGATCGGGGCGTCGACGGGGCCTCCGGTATCGTCCGGGGATGGACGCACACGATCACGGGCCGGCCGGCGAGACGCCCGCTGATCCGGTACTGGCCGTCAAGGTCCTGACCGTCTCGGACGGCGTGGTGCACGGAGTTCGCGAAGACCGCTCTGGAGCCGCCCTCGTCGCCCTCTGCAACGCTCAGGGGTGGCACGTGGCCGATACCGCGGTGACGGCCGACGGCATCGACGAGGTGGCAGGGGCGCTACAGCGGCTGGCCGATGGCTTCCACGGCCTGATCGTGACCACCGGAGGCACAGGGTTCGGCCCGCGTGACCTCACCCCAGAGGGAACGCTCGCCGTCCTGGGCCGCCAGGCTCCCGGTCTGGCCGAAGCAATGCGTCTGGTCAATCCACTGGGCCGCCTGTCGCGCGGTGTCGCAGGCACGCTGGGCACCGCACTGGTCGTCAACACCCCGGGTTCGGCGCGCGGCTGCGTCGAGTGCCTGGAGGCGGTGGCCGATGTGGTCCCCCACGCCGTCCGCCTGCTGGTCGACAACGCCGACCCGCATCCCTCCGGCGAAGGATCCGGCGGCAGTCATGGTTGAACATGCCGACGACCTGACCCCCGGAACGTCGGGCGACGGGCCGGCCATGGACGCGGCCATTGCCGCGGCGGCGACCGCTCGCTACCGGACGTCGCCGAATCCCTGGGTGGGTTCCGTGGTCCTGGTCGACGGTCTGATCGTCGGCACGGGTGCCACCGAACCGCCCGGCGGCGCACACGCCGAACGCTCGGCCATGGATGCCGCGACGCTGGCCAACGGCGGATCGATCGTCGGCTCCACGTTGGTGACCACGTTGGAGCCGTGCCACCACGAGGGTCGAACGGGACCATGTACCGAGGCCATCGTGGCCGCCGGAGTGGCCCGCGTTGTGGTGGCGATCGAGGATCCGGACCCGAAGGTGGCCGGCCGGGGAATCGCCCACCTACGAGATGCTGGTTTGGACGTGGTGGTCGGCATTCGTGCCGTAGAAGTCGCCGAACAGTTGGCGCCGTACCTCCACCACCGGAGGACCGGTCGCCCGCAGGTCGTTTTGAAGATGGCCATCACGCTCGACGGACGCATCGCCGCCCCCGACGGGTCGAGCCGGTGGATCACCGGCCCTGAGGCCCGTGCCGACGTGCACCGGATGCGGGCGGAAAGCGACGCAGTCTGTGTGGGATCGGGAACTGTGCGAGCTGATGATCCCCGCCTCGACGTCCGGGACTGGCCTGACGCCGAGGTGATGGGTTCGACCGATCCCCGCCGCATCGTGCTGGGCGCTATTCCCGATGGCGCGCGGGTACTACCCGCAGAGGAACACCACGGGGATCTGGGTGTCCTCCTCGACCGGCTGGGTGACGAGGGGGTGCTGCAGTTGCTGGTGGAAGGCGGCGCCGAAGTGGCCGGACGGTTCCACCGCGAGGGCCTGGTCGACCGTGTGGTGGCCTACGTGGCCCCGGCTCTGCTGGGAGGTGATGACGGCCGACCTCTGTTGGCTGGTGCCGGAGTGGCCACCATGGCTGAGGCGTGGCGCGGCCGGTTCACCGACGTCCGGCGTCTCGGTGACGACCTTCGCATCGAGCTGGTACCCGACGCTTGAACCCGTTCGGGAGCTGAAATCCCCGGCGGCGGCGGTGGTTCCGACGGGTAGGTTCGTGCCGTGCTGAAACTCGTCCTTCCCAAGGGTTCCCTCGAAAAGTCCACTCTCGACCTGTTCGAGGGTGCCGACCTGGGGGTCCAACGAAATTCCTCGGTCGACTACCGGGCAACCATTGATGATCCACGGATCGACGACGTCCGGATCCTGCGGCCCCAGGAGATTCCCACCTACGTGGCCGACGGCCTGTTCGACCTCGGGATCACCGGACGGGACTGGATCGAGGAGACGCACAGCAACGTCGTGTCCCTCGGTGAGCTCCACTATTCGAAGGCCACGGCCCGACCGGTCCGCATCGTGGTCGCCGTCCCCGGCGATTCCGACGTTGAGTCGGTGGCCGACCTGCCAGCCGGGGTCCGGGTGTCCAGCGAGTACCCGGTGCTGACGCGCCAGTTCTTCGAGACCCACGGCGTCGAAGCCGACATCCGACTCTCGTACGGAGCGACGGAGGCCAAGGTTCCCGACATCGTCGACGTGGTGGTGGACATCACCGAGACGGGCCGGGCCATCCGGGCGGCCGGTCTGAAGATCATCGACACCATCCTGACCAGCTACACCGAGCTGGTGGCCAACGCCGAGGCCTACGCCGATCCCGACAAGCGCCACGCCATGGAGCAGATACACCGGTTGCTTCAGGGAACGCTGGAAGCCCGAGGCAAGGTCCTCGTGAAGATGAACGTGTCGGGCGAGCACCTGGACGCGGTGATCGACCTGATCCCGTCAATGAAGTCGCCGACGGTCAACGAGCTGTACGGCGGCTCCGGCTTCGCCATCGAGACCGTGGTGGCCAAGTCGGAGATCAACGTGCTCATCCCGGCGCTGCGTGACGGTGGCGCCACCGACATCATCGAACTACCGCTTTCCAAGATCGTTCACTGACCGGCGGTTCTGCCGTCCAGTGGCTCACCGGAGAGGTCTATTCCTCCTCGTCGGTCACTTCTGACCCGGGGTTCTCGGCGGCGTCCCGAAGGGCTTTCTCGACGGACACGTAGGCCAGTCGGATCTGGTGGAGCGCGTCGCGCATCGTGGCCTCGGCTTCCCCGAGACGACCGGGCAGCTTTTCGACCACGGCTCCCAGGGCGTCGATAGCCACGGAAGCCTCGCTCATGTTGGGTGGCTGCTGGGAGAGGTGGATGGCCGCCAACTCGTAGAACCCCATGAGGTGGTTGGCCACCACCACGGCGGCAGGCGCCGAGGCGATCTGTTCCTGGACTTCGGCCATCTCCCGGGCCATGTCCTCGGCCTGCTGGCGCTCCTCCGGGCTCAGAGCCTCGCCGGACATGTCGGGGTTTGACGCGGTGCCGTCAGCACCGTCGGTCCCTGAAACTTCCTCGGGTTCGACGGGGTGCTCTCCACCGGGGGTCCAGAGGCTGCTCATCAGGTTCGCTCCTGTTGTTCGTGGTGGACTGCCCGGCGGGCGGGACCCTCGTCGGGTGCTGGTCGGTCCTGGGAGGGGTAGCCTACGGCTCACAACCAGATGGAAAGCGGGGTTCACCCCCCACCCGGCACGCGTTCAGCGGGCCCGGGTCCTCATCTCGTCTGATCGACGGGTCGTCCAGCGTCTTGAAGGGCAATGTCCTGAAAGGCAGTGGCTAGACGGTCGTCGACCTTGGCGGGTGTCGGCTTTCCGGCGCCCGTCGTTTCGGCTTTTCCAGGGTCTTCACCCTGTGTACCAGTCGGCTCCGTCGGACGCCACCGCCCAAACCCCCACGAGGAGCGAGAGCCAGCGTGACGCACAGGAGTGACGACTAATAGCAACGCCGACGAATCAGGAACCGCGGATCAATGACCGCATCCGGGCCCGACAGGTCCGGCTGGTCTCGCCCGACGGTGAACAGATGGGGATTCAGACCCTGTCTGACGCGCTGGACGCGGCCCAGGAGATTGGACTGGACCTGGTGGAGGTGGCCGACAAGGCCGACCCACCGGTGTGCCGGATCATGGACTACGGGAAGTTCAAGTACGAACAGTCCCAGCGGGCCAAGGAATCGCGCAAGAAGGCCACCCACGTCCTGGTCAAGGAGATGAAGTACCGACCCAAGATCGGTCCTGGTGACTTTGAGACCAAGACCCGCAAGGTTGAGGCTTTCCTGAGCGATGGTTGCAAGGTCAAGGTCACCATCATGTTCCGTGGCCGGGAGATGCAGCACCCGGAGCTCGGTCGCCGCATCCTTGATCGGGTGGCCGAGGTCGTGTCCCACGTGGGGCGAGTCGAGTTGTACCCGAAGCAGGATGGTCGAAACATGATCATGGTCCTGGTGCCCGGTCAGGCCACGCGCAAACAGCGCGAGGCCGCCGCCGATCGCCAGGTCGTCGACACTGAGCCCGATTCCGGCGAAGCCGCGGAGGCTGCTGCTCTGGAGGCGACCGAAACCGCCGAGACCGTCGCTCCCGCGACCGACACGACCGCACCGGAGGCCACTCAGCCCGAGACGCCTTCCGAGGCGGCCGTCGCCGAGGACCAGCCCACCGAACCGACGTCCGCCTGACCGGTCGACGAACTACTAGACCCGAAAACGGAGCAGACACCATGCCCAAGATGAAGACACACCGCGGCGCTGCGAAGCGCTTCAAGGTGACTGGCAGCGGGCGCCTCAAGCGTCGCAACGCCAACCTCAGCCACATTCTCGAGAAGAAGTCCCCGAAGCGAAAGCGTCGGCTGGCTCGCCAGAGCGACGTGGACCCGGCGAATGTGCCGGCCGTCCGCAAGCAACTCGGCATCTGACCGAACCCCACGGGGCCTTGGAGCTCCATCGAGACAACACCGGTACCGACTGAACGGGTACCGACCGAACAGCGATCGTCCCTGCCGCCGCCGGTGGGGACCCGAACACAGGAGAGCGTGATGGCCAGGGTCAAGCGAGCCGTCCACAGCAAGAAGAAGCACAAGGCAGTCCTCGAGCAGGCGAAGGGCTACTACGGCGACAAGAGCCGTACTTTCCGCGCTGCCAACGAGCAGGTGATGCATTCCGGGAACTACGCCTTCCGCGACCGTCGGGCGCGTAAGGGACAGTTCCGTCGGCTCTGGATCCAGCGGATCAACGCCGCCTGCCGTCAGCACGGGACCAACTACAGCGTCTTCATCGCCGGTCTCAAGCAGGCTGGAATCGAAGTCGACCGCAAGGTGCTGGCCGACCTGGCCGTCAATGACAGTGCGGCGTTCGCCGCCCTGGTAGAGATGGCCGGCGCCGAAGCGGCCTGAACGCCGCTCAACGGTTGCCGACGACGGCTACCGATCAGATGATGCACGGTTATTCAGGGAGCAACCCGCGGGTTCGTCGGTTGCGAAGGCTGGCCCGTGATCGCGGCGAGCGGCATGAGCGACGTTCCTTCGTCGTCGAGGGCCCGGGCCTGGTGGCCGAGGTGCTCGATGCCGGCCGGGACGTGAACATGGTGCTGGTTCCCGAGTCGTCGTTGGGCGACCTCGACGTCGGGCCACGTCTCGACGCGCTCCTGGCGCGTGCTGAGGCAACCGGGGCTGATGTCGGGACGGTGCCCGACTCGATTTTCGACGGGTTGACCAGCACCACGTCCCCTCAGCCCGCCCTGGCCGAGGTGGGGTTCGTCGACGTTGACCCGGATGTGCTGTTCGCCGGCGTCGAGGCCGGGCATCCGTTGTTGGTGCTCGTGGGCCTGGCTGATCCGGGCAACGTGGGCACCTTGTTTCGGTCAGCCGAGGCCTTCGGAGCTGCGGGCGTCCTTCTGGTCGGCGGTGTGGACCCCTACAACCCGAAGGTCGTACGGGCGGCCGCCGGTTCTGCCTTCCGGATCCCGTTCGCCATGGTGGGCGAAGACGAGGCCGTGGAGATCGTGGAGCGACTCGCCGAAGCCGACATTGCCGCCTGGGCGACCGTGCCCACCGGTGGGGCGCCGATGGTCGACGTGGCCAACGCGGAGGGGTTTTCGGCCCTCGTTCTCGGCAATGAGCCCAACGGGCTCACCGACGATGTTCTGGCGGCCTGCGCTGGTTCGGTCACCGTGGAGACGACGGGAAATGTGGACTCGCTCAACGTGGCCGTAGCCGGATCGGTGGCGCTCTACGAGGCGTGCCGGCCCCGGGGCGCCTCAGACGCCTGATCGGTCCGAAACGGTCATCGGGGACCGGAGGGCCGTGCCCTAGCCTGCGGAGGAAGCGCCCCGTCCAGGGCGCCCGCCGTGCAACGTCTTCAAC
>JAAZZG010000028.1 GCA_014237715.1 Acidimicrobiales bacterium
TCGGCGCGGTGCTGGTCGGCGTAGATGAACAGAAGGTTGGGCTGTCGGTCGCTCACTGGATCACACCTTCCCACGGGCGTCACCCGATAGCGATTAGTGCAACAGCGAGGCTTGAACCGCCGAGCCCCAACGCCTGCCACCACCACATTCGCTGTCCTCGTATCGCAACACCAAGGAGTACGGCCACCGCCGCGTACTGCGAGCCCGCGACGCTCACCACGGCGAGGCTCCCCTCCCTGAGGGCAAGAACGAACAGGACCACCGCAGCGATCCCAAATATTCCAGCTACGAAAGAAACGATGAAGGCGCTCCGCTCGCTTGGGAAGATCCGGGGCCCGGTAGCCCGAGCAACCGAAATCGCGACAAGAAAAGCCACGATTCGTTGAATCAAGAGCGGTGAAGCGCCGGCGTCGTGTCCGATGTAACTGAGCAGGATCAACAAGATGCCGAGAACAACCCCGGCCAGGCTTGCAATAAGGAGGCTGGCCGACCCGTTATCCGAAGTTCCACGTTCGTAGGACGACAACGCAATGGCGATGACGCCCAACATGAGGCCGACTGAGGTGATCGTCGACGGTGAAGTTCCCAGTACGAGAACGTCCCATAAGACCGGTACGCCAGACATCACTACCGCTGCGGTTGGCGCAGCGGAACGCAAAGAGCCACGGGAGTACGCGACGAACAGCAACAGAATGCCAACACCGTTAGCGGCCCCGGCGAGGGCGCCGTTCACTAGGTCGGAGGTTGTGGGATTGGCAGACCAGAACACGGCGGCAACCGCCATTGCGACAACGCCGGCGAGTAGCACCGTCGAAGTGACTTCGCTGGCACGCGCCTTCTTGGTGACGTCGGACGCGAAGAAGTCACTCAACCCAATTGAGAATGTCGAGAGCACCGCGTAGATCACCGACATGAGAGGGCAGTATGCATTGTGGTCCGCAGCGTTATGTTTTTCCGGCTCGGCACTTTGGGAGTTGAACGGACTCAGCGTGACTGGCAACGACAAGCCGTAGATCTCCACCTCTGTGGCCTATACGAAGACCCCGCGCGACCACACGGTTTCTGAATCGGGTCTTTGATGCCCCACACGACGATTGATCGTCAGCACGTGTAGGACAGATTTCGTCCGGGACGATCGAGACCATGAGGATCACGCACCACTACGTCGCCTGCGAGCCATCAGGTTGTCCAGCCGGTGATCGAACGCGGCCACGCCGTAGAGGGCGGCTCCTGCCATCGTGAGGCCTCCAACCACGTCGAGTGGCCAGTGCTCCAGATGGCTCACCCTTGTCCAGGAGGTCATCACGGTGAGTGTCACGCCTACTACAGCGACCCACGTGGCCGTCGCTGTTGATCCGTGCCGACGAGCCAGAATCGCCAACGTGCCGGAGATGAGCGCCACGAAGACCACGTGCCCACTGGGGTAGCCGCCATTGCCGTAGGCGTAACTGCTCCAGGATCCTGACGCGGTCGGGCGGGGTCGCTGTACGAGGTCACCCACGCGAGTAAGGCCGGTAAGGGCGCCTGCCAGTCCGAGCACCGCAATGGCACGTAGCCCCCAGCGCCACCAGACGAACAGGCAGGTGGCGGCGAACATGGTCGGTGCTGCCAGATCGTTGAATAACGGCTCGAGTACGTCGCCGATTCGATCCACCGGTCCGGGCGAGTTGCGGTGGATCCAGAGGGTCACCCCGGTTTCACCGGCGAACGGTCCGCTACCACGTGCTGCGAACGTCGAGGCGACTGACGCGGAGACAAGCGCTACCGGCGCCCATCGCCTCGAACCCATGTCGCCCTCCCGCCATTACCGGAACTATTGGAGCCGGTCGAACGGTTGGAGAATAGGCCGGTGGGCCCGACCGTGGAACGCATGTCGGGTCGCATGCAGGTCTCTCGCCGGGTGCTGTTTCAGGACTCCGAGCTGGAGCTCGCGTTCTTCTGGCTACGCGGACACGGAGTTAGTTGACGGGGTCGTCACATGGGTCCACGTCGTAGAGCGGATTTGCCCGCCAGAGTCCCTTCTCCCAACCGGGAAAGATGTTCAGGCCTGCATCGGCGAGGACGGCTTCAGTGGTGCTCCGTGCTGCCAGAGCAGCGCCCTCCCGGCAGAGGTGCACACCGTCAATCTTTCGAATCGGCCATGGCTCGCCGGACCGGTCAATCTCGTCTATGTACTGGCCCTCGTTGTCGGTGAAGCTGGGCGTGAGGTCGATAATCGACAACCGATCATCGCCTGCGGCCACCTCTAGGAGGAGGCGCGTGAGGCGGGCGGGTCCGTCTGATTCGGGTGAAGGAAGCATCGTCAGCCAGTAAACATGTGCGCCGTCGGCCGATAGCACGTCGACCGCCATCCGGACGAGGAAGGCGAACGAATCCTCCCAGTCGGGATCCTCTGGTTTTGGAATGCGGTCATCGCTGCCCCAGACGTCGCTGACGTCCCAGATCCCGGTCTGGACGATGACCGCCTCGGGCCGGACCTCAGCGAGGAACGGGAGCCAAATCTCCCACCACTGGTAGACGGGCCACCGACTGAGGCCGAACCCGACCTGGGTCCGGTTGGCCGAAACGACCCGGCCTGTGCGTTGGAGTGCGGCGGTGAGGGCGGGTTCGATCTCGTAGGTGACGCTGTCGCCCACCACCATGACCCGGAGGGGGTCCTCGGAAGTCGGTGAACGCAGAAGCAGAGTCTCCTTCGGGGGGACGGAGATGCCGCTCCCGGAGATTGTCGTGGTCGCCGGAGTCGTGGTTGACGGAGTGGTGGTTGACGGAGTGGTGGTTGACGGAGTGGTGGTTGACGGAGTGGTGGTAGCCGGAGGACGGGCTGCCACCTGGCGGACCCGATCAGACAAGGCATCGACCCGGGTCTGAAGCTCGACGACATCTGCTTTCATTCCGTCGAGGTCGACGGGGGTGGCACAGCCCACGCCGCTGATCACGCCCGCAAAAACCAGGGTGGCCACAAGGGCTGGTCGACGACGGATCACGTCCGTGTCTCGGGGGTTGAAGGTTGGCGCAAGCCCTGCTCCGTGATCGTGTCCGATGTGAACCCAGGCGGACGTTATTGCCTGAGCCACCTACCATCCGGCGGGTGAAACACGAACCCGTTCATCCAGCGCCTTCCGATGCCGACCAACGGGCGGCCGTCCCGGTCGTCGTCTGTTACCCGCCGGAGACCATCCCGCCGTTGGATTCCGACCTGATCGCCGCAGCACGGGCTGGGATGGTCAAGGTCGACGAGGTTGTCGTTTCGCCCCGGGAGGCCGCCACCTTCGAGGTGTCCGCCGGGGGCCTGTTCCGGATAGTCAGCGTCGAGGGCCCCCAGGTGGGCGACCTGAACCTGTTCCATGCCCACGACCTGAGCGAACGCTTCTGGTCTGGCAAGACCCGGGCTCTGCACGGAACCCACCTGTCGACCGGCGACCGGATGTGGAGCACGCTGCCGTACCTACGCCCGCTGGCCACCGTTACCGACGACACCCTCGACTGGTACGGCTACGACACCGATGGGGGAGGGGTGCACGACGTCATCGGCACCCGTTGTGACCCCTATACCCAGCACCTACTGACCTGCATGGACTACCACTACTGCTGCCACTCGAATTTGACGAGGGCCGTGGCCCGCCACACGGGTCGTCCTGAGCGCGAAGTCGAACCCCTGGTCCACGACGTGATGAACGTGTTCATGTGCACCGGTTTCACGCTCGACACCCACCAGTACTTCATGAAGGCCAGTCCGGTCCGTCCCGGCGACCACATCGAGTTCCTGGCCGAGGTCGACCTGTTGGGGGCGTTGTCGGCCTGTCCGGGCGGTGACTGCGGCGATGAGCACTCGTCGGACACGGCGACCTGTCACCCGCTCCTGGTGGAGATCTACGAGTCGCCGGTCATGGAGTCCTGGGAGCCGGCCCCAGCATCGGCTTACCGCTGGCCGACCCGTCCCGTTTGACGAATTGTAAAGAGCGGCATTAGTCGCGGAGAAAGGCTCCGACCGTCTCCACGTGGGACGTGCCGGGAAACAGGTCGACGACCACCAGTCGTTCGAGCCGCATTCCAGCTTTCGCCAGCAGGGCGGCATCGCGGGCAAACGCCGAGTGGTCACAGCCGATCAGGACGAACAAGTCGGGCTGACAGTTCAGCAGGACCCGGGCGCTGTCACGGTCGAGACCTGCTCGGGCCGGATCGGCAACCACCACCTGGGCGGGAGTGGCCTTCCACTGTTCCACGCTCGACGGGGCTATCCGGACGCTGCCGTCCTTGATACGGGCACCGAGGTTGACGCGGGCGTCGGCCAGCGAGGCCTTGCCGCGCTCCACGACGGTGACGGAACGACCTACCCCAACGGTGCCGGCAAAGATTCCCACCCCGGCGTAGGCGTCGACCATCGGGCCGCTGGGAGTGGGTGCGAGGGCGGTCACCATGGCGTCTACCACTTCGACCAGGGCGTCCACGCCGGCGGGACGGTTCTGGAAAAACGACCGGGCCGAGACCCGCCATCGACGACCTGCCGCCTCCTCGTGGATCCACGCACGTAGGCCGGCGTCCAACTCGTTGATCGAGACCACGAGGACGTCCTCGGGCACGTCGACCTCCTCGGGGTCACCGCCGTCGACAATGACGATCCGGTCGCCGGTGCGGGCACCCACCCGGATGGTTACCTCGGTTGCCTCGTCGAAACGGCCGTCCAGTAGGAGTTCCTCAACCCCCGGATCAACTGCCGAACAGGATCGGGGAACGATGACCTCGTGGGATCCGCCGGCCCGGTAGCCGGCCCGACCGCCGACTACCGCGGCCCGCACTGTCGTCCGTCCGTGATCGTTCATAAGGGGTCGGATCTCTGCGTCGGGAAAGGCAACATCGGCCCGGGCCAGCTGGTCGGTCACCATGCCGGCCTTCATGACGGTCTGATGGCCGGGGTCAACGTGGAGTAGATCACAGCCTCCGCAACCCTCGGTTCGGTGGCGGCATCGCACGTCAACTCGGTGGGGCGACGGAGAAACAATCCGCAGGATGCGGGCCCGAGACCAGCGCTTGTCCTGCTGGAATACGGTGGCCTCGACGGTCTCGCCGGGCAGAGCGCCCTCCACGAACACCACCAGACCGTTGTCCGCCCGGGCGATCCCGGCACCATCGCGTGCCGTGTCGATTACCTGGAGTTCCACGATGGGACGGTAACCGCCGGCGAAGTCTGGGAAGGCCGTCCACGGGAGGGTTACGGTCGTCGCCGGCGAGCCACCCGGCTCGCAGCACACAAACACGGGGAAATGAACATGCAGGAAGCGTCCGCTTCCATGGGACGGGTGCTCACCGAAGATCAGGTTGACGACTACCTGAGAGACGGCTGGCTGTCCCCGTTCGATCTGCTGACCGCCGACGAAGTGGCCGCGGCCCGTCTAGCCCTGGAAGACTTCGAGGCATCCTGCGGCGGTGATCTCGGGCCTGTCTACCGGTCTGGTTCCCACATGCTGCTGCCATGGGTCGACGACCTCATGCGCCACCCCCGCCTGTTGGACGCCGTGGAGGAGTTGATCGGCCCCGACCTTCTGTGCTGGAACTCCATCTTTTGGATCAAGGAGGCGAACAGCGCCAGCTACGTGGGCTGGCACCAGGACTACGAGTACTGGGGTCTTGACGACGATCGCCTGGTCAGCGTCTGGATCGCCTTGTCTTCAGCCAGTGTGGAGGCGGGTTGCATGTCGGTTATCCCCGGGAGTCAACGACACTCGATCAGCCATCGTGACACCTACGCTGCCAACAACCTGTTGAGCCGTGGCCAGGAGCTCGAGATCGATCCGAGTGAACATGACCCGGTTTCCATGCCGTTGTCACCCGGTCAGGTGTCGTTCCATAACGTCCGGACGGCCCATGGTTCGGGTCCCAACACCACAGATGACCGGCGAATCGGCCTGTCGATGCACTTCATGCCGACGTCGGCCCGCCAAACCAAGGTTGACTGGGACGCTGCCGCCCTGGTACGCGGAATCGACGACCACGGGAACTTCGCCCACTGCCCACGACCGAAGATTGACATGGACCGTGACACGCTTCCGTTCTTCAAGAAAGCCGCTGAAGCAATGCGCGAGATCATCTACGCGGACACGCCGGCCACGGAGTAGTAGAGCTGAGGTCGGACCGGTGTCGCTGTGTGAAGCGGCAAGAGGTGCCGGTGACATGGAGTAGAAGGGGGCCATATGAGCGAGGCCGGAGAGGCAAGGCGAATGGTTGAACCAGCGAACAGCTCAGAGAGGAAAACGCAGGAATACAGGGTTTCTGAGTTGTGGCGATATCCGGTCAAGTCGATGGGTGGTGAGAGCATCGACGTGGCCGATGTCGGCATTGATGGAATCGCCGGTGACCGACGGTGGGCGGTCCGTGACCTGGAGACCGGCAAAGTTGCGAGCGCTAAGAAGACCCGACCCTTCGGTGCGCTCCTGCACTGGGCGGCGTCCACGACAGACGATGGAACGGTCCTGGTCGAGTCTCCCGACGACGACGCCTGGATTGCCGGCGATCCGGCACTAGATCGCGCCCTCTCCGCTGCGTTCGACAGACCGGTGGCCATGGTTGCCGCCGAGGACGACCGGCAAGAGTCCTACGACGCTGAGTGGGAACTGATTCCCGGCGCGCTGTCGTCGGTCAGCGCCGAGGTGCCCATGGCGGTAGCCAGCCCCTCGATGGCGTTTGTCGACGCCTCGGCGCTACACCTGGTGACCGAAGGAGCGCTGGATCATCTGGGAGACCTAGTGGGTGCTGCCGTGGCGGTAGAGCGTTTCCGACCAACGGCACTCCTTCGATCGGTGAACGTCGGGAGTCCCCGCGGATTCGTTGACCTCGACTGGGGCGAGGGCGAAGCGACACTCGGTGGGGCATCGCTAAGGATGAGTGGTCCGACGCCCCGGTGCGTAATGACCACCCTGTCTCAGCGGGGTTTGGAACCACTCCGTGCGGGACTCCAAGCCTTGGCTGCCAACGCTCGACGTGACACCCTGATCGGAAACCTCCCATGCTTTGGCACGGCGGCCGAGGTGACCGGTCCGGGCACGGTTCGCCTAGGCGACCGGTTCGCCTTCACGGGCTGAGCCCGCAGCGCCGCCTACGGGGCGAGACGGGTGCGGTCGACGGATAGAGAGAGCACATCGGGGCGGCTGTAGTGCCCAGCCGGATCGAAGTTCTGTCTTTGCCTCGCCACTTCGCTCACGTCGATGTCGGCCCACACGATGCCGTGCTCGTCCCGGACCGGCTCGACGATCCACCTTCCGTCTGGGCCGGCAATGCACGTGCCACCGTTGTGGTACTTCTGGCCCGACGGCAACTGATCCCGCACCGGGAGGTCGTCCGGTAGATCCTCGGAGCAGTACATAGCGCCCACGCTGACGACGAACAGGCGCCCCTCCTTGGCGACGAACCTTGTGATGTCCTCGGTGAGGCCCGCCGAACCGGGCCAGGCGGCCACGTGGACCTGTGAACCGGTGGCGTACATGGCCGAGCGGGCCAGGGGCATCCAGTTCTCCCAGCAGTTCAGGCCGGTGATGCGTACCCCCTGGTGGTCGTGGGCCACGAGACCGGCTCCGTCGCCGTCGGCCCACACCAGGCGCTCACCGTAGGTGGGCTTTAGCTTCCGGTGCACGCTGACAATTCCGGCGGTCGGGTCGATGGCCACCAAAGAGCAGTAAACCGATCCGCCCGACGCAGCTCGCTCGACCACGCCGATGTAGGTGAACGCCCCTACCTCCTTGACGGCGTCGACGACCTGAGCGAACTCGGGGCCGTGCAACTCAACGGACTGGTCGACGTACCTGGCGAACGTCTCCTGCTGGTCGGGGTCCTCCCATGCTGCGGCGTTAGTCAAGTCCAGCCACACCGGATAGCCGGGCACAAACACCTCAGGGAAAGCCACCAGATCGGCCCCACCGGCACCAGCCTCGGCAATGCGATCGAGAACCACGCCAATAGTGGCGGCACGATCGAGATATACGGGACTTGTCTGGACGGCGGCGATTCGCATAGTTGATGGTCCTTCTGCTCGGAAATGTCCGGTTCAGTTGGCTGGCGGCCAGCCAGACGGCGAATCAGGCGACTGTCACGGAACTCTGGTCGGGGCTGTCGAAGCACATCACGCCGTCGTCGATCTCGCCGCGGCGGATCATCTTCACGTCCCGTCGGTAGTCCTGTGGGTTTAGCCACGGAGCGTGGTCGCCCTGACGGGGGAGGAGATGGAGGCTCCGGGTCATATAGCCAGCGGGGAAGTCGTCGATCCACGGACGTGAGGGCATGTCCACGTCTTCGTCCCGCAACCGGGGCGTGCACCGCGTGGCGCCAACGTCGGCCATGTGATTCAGGAGGCGACACACGTACTCGGATGTCAGGTCGGCCTTGAGTGTCCATGAGGCGTTCACGTACCCGAAGGTCGACACCAGATTAGGAATATCGGAATAGCCGAGCCCGCGGTAGGTCCAGGTCTTGGCGAAGTCGACCGGTTCGCCGTCTACGACGAAGTCCATCTCGCCGAGGGTGACGAGGTTCAGCCCAGTAGCCGTCACGATGATGTCGGCACCCAGTTCAACGCCGGAC
>JAAZZG010000029.1 GCA_014237715.1 Acidimicrobiales bacterium
TAAAAGGTACCCCGGGGATAACAGGCTTATCTTCCCCAAGAGTCCATATCGACGGGAAGGTTTGGCACCTCGATGTCGGCTCATCGCATCCTGGGGCTGAAGCAGGTCCCAAGGGTTGGGCTGTTCGCCCATTAAAGCGGTACGCGAGCTGGGTTTAGAACGTCGTGAGACAGTTCGGTCCCTATCCTCTGCAGCCGGAGGAGATTTGAGAAATGCTGTCCCTAGTACGAGAGGACCGGGATGGACGTAGCTCTAGTGTGCCAGTTGTTCCGCCAGGAGCATGGCTGGTTGGCCACCTACGGAAGGGATAACCGCTGAAAGCATCTAAGTGGGAAGCCCGTTTCAAGATGAGATCTCCCACCGGGTTAACCGGGTAAGGCCTGTGGTAGACCACCACGTTGATAGGCCGGAGGTGTACGTGCGGCAACGCATTTAGCCGACCGGTACTAATCGGCCGAGGGCTTGGTTACTCACATCGACAAGAGTTGTCGATGTTCGTGTTCGCTGTGGAGTACTGGAGAGGCCGAGAGGTCGCTCTTGACAATTGAATCGGGTCCCGGCCTCAGCGCCGGTCGGGACGCAACTGGTTTTCGGTGGCTATGGCGGCGGGGTCACACCCGTTCCCATTCTGAACACGGCAGTTAAGCCCGCCAGCGCCGATGGTACTTGGGACGAGTGTCCCTGGGAGAGTAGGACGCCGCCGGATTTCTAACGCTACGAGCGGGACCCCTAGGGGTCCCGCTCTAGCGCGTTTTGGGCCTGGATGGGGTCGTGACGGTGGCCGGATGGGCATCAGCCGAGGAAGGACGGCGGGCGGAGGCATGGGTCGCAGGTCACGCTGGGCTGCCGACGTAGCGCCGCTAGCCTCGTCGGCCATGGCTTCCCCCGGTGAACGCGATCGTGGCCCTCGAACCGGCGGTTCGGGAGGCAGTTCTCGGGGTGGTTCTCGGGGCGGTTCTCGGGGCGGATCGTCGGGTGGTTCTCGGGGCGGATCGTCGGGCGGTTCCCGCGGTGGATCCGGCGGTGGATCCCGAGGCGACTCCCGTGGCGGCCCCAGAGGGGGCGATCGGCGATCGGGTTCCGGTAGCGGTTCCCGATCGGGGGGCCAGCGGCGTGACGGGGATCGACGTGGTGGCGGAGAGGCCGTCACGGATCGTCGTCGGCGTGGACCCGATGCGGCCGGCCCGACCACCTGGGGTGGCGTGGCCCGTCGTGGAGCCGGGCGCCTGGAACGCGAGGAGCAGGAGGACCGTCCGGAGCGACGAGATCGGACGGCGGAACGAACGACCCGGCCCAGACGCCCCGAGCCGGAACGGTCTGATCGTCTTCGTAACGAGGCGGCCGAGGCGGTGGCTCGTGGCGGGTCCAGGGGTGGATCGAAGCGGGGACCAAGGGCGATGGAACGTCTGGCCCTGCCCGAGGCACCCAGGAGACTCCCCGACGCCGATCTCCTGCTTCGGCGAGCACTAGGCGATCGGGCGGGCGGCAAGGCCCTCAATCGATTGGATGAAGCCGCCCGCGCCTTCTCCGACGATCGGTTCCAGGATGCCCGTCGCATCCTGAACCAGTTGGTCGAACGAGCACCAGAGGTTCCTGAGGTGATTGAGTTGCTCGGGCTCGTGCACTACCGCATGGGCCACTGGAAGGCAGCGACCAAGCGCCTCGAGGTCTTCCGTGAGATGACGGGAAGTACGGAGCAGCACCCTGTGCTGGCCGACTGCCATCGCGCCCAGGGCCGGTGGGACGACGTCCAGGTGCTGTGGGTTGAGCTCCGTGATGCCTCCCCCAGCGGCCCGCTCGTCACCGAGGGCCGACTGGTGGCCGCCGGGGCACTTGCCGACCAGGGCCGTATCGAGGAGGGCCTCGCCCTCTTGGAGCGGGGTTGGCGGATCCCGTCGAGGGCCCGAGACCATCACCTCCGGCGGGCCTACGCGTTGGCCGACCTCTACGAGCGGTCCGGTGCCGAACCGCGGGCCCGCGAGTTGTTCATCTGGGTCCGGAATCATGACGCCCGGTTCGCCGACGTTGCAGCCCGGGTTCGCTCTCTTTCCTGAAGGGCCTGTTCCTGAAGTGCACTTTCCGGTGGGGGCGGGTTCCTCCAGGAGCGGGTCCTGAAGAGTCTGGCCGTCCAGCGAATTCGACCGTGACCGATGACCCGCCATGGCTCTGTGAGGGCCACGCGTGCCCCATGGTCGCGACGTAGGGTGAATCGGTCCCCGGGTTTTCGGTGGACCTTGGAGACCAGAGAATCACCAGACAGGAGCCACTCAGGTGGACATCGCATCCTTGCTCGGCGCTGACGCCGACGACCTGCTCGGCCATCAGTGCCACACTATTTCCGCTGACCAGCTCACCACGCCGGGACCCGACACGGTGACCGACGTCTACGGGGTCACGGACCGTTCCCCACAGGTCCTCCGCAACCTCCAGTCGCTCCTCGACCACGGCCGTCTGGCTGGCACGGGCCACGTCTCCATCCTTCCCGTCGACCAAGGCATCGAACACTCAGCGGCCGCGTCGTTCGCTCCGAACCCGACCTACTTCGATCCAGCGAACATCGTGGAGTTGGCCATCGAGGGCGGTTGCAACGCGGTGGCCAGCACCTACGGCGTCCTGGCTTCGGTATCGCGCCGGTACGCCCACCGCATCCCGTTCATCGTCAAGATCAACCACAACGAGTTGCTGACCTTCCCGAACCAGTTCGACCAGGTCATGTTCGGTTCTGTCGACCAGGCCTTCGACCTCGGAGCGGCCGGGGTGGGGGCCACCATCTACTTCGGCTCGCCCGAGTCCACCCGCCAGATCCAGGAGGTCAGCGAGGCCTTCGCCCGGGCCCACGAACTCGGAATGTTCACGGTGCTGTGGTGCTACCTCCGCAACTCCGGCTTCAAGGTGGACGGTGTTGACCACCATGCCTCCGCCGACCTGACCGCCCAGGCCAACCACCTCGGCGTGACCATCCAGGCCGACATCATCAAGCAGAAACTCCCGGAGACCAACGGTGGCTACCGGGCTCTGCCCGGCTACGGCAAGACCCACGATCTCGTCTACGACGAGCTGACCACCGACCACCCGATCGATCTCTGCCGCTGGCAGGTGGCCAACTGCTACATGGGACGGATCGGGCTCATCAACAGCGGCGGTGCCTCCGCAGGAGCCAGCGACCTGGCCGAGGCTGTCCGCACCGCGGTTGTCAACAAGCGGGCGGGGGGCATGGGCCTGATCAGCGGGCGCAAGGCATTCCAGCGCCCGATGGCCGAGGGTGTCGAGCTCCTCAACGCCATCCAGGACGTCTACCTCGACGAGTCGATCACCCTGGCCTAGGGCCGGGCGTCGGGGTCAGCATCAGATGTCCGGGGGCGGGTCGGAAACGATGGACCTTCTGCTGGTCGACCATCCAGCCGACGGGATCCGTCGGCTGACCCTCAACCGGCCGGACAAGCGAAACGCGTTGAGTCATCCGCTACGGGGCGCTCTGCTCGACGCTCTGGTGGCTGCCGATGTCGATGACTCGGTGAGGGTCACCGTCGTCCGGGGTGCAGGAAGCTGCTTTTCGTCGGGGTACGACCTGGGCGGTGGGAACGAGGGGCACGAACTTCCCTTCCCGACCACGCCCGGGGACGGCCAGTGGCCCCGCCACGTGACCGACGGATGGATGGGCATCTGGGACCTGGCCAAACCGGTCATTGCCCAGGTGCACGGCTGGTGTCTGGCTGGCGGGAGCGAGTTGGCCACCGGTTGCGACCTCGTCTACGTGGCCGATGACGCCCGGATGGGATATCCGGCGGTGCGATTCGGTGTGCCCGACATGCACTTCCACGCCTGGTTCCTGGGGATGCGAAAGGCCATGGAGATGATGGTCACCGGGGACTCGATCACCGGAACGGAGGCCGTCGAACTGGGCTGGGCCAATGCGGCCTTTCCGGTGGACGACCTTGACGAGGCCGTGCTCGAAGTGGCTGGCCGGATCGCCGCCATGCCCCCCGACGTGGTCCAGTTGAACAAGCGGGCCGTGCACCGGCAGATGGAGTACATGGGGATGCGGGCGGGGATTCGTGCGGGCACCGAGATCTGCGCGCTGGGTGTGCATTCGGCGTCGATGGCCCAGTTCCTCTCGGAGGTTGCCGAGTCCGGACTCACGGAAGCCCTGCAACAGCGCGACGAACCGTTCGGCGATTACCGGACGGGGGACCCGACCCGGGGGTTTGAACCGTAGGTCTGACCTGCCATCCGGCCGGTCGTCGGGGTCGGCACCTGTGACCCATTCAACGCCGGTCGGGGGCGCTGCATCGTGACCGCCCCGAAGGCCCGCGGGTAGGGTCCGTTCGAAGGCAACGACGCCCCGTGGAGGAAGCAACGTGACAGACATCGCGGAGGCCCCCTCGGTACCCGCCCTCGACGAGGTCATCATCCGGTTCGCCGGCGACTCGGGCGACGGCATGCAGTTGACGGGCGACCGGTTCACCAATGCCAGTGCCATGTTCGGCAACGACCTGGCCACGTTGCCGGAGTATCCGGCTGAGATCCGGGCTCCAGCCGGCACCATGGCCGGGGTCTCGGCGTTTCAGGTCCACATCTCGGACCATGACATCACCACCCCGGGCGACGCCCCCGACGTGCTGGTGGCCATGAACCCGGCGGCGTTGAAGTCGGATCTCCCGACCCTGGTTCCCGGCGGAACGCTGATCGTCAATCGGGACACCTTCGAGGAGCGAAACCTGGCCAAGGCCGGGTTTGACCACAACCCCCTCGAAGGCGAGGACCTGGTGGGCTATCGGCTCATCGAGGTTCCCATGACGTCGTTGACCAAGGAGGCCTGTGCCGAGTTCGGCGTCAAACCCCGGGACGCCGACCGGTCCAAGAATTTCTTCGCCCTCGGCCTGTTGTCGTGGATGTACAGCCGCCCCGTCGAACCGACGCTGGACTGGATCGAGTCCAAGTTCGCTGGCAAGGACCTGATCATCGCCGCCAACCGGGCGGCGTTCAACGCCGGACACGCCTACGGGGAGACCGCGGAGCTGGGCTCCCAGCGGGTCATAGTGAAGGCAGCGCCCCTGGAACCCGGCACCTACACGAACATCAACGGCAACACGGCGTTGTCGTGGGGCCTGGTAGCTGCCTCCCAGTTGAGCGGCCTGCCGCTCTACCTCGGGTCGTACCCCATCACCCCGGCCACCGACATCCTCCACGAGCTGTCCAAGCACAAGGCTTTCGGTGTGACGACCTTCCAGGCAGAGGACGAGATCGCGGCGGTCGGTGCGGCGATCGGCGCTTCCTACGGAGGCTCGCTCGGCGTGACGACTACCAGTGGTCCGGGACTGGCGCTCAAGGGCGAGGCCATGGGTCTGGCTGTCAGCCTCGAGCTGCCCTTGGTCATCGTCGACATCCAGCGGGGCGGTCCTTCGACCGGGCTACCCACCAAGACCGAGGCCGCCGATCTGATGATGGCCATGTACGGCCGCCACGGCGAGTCGCCCATGCCCATCGTGGCCGCCCGGACCCCGTCGGACTGCTTTGATGCGGCCATCGAAGCGGCACGGATAGCGCTCGTCCACCAGACGCCGGTGATCCTGTTGTCCGATGGCTATCTGGCCAATGGGTCCGAGCCGTGGCGCCTGCCCGAAGTCGACGACCTGCCCGAGATTGAGGTCAAGTACGCCACGGAGTTCAACATGGTCGACAAGGACGGCAACGACGTGTTCTGGCCGTTCCTGCGCGGAGAGGACGGCAACCGACCGATCGCCCTGCCCGGTACGCCCGACCTCATGCACCGTCTCGGTGGGATCGAGAAGGAGGACGGTTCGGGCAACGTCAGCTACGACCCCGACAACCACGAGTACATGGTCCGCCTGCGAAACGACCGAATCGCGTCGATTCCCGTGCCCGATGCCGAGTTGGAAGAGGGCTCTGACGGCGACGCCGACCTGTTGGTCGTGGGTTGGGGTTCCACCTGGGGTGCCATCACCGGTGCTGCCCGCCGGGTGCGTGCCGCTGGCGGGAAGGTCGATCACGTCCAGTTGACGCACCTGAACCCGCTGCCCGCCAATCTGGGCGACCTGCTCCGCTCCCACCGCCGGGTGCTGGTACCTGAGCTCAACCTCGGGCAACTGGTTCGCATCCTGCGGGCCGAGTACCTAGTCGATGCCCGACCGTTGTCCAAGGTGAAGGGCCAGCCCTTCACAGCCGGCGAGATCCACATTGCCATCGGAGAAGCCATGGAGGAACTCTCCGGATCCGCGGGTGGATCGACGAACGAGGAGGTCGCCTGATGACTGACGTGATGAATCCGGCGACCGCCGTCGATGACGGACCGGTGCCCGAGACGAGCAAAGCCGACTGGACCAGCGACCAGGAGGTCCGCTGGTGCCCGGGGTGTGGTGACTACTCGATCCTGACCGCCATCCAGATGCTCATGCCCGAGTTGGGCGTGCGCCGCGAAAAGACGGTCTTCATCTCGGGCATCGGGTGCGCGGCCCGGTTCCCGTATTACATGAACACCTACGGAGTGCACACCATCCACGGCCGGTCGCCCGCAGTGGCCACCGGACTGGCTATGGCCCGGCCCGATCTCGACGTGTGGGTCATCGGTGGCGATGGCGACATGTTGTCCATTGGCGGCAATCACCTCATCCACGCGCTACGCCGCAACATCAACCTGAACGTCCTGCTGATCAACAACCAGATCTACGGGCTGACCAAGGGCCAGTTCTCGCCGACCAGTCAGAAGGGCAAGGTGACCAAGTCGTCGCCCGTCGGCCTGGTGGCCCGACCCTTCAATCCGATCAGCGTGGCGTTGGGTGCCGAGGCGACCTTCGTGGCCCGCACGCATGACATGGACCGTCGCCACATGCAGGAGACGTTCCGTCGGGCCCACGAACACGAGGGCGCAGCGTTCGTTGAGGTGCTTCAGAACTGCAACGTTTTCAACGACGGCGTCTTCGCGTCGATCACCAAGAAGGACGTGCGCGAAGACATGCTCATTGAACTGCAGCACGGAAAGCCGATCCTGTTCGGCTCCGAGAAGCAGTACGGCGTAGCGCGGCGCCCCGAGGGCGTCGTCATCGTGGACGTGGCCGAGGCGGGTATCGAGTACGTGCTGGTGCACGACGAGACCATCCGGAATCCGTCGACCGCCTTCTCACTGTCCCGGCTGGCCAAGACTCCAGCCACCCCCACCCCGATCGGAGTGTTCCGGGCCATCGACCGGGGCGAGTTTGCCTCGTCGGTCTCAGCCCAGATCCGCGAGGTCCAGGCCCAGGTTGGCCAGGGAAACCTCTCGGACCTGTTGCGGTCGCAGCCCACCTGGGACGTCTGAGGCCCCGGGTCCGCCATGGCGTGGGCACTGGACCTCGACGGCGTTGTCTGGCGGGGTACCGATGGGGTACCGGGGGCGGGTGAAGCAGTCCGACTTCTGCAGGATTCGGGCGAGCGCGTCCTATTCGTGACGAACAACTCGGGTCGGCCGGTTTCCGACACCGAAGAGAAGTTGGCCGGTCTAGGAATCGACGCCATGGGTGGCGTGGTCACGTCGGGAATGGCCGCCGCCCGTCTGGTGGTCCCCGGAGAGCGGGTGCTGGGGATGTGCGGTCCCGGTTGCCGCGAGGAGCTCGAACGGGTGGGCGCCGAGGTGGTGCGGGACGGGATGGTCGACACGGTGGTGGTCGGCTTCCACGATGACTTCGACTACCGGGGCCTGACGGCCGGCGTGCAGGCGGTCCTCGGGGGCGCCCGACTGCTAGGCACCAACGATGACGTGACCTTCCCGGCCCACGACGGGTTACGGCCCGGAGCCGGTTCGTTGCTGGCCGCGGTGGTGGCCGCTACGGGGGCGACGCCTGAACTGGCCGGCAAGCCCTACGGGCCGATGTGTGAACTGGTCCGCGATCTGGCAGACGCCGGGGACGTCGGGAAAGAGGCTGCTGGTACCCCGGAGACGGGCCACGTGATGGTGGGGGACCGGCCCGACACTGATGGGCGATTTGCCCGGGCGTTGGGCTGGCGTTGGTCTCTGGTCCTCTCAGGCCTGATCGGCAAGGACGATCTGCCGGTGGATCCCGATTCCGACACGGTGCACGACGACCTGCTGGCATGTGTCCGCGAGTACCTGGGTGAACGGGAGCGTCTGGGGTGAGTGTCCGCCGGCGTCTCGACCTGGAGCTGGTGCGACGCGGGTTGGTCGAGGG
>JAAZZG010000002.1 GCA_014237715.1 Acidimicrobiales bacterium
TCTCCTCACCAGGACCGACACGGACCTCGCCGAGGCTTCCATCACCCAGATGGTCCTCGGCGGTACCGACCTCTTCCTGAGCTGGCGCAGCAGTCGTAGCCGGTGCAGCAGTCGTAGCCGGCGCAGCAGTCGTCGCCGGAGCGGAGTCGCCTCCGGCGGCAGCTTCATCTGCATCGTCGGAGCCACAGGCCCCGGCGATCAGGGCAAAGCCCAGCAGCACCGCGAGTAGAACTCGCGAACGTCGAAACATCGTTATTTCCTCCATCAGGTGGATGAACGTGGCCACCGACAATCGGCTGACCACGCGACGGCCCCTCGAACCGCCGCCGGTCAGGATATGCGCGGATGCGACGTCCGTCACAAAAATTCTCAGCAGACTCGGAGTCGTCATCTTTTCGCAATATGAAAAACACATCCCGCATAGCGGCAAATACACCTGAACGCCGACGTGTAGATTCCGATCCCATGGGTGATTCTGGGGATGAGCAAATGGCTGCTTCCGAGGAGGAAGGAACGACGGGACTCCTCGGAACGGCCTACGAACTCAAGACCGGAGCCGAGACCCTGGACCACTACAGGGCGTGGGCCGATACCTATGACCAGGAGATCGGGGTCGACAAGGGATACGCCCAGCCGACACGTTGTGCCGTCGCCCTTTCCTCGGTGATGTCACCGATGACCGACTGGACCGACTCCGACTCCGACTCCATACCGGGTAACCCGTCCTCAGCGGGCCGGGTCCTGGACGTGGGTTGCGGCACCGGCCTGTCGGGCCTGGCGTTGCGCGACGCCGGCTTCACCGAGCTGGACGGCTGCGACTTCTCTTCGGCCATGCTCCACCGGGCAGCGGATACCGGCGTCTACCGGCGGTTGTTCGAGGCGGACCTGAACGAGGGCCTCGACGTGGACGACGGGACCTACGACGCGGCAGCGGCCGTCGGCGTGTTCACCTTCGGCCACATCCGACCTTCGGCCCTGCGCGACGTACTTAGGGTCGTTCGATCGGGTGGCGCGGTAGTCGTCGGCCTCAACGACCACTTCTGGGACGAGGGCGCCTTTCCTGCCGAACTGGACGCCATCGAGGCCGACGGGGTCGCCACGGTGGCCTTTCGAGAGCACGGCGAACACCTGCCGGGCGCCGGCATCGACGGCTGGGTGATCGTGTTGGTCAAGCCGAAGGGCTGAGCCCAGGGCTCAGGCCCCGTTCAGGCGTGGGCGTGCTGCCAGCCGAACCGGCCTTTGATGCACAGGTGTCCATGGGTGACCGAATGGTCGGCCGGCGAGGTGACCTTCACGATGCGGTCATCTTGGGTGTGCAACTCGAGGTTGCAACCCACCCCGCAGAACGGGCACACGGTGGTCGTGACCTGTTGGGCCGATTCGTCCCACGTGTCGGCCTCGCGCATGTCGTGTTCGGTTTTGAAGGCCAGCGCCCCGGTCGGGCACACCCCGATGCAGTTGCCGCAGTAGACGCACGCCGAGTCGGGCAGCGTCACGTCATGCTCGGTCGAGATGTGGGCGTCGAACCCCCGGCCGGCCGTGGCGATGGCGAAGGTGTGCTGGGCATCGTCGCCGCACGCCTCTACGCACTTGTAACAGAGGATGCACCGCTCGTAGTCCCGCACGTATAGGTCGTCCTGGATCTTGATGGGCTGGGCCACCGTGGCGATCTCGGACCGGTCACCCATGCGTTCCGGCCGAGCGCCGTAGTGCGCCATCCACGCGTGCACCTCGGGATCGGCCCGGTCCATCTCGACCGACGAGGCCAAAAGCTCGTAGACCATGCGGCGACTGGTGCGGACCCGCTCGGAGTCGGTGGATACGGCCATGCCCTCCTCGACGGGTCTTGAACACGACGGCACCAGCACTCTCGAGCCCTCGACCTCCACCACGCAGACCCGGCACACGTTCACCGGCGTCAGGTTCTCGGCCCAGCACAACGTGGGGGTGTCAATGCCCTCGCGCCTACAGGCGTCAAGGATCGTGGAGCCTTCGGGCACCCGCACCGTGTCACCGTCGAGGGTGAACTCGACCATCGTCGACACCATCACCGGAACCTCGTTCACCGGATGCTCCCCTCATCGAGTCCTGATTCGTCGCCACCTGAACCGCCCGCCCCCGCGCCGGTACCTACACCGGACAGCAGGCCCAGATCGATGGCGCTGCGAACCGCCCCGGACGCTGTCTGTCCGAGACCACAGATCGAGGCGTCCTTCATCACGGCCGCCAGGTCG
Organism: Acidimicrobiales bacterium; assembly: GCA_014237715.1. Lineage (GTDB taxonomy): Bacteria > Actinomycetota > Acidimicrobiia > Acidimicrobiales > MedAcidi-G1 > UBA9410. Next base: position 2,235 of record JAAZZG010000002.1, read on the forward strand.
TCCAACAGATCGCGCTCGTCGTCGATAGTGGATCCACGACCGAGGCGCACCAGCACCTCCTCTTGGCGAACCGTCCCCACCCGGCACGGCACGCACTGGCCACAGGACTCGTCGCGGAAGAACTCGGCGATGCGTCGCACGGTGTCGACCATGTCGTCGTTCTCGTCGAACACCATGATCACGCCGGATCCCAACGAAGCGCCGGCCGCTCGGGTGTCTTCGAGCGTCAGGGGCATGTCGAGCGATTCAGGGCCGACGAAGCTGCCCGCCGCTCCCCCCAGCATGACGGTCCGCAACACGCGGCCGTCGGGCAGCCCGCCGGCCAGATTGATCAGGTCGCGCAGCGTGGCGCCGAACTCCACCTCGTAGGTGCCAGGCCGGACCACCCGCCCGCTGAGGCAGAACAACTTGGTGCCCGGGGAGCGCTCGGTGCCGTCGGCTGCGTAGGCCTCGCCGCCCATGAGCACCACGGGCAACACGTTGACGAGCGTCTCCACGTTGTTGATGGCCGTTGGCTCGCCGAACAACCCGTGGGTCGTCGGAAATGGCGGCTTGTTGCGGGGCTCACCCCGGAACCCCTCGATGGAGTTGAACAGGGCCGTCTCCTCGCCACAGATGTAGGCACCGGCCCCGTTCCGGAGGTGCAGGTCGAAACGGGTGCCGGAGCCGGCCACGTCGGCACCCAGCAAACCAGCCGCGTAGGCCTCGGCGATGGCGTGGATGAGGCGTTCGGTGGCCACCGGGTACTCGCCGCGTATGTACAACCAGCCCTGCTCTGCTCCGATGGCCAGGCCAGCCACCGTCATGGCCTCGACCAGGGAAAAAGGGTCACCCTCCATGACCACGCGGTCCTTGAAGGTTCCCGGCTCGGACTCATCTGCGTTGCACACCAGATGACGGGGGCGACCTTCCTGATCGGCCACGCCACGCCACTTCACTCCGGTGGGGAACGCCGCGCCGCCGCGCCCCGAGAGACCCGATGCCGTGATCTCGCCAATGACCTGGTCGCCGCCCATGGACAGCGACGCCTCCAACGCCTGGTAGCCACCGTGGGCCCGGTAGTCCTCGAGGCTGGTCGGGTCGACCACCCCGACCCGAGCCAGAAGCCGTAGACCTGGATCTCCGGCCTGGGCAAGCTCGACGGACGGCGTCGAGGTGGCGTCAGCGATGGCCACCGACACCTCGGCGGGAGACACGGGGCCGCACCCGGCACCGTCGTCGACGGCGACCACCGTCAGATCGGGTGTACCGGTGCGTTGCACCATGATCGCCGGACCCCGTTCGCACTGGCCGAGGCAGGGACTGGCCTTCACGTGATGACCCTCGGCCCGCAGATCGTCGATCAGGTCGACGGCACCGAAGAGTCGACAGGCCACGTCGTCACAGACGTGCACGGTGTCCATGGCGCTCGGCGGCTCGTGGGTGAACAGGTGGTAGAAGGTGGCCACCCCGTAAGCCTCAGCCGGAGGTACCTCCAGCTCGGCACACGCATGGTCCAGCCCACCGGGGCTGATCCATCCCGCGGCGCGCTGCAGGGCGTGCAACGCTGGTAGGAGCAGGTGGCGACGTTCACGGGTGCGGGTCCGCCCAGCATGCACCAGGCGTTCGGATTCGCGGATGGTGACTGCGCCGTATCCCGAGATGGCCTCAGCAACCGCGGCGCGCTCAGTCTCGGTCGGCTCCTCGGTCGCCCCGAAGTACAGGTCAGGCATTGTTTCCTACCAAAGGACCATCCACGAGCTTGTCGACCCGGACGGCGGCCGCCTTGAACTCGGCGGTCCCGGACTTCGGATCCACGGCATCGCTGGTGATCTGGTTGATGTCGGTGGTCTCCGGGAAGTGGAAGGTGGTGTGGCAGAGGCCCACCGCCAGATGCTCCTCCACCTCAATGGTCATGGTGATCGATCCCCGGCGGGACGACACGGTGACCCGCTCGCCATCGGCCACCCCGAGGAGGTGGGCGTCGGTCGTCGAGATGGACAGCGCCTCACCGGTTCGGATGGGCGACGGGAAGTGCTGGGTCTGGACCCCGGTGTTGTACGAGTCCAGCGCCCGCACCGTGGTGAGCCGTAGGGGGAACTCTTCGGTCAGCACGTCCAATGGCGGTCGGTCTTCGACACACGAGAACGGAGCCAACCGACCCTGCACCGGTCGCTCCCAGAGGCGGCCGTGCAGGAACGAACTGCCCGGATGGTCGTCGGTGGGACATGGCCACTGGATGCCACCCTCGGCCTCCAGGCGATCCCACGACATACCGCCGTGCATGGGTGACACCGTGCGGAGTTCCTCCCAGAGATCCTCCGGCGCGGGTTGACCCCACTGGTCGTCGCCCATGGCGGCCGCCAGGTCGTTGATGATGCCGACCTCCTGGCGGGCCTGGCCGGGTGGCGGCACGGCGGCCCGCATCCGCTGGACCCGTCGCTCACTGTTGGTGGCCGTGCCGTCGGACTCGGCCCAGCCGAGAGCGGCCGGGAACACCACGTCGGCCATCTCAGCGGTTCGGGTCATGAAGACGTCCTGGACGACCAGCATGTCAAGTCGCTCCAACATGGCCCGCGCGTGGATGGCATCGGCCTCGGAATCAACAGGATTCTCACCGATGCAGTAGACAGCCTTGAGTTCGTCACGACCCATGGCCTCGAACATCTGGGTGAGGTTCCAGCCGTTGGTCGACGGAATGGTGCAGTCCCACGCCTCCTCGAACTTTCCCCGGACGTCGTCGTCCTCGACATCCTGGAACCCGGTGAGCTTGTTGGGCAGCGCACCCATGTCACCGCCACCCTGCACGTTGTTCTGCCCGCGCAGGGGTACGAGCCCCGATCCCCAACGCCCGACGTGACCGGTGAGAAGCGACAGATTGCAGAGAGACTGCACGTTGTCGACGCCGGTGTGGTGCTCGGTGATCCCCAGCGTCCAGCAGATCTGGGCCTTGTCGGCTGTGGCGTACGCATGAGCCAGGTCGCGGATGGCCTCGGCCGGTACGCCGGTGACCGCCGAGGTGTGCTCCAGGGTCCACGGTTCGACGAAGGCCACGAACTCCTCGTAGCCGGTGGTGGCGTTGGCGATGAATTCGTCGTTGGTGAGGCCCGCAGCGATGATCTCGCGGGCCATGCCGTGGGCCAGGCCGATGTCGGTGCCGACGTTGAGGCCCAGCCAGTGGTCGGCGAACTTGGCAGTGCCGGTGCGGCGCGGGTCGACGGACCACATGCGCGCACCGTTGGCCACGCCACGCAGGGCGTGATGAAAGAAGATCGGGTGTGCGTTACGCGCGTTGGATCCCCACATAATGATGAGGTCCGCTTCCTCGATTTCCACATACGAGGAGGTTCCCCCGCCTGCTCCGAAGACCGTCGCCAGACCGACGACGCTGGGAGCGTGTCAAGTTCGATTACAGCTGTCGATGTTGTTCGAGCCGATGACCCGACGGGCGAACCGCTGAGCGGCGTAGTTCACCTCGTTGGTGGTCTTCGAACAACTGAACATCCCGAAGGCCGTCGGACCGTGGGTGTCGACCGCGGCGCGAAACCCGGTGGCGGCCCGCTGGAGGGCCTCCTCCCAGGTGGCCTCGCGGAGGTCGCCATCGTCGCGGACCATCGGGGTCGTCAGACGCTTGCTCATGTGTGCCTCATTACTGGTCAGTGACCGGACATCGTCGTCCGGTCCGAGTGAACGGGCCAAGGAGGGAACGCCCGACGGGGCCGGAACCTATCGCACTTCCGTTCCCTCCTGAGTTTCCTACCAGTAGATCAGCATCCCTGCCAGTAGGGATCTCTCTGCTCGGTGAAAGCCCTCGGTCCCTCCAGGGCATCCTCGGAGGCCAGCATCCTCTCGTAGGCCTCGAGATGACCCGACCGTAGGTGCCCGAACGCCTCGTTCAACGACCGGTGGCCCGTGGCCCGGTCGATGGCCATCACGGCCTCCACGGCCAACGGGGCGGCTGCGGCGATCCGCCCGGCCAGGTCCCGGGCCGCGGCCGACAACTCGTCGGCCGGCACCACCCGGTTGACGAGGCCCCACCGTTCCGCCTCGGCGGCATCCAGGCGCCTACCGCCGTAGAGCACCTCGTTGGCCACCACCGCCGGCAGTTGACGTGGTAGTCGGATGGCACCCGCGTCGGGGATGATCCCCAGACCGGTCTCGGGCAGGAAGAAGGTCGCGTGCTCGACGGCCACCACGAACTCGGCGGCCATGGCGATCTCGAAACCGCCTCCGACGGCCATGCCGTTCACCGCACAGACCACCGGCTTGTTCCGACCCGGAAGTTCACAGAACCCCCCGAAACCTCCCTCGCCGTAGTCGGCTTCGAACGCCTCACCGTCGGCTGCCGCCGTCAGGTCCCAACCCGCCGAGAAGAACCGTTCACCGGCGCCGGTGAATACGGCCACCCGCAATGACGGATCGTCGCGGAACCCGGCGAACACCCGGCCCAGCTCGCGGCTAGTCGCCGCATCGATGGCGTTGGCCTTCGGACGGTCCAACACCACGTCGAGGATCGGACCATCGACCGTCGTCCGGACCGGGCTCGGCGTCTCTTCACTCATGACTGCTCCTCGGGGACCTCAACCTGCATCAAGACGTCCACCACCGTGGCACCTTCCGCTGTGGCCATCAACGGGTTGACCTCCACCTCGACCAATCCCTCTACGGCGAGAGCCGCTGCCCCGATCCGTTTGATGACGTCGACCACCGCATCCAGATCGACGCCCGGTCGACCGCGATGGCCGTCCAGCAACGGACGAATGGCCAACGCCTGGAGTGCCCCCCGGATGTCGTCATCGGTGGCCGGCAACAACAGGCTTCGGGTGTCGGCCAGCACCTCGACGAGGATGCCGCCGGACCCCACGGTGAGGAGCCACCCCACCGGGTCGGCCCGTCGGACGGTGACCAGCAACTCGACGGGCCAGCCAACTGGCCCGCCACCAGCGGGCCCGCCTACCTGCGCCTCGACCAGCACTCGGCCGGCACCGGTGGCCAACCCGATCTGCCGGGCCGCACCGGTCACCTCGGCCGCGTCCGTCAACCCGACGGCCACGCCGTCGACCTCGGTCTTGTGGTCCACGCCGACCGCCTTGACGACCACCGGCCAGCCCATCCGGTCGGCCGCCGCGGCGGCCTCCTCGACCCCCACCACCTCACCAACCGGGACCGGCACTCCGTACCCGGCCAGCACCACCTTGGCCTCAGCTTCCGGCAGGGTCACCCAGGTACCCCCGACCCGGCCCGACGGCGCTGTCGCTCTCGCCGGCAGGGACGCCGGCGGCGGGCCGTCCACCCTCCTTCCCCACCAGGCGGCGGCCTCCAACCCGACCAGCGCCTCATCGATGCCCCGGACCGGCACGAGACCGACGTCGACCGCTGAGGCCTCCACCGTCAACGGAAGGTTCTCGGCCATCGATGCGGCTACCACGCCGGGGGTCCCGGTCACCATGCACGCGGCACCGAACGCCTCCAGAGTCGGCCACCAACTGGAGGCGTCGAGATCCGACGCCGGATCCTCCGGCGGGAAGTCCAGGACCAGGAGGGCGGCGTCCGGCGACCCGTCCGGTTCACGGGTGACCGCCTCGGTGAACGTGGCCAGCAGGCGTTCCGGGTCGCCCCAGATGAACGTGTGGTAGTCGAACGGGTTGGAGACCGAAACGAGGGCTGCTTTCCGGGGGTCACCAAGGGCCGTCCGGATCCGATCTACCCGAGCTCCGTCGAACTCGGGTAGGGAGAGGTCGAGTCCCTCGCAACGATCAGCCACGATGGAAGCCTCGCCACCGGAGCAACTGAGGCTGACGATCCTGTTCCCCGGTAGACCCCCAAGCCGGTCCAGCACGTGCAACGTGTCGAGCAGCTCGGGTACGGACCGGACCCGGCGCACTCCCGCCCGGCAGAAAAGGGCCTGATAGGCCTCGTCGCTGCCCACCATCGACGAGGTGTGCGACGCGGCGATCTCGGCGCCACGGGTCGAGGACCCCGTCTTGAGCGCCACCACAGGCACGCCCCGTCGTGAGGCCAGCCGGCAGGCGGCCACGAATCGGGTTACGTCGTGGAGGGCCTCGACGTGCAGGCCCACCGCGGTGACCGCCGGATCGCCTACCAGCGCCTCGAGGCATTCCTCGATGCCCACGTCGGCCTGATTCCCCAGCGTCAACATGTGAGCAATGGGCATGGGTCGGGTCTGCAGGGTCAGGTCTAGGCCGATGTTCCCGCTCTGGGTCACCAGCGCCACGCCCCGATCGGTCCGGCGACAGCCCTGCTGGTCGGGCCACAGCGCGGCGCCGACGGTGGCCGACACCGTCCCGTAGCAGTTGGGGCCCAGTACCGGCATTCCGTCGGCCGCCGCTACCAGGGCCTCCTGCAAAGCCGCGCCGTCGGGGCCGATCTCCGCGAAACCCGAGGCGTAACAGACCGCTGCGCCGGCACCGATGGCAGCCAGGCGTCCTACCGCCTCGACGGTGGCGTGCCGGTTCACTGCCACCAACGCGGCGTCGGGAACCCCTGGAAGATCATCGACCGAGGGCACGCACGGCACCCCGGCCAGATCGGTCCGCGTCGGATGCACCGCCCACATCTCGCCCTCGTACCCCAGACGACGGCACTGCTCGATGGCTAGCTCCGCTGGTCGGCCTCCGATCATGGCCACCGATCGGGGCGCAAGCAGGCGGGTCAGGCGGGGTTCCCCGCCCACGTCGATCACCTTCGAGATCCCCGGATCAGGCGCCGAGGGGGCGCAACATCTCGCGGCTCACGATGTGGCGCTGGATCTCGCTAGTCCCGTCCCAGATCCGGTCCACCCGGGCATCACGCCATATCCGCTCCAACGGCAGCTCATCCATCAGGCCCATCCCGCCGAGGATCTGGATGGCCTCGTCGGACACGAACTGGAGCATCTCGGTCGACGAGATCTTGGCCATGGCGGCGTCGCCGTCGGCCATCTCGCCCCGATCCATCAGCCATGCCGCCCGGTAGGTCATGAGCTCGGCCTGGACCATCTGGGTCCGCATGTCGGCCAACTTGAACGAGACGCCCTGGAACTTTCCGATCTTCTGGCCAAACTGCTCGCGTGATGCCGCCCAGTCCAGCGCGACGGCCATTGCCCGGTCCGCCCGGCCTAGGCACACCGAGGCCACCTGCAGGCGGGTGGCGCCCAGCCACTCGTTGGCCACCTCAAAGCCCCGGTGTTCCTCGCCCAGCACGGCCGACGCCGGCACTCGGCAGTCATCGAAGTTCAGGATGCAGTTGTTGTAGCCGCGGTTGGACACCGACCGGTAACCGTCGGCTATCTCCAGGCCCGGCGTGTCATGGTCGACCAGGAACGACGTGATCAACTTCTTGGGGCCCCGGGGCGTCTCCTCCTCGCCGGTCGCCGCAAAGAGGATTGTGTAGTCGGCTAGGTCGGCGTGGCTGATGAAGTGCTTGGTCCCGTTAATGACGTAGTCGTCCCCGTCGCGTACCGCCCGACACGTCATGCCCCGCACGTCGGACCCGGCATCGGGCTCGCTCATGGCCAGACAGTCGACCCGTTCGCCACGGATGGTGGGCAGTAGGTACTCCTCGATCTGGTCACCCACGCAGGCCTGGAGGATGTTGGACGGCCGGGCCACCACGTAGTGCAGCGCGTACTGGGTCCAGCCGAACGCCCGATCCACGAGTGCCATGGTGAGGTTGTCGAGGCCACCTCCGCCAAGGTCGGCCGGCATGTTGGCCGCGTAGATCCCGGCATCCAGGGCCCGATCGCGGATCTGGGCGACGAGTTCTGGACGAACGTCGCCGAGACGCTCGACCTCCTCCTCGTGGGGCACCAACTCGCGCTCCGTGAAGGCCCGGACGGTGTCGACCACCATCTCCTGTTCATCGGTCAGGGCGAAGTCCATGGGGGCTCCCTACGCAGCGGGGTCGGACGGTTCTTGTCGGGTCGGGGGTCAGGCGGGGATCCGCATAACCCGACCCACCTGGGGCGGAACGGGCAGGTCGGCGTGGGCTCCGGCAACGGCAGCCAGGGCGGCGGCGGGGCCATCGAGGATAGGTGCCGTCGAACCGGTCCCGGTGTCGACGTGTAGCAGCATCTGTTCCGTCGTGCACAACAGGTCGCCGATGGCCCCAGCCTCGTCGACCAGATACATCGCGTGGAAGAAGTGCAGCCGCTTGGAATCCACACCGAGTATCTGGGTGGTGAATCGCAACGGCTCGCCGAGCGACGCCTCCTTCACATAGTTGAGATGGGTCTCCACGGTGAAGAAGGTATGGCCGGCCGCCCGGTAGCCCTCGTCGATCCCGATGTAGCGGAACAGCTTGTCGCTGGCCCAGCCGAAGGCCGTGAGAAACGCCCACTCGGACATGTGGCCGTTGTAGTCCACCCAGTCGGGCTCGACGACCGTCTCGTACAGGGCCAGCGGGGCAGCCACCAAATGATTCTCAGCGTCGTCACCGGCGGTCCACCTTGAACCCGAACCGGCCTCGTGGATGCGGGCCTCGCGCTCGGCGATCAACCGGCCGGCACCCAGGTCCAGCGGCCGCAGCGACCGCATCACCGAGATGACGTAGTCGTCCCGGAGGCGTTCCAGTTCGGCGATGGAACGCCCCTCGGCCTGTTCCTCGCACCCGTCGGCCATGGCCTCGATGAGGTCATCGGTCAGCTCGGGTGCCTCAAGCTTCGTCCATGGCAGCTTCAGGGCCGGACCGAACTGACGAAGCATGTGGCGCATGCCCTGCTCGCCGCCCGCCAGGTGGAAGGTCAGGTTGGTGCCCATGCCGGCCCACCGGAGCCCCGGCCCATAGTTGATGGCGTCGTCCAGCTCGCGGGTGGTGGCCACCCCGTCGTTCACCAGATGGAGAACCTCCCGCCACAGGGCCTCCTGAAGCCGGTCCGAGAGGTAGCCCTCGATCTCGTTCCGCACTACCAGCGGATGCATCACCAGGTCGTCGTAGTGGGCTACCGCGGCGTCCATTGCCGCCTCCGAGGTCTGCTCGCCGGCCACGACCTCGACCAGGGGCAGCAGGTACACCGGGTTGAAGGGGTGTCCGATCAAGATCCGCTCAGGATGCTTGCAACCCTCCTGGAGATTGGTGGGAAGGAGGCCCGAGGAGCTGGAAGCGATGACCACCTCCGGGCCCGAATGGGCGGCCAGAGTCTGGATCAGCGGTCGCTTGACCGTCTCGTTCTCCGGGGCGCTCTCTTGGATCCAATCGACCCGACCGGCCAGCTCCTCAGCGGTGTCGACCCACGTCAGGCGGGTCGGGTCAGCTCCCGGGAAGAGGCCCAGTTTCGTGGCCGACGGCCAGGCCCGCTGCACGGCGGCACGAAGCCGGGCCTCGGCGCCCGACGCCGGATCCCAGGCCACGACGTCGAGTCCCCGGGCCAACGTCCGGACGGCCCAACCGGCGCCGATCACCCCGGTGCCCACCATGCCGACGGTTCGCCCCCCGGCGACCGTGTCCATCGAACCCGCCCTAGCCGAGGTTCAGGGTCTGTCGGGCATCAGCCGGGGTCTGGACCCGGGCACCCATCAGTTCCACGATCCGGATGGCCTTCTCAACCAGTTGGGCGTTGGTGGCCAGTACCCCGCGCTCCAGGTAGAGGTTGTCCTCCAGGCCGACCCGCACGTGGCCACCCAGCATCACCGACTGGGCCACCATTGGCATCTGCATGGCACCCAGGCCGAATGACGTGAACTCGGCCTCTGCGGGCAGTCGGTTCACCATGGCCTGCAGGATCCCGACGTCCAGCGGCGTTCCGTAGGGGATAGAGAGGCAGAGCTGGAGCCAGTACGGGGCGTCGATCAGGCCCTCGGCGATCATCGTCTCGGCGAACCACAGGTTGCCGGTGTCGAAGACCTCAAGTTCGGGCCGCACGCCTAGCTCGCGGACCCGCTCGGCCATGATTCGCAACATGGCCGGTGTGGACACGTAGACCTCGTTGTGGTCACCGAAGTTCAGCGACCCACAGTCCATCGAGCAGATGTCGGGGCGGATGGCCTCCACGTGGGCCAGGCGTTCGAGGCCGCCTACCAGGTCGGTGCCGGACTCCCAGGCCATCGGATCGTCGTCAGGACCGACGTTGAGATCACCGCCCATGCCTGCCGTGAGGTTCACCACCACGTCGGTGTTCTTCTCGCGGATGCGGTCGACCACCTCGCGGTAGAGCTCCACGGTGCGGGTGCCCTTCCCGGTATCGACGTCGCGCACGTGGCAGTGGACGATGGCCGCCCCGGCCGAAGCGGCGTCCAGCGCGGAGGACGCGACCTGTTCCGGGGTGATCGGCACATGTTCACTGCGCCCGGTGGTGTCTCCTGCGCCGGTCACGGCACAGGAGATGATGACGTCACGGTTCATGGATCGGGTCACGAGGCCCCCCTGTCGTCTGGCCCATTGTTCCGAGAACGGGGCTTGCGTAGGCTTGTCCCCGGTCCGGATCCCGCCTCCCCTTCAAGGGCAGGCTCTTCAAGAGCAAGCCCTTCAGGAGAAGGTTGGACCGGTCCGTCCCAGAATCCGCGCAGGCTACCCCGCCGTCCGCACCGCAGGTGCCGGCGTCGGCGTGTCGAAGGAGCAACCATGAAGATCCTGTTCGCAGACGCTCTCCCCGAGGCGTACATCGACCTCCTCAGGGATCGGGGCGACGAGTGCATCGTCTCTCCCGAGTTGGGTGCCGACGACATTCCCGATGCCATCGAGGGAATCGACGTGCTCGTCGTCCGCAGCACCAAGGTCACAGCGACGACGACCAGCCGATCAGACCGGCTAGGCCTGATCGTCCGGTCGGGCGCCGGGACCAACACCATCGACTGCCAGGCGGCAGCCGACGCCGGGATCTACGTGTGCAACGTGCCGGGCACCAACTCGGTCGCCGTGGCCGAGCTGACCCTCGGGCTGCTACTGGCCGTCGACCGTCACATCCCATCGGCCGCGACTGACCTCAAGCACGGCACGTGGAACAAAAAGGAGTACTCGAAGGCCGACGGCCTCATGGGCAAGACCTTCGGTGTCATCGGTGTGGGCGAGATCGGGTTGGCCGTCGCCGAGCGGGCCCGCTCGTTCGGCATGACCGTGGTCGCCGAGCGCAAGACCGACCGTCGACCCGACGTCGAGGCCCGGATCCGTTCCATCGGTATCCGCCTGGTCGAGGACCTCGATGAGCTGGTGACCGAGTCCGACATCGTCTCGATCCACGTGCCCGGTGGCGCAGCGACCGAGAACTTGGTCGACAAACGATTCCTGGACCTCATGAAGCCGGGCGCCATCCTGATCAACACCAGCCGTGGCGAGGTGGTCGACGAGGCGGCGCTCATCGCCGCCATGGACTCCAGGGGGATCCGAGCCGGCCTGGACGTGTACCGCGACGAGCCGGCCGGCGGCACAGGTGAGTTCACCTCCGAGCTGGCCGCCCACCCCAATGTGGTCGGTACCCATCACATCGGGGCGTCGACCCAGCAGGCCCAGGACGCCACCTCGGCGGGCACCGTCGACGTGATCGAGGCCTACCGGGCCGGTGACCCGGTGAACTGTGTGAACGTGGCCGGGACCCGTATGGGTTCGGCCACCATCACCATCCGGCACTTTGACCGGGTGGGCGTGCTGGCCGCCTCGCTGCAGGTTCTGCGCCGGGCCGACATCAACGTCCAGACCATGGAGAACAAGGTCTTCCAGGGTTCCAACGCCGCCATGGCCATCATCGACGTGGTCGGTGACGTAACCGAGGACGTCACCCGAGAACTGGCCAGCCTGGACAACGTGATCCAGGTCCAGACGACTACTCGCGAGCAGTGAGTGTGCTGCGCCCCTTTCCGGGGCTGATCATCGAACCGGCGTGGGCCGACCGGGTCACCACCGGCCCTTACGACGCCTACTCCCCGTCCGAGCGGGTGGCCATTGCCGAGTCGAACCCGTACAGCTTCCTGAACGTGACCCGATCCCAGGAGGATGTGCCGGTCGAGTGGCGAGACGACGTTGACTGGTTGATCGGCCAGTGTGCCGAATCCATGCAGCGCATCTACGACGCCGGTGCCTACGCCGAGCATGACGAGCCGTCGCTGTTCCTGTACCGCCTGGAGGCAGGCGGCCACGTCCAGACCGGCGTTATGGGCTTGGTGCCGGTGACCGAGCCGGGTGACCGTCGGGTGTTGCGCCACGAGGCGGTGCGCCCAGGGCGGGCCGACCTGCTGACCAGGCACCTGTTGGAGGTGGGCATGTCGTCCAGCCCCATCTCGCTCACCTATCGGACCGATGCGGTGCTCGACGCGGCGATCGTCGCCGGTTGTGCCACTGAACCGGTGCTGGAAGCCGACGGTGACGGCATCCATCAGACGGCCTGGGCGCTGTCCGGCGAGGCTGCCGATGCCCTCGTGGCCGCCATGGGCGACCGGCCGCTGTACGTCACCGACGGCCACCATCGACTGGCGGCCGCCGTGGAGGCCCGGCATCGGAACCCCGATATCGGTGACGACCATCCGCTGCAGTGGACTCAGGCCGTCCTGTTCCCCGATGCCGAGATGCAGGTCCTGGCTGCCCACCGTCGGGTCGGTGATCGGGCCGGCCGCTCAACCGACGACCTCGTCGAGGCCCTGACGGCCATTGGCCCCCTCACGCCGTGTGCCGACGTCGCCGAGGCCCGGCCTGATGGCGCTGGTGCGATCGGGGTGTACGTGGGTGGCCGCTGGTTCTCCATGGACCTGCCGGCCGCGTCGGGTAGCCGGGCCGTCGACCAGTTGGACGTGTCTCGGCTTCAGGACGGGATCCTGGCACCCGTGATGGACATCACCGATCCGGGGAGTGACCCGATGATCGACTACGTGCCCGAGCCGGTGGGCATCAGCGCACTGGTCGCACGCTGCGACGCCGACGGCCGCGTCGGCTTCGTCCTGCATGCCACGTCGGTGGCCGAGATGATGGCCGTGGCCGACGAGGAAGGACTGATGCCTCCAAAGTCCTCGTATTTTGAACCCAAGCCCCGGTCCGGCGTCTTCGTCCGCCGCCTGGACCGGGAGACCACCGCCGGGGCCGGCGGGGACTAACCGGTGGTCCCCGTCCGTCGACTCCAACACGAGGCGACCAGTCCATGACCGGGGCCCACGTACAACGGGCGGTGCTGCAGTTTCCGGTCGACGGTCAGCGCCGGTGGGTCGCGGCGACCTAGATCGGGGACCGACGCCGTGTGGATGGTCAACTCGGTCCGTGGCCGGGTGCCCATCATCCCGATGACCGGCCCGGCGCTCAACCTCGGCGGCGTCGAACCTCTTCGGTGATGGCCGGAATGACCTGGTGCAGGTCGCCGATCACCGCGTGACCGGCCCGGGTGACCATGTTGGCCTCACGGTCGGTATTGATGGCCAGGATGTTCTTGGCCGCCATGGCACCCACCCAGTGCTGGATGGCGCCCGAGATGCCGCTGGCGATGTAGATCTCCGGGGCGATCCGGGTGCCGGTCTGTCCGACCTGATCGCTGTGGGGTCGCCAGCCGTTGTTCGTGACGGCACGGGAACAACCCACCACGCCGCCCAGCTCGCCGGCCAGTTCCTCCAGCGGAGCGAACGCCTCGGCCGACCCCACGCCACGGCCGCCACCTACCACCACCGGTGCGGTGGACAGGGTGATGCCCCTAGTCAGGACGACCCGATCGGCCACCACGGTGCGGGCCAACGCATCATCGAGTTCGGGGACGAACGACACCATGGTGCCGGAAGCCGGTGCCTCGGCGGCGACCCCCTCCACTACGTGGTGGGCCACTGTCACCAGGCGGATCTCGGCGGTCAGGGTGGCGTCCTCGAGTAGCGAACCGCCCCACTGGACGCGGGTCATGGTCCAGTTCCCGGAGCCGTCGCCCGTCGGGTCGACGCTTCGGCAGTTGGCTACGAACGGCTGATCTAGGCGGGCGGCCACCTGGGCCACCACCTCGTTGCCCCGATCGGTGCCGCAGGCCAGCACGGCAGTGGCCCCGGTGCCTCGTACCAGTTGGACCACCGTCTCGCCCCAGGCCTCGGGGCCGAAGTCGGTCAACAACGGATGGGATGCGACGTGCACGGTCGACGCGCCGTGCGCGCCCAGACCGGCTGCTGCGGCATCGGCGCCCTCGCCGATGACCACCGCGGCCATCTCGAGACCGGCCGCCGCCGCCAGCGGGCGCCCGAAGGTGAGTGCCTCCAGCGAGGCGTCCGACAGGGTGCCACGATCGTGGTCGCAGATGACGAGCAGGCTCATGACAGCACCCCCAGTTCCTCAAGCAGGTCCACGACCGCCGGGGCGGCCTCCGGGCCGGTTCCCAAGATCACCGTCTCGCTGATCTGTTCCACCGGGCGGTGGAGGCGCAACCGCACCTGCCCACCGGCCTCGACGGTCCGCTCGTCGGTGTCCACCACGGCCTTCTTGGAAGCCAGACGGCCCTTCATGGTCGGATACCGCGGGAGGTTGATCCCCTCCTTGACGCCCAACACCGCCGGCATAGGCACGTTGTAAACCTCGAAGCCGCCGTCGATCTCCCGACGGGCCGTGGCCACGCCCTCGTCCAGTTCCCCGCCCTGTTCCCCACCAATCTCGATTCCCTTGATGCCGTTCACGATGGGACGTCCAAGGTGATTGGCCACCCGCACCCCGACCTGGAAGCCACCGGCATCAGCCGACTCGTTCCCAAACAGGATCAGGTCGAATGCACCGTTGGTCTCCTCGACCGCGGCAATGGCCTCGGCCAGGGCCGACGCGGTGCGTTGCGGGTCCCAGTCGACGTCGTCGATCGGGATCAGCACGAAGTGGTGGGCGCCGACGCTGGCCGCGTAGCGCAGCTGCTCCTCGGCCGCCACCGGGCCGAGGGTCATGACGGTGACCTCGCCCCCGTGGGCCTCGGTCAGCTGGACGGCTTCCTCCACCGCGCACTCCTCGTGCGGACTGGTGGTGAAGCCCAGGTGGGCGGCATCGACGGTTTGGCCGTCGGCGGTCACGTTGATACGTGCCCCGGGAGCCGGGACGCGTTTGACGCAGACGAGGATCCTCATGGCCGTCGGATCAGCCCTTCAGTCGCGTGTCGTCCGGATCGAACACCGCCCCCGTGGAGGCCACCTTCACCGGGTACATCTCGTTCATGTACATGACCTGTAGGTCGGTGCCAGCCACGGCGAGCTCCCGCGGCAGGTACGACATCAACAGGTGCTTTCCGACTGACGGGCCGTAACCCGCCGAGGTGGCCCGGCTGACTCGGCCGTGGCTGTCGACGATGCGGCCGCCGTCGGCATCCAAGATGGGCTCGTTGCCACCCATCATGTGCCGTGACCGACCCTGGCCGTCGGTCTGGTCCTCGACGGTCAGGGTGCACATCGACACCTCGGGGTCGCCAGCCTCGCGGGCTGCGTGGTAGGCGTCACGTCCGATGAAGTCGGCGGCCTTGAGCCTCGGTCGGGCCAGGCCGGCCTCCAGCGGGTTGTACTCGCTCTCCAGCTCGGCACCCATCAGGCGGTAGCCCTTTTCGAGGCGACCCGACGAGCCGTACACGCCGCCACCGGTCGGGCGGATGCCCAGGTCGGCGCCGGCCTCCATGAGCGCGTCCCACAGGGCGGGGCCGTTCTCCCACGCCGTGTAAATCTCCCAGCCGGTGTCACCGACGTAGGAGATGCGGAACAGCTGGACGGGTAGGCCGGCAACCTCGGCGTCGATGATCGAGCCGTAGGGGGAGCCGTCCTGGCTTAGGTCCTGGCCGGTCAACTGAGACAGCACGGCCGGGGCGTTGGGGCCCCACAGGCCGAGCGTGGTGAGCTGCCGGGTGATGTTGGTGAACGTCACCGAGTCGTCGGTCGGCATGTGGCGACGGGTCCAGAACTCGTCGCGGCCACCGTCGAACACGCCGGTCACGATCCGCATCCGGTCCTCACCGAGACGCATCATCGTGAGGTCGGAGTGGAAACCGCCATCGGGGGTCAGCCACGGGGTGTAGATCGACCGACCCACAGCCACGTCGACCTTGTTGACGGCCAGACGCTCGGCGTACTCGATGGCACCGGGGCCGTCGAGTTCGTAGATCTGGAACGAGCTCAGGTCGACCACACCACAGTGCTCACGCATGTTGAGGTGCTCGCCGATGGTGATGGGGCTCCACCAGCGGTTGTCCCACTCGACCTCGCGCTCAGCCAGGCCGTAGCGCTCGACGAGGTCGGCGTTGACGCCGTACCACTGCGGACGCTCCCAGGTCCGGGCCTGGAAGAAGGTGGCGTCGAGGTCCTGCTGACGCGAGAAGTACGGGCCGACCTCGAGGTTTCGGCGCCCCTCCCACTGCTCGGCCGGGTGGACGATCCCGTAGGTCTTGATGAAGTGCTCGTCGGCCCGGGACCAGATGTGCTCGTCGGAGCGCTCCTGGTCGTAGAAGCGGGCGATGTCGGCGCCATGGACGTCGATCACCCGGGGGTAGCCGTGGGTCATCCACTCGGCGACGACCTGGGCCATGCCCGGACCCTCCTTGACCCACACGGCGGCGGCCGACCAGAGGTTCCGCACCTCGGTGGTCTCGCCTAGGCAGGGCATGGTGTCCGGTGTCAGCGAGAGTAGACCGTTGATGGCGTACTTGATCTCGGCGTCGCCCAGCATGTCCATCAGCTCGATGGCCGTCTCCATCTGGTCGTCGAAGTCGTCCGGCGTGAACGGCATCTCCGTCGGGGACAGTGCGGCCTCGGCGTTGGACGGGATCTCGTCCGGGTGGTGGAGGATCGCCCGGTGGCCGTAGGAACCGACCTCCATGGAACCTGACGACTGCCGCTCGTAGCAGAAGGTGTCCATGTCCCGGACGATCGGGTAGCCGATCTCGTTGTTGGTCTCGGCGAGGACGTCCATGGGGCCCACGTCGGCCATCTGGTGGACGGCGGGGACCAGCGGGATGGTGGCGCCAGCCATGTTGGCGATGCGGTTGGACCACACGCCACAGGCCACGACCACGTAGTCAGCCTCGATGGTGCCCTTGTCGGTCACCACTGCCGCAACGGTGGTGATGCCGCCGGCGCCTTCGGCGGTCTCGATGTCGAGTACCTCGGTGTTGGCGAACACCTGGCAGCCGGCCTTCTCGATGGCCTCACGGCGCATGGTGGTACCGGTCTCGAGCGAGTCCACGACCGACACCGTCGGACAGTGGAACCCACCGAGGATGACGTCCTCGTTGATGAACGGGACGAGTTCCTTGACCTGGGAAGGGGTCAGCATGTGGGCCTCGATGCCCCACGCCTTGGCCGAGGTCATGCGGCGGGTGAGCTCGTCCATGCGAGCCTGGGTGCGGGCCACCTCTATGCCGCCGGAGTCGACCGACATCTGCATGTCCCGGTACTGGTTGGCGCTCTGCTCGCCGAGCAGGGCCATCTCCTTGTTGTGGTCGACCGGGAAGATGAAGTTCGACGCGTGGCCAGTCGAACCTCCAGGATTGGGCAACGGGCCCTTTTCCAGCAGGACCAGATCGGTCCAGCCGAGGCGGGCCAGATGGCCGACGAGACAGTTGCCGACAATGCCGGCACCGATCACGACGACATTGGCACGAGTCGGAAAATCACTCATCCGGTTGTTCTCCTGCGACACGGCCCGGGGCGGCTCGACCACGAGGGTGGGTCCGACCGGGGGCGGTTGATGGGATGCCCGACGGCGGTCGCCGCAAGGCGCCGGAAGCGTACCTACCCCCTCCCGATGATGCTGACAATCGGGCGGCGCTAAATCGTTCGCACCTGACGTGCCGTCAGGACACCCACCGGGGGAGTAACTTCCGCGCCCGAGACAGATGCCATCGGAAGGGAGTCGAGAGGCCCATGGCCGAACCACAGGCGACCAATCCACCGGCGACCCAACCGCGGACAACCAGACCACCAGCAACGGATCCACAGCGCGTGCTGATCACCGGTGGTGCCTCGGGCATAGGGCGGGCCATGGCCGAGGCCTTCAACGATGCGGGCGCCCGGGTGCACGTGGCCGACCTGCCCGCTTCCCGAGGCGGCCAACCCGAGGGCTGTGGCTTCAGCGGCGTGGACGTCTCCGATCCCGCCGGGGTCGACGAGCTGTTCGCCACAGTGCTAGCCCCGGCCGACGCCGGCGGCCTGGGCGGGCTGGACGTACTGTGCGCCAACGTGGGTATCGCCGGCCCCACCGGACCGATCGAGGACCTCGACGCCGAGGGTTGGGATCAGACCATGGCCGTCAACGTGCGCAGCGCCTTCCTCTGCTGCCGCCGGGCCGTCCCAGCCATGCGGGCCGCCGGTGGCGGGTCGATCCTGTTGACCTCGTCGACCGCGGGGATCACCGGCTTCCCGATGCGTTCGCCGTACGCAGCATCCAAGTACGCCGTCATCGGACTAGGCGACACGCTGGCCATGGAAGTGGGCGAGTTTGGAATCCGAGTGAACGTGCTGTGTCCCGGCTCGGTGGACGGCGACCGGATGGTGCGGGTGATCGACGCCGAGGCGGCCGCCACCGGGGAATCAGCCGCCGACCTGCGGGCCGCCTACGAGAAGCAGGTCTCGATGCGGACCTTCGTCGAGGGGCGGGACATCGCGGCCATGGCCGTATTTCTGGCGTCGCCGGCCGCCCGGTTCGTCAACGGTCAGACCATCTCGGTGGACGGTGGCCTCGAGACGCTGCGAACCACCTGGAGGACCTGAAGTCTGGCCGCTGGTCCCGCCCCCGCCGGAACCGGAATCAAGCCACGTAGCCAAGGGCCGACGAGATCTCGTCGGCTGCCCAACGCACCCGGTCGGCCACGATGTCTTTCAACGTCTCGTCGGGGAACCGGTAACTCGGTCCGTGACTGTGCAGGGCACCCACCACGGCGCCGGCCTGGTTGAACAACGGCGCGGCCACCGAGTTGATGCCCTCGGAGAACTCCTCCTCCATCCAGAAGATCCCAGTCTCGCGGACCTCGTCGAGACGGGCTCGGATCCGGTCCGGCATGATGACCGACCTCGGCGTGTACTGGTCGAGCTTGCGGTTCAGGTAGCGGTCAACGGCCTCATCGGGCCAGTGGGCCAGGACGACCATGCCCGAGGGGACGATGTGCATGGGCAGGCTGACCCCCGTCCAGTCCCGGACCTGGACGGGGTTCGCGCAGTCGAGCTGACCGATGTAGTGGACGTCGTATCCCGCCGGGATGGACAGACCCACCGCCTCGGCTACCAGGTCGACCAGTTCCTGCATGGTCGGCTGAGCCACGGTCAGGAGGCTTTGGGTCGTATCCACACTGGCCGCCATGGTGACCACCGACGGGCCGATCCGGTAGCCGCTGTCGTCGGTCAGTCGCTCAACGGCCCCCAACTGCTCGAGGGTGGCCAGCAGCCGGGCCACCGTGCTCGTCGGAAGACCGAGCCGTCGTGAGATCTCGCTGATCCCCGACGGATCGTCAGCCACCTCGGTCAGGATCTGGAAGGCCCGGTCGATGCTCTGGACGATCTGCATATGTCTGCTCGCCTCTCCCCCATGGACGCCGCCATGGATTTAGCATTCCGCTATCTGTCCCGCCAGGTGATCCATCGATCGGCGTCCCACATCGCGGGAAGGACATTCCGCAGAGTGGACAACCCGACCGAGGATTAGTAGATTTCCCACCATACAGGATCTTCCCGCCTAGCGGGAAACTGATTACGAGTACCTCAGGTAACGTGACGACATTCCAGACCGCCCCCCGGGGCAGCAACGGCTGACCACGGGACGTACACGCGTCCCCCGATTCGCAACGGAGCGCATCCATGGCCGAAGAGCAGGACATCGAAGAAGAGATCATCCTGGCGGACCTCAGTGACGAGGATCTCACAGCCCAGATGCACGACGACCTCTACGACGGCCTCGGCGACGAGATCAGCGAAGGCACCAACATCCTCCTGGGTCGCGGCTGGGACCCCGGCCGGGTCCTGAACGACGCCCTGGTCGAAGGCATGCGGATCGTGGGCATCGACTTCCGCGATGGCATCCTCTTCGTACCCGAGGTACTGCTGTCCGCCAACGCCATGAAGGCCGGCATGGCCATCCTCCGGCCCCTGCTGGCCGAGACAGGCGCTGAGCCCATCGGCAAGGTGGTCATCGGCACCGTCAAGGGCGACATCCACGACATCGGCAAAAACCTGGTCGGGATGATGCTCGAAGGCGCCGGCTTCGAGGTCATCGACCTTGGCATCAACACCGACGTCGAAGAGTTCCTCGGGGCGCTCGACGAGCACAAGCCCGACATCCTCGGCATGTCGGCCCTGCTGACCACCACCATGCCGTACATGAAGGTCGTCATCGACACCCTTGAGGAGAAGAGCCTCCGCGAGGAGTACTCGGTGATCGTCGGTGGTGCCCCGCTGAACGAGGAGTTTGGTGAGGCCATCGGTGCCGACGCCTACTGCCGCGATGCCGCGGTGGCCGCCGAGACGGCGAGCCGCCTGGTGTCCGAACGCCGGGCCGCGGCCGCCTGACCCGGACGGTGAACGAGCCCACCGGTGCCCCCGAGGCACCCGGCGGGCGAACCCTCGTCGTCGCCTGTGGCGCACTCGCCCGCGAGTTGCTCCAGGTGGTGGAGGCCAACGGCCTCACCCATGTCGACGTCGAGTGCCTGCCCGCCTCGTACCACAACACGCCGGACGTCATCCCCCAGGCCGTCGCCACACGCGTCCGGGCCGCCGCCGACCATTACCAACGGATCTTCGTGGGCTACGGGGACTGCGGCACCGGCGGTCGCCTCGACGCGGTGTGCACCGAACTGGGCATCGACCGCCTACCCGGCGACCACTGCTACGAATTCCTGGCCGGCTCAGCGGCCTTCGCCGACCTGCACGCCGAGGAGCTGGGCACCTTCTTCCTAACCGACTACCTGGTGAAGCACTTCGACCGCCTGGTGGTGAAGGCCTTCTGGCTAGACACCCACCCCGAGATGCTCGAGGCGGTGTTTGGCAACTACCGACGCCTCGCCTATCTCTCCCAGGTGGACGATCCGGACCTGCTGGACCAGGCACGGGCCGCAGCTATCCGACTAGGACTGGCCTTCGAACACCGCCCCACCGGTCTCGGCAACCTGGAGACTCACCTGCTGGCCGGGACCTCGGTGGCCATCACCGGACCCACCAGGTCACCCCTTCCCACAGGAGCCCATTGAACTCATGGCCGCCCAGCTCGTCACCATCTACTGGCGCGACATCCCCGCCCAAATCACCGCCCAGCAGGGACGGACCCGCGAGAAGGCCTTACTTGATGCCCGCTTCCAGCACGCCATCGACCGGGCGGCCATGATCGCCGGGATGGACGACACCGACTCCTACGTGGCCCAGTGGCGCCGAGAATCGGTGTCCCTCACCGCCGACATGGCCGCCGCTGTGGCTGACGAGGCCGCCCGCATAGATGCTGCCTATGACCGTGACCGACTCGAGCGCCTCGTGCTCTCGGGTGGCGTCGACGACCGAACCATCCCGCCAGACATGGCACAAGACAGAGAGCCATCACCAAGATGACTGACACCATTCTCAGCTCGGACACCCGCGAGGTGGCCATCGGCTTCGGCCGACCGTTCGTCATGATCGGCGAGCGCATCAACCCCACGGGCCGAAAGCTCCTCGCCGAGGAGATGAAGGCCGGTGACTTCAGCCGGGTGGAGGCCGACGCCATTGCCCAGGTGGAGGCAGGCGCCCGAATGCTGGACATCAACGCCGGCATCCCGCTGGCCGACGAGCCGGCCCTGCTAGCCCGGGCCATCAAGCTGGTCCAGTCGGTGGTCGACGTCCCGCTCTCCATCGACTCCTCGATCATCGAGGCCCTAGAGGCCGGCATCGCCGTCTACCAGGGCAAGCCACTGGTCAACTCGGTCACCGGTGAGGACGACGTGCTCGAACGGGTCCTACCGCTGGTCGCGCGGGCAGGCGCCGCGGTAGTGGCAATTTCCAACGACGACACCGGCATCTCCGAGGACCCCGACGTGCGTTTCGCGGTGGCGAAGAAAATCGTTGAACGGGCCGCCGACCACGGCATCCCGGCCTCCGACGTGGTGGTCGACCCCCTGGTCATGCCCATCGGTGCCATGGGGACAGCCGGCCAGCAGGTGTTCACCCTCGTGCGGCGCCTGCGCGAGGAACTGAAGGTCAACACCACGTGTGGCGCGTCCAACGTGAGCTTCGGCCTACCCAACCGGCACGCGGTGACCGGCACGTTCCTGGCCATGGCCATCAGCCACGGCATGACCTCGGCCATCATGAGCCCGCTTCATCCCGAGGTGAAAACAGCCATCCAGGCCGCCGATGTTCTGACCGGCGCCGACGCCGACTGCGCCACCTGGATCCGCCACCACCGCGACCCGAACGCGCTAGCCGGCGCCCGCGAACGTCGCGGCAACCGCCGTCGGCGCCCCTGAGACCCGGCGCCCGCCCCACCAGATACCAGACCATGGCCGACCCCGCTGGACACCCCGAAAAGCATCTCGTCGTCTTCACGCCGTCCGGGCTACGCGGATCGGTTCACGGAGGCACCTCGGTACTGGACGCCGCCCGACAACTGGGCGTCGACCTCGATTCGGTGTGCGGGGGCCGGGGCATCTGCGGCCGCTGCCAGGTGATGCCCACGTTTGGCGAGTTCGCCAAACACGGGATTACCGCCAACCCGGACCACGTCTCGGACCGGAGCCCCACCGAAGCCGACTACCGGGGCCGGCGGCCTCTGGTCGATGGCCAACGCCTAGGTTGCGCGGCCACGATCTGCGGCGACCTGGTGGTCGACATCCCGGCCGAAAGTCAGGTCCACCGCCAGGTGATCCGCAAGGAGGTCGACGTGGGCGATCTGGCACTCGACCCGGTTCTGGTCCTGCGTCTCGTGGAGGTAGCCGAACCCACACTGGACGAGTCGATCGGCGAAATCCAGCGCCTTGTCGATTCACTGGCCACCCAGTGGGACCTCCATGACCTGGCGGTCGCCAACGATCAGGTGGCCGACGTGCAGCGGGCTCTCGCCGCCGGGAACCGCACGGTCACCGTGGCCATCCGGGACGGTCGCCAGGTAGTGGCCATCTGGCCCGGTCTCCGGGACCGGGCGTTGGGCATCGCTGTGGATGTCGGATCGACGACCATTGCCGGCCACCTCTGCGATCTAGCCACCGGGTCAGTGCTGGCCACCGCAGGGACCATGAACCCACAGATCCGCTTCGGCGAGGACCTGATGAGCCGGATCTCCTACGTGATGATGAACCCGGGCAGTGAGGTCGAACTGACCGACGCGGTGCGCTCCGCCCTTGATGACCTCGTGGGCAACCTCGTCGGACAGGCAGATGCCACACGTGACGAAGTGCTGGAACTGGTGCTGGTCGGTAATCCGGTCATGCACCACCTGTTCCTGGGCTACGACCCCACACCACTGGGCGGGGCTCCGTTCGCCCTGGCCGTCGACGGGCCGCTCGACCTACCGGTGTCCTCCCTGGACATCGAAGCGCACCCAGCGGCCCGCGCCCACGTGCTGCCCTGCATCGCCGGCCACGTGGGCGCCGACACGGCAGCCGTCGTCCTGTCCACCGGCCTCGGACAGACAGCCGAACTAGAAGCCGGCGACCAGCCGACCCCTCCGTCTCCGGACCGCGAGCAGGTCCGACTGGTGGTCGACGTGGGCACCAACGCCGAGATCGTGCTGGCCGGCCGTGGACGGGTCCTCGCCGCGTCCAGTCCGACCGGCCCGGCCTTCGAGGGCGCCCAGGTCAGTGCCGGCCAGCGAGCCACACCCGGCGCTATTGAACGGGTCCGGATCGACCCGACAACCGGCGAGCCCCGCTTTCGCATCATCGGCGTCGAGCCGTGGTCCGACGAGGACGGCTTCACCAAGGCTGCAATAGGCACCGGGGTGACCGGCATCTGTGGCTCCGGGATCATCGAGGTGGTCGCCGAACTCTGGCTCGCCAACCTCATGGACACCAACGGGGTGATCGGCGGAGCCGACACCAGGCCGTCAACGCGTATCGAACCCGACGGTCGGACCTTCTCCTACGTGCTGTTCGACCCCACCGAGCTGGGCCTCGACGGCGAGCGCCTGCTGGTCACCCAGAACGACATCCGGGCCATCCAGTTAGCCAAGGCCGCGCTGTACGCCGGCATCCGGCTGCTCATGGATCACCTCGAGATCGACACCATTGACGAGATCGGCCTGGCGGGCGCCTTCGGCAGCCACATCGACACCATCCACGCCACCGTGCTGGGCCTGGTCCCGGACTGCGATCCCGACCGGGTCACCAGCGTCGGAAACGCTGCGGGCGCCGGGGCGACCATCGCCCTTTTGTCCGGTTCGGCCCGCCAATCGATCATCGAGGTGGTCGACCGCATCGAGAAGATCGAAACGGCCCTCGAGCCGGCGTTCCAGGACCACTTCGTGGATGCCATGGCCATCCCCCACCGGACCGCCGAGTACCCCTGTCTTTCGACACGGATCACGCTCCCTGAACGGTCCACCGCTTCGGCGGTTGGCTCGGAGCGCTCCGGTCGGCGACGTCGTCGCAACGGAGCCGCAAGATGAGCAGTCACAATCGATGGTTGAGAACATGGTCAAGGACCGTCGGTATGCCTTTGGGCGTAACCGACGATGACAAACCAGAGTTTCTGCCAATAACCCAAACAAGCGTAAAACGGGCACTGGGTTTTCGAACATTTTGGATAGTGATGCATATCGTCACATGCCTTTTTATTATCGCCGCGGCGGGGCGGACTTTAGAGATTTGGTAGCACCATCAATCGAGGAAGACACCCCATGACCGATCCGAACAACGAGAACGTCGTGGCCGCGGCCAGCGGCACGGCCGAAGGCTTTGAGGCACCAGTCCGCAGCGGCCGACGTAGCGGTGGCCGGGCCGCCCGCCAAGCCGCCCGTTCCGAGGCGACGACCGAAACCCGGGCCTACCTCACCCGCACCATGGCGCCGTTCGAGGTGCTGTCGACCGAGGGCCTCGAGACCATCGAGCACGCTGCCGACACCATCCTGGAGGAGATCGGGATCGACTTCCGCGACTATCCGACGGCGTTGACCCTCATGGCCGACGCGGGAGCCGACGTGGAGGGCGAACGGGTCCGCTTCCCCCGCGGGATGTGCCGCCAGATCATCCAGGCCTCAGCTCCGTCCACCTACACCCAGCACGGCCGCAACCCGGCCCGCAACGTCCAGGTGGGCGGCAACGCCACCGTGCTAGCCCCGGCCTACGGCTCGCCGTTCGTCCACGACCTCGACGAGGGGCGTCGCTACGCCACCATCGGGGACTTCCAGAACTTCGTGAAGCTGGCCTACCTCCACCCGGGGCTGCACCACTCAGGCGGGACCATCGTCGAGCCGGTGGATATCTCGGTGTCCAAGCGGCATCTCGACATGGTGTATTCGCACCTCAAGTACAGCGACAAGCCATTCATGGGATCGGTGACGGCTGCCGAGCGTGCCCAGGACTCCATTGACCTGGCCAGCTTCGTGTTCGGGACCGACTTCGTCCAGCAGAACACCGTGATGACGAGCCTCATCAACGCCTCGTCTCCCATGTCATGGGACGCCACCATGCTCGGGTCCGCCGAGGCCTACGCCCGATCCAATCAGGCCTCGGTGATCAGCCCGTTCATCCTGGCCGGGGCCATGGCCCCGGTGACCGTGGCAGGCGTTGCCGCCCAGACTCTGGCCGAGGCGTTGGCCGGCATGACGTTCGTGCAGCTGGTCAACCCGGGTGCCCCGGTGGTCTTCGGATCGTTCGCCAGCTCCATGTCGATGCAGACCGGAGCCCCGACGTTCGGAACCCCCGAGCCGGCCCTCGTGCTCTACACAGTGGCCGCCCTGGCCCGCCGCCTCGGAGTGCCCTTCCGCTCGGGTGGCAACCTCTGCGGCTCCAAGGTGCCCGATGCCCAGGCAGCCAGCGAGTCGATGTCGACATTCATCCCGTCGCTGATGGGGGGCGTGAACTTCATGCTCCACTCGGCGGGCTGGTTGGAGGGAGGCCTCACCATGGGCTACGAAAAGTTCATCATCGACGCTGACCAGTGCAATCTGGCCGCCACATTCGTCAAGGGAGTGGACCTGTCCGACAACGGTCTGGCCATGGACGCCATCCGCGAGGTCGGACCAGGACAGCACTTCCTCGGCACCGCCCACACCCTGGCCAACTTCGAGACAGCATTCGCCCGCTCCGACGTGGCCAACAACGACTCCTTCGAGCAGTGGGAGGAGGACGGCAGCCTGGATGCCGCCCAGCGGGCCAACGGCATCTGGAAGAAGATGCTGGACGGCTACGAGGCACCTCCACTGGACGAGGCGGCCGACGAAGCCATGCTCGATTTCATGGCCCGCCGCAAGGAGGTCATTCCCGACGAGTTCGGGTGATCGAACTCGTCACACCACCCAGCAAACAGTTTTCCTCTGGTTGGTGTCTCTTTCCACTCAGTACACCTGACCCTCGCCTCTGGCTACAATCCCCGAGGCTGTGGATGACCCGCTCGTCGTCTACCCCACCCCAGCACAGATCTACCTTCGCGACCCCTAAGACAACCCTTGAACCGGAGAACCAGAACAATGTCGTTCCCCTCTGACCTCGAAATTGCCCGCGGCGCCACCCTGCGTCCCCTCACCGACATCGCCGCCGAATCCGGCATCCCCGCCGACTGCCTCGAGCAGTACGGCGAAGGTGCCGCCAAGATCAAGTTGGAAGCCATCGGTCGGATGGCCGACCGCCCCAAAGCCAAGTACGTGGTGGTCTCGGCCATCACTCCCACACCGCTCGGCGAGGGCAAGACCACAACCACCGTCGGCCTTGGCCAGGGCTTCAGCCACGTCGGCAAGAAGGCCACGATCGCCATCCGCCAGCCTTCGATGGGCCCGACCTTCGGGATCAAAGGTGGCGCAGCAGGTGGCGGCTACAGCCAGGTCGTGCCGATGGAACTGTTCAACCTCCACCTGACCGGCGACATGCATGCGGTCACCGCGGCCCACAACATGTGCTCGGCCATGCTTGACGCCCACCTGTTCCACGGCAACGAACTGGGCCTGGACATGCACAACATCACGTGGCGCCGGGTCATGGACATCAACGAGCGGGCCCTTCGCAACATCGTGGTCGGTCTCGGTGGCCGCCTCGACGGCGTGCCCCGCGAGACGGGCTTCGACATCACCGCTGCATCGGAGGTCATGGCCGCCCTGGCGCTGTGCACCTCGCTGGCCGACCTGCGGGCCCGTATGGGTCGCATCGTCGTGGGCTACGACAAGGCCGGCACCCCGATCACCGCCGAGGACCTCGGCGTGGCCGGCTCCATGACGGTGATCCTCAAGGAGGCCATCAAGCCAAACCTCATGCAGACCCTCGAGGGCACCCCAGCGCTCGTCCACTGCGGTCCGTTCGGCAACATCGCCACCGGCAACTCTTCGATCATCGCCGACCAGATCGGCATCCACACCGGCGACTACCTCCTCACCGAGGCTGGCTTCGGCGCCGACATGGGCGCCGAGCGCTTCTTCAACATCAAGTGTCGCTACTCGGGCATCGCCCCGGATGCCGCCGTGCTGGTGGCCACCGTGCGAGGCCTCAAGGCCCACTCCGGCAACCACAAGATCGTGGCCGGTCGGCCCCTGCCCGAGGCGTTGCTGGCCGAGAACCCCGACGAGGTCCACCAGGGCGGTGACAACCTTCGTAAGCAACTGGAGAACATGCAGGTCCACGGGGTGTCCCCGGTGGTGGCCATAAACGTGTTCCCCGGTGACCATGACGCAGACATCGCGGCCATCGGTGAGATCGCCGACGAGTTCAATGCCCGCTCGGCAGTGACCACCCACTTCGCCGACGGCGGCTCAGGGGCTGCCGAGCTGGCCGAGGCAGTAGCCGAGGCGGCTGACGAGCCCAGCGAGTTCAAGGTGCTCTACCCCGACGAAATGTCGCTGCGGGACAAGATCCGGACGGTGGCCGACAAGGTGTACGGCGCCGACGGCGTGGACTTCTCGCCGCAAGCCAACAAGCAGATCGACTCGTATGAGGCCAACGGCTTCGGGAACCTGCCGGTGTGCATTGCCAAGACCCACCTCTCAATCAGCTCCAACGCGGCACTAAAGGGCGCCCCGACCGGCTGGACGCTTCCCGTCCGAGAAGTCCGGGCCTCGGTGGGCGCAGGGTTCGTGTACCCGATCTGCGGCGACATGCGTACGATGCCCGGACTCGGCGCGCAGCCGGGGGCCATGGGGATCGACATCGACGAGGACGGCGAGATCGTCGGCCTCAGCTAAGCCCCGGCCAGTACCAGCAATACCGGCGTCAGCCGGTACCAGTCCAGATCAGCAGCGGGCGGCCTCGGCCGTCCCAGGCATTGCACAGGAGGGCGGGAGCGTGGCCACCCGACCCCGGACCAGACGGTCCAGAATCATCCAGCCCAGAACTGACCGGGCCATTCAGCGATCCCTGCTCGAGGGGATGACCTATGAGCTCATCCCTCTGAAGAATCTGGCCGACCAGAGCGCCCACCTACCGGACGGGGCAACCGTGTCGGTGACCTGCTCGCCGGCCAAGACCATCGACGACACCCTCGATCTGTGCGCCGGGTACGCCGAGAAGGGCTTCACCGTCATCCCGCACTTCGCTGCCCGGATGGTCGAGAGTGAGGACCACGTCGGACGGATCGTCGAACGGGTGAACGCCATCGGCATCCGGAAGGTCTTCTGCATCGGTGGCGACGCCGACCCGCGCGGACCCTTCGCCGACGCCGCCGGCTTCCTCCGGTCGTTCCTGGACCGCCGGCCCGAGATCGACGTGGTGGGCATCGGCTCCTACCCCGACGGTCATTCCACCATTCCGGATCAGGCCCTCGCCGATGCTCTTGTCGAGAAGCAAGAACTGATCCGCGAGGCCGGGCTGGAAGGCTACATGGCAACCCAGATGTGCTTCGATGCCCAGACCATCGGAACCTGGCTGGCCGGTCAGCGGGTGGCCGGTGTGGACCTGCCGTGCCATCTCGGCGTACCGGGAGCCGTGGACCGCACCAAGCTGTTGACCATCTCGATCCGTCTGGGTATCGGCCACTCGGTCCGGTACCTGAAGAAGAACAAGACGTCGGTCATCCGGCTGCTGTCACCCGGCGGCTACAACCCCAACAAGATCATCGCCCCGCTGTCGGGTCGGGCCAACGAGTTGGGCATCGCCGGCATCCACTGCTTCACCTTCAACGCGGTGGACACCACGGAGAACTGGCGGCAGAAGTCCCTGAGAAAGCTCGCCACCTGAGTACGCCGGCCCGTGTCAGCGGGCCTGGAAGGGTTGATGCGGTTGGCCCGGCGGCCCATCCTCGGGCAGGATCCCTGACGTGCCGTCAGATCCCACCTCCACTCGAAACTCCCACCCGCTGCTGTTATCCCCGATCAGCGTGGGGCCAATGGACCTGCGGAACCGGATCGTCCTTCCAGCCATGGACCAGAACATCTGCGATGACGGACTGATCACTGATCCGCTGATCACCCACTACGCCGAACGGGCCCGGGGCGGCGCCGGGCTCCTCATCCTGGAGACAGCGGCGGTTGCCTTTCCCCACGGGGCCACGGCACGCCACCAACCGGCACTGTCCCACGATGGGGTGATCGACGGACTGCGGCGCCTCGGAGAGGCCGTCCACACCCACGGGGCGAAGATGGTCGTGCAGGCCAACCACCACGGCCGGATCTCCGGGGTCGACACCGCTGAGGACCGACCCAGCCTCGTGCCCAGCCTCCCGCTTCCCGACGCCGATCCCATGGCCATCATGCGCGACACCACGATGGACGAGTTGATGGCCATGGCCACCTTGACCGGCGGGAAGATGCCCACCTATGCCGAGGCATCGGCCGACGACCTGGCATGGGTGGTGGACCAGTTCGCCGATGCCGCGTGGCGCGTACAACAGGCCGGGCTGGACGGCATCGAGGTCCATGCGGGCCATGGCTACCTGATCGACACCTTTCTCTCGCCGGCCTGGAACCAGCGCACTGATGGGTACGGCGGGTGTGTCGAGGGTCGGGCCCGACTGCTCCTCGAGGTGGTACGGGCCGTGCGGAGCCGGTGCGGGACGAACTTCGCCGTGCTTGTCCGCCTCAATGGTCGCGATGCCGCCCTCGCGGGAGGCATCACCCCTGATCTGGCAGCCCGCTACGCGGCGTTGGCCGCCGACGCCGGCGCAGACGCCATCCACGTCACTGCCTACTCGTCGGTCACCGGCGGGACCGGGTTCACCGAGGGCCCGTTGCCGTGGCTGGACTGCCAATACGAGGACCTGGCCCGCACCGTGAAGACAGCCGTCGACGTGCCGGTGATCGCCGTGGGACGGATCCGCCCCGATGACGGCGAACGGATCATCAGCGACGGTGGGGCCGACCTGATCGCCATGGGTCGCCAGTTGCTGGCCGACCCCGACCTGCCCAACCGGCTAGCCGGCGGGCGCCCGGACCTTGTACGCCCGTGCATCAACTGCTTCGTGTGCGTGGCGCAGAACTTCTGGAACGCGGCCCCCGTCTGCGCGGTGAACGCCCGGTTGGGCCATCAGGACGAACCCGAGCCGACCCCGGCGCCCACCCCCGGCCATGTCGTGGTGGTGGGCGGCGGTCCGGGCGGCATGGAGGCCGCTCGGGTGGCCGCCGAACGGGGTCACCGAGTGACCCTGCTGGAACGATCCGACCATCTGGGTGGTACGGCCCGGTTCTCGTCGCTCACCACCCCACTCAACGGCGACCTGGTCCGCTACTTGATCGCTGCCATCACCGAGGCCGGCGTGGACGTCCGGACCGGCACCACCGTGGCGCCGGCCATGGTCGCTGCGCTCCGACCCGACGCCGTCGTGGTTGCCACCGGCGCGATCCGAAGTCGGCCCGACGTGCCTGGCGCGGAGCTACCCCATGTGCTGTCCGGCGACGACCTCCGAAGCCTGTTGACCGGCGAGGGCGACCTCGGGGTCCGCCGCCCCGGCGTGGTGGTGCGTGCCGTGCTCACCGCTGGTCGGCTGCTGGGCATCACGTCTGACGTGGAACGGGTCCGCTTGCTGTCACGCCGCTGGATGCCGTTAGGTAGCCGGGTGGTCGTGGTGGGCGGTGGCCTGGTCGGTACCGAGCTGGCCGAGTTCCTGGCCGAGCGAGGCCGGACGGTCACGGTGCTCGAAGAAGGCACCCACCTGGCCACCGAGATGGCCCACCCGCGACGGTGGCGGACCCTCTACGAGGCCCGGTCCCACGGCGTGGAGTTCCATACCGGCACCCGTCTGGCAGCCATCACACCGAACGACGTGGTGGCCGAGATGACCGTCGAAACCTCCGATGGCAGAGCCTCCAGAGATGATCCCGAGGTCCTTGAGCAGCGATTCGCGGCCGATGCCGTCCTGCTCGCCGGCGGGGTGGAACCCGATCGGTCGCTGGCCGAAGCCATCGAGGCTGCGTTGGAAGACGACGTGACCGTCCACGTGGTGGGCGACGCCGACACGGTGGGCTACATCGAGGGCGCCATCCGTACCGGCCACGCCGTCGGTTGCCACCTGTAGACCCGTAGCCACCGGCTTCCAGCTATCCGAGTTTCGGGGGCTGCTGTCGGTATGCGCCCTACGAAAGCAAGCCCCGGTTCGGGCCGGGAACGCACCCGTCGGTAGCGTCTGGACCATGAGCGACCCATCGGTCAACGAGGAGACCGCCCCTTCGTGGAATCCGTTCGACCCCGAGTTCCTCCTCGACCCGTACCCCACCTACACCCGGCTCCGTGACGAGGACCCCGTCCACCGGAACCCACTGGGCATCCTCATCGTCAGCCGTTACGACGACGCCCACCAGGTACTGCGCGACCCCCACACCTCTGTACGCCGCTTCGAGTCGTCGGCCGACACGCCGGAGCACATGCAAGTGCTTCGCAACCGGGGTGAGGAGCGCACCCCCTCGATCCTCGGACTCGACCCGCCAGACCACACCCGACTGCGAAAGCTGGTCCAGCGCACGTTCACCCCCCGGTCGATCGCGCGGATGCGCGAGCGCACCACCACCATCGTCGACGAACTGCTCGACAACCTCTCAACCCGCTCTCGTGAGGGCGACGACGAGATCGACCTGATCGCCGACTACGCCTTCGTCATCCCGTTCGCCGTCATCCACGCCATGCTCGGTCTGCCCACCGCCGACGTAGAACGGGTCCGGTCGTGGTCCCACGCCCTCACCCAGACGCTTGAGCCGTACCTCACCCCAGAACAGGTCGATGCGGCAGTCGACGGCGGGACCCACATGGAGGCCTACCTACGCGATGCCATTGCGTGGAAGCGCCGTGAGCCCGCCGAGGACCTCCTCACCGATCTGGTCCAGGTTGAGGAGGAAGGTGACCGGATGGACGAGGAGGAGTTACTGGCCATGACCTCGCTGCTCTTCGTGGCCGGCCACGAGACCACAGTGAACCTCATCGGGAACGGTACCCACGCCCTGCTGCGCCATCCCGACCAACTGGCCCAGGTGCGCGACGACGAGTCGGTCGACGAGACCCTGGCCGACGAACTGCTGCGCTATGACAGCCCGGTCCAGACCTCGGGGCGACGGATGATGCACGACGTGGAGATCGGCGGCGTCGAGGTGCCGTCGGGCGAAATGGTGCTGACCGCCCTGGGCAGCGCCAACCGGGATCCCCGCTTCTGGGGCGACACGGCCGGTCAGTTGGACGTAACCCGGGCCGATGCCAACCGGCACATGTCGTTCGGCAGTGGGGTACACCACTGTCTGGGCGCCGCGCTGGCACGCATGGAAGGCGAGATCGCCGTGACCCGTCTGGTGCGGCGCTTCCCCGACCTGGCGCTGGCCGCCGAACCGACTTACAACGCCCGGATCATCCTCCGGGGCCGCGAGGCCATGCCGGTCGCCCTCGGTCAGCCTGCCTGATCCTTCCGGGACACGCCACGGCGCAAAACACCGCGCCGGTCAGGTACGTGCAGAACAGGAAGGTCCAGACCCGGTCGAAGGCAGCCAGCGGGCCGAGGTGGCGGGCTGACGAAAACACGGCTATGGCAATGGCGACGCCCGAGGCAAAGCCGATCGACCCCACGGTCCGGAGCATGGCGCTGGCCGTGGCGAACCGGGTCGGCGAAACGTCGCGCAGGCCAAGCGAGGAGTAGGTGGCGAACGAGCAGGAGACGGCCACCCCGAGGAAGAGTTGTGCCGGCAGGAGGGTGGTGGCCCAGGACGACTCCGGACCGACCGTCGACATCAGCCAGAGCGGATTGATGGCGGCCATCAGAGAGCCGAAGACCACGACGTTTCGGTGGCCCACCCGATCCACGATCGTCCCCACCGGCCCCCCGAGGACGGCGGCCAACGCAGGGCCCGGCACCACGCCGAAGCCGGCAGCTAGCACCGACCACCCCCACAGTTCCTGTAGTAGCAGGGTGTGGAACAAGATGGTGGCGATAAACGCCGTGATGAAGAAGATCTGACCGAGCCCGGCCGACCAGAACGACCGGATCCGGATCAGCGAAAGGTCGATCAGCGGACTGTGATGGCGGGCCGAGCGCACGAAGAGCAGGACGACGAGCGCGATGCCCGCCAGGACCGAGCCCACCGAGCGAGCCGACAGGTAACCCCATCGCTCGCCCTCCACCACGGCCAGGAGCACAAGGGCTATGCCCAAAGTGCCGGCCGGCACGCCCACCACGTCGAAACCGCCCCGGGCATCAGGATCCGATGACTCGCGGACGAACCGGGGAGTGAGCACCAGGATCAGGACCCCAATGGGCACGTTGACGAAGAAGATCCAACGCCATGAGGCAAAGTCGATGAGCACCGCGCCAATGGATGGTCCAAGCGCCGCCCCGAGGGCCGCCGACGCACCCCAGATCCCGATGACCATGGACCGTCGATCGTCTGAGAAGTCAGGAAGGATCATGGCCAGTGACGACGGACCGAGGATCGAGCCACCCACGCCCTGCACCACCCGGGCGGCGATCAGCCACCCGGTCGTGTCGGCCATTCCCGATAGCAGCGAGCCGACGACGAAGACCGTGACTCCGATCAAGAAGAGGCGACGACGACCCTTCTGGTCGGCCAGTCGGCCGGCCAGCATGAGAAACGCCCCAGCGGCGATCGAGTAGCCCGAGAGGACCCACGACAGGCTGGCCTCTGTTGCCCCCAGGTCTCGTCGTATCGATGGGAAGGCCACGTTCACGATCGAGATGTCGATGGTGGTGAGCAGGCCGGCCAGCGTGGCCACGCTCAGCGCGACCCACGCCCGCCGCTC
Source organism: Acidimicrobiales bacterium (assembly GCA_014237715.1). GTDB lineage: Bacteria > Actinomycetota > Acidimicrobiia > Acidimicrobiales > MedAcidi-G1 > UBA9410. Next base: position 36,364 of record JAAZZG010000002.1, read on the forward strand.
TACCGGCGCCGTCTCGCGGCAGGTCGACCCCACACCGTCTGACCCGCTGCTCGTTGGCACGACTTCCTCCACGCCTGGCCTACCCACCCGGTAGACGGAAGGAGCCGCTCCGACTGGCGGTGCTCCCTGACAATGACGACGCTAGAGGTCGGCGTTGTGATCGGGCGAAGCGGACCCGGGGGCAGCCAGGCGAGCCTTGAACAGGGCGTTGGGGGTGTTTTCCATAGACCGTCGTCGATGCCCTTGAGGTGGCCCATGACGTCGGCCAGCGACAGCCTGGTGATGACCCCGGCCTTCAGTCCCGTCAGATCAGCAGTCCGTCAAGCCATGGAATAGTCGGCCACCGTGCAGCCCACGGCGAAGATGGGGATCGGAGCGTAGAAGTGCACGGTTCCCGGCGCACCGGCGGCCGCCGCGCTCACTGTGAGGAAGGTGCGGATCTCGAAACCCCCCTGGCCGGCGTCGGCGTACACCTCCAGGTCGTCATAGTCGAGAAGTGCGTCGCGATCGTTGCGGCACCAACGGTCCAGAAAGTCCCGGTCCCACGGTTCGTTGATCTTCCCCGAGTCAGGGGTGGCCGGCCAGTGGGAGATCCCGCCGGTACCCACCAGCGCAATGTGCTCTGGCACGGCGTCGGCGGCTCGTCGGAGGGCCTCGCCGAAGGCCCACGCACGGTGGAGCGGCGTCAGCGGTGGCCCCTGACAATTGACGTTCACCGGCACGACCGGCAGGTCGAACCGGGGGGTCAGGAACGAAAGGGGCACAGCGATGCCGTGGTCAAACAGCCACTCCTCGGCGTAGGCCACGTCGACGGTCTGCATGACCTCGGAGACGAGTCGTCGGGACAGGTCTCGGTCACCGGGTGCTCGGAATTTCGGGATTCCCAACCAGTCGGGGTCCTCGATGGGCCCGTCGTAGTGGTCGGCCATACCCATAGCGAAGGGGGGCATGTTGTCCATGAAGAAGTTGGCGAAGTGCTCGGCGGCCACCACGAGAATCGCGTCGGCGCCTGACGCTTCGATGGCGGTCCGCATCCCGTCCAGGGCCTCTACGAAGGCGGCCCGCACCCCCGGTTCAGCCTGGTCGGCCCGTCCGGTGATCCCCGGGGCGTGACTGCACACGCCGGCGTAGACGAGTGGCACGTCAGGACCCCGTCTCAGTGCCGGAAGCGTCAGAGCCTGCATTGCAGGCACCATCGGAGCCGGCCAGGAAATCGGGTTGGCCACGGTGGGCATCGACGCCGTCGTAGCCGATCATGGCGTACACGCCCTCACGGACCGGTCCGTGAGTGGCGATCCCGTCGCGCATCTGCTGGAGGTAGTCGGCCCACTCGATCCCGTGGAGGGCCGCGAAGTGCATGAGGATCTGCCCATTCACGCCAAGATGGAACAGATAGCCGATGTCGGGTGCGACCAGGGCGTCCACCTCGTCGACGGTCAAGTCGTCGGCCCGGTCGAAGCCGGCAACGGCACCCGTCCGGTCAACCCGATAACGACCCTGCAGGTCGGGAGTTCGGTTGAGTTGGTACAGGAACTTCTGGACGGCGTACAGACTCACGATGTCAGCCTCCCAGTGCCGGGATGGCGTGGGTGTCCATAGCGATGGCGATGTTCTTGATCTCCATGTAGAAGTCGAAGCTCCAGTCGCCACCGTCGCGACCGATACCGCTGGCCTTCGTACCCCCGAACGGGGTCGGGAGGTGACGAATGTTCTGTGAGTTGACCCAGACCATGCCCACGTCAAGCGCATGAGCCACCCGGTGGGCGCGACCCACGTCACCGGTCCAGACGTAGCCAGCCAGGCCGTAGTCGACATCGTTGGCGATCTGGACGGCATCAGCCTCGTCAGCAAACGGCAGCACGGTCAACGTGGGGCCGAACACCTCCTCGCGGGCGATCCGCATCGACGGGTCGGCACCGGTGAACAGGACGGGCGCCGTCCAGTTGCCTCCCGCCGGGGCACCCTCCCACGGGGTCCCCACCACCACATCGGCACCGTCGGCCTCGGCGATAGCCCGATAGCCGTCGACCTTGGCCAGGTGTCTGGGGTGAATGAGCGGCCCGACCACACTCGCCGGATCCAGTGGGTGCCCGACCCGTACGCCGTGCATCTTGGCGGTAAGTCGCTCCACGAACTCGTCGTGGATTGTGTCTTGGACGAGCAGCCGGCTGGAACTGGTGCAACGTTCGCCGTTGAGGCTGTAGATCATGAAGACGACGGCATCCAACGCCCGATCCAGGTCAGCGTCGTCGAACACCAGCACCGGGTTCTTGCCGCCCAGTTCAAAGTGCACCCGTTTGAGGGTGGGTGCCCCCTGAGCCTGGATGGCCGATCCGGTGGACGACTCGCCCACGAAGGCCACGGCCCTGACGGCCGGATGCTCGGTAAGGCTGCGCCCCGCCGAATCGCCGAACCCGTGTACAACGTTCAGCACGCCCGGCGGGATCCCGGCTTCCAGCGCGATCTCGGCCAGCAGGGTGGCGGTGCACGGGCTCCATTCGGCCGGCTTGTGGACCACCGTGCATCCAGCGGCCAGCGCTGGGGCGATCTTCCACGTGGAAAGCATGAACGGGGTGTTCCACGGGGTGATGACGCCCACCGGGCCTAGGGGATGACGGGTCGTGTAGTTGACGTGGCCACTGGTGGGCAGGGACAGTCCGTCGGCGGCCGACGGGGCCCTGTCGGCGAAGAAACGGAAGTTCTCGGCACCCCGGAGGGCGGCGGCCGCCATGAACCGCATGGTCTGACCGGTGTCGACGCATTCGACCACGGCGATCTCGTGCGCCCGGGCCTCGATCAGGTCGGCCACCCTGTGCAGGACCCGTCGGCGCTCGGTGCCGGGGGTGACCCCCCACGAGGCGAAGGCGTCGGCCGCTGCGCGCGCTGCCCGGTCCACGTCAGCGACGTCTCCCGAAGCGACGTCTCCGACGGGAGTGCCGTCGATAGGTGACACGTTGGAGAAGGTCGCCCCGCTGGCGCTCGGCTGGGCCTCACCACCCACCAGGTGGAGGATCGGGCGTTCGGCGAAGCGGGCCAGATGGCGTTCGGCAGCCTCCCGGTTCTGCTCAAAGGTCATGGTGGAGGCCATCAGGTGAGCCCATCCGACACTGCGTCCTGCGCACCAGCATTCCGGACGTCCGGCGAGGCAGTGTCCCTGCTGACATCCGAGGCATCTCCCGGGGGGCGGATCCGGTTGCGGTTGACCCGCCACCGGGCGTCGATTTCCTGGATCTCGATGCTCCACGCGATGGCCAAGCTCGTGGTCGAACCGTCGGGGCCCTCCACCGAAATAGTTGCCCCATCGAGGATGGTGTCGAGGAAGGCCTGCTTTTCATCGTCTGTCCGGCCGGGACCCACCCGCACGGTTATGGCGACGAAGGCGTTGGTGGGAGCACCGTCGGCCACCAGGAAGTGCTCGCGGACTATGGCCCGGGTACGCAGACCGGCGAGTGGAACCCACGGGTGGCCGGCGGCCACGGCATGGACGTCAGCCACCAGGGCAGCCACGTCGTGGACGTCGGCGAGGTTGTTCGAGTACTCGATGGTGATGTGCGGCATGAGGTCTCACAGGCCTTCCGGAGAACCACCTCAACGGGGGTTCCCCTCATCGGTCCCATATGTATAACATGTGAATCAATGGTGTGAAACCCCCAGGTGGAGGCCCGAGCGATGCGACTCCTCAGCTATTCCCTCGATGCTTCTTTCGACCGCCAGCCCCGTTGGGGTCTAGTGGACCGCACCGGCACCGGCGTGGTGGACCTCGGATCCCGCATCACCGACGTCGCCGACCTCCAGAGTCTGGTGACCGCTGGACGCACTGCCGAGGCGGCAACCCACCTCAACGAGGCTACCGACCACGCCCTTGACGAAGTCACCTTCGAACGGCCGCTGGCCTGGCCCCGCAAGGTGTTCTGCATCGGCGTCAACTACGGAGGCCGGGCCGACGAGTACCTGAACCCGTCCGACGCCTCGTACCCGTCGGTGTTCGTGCGCTTCCCTGACTCGCTCACCGGCCACGATCGGGCGCTCATCCGCCCCCCGGAGAGCCCGCAGTTGGACTACGAGGGTGAGATCGTGGCCGTGGTGGGCCGTGGCGGACGGCGGATACCGGTGGCCGATGCCCCCGACCACCTGCTCGGCCTGACCCTGGGCAACGAGGGCACCATCCGGGACTGGGTCCGCCACGCCAAGTTCAACGTCACCCAGGGCAAGAACTGGCAGGCCGCTGGCGCCATCGGCCCGTGGATCACATGCTTCTCAGCTGCGAACACTGGAGGAGGGGACGGCGGGCTTCGGCGATCCGACCTCGGCGATCTACGCATTACCACCACGGTGAACGGCGAGGTCCGCCAGAACGACTCGACGGCCAACATGAAGTACGACATCGCCTATCAGGTCCACTATCTGTCAACCTTCACCAAACTGTCGCCCGGCGACCTGATTTTCACCGGTACGCCCACCGGCGCCGGCGCTCGCTTCGACCCACCCCGTTGGCTGGCCCCCGGCGACGTGGTTGAGGTCTCGGTTCCCGGTCTGGGCACCCTGCGAAACACGGTCGCCGACGAGCACCCCGGCGGATCCCCAGCCGGATTCCCCGAATCTCCGGAACCCCGATGACCGATATCGCCCCACCGCTGATCGGGTCTCCCAACCTGCGACCGTTCACCCACTCGCTACCCATGGCACTGCTGCGGGCCCGCGAGGCCACCATGCGTTGGTTTCGCCCCCATCTGGCCGCCCACGGGTTGACCGAACAACGGTGGCGTGTGTTGCGGGCACTGACCAGTGCCGACGGCCCCCTCGATGTCGGCCAAGTGGCCGAGCGCACCTTCCTGCTGGCCCCTAGCCTGTCGCGGATTCTCACTGACCTCAAGGGCCTCGGGCTGGTCCACCGGGTGGCCGATACCGTGGACCGCCGCCGGACTCTCCTCTCATTGACCGATGACGGTCGGCGCCTCGTAACGCGCGTGGCACCCGAATCGGAGTCCATCTACGGCCGGATCGAGGAACGCTTCGGCGCCGAACGCCTCGATTCGCTGCTGGCCGACCTTCGTGAGCTCGAGGATGCCCTCGCCGAAATCGACGGAGGCGGGCGGTGACGGGCGGGGACCCGATCTCTGAAAGGGCTTCCGGGGAGATTGCCGAGGAGTTAGTACAAGCCGAGGCGGCCCTGCTCGACGAGGCCGATCGCTCGGCCACCCAGGTCCGTCAGACCACGATGATCCACCCCGCCATGACACTGGGCGACGCCTACCGCGTCCAAGCCGCATGGCAGGACCTTCGGGTCGATCGGGGCGAGGTGCTGGTGGGCCACAAGATTGGCCTGACGTCGAGGGCCATGCAGCAGGCCATGCGGATCGACACCCCGGACTCCGGGTTCCTGACCGACGCCATGGTCTTCGCCCCCGACACCGAGCTCAGAACCGATGCCTTCACCGACCCCAAGGTGGAGGTTGAGCTGGCCTTCGTGCTGGGCCGCGACCTGACGGCCGAACCGGCCGGCCCCGATCTGACCATTGACGACGTGCTGGACGCCACCGAACACGTCACCCCAGCCGTGGAGCTGCTAGCCGCCCGGTCGCATCGGATTGATCCGGACACCGGTCGTACCCGTACCGTGATTGACACGGTGGCCGACAACGCGGCCGACGCAGGCATCATCTGTGGCGGAGAACCGGTCGGCCCACGCGATGTCGACCTCCGGCGGGTCGGAGCCGTACTGAGCCGTAACGGCATCGTCGAGGAGACCGGCCTGGCGGCCGGCGTGCTCGGCCATCCGGCCCTGGGCATCGTGTGGCTGGCCCGTCGCTACGCCGAACAGGGGCTCTCGCTCCGGGCCGGCCAGACCATCCTCGCCGGGTCGTTCACCCGACCCGTCGATGTACGACCGGGCGACCAGTTCGCCTTCGACTACGGCCCACTGGGTCGATTCACCCTGGGATTCACCTGATGCCGATCTCCCCGAAGAACACGCCACCCAACCGGTTCAAGCAGGGACTGGCCGGTGACACCGTCCAGTACGGGCTATGGCTGAGCCTGGCCGACCCGGTGGCCGCCGAGATCGCCGCGGGTGCCGGCTTCGACTGGCTGACCATCGACCAGGAGCACGCCCCCAACGACGCCCGGACCACGCTGGCCCAACTTCAGGCCATCGCCGCCCATCCGGTGGAACCCATTGTCCGACCCCTCCGAGCCGAGCGTTCGCTGGTCAAGCAGGCCATGGATCTCGGTGCACGGACCATCATCGCCCCCATGGTCGACACCGCTGATCACGCGGCCGAGATGGCCGCCGCCGTTCGCTATCCACCGACCGGTACCCGGGGCGTGGCCAGCGCCCGGGCCGCCCGCTGGGGACGGTTGACCGACCACTGGGAGCGAGCCGATGCCGAGGCCTGCCTGATCGTCCAGATCGAGTCACTAGCCGCCCTAGACGCCCTCGACGACATCGCTGCGGTCGACGGCGTGGATGCGCTGTTCGTCGGGCCGTCCGACCTGGGCGCCACCCTGGGCCACCTCGGCCAACCCGGCCACCCTGAGGTGCGATCCGCTGTGTCTGAGACCATCCGGGCCATCAGAGCGGCCGGGAAGCCGGCCGGTGTATTGGCAACGACGCCTGAACTGGTCGAGGAGTACGTGGAAGCGGGAGCCTCATTCGTGGGTGTGGGTGTCGACACCATGATGCTGGCCCAGTCCACCAGTGACCTACGCAGTGCTTTCGCCCCGGCGCCGGGACGCACCGATGACTAAGCAGGACTACCACCGCGAGCGCGCCGACGTTCCGCCGGCGCCGACGGGCTGCCCGGTCCACGCATCGTGGAGTCCGCTGGACGACGACTACCTAGCCGACCCCTACCCGATCGCCGCCCAACTGGCCGCCGATCACCCCGTCTTCTACGCCGAGAGTATCGGCGCTCTCGTGGTAACACGGATGGCCGACATCGATGCGGTGTTCACCGACCACGAAACCTTCGCCTCGACCAACGTCCAGGACCCGGTCTTTCCCCTAGCCCCGGAAGCCCACGACGTTCTCGGCGCTCCCGACTACGACCCTGTGGCAGTGATGTCGAACCGACCGGAGCCCGACCATGGTCGCATCCGGGTGCACACCCGGCAGGGGTTCTCCAACCGACGACTGCGGACCCTGGAGCCCTACATCCGCAAACGCAGCCACGAACTGATCGACGCCATGCTGGGAGCCGGCTCGCCCGCCGAATTCGTCGGGTCGTTCGCCTTTCCACTGCCCGGCGAGACCATCTTCCGGTTCATCGGCTTTCCGGAGGCCGACGATGCCCGCCTCAAGACATGGTGCGGTGAACGCAAGGCATTCTCGTGGGGTCGACCCACCGCCGACCAGCAAGTCGAGATCGCCACCCACATGGTCGACTACTGGCGCTACTGCCGGGAGTTCACCGCATCCAAGCGGGACCACCCGGGCGACGACTTCGCCTCAGAACTGCTGGCCGCCCACGCCGACCACCCCGACGAGATCTCCTACCGGGAGGTGGAGTCGGTGATCTACGGACTGTCGTTCGCCGGCCACGAGGCCATCACCTCACTGTTATGCAACACCCTGCTGTGCCTGCTGCCCAGACGGGACCAGTGGAAGGACATCTGCGCCGATCCGACGCTGGCCGTCAACGCCATCGAGGAGGTCATGCGCTTCGAATCCAGCCAAGTCTCGTGGCGACGGATTACCACCCGAGACACTGTGGTGGGAGACATAGAGGTGCCCGAGGGAACCACGGTCTTCCTCAACTTCGCGTCAGCCAACCGACAACCCGACATATGGGACGACCCGGATGCATTTGACATACACCGGCCGGACGCCAACCGGCACATCTCGTTCGGCAAAGGCGTGCACTTCTGTCTGGGTGCCCGGTACGCCAAGTTCGAAGCCCAGGTGGTGACCGAGATCCTCGCCGAACGAATACCCGGCCTACGTCTGGTCGACGACCAGGACCTGGACTACTTCCCGAACATCACCTTCCGGGGCCCAACCGAGTTGCAGATCGCCTGGTAACGGTCGAGACGATGAGTCAGTCGGCAAACCCGGCACGGCGATAGACATACCCGGGCGACTCGGGGTATCCAGCCCAGACTCTGGCGCGGAAGAACTGCAGAGCAGAACCGACCGTCAAGGCAAACACCACGGTTCCCAGTCCGAACCGGCCTCCGAGGACGATGCCGACCAACAGCACCGTGACCTCCAGCAGCGTCCGGGCGACCCGGAAGCTCAACCCTGCATCGACCAGCGCCGTCATCAGGCCGTCACGAGGCCCGATACCGATGCCACCACCGATATAGAGCATCGAGCCGAAGGCCACCACCATCGGAGCAGTGGCCACCAACACCAGACGGGCCGCCATGGCCGACGGCGTGTCCACAACGGCCAGCAGCACATTTACCGTCGTGCCAACGATGGCCACGTTGGCCAACGTGGCCAAGCCAATCGGTTGGCGAAGCCCGACCAATAGGGCGAGCAGCACCACCCCCAGTCCGAGAATGACCGTGCCCGGTTGACGATCGAGCAGAACGGCCAAAGCGTCGTGCAGGACGTCCCATGGCCCGACACCTAGGTTGGCTAAGAACAGGGCACCGATACCAACGCCAAACAGAGTCAAGCCCACGACGACTATCGCAACCCTGGTGGCCATCTCCCTCATCAGGTCATTCTCTCGCCCTCGCCATGTGACGAGCCCGACGAGGGGGCTGGTCACCAGTCACAGGACCAGCCTGATGGGGTCGGGTATACGTCCGGAGCCGGGTGGCCCAACCGAATGATGTCGGTCAGGCCACCCGGGACACCCGGGAGTTGGGGCAAGCGGGACAGAGACGCCGCCGCCCCTCCGAACAGCTACTCGCCGCCCGGGTTGAGTGTCACATCCACTCGACGCCAGTTCTTGCCGGTGGTGTCCACACCGCGGTTCTTCAACATCTCTACGGCCGCCTCGGCGTACTCCGTTGTGTACGCGCCGGAGTCGGGCGCTGAGGCGAGAATGCCTTGGCTAGTCGCCACGTCGACGGTCTGGGCCCACAGGCCCTCATCCATCACGCCGGCCCCGTCGGGCGATGGCCAGATCAGACCATTGATCTCGTTCATCTGCCACGCCTGATGTGATGCACCAAGCGACGAGCCGTTGTTGAGCACGATTTCAACGCAATCCGCTGAATTGTCGCGGCAGTACATCCAACCCTCAAGAGAGGCAGCCACAAAGCGGGTGGTGATGTCGGCGTAGTCCGCGTTACCGAGTCGGGCGCCGTCGGCCCAGATCGCGTCGTTGAGCATGGCCGTCCCTTCGTCGTTCCAGTCGATGATCGAGAGGTCGTCCGCGGTGACACGCTTGCCGGTCGCCGGGTTGGTTGCCTCAAGCATCTGGGCGTACTCGTTGTAGATCATTGCCTGGGCAGCGTCGATCTCCCTGGTGAGCAGGGCGAGCATGTCGAAGCTCTGCTGGACCAACTCGTAATCGCTGGATGGATCGAGACCTGCTTTGCGCGAGCCAGCTAGGAGCTCGAACTCGTTGCCCCAGCCCCAGTTGCCGACGACCTTGCCAGCCAGGTCCGCGGGACCGTCGATGCCGGCGTCAGCCCACGAGACCTGCAGGGTTCCCGAGCGCTGGAATACCTGGGCCACGTTTACGATGTCCATGCCCTCTTCGCGCGGCACCAGGGCCTTGGGCACCCATGACACGGCGAAATCCACAGCTCCTGAAGCCAACTGCTGATGGGGAGCGATGTCGACACCGCCTTCGCGGATCTCCACGTCGAGGCAGTACCTCTCGTAGATCCCCTCGTCAGCCGCCGCGTAATAACCAGCGAACTGGGCCTGGGTAAGCCACTGCAGTTGCAGCGAAACAGAGTCAACTGATTCGCAGTCGCCAATGCCGACCGCAGCTTCGTCATTGCCACAAGCAGTGGCAAACAACGTTAGGGCTGCCAGCACCGCCAGCAGTCTCGTCGTCAATCGCTTCTTCATCATTCCCTCCCGGGTGTAGTTGTGTACTCGCTGTCCCCCATCGCCGCTCGCCAAGGCATGCTTGCACGCTCAACTATTAGGGCTACAGCGAACAAAGTTAGGCCAAGAGCGGAGGCGACTGCGATGGCGGCCCAAGCAACGTCGTATCTCACGAATGCGACGTTCGACGTGATCACGTTGCCGATGCGGTCCTGGGGGCCCCCAAAGTACTCGGCCACGATCGCGGCGATTACCGACAGGGGCGCCACCAACCGGAGAGAGTTGGCGAAGAACGGAAGAGCGTTGGGGATTCGAACCTCCCGGAGGATCGTCCACTCGCTAGCCGCATAGGAACGCATGAGCTCAATCTCATCGGGATGTACTTCGGTGAGGCCTCGAGACGTGTTAATGAAAACCGGGAAAAAGACCACAGCGATTACTACGGCCTGGTTGCTGAGCGTGCCGGTGATCCCGAACCAGGCATTAAAGATCGGCGCAAGGGCCACAATGGGCGTGGCGTTGACGACCACGGCAAGTGGTGTGAGCCCCTCTTCGAGGGTACGAAAGCGTGTGGTGACGAAAGCCAGCGCTACGCCGGCCATGATGCCGATCAGTAGGCCACTTACAGCGATCCATCCCGTCTCCCATATGGCATGGCGTAGAACGGGCCAATTGTCGACGAGTTCTTCCATGATCGACGTGGGCCTTGGCAATAGGAACTCCCGAATTCCAAATCCCCTCACGAACGCTTCCCAGAGCAGGAGACCGACCACACCCACCGTGATCGGCGGCCCCAGGACGGAAATCTGGCCGCGAACTCGCCGAACCATCACTCGCCGCTCTCTACGGCCCGGAGCGCTTCGCGGATCTCAGTGGCCTTCGCGAAGAAGGCTGGATCTTGTCGCGTATCGTCGCTGCGCTCACCTAGGTCAACGTCAACTACAGAGTGGATACGGCCGGGCCGTGGCGACAAGACCACTACTCGGTTGGAAAGAAAAGCCGACTCGGGTACCGAGTGGGTGACGAATACCACGGTGGTATGGGTTTCCCGCCATATCCGAAGTAGTTCAAGCTGCATGTGCTCGCGGGTCATCTCATCGAGCGCCCCGAAAGGCTCGTCCATTAGCAACAACTTCGGCTGAAATGAGAGCGCCCGGGCAATAGACACCCGTTGTTGCATGCCGCCGCTGAGTTGGCGGGGATAGTGCCCACCGAAGTCTTCAAGCCTTACCAACCCGAGCATCTCTGCCGATCGGGCTGACCTGTCAGCTTTCGACCAGCCACGAAGTTCGAGTGGCAGCTCGATGTTGGCCAGCACCCGACGCCAATCGAATAGACCGGAATGCTGGAACACCATGCCGTAGTCCTGATTCAGGCGAGCCTCGTGGGCTGATTTGCCGAATACCGTCAACGCTCCCGTGGTTGGGGCGAGCAAGTCGCCAATCAGGCGCAAGAGAGTCGACTTGCCGCAACCCGAGGGGCCAATCAGCGATACAAACTCCCCGGCCTCAACGGTCAGGTTGATGTCAGACAATGCCTCTACCTCGGAATCGCTCCCGACGTTAAAGACCTTGTCGACCCCATCTACGACAACCGCTTTTTCTGCCAGAACTGGGTTACTCATGATGTGACCTCACCGGTGCGTCGCACCACGATCCATTCGGCCAGGGAGACCAGTCCAAAAACCAAGAGGCCAAGAACCGCTGCACCAATCACCGACGCGTAGAGCCGCTCAGGCGAGACGGCGTAGCGCTGCGCGTATTCAAGGATCGCCCGTCCCAGACCGGTCTTGGTGCCGATGGAGATCTCACCAACGATGGCCCCAACAACGCTGAGCGTTGCTGCAATCTTCAATGCAGGAAACAGATAGGCACGTGCAGCGGGAAGCCTCAGTTTGACGAGGGTGGTCCGCCAGGGAGCTGCGTAGGAACGCATGAGCTCCACGTGGGCAGAATCGGGGGACTGCAGGCCCCGAAGAGCGCTGACGGCAACCGGGAAGAAAGTTAGGTAGGCAGCGATCAGTGAGATCGAGAGCATGTCGGGTAGGTCCTGCTGGCGCCCCCAGGTCACGACGATCGGTGCTAGCGCGATCAGTGGAATCGTCTGGGACACGTTGATCCACGGCAGCAGCCCGCGTTCGGCAACCCGCCAACGGAGCATGAGGATGGCCAGACCGAGGCCGACTGTTAGACCAAGGGTGAACCCGATGGCCGCCTCCTGGAGGGTGAACCAACCCTTCTTCAGCAGGAATAGGAACAGCGGCAAACGGGTCCGGCCATCTCGAACCTCTTCGAACAGTTCGTTGGCGATGTCCACTGCGTGGGGCATGGTGAGGTCATCGGTTGACGCTGGGAGCTCGATTGAAGTGCCGGGCCAGTAGTCACCGGTCTGTTGACCAACCCACTTGTAGCCCTCCCATATGCCGAATAGGAGGACGATCGCGGCAAGCACGGTCATGGCCACACGAAGCCACTTTCCGCCGCGTGCCATTAGGCAACCGGACCGGGGCTCAGGGGACTCTCATTTCGAAAGGTCCTGCAGTCGCTGCGCCCGCAATGTTCTTGGGCGTCATGACACATCGTTCAACGGCCATCTGCATTGTTTGGTGGCAGATTCGCGGGGGCGAATCGCCGTTGTCTCTCCATCAAGCTGCACCAGTCCCAAGTGGTTCCCCCCATGGCGTCTACATCTGCCAGGAACTGGCCCACCAATGCGGTGATCGGAAGTGAAACACCCATGGAAGAGGCCTCCTCGAGAACAAGTCCTATGTCCTTTCGCATCAGCGCGGTGGAGAAGCCAAAGTCGTATTCACCGGCCAGCATCTTGTCGGCCCGATTTTCCATCTGCCAGGAAGTTGAGGAACCTTGCAACATCGCCTCGACCACATTTTCGACATCGAGTCCAGCCCGAGAGGCAAAGTCCAGACCTTCGGCAAGTGCCTGACATAGCCCGACCACACAGATCTGATTCGTCATCTTGGTCAGTTGGCCTGCGCCAACCGGACCCATGTGTCGCACCCGAGAGGCATAGATCTCTACTAAGGGCTCAACTCTGGCAAATGCGCTTTCCTCACCACCAACCATTACCGAGAGCGCCCCCCGGCGCGCTCCATCGACACCACCGGAGACAGGCCCGTCAAGAAAGTGGCCGCCAACCGCGGACATGCCGCTTCCTAACTCGCAAGCGATCTGCGCAGAGGTCGTGGAGTGATCGATCCAGATTGCCCCTTCAGCGATGGCGGGCAGAACCTCTGTCGCGACTTCCGCCAACTCCTGGTCTGACGGCAGCGAGGTGACGATGAACTCCGCACCAGTGACTGCCGACTCCACTGAGTCGGCCTCCGTGCCGTTGTGCTCTTCGACCCACCGGCCTGTAAGGCCATCGACGACATCGAAAACCGCTAGATCATGGGCATCGCTGTGGTCGGCCAGATGTCCAGCGATATGCCAACCCATACGCCCAAGGCCAAGGCACGCAACCCTCATGCCGGCACGCCGGGTTGACCCCGGTCATCCAGGGTGAAACCTCCGGCAAGGCGCGCATTTATCCGTCCACCAATTGCCATGGCAAGGATCAGTACCAACTCATCCGGCCGTGGTGCGTCTGGAACTCCTACTTCGATTGCGTCGTAATGGCTTCCGACGTAAGACCACTCAAGATGGGTAAGGGGGACGTCTAGCCTTGCTCCGAGCGGTCCTACTTTCTTGGTGGACGGGACGATGGCCTCTCCCTTTCCGAGGGCAGCCCTCATCCCGCCGCCACCAGGGATGTGCCACATGGCGCCGTGTTCGATCTCCCCCGCTGCCCCGACGATCGCTCCTTTGCCATAGCTGTCAATAGCGTGAGGATCGCCACCTAGATGCCCAACAAGCAACTCACCCAACTGATGGCCCAGGTCGCGTAGTTCCTCCTCAGCAGGGCTCAGATCGGCTACATAGTCACCAACGAATGGATTGCTAACAACAGCAGCGGCGGCCCCTTTCAAGGCGGGCCGACTTGGTGACGGGCCGAAGTCGTGACGGGTTTCTTCGACCACGACATGGATCTTTCTTTGCCTAAATAACAAGGTGGTCACGCTCTCTCAGTTGTTGCGTCCAGGTCAGATCGGAAGCGATCCGGCCTAGAGACGGTGCTGAATCTGTTAACGGGCTAGAGCCGGAATAATTTTCCGGCCGTATGCGTCAAGGGTCTCGTCCTTCTGGTCGTGCATTAGGTAGATGGCGAACTGGTCCACGCCGAGGCTCTCGAGTTCGCGGAGCCGAGCGATGTGGGCATCCTCATCGCCGAGGATGCAGAACCGGTCGATGACCTCGTCGGGCACGAAGTCGGTGTGCTCGTTGCCGGCCCGGCCATGTTCCGTGTAGTCGTAGCCCTTCCGACCCTCGATGTATTCGGTCAGAGCTTGGGGCACCGCCGACCCGTCGGCGCCGTACCGGCCAACAAGGTCGGCTACGTGGTTGCCGACCATCCCTCCGAACCAACGCACCTGGTCGCGCTGGTGGGCGAGGTCATCGCCGACGTAGGCCGGAGCCACCACGGTGATGGTCAGCGACTCGGGGTCTCGCCCGGCGTCGGCCGCGGCCTGCTTCACGGCGGCAATGGTCCACTCGGCGATCTGCGGGTCGGCCAACTGGAGTACAAAGCCGTCGGCCTTCCGGCCGCAGAGATCAAGCGCCTTCGGCCCGTAGGCGGCCATCCACATGGGAAGCGAGCCGCCATTGCGCCACGGGAAGGTTTGAGTGGTGCCGTTGTACTCGGCGGTGCCGCCCTCGGCCAGGTCCTTGATGACCCCCATGGACTCCTCAAGGGTGGCCAGATTGCAGGGCTTGCGACCGATGACCCGCATTGCTGAATCGCCCCGGCCAATGGCGCACACCGTGCGCTCGCCGTACATGTCGTTGAGGGTGGCGAACAGCGAGGCGATGACCGTCCAGTCCCGGGTACCCGGGTTGGTCACCATGGGGCCGACCACCATCTTCTTGGTGGCTGCCAACATGGCGCTGTAGATCACGAACGGTTCCTGCCACAGGACGTGACTGTCGAATGTGTACGCGTGGGTGAACCCGAGGGTCTCGGCTTGGCGGGCCAACTCGACCACGCGCCATGCCGGAGGGTCCGTCTGCAAAACCACTCCGAAGTCCATTCGCCCAGCCTTCCTTTCAGTCGTTACGGGGGAAACCGAGGTCGACGCCGCTGGTCGACGGGTCGGGCCACCGGCTGGTGATCACCTTGGGTCGGGTGTAGAACCGCAGCCCCTCCGGCCCGTAGATGGTGTGGTCGCCGAACGCCGAATCGTTCCACCCTCCGAACGAGTGGTAGCCGACGGGTACCGGGATGGGCACGTTGATGCCGACCATTCCGGCGTCCGCGTCCTGCTGGAACTGGCGGGCCGCCCCACCGTCCCGGGTGAAAATGGCCGCCCCGTTCCCGAAGGGGTTGTCGCGGATCATCTGGGCACCCTCGGCGTACGAGTCGGCCCGCACCACCGACAGCACCGGACCGAAGATCTCGTCGGTGTAGACGCTCATGTCGGTGGTGACGTGGTCGAGTAGCGACACGCCGAGGAAGAAACCGTCGCCGTCAAATGCCTGGTCCCGACCGTCGACCACTACCCGACAGCCGGCATCGGCACCCGCCTGGATGTAGCCGGCCACCCGATCGCGAGCCTCCCGGGTGATGAGCGGGCCCATCTCCGATGCAGGGTCGGTCCCCGGACCGATGACCAACTTCTCCATACGGACCCGGATGGCCTCGACTAGCCGGTCCCCCGCGTCGCCTACGGCGACGACCACCGAGATGGCCATGCAGCGCTCGCCGGCCGACCCGTAGGCCGCCGACACCGCCGCATCGGCCGCCATGTCCAAGTCGGCGTCGGGAAGCACGATCATGTGGTTCTTGGCCCCGCCCATGGCCTGAGCCCGCTTGCCGTTGGCGGTCGCCGAGGCGTACACATACCGGGCGATAGGTGTGGACCCGACGAAGCTCACCGCCTTCACATCAGGATGCTCGACCAGGCGGTCGACAGCCACCTTGTCGCCATTGACCACGTTCAACACGCCAGGGGGGAAGCCTGCTTCCTGGAAGAGCTCGGCGATGAACAGAGGTGCTGAGGGATCACGCTCAGATGGCTTGAGGACAAAAGTGTTCCCACAGGCAATGGCGTTGGGGAACATCCACATGGGGACCATGGCCGGGAAGTTGAACGGGGTGATCCCTGCCACCACCCCAAGGGGCCGACGCACGGTGTAGACGTCCACACCTGTGCTGGCGCCCTCACTGTGGAGGCCCTTGAGCGCATCGGCGATGCCGCAGGCGAACTCAACGTTCTCGATGCCTCGGGCTACCTCGCCGCGGGCGTCGTCTAGCACCTTGCCGTGCTCGGCCGACAGCCGTGCCGCCACCCCGTCGGCGTTGGCCACCAGCAGGTTGCGGAACTCGTACATCAACTTGGTGCGGCGGGCCAGTGACACCTCGCTCCAACCGTCGAAGGCGCTCCGGGCCGAGGCCACCGCGGCATCCACCTCGGCCACCGAGGCCAGGGCGACCGTCCCGGTCTGCTGGCCGGTAGCCGGATCGAAGATCGGACCGTCATTGCCGGACGTGGACGGCGACGCGACCCCGTCGATCAGGTGCTGGATCTCGTTCATCGGGTTCTCCTTCAGGGGGCGGACCATCCGGGCCGCCGGAAACTACGAGGGCTACCGGAGGTCGGTGCTACTGGAGATAGGTCGACAGGCCGCGTCGGAGGTAAGCCCCGTGACCCTTGGCCCCGTGGTACTCACCGTCCTCGATCAGAATCCGTCCCTTGGACATCACCGTGTCGACCTTGCCGTCGATCGAATACCCCTCGTAGGCCGAGTAGTCCATGCTCATGTGATGGGTGTCGACTGAGATCTCGGTCCTGGCCTCCGGGTCGTACAGCACGATGTCGGCGTCCGAACCCGGCGCGATCACCCCTTTCTGCGGATAGATGCCGAACATGCGGGCCGGCGTGGTCGAACACGTCTCCACCCACCGCTCCAGACTCAACTCACCCATGGCCACGCCCTGGTAGATGAGGTCCATCCGGTGCTCCACGCCGCCGATCCCGTTGGGGATGGCCCGGAAGTCGTCCTTTCCGAGCTCCTTCTGGTCCTTCATGCAGAACGGGCAGTGGTCGGTGGCCACGATGGCCAGGTCGTTGGTCCGTAGGCCCCTCCACAGGTCCTTGTGATGGGTGTGTTCCTTCGTTCGCAGCGGGGGTGAACAGACATAGCCGGCACCAGCGAAACCGGGAGCCCCGAGGTGGTCCTCCAGGTTCAGGTACAGGTACTGGGGGCATGTCTCGGCGAACACGTTGTGTCCGGCGTCGCGGGCCTCGGCCACCCTCTCGAGGGCCTCGCTGGCCGAGAGGTGGACGAAGTAGACGGGCGCTCCGGCTACCAGGGCCAGTTGGATGGCCCGGTTGGTGGCCTCGCCCTCCATGCGAGAGGGCCGGGTGATGCCGTGGTACACGGGATCGGTCTGACCCCGGGCCGCGGCCTGTTCGGCCAGCACGTCAATGGCGATGCCGTTCTCGGCGTGCATGGTGATCAGCGCGCCGTTGTTGGCTGCCTTCTGCATGGCCCGCAGGATCTGGCCGTCATCGCTGTAGAAGACGCCCGGGTAGGCCATGAATAGCTTGAAGCTGGTGATGCCCTCGTCGACCAGGGCGTCCATCTCCTTGAGCGCCGCGTCGTCGACGCCTCCCAAGATCATGTGGAAGGCGTAGTCCACGGCGCACTGGCCGTCTGCCTTGGCCTGCCACGCCTCGAGGCTGTCCCGCACGTTCTCACCGGTCTTCTGGACGGCGAAGTCGATGATGGTGGTGGTGCCGCCCCACGCGGCGGCCCGGGTGCCGATCTCGAACGTGTCGCTGGCGAACGTGCCTCCGAACGGGAGCTCCATGTGGGTGTGGCAGTCGATCCCGCCGGGCACCACGAACTTCCCGGTGGCGTCCACGACCCGGTCGGCACCCGACTCGGCCGAGACGGCCATGGTCGACCCCGGTTGGAGCACGGCGGCGATCGTGGTCCCGTCGATCAGCACCTCGGCCGCGTGGCGACCGGTGGCGCTGACCACCGTGCCGTTCTTGATGAGCGTCGTCATTGGTTCCCCCTTCGTGCCGCCAGCGGGCGGCTTTTCTGCCCGGCCCGTCAGCCCAGGCGTTCGATGATCCCGGCCAGCGTGGTGCCCGCCTCGTCGATCTCGGCCTCTGTGACCGTCATGGGCGGCGCTATGCGAATCACGTTGCCATACAGACCACCCTTGCCCACCAACAGACCGGCGGCCCGAGCCTGCTCCATGATCCGGCCGGCGGCGTCGCCGTTGGGCTCGATGGTGCCCGGCTGCACGGTCTCGATGGCCAGCATCAGGCCCCTGCCCCGCAACTCGACAACCACGTCTGAGGCTTCGACCGCGGGTTGCAGATGCCCGACGAGACGCTCTCCCATCCGCAGCGCGTGGCCCTGGATGTCGTGTTCCAGCATGTACCGGATCGTCGCCAGCGCCCCGACGCTGCTCATCGGGTTCCCACCGAATGTGGAGATCGAGTTGCCGGGCAGCGAGTCCATGAGTTCGGCGCCGGCGATCACGCCGCCGAGGGACAGGCCGTTGCCGACACCTTTGGCGAAGGTGAGGATGTCGGGCGTGATCCCGTGGGCCTGGTAACCCCAGAAGTGCTGACCGGTGCGGCCCCACCCGGTCTGGACCTCGTCGGAGATGAAGAGGACGCCACGGTTCTCGAGTTCCTTCTTGATCGGGGCGAAGAAGCCGTCGGGGGGCGTAGCGAAACCGCCCACACCCTGGATGGGCTCGGCGATCATGGCGGCCACGTCGCCCGAGGTCATCATGTCGAAGACCTGGTTCAGGTCGTCCACGCAGGCGTCGGTGTAAGCCTCGTCGTCGAGATGGCGGAACGGGCTGCGGAGGCGGTAGCCACCGTGCACGTAGTTGACCGACATGCCACTGACGCTGGTCGGTGACCACGACCTCTGGGCGGTGATGGCGATAGTCGTGAACGACCGTCCGTGGTAGCTGTTGCGCAGGGCCAGGATCTGGTTGGAGCGACGAGCCACGGTGGCCAGCATCAGTGCGGCGTCGTTGGCCTCGGTACCCGAAGTGGTGAAGAACACCTTGGCGTCGGGGATGCCCGAGAGTTCTGAGATGAGTTCGGCCAACTCGATCATCGACTCGGACAAGTAGAGCGTCGAGGTGTGGAACGTCTTCGGCGCCTGTTCTTGCACGGCCTTCGTGATCTCAGGGATGTCGTAGCCGAGGCTGGTGGTGAGGATCCCGCCGAAGAAGTCGAGGTAGCAGTTGCCCTCCACGTCGTAAACGTGGCGACCTTGGCCGCGGTCGAACGAGATCGGGGGGTCGTAGTAGAGCGCCAGCCAGTTCGGTAGGACGGCCCGGTGTCGGCTCAGGAGTTCGGCGTTAGTGGTCATCGACGTCTCCGGCGAGGTACGGGTCAGGCCCGGGTCAGCGGGTCGTACATGTCGGGTCGGCGGTCCCGGTAGAAGGCCCACTGGTTGCGGACCTCGTCGACCAGGTCCAGGTCGAGATCCCGCACGATGAGCTCCTCGGCTTGGTCGGAGCACACGTCGCCCACGAACTGGCCCCGGGGGTCGACGAAGTAGGTGGTCCCGTAGAAGTCGTTCTCGCCCAGGTCCTCGATGCCTACCCGGTTGATGGCCCCCACGAAGTACATGTTGGCGGCTGCCGACGCCGGCTGCTCGAGCTTCCACAGGTAGGCCGACAGGCCCCGGCTGGTAGCCGACGGGTTGAACACCATCTGGGCACCGTTCAGGCCCAGGGCCCGCCACCCCTCGGGGAAGTGGCGGTCGTAACAGATGTAGACGCCGACCCGACCCACAGCGGTCTCAAACACCGGGTACCCGAGATTCCCGGGGCGGAAGTAGAACTTCTCCCAGAAGCCCTTGACCTGGGGGAGGTGAGTCTTCCGGTACTTGCCGAGGTAGGAGCCGTCGGCGTCGATGACCGCCGCGGTGTTGTAGAGCAGGCCCTCCTGCTCCTTTTCGTACATAGGCAGGATCAGCACCATGCCGTACTTGGCCGCCAGTTCCTGGAACCGCTTGGTGGTAGGGCCGTCGGGGATGGCCTCGGCGTAGTCGTAGAAGGCGGCGTCTTGGACCTGACAAAAATAGGGGCCGTAGAAGAGTTCCTGGAAGCACATGACCCGAGCACCGGCCTCAGCGGCCTCAGCCAGGTACTTCTCGTGGAGCTCGATCATCGACTCCTTATCGCCGGTCCAGCCCGTCTGGACCATCGCTGCCCGTACTTCGCTCGCCACCTTCGCCTCCTACATTCTCAGTGTCCGTGCCGACGCCACCTCCTCACGGCCGGAGCGAAACTTTCCGGACCGACCATTGCAGCGTGTCGCGGTCGCCGACAGTAGTGGCAACCTGAACAGATGGTTGGACTCGGGGGAACGTTGGACGATAGAGGTGGGCTGCTCGACTGGTCGGCCTTACAGGTCTGGCTCACCAGTAGCTCAGCGCCGGGCAATGGCCCAGTGGTGGCCTTCCGGGAACTGGCGGGCGGCACCCAGAACCACCTCTTCCACCTGACCCGCGAGGATGGGACGGAGATGGTCCTTCGACGGCCGCCCCGGCATCCCCGGCCGAATAGCAACGAGACGATGCTTCGGGAGGCCCGGGTGCTGGCCGCCCTGTCAGGAAGCGACGTCCCCCACCCGGCGTTTCTCGCTGTGTGCGACGACCCGTCAGTGATCGGGACGTGCTTCCACCTCGGCGAGGTCGTTGACGGCTTCAACCCTGGGTCAGGCCTGGAAGGGCGGTACGACGACCCGCGCTGGCAGCATGCTTTTGGCTTGTCGATGGTTGACGCCATCGCGGCGCTGGCCGCCGTGGAGCCGTCGGCCGTCGGGCTCGCGGACCTCGGGCGCCCCGTTGGCTGGCTTGAGCGACAAGTTTCCCGATGGCGATCTTTACTCGAGTCGTACGCGGAGACAGAGGGCTACGCCGGTCCGAACCTTCCTGACGTCGACCGGGTGGGGATCTGGCTAGACGAGCACCGCCCGCGCGAGGCAACTATCCGGATCATCCACGGGGACTTTCACCTGGCGAACGTGATGGCCCGACGCGACCGTCCGGAGGTGGCGGCCATTGTCGACTGGGAACTCACGACCTCAGGGGACCCGCGCCTTGACATTGCTTGGCTGTTGGCTACCTCTCAGAGCGTCGGCTCGTTCCACGCTAGTGCCCCCGGATTCCCCGACTGGCGGGAACTCGCAGACCGGTATGCCGACCAAACGGGCCTCTCCCTTGAAGATCTGGCCTGGTGGTGGACGCTGGCGTGCTACAAGCTCGGCATCATCCTTGAGGGAACCAACGCCCGGGCGGCAGCCGGACGCGCACCGGCTGAGACTGGTCGCGATCTCCACGACCGCGCTGTCCAACTCCTCACCATGGCGGGCCGGTTGGTCGACGGGATCGTGCTGTGATGGATCAGGCGTGAGGCACCAAACAGCCCGCCGACGAGATGGAGGCACGGTCAGACGCTTGTTTCGTCCCCCCCGGCTCCTTCAACAGCTGACGGGAGTTCACCAGCCCGTAGATCTCTCGGTGCCACCTCGATGTCGGATGGTGAGCTGAGCGCATCACTACCCACTCCCAGTTCGGGGAACTTCCGCATAGTGGGCAGAAGACGGTCGTCGATCGAGCCGACCAGCTTGTTGTAGGCGCCGATCGCCGTCCCCAGGCCACGACCCGTCTTGTCCACGTGGTCGAGCAGGGTGCCCACCCGGTCGTAGAGTTCGGTACCCAGTTCGGCGATGTCCCGCGCGTTTTCGGCCAGACGGGCCTGCTGCCAGCCCCCGGCCACCGCCCACAACAGGGCCAGCAGGTTCACCGGCGAGGCCAGTAGGACCCGCTGGTTCATGGCCTTTTGAAGCAGACCCGGCTCGGCACGCAGGGCGTCAGCCAGAAACGACTCACCGGGCACGAACAACACGACGAACTCGGGAGACGGCTCACCGTCCGCCTCCCAGTACTTCTTCCCGGCTAGCGCGCCGACGTGTGCCTCAAGCGCCTTGGCATGGGCCTTGAGCTCGGTCTCGACCACCGCCGGATCGGTGGCCTCCTGGGCACGGAGGTAGGCGTCCAGCGGAACCTTGGCGTCAACGAAGAGTTGGGCACCGTTGGGGAGACGAACCTTCACGTCGGGCCGGATCCGCTCACCGGCCCGATTCTCGGCCGTGACCTGCTCGGTGAAGTCGCAGTACGGCTCCATGCCGGACAACTCGATGACGTTCCGGAGTTGGTTCTCACCCCACGCACCTCGAGCCGACGAGGAACGGAGCGCCTCGGTCAGCGTGGTGGTGGTGGACTGCAACTCCGTCATCTGACGGCCCAGCTGCAGGGTCAGGGCACCTACCGCGCCCTTCTCCTTCTCGTGGGAGGTCTGGAGGTTGCCTACGGTCTCACCGAGCTTTCGCATCTGCTCGCTGAACGGATCCAACAGGCCCTTGGTCTGCTCATGGACCGCTCCCATTCGCTCGGTGGCCAGCGTCAGGAACTGGTCGTTGTTGTGCTTCAGGGCGCTGGCCGCCGTCTCGGCCACCTGGGTCCCGACCTGGGCTCGGACCTCGGCCCCGATCTGGGCGACAAGCGCCGCGGCATCCAGCAACGGGGCGGCGGGCTCCACCTCGCCCACCGGCGCGGGTCGGCGGGTGGCCCACACCACGGTCACGACCGCGATGAGGACGGAGAAGACGGCAACGAGGACCAGCACGG
Source organism: Acidimicrobiales bacterium (assembly GCA_014237715.1). Classification (GTDB taxonomy): domain Bacteria; phylum Actinomycetota; class Acidimicrobiia; order Acidimicrobiales; family MedAcidi-G1; genus UBA9410. Next base: position 59,113 of record JAAZZG010000002.1, read on the forward strand.
TTTCCATGCGTCGAACGTAGACGCGCCCTGTGACAGCGGCGCGGAGGGCCCGTTTCTCTGCTCAGGTAGCCCACCCGGCGGGGTCGATGGCACAGGCGAAGCCGCCCCAAGACCCTCCGGCCGCCCGGACCGCAGCGTTGGCCCGGGCCACCTCGATGAGACGGGCCAGCGCGGACCGTCCGTCCATCCCCGACGAGTCGAAGCCCCCCTGCTCGTCCACCTGTCGTACCCGCAACGCCCGGGCCACGCCGTCATCACCGGCCGGGTCCCAGAACGACACGTTCATCTCTGTGTCGCCCTGGAACGAGCTGAACACCAGGTTCGTCGAACCGATGGTCGCCCACATGTCGTCGACCACCGCCGTCTTGGCATGTACGTACACCTCTTCGACGCCCCACTCCCGGCGCACCGCTGGAGCCGACAGGCAGAACCCGTCATAGGCCCCGAGGGCAGCCAAAGCCTCGTAACCCGCGGCGATACCCGGATGGGAGCGCGCCGCAGCCAGCTCGGGCATCGGATCGCCGGGCACCGACGCAACGACCAGCACCTCCCGGTCCAGCGCCTCACGCAGCGCCACCAGAACGACCCGGCTGAGCAGCACCTGATCCTCGATGTAGATGTAGTCCCTCGCCCCGGCGATGGCCGACAGGTACTGCTCCCGCACGGCGTTCTCGCCATCCGGTAGCTCGTCGTACAACCCGGGAAGGACACTTCGCTGGATCTGCGCCGTGGTCGCCCCGGCCGACAGAGGCACCTCCGCCGGACGCCACCCCACCAGGTCGTCGGTGCGGCCGTCGAGCTGGTCGCCGGACCACGAGCCGTGCAATCGGTCGCGTTCGGACGCCCCGTTCCATCGCATCACGAAGTTGTCGTGCACATCGGCCACACACGGGCCCTGCAACCGGCAGTGCACGTCGTGGATATTGGAGTACCGCTCACCGGGCGCGAATCCGAGCGATGGATCGGGTTGGGCGTGGTCCCGGCCGGCCATCGATCCACGGGTGATGTTGATGCCCCCCACGAAAGCCACCGCGTCAGAGGTGCCGGCGTCGACTAACCAGACCTTCTGGTGCTGACAGTTCCGACCCACCGCGTCCCACCGCACGTTCCACCTGGTGCCCCGATCCGCCAGCAGTTCAGCCGAGGTCCTATCACCGGGAAAGACGTCGGCGGCACCCACACTGTGACCCTCCGGATGCCAGACCAACACACGTACGTCGATTCCACGCTTCGTCGCAGAGTCCATTAGTTCCAGGAAGGTGCCTCGCCCTCCAGGGAACCGCGCTTCTACCTCGAGGAAAGCCACACAGACCCACACCGAATTTGTTGCCGACTCAACCGCTCTGGCAATTCGTTCAAAGGCAACCGCACCGTCAACCAATGGTTCGACCAGATTCCCCGATCGCACCGGAAAGGCCGCTGAAGCCGGTGGCGGATACCGATCAAGAACCTCGTCCACAGTTGAAAGTTACGTCGCAGGCTGGCGATGACCAGCACCGAAGGCCCTAGGGTTCGCAGCCGTGGGCAAGGCGCTGGTTATCGAACACGACGAAACTGGCCCGGTTGGTGGCGTCGGCGAACGACTTGTCGAACACGGCTTCGAGCTGCACCCCTTCCGCGTCTTGGATGACCCATCCGACCCTGTATCCACCAAGGAGTTTCCCGATCCGACCAACTACGACATTGTCGTGGTGCTCGGATCCCCATGGTCGGTCTGCGAAAAAGGACCTATCGAATCTTGGATTGACCGCGAGATCGACCTAGTTCGAAACGCACACAGATCTGGCACACCAGTCCTCGGTCTGTGCTTCGGTGGTCAAGTACTGGCCGCAGCCCTGGGCGGTGAGGTAACCAAGGCGGATCGACCAGAGATCGGCTGGTACGAAATCGAGTCGGACCAGCCAGAGATCGTCTCACCCGGACCTTGGTTTGAATGGCATTACGATCAGTTCTCAATCCCTGACGGTTCTGTCGAGGTTGCCAGGTCCGAGATCTCGTCGCAGGTCTTTCGCTGCGACAAGAGTGTCGGCACGCAGTTCCACCCAGAGATCACACCAGAAATCGTCACCAGTTGGGTCACCGTGGGTCGCGAGGAGTTGGCCAAACTCGATATCGACCCGGAGCCGCTGGTCTCTGAAACAGTCGACCGCCGGGCCGGAGCCCGACGAAGGGCAGACCACCTAGTCGACTGGTTCCTTGAGTAGCCGAGAGAACCATGTCCCGAAGGGGGCGACGCTGCCTGACATCCAGATACTGGACAATGACATCTGGGCGACACGGGTCCCCCATCCCGAGTTCAAGATGCTTCGCGCCCACGACCCTGTCGCATGGTTCGACGAGCCGGATGGGAACTCTGGTTTCTGGGCCGTCACGCGTCTCGATGACCTCGTGGCGGTTCACCGCGACCACCGAACCTTTTCCTCACAGGTCGGGGGCACCGAACTTGAAGAACTGGAAAGGGATCCCGAAGCGCGCGAAGCACGACGGACAATGCTGGAAACCGACCCTCCCGAGCACACCAGGATCAGGAAGCTGGTCTCGCGCAGCTTCACCCGGCGAGCTATCGAAAAATGGGAGAGCACAGCTCGCGCCCTCATCGCTGAGACCATTGATGGGGCCCTTGCCGAAGGCAAGGTCGACTTCGTCGACGCAGTCGCTCGACGCCTCCCGATTCAGATGATCAGCAAGCTTCTCGGTGTGCCCGACCGGGATGCCGAAGAACTGTTCCACTGGGCCGACTCAGTCGTCTACCACGCTGATCCCGACTTCTCGGACGTGTTGTACGACAAGGACGATACGGACCCCTACCGGCTGCTCCCGTTTCGAAGTCCCAACTCCCTGAAGGTCTTCGAATACGCCCAGCAGCTTGCCGCCGAAAAGACAAGGAGACCCGAATCTGACGTGGTCTCAATGCTCGCGGGCTCCGACGACTTGACTCCCCGGGAGTTCCAGACCTTCTTCCTCTTGTTGGTCATCGCAGGGAATGAGACCACTCGCCACAGCCTGAGCCACGGCGCCCTGGCTCTGGCCGAATTTCCGGACCAACTGCACCGGCTACGCGAAAACCCCAACCTGACTGACACGGCGTCAGAGGAAGTCCTTCGATGGGCCTGCCCCCAGATCCATTTCAGGAGAACCGCCACCGGAGACACAACCCTGGCGGGAGTACCTATCTCCGCCGGGGACAAGGTCGTTACCTGGTACATCTCGGCCAACTACGACGAGAGCGCCTTCACTGACCCATTCACGCTTGACCTGGGCAGAGATCCCAATCCACACGTGACTTTTGGAGGTGGAGGCCCGCACATTTGTCTCGGCGCCTGGTTGGCCAGGTTGGAAGTGAGGGTCTTCCTAGACGAGGTTGCAAAGCGCATCGACCGCATCCACCTCGTGGGCAAGCCAGAGCGAATCCGTTCGAACTTCATCAATGGCTTGAAATACCTGCCGCTCGAATTGGAAGCGATTAACTGACCACGGTCAAAGGGCCCTTCCCCAGACCAGGTGCTCTGCAGACGCAACGAGTTCACCAATGGAATGCTCGTCCGCCGAACCGAAGACATAGCGATCTGGGCGGATGAGGGCTGCTGCCTGTCCAGCGAGGAGGAGATCAAGGCCACCGTCTAGGTCAACCAGGTCGTCAACGAGGACCGTTTCGCACCAGCTCCCTGTCTGATGGGGAACTCGGGACAGTAGATACCAGTCCGAGCCGCCAACATCGTCGAGCAGCGCCGGTGACCCATTGGCCAGAACCCTTGGTTGGCGTGCCTGATGTCCGATTCTTTCATCGGGCCCTGAGGAAAATATCCCCTCTGTTAGCGGTGGGAGACGCGACCACCGCTCCGCGTCGTTCGCATCAGGGAGGGGGAACTCTGCGACCTGTCCTGAGACGATGCGGCCGGCTTCGATCGACATGGCGATGCATCTCTCTACATGGCTGCGACGCTCCATTTCGTAGCTTTCCAGGAGTTCTTCGGGAGCTGCGTACTGGAGGACCGACTTCAGTTTCCAGGCGAGATTGGCGGCGTCACGAATTCCCGAGCACATCCCTTGGCCGATGAACGGCGGCATCTGATGAGCCGCGTCGCCAGCTAGAAAGAAACGGCCATCCCGCCAGCTTTCAGCCACGACTGCGTGGAATCGGTAGGCGGCGGCTCGAACGATTTCCCCGGCATCCTCGGGAAGCCATGGTCGGAGTAGTTCGCGAACTCTTCGATGGTCTTCGAACTCTTCGTGGCTCTCACCGTCCATGAGCTGAAACTCCCAGCGGTGATGGCCATGAGCGGAAGGCACGTAGGTCGCCGGCCTATCCGCATCACAAACCTGCTGGATCACCGAAGGTAGGCCGGCATCGCCGTCGAGCATTAGATCCACTACGAGCCAGTACTGGTCAAAGCCCCAGTCCTCCAGATCGATGCCCAGATTGCGGCGAGTGGTGCTCGAGGCTCCGTCGCAGGCAACGACGAACCGCGCATCGACAGAGTCCAGGTCGGTTACCTGTGAACCAAGGAACAACTCGACCTCAGGGAACCTCTCAAGGCCTTCACGAAGAACGCGATCTAGTTGCGGCTGCTGGAATACGTAGTCCTCGAACCACCCGAGTATCGGCGACCTCTCAAAGTCCTCGTAGGTGAAGAGCCTCTCCCCCTCGGAGTCGACAAACTCCATCCCTCGGCTTGGTTCGACGAGTCGTTCTACCCGGTCCGAAAGGCCCGCACCCTGGAAGATCCTCATGATCTCCGCGTCCAGATGACAGGCCCGAGGAAGCGGATACGCATCCAAAGAGGCCTCGTGAACTGCGGTCTCCACTCCGGCTTGTCCTAGAAGATTTGCCAGTAGGGCGCCGACCGGCCCACAACCGATTATTGCGACCTGCGGCACGTCCCTAGTGGACTAGGTCTGGTACTGCGTCATGCCAACAGGTCGTCCCCCAGGTAACTGCGAGCAGGGTGCAATCAGATCCGTCCATCGCCCCATGCCAGTGCGCCTCGCCTGGTGGAGCAACAACAAGGTGGCCAGGGTTGATCGCGACCGCTCCATCGGCCGACGTTCCCACGCGGGCCTCACCGGATACGACAAAGAGCAGTTGTCCACCGGGATGATGGTGCCAGTTGGTCACCGCTCCAGAGTGGAAATGGACCAGAGCCGTGTCAGGTTCTTGGTCGCCCGACGCCGCATGAAGCATCTCTAGTTCGACATGTCCGGTGAACAGCCCCCCGTAGCTGCTGTCTCGGTCGCCACCGGTCACGACGATCATGAAGAATCTCCGGCGACGAATCGATTACGAATCGTCCCGATCCCCTCTATGGAAGCCTCGACAACCTGGCCGTCTTGCAGGTAGGTAGGTGGATCCATTGAGTCGCCGACCCCACCAGTTGTCCCAGTAAAGATCAAGTCACCCACTTCTAGCGTGACGTACCGGGACAGCCATTCGATCAGAACCGGTACAGGAAAGATGAAGTCACCGGTTCTTGCCTGCTGGCGAAGTTCGCCATCGACGGTCAGAGATATTTCGAGGTCGTCGCGATTCGGAAGGTCGTCTGGGGTGACAAGGACCGGGCCAATGGGTCCGAATCGGTCATAGCTCTTTGCCATCGAGAACTGCCGGATTGGGGGTCGGAACTGTTCGTTTCGGTCGCTCACATCGTTGCCTACCGTCAGCCCAGCGATGTGATCCCAAGCCGAAGCTCTTGGAATCCGGATACCGCTACGGCCAATAGCTAGGACGAGTTCGACCTCGTAATCAACCATCTCCAGGTCGTGCATGAACACATCGTCGTGCGGACCTGTGATGCAAGTGGAAAATTTGACCATTACATGCGGTTCGGTCGGAATGGCCTTGTTCGCCTCCTCCGCATGGCTTCGGTAGTTGATTGCAATGGCAATGATCTTTCCGGGTCTTGGCACCGGCGGTCCTAGGTCGGACTCGTCGATCTCCTGAGCCTCACCATCCGGTTGGATCTGGGCCAGCAGGGGATGATTTCTGAGATCAACGAGTTCCATCGGGTCACTCGAGATCTCTCCAGCGGTTGCCGACTCGACGTCGACTATCCGACCGTCGATGATCAGCGACCCTCGTCCTTCCACATTTGCTATTTGCACGAACTTCCTACCTAATCCGGTTTGTGAGTCGTCTACTTCTGGGCGGTCCAGCCACTGACAGGCTTTTCGAACCACATGTGCACCTGGCCTGTCCCACCTGCGGATTCGTAGTTCGAATACCGAAGGCCGGTCGCGCTGCAAGCACTCCCACCGATTGCCCCGACCATCATCAGGTAATGGCCAAAGAAGCCCTCGGGGGCATGCCTTCTGTATTCCGGCTGGTACTCAATCACTTGACGGTGGTCTCCTTGCTCCCACCATCGAAGCACCTTCTCATCGGCTTCGCGGGCTTCCGGAGTCCGGATGTTGTCGAGGGAAGCTGATTCATGGTCGGCGAACTCCATCAAAGGCCAGAAGCGGTGACTCAATCCCCCAGAGGCGAGCAGAACAACGCGCCGGTCGGACATGTCGATCGCCTGAGCCAGGAGGTTGCCAAAAAGCAGGAAATCCTCTGGAGTCGCCGTTTGGCAGACTCCGACCGACATCCACCTTTCGTCGCCCTGAAGAAACCCGAGAAGATTGATCGTCGGGTAATGAACCGGCAGGTAGGGATCGTCGCTAGCCAGCACTCTGGTGTCATCTCGAACGGACGCTAGGGAATCGACCAAGAGGGCTAGGTCAGGATCACCGGGCATGTCGTAGGGGACTTGGGACATCCCCCGAGGCAATTCGTCGGATGTGAACTTGCCTGCCCGCCGCTCGTGAGAGGCGACCACGTGCTCCACGGTCGTGAACCAGTGCGTATCGAATACGACAACGGTGTCGGGCTTCACGCGATCTAGGCACTCTGTACGCAGCCGATGAAGCCCCTCCACGAGTGAGAAGTCGTTGCCATCATTGAGTTCCCGACGGAGAGCTTCCGGCATGACTATGGGTGGGACATGTGAGACAACGGCCGCACCGACGATCTCACCCATGGTCGAGACCTCGGTTGGTGATTATTGGCGAAGGCTGCATGTCGTCAACCCTAATCATTTGGGACCAAATGATTCAACCTGGGGGTGCGTCCGCCAGGCCGTCCAGGACGGAGGCCACCTCGTCAACGTCGGTGGTCGGGTTGATGAAGCAGAACCGGAGCATGGAACGATCCTCCCACCGTGTGGGCACGCAGAGGACGTTCCCCGCCCGGGCGTGATAGTCCGACCAGGCCTCGTAGTCGGCCGGCTCCCACCCCACCCGTTCGAATAACACCACCGAGAGGTCGGGTTCCATGACGAGGCGGAGGTGGGGCCGGGACCGGATCTCGTCGGCCACCGCCCGTGTGGTGGCCAGCACCGTCTCCACCGCATCCCGGTATCGGTCGGTGCCGTAGGTGGCCAGCGAGAACCAGAACGGCAGGCCCCGGGCCCGCCGGGTGAGGTGCACCGCGAAGTCGGCCGGATTCCACACCGTCCGGTCGACGCCCTCGAGGTAATTGGCAAATTGGGAGTGGGCCGCCGCCCCGTGTTCGGGTTCGCGATACACCAGCGCGCAGCAGTCGTAGGGAGCGAACAACCACTTGTGGGGATCAACCACAAACGAGTCGGCGTGCTCCATCCCGGCGAACAGGGGCGCCACCGACGGCGCCACCATCGCCGCTGCCCCGTAGGCACCGTCCACGTGCAACCACAGTCCATTGGCCCGGCACACCTCGGCCACCCCGGCGATGTCATCAACCACCCCGGCGTTGGTGGTCCCTGACGACACCACCACCGCGAACAAGCCCTCGGCCACTGGATCGGGACCGAGAGTGGCCAGCACCTCCGCGAGGGCGGTACCGGTCATGCGCCCCCGCTCGTCTCCGGGCACGGCCAGCACCTCGCAGTCCATGACGGTCGCTGCGGCCCGAACCGAACTATGGGCGTCGCCGGTGGCCGCGAACCGCCACCGAGGCGGTGCCGCCCCGTCAAGGCGCGTCCGGGCCCGCTCCCGACTGGCCACCAACGCGCTCAGGTTGCCCATGGTCGCCCCTGACACAAAACACCCGCCGGCGCTGGCCGGCCAACCGGCCAGCGAAGCTAGCCAGGCCAGGGCCTGATTCTCCGCGGCGATGGCGCCCGCTCCGGCCTCCCACGTGCCGGCGAACATCTCGGCCGCGCTAACAGCCAGGTCGAATACCAGCGCCGCCTCGGTGGGGGCGGCGGGCACGAATGCCAGGTTCATCGGGTTGTCCTGGGCTCGGGTAGCCGGGACCACCACCTGTGTGAACAGGCGTAACGCCTCGTGACCGCCGATGCCGTCGGGCACCACAGTGTCGCCGAGTGCCGCATCTAACTCGGCGGACGGTCGAGCCCGAGCCTGGGGATTTTGGCCATCGGTGATCCTGCGCCAACTCCAGTCCATGACCGACCGGAGCAGCTGCTCGTCATGCGGCCAGAACCGCTCACCGGTCACCGGCCGTCGAGGTCCTCGGCGGTCCGCAGGACCCTGCGGAGCAGGCTGGCCAGGGTCGCCGTCTCGTCCTCGGTCAGGTCACCGGTGACCAGAGACTCCTCATGGTTGAATGCCGGCATTACATCGTTTACCACCTTCGTGCCCGCCGGGGTGAGGGCCACCTCAACCCGCCGACGGTCCTCGGGGACCGGCTGACGCATGGCGAGGCCCTTACGCTCCAGGGTGTCGAGCACACCGGTGAGAGTGCCTCCGGAAATCCCGGCCTCAGTGGCCAGGCTGCGGGACTCCTGAGAGCCCCAGATCCGCAGGACGAACAATACGACGAAGGCGCTCCACGATAGTCGGTGGGGTCGCAGGACGTCGCGCTCCATGCGGTTTCGCACCGCGGTGGCCGTGCGAAACACGTTGGACACGGCGGCCAACGACAACAGGTCGAGGTTCAGGCCGGACATCCGGTCCCTGATGAGGTGCTCGGCCTCAACCAACTCGTCATCTCCAGCAGCGAAGGCACGTGGCATGTCCGCAAACTAACATTTGGGGCCGAACGATTTACCACGGCCCGACCAGGAGTTCCCGATTCCGATGACTGACCACCGACGCATCCGCGTGCTCTGGCCCGACCACCTGGCCCTGGCTCGGGGCAAGTACCTCCCCACGCACCTCGCCCACCGGGGCACCCGGCACTCCATGTCGGTCTTCGCCCTGTTGTACGACCGCGACATGATCCCCGCCCCCGGCACCCGGATGCTCGAGGGCTTCCCCGACATGGAGTGCACCATCGATACGTCGGCCATCCGTGACGGTTGGGAGGAAGGCGTAGGCGTGGTGGTCGGCGACCTGGTGTCTGACGGCGCGCCGGTCTCCTTCGCCCCCCGCAACGCCCTCAGGGAGGCCGTGGCCGCCTGGGAGGCCCTCGGCTACACCCCGAAGATCGGCATCGAGTTCGAAGCCTTCGTGCTCCAGCGGGATGACGAGGGAGGTTGGGAGCCCTACGACTGCCCGGGCTCGTACGTGTACGGCACCGGTCCCATGAGCGACCCCATGGGGATTGCCGAGGCCATCCACGACGTGGCCGACGCGGTGGGCTTCCGACTCGAATCGGTCAACGGCGAGTTCGACTCCGCCCAGTTCGAGTTCACCCTCGAGTACGACGACGCCATGGCAGCCGCCGACGAGGCGTTCCTGTTCCGGGCCATGGCCCGCGACGTGGCCTACGAGATGGGCCACCTGCTGACCTTCCTACCCCGTCCCCTTCTGGACCGTGGCGGCAGCGGGATGCACATCAACCTGAGCCTCGTGGACGCCGACGGGAACAATGCCCTGCTGGATCCGGCGGCCGCCGACGGGCTATCAGATCTGGCCCACCGGTGCATTGCCGGCCAGCTCCACCACCTATCGGCCATGGGCGCCCTGTGCGCTCCCACCGTCAACTCCTACAAGCGCCTGCGCCCGGGACAGATCTCGGGCTACTGGGCTAACTGGGGTCACGACCACCGGTGCGCCACGGTGCGGGTGAACCCCGAACGCGATGGCTCGACCCGACTCGAGAACCGGATGCCCGATGCCTCGGCCCCCATCCACACCGTGGTCGCCGCGGTGCTGACCGCGGCCCGACTCGGGCTCGAACACAGGCTGGACTGCCCGGGACCCGAGACCGGGGATGCCATCGAGGAGGCATGCACCGACCGGTTCGTGGCCGACGGCCTGGGTGGGGCGTTGGCCGCTCTAGCCGGCGACGATGTGTTCGCCGACGCCATCGGGCGGGGCCTGGTGGATCAGTTCACCGCCATCAAGGAAGCCGAGTTGGGCAAGTACCTCGAGGCGGTGGGCGATGAGGCCTCAGCCCGCGACGAGTTCACCGACTGGGAGAAGGCCTTCTACCTGCCCTACCTGTAGTTGGTCAAACCGACGCGACGCCGCGCCGGATGTGGGCCAGCATCTCGGCCTCGGCCCTATCGCCGTCGCCGGACAGGATCTCGTCGTGCAGTACCCGGTGCTCGTCCACGTCGACCGTCGATCCGTGTCGGGCCGACTCGGCAAACGACAGCACGGCCAGGCCCCGACCCCAGATGGCGTCGAAGCAGTCAACGACCACCGGGTTACCGGCGGCCTACTAATAACTAGATCAGATTTACATACAAAATGCGAACCACAAATATCACGGACGGCGGCTCACCGCTGTGGCGGACGAATCCCCCGGAACTCCCAGTCGCCACCAAGGGCGGTCGACAGGACCTCTTCGGACTCGGTGGGCTGGGCGCCACAATCACAGCGAATCGGTATCGGCCCCCCGACGATGGTGTTGGTCAGTGCGCCAAGGCCCTCGACTTCCACGGTGACCACGTCGCCGGGCTGAACGGGCCGGGAGTTGGCCGGTGTCCCAGAGAACACCATGTCGCCTGGTAGCAGGGTGATTGTGCGGGCCAGGTCAGCTACCAGATAGTGCATGTCCCAGGTCATCTCGTTGGTAGTGCCATCCTGTGCCACCTCGCCGTTGACCAGCGTGCGTATGCCCTTGTCACGAAAGTCCCAGCCCTCGACCAGGCCGGGGCCTACAGGGCAGAGGGTGTCGGAACCCTTGACCCGCAGCATCGAGCCAGCATCGGTGTCACGGAAGTCATGAAGGCCGTAGTCGTTGCCGATGCTGTACCCGGCGATGAAGTCGCCCGCCTCGTCGGGGCTGACGTTGCGGCACGTTTTCCCAATCACGATGACGATCTCGCCCTCGTAGTTGAGCCAACGGCACCGCTCGGGTCGTACCACGTCGCCACGATGTGCGTTCAACGACGACGTCGGCTTGTGGAAGTAAGTGGGCGCCGCCGGCAGCGACACCTGGAACTCCTCGACCCGGCTGAAGTGGTTGAGGTGGACACAGAGGATCTTGGATGGCTCGCTAGGAGGCAGGTGCGTGGCATCGGCCTCGGATATTCGGCGACCATCACTGGTCACCAATTCTTTGCCATCCACTGTCACGGGGACCACCGACCCGTCCAGCATGATTCGCCGGGTCTCTCGCGATCCGCTTCCGTCCGTGGCCACCCGCAGCTCCCAATCGGTCAATCCCGCGCTAGCGGCGGGGGCAGCATCTTTGCATGGAAGTCGTTAGGGACCAAATGATATGCTCATCTTCATGGCGACCCTCCAAGGTTTTACGTTCCCCCGATCGGCCACCGGCTTCTCCTCACTGGTGCCCTCGCCTCCGTGGCACTACTCGGGCGACATGCTCACCATCGAGTACCGCACCGATCCAGCGGCCGTGGCTGAACTTCTTCCCGAGCCGTTGGTCCCAGTTGACGACGACCCGGGCGCAGTGGCCGTCATCTGGGCCGACTGGCAGTCCTGCTCCGACGACTTCAATGAGGTCGTCGATCCCGACCGACTCCAGTACAAGGAGTGCTTCGTCGTCGTCCGCTGCACCTACGAGGGCCAGACGTACAGTCGCTGCGTCTACATCTGGGTCGACAAGGACTACGCAATGTTGCGTGGCCACGTGCAGGGCTACCCCAAGAAGTTGGGCGACATCTGGGTCACCCGGCCAGTCACGGTGGGCAAGGCCGGACCTCGACTTGAACCTGGCGGCCACTTCGGCGCTACCTGCTCGGCCTACGGGCGCCGACTTATCGAAGCCGAATTCACGATCACTGGCCCCAGCGACCACGCCGGCTTCGTGAACGCTTTGCCAATGATCCACCACCGATATTTTCCGACCATCGAGGCTGACGGCACCGATTCGCTGCACGAACTGGTCACCATGCAGGGCTACGACGCTGAGGTCAGTCCGGCCTTCACCGGCGACGTTGATCTCCGGGTATTCGAATCTCCAGTCGAGGAACTCAACCGCCTCGCTCCCAAGGAAATGATCGCCGGATACTGGCGCAGCGTGAGCGCCTCGTGGAACGGAGGCACCACTCTTGCCGATCTCCGCCCAGAACGGGAATAGTGACCGGCAACATGGAGACGAAGGTGGCCCGTCACCCCTGGACACCGGACTCCGACGACGGCCACGCCGACCTGTCGTCACATGACACCTGGGTGGCCGGTACGCCGTACTCCACCTTCCACCGAATGCGCGATGAAGATCCGGTGGCATGGGTCGACGAGGCTGACGGCTCCGGCTTCTGGGCCGTGACTCGTTACGACGACGTGGTTGATCTCAACCACCGCTGGGACGACTTCACCTCGTATCGAGGTATCCGCCTTGAGGAGATGGACGCCGAGGAGACCGAGGCCCGACGAACCCTCATGGAGCTCGACCCACCCGACCACACCAGGTTGCGCCGACTCGTCAACCGGGGTTTCACACGTATGACAGTCGAGTCCTACGAGGAGTCAATCCGGGAGCTCACAGCCGGGATCCTTGATGAAGCGCTCGTCCACGGCGAGTTCGACTTCGTGGCCGAGGTGGCCCGTTTGCTTCCGATGCGCATGCTGGGTCGGCTTCTGGGGGTCCCCGACGACCATGCCGAGCAACTCGTGGAATGGGGCGATCAGCTCCTGTCCAACTCCGATCCCGAGTACACCGACCACGTGGTCGACCAGGTCGACACCGACGAGTTCCGACTCATCCCGTTCCGCAGCCCAGCCGGCCTCGAGGTGTTCCGCTACGCCCAGGAGGCGGCCAGCGAACGGCGGGGATGCCCACACGACGACGTCATCTCCCGCCTCCTGGAGCCCACCACCGACGGTGAACCGCTCAGCGACCTGGAGTTCAACAACTTCTTCGCCGTACTGGTGGCTGCCGGCAACGACACCACCCGGTACTCGTTGACCGAAGGTCTGCGAGCCCTCGTCGACCACCCCGACCAGTTCCGTGCGCTGCGAAACGACCCGTCGCTCATCGACACCGCTGTCGAGGAGATCCTGCGCTGGACCACGGTCACCACCCATTTCCGTCGCACAGCGACCAGAGACCAGGAGGTCGGGGGCCGGAGCATTTCCGAGGGCGACAAGGTCGTGCTCTGGTGGACGGCAGCTAACTACGACGAGCGAAAGTTTGACGACCCCTACCGGTTCGACATCCGGCGGGCCCCCAACGACCACGTGGCCTTCGGGCGCAACGGGCCGCATCTCTGTCTGGGGGCGTGGCTGGCCCGCATGGAGATCCGCATCACCCTGCAGGAACTGCTGGCCCGCACCACCGACATCGAGATCGTGCACGCCTCGGACCGGCTGCGTTCCAACCTCATCAGCGGCACCAAGCACCTCACCATCCGGACCGCCTGAGCTCAAAGAGGCAGTCCTCCGAGCCACGTACCTACCCGATCCCAGCCATCAGCCCAGACCGGGCCAGTCATTCAGGTCAGGTCTGAAACCAGGGTCCCGTCGACCACTACGGGCACACCGTCGAGGGCCACCGTGCAGTTTCGCATCGGCAGGTCGAAGTGGCCCCGGCAGAACCGGTCGGCCACCTCGTTGGCGCCGGTCGACCACAGGAAGTTCCCGGCGAAGGCCCGTAGCTCCGTGCCGTTCAGGTCGGCCTTGTCGTACAGCGGCAGGACATCCCACCGGCAGGCGTGGTTCATGCCCCAGCCCACGTGGCTGACCGCGTAGGCCTCCGGCTCGTCCCATGCGGCCAGGTACGACGAGAAGAGTTCGGCGTCCAACCCGTCACCGTCGACGGACACGACGTGATCGTCCTCCAGCGTGCAGGTGATCGGTGATCGCACGTATTCCTTGAAGGTCAGGTTGGCGTCACCCGGGGCCATGACGATGGTTCCCGAGGTCGAGCCGGCGGCCGGGAAGCAGAGCACCAGCCCGCCTGGCCAGTGGGCGATGCCACCCGGCTCGGTGACCGTGCCGTCCGATCCGGCGACCACCGCGCCAGCCAGGTGGACCGTGAGGTCGGTTCCGGCCGCCGAGGTGACCCGCATGGTCGACGCCCCGGCCAGCAGTCGGCGCCCATGGGCCACCCGTCCTCCCATGGATTCATCGTGGCCGACGCGGTCGAACACCTCCGGGTGCTCGTTGGACAACATCAGGATCCGGGCGCCGTCGGACAGGATGGCAGGGCGTTCCTCGGCGTGCAGCAGGCCCTCCACGGTGCAGTCGGCGATGAAGTCGGCAGCTGCCAGTCCGGCCAGCACCGCCGGGTTGTGGGCGAGGGCCACCGACGCTCCGGTGGAGCGAATGGGGACGGGGCCCCGGTTGGGGGGCGTGGGCAGCACCACGGTCGACACCGCGGCACCGAGGCGTTGCAGGGCGACCACGGCCGCCTCGACCAGTTCAGGCCGGCCGTCGTCCTCAGCCAGCACCACGGCCGTCTCGCCGGCGTGCACTGCACAACGGGCGAAGTGGTCGGAGAACGCCTCGATCCGATGCCACGGCACGCTCATGTCAGTCCCCCGTCCCTTCCTGACCGGTTCAGTCGTCGTAGAGGCCGGCCCGGCCCAGCCGATCGAGCGTCACCTCGACGCTCCACGGAAGCATCGTGGCACCGCAGCGGGCGTCGCGGTACATCCGCTCCAGAGCACTGGGTCGCAGCAGCGAGCGGCCACCACACACCCGGACCGCAGTGGACGCCACCTCGGGTGCCGTCTCCATGGCCGTCACCGTGGCCGACCAGGCCCGATGGAGCTGGTCCTCGGTGGGATCCACCCCGACCTCGCCAAGCACCCGGTAGGTCAGTGCCTGGGACCGTTCCCACGCCAAGCGCATCTCCGCCCACCCGTTCTGCTTCTGCGGGTGGTCCCGGCGTTCCGTCGCCCCGCCGTCGCCTCGCAGGGCGGCTGCCGTGTAGTCCAGCACCGCTCGCTGGATCCCCAGGTAGGAAAACGACAGCGTCATGTAGAAGTACGGCCAGCGGGTGGCCACCTGGTCGAAGCAACCAGGCGGCAGCAACTCCTGGTCGGCGCGTACGAACACGTTGTCGAACAGCAGGTTCTTGGAAACGGTGCCCCGCATGCCCAACGGATCCCAGTCGCCCTGGATGGTGATGCCCTCGGCGTCAGCCGGTACCCCGAGGAACCGGACCCGATCGTCGCCTTCGACCATGCACGTCACGTTGTGGCTGTCGGCGGCTTCGGACAACGAGGCGAAGATCTTGCGACCCGACACCCGGAAGCCCCCGTCGACGGGAACGGCCTGCGTGGCGAAGCCCGCGGTCTCTCCGGGCGCCCGACCCTCGCTGAACGGCTGAGCGTGGATCGTGCCGTCCTCGACCACGCCACGCCACACGGCGGTGCGGCGCCGGTCGTGTTCCACCCGCTCCTCGTCACCCATCGAGAGGTCGTCGGCGATCTGGCCGATCAGCAACATGGTGGCCGTGTGCATGTTGAAGGTCAGCGCGGTCGACCCGCAGTGCCTGGCCAATTCCTCGGATATCAGGGCGTAGGTCGAGAAGTCCGCACCCAGTCCGCCGTGTTCCTCAGGGATGCACAGGGCAAGGAAGCCCGCCTCGCGAAGATCGGCGTAGTTCTCGTAGGGAAAGGCCGCATCCCGGTCGACCTGGTCGGCCCGGGCCGCGATGGTCGGTCCCAGCGCTGCCATTCGGCCCACCAGCTCTCGCCGGCGGGGGGTCATCAGGTCGATCATGTGGTGGTGTCCTCACGTATCTGGAGGGTCTTGAGGTCGGCGTGGAACTCCAGGGCGTGATCGCCACCCTCGCGCCCCAGGCCGCTGATGCCCAAGCCGCCAAACGGCGCCGTCAGGTCGCGAACCAGAAAGCAATTGACCCAGGTGGTACCCGCCCGAAGAGCGCCACCCACCCTCTCGGCCCGCTCGGCCGATCCGGTGAACAGGGTGGCCGACAGCCCGTAGGCCGTCGAGTTGGCGAGCCGGATCGCCTCATCCTCGTCGACGAACGTCTGGAAGGTCAGGACGGGCCCGAACACCTCGTGTTGGACGATCTCACTGTCATTGGACGCCGGTGCGATGAGGGTGGGCTCAATCCACAGGGCGTCCTCAGGTCGCCCGGTCCAACCGTCGGGCACATGACGGTGCCCACCCCGGAGCACCTTGTCGCCAGCCGCCAGCGCCCGCTCGATGAACCCCTCTACGCGGGTCACGTGGGTGGGATGGATCATCGGAGTGATCGTGGTGGCATCGTCGTGGGCGTCGCCGAGGAGGTGCTCGTCGGCGCGGGCGTGGAACCGGGCCAGAAAGTCGTCGGCCGCCGAAGCCTCGACGAGCAGGCGGGTCCCGGCCAGGCAAACCTGGCCCGAGTCGTCGTACTGGCCGGCTGCCGTGCGGGCCGCTGCATCCAGGTCGCTGTCGGCAAACACCACCAGGGCGCCCTTTCCGCCCAGTTCCGCGGTGAACGGCACGATGTTGGCCGCGGCAGCCGTCCCGATCGCCCGGGCGGTGGCCGGCGAACCGGTGAACGACAGGCGCCGCACCCGCCGATCCGACGTCAGGGGTGGACCGATCTGGGACCCGATGCCCTGCACGACGTTGAGTACGCCGGGCGGCAGTCCAGCCTCGTCGGCCAGGTCGGCCAGCAGGCTGGCCGACAGGGGCGACCACTCGGCAGGCTTGAGGACCACCGGGTTGCCGGCAGCCAGCGCGGGAGCCAGCTTCCAGGTGGCCAGCATGAACGGGGCGTTCCACGGCGTGATGACCACCGCTGGACCAGCAGGGAGTCGCTGCACACGGTTGGCGGTGCCGTTGGACGACCAGACCCGTTCCTCGTGCTGCTCGGCCAGTTCGGCGTAGGCCCGGAAGTTTCGGGCCCCCCGACCAATGACCCGGTTGCGGAGGCTCTCGTGGCGCATCCCCATGTCGACGCACTCGACCGCCGCGATATCGGCCACCCGCTCGTCGATCAGGTCGGCCAGACGACGAAGGTGGGGTGCCCGCCCGGTGGGACCCAGGGCGGCCCAGCCCTCGAAGGCCTCGGCGGCCGCGGTCAGGGCAGCATCCGCTGTGGCGGCGTCACCGGCCGATACCTCGGCCAACACCGTCGACCAGTCCGACGGGGAGCGGTTCTCGAAGGTGGTAGGCGACGACAGGCGACGCCCTCCGACGTAATGGTCGACCGAGACCGACACCCCAGCCACGGAGACCCGTGACCGCACTCCAGCGTCGTCGCCCATCATCGCCCTCATCCCAGGGCCCGGCGGGCCCACACCATCAGATTCATTTGGGTCCAAAGTATCTGTATCAGTGTAGGTTGTCCCGGTCACACGCGCGTCCCCGGAGGTCTTCCCCGTGAGCGAACATCACCTGATGATCATCGGCGCCGAGCGCGTCGACGCCGACCAGGCCGACGAGGTCCGGTCGCCTTACGACGGTCGTGTCCTAGGCAGTGTCCCGGTGGGCACGACGAAACACCTCGACGCGGCCATCGCCACAGCAAAGGCCACCCTGGCCGCCGGAGCAATCCCCACCCACGAACGCGCCGCCATCTTGGACCGTCTGGCCGAGGCCCTCACGGCCCGACAGGAGGAGTTCGCCCAGAGCATCTCGGCTGAGGCAGCCAAGCCCATCAGCACCGCCCGCGTCGAGGCCTCCCGGGCCATCGACACGGCCAGGTTCTCAGCCGCCGTGGCCCGGACCATGACCAGCGAAGCCCTGACGCTGGACGCCAGCCCGGCTGGTGAAGGTAAGACCGGCTTCATCAAGAAGGTCCCGATCGGCGTGGTCGGGGCCATCTCGCCGTTCAACTTCCCGTTGAACCTGGTGTGTCACAAGATTGCCCCGGCCATCGCCGCGGGCTGCCCGGTGGTCCTCAAGCCGGCCTCGTCTACCCCGTTGACCGCCCTCCTACTGGCCGAGGTCCTCGTCGAGGACTGCGGCCTGCCGCCGGGCTGGTTGAACGTGGTCACCTGCCCGGGCCGCACTGCCGCACATATGGTCGAACACGATGACGTGGCCATGATCACCTTCACCGGATCGCCACCCGTGGGTTGGAACATCCGAGCCACCGCCCCCCGCAAAAAGGTGTCCCTCGAACTCGGCAACAACTCACCGATCGTCATCGAACCCGACGTCGACGTGGCTGCTGCAGCCGCCAAGTTGAAGATGGCGGCCTTCGGCTTCGCCGGTCAGACCTGCATCTCCACCCAGCGCATCTACGTGCACGAGGACATCGCCACTGCGTTCACCGAGGCCATGGCCGACCAGGCCCGCAGCCTCACCGTGGGCGATCCGGCCGATCCGGCCACCGAAGTGTCCTCGCTCATCGACAGCGGCGAGACCGAACGGGTCGCCGCCTGGGTCGACGAGGCCACAGCAGCCGGGGCCACGCTGATCTGCGGCGGCACCATGGCCGACGGCGTCCTGGCCCCCACCGTCCTGGCCGACGTCACCGATGACATGAAGGTCAGCTGCGTCGAGGTGTTCGGACCGGTGGTGGGCATCGCCACCTATACCGACTACGAGGACGCCCTGACCCGGGCTAACGCCAGTACCTACGGACTGCAGGCCGCTGTGTTCACCAACGACATCGGCAAGGCCCTGCGGGCCACCGAGGTCCTCGAGTACGGCGGTGTGCTCATCAACGAGTCGCCGTCGTGGCGGGCCGACCACATGCCGTACGGCGGCATCCGCGACTCGGGCAACACCCGTGAAGGCCCCGCCTACACGGTGCGCGAGATGACCGAGGACCGCCTCATCATCATCCAGCCCTGACCGCGTGTCGGCCCGTAGGCCGACAGGTACCAACCGAAAGGATCAGAGGGTCTCGGCCCGGGCAATCAGCGCACTGATCGGATCAAGGATCTGAGGCCAAGCCGCCTCGGGCATCTCGTGCCCCATGCCCTCGATCCACACCAGTTCGGCACCCGGGATTGCATCGGCCGTCTCCTGCCCACCCTGAGGCACGACGAGCGGATCCTCGGTGCCGTGGATGACCAACGTGGGAACCGTGACCTCTGCCAGACCGGGGCGACGATCGTCGTCGGCCAATGCGGCGAAAGCCTGACGTACGCCACCGTCAGGGTGCCAGGCCCGCTTCAGGTTGGCCAGTGATTGCCGGCGGGCTCCCTCCTCGTCGAAGGTGAACCCCGTTCCGGCGTATAGGCGGGCCGCAGCGACCCCCGATGCCGCGACCGCTTCGTGGTCCGACGGGTCCACATCGGGAGCCTGCAGCGACAGGGCCACCTCCAGATCCATGGGGATGACCCTGGGCATCGACATGATCGAGGTCAGACTCCGGACCCGGCCGGGATGCCCGATGGCGATCCGCTGGGCGATCATCCCTCCGAACGAGGCGCCCACCACATGCACAGAATCGAGGCCGAGGGCGTCCACCAGACCGGCAGCATCATCGGCCATATCGGCCATGGCGTAAGGCGATTCGACGGTCCCGCCGCCCAGGAACGTAAGGAAGGCCTCGACCGGATCACCCACCGGGCACTGGTCGAACCACGTGCTGAGGCCGACGTCCCGGTTGTCGAATCGGATCACCCGGTGGCCCCGGTGGGCCAACTGCCGACAGAAGTCCTCGGGCCACACCGTCATCTGGGCACTCAGCCCCATGACGAGCAGGATCGGCGGATCGGCGGAATCGCCGAACTCCTCGTACTCCAGTGTCAGCCCATTGGACTCTGCCTGAGGCATGTCGCCTTCCTCCGCTCTCCGGGTGGTGGTTAGGTTGCCACGATGACTGATCCACTCTGGCAACGGACCGGCACCGAACTGGTCGCTCTGATGGCCAGTGTCGACGTGTCAGCCCGCGAGGTGATTGAGGCCCACCTGGAACGCATCGACGAGGTGAACGGCTGGCTGAACGCTGCCGTGCTGGTGGCGGCCGACGAAGCCCGGGCCGCCGCCGACGCCACTGACCGGGCCCGTGCCGCCGGCGAGACACTGGGTCCGCTGGCCGGCGTCCCCTTCACCGTCAAGGACGGGCTGGACTTGGCAGGCCACCCAACCACCTACGGCATCCCGGCCTTCGCCGGCAATGTCGCCCCGGTCGACGACCCCACCATCGGCCGGCTCCGGTCCGCTGGGGCCATCCCCATCGCCAAGACCAACCAGCCCGAGATGGCCATGCGGTTGGCCACCGACAACCCCTTGTTCGGCCTGACCCGCAACCCCTGGCACCCGGACCGTACGGCCAGCGGATCGTCCGGTGGCGACGCTTCGGCCATCGCCTCGGGCATGACCCCTATGGGCGTGGGCAGCGACCTCGGCGGGTCGGTCCGCAACCCGGCCTACGCGTGTGGTATCGCTGCGACCAAGACCTCCCTCGGACGCCTGCCCGTGCACGGCACGTCACCGCGCGCGTCCGAAGCCCTGCTGGGACGGCAACTCATGGCCGTCGCCGGCCCCATGGCCCGCTCGGTGGCGGACCTCGAGGCGATGTTGCGGGTCACCGTGGGGCGCCACCCGCGTGACCCCCGGTCGGTCGATGTGCCCCACGACGGCAGCAGCTTCGTCCGACGGGCCGCCGTGCCTACCGACCTGCCCGGCGGGCCGATCCACCCTGATGCCCGCGAAGCTGTGCGCCGGGCCGGCGAGGCCCTGGCCGCCGACGGCTGGGAGGTCGTCGACGCCACCCCGCCCGAGATGGAGCGGTGCTACGACGTGTGGGGTCGACTCCTCGGCGAAGACTTCCCGATGACCATGGAGGCCCTGTCCGCCGTGATATCCGACGACGGCGCCCACCTGATCCGCTCCTCGATGGTGTTCTGGCCAGCCGGTGAGGTAGCGCCCCAGGAGGTTCACATCGAACGCCACCGCCTGGCCCGCCAGTGGGCCTTGTTCCTAGACGAGTTCCCGGTGCTGGTGCTACCCACCTGGTACCAGCCGCCGTTCGGCCATCACGACGATCTCTCCGATGACCTGAGCGTCGTCCGGGCCCTCTACGACGGCGTCTTCACCCCCATCACCCCGGCCAACGTGCTCGGCCTTCCCGCCACCCAGATCCCGGTCGGATGTAATGCCGACGGCGTGCCCCTCGGCGTGCAGTTCATGGCCGACCGTCACCGAGAGGACCGCACCCTCGCGGCGGCGGCCGTCGTCGAAGCCGCCCACCCGCCGATTACTCCCATTGATCCCGTTCTGGGTTGACCTGCGTCAGTCCGGCTTGGTCGCCCGGACGACCTTGGCCGGGACGCCGGCCACCATCTCGTGGGTCCCGGCGGCATCCAGCCCCAGAGTCACCATGGCCACGGCGATGGCTTCTACGTCGACCGGCGTCAACTCGGCCTCGTGACCGGCGAACTCTCCATGGTCGGGATGGGTCGGGTCGTCATAGTCCTCGTCGACCAGCACCAGCCGGCCGCCTGGCGCCAACACCCGCGCGAACTCGGCGAACGCCGCCCCATGGTCGACCCAGTGGTGCATGGCGTTACCCGCCCAGAGCACCTCAGTGGATCTCCCGGCCACCGGCAGGTCCTCGGCCACCCCGGGTTCGACGGTGATCCTCTGCCGACTCCGGTTGAACAATCGTCGCACCCGGGCCACCAGGCGCATAGTGCCGCCCGGCTCCACGGCCACCACGTGGGCACCGCGCCTGGCTGCCAGAACCGTGGCTGCACCCATGCCTGCGCCCACGTCTAGACCACGCTCGCCGGGCTGAGGATCTGCCAGGTCGACGATGGCCCGGTTCAGGTCGGTCTGCCAGAAGGTGCGGATCTTTCGAAGCCATCGCAGCTCAGCCATGAGGCCCTTGTCGTGTTCATGTCGGTAACTCTCGTGGACCATGGTGCGGAGCCTGCCACGGCCCGGCCGCCACGACCGATTCGAGGCGACTTACTGGGGCCACCCGTGGAATACTCCCCCGGTGACCCAGCGATTCGAGACAGGGAACCCCCAGCCCCTCGGCGGCAACGAGATGCCCCGCTTCGGCGGCATTGCCACCTTCATGCGCCTTCCCGGCACCACCGAGCCGGCTGACCTGGACGTCGCCGTGGTGGGCGTCCCCATGGACATCGGCACCTCCAACCGGCCGGGCGCCCGCTTCGGCCCTCGCGACATCCGCTCCGAATCGGTGCTGCTTCGCCCCTACAACATGGCCACCCGGGCCGCCCCGTTCGACAGCCTCCGCATCGATGACACGGGCGACGTGGCAGCCAGCCCCTTCGACCTGGGGGCCGCCGTGGATGCCATCGAGGCCCACTACGTCGACCTGCTGGCCCACGACGTGATCACCGCGTCAATGGGCGGCGACCACACCATCGTGCTGCCCATCCTGCGAGCCATGGCCAGTAAGCACGGCCCAGTCGGACTGATCCACGTGGACGCCCACACCGACATCAACGACACCATGTTCGGCTCCAAGGTGGCACACGGCACCCCGTTCCGGAGGGCCGTCGAAGAAGGTCTGCTGGACGGCAACCGTGTCGTCCAGATCGGTGTTCGGGGCACCGGCTATGCGGCCGATGACTTCGACTGGTCGCGGGAGCAGGGCTTCCGGGTCGTTCAGGCCGAGGAATGCTGGCACCGCAGCCTCGAACCGCTCATGGCCGAGGTGCGCGAACAGGTGGACGGAGGCCCCGTCTACCTGAGCTTCGACATCGACGGCCTGGACCCCGCGTACGCACCCGGCACCGGCACGCCCGAGGTCGGTGGCCTCACCATGCCCCAGGGCCTCGAGGTGATCCGGGGTTGCCGTGGTCTGGACCTCGTGGGATGCGACCTCGTCGAGGTGGCCCCCATCTACGACACCACCGGCATGACCAGTCTGGTGGCCGCCAACCTGCTCTACGAGATGCTCTGCGTGCTCCCCGGCGTCGACGTCCGTGGCTGAGGATCTGACGAGTAACGGTGAGCCCCCCAAGACCGGGCCCAGCCTTGCTCCCTACTTCCTGATCCTGTTCGGGGCGTCAGCGGGGCTGGGGTCGATCATCGTGCTGCTGGCCGAGATCCGCAGTGAGCTCGGGTTCACCGATACCGGGATCGGCCTGGCCATCGCTGCGGGATTCGCGGCGGCCTTCGTGGCCAACATCAGCATGGCCCCCCAAGCCGACCGGGGCCGGGCCCCGGCCATGCTTCGCGGCGGCCTCGCCCTCGGCGTCGTCGGCATGGTGCTCCTGGCCGTCGGCCAGGATCTTTGGCACTACGTGCTCGGGCGGGCGGTCTTCGGCTTCGCCCTGGGCACTGCCGGCCCGGCGGCCCGACGCACAGTCATCGTGGCCGATCCGACGAACCTGGGACGCAACATGGGTCGCCTTGGAGCGTGGGACGTCGGCGGCTTCGTGGCCGGTCCGATGATCGCCTCCCTGCTGGCCGGTATCGGTGGCTTTCGGTTCACGTTCTGGGCCATGGCCGTCGCATTGGCCATGCTGCTGCCCGTCTCCTTCCGGGCCCAACCCGACACGGCGGCACGAGACGAGGAGGGCCTCGGCCTCAAGGGCCTGCTTCGCATCCGCCGCCTGGTGGGCGCCTTCTTCGTGGTGGCGGCCTACTTCGTGTTCATCGGTGCCTTCGAGGCCGTGTGGGTCCTCGAGATGGATACCCGCGGCGCCACCCAGACCACTCTGGCGGTCGGGATCACCCTGGCGGCTCTCCCCATCGCCCTGCTGTCCCCACTGGGTGGCTCACTGGCCCAGCGGTACGGCGCCCGCCGGTGGGCCATCGGAGGCCTGGCCAGCATCACCCTGCTGACCACCTTCTACGGCGTCGTCCCCGGAGTGGCCGCCCTGGTGGCCATCACCATGGCCACCTCGGTCATGGAGGGCTTCACCTTCCCGTCGGCCCCCATGCTGGTGGCTGCCGCAGTGGCCGAGAACCGACAGGCCTCCGCGCAGGGCCTCATGGGTGCCGTCGAGGTGGCCACGGCCGCGGTGGCAGCCATGATCATTGCCATGATCTACGACAGCCACGGTGACCTCACGGCCTGGATTGTCACCGCCTCCACCATGGCGATCCTGTTGCTGATTGGTGCCATACTCACGCGACCCACCGACCGTCAGCTCGTCCAACCCGGCGTCCCCACCGACCCGATCAGGAGACCCTTTCAATGACCAACGCCCTGCTCCACCCGTTTTCCCCACCGGCCATGCCCGAGGGCGACTTCATCGACATCGTCCGCGGCGAGGGCTCGCTCGTCTACGACGCCTCCGGCAAGGACTATGTCGACGCCATGGCCAACCTCTGGCTCTGTCAGGTCGGCCACGGACGTACCGAGATCATCGACGCCGTCACCGCTCAGATGCACCAGATGGAGGCGTACAACACCTTCGCTCCGTTCACCAACGGTCCCGCCGCCCGGGTGGCTGAGATGATCGTGGAGCGGTCGCCGCACCCCGACGGACGGACCTTCCTGGGTTGCTCGGGATCTGAGGCTGTCGACACCGCGCTGAAGATTGCCCGACTGGTCCAGCAACGCCGGGGCACCGAGGGTCGCCAGGTCATCATCAAGCGCACCAACGGCTACCACGGAACCAACTTCGGAGGGACGTCAGCTCAGGGCATCGCCCCCAACCGTGAGGGCTGGGGCGACCTGGTCCCCCACTTCCTGGAGGTCCCCCACGACGACCTAGAAGCCATGGCGTCGATCTTCGCCGAGCAGGGTGACCGGATTGCCGCTGTCCTGACCGAGCCGCTACAGGGTGCTGGCGGTGTCTTCCCACCGGCCGACGGCTACCTCGAGGGCCTGCGTCGCCTGTGTGACGACAACGAGGCACTGCTCATCTTCGATGAGGTGATCTGCGGCTTCGGTCGGACCGGCGAATGGTTCGGCGCCCAGACCTTTGGCGTCACCCCTGACCTGATCACCTTCGCCAAGGGCGTCACGTCGGGCTACCTCCCGCTGTCCGGCGTCATCGTGTCCCGGGCCGTCTGCGAGGAGCTCGAAGAGCCCGGCTTCCTGCTCCGAACCGGCTACACGTACTCGGGACACCATGCCTCGTGCGCAGCGGGCATAGCCAACCTCCAGATCATGACCGACGAAGGCCTTGATCAGCGGGCCAACCACGTCGGCGAAAAGCTCCAGGAGGGCCTGCGTGCCCTGGCGGCCGACGGACACATCGAATCGTGGCGGGGCATGGGCGCGGTGTACGCCGCGGAACTGGGCCGCGACTCCATCCCGGTACGAAACGCCATCCTTGAGGAGGGGGTGATAGTGCGGCCCATCGGGACCTGCCTGGCCATCTGTCCGCCACTCGTCATCACCGACGACGAAATCGGCCGCGTCATCGACACCCTGGCCAACGCTCTGCGTTGACCAGGCCGGTGAGACCGGGAAGCAAGCGTTAGCCGGTGCCCCAGGAGAACGTCATCTTCTCCATCTTGAGTATGGAGAACACCTCGGTAGAGGCCACGCCGTCGATAGACCGGATTCGGTCGTTGACCAGCGACAGCAGAGCCTCGTTGTCCTCGCACAAGACCTCGGCCAGCACGTCGTAGCGACCAGCGGTGATCAGGACATACTCGGCCTCCCGATACTCAGAGACCGCAGCAGCCACCGCCCGGACGTCACCGGAGACGCTGATACCAACCATGGCCTGGGTGGACAGGCCGAGGCTGAGGGGATCGGTCACGGCCACCACCTGCATGACCCCACGCCCGATGAGCCGGTTGACCCGCTGACGCACCGCTGCCTGGGACAGGCCGACGCGTGGCGCCAGGTCGGAGTAGGACATGCGCCCGTCCACCTGGAGTTCAGTGATGATCGCCCGATCCTTTTCGTCGAGGGGGAAGACCTCGCTCGTCGCCCGTCCCGGGACCCCCGTCAGCTCGTTCACGATGCCGGTCCTACACGCCCAACTCAGCCATGGCTTCGGTTAGCGCCTGACGGAGTTTCGAGTTGATCTCCGCGAACTCATCTGGGCCGGCAATGAGCGGTGGCGAGAGCTGGATGACCGGTTCACCCCGATCATCGGCCCGACAGATCAGGCCTAGTTCCAGAAGGCGGTTGGACAGGAAACCTCGTAGTAGGTGCTCGCGCTCGTCGTCGCTGAACGAGGCCCGGGTGTCGCGGTCCCGGACTAGTTCGATGCCGTAGAAGTAGCCGACACCACGGATGTCGCCGACGATCGGCAGATCAGCCAGATCGTCTAGCGCTGCCCGGAAGGCCGACTCATTCGTCTGGACGTGGCCGATGATGCCTTCGTCCTGGAAGATCTGGAGGTTGGCCAGCGCCACGGCGCAGCTCACCGGATGGCCCGCGAAGGTAATGCCATGCAGGAACGAGTCGCCGGTGCCCACGAAGGGCTCGGCCACCCGGTCACTCACGATCATGGCGCCGAGCGGCGCGTAGCCCGAGGTGAGGCCCTTGGCCGAGGTGATCACGTCGGGTATGTAACCGAACCGTTCGCACCCGAACATGTGGCCGATGCGCCCGTAGGCGCAGATGACCTCGTCGGAAACCAGCAACACGTCGTGACGGTTGCAGATCTCACGGACCCGGTCGAAGTAGCCGGGCGGGGGCACAAAGCAGCCGCCGGCATTCTGCACCGGCTCAACGAACAGGGCGGCCACGGTGTCGGGGCCCTCCCTGATGATGGCCTCTTCGATGGCGTCTGCCGCGTGCAACGAGCAGTGCGGGTCGTCCTGACAGGTCGGGCACCGGTAGTGGTTGGTCTCGGGCACCTTGATCGCACCGGGCACTAGCGGCTCGAACACCGTCTTGATGGAATCAAGCCCGGTGATGGACAGTGCACCCATCGTGGTCCCGTGGTAGGCGAGGTTCCGACTGACGACCTTGACTTTGTCGGGCTTGCCCTTCAACTTGAAGTACTGGCGAGCTAGCTTCCAGGCCGACTCGACGGCCTCGGATCCACCGGTAGTGAAGAACACCCGGTTCAGGTCACCTGGCGCCAGTCCAGCCAGAATGGCCGACAGTTCAATGGCCGTCGGGTGCCCGTAGGTCCAGATGGGGAAGTACCCGAGCGTCGCTGCCTGGTCCCCGGCCGCCCGAGCCAGTTCGGGGCGACCGTGCCCCAGTTGGCTGACGAACAAACCGGCTAGGCCGTCGAGGTACCGGTTCCCCTCGGCGTCCCACACGTGGCAGCCCTGGCCGCGCTCGATGACCCGGGTCCCGTCAATGTCGTTCTTGAGGACAGAGAAGTGTCCCCACAGGTGCCGCTCGGCCAGTTCAGCCAGGCGCTGGTGCTCGCTCATCGTCGGGTTCCCATCATCGTTCGTTGGTTCATCTCGCCGTCCCGCCGACGGAAACCGGCGGTGGGCCCGCCCGGTCGGCGGGCCGGAAGTGCGTCTTGCACCCCGACCCGCCGACCGGAAGGGAGGAAGGATCAGCCGCGCGCCCTGGTCAGAGCGTCGGTGTACTCGATCTCGAACTCACCGGTGTCCTCGATGAACTCGAGGCGCTCCATCGTCGCCGCGGACGGGTAGATGATCTGGTTGTCGAGCACCTCCTGGTCGATGAACTCCTCAGCGGCGCCGTTGGGGCTGGCGTACCAGTTGAAGTTCGTCAGTTGCGCACCGTTGTGGGCGTCCAACAGGAAGTTGATGAAGGCGAAAGCCGTGCAGGGATGCGGCGCGTCAACAAGGACGGCCATGCCGTCCACCCAGACCGTGCCACCCTCGTCGGGCACGAAGTAGGTGTACTCGCTCTCGCCCTCCTCGAAGTCCCAGAGGAAGTTGCCGCTGTAACCGTGACCGGCGATGGTCTCGCCGGCTACCACCAGCTCGCTGTACTGGTCCGAATCGAAGGCGGCGACCCGGCTGACGGCGTCGGCGATGACCGCCTCGGCCTCGGCCAGCTCGTCGGCCGACGTGGAGTTCAGTGAGTAACCCAGGTACTTGAGCGCTGCGCCCATGGTCTCGCGTGGATCGTCCAGCAGGCTGATCTTGCCCGACAGGCCGTACTGCTCGGCGAGGTCGGCGTCGAAGAGCAGGCCCCAGGTCAGCGGGATGTCGTGCCCGGTCACGCCTAGGTCCACGCCCACCCCGGTGGTTCCCCACTGGTAGGGCTGCGTGTAGGTGTTCCCCGGATCGAACGGCGGATCGGCGAACTTGTCGGCGATGTTGACGTGGTTGGGTACCGCGTCCTTCTGGATGGGCTGGATCAGAGCTTCGGACCTCAGGATTGAGATCATGTAGTCCGACGGGACGATTACGTCGTAGCCCGTTCCTCCGGGCGAGATCTTGGCAAACATCTCTTCGTTGGACGGGTAGAAGTCCTCGGTCACGGCGACCCCGAACTCGTCCTGGAACGCCGCGATCAGGTCAGGGTCCATGTACTCCGACCAGTTGAAGAACGCCAGGTCACCGTCGGTCTCGCCGGCGTCGCACTGCTTGAAGTCGCCTGCAGCTTCCTCAGAATCGCTGCCGCAACTAGCGGCTACGACGCTGAGGATGCCCAACAGGGCGACGATTCGAATCCACTTCCTCATAGCACTCACCTTTCCTCCCTCTCCGAGCCCGTTGCCCGGGAGATCACGAGCGACGCCATGACGAATGCCATGGACGCCGCCAACATCACGACCGACACGGAGTTCACGAGGGGGGTGACCCCCTTGCGCAACATGCCGAACACGTACACCGACAGCGGGGTGCCTCCCACCGCGGAGACGAAGCTGGATACCACCACGTCGTCCAGCGAGATGGTCACCGCCAGCAGGGCCCCACCGATCACGCCCGGCATGATTTGGGGCAGGGTGACCCGGCGAAAGGCCTGCCAACGGTTGGCGTAAAGGTCGGCGGCCGCCTCCTCCATGGAGGCGTCCAGGTTGGCCAGACGGGCCCGTACCACCACCGACACGAACGAGATGTTGAACGCCACGTGGCTGAACACCAGCTTCTCGAGGCCGTTCTGGAGGTTGACGCCGGGAATCCAGTCGAACCATGACGCCGTCTCGCTGAAGAAGACCAGCATCATCACGGCCATGGTGACGTCGGGGATGATGATCGGCAGGTAGAGGACAGCGTCGAAGGCCTTCTGGCCCCACCACCGGAACCGTTCGAGGGCCAACGCTCCAGCTGTGCCCAGCACTACCGAGATCAGCGTCGACACCACGCACACCTTGACCGACACCCAAATCGAGGACTGGATGTTGTCGTTGGCGAACAGGTCTGAGTACCAGTCCAGCGTGAAGCCGTTCCAGTTTCCCACCGCGTTGCTGTCGTTGAACGAGAAGACGCAGAGCACGACGATCGGGGCGTAGAAGAAGGCGAACACGGCCGCCGAGTGGCCGCGAAGCAGCCAGCGACTAGCCCCCTGGGGTTCAGCGGTCGACTTGGCGACGCCCTTGCTCACAGGTTCTTCCCCCCAGCCCGGAAGTAGATGAGTGTGCTGACGAGCATCACGCCGAGGACCACCACCGACACTGCCGAACCCACCGGCCCGTTCCGGGCCGAGAGGAACTGCAGCACGATGTAACTGCCCAGCAGGCCCTCCTTGTTGCCGCCCAGGATGGCTGGGGTGACGTAGGCCCCGAAGCTGGGCACGAAGACCAGCATCGAACCAGCAATGACGCCAGGGCGCGACAGCGGCCACACCACCCGGCGAAAGGCCGCCCAGCCACTGGCGTAGAGGTCACGGGCACCTTCTACGAGGCTCCAGTCGACGCGCTCGATGGCCGCGTACAGAGGAAGCACCATGAACGGCAAGTAGCCGTAGACGAGGCCCAGGATCACCGCATTGGAGGTGAACAAGATGCGTCCATCCCCTAGACCGAGCAACTCCAGGCCCTGGGTCACGAGCCCGTCGCTGTCAAGCAGCACCCGCCAGGCGTAAGTCCGGATCAGGAAGTTTGACCAGAACGGGATCATCACCGCGACCAGGAGCATGTTGCGCACAGCCGGGCTGCGGGTCGAAATGAAGTAGGCCAGCGGGTAAGCCAGCACCAGGCAGATCAGCGTGGCCAGCACGGCCATCCACAGCGACCGCCAGGCAACCGTCATGATGATGTCGTCGCCGAGGCGGGCGTAGGCGTTCAAGTTGAAGTCGCGTAACTCGGTCCGGCCGGTGCTGGTGCGGGTGGCGAAGGAGTAGGCCACCACGAATCCCAGCGGGGCAACGAAGAAGATCAGCAAATAGACGATGGTGGGCAGCCCCAGCAGGAAGCCCTGACGCGCCTTGGCGCGTTCGGCCTGGTGCTCCAGACCCAGTGTGGCCACCTCGGTGGTGTCCTCCAGTTCCGGGGCGTCGCCCGGAGGTGCCTCGACGGGCATCAGCCGGTCACCACCGCGGCGTGGTCGGGCTCGAAGGACACCGTGACGTCGTCGCCCACGTCCCGACGGTCGCCGGCCAGGGTGGCTGGACAACGGACCTCGAGGTGCATCCAGTCCACGCCGATGCCGTAGACAACGGCGTTGCCCAGATAGGTCACGGTCTCCACCCGGCCCTCGACGCAATGACGATCCATAGGCGCCTCGCCCCGGCGGTGCACGGTGAGTCGCTCGGGTCGGACGGTGACGGCCACTGACGACCCGGACGGCTGGTCCGACGACAGGCGGAGGCGGTCGCCGTTCGCCAGCACAACCTCCTCGCCACTGGCCACCGTGGCCTCGAGGAAGTTGGTCTGTCCGATGAAGTCGGCCACGAATCGGGTGGTGGGCCGCTCGTAGATGGCCTCGGGCGTGTCGACCTGTAGGAGCCGACCCTCATGCATGACGCCGATGCGGTCACTCATGGTGACCGCCTCCTCTTGGTCGTGGGTGACGTAAACGAAGGTGATGCCGACCTCGCGTTGGAGGTTCTTAAGTTCGAACTGCATCTGCTGACGGAGCTTCAGGTCGAGAGCTCCCAGCGGCTCATCCAACAGGAGCACCTCGGGCCGGTTCACCAACGCCCGGGCCAAAGCCACCCGCTGCTGCTGGCCACCCGACAACTGGGTGGGCTTGCGGTGGGCCATGGAACCCATCTCAACCAGGTCGATGGCCCAGTCGATGAGGTCCTTGCGCTCGGAAGCGGGGACCTTGCGCATCTCGAGCCCGAAGCCGACGTTGGCGGCCACCGTCATGTGGGGGAATAGCGCGTAGCTCTGGAAGACGGTGTTGACGGGTCGCTTGTTTGGCGGCCGGAGGCCCATCTCCTCACCGTGGATACGGATGGACCCGGCGGTCGGCAGTTCGAGGCCGGCCACCATGCGCAGAGTGGTGGTCTTGCCACAGCCTGACGGGCCGAGCAGGGAGAAGAACTCGCCATCCATGACGGTGAGGTCAATGTGGTCCACCGCAGTCACCTCGGTGCCTGAGCGATCGCCGAAGCGCTTGACCACTCCAGCCAACTCGACGGCTGGGCCCTGCCCGTTCGTGGTTCCGTTCATCGATTCGGTCCTCCCCGTCCCTCGTCTGAACCCGCCAGACCCCTTCTGGAGTACCGGCCGGGCCACTCGAACCCGGGCACGGAGGGACTACTCTCCATGCCATGCGGCACACTACTGAATTCGTCGTCCAGCTGCCAGTTATACAATGGATTTCGTCGTTCAATAGCATTTCTGCTACCTGTTCCGTTGGAATGACCGAGACCGGCAAGGACAGCCGATGAGGGCGGATTCCTTCCTGATAGCCGCCGAAGGAGGCCCACGCAGCGACGTGGTGGATGCGGCGCTGGCCGACTCGGCCCCCACGGTGCTCTGGCTGGACCAACCCGCCCGACCGGTTGCCGCTCCAGCGCTAGACGGTCCGACCACCGCCGACCTCGTGGTCGTGGGCGGAGGTTTCACCGGATTGTGGACCGCGTTGTGCGCGGTCGAGGCCGACCCAGGGCGGACGGTCGTGGTGCTGGAAGCCAACGAGACGGCAGCGGGCGCAACGGGGCGCAACGGTGGGTTTTGCGACGCCTCACTCACCCACGGCCTGGAGAACGGGGTGGCCCACTGGCCCGAGGAGATCGCCGACCTGGTCCGACTCGGCGATGAGAACCTGGGCGAGATCGTGGCCACCATCGACCGCCACGACATCGACTGCGGAGCTGAACGGACCGGTGAGTTGAACGTCGCAGTCGCCGACTGGCAGGCCGTCGAGTTGGCCGATGCCGTGGACGTTCACCTCGCCCACGGCATCGAGGCCACCCTGCTTGACGCCCCGACGACCCGGTCCCGGGTCGACTCTCCGCTGTACCGGGCCGGACTGCTGATACCCAACCGCACGGTGATGCTGGACCCGGCCCGCCTGGCTTGGGGCCTGCGGACCGCTGCCGAGAGCCTGGGCGTCCGGTTCTACGACCACAGCGCCGTCCGGTCTTTGGAGGCCACCCTGAGCAGCATTCGGGTC
The DNA here is from genome assembly GCA_014237715.1 of Acidimicrobiales bacterium. Lineage (GTDB taxonomy): Bacteria > Actinomycetota > Acidimicrobiia > Acidimicrobiales > MedAcidi-G1 > UBA9410. Next base: position 91,594 of record JAAZZG010000002.1, read on the forward strand.
GGCACCGACCACGGCACGGTCACAACGGACCGTGCGGTGGTGGCCACCAACGCCTACCAATCGCCGATTCGGGCCATCCGAAAGAGGGTGGCACCGGTCTACGACCACGTACTGGCTACCGAGCCCCTGTCGTCGACGCAGTTGGCGTCCCTGGGCTGGATGGGCCGGGAGGGACTGTCCGACGTGGGCAACCAGTTCCACTACTACCGCCTCACCCCCGACGACCGGATCCTGTGGGGTGGGTGGGACGCGCTGTACCACTTCGGCAACCGGGTGGGCCCGGACCACGAACAAAGCGAGTCGACCACCCGTACCCTGGCCCGACACTTCCTGGCGACCTTCCCCCAACTGGAGGGCATCCGGTTCACTCACCGATGGGGCGGCCCGATCGCCACCACCAGCCGCTTCACCTGCACGTGGGGCACAAGCCACCGGGGGCGGGCCGCATGGGTCGCCGGGTACACCGGGCTCGGGGTGGGGGCCAGCCGGTTCGGTGCCCGGGTGGCCCTGGATCTGGTCGACGGAATCACCTCGGAACGAACTTCGCTGGAGATGGTTCAACGGGCCCCGTTTCCGTTCCCCCCAGAACCGCTGCGCTGGCCGGCCATCCAGCTCACCCGCCGGGCGATCAAGAACTGCGACCGTCGGGATGGACGACGCGGGCCCTGGCTGTCGCTACTGGACCGCTTCGGAATCGGCTTCGACAGCTGACCGCCTGGTGGTCATACCCGAACCGCCCGCCACCTAGGTTCGACCCGATGGATAACCTTGAGGAACCCCGCGACGACCGTGCCGTCTCGTTCTGGCACGACACCGTGCCCGGGTCTCTCGACCCCCGCCCGGCCCTTCAAGGCGACCGGGATGCCGACGTGGCCATCGTGGGCGCCGGTTTCACAGGCCTCTGGACCGCCTACCACCTACTGCGAATCGACCCCGGCCTTCGCGTCGTGGTCGTGGAACGCGAGATCGCCGGATTTGGTGCCTCGGGACGAAACGGAGGCTGGGCCCTCGGCGAGTACAGCATCAGCCCTATGGACTGGGCCGCCCGATCCACCCCGGAGGCCGCTGTCCGCCAGATGCGTGGACTGTACGACGCCATCGACGACATTGGCCGAGTGGCCGAGGTCGAGGGCATTGACTGCCACTACGCCAAGGGCGGCTGGATCGACATGGCCCGCAGCGGCCCCCAGGCCGAACGGATCGGCGCCGGCGTGCGGGCCCGGCACGCCCTCGGGCTGACCGACGACGACGTTCATTGGGTGGACGGCGACGAGGCCCGTTCGTTATGCAACGCCACCGACGTGGTCGGCGGCTGGTTCAACCGACACGTAGCGGCCATCCACCCGAGCCGGCTGGTGCGAGGTCTGGCCGAAGCCGTAGAACGCCTGGGTGGCACCATCCACGAACGGACCGCGGTGTCGGCCATCCACCCTGCCGACCCGACCAGTTCAGCCCGGCTGGACACCGACCGGGGCACGGTGCGGGCGGACGTCGTGGTGCGGGCCACCGAGGGCTACACCCGGGACCTGGCCGGCCACCGCCGCACCCTCGTCCCTCTGTACTCGATGATGGTGGCCACTGAACCACTGTCGAACGCCGTGTGGGACGAGATCGGCCTGACCGACCGGCCCACGTTCGGCGATGGCCGCAATCTCATCATCTACGGCCAACGCACAGCCGACGGCCGCATCGCCATGGGGGGAAGGGGAGCGCCCTACCAGTTCGGGTCGAAGGTCTCGTCGACCACCGGGGTTCACCACGAGGTGCATGACAAGGTCGAAGCCTCGCTGCGGCAACTGTTCCCGGTGTTGGGTGAAGCGGCGATTACCCACCGGTGGGGTGGCGTCATGGGCCTGGCCCGCGACTGGGTCCCATCGTGTGGCTTCGACCGGCCCTCGGGCATGGCGTGGGCTGGCGGCTACGTGGGCGACGGAGTAGCCACCGCCAAACTGGCCGGGCACACCATCGCTGAACTGATCACTGGGACGGCGAGTGGCCGCATTGACCTCCCATGGATCGGCCACCAGGCCCGGAGGTGGGAACCCGAGCCACTGCGCTGGGTGGGTGTCACCGCTGGCCTTTGGATGGCCGCAGGTGCCGACCGGGCAGAGGCCCGCACCGGCCAACCGTCTCGTCGGGTGGAATGGCTGAACCGGCTCCTGCGGTAGCAGCCACAGCCACTCTTGCACCCCACTTGGGAGCCATCGGCCTTCGCACGATCAGCCTCGGCGAGCCCATCGAGCTCGGTTCGACCGACGACAAGCGATAGGCCACCGGGTCGGATCCCACCGGCAGCGCGACTTAGGAACCCGCCGTCAGGTGTGCAATTAGTGCATCGGGTGACGGGTTGGTGACCGCCCGGCCGTCGGGCAGGACGACCGTGGGCACCGTCTCGGCTCCGTCGTTCACCGAGCGGACGAAAGCTGCTGCCTCCGGGTCCTCCCAGATGTCCCGCAGTTCGACGTCGACACCCGCGCCCTCAAGCGCGCCCAGTAGACGGGTGCAGAACCCGCACATCCGACGCCAATAGACGACCGTGGTACCTGTCTCGTCAGTCATGGCTTCTCGGTTCCAGGATCAAGGACGGCCACCAGTGCGTCAGCCAGTCGGGCACAGAGTCGACCACGGTCGGTAGCGCCCAACAGCACCGGGTTGTTGATCCCCTGACCCAGCACGACCAGCAGGTCGGCAAGTTCATCCGGATCGCCGTCGGCGATTCGCCCCGCCGCTTGGCCCAACTCCACGAACCGCCGATTGGCAACTCGAGCCGTAGCCTCGTGACGGCGGTAGGCGTCGCGTAGTGAGCGACTCTCGGGCAGCCGGGCCAGGGCGGCCCGCATGACCAGTGCGTCGGCAGAAAAGGCTTCGCACAGGCCGTCGACCAAAGCGGTCATCGTCCCGGCCAACCCGTGGTCCAGTAGGTGCTCCGCCGTCAGCGGGCGGGTACTGGCCTCCACCACCCCGTCTAGCGCCCGGTCGAAGGCGGCGGCCAGCAGGCCGTCACGCCCATCGGGAAACCGGTTGTAGATGGTGGCCACGCTCACCCCGGCGTCGGTCGCCACCTGCTCAGCGGTAAACGAGCCGTCACTCCGTAACCGGGCCAGCGTGGCCTCCACCAGGGCGGCACGGGTCCGGGCGGCCCGTCCGTCAGGGGTCCGTTCCGGCCCGACGATCTCGAAGGCGGCCTCCTGACTGGACATACTCAAACTGTAGATCACTTCTATCTAAATTTGACGTTTCTAGAAGGATATTCTATATTTCTGCCCATGTCCTCCCTCCCCAGGGTGACCGCGTCCGATCTACTCCCCGCCGCCCGGACACTCGGACCGTCGCTAGCCGAACGCGCCGAACGCGCCGAGGCTGAACGCACCCTGCCCGACGACGTGGTGGCAGACCTACGCGATGCAGGGCTATTTCGCCTCCTCACCCCCGCCGACCTAGGCGGGCCGGAGGCCGACGTGGCCACCGCATCGCAGGTGATCGCCGAGGTGGCCCGCCATGACGGCGGCGCGGCGTGGTGTGTGATGATCGCCGGGACCACCTCCCTCATGGCCGGGTTCCTGCCCGAGGACGTGGCCTTTCTGGTCTTCGGCTCCCCTGACTCCTGTGCCGGCGGATACGCCGCCCCGGTGGGCACCGCCACCCCAGTCGACGGAGGCCTACGCGTCTCGGGCACCTGGGCATGGGGCTCAGGTACTCGCCACTGCACCTGGATCGGCGGGGGTGCCCGCATCGTCGACCCCGATGGAAAACCGGCCCGCCGGGCTGACGGCCTGGTAGCTCCGTTCGTGTTCTTCGACCGCGACGACGTCGAGCACCTTGACACCTGGCACGTCACCGGACTCTCTGGCAGTGGGTCGACTGACTACCGCGTCGAGGACACCTTCGTCCCCGAGGGCCGGTGGCTCCAGATGATGGACGCCACGCCTCGCCTCGACGGCCCCACCTGGCGCTTCCCCTTCTACGGAATGCTGGCCATCGGCATCGCCTCGGTGTCCATCGGCCTCTTGGATGGCGCCGTCGACCGATTTGGAGAGTTGGCCACAGCCAAGAAGCCCGAGGGCTCAAAGCGAACGCTGGCTGAACGAGCCTCCGGGCAGGCGGCTCTCTCCACCGCTGAGGCCACCGCCCGATCCAGCCGGGCCTTCCTGCACGACGCCATCGGCGAGGCGTGGACCACCGCAGCAGCCGGCGACCCCCTCACCCTCGAGCACCGACGCAGCCTCAGGCTGGCGGCCTGCGATGCTGCCCAGCGCTGCGCCGACGCCTTAATCACACTCGGACGTGAGGCGGGTGGAGCAGCGGTGTACCTCCGAGAACCGCTTCAGCGAAAGATCCGCGACGGCCAGGTCGCCGCCACTCACGCAATGGTGGCTCCCCGCATTCACGAGCTCACCGGCCGGCTGGCCCTCGGTCTCGAGACCGACACCACCCTTCTCTAGGGACTGGTCTCTAGGGTCTCCGGAACACCACTCCCCAACCGGCAGACACCCGTGGACTTCACTCTTCCTCCCGACAACGATCCGAGACGCCTCGAGATACGCGTCTGGCTGGACACCCATCCACACCCCGATAGGACCACGCTGGCCACCGGTGGATTCATTGCCCCACACTGGCCCGGTCCATGGGGACGCGATGCCGATGCCGTCACCCAACTCATCATCGATGACGAATTCCAGCGGGCTGGGATTCGTATCCCCGGTGCCTCCATCGGTGTCGGCTGGGCTGGGCCGACCATCATCGCCGGAGGCACCCAGGCCCAAAAGGAGCGCTTCCTCCCACCGATGCTGGCCAACACCGAGGACTGGTGCCAATTATTCAGTGAGCCCGAGGCCGGCTCAGATCTGGCGTCGCTGCGTACCAGGGCCGTGCGTGACGGCGACCACTACATCGTGAACGGCTCCAAGATCTGGTCCACCCGGGCCGATGTCACCGACTGGGGCATCCTGCTGGTCCGAACCTCCGACGACGGCCCGCCCCAGAAAGGCATCTCGTACCTACTGTTGGACATGACCACACCGGGCATTGAGGTCCGCCCCATCGTAGAGATGACCGGTGGCCGGCACTTCAACGAGACGTTCCTAACCGACGTGGAGATTCCTGTCGAGAATCTGGTGGGCACCGAGAACGAGGGCTGGCGCCTCGCCAAAGTAACGCTGGCTAACGAACGGGTATCCCTCTCCCAAGGCGGCGTGCTATGGGGCCGCGGCCCCGACGACCCAACGGTGCTGGACCGCATCCGCGAACTGGGCTGTGAAGACCCGATCCTTCGCCAACGGGTGGCTGACCTCTACACCGAGATGGCGGTGTTGCGCCTTCTGAACCAGCGGGTCATGAGCGCCCAGTTGACCGGCGGCGATCCTGGGCCGTTGTCGTCAATCCGCAAGGCCATCGGCGACAAGCACGGACAGAAGGCCATGACGCTGGTGAAGGACCTCGAGGGACCGTCGACCATGCTGGACGGTCACTACCCGTATGAGGAGGACGAAGACCTCTGGGCGTGGGGGCACTACTTCTCCCGAGCTCTCACCATTGGAGGTGGCACCAGCGAGGTCCAACGCAACATCATCGGGGAACGCCTTCTGGGACTCCCCCGTGAACCCCGACCCTGACCCTTCCTGAACACGACCCCTAGAACGACCCAGAGAAACAGGAGACAACCGGTGTCCGACGATTCCCGATTCGACGAGTTTGAGTACATGCGGTTCGAGCGCGACGGCGACGTCTTGGTCGTCACCGTTGACAAGCCCGATGACGACCTGAACAAGGTCGATGCCCAGATGCACCACGAGTTAGCGCTGCTGTTCAAGGAGTTGCGCGAGGAACGCGAAGCCCGAGCCGTGCTACTGGCTGGCACCGAACAGGCCTTCACCGCCGGCGGCGACTTCGCCTGGTTCCCCCGGTTCGCCGAGCCCGGCTATGCCGCCGACATCCGCTTGGACGGCAAGTCGATCGTGTGGAACATGCTCGACGTGCACCTCCCCATCGTGTGCGCGGTGACCGGCCACGCCATGGGCCTCGGGGCCAGCATCGCCCTGCTGGCCGACATCACCGTGATGTCCGATACCGCCCGTCTCGGCGACCCGCATGTCAAGGTGGGGATCGTGGCCGGCGACGGCGGCACCGTGGCCTGGCCCCTGGCCGTCGGCCCGCAGTTGGCCAAGCGGTACCTGCTAACCGGTGACCCGGTCACCGCGGCCGATGCCGAGAAGATGGGGCTGATCGTCGAATCGGCGCCCGACCCCGAGGCCTGCATGGCCGCCGGCCTGGCGTGGGCGAAGCGCCTGGCCGCCGGCGCCCCCCAGGCTGTGCAGTTCACCAAGCAGGCAGTCAACACGTGGATCAAACAGACTTGCGGCCCCGCCTTCGACCTGTCGACGGCCCTGGAGACGGTGACCTTCGCGTCGGAGGACTTCCACGAGGCCCTAGCCGCCCTAGCCGAAAAGCGCGAGCCCCGGTTCACCGGGAAATAATCGATCAGAAACTGGAGAGCACCATGACCTTCGAGACGGGCGGAGCCCGCGGCAACGAGATCGGGCTGTTGGACGGCCTGATGACCAACCGGGCCATGCGCCGGTACAGCGACGAACCAGTGTCCGACGAGGACATCTGGACCTGTCTACAGGCCGCCGTTCAGGCCCCCAGTGGCGGCAACATCCAGCCGTACCAGTTCGTGGTCGTGCAGGACCCCGTGCAGAAATTCGGGCTGGCAGAGATCTACCGACGCGGTTGGCGGCGCTACGAACCGGCTATCGCTCCCACCGAGTTCCCCAACGACGAGGTCCGCGAGGGCTGGGAACGCAACAGCCGGGCCACCGTGCATCTGGCCGAAAACCTCGAACACGTGCCGGTGCTGGTGCTGCTGCTCATGCCGTCCATCGACATGACGGTCCACGACGACGAGGGACCGATGCCCGTCGGCCCGACCCACGCCTCGGTGTACCCGGCTATCCAGAACTTCATGCTGGCCGCTCGGTCCCTCGGACTGGGTACGGCGATGACCACGCTGCACCGAATCTATGAGGACGACGTGCGCGAGTTGGTGGGCATCCCAGAGCGCTACGAGGTCCTGGCCTTGCTGCCCCTCGGTCACCCCACCGGAAAGTGGGGCGTGGCTCCCCGTTATCGGGGCGCCGACAAGATCACCTCATGGGACCAGTTTGGCGAGAAGCGAACGCCGTGAACCACGGGCATGGCTAACCAGCGGGCCGGGAATCACATGACCCAAGGGGTTCGGGTCGGCGTGTCTATCCCGCCGGCTGGCTTCGCATCGCATGACGACGCAACGGCCTACGTGCACGGAGCAGCTAACGCGGACCTCGACCACGTGTTCACCGCCGACCACGTGTCGTTCTTCGACGGTCGCGGCATGGACGGCCTCATGAAGGTCTCATGGCTAGCTGGCCTACATCCCACCATCGGCGTGTACGTCGGTGTGTACCTGCTGGCCCTGCGCCATCCGGTTGCCGTGGCCCGTCAGGTGGCGACGCTGGCCGAACAGGCACCTGGGCGACTGACCTTCGGTGTGGGCGTGGGTGGCGAGGACCGCCACGAGATGGAGGTGGTGGGCGTTGACCCGTCAACCCGTGGACGTCGTACCGACGAGGCCCTCGACGTGCTGCGACCCCTGCTGGCCGGCGAGGCGGTCGACCACCACGGTGAGTTCTACGACGCGCCTGACGTCTCGATCCGCCCCGCGCCGACCCCACCGGTACCGGTTACCGTGGGTGGCCGGTCCGACGCGGCTGCCAGACGGGCCGGTCGACGGGGGGACGGGTGGCTTGCCTCATGGTGCTCGCCACGCCGGTTCGCCGAAGGCGTGCACATCGCTGAGCAGGCGGCCGCCGCGAGCGGCCGTGACGCCGTGGCGTGGCGGCACGGCTACCAAATCTGGGTGGGCCTGGGTGACACGCCGACCGAGGGTGCGGCGCTACTGGCCCCCGCCATGGAGAAGTTCTACGGCGCTCCGTGGGCGGCCTTCGAGCGCTATTCGCCGGTCGGCACACCAGCCGACATCGTGGAGTGGCTCCGACCGTTCATGGATGCCGGAGCGGTCGACTTCAACTTGGCTCCCATCGCGGCGACCGACGCCGAGCGGGTAGCTGGTGCAGCCGAGATCCGCCGCCTCCTAGTCGACTAACCGCCTATGCCAGCCCGCGCCAGCTAGTAGTCAACCCAAGGACGCTGGTGCACCAGAGGCCGGCATCGCGCTCTCCGGACCGACCACCGTCAATTGGTCGTCGGCCTCCAACACCAGGTCGTCCTCGACGGGCAGGGCCACACCGAAGCGACTCACCGCAGCTACCGAAACCTCCTCGGGCAGGCTCAGATCGCCAATGCGCCTCCCGATCAGGCCCGCATCCAGGCCCTCGGGTAGCAAGGCGTACTGGCGGACAGTCCGTCCGGGTAGCAACGCCGTCTTCACCTCGTCCTCGGTGGCCGCCTGCCCGCACGCCCGTGCCCCGGTGTGCAAGAACCCCGCCAACTCTCCGGCTAGGCGGAGCGCCCGACCTGGCTCGGCGGTCGTCCCAGCAAGGAAGAACAGGGCGTTGACCCGCTCCCCCGACCCGCCCCATGCTGCCGGAATGCGGATGCCTGACGACGCCCGAACGATGACCAACTGATCAACGTCCAGCACCTCGAACAGGGCCACCGGTGTAGCCGTCGGATGGTCCGACGACGGCTGGATCCACAACGACCCGGTCTCCAAGAACCGTTCGGTGACCCGCTCCGTGGACACCCCGATCCGATCCGACAGCACCGTCGATGCACGGGCGGCCGCCTCACCAATGTCGGCTCCCTCGGGGATGGACAGCACCACAGCCCGGGCGATAAGGCCTGCGTAGTCGTCCCGGTCCCGAAGGCCGTGGCCAGCCATCGCCGCGCTGATCTCTCGCTCCAAGGAGTCGTCGGCCTCCCGGCCCCACCGGCGAAACACGTGGCGGATGGCACCTGTTCGCTCGGTACGCGGCGTGGCGTACAGGTGGTGCCATGCCCAGCCGACAGCCGTCACCACCCCGACGAAGATGAGAGCGGCCGATCCCAGCTGTGCGATCAGGTACCCGGAAATGGCGATGCCAGCCAGTTGGGTCCACGGATACAACGGCGATCGAAAGGACGGCGCATAGGACCGGATCTCCGACGCCCGGAGCACCAGAACAGCGAGGTTCACCAGGCCGAGGGTGAGCAGCACGAAGGCGCTGGCCAGCTTGGCGATTGACTCGGCATCGAAAGCCACCACCACCACGGCGATGGCCGAACCGGTGGACACCACGCCAAACACCGGGGTCCCGAACCGGCCCAGGCCTCCCATCCAACCGGGGAGCAGGCCGTCGCGGGCCATCGCCATCGGGTAACGGGCGGCGGACAGGATGCCGGCGTTGACCGCCGAGGAGAAGGCCGCCAGGGCGGCCACCACGACCAGCCATACCCCCACCTTCGGGAGCACGGTCTCGGCCGCCGTGTGGATGGGGGCCAGATCGCCGTGCAGCACGTCGGCTGGCACCACGGCCACGACCACCAGCACACCAAGCGTGTAGACGACGGTGGCCACGGCCAGCGACAGCGCCATACCGAGCGGGATTCGCTGGCTGGGATCCTCGACCTCTTCGGCGGCGCTGGCCACCTTGGTCAGGCCGCCGTAGGACACGAACACCAGCCCGATGACCGCCACCAGACCGGAACCCCCGTGGGTGAAGAACGGGTCGAGATTCGAGCCGTCGATCCCCCGCTCGCCGGCCTCGATCAGCCCACCGGCCAGGAACCACGCCATAGCGCTCAGCACGATGACCACTAGGCCGAGCTGCATGGATGCGCTGGCCTTGGAACCCACCACGTTGACCATGGTGAACAGGCCGATCAACACCAGAGCCAAGGTCGTGGCATCGACGTCGACGATAAGCACCAGGTAGGCGCTCATTCCGACCATGGCGAAGGCATCCTTGAGGACGAGCGAAAGCCAGGTCCCGAAACCAGCCACTGTTCCCACCGCTGGGCCGAGCGCCCGCTCCAGGAAGTAGTAGGCGCCCCCGGCCTTAGGTAGTGCGGTGGCCAGCTCGGACACGCTGAGCATGGCCGGCACGGCCAGACACCCGGCCAACAGGTAGGCCAGCACGGCCGACGGTCCGGCCTTGGCAGCAGCCAACCCGGGCAAAAGGAACAGACCCGACGAGAGCATGGCCCCGGTGGACAGAGCGAAGACGTGGCGGAGGCCCAGCGAGCGGGTCAGCCGGCCGTGGTCGTCCTTGCGCTCGGACTTCCCCATGAATGGACCCTAGATGGTGAGCGAAGCCAGGAAGTCCAGCAGCGCCGCGTTGGTACCCCCCGCATCCTCCTGCTGCATCCAGTGGCCCACCCCGGGGAGGATCACCGAGTCGTGCAGGCCAGGCAGGGTCTCGCCATAGCGGGCGATGCTCCCAGCTCCCCAGATGGTGGGGCCGTCCTTCTCCCCGCCGATGTAGAGGGAGGGCTGCCGGATCGACGCCTCACGCCATGCCCGCAGGTCGACCCAGTCGTGGTCCACGCAGCGATACCTGTTGAGGCCACCGGAGAACCCGGCACGGGCGAACTCGCCAACATAGAAGGCGATGTCGTCGGCGTCCTGCCATGCCAACGGGCCATCCGGATAGTGGAACCGGTCGTCCAGCCGACCTCCCGGGGCTACGGCAAACCCGGCCGGTGCTCCCGGCATCGGGGGCGGCGCGTCGCCCGAGGCGCTGAAGATCATCCCCTCCAACCAGTGGGCCGGGTCGGTTCCGATCTCGGCTTCGGCTACCCCGGGTTCCTGGAAGTACTCGATGTAGAACATGTCGTCGCCACCCATCATCCGGAAGATGTCGCTGGGCCTGAACCCGTTGGGCGGGGTGTAGGCCACGCTCAGGAGCGCCACCGCCCGAAAGACGTCGGGTCGGAGGAGCGCTGCCGTGCTGGCAATGGGCGATCCCCAGTCGTGGCCAACGATCACTGCCTCGGTCTCCCCGAGGGCCTCTACCACCCCGATGCAGTCGCCGACGAGGTCGACCAGCCGGTAGTCGTCGATCGCGTCGGGCGCTTCGGACGAGCCGTAGCCCCGCACGTCAATGGCTGCCGCCCGGAAGCCTGCGGCGGCGACCGCCGGCAGCTGGTGCCGCCACGAGTACCACGATTCGGGAAAGCCGTGAACGAACAAGACCAACGGGCCGGCCCCCGAATCACCTCCCATCTCGGCCACGTGGATACGCGTGCCGTGGGCGTCCACGTCGTGGCGGGTCAGCCCTGCCGCGGTCAGATCATCCAGTGTCGTCATGTTTGTGGTTTCCCGTTCGTCTCCGCTGGATCCTCAACCCGGACCCCACGGACGAGGCTGCCATGGGCCATAGCCTCGGTGACCATCCGGTCGCACCCGCCAACCACCGCGGCCTCCACGGCCAGGGCATCACGGATGGTCAGGCCCACCTCGTCGGCGACGTCGGCGGCAGCCAGCACAAGCGAGGCATCGGCGGGTACCACGGTGAGTTCAGCCAACTCCGCCAGGGCACGCCGGGCCACCATGGCCGAGAGGGGGCGTGCCATCCGGGTGGTGACGGCATCCAGGAACTCGGCCAATACCGGACCCGATACGACCAACGCGGGGCCGTCGGTAGCCCCGATCGACGCCCGGGCTGCGGCCTGACGTCCCGGTTCGTCATCGTCGAACAACCTGGCCAGGATCGAGGCGTCCACGAAGGTCCGAGCCGCCATCAGGTACTCCGACCCGGATCGGGGCTCGCTCCGGTGATGGGTCGACCGCCAGAACCAGCCGCCGAGGAGACCGACAGGGCCACCAGCCGGCGGCGTGCCGCATCCACCCGGTCGGCAGCCGAGTAGGCGGTCAGAAGTTCACGGACCACGGCATTGACCGAGGTGCCTTCCTCGGCGGCCCGGACCCGGGCCCGGTGCAGCAGGTCATCGTCAACGGCCAGCGTCAGGTTTGCCACGGGTCGACTTCCTTTCTCGAATCCCTGTAATCCTGTGATTCACATATCTCGTGTAACACAGGATTCTAGATTCAAGTCAGTTGTCGCCCGTGGATCCAGTCCCTATCGAGGTAGCAGCCCTGTAGATATCGCTCAGGATCAGCCTCACCATGCCGGCCGTGAAGTACCCGTTCGTTGTCGAACACCAGGCACTCTCCGGGCGCCAGAGTGAACCGGTACTCCAGATCCTCACGATGCAGCAGCTGGGCAAAGGTCCGAAACGCCTCGTAGAAGGCTGTCATCTCGTCGAACGGCTGGTCGAACGGTGCGGCTGACCGGTTGTTGTATCGGACGGCCCGGATGGCCCCTGCCTCTGGGCCACCCTCCTCCACCTCGATCAACGGTCCCCGATTTTGTAGATCGAAACCGTCTCCCGACCAGCGGAACGGCACGCTGCGGGTTGACAACAGTTCGAAGGCTCCCGGCTCCTCGCCCCGCAACAGCTCGGCAGCCCGGAAGCCGTCGACCAGTACCGTCACCCCACCCACGTCGCTGGCGACCAGGCAGTGCAGCAACTGGTACCCGGGAACCGGCCGGCGATACGGGTTGTCGGTGTGCACGTTGAGTGCCCGCGGCGTGAAGGCCAGATTGGTCGGGTTGGCCTCGGCCCGTACGTGAAAGATCTCGCCGTAGTTGGTCTCACGGACCGGGCCCCACAGATTGGCCACGTCGACGATGCCCGCCCCCGTGCCAGTGGCGCCCGTTCCCGCAGCATCGTCCCCCACGGCCAGGCCATCCACGATGGCCAGGCCATCGCGCACGAGTGCCATGGTGATGGCCTCCCACGCCTCGAGATCCTGCCGATCGGTCCATGGCAGCCGCTGGACCGACAGGCCGGCAGCCCCCCAGGAGACCGGTCGCCCAAATGATGCGGTCACGGAGCCGTCGTAGCGATTGGCTTCCAGCCATACCTCGTCATAGACGCTGGTCACGCCATCGGGGCCGAACGCCACCACCAGACAGCCGTTGACCACCTCAGCCGACATTGCGGTGACTTCGTCGGCCAACTCGGTGACGTCGAAGAGGCGCTGGTCGTTGTCCCCGTGACGCGACGCCTCGTCCCGGGCGTTGTCCCTAAGCCACAGGGCGTGGAACCGCACCGGACCGGCGGCCATCTCAACGGTGACCACGTCGCCGGCCGGGCCGACCGAGGCACCGAGGAGGCTCACCGCCGCAGCCCCGGCGCAACAAGCAGGTACTCCCAGTGCTCAACCGGCGGGATCTCCAACCCGTCCACCCGGTCCCCGTCGATCTTGCCAGCGTCGTCCCAGCCTCGAACGGCGAGCGCGGCGTCGGCGAACGGCTCGGATTCAAATGCCGCCGCCTCGACGGCCGACATAGGCCCACCCTGTAATCGCAGGGTCCCCACCGAGGCCGGACTCAACTCGGCCTCATAGCCCGGATCCACGAAGCACCGGTACCGCTTGGCTGCCACGTGCAGGCGTACCGGCTCGCTCACACCGTCCGCGAAGCGCTCGGCCACCCAGGCCCCGCCGGTCGTCCCGTGGTCGGTCACCCCGAACGCCGAGTCCGGTTCGTCCAGGAAGTGCCCCACGTCGTGCAGCAGGGCAGCCAGCACCAGGGCGTCATCGGCGCCGGCGACATGAGCCAACGCCGCAGCCTGACGGGCATGTTCGGCCATCGTCACCCTCTCGCTGTAGGTCTCATGGCCCCGGGCGGCAAACAGCGCCCGCACCTCATCAGGCACCCGATCCTTCATGTCGCGCATCATGCCCGCTGGGGACCCCGGCGACCAGCGGGAATAGGTTCGACCCGTTCGTCCAACCCCACACACCCCCCGGAGAAACACCATGGCAATCGGCCCCGGCCTCCACATCGAAGATCCCAGCGATCCGTCCCTCGACCTGCGCATGTCCGACGGCGCCCGTCCGCTCTACGAGCAGGTGAAGGCCTTCATCGCCGAGGAGATCGAACCGGTCACCCTGAAGTTCCACCGTCTGGGTACCGAACGCACCGAGCACTGGGGTCACCATCCCGGCCAGATCGAGATTCTCGAGGCCCTCAAGGTCAAGGCACGCGAGGCCGGCCTGTGGAACTTCTTCCTCCCCGACGCCGAGACCGGAGAGGGCCTGTCCAACTTGGACTACGCCTACATCGCCTCCGAATTGGGTAAGAACCCGCTGGCCTCCCAGAGCATGAACTGCTCGGCCCCCGACACCGGAAACATGGAGGTCATCGAACGGGTCGGCACCCCCGAACAGAAGAAGCAGTGGCTCGAGCCGCTACTCAACGGCGAGATCCGCTCGGCGTACGCCATGACCGAACCCGATCTGGCCTCCTCGGACGCCAAGAACATTGCCTGCCAGGCCGTACTAGACGGTGACGAGTGGGTCATCAACGGGACCAAGTACTACATCTCGGGCGCCGGCGACCCCCGCTGCAAGGTGATGATCACCATGGTCCAGACCAGCCCCGACGGACCCCCGCACCGCCGCCAGTCGCAGATCCTCGTCCCCATCGACACCCCCGGGGTCACCATCGACCACCCCATGCAGGTGTTCGGTGATGACGATGCCCCCCACGGCCACATGCACATCACGTTCAAGGACGCCCGGGTACCGGCCGCCAACCTCCTGCTCGGCGAGGGACGGGGCTTCGAGATCTCCCAGCTACGCCTCGGCCCCGGTCGCATCCACCACTGCATGCGATCCATCGGTGCTGCCGAGCGGGCCATCGAGCTGATGTGTCGACGGGGGCTCCACCGCGAGGCCTTCGGCAAGACCATCTCGCACCTGGGTAAGAACATGGAGGTCATCGCCCGGGCCCGCATCGAGATCGAGGCCATGCGCCTCATGGTGCTCCGAGCCGCCAAGGCCATGGACACCATGGGCAACGCCGAAGCCCGGGTCTGGATCAGCGCCGTGAAGGCCATGGTGCCCGAGAAGGTCTGCCAAATCATCGACGCCGCCATCCAGATTCACGGCGCCACCGGCGTCTCCCAGTGGACGCCGCTGGCCACCATGTACACCCAACAGCGCACGCTTCGCCTAGCCGACGGCCCCGACGAGGTACACCACTTCGTGGTGGCCCGCTTCGAACTGAACCGCTACCAGGACGGCCCCGGCGACGTCCCCATGACCTCGCACACCGGCCCGGTGTTCGCCGGACCCTGATCCCCTAGCCCGCCACCGACCTGCTCCGCCCAGCCACAGGAATCGAGACCCCGATGACCGACGACCCGCGCGCCCATAAGCCGGCCACCGCCCGGACCCGGGCCGACATCGAGGCTTTCGCCACCTCGTTGCCACCCGACGACGGCACCGACGCCGCTGACGTGGCCCGGGGCTTTATCGCCACCCGGACCGATCCGGTCATCGACAAGATCGAACCCAACCCGTGGCTGCCCATCAGCTGGGATCTCTCGAAGTCGGACTTCGTCCACGGACCCTGCCCCGACACCGTCAACCCTTCGTTGTGGCGCCAGGCCGGATTCAACGCCCAGCACGGCCTCTACGAGGTGATCGACGGCTTTTACCAGGTGCGCGGGTTCGACACCTCGACAGTGACCTTCATCCGGGGTCACGAAGGGTGGGTGGTAATCGATCCTCTCACGACCACGGAGACGGCCCGGGCCGCCTTCGAACTGGTTACCGAGCAGCTCGGAGAGCGTCCGGTCACCGCCGTCATCTACACCCACTCCCACATGGACCACTTCGGCGGGATTCTCGGCGTGGTCTCCCAAGAGCGGATCGACTCCGGCGAGGTGCCGATCGTGGCCCCAGAAGGGTTCGTCAAGGAAGCCGTGTCCGAGAATCTTCTGGCCGGGCCGGCCATGGGACGCCGGGCCATGTACCAGTTCGGGATGCTCCTCGACTGGGACCAGCACGGTCACGTCGACCAGGGCCTGGGCAAGGGCGTACCCACCGGATCGTCGTCCCTCGTGCCGCCCACCATCGAAATCACCGAGACTGGTCAGGAACTGGTGCTCGACGGCGTCCGGATCGAGTTCCAACTCACGCCCGAATCCGAAGCGCCGGCCGAGATGCACTTCTACTTCCCGGACCACCGGGCCCTGTGCATGGCAGAGAACTGCACCGGCACCATGCACAACGTGCTCACCCTGCGCGGTGCCCTAGTGCGCGACACGCTCATGTGGAGCCGCTACATCGATGAGGCCATGGACCGGTGGGGCGACGTGTCCGACGTGGTGTTCGCCAGCCACGGCTGGCCCCACTGGGGCGCCGAGGCCGTCAACGGCTACCTGACCCGCCAGCGGGACCTCTACCGCTGGCTTCACGACCAGTCCATGCGGCTCATCAATCTCGGCTACTCGCCCAATGAGATCTCGGCCAACATCGACCTGCCGCCCGGGTTGTGGGCCGACTACCACTGCCACGGCTACTACGGCACGGTCAGCCACAACGTGCGGGCCGTTTACCAGCGGTACATCGGCTTCTACGACGGACACCCGTCCAGCCTCGACCCCTACGAGCCCGTGGAGGCCGGTCGGCGCTACGTCGACTTCATTGGCGGGATGGACCAACTCCTGGCCAAGGCCCGCGAGTCCTACGAGGCCGGTGACCACCGGTGGGTGGCGGAGGTGCTGCGCCATGCGGTGTTCGCCGATCCGACGTGTGAGGAGGCCCGACTACTTCAGGCCGACGCCTTCGAACAGTTGGCCTACCGGGCCGAGTCCGGGCCGTGGCGCGACATATACCTGAGCGGTGCCCAGGAGCTCCGCAACGGTTCCATCGCCATCGAATCGATCAACCGTCCACGGCCCGAGATGGTCATAGGGATGGACCTCCAGCAGGCCTTCGACCTGCTGGCCGCGTCTCTCGACGGGGTGGCCGCGGCGGCCATCGGCCCGCTGACCGTCGACTGGTACCTCAATGACACGGGCGGATTGAACAACACGGTGCGCCTGGAACTGTCCAACGGCACCCTCCATTCGCTGCCCGGCGCCACGCACGCGTCGGCCGACGTGGTGGTGCACGGCAACCGCAGCCAGTTGAATCGGCTCTTCGCCTCGGATGCCACGGGTGTCAGCCTGCTCGACGAGGGCGCCATCACGGCCGAGGGAAAGACCGATCAGCTGCGGGCCCTGTTCGCCTGCGTGACGGACTTCCCCCGCTTCTACAACATCATCGAACCCTAGGCCCGACCCGATCTACTGGGCCGATCAGTTGGCGGTCTCGGCACGGATTTCGGCGCCGTGCTCGTCGTTGGACGGCGGGCGCCGGCGAACCGTCGGTGGGGTGGTCGACATCCGGATCGGTGAGCGAACCGACCGGAACGCCTCAGTTCGTCCACCGGTCGACCCACCGTCGTCCAGGACGGCGATCGGATCTAGGCCGAGGGCCTCGGCGTCTAGGAACGCCTGACGCACCGTGTTGATGGGACCAGCCGGAATGCCCGCGGCCCGCAGAACCACCAGCCAACCGGCGGCCGTGTTGGTGGCCAGCACCGACTCGATCTCGGCTTCCAGGTCGTCGGCATTGACCATGCGTGCCGCGTTGTCGGCAAACCGCTCGTCGGTCCGCCAGTCGTCTCGGCCAAGGGCCTCACAGAGCTTCTCCCACAGGGCGGGGCTGGCCGCCGCGATGGCCAGCACCCCGTCGGCGGTGCGGTACGGCTGGTAAGGGACGATCGACGGGTGGCGGTTGCCCTGACGCCCCGGGTCGGTGTCGGCCACCACGTGCCCCGAACCCACGTTGAGCAGCCCGGCCAGGGCAGCCGACATGAGCGAGACCTCCACGTGCTGGCCTTCGCCACACTCCCGGCGCTGCTCGACGGCCGCCAAGATGGCGATGGCTGCGTAGAGGCCGGTCAGGTTGTCGACCATGGCCGACCCGATCTTGGTCGGTTCGCCGTCGGCCTCGCCGGTAATCGCCATCACCCCGCTCATGGCCTGCACCAAAAAGTCGTAGCCAGCCAGCGTGGCGCCATCACCGGCACTGCCGAACCCGGTGACAGAACAGGTGATGACGCCCGGATGCTCAGCGGCCAGGGTCTCCCGGTCCAGACCGAACCGGGCCATGGTGCCGACCCGGAAGTTGTCGACCACCACGTCGGCGGCCAGAGCGAGCCGGCGGGCCACCGCCAGGTCATCGAGGTCCCGCAGGTCGAGAGCGATGCTTCGCTTGTTGCGGTTAAGGCCCAGGTAGTAGGTGCTGGTCGCCTCGTCGCCATCACCCCACCACGGTGGGCCCCAGGTGCGGGTCTCGTCACCCACCCCGGGTTGTTCGACCTTGACCACATCGGCGCCTAGGTCGGCCAGAACCATGGTGGCCATGGGCCCGGCCAGCACTCGGCTGAAGTCAGCCACCCGAAGGTGCCCGAGCGCTCCGGGGGGCGGCTGCGAGCTGGTCTCATCGGTCACGGGCCGGAGTCTCGCAGCGCCACTACCGCCATACAACAAGCCCATGTTCGAGCGGACGCCGGAACCGAGCATCAGAAAAATACGGCTCATCTCTTGCATTGCGGCTTGATCGTGGAGAGCATCCCGCAGTGACCATGACTCCAATCAACGAGCCGTCCACCGGATCGGCAACCGGGCCCGAGCCGAGGCAGGTCCGTCGAGGTCGCGATGCACGAGCCGCCAAGCGCCGTACCCGGGCGCAGACCTGGTTCCCTGAACTGGAGCGGAAAATCCCTTGGGTGGACCTGCTGACTGAGGAACAGGTCCAGACCATCCACGACGCCTCCATGGACGTCATCGAGGAGGTGGGCATCGAGTTCCGCTGCCCCGACGCCATCGCAATGTGGACGGCCGCCGGTGCCTCGGTTGACGGCGTCCGGGTTCGCGTCGACCGCGAACTCCTCATGTCGCTGGTCGGCACCGCCCCATCCTCGTACACCATGGAGGCCCGAGATTCCGCCCACACCGTGACGGTGGGCGACGGGAAGACCATCTTCACCCCCTCCTACGGCGCCCCGTACGTCCTCGGCCTGGACGGGGTCCGGCGCCCGGGAAGCATCGAGGACTTCCGGAACTTCACAAAGCTCAACCACCTCTCGCCCGCCCTGCACATGTCGGGCGGCGTGGTCTGCGAACCCATGGACATACCAGTCCCCAAGCGGCACCTCTACATGACCGAGAGCCTGTTGAAGTATTCCTCCAAGCCGTTCATGGGCGCTGTGACGTCGATGGAGCGAGCCGAAGACAGCCTCCACATGGCCGGCATCGTCTTCGGGCAGGAATTCGTCCGGAACACCACCGTCATGACCTGTCTGGCCAACGGCAACACGCCGCTGGTATGGGACAAGACCATGCTGGACAGCGTCCGAGTGTTTGCCGGCGCCAACCAGGCCACCCTGTTCAGCCCCTTCGTGCTCGGAGGGGCGTCCACCCCGGCATCGACGGTCGGCGCGGTGATCCAAGTCAACATCGAAGCCCTCACCGGCGTGGCCTTCTCCCAGCTGGTCCGGGCCGGCGCACCCGCCCTGTACGGCCAGTGGCTGTCCACCGTCTCGATGAAGACCGGTGCCCCACAGGCCGGCACACCCGAGATCTGCCATATGAACCTGCTCACCGCCCAGATGGCCCGCCACTACCGGCTGCCATCGCGCTGCAGCGGCTCGTGCACCAGCTCCAAGTTGGTCGACGCCCAGGCCGGCTACGAGGCGGCCCGCAACATGTACGGCGTGCTCATGGCTGGCACCAACTTCGTACTGTCGACCACCGGCTACCTGGAGAGCGCCATGTGCCAGAGCTACGCCAAGTGGGTGCTGGACAGCGAGCAGTTGGAGATGATGATGCGCCTCGGCGGCGGTGTCTCGTTCAACGACCTCGACGAGGTGCTGGCCACCATGCGCGAGGTCCCCCCGGGCGGCCACCATCTGGGAACTGCCCACACGCTGGCCAACTTCCAGACCGCGTTCTCGATGCCCGAGATGATGAACAGCGACAACTACGAACAGTGGCTGGCCGATGGAGCCCTCAGTGCCGAGGACCGGGCCGCCGCCAAGTGCCGACAACTCCTCGACGAATATGAGGAGCCCAACCTGCCCGACGACGTCCGTGCCGAACTCGAGGAGTACGTGGCCCGCCGCGATGCCGAACTCCCCGACCTGGTTTCCTGAATACACGGTTTACTGAGAATCTGGCCGAGAAGGACCCCATCATGAACACTCCTGCCGACCCACCCCTGCTCCACGGCGTCTGCGCCGCCATGAGCTCTCCGTTCGATGACTCCGGCGAGTCGGTCGACGAGGGCCGCCTCCGCGACCACATCGACAGCCTGGTGGAGGCCGGCGTGCACGGTCTGGTACTGGCCGCGGGCACTGGCGAGTTCGCCTTCCTCTCAGCCGACGAGAAGGAACGCATCTTTCGCATCGGGATCGACCAGGTGGCCGGTCGCATCCCGGTCATTTGCCAGACGTCGGCCATCACCACCGTGGATGCCATCGAGAACTCCCGGGCCGCCATCGACCTCGGAGCCAGCGCCGTGATGGTCCTCCCTCCCTACTTCGAGGGGCCGTTCGAACGGGGCGTCCTGTACCACTACGAGAAGTTGGCCCGGGCTGTCGACGCCCCGATCGTCCTGTACAACATTCCGGTCCAGTCCGGCTTCGACATCACGCCGGACCTGTACCGCCGGCTCATCGCCATGGAGAACATCGACTACATCAAGGATTCCACCGGCGACCTCATCCGACTCCAACAGTTGGTCGGGATCGGCGGCCATGTGCTGGCCGGGGCCGACCCGCTGGCCCCCTTCGCCCTCATGGCCGGCAGCGCCGGGTGGATCTGGGGGGCGGCCAACGTCATGCCGCATGAGTGTGTGGCCCTCTACGACCACATCACGGCTGGCCGCCACCCCGAGGCCATGGAACTGTGGCGCCGGATGCTCCCCGCCAACCTCTACTTCTGGGACAACCCGCACGAGGCCGAGTACAACGCGGCGGTCAAGACGGCCGCCAACATGGTGGGCCGCGCCATCGGTCCCTGCCGTCGCCCGGTCATGCCCATGACCCACCAGGGCCGTGTCGCTCTGCAGGCCGCACTCTCGACCCTGCCAGTCAACGGGGTCGACCGCGACCGCCTGGTCTTCCGTGAATGGGAGGACGAGCGGGACTGGCTCGTCCAGATGACCAGTCGCGCCGGCGTGGGCCGCGCTGGAGCCAGTCGCTTCGGAGCAGGCAGTACACGACCGACCACTACCCAGAACGGGAGCAGCAACTGATGGCACTCGACCTCGCCAATCCAACTGCACTGGCCGCGTCGATCAACCCGCCCACCCGGGCCGTCATCGGTGGCCGCAGTGTGGAGTCGGCCTCCGGAAAGACGTTCGCCACCCTCAACCCGGCCACCGGCACCGAGCTGGCTCAAGTATCGGAATGCGACGCTGAAGACGTCGACCGAGCGGTCGCCGCGGCCCGAGCCGCCTTCGAGGACGGCCCGTGGGGGCATCTGGCTCCCAGCGACCGCAAGCGCCTGATCCTGCGGTTCGCCTCGCTCGTCGAGGCCCACACCGACGAGCTGGCCATCATCGAGACCCTGGAAGCCGGCAAGCCGATCAGCGACTGCTCGGGACTGGACGTCCCCGACCTGGTGGCCACCCTCCGGTGGCACGCCGAGGCGGCCGACAAGCTCTACGACCAACTCTCGCCGTCGGGGCCGGGTCGGGTCGGCATGGTGGTGCGGGAGCCCATTGGCGTGGTGGGCGCCGTGCTGCCCTGGAACTACCCGCTGATGATGGCCGGCTGGAAGATCGGCCCGATCCTGGCCGCCGGCAACACGTGCGTCGTCAAGCCGGCCGAGCAGACCTCCATGTCGACCATCCGCATTGCCGAACTGGCTATCGAGGCCGGCATCCCCGACGGCGTGCTCAACGTGGTCCCCGGATTCGGCGAGACGGCCGGGGCGGCCATCGGCCTGCACCCCGACGTGGACTGCGTGGCCTTCACCGGTTCGACCGAGGTGGGTCGCCACTTTCTGCGCTACTCGGCGGACTCCAACCTCAAGGAGGTCCTGCTGGAGTGCGGTGGCAAGAGTCCGGTCATCGTCATGGCCGACGCCGACGACCTGGATGCTGCTGCGATCGGGATCTGCGAGGGCATCTTCTGGAACGGTGGACAGAACTGCAGCGCCAACTCTCGTCTCATCGTGCAGCGATCGGTGGCCGACGAGCTACTGGAACGGATTGCCGAACGCAGCCACGACTGGGTGGTCGGCGATCCCCTGGTGTCTGAGACGACCGTGGGCGCCATGATCGAGGAGGCCCATCTGGACAAGGTGCTGGGTCATATCGCTGATGCCCACGAGGCCGGCTCGACGTGTGTGGTGGGCGGCAACCGGGTCCGTCAGGAGAGCGGCGGCTGGTTCGTGGAGCCCACCGTGTTTACCGACGTGGACCCCGATAGCCGTCTGGCCCGGGAAGAGGTCTTCGGACCGGTGCTGGCCGTGACCACCTTCGACGCCCCGGAGGAGGCCATCCGCCTGGCCAACGACACCGACTACGGCCTGGCCGGCACGATTCACACCACCGACCTGCGTACCGCCCATCTGGCAGCCCGGGCCATTCGGGCCGGCACGGTAGCCGTGAACTGTTACGGCGAGGGCGACATCACTACCCCGTTCGGTGGCTTCAAGCAGTCGGGCTTCGGCGGACGCGACAAGTCCATCGCGGCCCACGAGCAGTACACCGAGCTCAAGACCATCTGGATGGACCTGTCTTGACCCCGCTTCAAACGGATCTGTCCTGATTCCATGGGCGCCGTCACCCTCCTACCCGATGCCCGTCGCGACAACGGGTGGTTCGAGATCCTCAAAGAGGTGCCACCCGCCGCGCCCCTGAGCGGCCCGACCGAAGCCGATGTGGTCGTGGTCGGCGCGGGATTCACCGGCCTGGCGGCGGCCCGGCGGCTCGGCCAGTTGCGCCCCGACGCCCGCATCCTCCTGTTGGAGGCCGGGCGTATCGGCAACAACGCTGCGGGCAGGTCGTCAGGGTTCGGCATCGACCACGCCCACAACATCCGATCCGAGGGCTTCGCTGACACCGCCGAATTCGAAAAGCAGCAGATCGCCCTGAACCGAGCCGGCCTCTCGTACCTGGAGGAGGCAGTGACCGCCCACGGCATCGACTGCGACTGGTCGTGGACCGGCAAGACCCATGCCGCCTGCACCGACCGTGGCGCCCGGGACCTGAAGCACTTCGCCTCGACCCTGGACCGGATCGACGAGCCGTACGAACTACTGGACGCCGATGCCCTGGTCGACCGGCTAGGTATTGACCACTACCACCAGGGTCTGCACACACCGGGAACCGCACTCATGCAGCCCGCTGCCCTCTGTCGAGGCCTGGCTACCACCCTGCCGGACAACGTGGTGGTTCATGAGGAAACCCCGGTGACCTGGCTGGACGCCGGACCACCCCATGAGTTGTGGACCGACGGGGGCAGCGTCCGGACCCCCGAACTGCTTCTGGCCAACAACGGCTTCCTGGCCGCGTTCGGCTTCTACCGAAAACACCTCATTCCGGTCGTCACGTGGGGCTCGATGACCCGACCGTTGACCGACGATGAGTCGACGTCGATCGGCGGGCACCGCACGTGGGGGGTCATCCCGGCCGCCCCGTCGGGTACGACGGTTCGACGCCTAGCCAACGGCCGGATCCTCATCCGGAACGTCTACTCCTACAGTCGCCACTCACTCGCCGGAGGGCGCCGCCGCCAGCGGGCCGGCCGGTCCCACCGGAAGGCCTTCGAGGCTCGGTTCCCCAGTCTCGCCGACGTGCCGTT
This sequence comes from Acidimicrobiales bacterium, assembly GCA_014237715.1. GTDB lineage: Bacteria > Actinomycetota > Acidimicrobiia > Acidimicrobiales > MedAcidi-G1 > UBA9410. The sequence continues at coordinate 115,293 of JAAZZG010000002.1, forward strand.
CGAATACACGTGGGGCGGGGCATTGAGTATGGCCCGCAACGGCGAACCGGTCTTCGGGACGGTGGCTGACGGCATCACGGCCGCCGGTGTCCACAACGGCACCGGACTCGCCAGGGGCGCCATCTGCGGGAAGTTGATCGCCGAGATGATGTGCGGCGAAGGCTCCGACCTGCTGGACGCCATGCTCGGCCGGGGTCGTCCCAATAAGAACGTTCCCGACCCGGTCCTCGGGTGGGGCGTTGAGATGTACGCCCGCCGGCTGCGCCTGCAGTCCGGCCGCGAGATGTGATCCGGATGCCTGACCGAGGGAAGACCGAATGACTGATTCACCCACCGGGCCAGCCACCGGGCCACGGGTCGCCCTGATTACCGGTGCCACGTCGGGGATCGGCCGGGCGTGTGCCTTGCGCCTCGCTGCCGAGGGCTTCACCGTGGTGGTCGGAGGCCGCGACGCCACCCGGGCCGACGCCGTGGTGGCTGAGATCACCGCCGCCGGTGGGTCGGCCACCACCGCGCTGGGCGACGTGGCCGACCCGACCTATGGAGACGAGGCCGTGGGGTCCGCGATACGGGCCCATGGGCGACTCGACGTGCTGGTCAACGCGGCGGGCGTCATCACGAGGGCCAACGCCGAGGACACCACCGACGAGGAATGGCACCGGGTCATGTCCACCAACGTGGACGGCCTGTTCCGGTGTACTCGAGCCGCCCTTCCGGCACTGCGGGCCGTCGGGGGTGGGGCCGTCGTCAACATCAGCTCGACCAACGGGCTGGTAGGTGGACCCGGACTGGCCGCCTACTGCGCCTCCAAGGGGGCGGTCACCAACCTCACCCGGGCCATGGCGCTGGACCACGCCCACGAGGGCATCCGCATCAACGCCGTCTGCCCGGGCGCTGTGGATACCAACATGCTCTATTCGGAACGTAACGACTCGCGAGAAGAGGTACATGCCATGAACATCGGGGGTATCCCCGAGGGGCGACTTCCCGCCGGCGACGAGGTCGCCCACGTGGTGGCCTTCCTGGCCGACGAGCGGTCCCGACATGTGAACGGTGCCAACATCAGCGTCGACGGTGGGTACACCGCAGCATGAATGACGACCCGGGGGGAAACGGCCGGGCCACCGGCCGCATCGTCGTGGTCACCGGCGGCGCCCAGGGCATTGGGCGGGCCATCGTGGACCGATTCGCCGCCGAGGGCGCCACCGTCGTCATCGGCGACCTCACCGATCCGGGCAACCTGTTCCCAGAGAGCGACGCGGCCGGCCACCGTGAGTGGACGCCCCTCGACGTCACCAACGAGATCTCGATCCTGGAGTTCGCCGAGTCGGTAGCCGCCGTCCACGGCGGCGTCGACGTACTGGTCAACAACGCCGGGGTCATGGACACCCGGGCCCTCGCCGATGAGACGGTGGCCGACTGGGACCTCACCATGGCAGTCAACCTTCGGGGACCGTTCCTCATGGCCAAGTACCTCGTGCCGCTCATGGAGGGCCGATCCGATCCAGCCATCGTGAACATCGGCTCCATCGAGGGGCTGGGGGCCAATACACTCCACTCCTCGTATGCGGCCTCCAAGGCCGGTGTACACGGCCTCACCCGCGCGCTGGCCGTCGAACTCGGTCCGGCGGGAATCCGCTGCAACGCGGTGGCCCCCGGCTGGATCGACACCGAACTGAACCGGGGTTACGTCGACAAGCACCCGAACCGTGAGCAGGCGGTGGCCGACCTAGCCACGCTGCACCCGGTAGGCCGAATTGGTGAACCCGCTGATGTGGCGGCCACCGTGTCCTGGCTGGCCAACCCGGACGCCGGCTTCGTGACCGGCCAGGTGGTGACCGTGGACGGCGGTCGCATGAGCCGCCTACCAATCCCCGCCTCGCTCTCCGACGACTGAGCCCAGCCAGCCGACCCCCATCCGGTCGGGCCGGGCCGGGGAGAGGTCAGACCAGGTCGGGGTTTCGCCAGACGATGAGAACAGCGTTGCCGCCTACCGCGGGATCGTCCATGTAGTCGGGGATGGCACAGATGGCCTCGAACCCGTTCTCGATCTGGAAACTGAGCGTCGGGTCATAGAGTTCACCGGCCCGCACCCGGTCCACGTACTGGTCGGCCGACATTTTGTCGATCTGGTCCTTGTAACCGGGGATGACCCCTCCAGCCACGATGCCCTTCTTGCCGAGGCGCCGGACGACATCCTTGCGGAGGACGTACAACTCCTGACCGATCCCGAGACGGCGGTAACCGGGATCCACGGCGATGGTCACGCCGTAGTACCAGTCCGAGTCGTCGGAGTGGTTGCCACATGAGTTGGCGCCGATCAGGTCGTCCAGCGAGTGATGCGGGTCGTCGAAGTCGAAGTCGATGAGGATCCCGACACCCATGCCGACCGGCGTGTCACCGTCGAGGGCCACGAATCCGCCATCGGGGAATGTCTCGCACAGGGCCAGGATGTCCGGCACCTCGAGGAGGTCCTCGATGCCGGCCGTGGGAAAGGCTGCGCGTTCAATGGCCGCCAGTTCCTCTGCCCAACGGGCATCAATGGGTGCGTAGGTGATCTCCGGCGCGGAAGGTCCTCTGGCCGAGCGGCCCGTCTCAGGCGGCGTCTTCATGCAGGAAAAGGCACGTGGACGTACTCGTTCTGACTGGGCAGGCCCCAGACGGCCCAGAAGTCCAGCGTGGCGGGACGCATGATCGCCGCACCGCTGGACTCGATGTGGGTCGGTTCCACCGACACCTGGCAGATGGCCTCGTCGTCACGGGTCACGGCCATCAGATCCTCGACGCCGATGCCGTCGCGGTCCAACAGTTCGATGGCCCGATCGCGCCGACGAGTCGAGCTGGCCATCAGGCCATCCTGCTTGGGTGCCTGCCGGGCCAGAGCCTCGTCCCAGATGGCGTGGTTGGTGTGGACCTGGGCGTTGTCGGCCAACGCCTCGGTAGGCCGGGCCGTGGGGAAGGCCTCGATCATGTGACCGTCGCCGCTGGCGTCGAACGTCAGGAAGCTGTGGGCACCGGCGAGGTCGGCGTCGAGGATGGCGTCGCGGGCGGCCGCTGCCGAGTCGCAGGTGAGGGCATCACGTACCACCGACGTCCACATGACGCCCCGGCAGCCGTCGGTGGCCACCAGGTTGTTAATACCCACGCATACGCCGGCCTCGTTCATGCCCAGTTGGCCTAGGCATCCCGTGGTGGTGAACACCAGGGCGGCCGGGCCGTCATCGGGCTGGAGCCGCAGCAGGACCACGTAAGGGGTGGCCGTGTCGTGCATATCCCACGTCTGGCCGTAGAACCCCTGCCCGTCACACCGTGCATCGGGGACGATGAACGCGGTGCAGTCATCCTCCTGGACCTCTAGGGGATGCGTCCCGCCGACCACCGATCGCACGGTGTCGACGAAGTCGGTGAATCCGCCGGCCACCACGGCCTCCTCGGGCGTAATGCCGGCGCCGTCGGCCAGGCCGCACAGTTCGGAATACAGATCTACCGAGTGCGCCTCGTGGGCCGGCAGGCACGATCGGGCGATGTCGAGCACCTCGGCCCGGTCGATCTCGCCGCCCGCCCAGAACTTCGATCCAGCGAGGCGGACCCGTTCATCGGCGTAGGCCCGGATCTCGTCTGCGTGGGCCATTCCGTGGGCGTGGCCCATGGCCTCGTGGCTTCCGGCCAGATCCAGGATCCGCAGGGGAGGTCGTCTCATTTCGTCAGTCTGGCTCAACCCCTTGCCGGATGCAAGGGATTCGGTCGCCATAATTCTTTCAAACGACGAATTTCGTTGTTGTCTATTTAGTCAGCCACTGTTTCCGTCGTATGACTGGAGGCCACTAGGTTCCCGAACCGGTGCAGGGTCCGGCTTACCGACTGCTCCCGCAGGTGGTGTCGAAGCTCCAGACGACCGCTGGACGTGACCGTCTCATCAACCACGTCGACCTCGGCGGTCACCGCGGCCCGACGCACCGTCTCGGACACGAAGCCCACTGCCCGGATCCGGCCGAACCGATGGGCCGACATGGACCTGACGAACGACGCGTCGTCCTCGTCGCAAGCCCGACTCACCCTGGGAACCACTCCACAACAAGCCGCCGCTGCCAGCACCCGGTCGACCTCGGCGGGCGTCCCTCCGGGGCCGATCCGGATAATCAGGTCGGGATGGGGCCGATACCGGTGAACGTTCGCCTCACAGAACAATCCAGCCGGATCCTGATCCGTGCCGTAGTGGGTCTCCCACCATTCGCCGTCGGATGCCTCGACGTCGGCGGCGTCCACCTCGTCTAGACCGTCCGTCGACTCCCAGGTGCCCAACTGCAGCAGGTAGTCGGGCCCACCGGCCTTCGCACCGGTTCCGACCGACGACCGCTTCCAACCCCCGAACGGCTGACGCTGCACAATGGCGCCGGTAATCCCCCGGTTGACGTAGGCATTACCCACCTCGACGGCGTCCAGCCAGCGGTCGATCTCGACGGGATCCAGCGAGTGGATCCCACCGGTCAACCCGTAGTCCACCGCGTTCTGAACCTCGAGGGCCTCGTCCAGGTCGGCCACCGCAATCAAGCCGAGAACTGGCCCGAAGACCTCCGTCCGGTGGAACGACGAGTCCGGGCGCACACCAACCTTGATGCCCGGCGTCCAGTGCCGACCCCACCCACCTCCAGGCAACGGGTCCAGGCAACGGGGCTCCAGCAGCCACTCCTCGCCGGGGGCCAGCAGAGTCAACGCGTCCAGCAACTTGCCGGTCGGAGCTCCGACGAGCGGAGCCAGCACGGTGGCCGGATCATGCGCCGGCCCGGGTCGCAGCGAACGAGCCGCGTCCACTACCTGGCGAAGGAAGCGTTCGTCGCCGGCTACCGACCCGACCAGGATTCCCAAGCTTGCCGCCGAGCACTTCTGTCCCTGGTGACCGAACGCAGAGGCCACCAGGTCGGCGGCCGCCAGGTCCAGATCGGCCTGCGGGGTGACCACCAGGGCGTTCTTGCCGCTGGTCTCGGCGAACAGCCGGAGGTTCGGGTCCCAGCAGCGGAACAGGTCGGCCGTCTCGTAGCCGCCGGTCAGGATCACCCCGTCGGCGGTGGTCACCAGGTGACGGCCCACCTCGTCGTCCGGCGTCCGGACAAACCGCAGAACGTCGGGCGGCACACCGGCCGCCCAGCACGCCTCGGCCACGATCTCCGCACAACGGGGCGTTTCCAGCGCTGGCTTGAATACCACGGCGTTGCCGGCGGCCAGCGCGGCCAGCGTCCCGCCCGCCGGAATGGCCACCGGGAAGTTCCACGGCGGGATGACGGCCACCACGCCCAACGGGCTGAACCGAGCGCCGTCGATCCGCTCCAGTTCGGGCGCCCGCTCGGCGTACCAACGGGCGAAATCAACCGCCTCGGCGATCTCCGGTGCGGACTCGGCGAAGGTCTTGGACGCCTCATGGGCCATGGCCACCAGCAGCTCGTCGTGACGAACGAGGAGCTCGTCGGCCACCCGCTGCAACACGGCACGTCGGCCGACGCCGCCCAGGGCCGCCCACTCGGGCTGCGCGGCCCGAGCGGCGACCAGCACGGCGTCGATGCCGTCAGGTCCGTCGACCGTCACGGTCATCGGAGTCGCCGTCGGCTGGAAGGTCCGCCCGGCCACCGCGTCGATGCGTCTCCGCACCGAGGGCAGCGTCGGATCAGTGTCCGGTTGATTCCTGAAGGCACCATCGTTGGTCGCCCGCCCCGCACGGGTGGGCGTCTCACGGAGGGAGGCCTCCCGGCGGGGCAGGTCGCCGACTTCCCACCGATCGGCTACCCCCCGGCGGAACCCGTCAGCCTGTTCGGCGAACTCGGGGGTCCCCGGTCGAAGGGTGAATAGGTGACGCAGGAAGTTCTCGTCCGCCGCGTTCTCCTCCAGGCGACGGAACAGGTACGCCACCGCCACGTCGAAGTCGTCGCGCCCGACAATGGGCGTGTACAGCAGCAGTCCACCGACCTCGTCGCGGACCGTCCTGGCCTGGGCGGGTGCCATCCCCTGAAGCATCTCGAACTCCACCCGATCGGCGACGCCCCGGCTCTCGGCGAGCAGGTGGGCCCACGCCACGTCGAACAGGTTGTGGCTGGCGAGCCCGATTCGCACCGCCCGGGCGTGGACGGGTCGAAGCGCCCAGTCGACACATCGCTTGTAGTTGGCGTCGACGTCGGCCTTGGTCTCGTACGGCGTCTGGACCCAGCCGTGCACGGCGGCATCAACTCGCTCCATGGCCAGGTTGGCCCCCTTGACGAGCCGCACCTTCACCTCGCCACCCCTGGTGTCGTGACGGGCCGAGGCCCAGGAGCTGATCCGCTGGAGCGCACCGAAGGCGTCGGGCAGGTAGGCCTGCAGCACGATCCCCGCGTCGAGGTGCCGAAGTTCGGGCTCGTCGAGCAGGTCGGTGAACGCCCGGATGGTCAGCTCGAGGTCACGGTGCTCCTCCATATCGAGGTTCACGAAGGTAGGCCTCCCTGACGGCGTGGGGGCCACCGCTGCACGCTGGTACAGCACCCGGAGGCGTTCCTCGATTCGGGCCAGTGTGTCCTCGAACGCCCACATGTTGATCTGGCTGACAATGGCCGAGACCTTGACAGAGACGTAGTCGACCTCGGGGTCCTCGATGAGGGCAAGTGTCCTATCGAACCGTCGGGTCGCCTCGTCGTCTCCGAGGACAGCTTCGCCCAGCAGGTTGACGTTCATGGCGTAGCCCTCCGACCGCCGCTCGACAAGGTGCTCGTGGACTGGGCCGGGCGCCGCGTCGACCACCATGTGCCCGACCAGTTGGCGAAGGCGTCGACGGGCCAGAGGCATCACGATTCGCGGCAGCACTGGGGCAAGGCGGGCGCCGGCCCGTAGGAGCAGCCGATCGACACGGCTCAGGAATTCCGGCAAGTCGCCGTCGTCGACCAGGGCGGCCAGCTGTTCGGCGGCCAGCGCGTCGTCGCGGTGTCGGGCCACCCGGTCCACGAACCGCATGGTGAATCCCACTCCGGACGGGTCCTCGATGATGCCCTTCATCCGGTCGGAGAGACGGGCCTCGGCAGGTTGTTCGTCCGCGTGGGCCTCGGTCAGCCAGCGGGCCACCACGGCCACTGCATCCTCTGCGAGCGACTCGGGATCGGTCCGGGCACGGCCGGACGGGGGCACGGCCCGCAGGCCCGCCGTCTCCCGATCCGGGGTCGACCCGTCGTGAGGGAGCACAGGGGAGGAACTCGGGGCCATCTGCATGACGTCATCCTCGGGAAACCAGCGTCGGTGGTCTTATACGATCCGCTCCCCAATGGTCACCGAATCGGACAATCCCCCGGTGGATCCCCCGGCCGACGAGGCCGGCACCCGTTCAGATGCCCAATCTGATGTCGCGCCCGCTGTCGATCCGGGTGCCGTGTCCAATGCGCTGGACGCTGCCTTCCTGCCCGCCAAGGTGGCCGCCGAGTGCGGGTTCTCGGACTAGCCGAGCCTCACCCGTCAGTTCGAAAGACTCATCGGCGAGACAAGGGCCCGATTCTGGTCAAGAAGGGCCGGCTGACCGCCCGTTCTCCAGAGAGCCGGATTCAGGCTGCGGCGCGCTCCACGCGAATCGGCACACCCAGCTCCCACAGACCCAAAGCGTCAGCCATTGGTACGGGCCGGTTCACCTCGCCGTTGTGGTTCACGCCGTACAGCTCGGCCGACACGTCGTCGGCATCGGCCTTGACGACCACCGTGTAGACGTCGTGGAATGCCTTGAGCCGGCGTTCGGCACCCCGCACGTTGGGTTCGACATCCAACACCAGCGTCGAGGTGCTGGATGAATCGCCGAAGCTCAGCACAGCACCGCGGTCGTCGAACTCGACGGATTTCACGATGCCGATGGCTGCCGGCGTGCTCTTGGAGTTCTTGCCTGCCACTGGTGTACCTCCTGGAAACCGAGCCCCGTGCGATGCCGCTGAAAACCACTCCGGGGGAGTGGCCAGTCTACCGGGGGTGTCCTTCGGGCCCGACGGGGTAATGGAGGCGTGCCGAGGGGCACACTGGACCTGTGGACCAACCCCAACCCCGCCCGCCCGGCCACCCGGCCGATCGTCTAGTGGTGGCCGACGAGGTAGCGGCGACCTTGGCCGACGGCCGGGCCGTAGTGGCCCTGGAGTCCACGATCATCAGCCACGGCCTGCCGTCTCCGCAGAACGTCGAGACAGCACTGGACTGCGCAGCTCACGTTCGGGCCTCAGGTGCCGTCCCGGCCACTGTGGCCGTCATCGACGGATCACTCCGGGTCGGCCTCTCGGTCGACGAGATTGAGCGCCTTGGCAGTGGGGAGGCCGAGAAGGCCAGTCTTCGCGACCTGGGATACCTGCTTGCGGAAGGTCGGACGGGTTCCACCACGGTGGCCGCCACCATGTTCGCTTCCCACCGGGCTGGGATCCGAGTGTTCGCCACGGGTGGGATCGGTGGTGTACACCGCGGTGATGGTCAGGATATTTCGGCTGACCTCACCGCTCTAGCCACAACGCCGGTGGCCGTGGTATGCGCCGGAGTCAAAGCGGTCCTCGACTTGCCCCGAACCGTTGAAGCCTTGGAGACGCTCGGAGTCCCGGTTGTCGGGCAGAAAACCGGCGTGATGCCCGAGTTCTGGACCCGGGGCGGCGACCTACCGGTGTCGGTCCGTTCTGACCGTCCAACAACCACGGCCGGCATTCTTCACGCCCACTGGGGTTGCGGTCTACCCAGCGGAGTAGTGGTAGCTAATCCCATCCCTGTTACCGACGAGGCCGACCCACAGACCATCGCTGATGCCATCGCGGGTGGTCTGGCCGCAGCCGACGCTGCCGGAGTACACGGTCGCGACGTAACACCCTTCCTGCTGGCGCATATCGGCCAGACCACCCGCGGTGCCAGCCTCGCGGCCAACGTGGCCCTCGTGAAGCACAACGCCGCTGTAGCCGCCGAAATCGCCGCTGCGCTGGCCGCCCTTCCGACCCTTGGCGTGGGGAGAAACTAAGAGGTGGTCAACCGCTATCCCGAGCAGGGCACGATCATCACCGGTGGACCCGCCTATCCGCTCGCGAAAGGCGGCCTCAGGACCGTTGAGGCGGTCCGGATCGACGGTGGCCGGATTACCCACGTCGGATCGCTGGCCGGTGCAAGAGCCCTCGGCGACGCTCAGGTTGTCGACCTAGACGGCCGCAGCATCCTCCCGGGCTTTGTCGACGCCCACACCCACCCTCTTATGCACGGCCAGTGCGCCTCGTGGGCCGACCTGACCTCGGCGGCCAGCATCGACGAGGTGGTCAAACTGCTCGGAGAACACGCCCGAACCGAGGCCCGCTCCATAGGTCCGATTCGCGGCTTCGGCTACGACCACCACCGCCTGGCCGAGGGTCGGCACCCCACAGCCGTGGAACTGGACCTGGTGGCTGACAACCGAACGGTCACCGCAATGCACGTCAGTGGCCACGGATTCTCGGTGAACAGCCACGGGCTGGCCGAGGCCGGGATCACCGCGACGACACCCACCCCACTGGGCGGCGTCATCGACCGTGACGAGGACGGACGGCCCACCGGTCGAGTATTCGACGCCGCCTGTGACCTACTCACCGGACCCAACGGGGTAAAACTCGGAAACCACGGCCCCAACCTCCACCTGCCGGACGACCCGGACGACCTGGCCAGCATGCTGGACGACGCTCAGGAGGCGTTCCTGGCTACCGGAATCACCACCGTGGGCGACTGCCAGGTCACCGAACGGGAAATGCGGGCCTTCCTGGCCGCTCGGGACGCCGGGCGCCTCGCGTTGCGCGTGGTGATGTACGTCCTGTCCAGTCACGTCGACAGCCTGGACCGCCTAGGGATCGAGTCGTGGCTGGGGAATGACCGCCTGTCGGTTGGCGGAGTCAAGCACTATGCCGACGGTGCCCTGACCGGGGGCACTGCCTACCTACCGTGCGGCTGCGGGGCCACCCACGGGCACCTGTACCACGGTCCGGGTGAACTGGAAGACCTGCTGGTCGCCTCGGCCACTGCCGGTCGTCAGACCGCCACCCACGCGCAAGGACCTGAGGCCATCCAACTGGTGCTGGACGCTCTGGGCCGGGCCCCGCTACGCCCCGACCTCCGGCACCGCATCGAGCACTGCGGCTTCCCGTCTGCCGACCAGCTAACCGAGATGTGTCGGCTCGGAGTGGTCCCGGTCCCACAGCCAACCCAGGTCCACCTTTACGGGGAGGGTGTGCGCCGCGACCACCCCGAGGTGGCAGATGGCATGTACCCCTCAGGACGGATCGCCGCGGCCGGCCTACCCGTCGTGCTGTCCTCGGACGCCCCGGTAACTAGGCCATGCGTGATGCTGTCCTGCTGGGCAGCTGAGACGCGTCTGACCTCAGCGGGACGCGTCCTCGGTGACCAAAATCGGATCACCCGGGCACAATCCCTCACCGGCTACACGGTGGGCGGAGCCCACGCTCTACGGCGAGACGACGTCGGGTCACTGGCCGTCGGGAACCCCGCCGACCTCGTACTCCTGGCCGACGACCCGTTCACTGTCGCCGTCGACCGTCTCCCGGACGTAGCCGTCCTAGAGACCTGGATAGACGGCCATCCCTGCTGGACCCTCGCCGAAGGCCGCACGCCGTGAAGACCGCCAGCGTAGAAAACAGCTGAAGAGGAACCAGCGGCGGAACCGGTCAGTCGACCAGGTTCTCCTCTGTCGTAGCAATGAAGACGGCGAGGGTGCATCCGGTCTCGGTTCTCGAGTCGTGCCGGGTCCCTGCGGCCAGCAGCACCAGATCTCCCTGCCGGTATACGTGACCGTCGTGGTCGATCAGCTCGCCCTCCAGCATCAGGAATTGCTCGTCGCAGGTGTGCTCGTGGGGTGTGGTCCGCGTGCCCGGGTCCATGCGGTAGACGTGAAAACCGCCCCCCAGCGGGTACGACCCGTCAAGCTGCAGGATCCACTCGCCGGGCGACGGCTCGCCGTCGACGATGAACGGGACGAACTCGGCCTCGAACCGGTTAGCTACCCGGCGTTCGGCGGAACCGATGGGGTCCATGTGCGGCCCCTACCACTCCCCGTGCCCGTCTACGGTCACGACTCTGCGGCCAGATCGGCGAGGTATTGCTGGGTGAAGTCCCAGCAGAGCGAGTCCCGGGCAGCGAACATCCCCCGGTCGAACGAGCGTGAGCTCACCCCCCGCTGGGTGCGTTCGCAAACCGCGTTGTCCTGGGCCATGACCAGGTTGCTGAAGTCACAGACCGCGCTGGGGTCGAAGTCGTCAGACTCAACTGCGGAGGGCTCGAACAGGTACTCGATCTCGTAGTCGGTCCGCGCCGGCCCCCGGGGGATTAACCGAGTCAGGATCACGCTGGTGCCGGTGATGTCGACGAAGAGGTTCGGATAGACGAACGCCGAGAGGTAGGACCGTTCGTCGCCTGGCGTCATGGTGGCGATCACCGGGAGTGGGGCCGTACCGTCAGCCGTGAAGCTGTTGGCCCCCTCAGCTAACCAGGCACCACCGTCATCCCGGCCCTCGTCAATCACGTCACCCTGTTGGTGGAGGGGGATGATCTCTACCAGTTCGGGGTGGACCTGCGGGCAGTGGAGACACTCGGCATAGTTCTCCACCAGAATCTTCCAGTTGGCGGCCACCGTGCTGGTCTCCAGCCTCCCGAGCCGGAGACGGTCCAGCTGCAACCGCTCGAACGACAAAATCTCGTCGCTGCTTTCGGCCAGCCAGTCCACCAACGGCGGAGGGTCGTTGGCCAGGCTGACGAAGAGCATCCCCTGCCAGCTCTCCACCGCAACCCGATGGAGTGGGAACGCCATGCGGTCAAGCTCCTCCTTCGCCACGTTCGGGGTCGCCACGAGCTCGCCGTCCAGCGAATAGCTCCATGCGTGGTACGGGCAGGTGATCGCCGCTCCGAAGCCACTCCCGCTGGCGTCACACAACTGCGAACCCCGATGCCGGCACACGTTGTAATAGGCCTGTAGGTCTCCGTCCCGGTTGCGGAGCACGAGGACGCTCTCAGCACCGACATCGACCACCAGGCGATCACCCACGTGAGCCAGCCGCTCGGAGCGCCCGACGTAGCACCACCGCCGGTGGAAGACGCCCTCGAGGTCGGCGTCGTAGATGGCGGGAGACCGATATTCCTCCCCTCGCAATGTGGGCTTCATCGCCGTAGACACGTATCCCTCCTCCGGAACCCCAGTAGGCCCCGCCTTGTCATAGCTTCCCCCCGGGTCCGCCTGGACTCTGACCGAAGCCACTGACTGGCGAGTCAGTCAGTGGGTGACTATAGTCCCGCGCCATCGCGAGAACTAGCACGAGGGGGCCCATCCATGAAGAACCGCCAGCCTGAACGCCGACGCCCGACCACCTCTGCGAGCCGCGCTCCAGTCAGTAGGCGCCAGTTCCTCGGTGGCTCGGCTGCGGCCGCCGGCGGCCTGGTACTCGGCCCGTCGATCCTCGCCGCCTGCGGAAGCGACGGCGGTTCGGGCACGGCCCTGAAACTGGCCCGGCCCGACAAGCCGGTCACGCTTCCCAGCGTCGGGGACGCCGTGGCCGCCGGAAAAGCCCACGAAGGCGGGACCCTGCAGATCCTCAACTACGTGGACTACCTCAACCCGGACGTGGTCGCCCGGTTTGAGGAGACCTACGGCGTCAAGACCGCCGTCACCACCTACGACACCGAGGAAGGGGCACTCAACAAGCTCCGCTCCGGTGCCTTCACGCCCGACCTCATCATCGGGATGACCGACTCCGTCCTATCCCGGCTGGTGGCTGCTGAATTGCTCCAGCCCCTCAATCACTCCTACCTGTCCAATTTCGGCAACGTCATCGAGGGCCTCCGCGACCCCTACTACGACGTGGGTGCCCAGTACACGACTCCGTACATCATCTATTCGACGGGGATCGGCTACCGGACGGATATGGACGTCGACACGTCCTACTTCGAGTCGGGCAACGGGTGGGACATCCTGTGGGACCCCGCCTATTCCGGTCGCCTCGGCATCCTGGACTCCTACCGCGATGTGATCGGCTCGGTGCTGCACCGCAATGGTGAGGACATCAACACCGGTGACCAGAAGGTCCTGAACGCCGCCCTGGAGGACCTCCGGGAGATGTCGGCTGCCACAAACCCGAAGATCGACATCCTCGCCTACACCGAGGTCCCCGCTGGAACACGCGTAGTCAACCAGTGCTGGTCAGGTGACATGCTCCTCGGTGTCTGGTACCTCCCGGAGGATGCCTCATGGACCGAACTCGGCTATTGGCAGCCCGACGAAATGGTGACCGGAAACGACGTCTTCTGCGTGGCTAGGAACGCCGAGCGTCCCGTCCTGGCCCATGAGTTCATCAATTTCTTCCTCGACGTCGACAACGCCCTGGAGAACTTCGGGTGGACGGGCTACCAGCCGGCCCTGGAGGCCCTGGACGCCCAGACGTTGATCGACTGGGAATACGTCCCGGCCAATCTGGCCAACGCCCTGATAACCCCGGCGCAGTACGCCAAGGGCAACCGAGCCGTGGCCCTGGAGCCGGACGTGGATGCCCGCTGGACCGACGTCTGGGCCAAGTTCACCGCTGGCTGATCCTCGGCCCACTGTCGGGCGACCGGTTTCTCGCTGAGCAACGACGGTGACCGGCGCCCCAACTTCCGTAACAACCTCCGACGGGTCACGACGGCGCGGTGACCGGGGCACCCTTTGGGGGCTGTTCGCCCTCCCAGGGACGGTCTGGCTACTGGTGCTGTTCGTGGTGCCGTTCTACGCGCTGGTCTGCGTGGCCTTCGGAGACATTGATCCCGTCTTCCGCAACGCCGTCCCGGCCTGGAACCCTCTCGACTGGAGCTTCGGCACTGCGGGCGAAGTCCTCGGCGAGATCTTCGGGGGGAGCCTCCGGAAGGTGTTCCTACGCACCATTTCCTATGTGGTGTGTGCCGTCGTCCTCTCGTTCTTCGTCGGCTATCCGGTGGCGTACTACCTGGCTCGGCACGCTGGACGGTGGCGCGGCCTCCTCCTAGCCCTAATGGTCCTGCCGTTCTGGGTCAACTACCTGATGCGGATGCTGGCCTGGGTCAACCTGCTACAAGTTGACGGCTGGGTAACCCGGGCCTTCTCGGTGTTCGGGGTCCAGGTGAACTGGTTAGACGGCCAGCCGGTCACCGTGGTGCTGGGTCTGGTATACGGCTACGTCCCGTTCCTAGTCCTCCCCCTCTACGCCGCCCTCGAGCGACTCGACGGCCGGCTCCTTGAGGCGGCCCGTGACCTGGGGGCCGGACCTGGCCGGACGTTCCGCCTCGTGACCATCCCACTGTCGCGTCCCGGAATGCTCGGGGCCGGTGTGATCATCGCTCTGCCCATGTTCGGTGACTACTACACGAACGACATGCTGTCGCGGTCGCCGGCCACTGAGATGGTGGGGAACCAGGTCGACTTCTACCTGAACGCCACCACCCAGCCCCAGAAGGGGGCCGTCCTAGTCTTGGTGCTGTCGGCCCTTCTGGTCGTCCTCATGTCCTACTACCTGGTCAGCACTATGCGGATGCAGCGGGAAATCCGGGCATGAGCTGGCGACGAGGTCGGAACCCGTGGCGGCGGCCGATCGGCCTTGCCACCTGGACGTGGGCCTACGTGCTTTGGATGTTTCTGCCGGTAGCCATCGCCGTCTTGTTCTCGTTCAATGGCGGGCGTAGTCGTTCGGTCTGGCAGGGCTTCTCGCTGCGCTGGTGGACCGGGGAACCTAATGCCTCGCTTCTCCACGACGAGACCCTGCACAGTGCCCTGCGCAACTCGTTGGTTCTGGCTCTCCTCACCATGCTGGTGGCAACCCCGATCGGCATCGCTCTGGCTATAGGCCTGGCCCGATGGCGGTCCCGGACGGCTAGCGGCGCCAACTGGTTGATGTTGGTCCCGCTCGTCACCCCCGAGATCGTGATGGGCGCCTCGCTGCTGTTGGTCTTCACGAACCTGTACACCGGAATCCCGCTGGGACGACCAGCCCAGCTGCTGGGCCACGTGACCTTCTCCATCTCGTACGTGGTTGTGGTGGCCCGCGGCCGGCTCCTGTCGATCGGACGGGACTACGAGGAGGCGGCTCGAGACCTGGGCGCTAGCCAGCTCCAGGCCATCCGACTAGTTCTCCTACCGCTGCTCGCCCCGGCCATCTTCGCCGGTTTCGTGATCGTGTTCGCCATGTCGATCGACGACTTCGTAATCAGCGCCTTCCTATCCTCGGGGGCTGGGTCGGAGACGGTGCCTGTCCGGATCTACTCGGCCGTGCGGACCAGCTCTACGCCAGCGCTAAACGCCCTAGCCTCGTTCCTCGTCGCCTCCACGCTGGTTGCCCTCGCCCTTGGAGCCAGCGTCATGTCGTGGTTCCGGCGTCGTCGCGGAACTAAGGAGTCGGCGCTGGCCGACCTCACCTCAGTCGGCATCTGAACCCAACAGTCTGGAAATCGGCTAGCTGGCCAGCAAGCGGAGGGCGTCGACCGGCATCTCCGCGTGGGTAGCACCTTCGCCTGCCACCCCGCCGCTATTGGCCAACAAGGCATGAAAGGTTACGTCCCCGCTCCTGAGATGGACCTGGGTGGTGGCACCAGTGAAGACCCGCCGCTCCACTACAACAGGCAGTCCGTTGTCTGGCTCTCCTTCGACCAGCCGGACCCGCTCGGGCCGAATGACCACGCGACAGCGCCCCACTGGTCCGTCACCTGTCGCCCGAAGCACTCGGTCCCCAACCTGGACCCTCCCCCCGCCCAGATGTTCCACATCGAGGAGGTTGGCCACGCCCAGGAAATCGGCCACCGAACCGTCGATCGGCTCCTCATAGACCTCCCGAGGGGTCCCCACCTGCACCAGACGGCCCTCGTCCATCACGGCCAAGCGGTCGCTCATCGTCAACGCCTCCTCCTGGTCGTGGGTGACGTACACAAAGGTGATTCCGATCGCCTGCTGGAGGCTGCGTAACTCCACCTGAAGGGCCTTGCGGAGTCGGGCATCCAGCGCCCCCAACGGTTCGTCGAGCAACAGGACCCGCGGCTCCAGTATCAGGGCTCGGGCCAGGGCAACGCGCTGCTGCTGCCCTCCGGAAAGTTGGTGGGGGCGCCGGCCCTCCAAGCCACCGAGTTCGACCAGGTCCAGCGCCCGGGCGACCCGCGTCCCCACCTCATCGGTTGAGACCTTCTGGAACCGAAGCCCGAAGGCCACGTTGCGCTCCACGGTGAGGTGGGGGAAAAGCGCGTAACTCTGGAAGACGGTGTTGACCGGGCGGTGTTCCGGCGCTAGGTCGGTCACCTCCTCACCGTCGATCCACACCGAGCCCCGGTCCGGCCGTTCGAAGCCCCCAATGATGCGCAGCGTTGTGGTCTTGCCGCATCCCGACGGCCCGAGGAGTGAGAAGAACTCCCCGGACGCTATGTCAAGGTCGATGCCCCGGACCACGGCCACGTCGTCGAACCGCTTCTCGAGGTCGGAAAGGACCACGTGGCCCGTGGCGACCGCCATTGGCGCAGCGTACCGGCTCGGACTGCGATGAACTGACGGGTCAGTCAGTATGGTGCAATCGGTGGAAGAGTCGCAGGGACACAAGCCGGCCGTCGAGAAGCGTCGAATCCAGATCCTTGAGGCAGCCTGCGCGGTCATGGGCAAGCAGGGGATCGCCGCCACTCGGGTGGGCGACGTGGCGAAGCACCTCGGGATCTCGACCGGTCTCGTCCACTACCACTTCGACACCAAGGATGAACTCCTAGCCGCCGCGTTCAGGCACGCCGCCGAAAAGGAACTAGCGGCTTTACGGATTCTGGTGGAAACCGGCGGAACACCAAGAGAACTCCTCGACGTAGTGATCAACAATTTCTACCCAGCCAGCGGCTTTTCTAGCTGGCGACTATGGATCGAGGGCTGGGCGGTCGCGCTGCAGTCCGAGTCCTTCCGGCAGACGGTCATGGAGTTGGACGAGGCCTGGGTTGAGGTTCTCGCTGAAGCCCTCACAGACGGTGTCGCCTCCGGGGACTTCTCCTGTGTCAACCCCCGGGACTCAGCATGGCGACTGGCCTGCCTAATTGAGGGGTTGGCCATCCAGCAGGTAGCCCACGGCGGGGTGATCAACGATGTCGAAACGCGACGCTTGGTTGCCGACGCGGTCGAGGCCGAGATCGGCTAGCCCCTCGCTCGACAGAATCCGGCCTGGTAACCGGTCATCAAGCCTGGTTCTCCAGCGGACGAACGCTTCGGAGCCACAGGCCACCGACGGCGTCGAGCATGTCGGTCACCGGAGCGTCGGCAGGGAAGCGACACAGAAGGTTCGAGATCCGCCACACGATCATTCCGGTCCGTCGGAGTTACGCACGCCCTGGACCGTAAGGCGGGGGGTTAGCTGCTCGGTAGCAGTCACCAGGTGCAGGAGGGCACCGGTGTCTGAGGCCAGTGCCCGCTCGAAGGCTGGTGCAAACCGGTCAGTTCGGTCGACCCGCTCGGCATGCATGCCGTAGGCACCGGCCAGGGCAACGAAGTCGGGGTTCACGAGATCGGTGGCCGAAACACGACCCGGATGGTGCAACTCCTGGTGCATGCGGATCGTCCCCCACGACGAGTTGTCCAGCACCAGGACGATGGGGCGGGCGTCGGCCTGCAAGGCGGTGCCCAGTTCCTGGATGTTCATCTGCACGTCGCCATCGCCAGCGAAGCAGACGACGATGCGGTCCGGGTCGACAATCTTGGCCGCCACGGCAGCAGGCAGGCCGTAGCCCATGGTCCCGTTCTGGGGGGCCAGTAGCCGGGCCTCGGAACCGTAGAGCATGAACTTGTTGGGCCAGACCGAGAAGTTTCCGGCCCCGTTGGTGACCACCACGTCTGACGGAAGTCGTTCGCGCAACCACGCCGTGACCTCACCCATGTCCAGGTCTCCCAGCTGGGATGGACAGTCCAGAGTGGCCTCAAAGGCGGCCCGTCGTCCGGTCCGCCATCCCGCCCAGCGCGCACGATCCGCGCCCGCCGGAACGGCTCCCGCTAGCAGGGCGGCGGCCATGGTATTCGGGCCTGCCTGAACGGTGGCCACCGGTGTCACGACCTTCCCGAACTCGTACGCCGACGGGTGCATGTGCACGATCTGCTGGTCGTTGGGGCGACCATCCGTTCCGAAGAGCGTGTAGACGGCAGTCGTCATCTCGCCGAACCGGCAGTTCAGGGCCAGCACCACGTCGGCGGTCTCCAGGGTCTCCCGCACGGCTGGCGGCATCCCTACCCCCGCCTCACCCGTATACCGGGCGTTCGTGTTGTCGAACAGGTCGTGTCGCCGGAACGAGACGACCACAGGTAGATCAGCGGCCTCGGTGAAGGCGGCCAGCGAAGTCCGCCCGACATCGGTCCATCCGCCTCCCCCGGCGAGGACCACAGGTCGCTCGGCGCCAGCCAGAACGGACTGCACCGCAGCCACCCCATCATCTGTGGGGTCCTGCTCGGTGACCTCTACCGCCGGACCCGGTTCGGCCGTCGTCAGGTCACGCAGGACGTCCTCCGGCAGGGCAACCACGACGGGCCCCGGCCGGCCGCTGGTGGCAATGGTGAACGCCGCGGTTACCACCTGGGGTAGGTCTGCGGCGTTGTCCACCTCGACCACCCACTTGGCCAGGTCGTCGAAGAACGACGTGTACTCGACCTCCTGAAAGGCCTCCAATCCCCGATGGGGACGCCCCACCTGGCCGACGAATAGGACCATGGGCGTCGAACCCTGGTCGGCGGTGTGCACACCGATGGATGCGTTGGTGGCCCCGGGGCCCCGGGTCACGAAACACACCCCGACCCTTCCGGTGAAACGGGCCCATGCCTCGGTCATATAGGCAGCGCCGCCCTCCTGGCGACAAGGCACGTACCGGAGACGATCCTCCACGTCGTGGAGAGCGTCCAGGACCGCCAGGTAGCTCTCGCCGGGCACCCCGAACGCCGTGTCGACCCCCTGGGCCAGGAGGCAGTCGACCAGCAGGGCACCGCCGGTGCGACGTCCGGTCATCCGTCCCCGCCGGACCCGCCGCCAGGTGACCCGTCATCAGAAGGCCGGTCCCTGCTGGCCAGAAATACGACGCAGGCCGATAGGAAAAGCACCGATCCGATGGTGAACAGGACGTCGCCGATCCGGATGGACGCCACCACGAACACCAGTGCACACGCCAAGAAGAGCCACCAGCTCAACCCTTCGGCGTCCCTCCAGAACGGCTGTGATCCCATGGGCCATAGCCTGCCAGTTCCGAACGTTGGGCTGCGACGCGGCGGCCGGCCACGACTACCGTCCGACCATGGACTTGGGCATTGCCGGACGTACTGCGCTGATCACCGGGGCCTCTGCCGGCCTTGGTCTGGCCTCTGCGCAGGCTCTGGCCGCTGAGGGGGTACGGGTAGCATTGGTCTCGCGGTCAACCGAAAAGCTGGCCGCCGCGCTATCCACTGTTGCCGGCGAGCCGGTCTCCGTCGCTGCGGACCTGACCGACGACGAGTCGATCGACGCCATGTTGTCCGAAGTAGTGGCAACCCTCGGCCACGTGGACATCCTGGTGGCCAACGCCGGCGGACCGCCTCCAGGCACGTTCACCTCCACTGACGACGACCTCTACCCGGCGGCCCTGCAGTTGAACCTGCTGGCCCACGTCCGGATGTGCCGGACCCTCATCCCGCCCATGCGCGAGCGAGGTTGGGGACGGGTAGTGGCCATCACTTCGGCCACGGTGCGCGAACCGTCCCCGAACCTGATGCTTTCCAACACCGCCCGGGCCGGACTGACAGCGTTTCTCAAGACCACGGCCACGGAGGTGGCCGGCGACGGGGTGACGGTCAACTCGGTCCAGCCGGGCCTGCACGCCACCAGCCGCCTGCGCGAACTCTACGACGACCTGGACGCCGTAGCCGCCGACCACCCCATGGGGCGGATCGGCGACCCGGGCGACTTTGGGCGGATCGTGGCCTTCCTGTGCTCGGAGACCGCCAACTATGTCAACGGCACCGGCCTACCGGTGGAGGGCGGTTCTCTCAAAGGGTCCTGACCCTGTTTATTTGCAGCAGGTTCCCTCGCGAAGACGCCACCCACAGCAAACCGGAAAGCAGTATTCGGCAACCGCCGAAGATCCCCGTTGAACGTCAGCGAACTCTTCGCTCCACCCTGCCCTTTGCCAGCCGAAAGTGGCTGAGATGATCACGATACGCAGCGTGTCCAATCCGGATCCTCGTCGGTGCGGGTGCACCTCCGCCCCGGCTGACTCGCGGCGGGACGGACCGCCGTCAGTCCAGGTCGGCCAGTACCTCCAGAAACCGATCGTTCTCGGCTGGCGTGCCTATCGTGACCCGGATCCCCACTCCTGGAAACGGTCGGACCACCACGCCCCGCCGCTCCAAAGCGGGAAAGACCTCGTCGGTACGCTCACCCAGAGGCAGCCACACGAAGTTGGCGTGGGCGTCGGGCACCTCCCACCCAGCGTCCCGCAGAGCCACCGCCACCCGGTCGCGTTCCGAGGTCAGCCGGTCGATCACGACCTGCACCTCATCACGGGCGGCAATGGCGGCTAACGACCCCACCTGGGCCAGATGGTTCACGGCAAACGGGATCAGGACCTTGTCGATCTGCTCGGCCACCGACGGGTCGGCCACGCCATACCCGGTCCGGAGGGCCGCCAAACCGTAAGCCTTGGAGAACGTCCGCAGCACCACCACGTTGGGATGATCAGGCACCAGGGCGGCGATCGGATCACCCAGGTCCGCGGTCACGAACTCCCGGTAAGCCTCGTCGACCACAACCAGCACGTCGTCGGGCACCCGCTCCACCAGCGAACGGATCCGATCCACGTGCAGCGCGGTCCCAGTCGGATTGTTGGGGTTGGCCAGCACCACCAGCTTGGTCCGGCGCGTCACGGCCTCGGCCAACGCATCCAGATCGGCGGTGTGTCCAGCCAGCGGAACCGCCACCTCGGTGGCCGCGGTGATCGCCACATCCACCGGATAGGCCTCAAACGACGGCCACGGATAGACCACCTCGTCTCCAGGGTCGACGTAGGCCAAGAAGAGCTGCTGAAGCAGGCCGACTGACCCGCAGCCCGTAACCACCCGTCCGACGTCGACACCCAGCCACCCGGCCAGGGCATGACGGAGCTCCGCCGCCCCATGGTCGCCGTAACGGTTCACCTCGCCGACCGCCGCGGCCACCGCCTTGACCACCGATGCCACCGGCGGGTAAGGGTTCTCGTTGGATGACAACTTGACCGCTTGGGCCTCGTCGGTCGAATCGAGGCCGTGCTCGTCGGCGGCCATGGCCACCGACTTTCCGGGCCGATACGAGGCCATGGCAGCGACGGATGCCCTCGGTCGCCCCACCGTCATGGCGTCTCCTCCTCGGTTGGCTGGTCAGCGGTCGACGGGACGGGCGCGCAGTGTGCACCCCGGCCGGGATTAAACAGGTCGTTTGGGTCCAGCGCCGCCTTGACCCGACGCATCATGTCCAACTCCACGGGCGACTTCTGACGTCCCACACGGTCCAGCAGGTCTTGGCCCACACCGTGTTCGGCACTCACCGTGCCGCCCATGCTCCACAGCAGCTCGTCGATGGCGTCGGTAATCGTGGCAGCCAGATCGGAATCCATTCGGCTGCCCCGCTCGAGGGCGGGTACGACGTAGAGGTGCAGGTTGCCGTCGCCTAGATGGCCGAATGAGTAGACGACGGCATGGTCGCCACACATCTCGACGGTCACCGCCTCGACGGCCCGCTGGAACTCGGCCACGCGGTCAATGGGCACCGCGGCGTCGAACTTTGCCCCCTTGGCGTCGAACAGGGTCTCGGGCGGAAGTTCGTCGCGCATCAGCCAGAGGTTCTCCTCCTGGGCGACGGTCATGGCCACCGTGGCGTCCACCACCAGGCCGGCATCGACCGCGTCGGACAGAAACCCCTCGGCAGTGGCGTCCATCGAAGAGCTACCGGAAAACCGGGCCAGCAAGTACCAGTCCGCCACCGTCGCCAGCGGACGCAGCACACCGAACGCGCCAATGGTGCCGGCCACTCCGGTCTCGGGGACCAGTTCAAAAGCCGTCAAGCCACCGTGGTCCCGCGCGCAGGCCATGGCAAAGAGCTCGTGCACGGCATCCAGGTCGGACAGCGCGGCGAACATCGTGCGGTGATGGTCCTGTCGGGGGTGGAGGCGTAGCACCGCCTGGGTCACGACACCCAGTGATCCCTCGCCTCCGATGAACAGGTGCTTGAGGTCGTACCCGGTGTTGTCCTTTCGCAGCGCCCGCAGCCCGTCGAACACCTCGCCGTCGGCCAGCACAACCTCGAGTCCCAGCACGCTGTCCCTGGCTGGCCCGTAACGCAGCACGTTTAAGCCACCAGCGTTGGTCGACACCGCGCCACCCACCGTGGCCGTGCCCCGGGCCCCCCAGTCCATGCCCAGCTCCAGATCTACCGCGGCGGCCGCCTGCTGGACCTGCTCGATGGTGCAGCCCGCCTCGGCGGTAATGGTGAAGCGGGCCGGGTCGACCGAAACGATCCGGTTCATGCGGGAGGTGGACAAGAGGACCGATGGACGATCCGTGGTGGGAACTGAACCACCAGACAGCGACGTGTGGCCTCCCTGGCTGACGATGGCCACGCCGGCCGCCGCGCACAGTCGCACCACGGCCCGGACCACGTCGACTGAATCGGGTCGGGCCACCAGGAGCGGCGTCCCGGAGAACACACCCCGGTAGTCGACGGTCAGATGCAGCGCGTCGGACGGCTCCAGCCATCCCCCGGCGCCAAGGATGGCCTGTAGTTCGTCGACCAGTCGTGCTTCCGGCGAGGAGACCTCAAGCATCGGCGCATCGTAGGACAACCCCACAAGGCCGATCCGTTGAGGGACCCGTCAGCCGGTGCCGTACACCGCGCCACCGTCCACCTTGATGACCGAGCCGGTGGCGAACGACGAAGCGTCCGACGCCAGGTACAGCGCCGCACCAACGATCTCGTGCGCCTCGCCGGCCCTCCCCAGGGCGAGGCGACGGCGGAACCCCTCATGTGCGCTTTCCGGCCAGTGGGTGGAGATGTCAGTCAGGAACGGGCCGGGTTGCAGGCAGTTGACCCGCACCGTCGGCCCGTAGGCCCGGGCGAACGACTCGGTCAACGAATGTACGCCAGCCTTGGCAGCCCCGTAGATGGCCTCGACGGCCGTAGGCGCCGATGCCGAGATGGAGCTCACGTTGATGATGCTCCCGCCACCGTCGGCCACCATCCGGGTACCAAAGGCGGCCGACAGGCGAAACGTTCCCCGTAGGTTCACGGCGATCGTCTTGTCGAAGAGCTCAGGCGTGACCTCCTCTAACGACGGGTAGAGCGGTGAGCTGCCGGCGTTGTTGACCAGCACGTCGCAACGGCCGAAGGCCTCATAGGTGGCCTCGACCAGGGCATCGCACTGGTCCCAGTCGCCGACGTGGCACACCACCGGGAGGATCCGGCGGCCGGTCGCCTCGGCCACCTCGTCAGCGAGGGCGGTGCAGTTCTCGAGCTTGCGGCTGGCCACCACCACGTTGGCTCCGCACCGGGCGAACGCCTCCACCATGGCCCGGCCCAGTCCCCGGCTCCCTCCGGTCACCACGACCACCCGATCGGTCAGATCGACGAGTTGCTGTTCAGGGTGGCGTTTGATCAGGTCCGGCACAGAAGCGATTCTGACAGCCCGCCTAGGGTGCGCCCATGACCGGAGCGGGTGACCACGATCGGGGGGTCCTCCCTCTACCAATCGCCATCCTGAACGGCCGCAAATCACTCAGCATGCGGTTCACCCCCGACACTCGACACCCGATGCGCGAGGATCAACAGCCATGACCGATGGATTCCGCACCCGGGGCATCAATCACCTGGCGCTGGTGTGTCGCGACATGGCTGCCACCGTGGCCTTCTACGAGGGCGTACTGGGCCTGCCGCTGGTCAAGACCATTGAGTTGGGCGGCGGTGGGGGCCAGCACTTCTTCTTCGACTGTGGCAACGGCGACTCGATTGCCTTCTTCTGGTTCGCCGATTCGCCACCGGCCGCTCCCGGGGTGGCCTCTCCAGCCGCCATGCCCGGCGAGGGTGACTTCCGCACGGCCCACGGCTCGATGAACCACGTGGCCCTCGATGTCGACCCCGCCGACATCGACGGTTACGTCCAGCGCCTACGCGACGCGGGCGTGCCCTGCACCGAAGTCATGAACCACGACGATTCCGAATGGGGAGTGGCCGCTGACCCCGGAGGAAGCGTGTTCGTCCGGTCGATCTACTTCATGGACCCTGACGGCATCCAACTGGAGTTCGCCGCCTGGACGCGCACCCTGGGGCCCGGCGACGTGTCTCACGCGCCGGCCGGCGGGTCTGACTGACGCCTTCGCCGGCGGTCCGGCACCACGGATAGAGGCTTAGACGAAGTCGGCGTACTTCTCGAGGTGGCGCACTGGGGTGGACAGTGCATCCTTGCGGAATGGGTCCCCCAGTTCCTTGGTGCACATGACCTCGATAACCGTGGTCTTGCCGTCGTTCATCTGGGCGTCGATAGCGGCTGTCAGTGCGGGACCGACGTCCTCCAACTGGTTCACCCTGACGCCCTCGGCACCCATGGCCCGGGCGATCTCGGCGTAGTTCTCCTCGCCGTCCAGTTCGCCGGCCACGAACCGGTGGCCGTAGAAGTCGACCTGATTCTTCTTCTCGGCACCCCACTGGCGGTTGTGAAAGACCACCGCGGTGACCGGAATGTCGTGGCGCACTGCGGTCATCGTCTCGACCATACTCATGGCCCACGCGCCGTCACCGGCGTACGAGACGGCTGGTCGATCCGGAGCAGCGGCCTTGGCGCCGATGATGGTCGGCAGGGCGTAACCGCAGTTGCCCCAGCTCATGGCGGCGAAGAAGGAACGGGGCTCCTCGAAGCGCAGGTAACTGTTGGCAACCGAGTTGATGTTGCCGATGTCAGTGGACACCATGACCCGGGCCGGCATGGCCTTCTCCAGC
Organism: Acidimicrobiales bacterium; assembly: GCA_014237715.1. Taxonomy (GTDB): domain Bacteria; phylum Actinomycetota; class Acidimicrobiia; order Acidimicrobiales; family MedAcidi-G1; genus UBA9410. Next base: position 140,258 of record JAAZZG010000002.1, read on the forward strand.
TCGCGTAGGACCTGGCGGGGGTGCATCCAGTTGTCCTTCTCCTGGACGGCCTCCTTGATCATGTCGATGCTGAAGTCGTCGGTCTCGTGCGTCCAGTCGTCCAGCTCGGCTTCCCAGTCAGCCTTCTCGTCGGCCATGAGCTGGGCCCGCTCGACCGTCGTAGCGTCGCAGGCCAGGGTTCGATCAGCCAGTCGGTGGGTGAGAGCAACGGCAGCCGCACCGGCGTCGCCGCAGATCCCGACAGAGATCTTCTTGACCAGACCGAGCATCTTGTGGTCGGCATCGACCTGGATGATCTTGGCGTCCTTGGGCCAATAGTCCATGTCGTGCTGGGGCAGGGTGCCGAACGGGCCGAGGCGGGTTCCCAGCGCCAGGACGACGTCGGCCTGGGCGATCAACTTCATGGCAGCCTTGGAGCCCTGGTAGCCCAGCGGGCCGCACCACTGCGGATGGCTGGCCGGGAACGAGTCGTTGTGCAGGTAACTGTTCACCACCGGGCAGCCCAGGCGCTCTGCCAGAGCAACGGCCTCGGCCATGGCGTCGCCCATGACCACGCCGCCGCCCGACACCATCACCGGGAACTTCGCAGCAGCGAGCATGTCGGCTGCAGCGTTCAGGCTGTCGTCGCCTCCGGGGCCACGATCGAGCACCATTGGCTTAGCGATCTCCACGTCGATGTCGCCGTAGAAGCGGTCGCGGGGGATGTTCAGCTGGGTGGGACCGATCTCAGACATGGCCCGGTCGAAGCAGCGGGCGGTGATCTCGGCCATACGATTCTCATTGGCAATGTGACCCTGGTACTTGACGAACTCCTGGAACATCGGGAGTTGGTTGGCCTCCTGGAAGCCTCCTAGGCCCTGGCCCATGGTCCCGGTCTCCGGGGTGATCATGACCACCGGGCTGTGGGCCCAAAAGGCCGCAGCGATGGCCGTCACGCAATTGGAGACGCCGGGGCCATTTTGGCCGATGACCACCCCGTGGCGACCGCTGACCCGGGCATAGCCGTCGGCCATGTGGGCAGCACCCTGCTCGTGTACGACAGGCACCAGACGGATGCCGGCCGGAGCGAAGATGTCCATGGCGTCCATGAACGCCGAGCCCATGATTCCGAACGTGGTGGTGACGTCATTGGCCACCATCGTCTCGACGAAGGCCTCGCTGGGGGTCATGCGGGTCATCGGTGCACTCCTACCGGGTGTGGGTTCGATCAGGCACGCCACCGGGAGCAACTCTCGAGCGCGTGGAAGTGAGAGCCTATAACGGATCCGTGAGACTGTCTAGAGCCGTCGCGACTGGGCGTCCCGGATGATCCGAGCTCTCGGCCATTCGGGCCTCAGTCGGTCAGGTGGCTGCCCAGTCCCAGGAGCAGTTCCAGGCAGACCTCGAGGTCGGACACCTCGACGAACTCGTCGGGTCGATGGGCCACAGCGATGTCACCGGGTCCCCACACCACCGAGGGGATCCCGGCCGCCTGGTAGAGACCGGCCTCGGTCCCGTAGGCCACCACCCCGACCGGTGGATCACCACCCAGCAGGGACCGCATGAGGTCCAGGGCCGGGGACGACTCCTCCCATTCAAGGCCGTCGATCTCACACACCGCCTCGGTCTCGATGGCGGCTTCAGGGTGCACGGCGCGCATCTCGGCCAATAGCCCCGACTCAAGTGCAGCTATCCGGTCCTTCACGAACCGGGCATCGCTGCCCTGCACGGGGCGCATCTCCCAGTCGAACGAACAGCCCCCGGCCACTGTGCAGCGAGCCAGCCCACCGTTGATGACGCCGACGTTCGTGGTGGTGTGCATCGGCTCGAACCGACTGCCGGCCGGCGCCCGCTCGACCAGTTCTTCCTCGAGGCCCAGCAGACCGGCGATCCAACGGGTGGCGTGGTGCACGGCACTGACCGCCTCGGCCGGGCGGGAACTGTGTCCGTTCATTCCGGTGACCGTGGTGGTGTACTCATAACAGCCCTTGTGGGCCCCGACCACTTTCAGGCCGGTCGGCTCGCCGACGATGGCCACGGCGGGCCGGGGCGCGTCGGCCAACGAATCGATGAGGATCGGAGCGCCGTGGAAGCCGTCCTCCTCGTCGAAGGTGAGGGCCACGTGGACGGGCCGAACCAGATCGAGCGCCGCCCATCGGGGGACCAGGGCCAGCACGCAGGCCAAGAATCCCTTCATGTCGGCCGTGCCCCGCCCGTAGATGCGGTCGCCACGGCGGGTGGCAGTGAAAGGCGGCGAGGTCCAGTCACCAGGGTCGACGGGGACCACATCACTGTGGCCGGCCAACATGATCCCGCCGTCGACGACCGGTCCGATGGTGGCGAAGAGGTTGGCCTTCGTCCTGGTCTCATCATGCGAGAGCAGAATCTCGGAGCAGTACGGCCGGAGCAGGTCCTCCACGTGGGCTATCAGGTCGACGTTCGGGGTGAGGGCGACCGACGGGAAGGCGATCAGGCCGTCGAGGATGGCCAGCATCTGATCGACTGGTGACCCGTCGGTGGTCGGCGCAGGCACGGTCACCCCTTCACGTGGATGCCGCGAGACACGTCGGCCAGTGGCTCGCCGGGACCGTTCTCGACGACCACGAAGCTCTCGGTGATCTCCAGGCCCCAGGTGTCCATCCAGAGGCCGGGCATGAAGTGGAAGGTCATGCCCGGCTCCAGCACCGACTCGTCGGTATCTCGCAGCGAGATGGTCCGCTCCCCCCAGTCCGGCGGGTAGCTGATACCAATGGGGTAACCACAGCGGCCCTCTTTGTGGAAGCCAGCGTCTTCCATCACCGAGAAAAAGGCTCGGGCCATGTCGCACGCCCGGCTACCGGCCCGGGCCGCGCCCAACCCTGCGTCGAGGCCGTCAAGCACGGCCTTTTCGGCCCGGCGCATCTCGTCGGGCGGGGAGCCTAGGAACGACGTCCGGCACAGCGGTAATTGGTAGCGACGGTGAGCACCAGCGATCTCGAAAAATGACCCCTCGCCGCTCTTTAACGGCTTGTCATCCCAGGTCAAGTGGGGGGCCGAGGCTTCGGCTCCAGTTGGCATCATGGGTACGAAGGCCGGGTAGTCGCCTCCGAACTCCTCGGTGCCCGATACGCCGGTGGCGTAGATCTCGGCCACGAGGTCGCACTTTCGCATGCCCGGTTCGATGATGTCGCGGATCCGGGCGTGCATGCGTTCCACGATCCGGGCGCCCCGCCGCATGTACACGAGTTCCTGGTCGGACTTGACCCCGCGCTGCCAGTTGACGAGCGCCGTGGCGTCCACAACATCGGCGTCGGGCAACCTGGCACACAGGTTCTGGTGAGCGGCCGCCGAGTAGTAGTAGTTGTCGAGTTCAACGCCGACCCGGGCCGAACCATGACCCATCCCGTCCAAGAGGTCAGCTAACTGGCCGAAAGCGTGCTTCTCGGTCGACATGACATGGTCGTCGGAGTAGTCAAGTATCCGAGACTCATCCATGTAGACGGTGAGGCGGGCGCCATTGGCGTCCATACGTCGTCCCCACCACCACGGCTCGCCGTCGTGAGTGACCACCACGGCCTGCGGGGTATAGAACGACCACCCGTCGTAGCCGGTCAGCCACGACATGTTTGACGGGTCGGCGGCCACAAGAACCTCGATGCCGCGAGCCTCCATAGCTCTACGCACCTTCGCCAGGCGCTGTGCGTACTCCTCACGGCTAAATGGAAGCTCAACATCTGGCATGGTTTCCCTCTCCTCTCGGGTGTCGGCCCGGCTCGGTCATTGGGCTGAGGTTCGCGAAGGCTAGATCGGACGCGTGCCCACCGAGGGTGGGTCATCCGGTGGCAGAACGAGAACAACCATGGCCGTCCAGAGGCTGCGGCTAATCGGGGCGAAAGCCAACGGTGCCACCAGCGAAGTAGCGACCGTGGGTACCAGGACCTCGAGGACCTCCGGGTCGGGCCATGCCACGACGAACGCAACGACCAACACGATCAGGATCGCCACAGTGGACAGGACGGTGTTAACAGCCACCGCGCCGATCCAGTGACCGTGAGTGCGCTCAAAGACGAGCCCACAACTGGGGCACGCCTTACGGATCCGCAACCAGCCCCGACGGGACGGACGGCGGAATAAGCCCCGTCCCCCACAGCCCGGGCAGGCTGCCACGATCCCCCTGAACAGAACCCGCATCCGACCTGCTCCGTCCATTATCCGAACATACTGGCGACCCGACCTCACCCACCGGTGTGGAACACCGGAGGCTGGACTACCGTCCGCGGCCGTGCCGATACTCACCGACGAGCAGGTCTCCCGGTACCGGAGCGACGGCTGGCTCGCCCCGATCGACGTACTTACGACCGCCGAGGCCTCTGCTGCCCTAGCCGCCCTCGAAGAGGCCGAGGCCCGATACCCCGAGGACCTGCATGGTGACCACCGCAACAACGCTCACCTAGTCCTGCCGTTCTTGGCCGACCTGGCCCTCCATCCGACAATCCTGGGCTGCGCTGCATCACTCGTGGACCGGCCCGCCGCCCTGCTCAATTCAGTGCTGTTCATCAAGGACCCGGATGCCACGGCCTACGTAAGTTGGCACCAGGACTCCACCTACATGGGGATCGAGGGGGCCGACATGGTCACCGCCTGGCTGGCTCTGACTCCCAGCACGTCGGAAAACGGCTGCGTGGCCATGGCCCCGGCCACCCATCTAGACGGCATCCGCCCCCACGAGGACCGGTACGGGCCGGACAACATCCTCACCCGAGGTCAGCACGTGAGCGGGTTCGACCCCGACACGGCTGTCGACGTGGTGCTCCAGCCCGGCCAGATGTCGCTCCACCATCCGCACCTGATCCACGGGTCACGGCCCAACGGATCCGATACCCGACGGGTGGGCGTGGCCTTCCAGTCCTACATCGGCGTCGACGCCCGCCCGGAACGAGGTAAGCACCACGTGCTGGTCGTCGGCAACGACCCCGTGGACCCGGCGTTCCTCGTCGTGCCCCGACCAGAAACCGAGATGACTGACGACGGCCGAGCAGTCCGGGCGTCGGCCAACGCCGCCCTGTCCGATGTGTTGTACCACGGCGCTACCGAGCGACGCTCCTACTGACGCCGTTCCTCCCGGTCAGCCCACCAGCACCTCGGCCTGCCACATGAATTCGAACACGTGACACCCACCCCGGCGATGACAAGGGCAGGGTGAAACTCAAGGTTCAGTTTCGGTATGGATGCTCAATACCAAGCGTCATCTTCGGAACCCTTGCGTTCGGCCATGAACGCCTGCAACTCGGAATCCGTGCCCGGATCGATCTCCGGCGGCTCGTAGTTGGCCAGCATGCGCTTCCAGAGGACGTTGGCCCGCTGCTGCATGTCCCGCCCCCCATCCTCGGCCCACTGCTCGAAGGAGTTGGTGTCGAGGAGCACCGAGTTGTAGTTGGCCTCCTCGAAGTGGGCCAGGGTGTGGGCAGTCCCCAGATGGGCCGTTCCCGGCCCAGCCTCCCGATAACCCTCGACGGCCAACGAGTCGTCGTCGACCACTAGACCCCCCATGCGTCGGATGAGCATCCCCAGGTGGTCGGCATCCATCACGAACTTCTCGTAACCGGTGACCAGCCCGCCCTCCAGCCAGCCAGCGGCCTGGTGCACGAAGTTGGCCCCAGCGTAGATGGACGCCCCCATGGCGTCGGCCGACTCCATCATCGCCTGGGCGTCGGCCACCTTGGACGCCGTGTAGTGGCCACCGCAACGCAGCGGCAGTCCCAGCCGGCGCGACAGTTGGCCCATGGCGTAGGTAGCCAGTACCGCCTCGGGCGTCCCGAACGTCGGTGCTCCGCTGCGCAGGTCCATGGTGGTCAAAAAGCTGCCGTACACCACCGGCGAACCGGGGCGCACCAGTTGGGCCAGAGCGATGCCGACCATGGTCTCAGCGTGAGCCTGGGCGATGAGCGCCGGCTGGGTGACCGGACCCATGGCGCCCCCGATGATGAACGGTGAAATCACGTTGGCCTGGTTGGCCCGGGCATAGGTCTTGAGCGCCCCGGTCATCACGTTGTCGAACACCAGCGGCGAATTGACATTGATGTTCCCCTGGACAGCGCAGTCCCGTTCGAGGCGGTCGGCTCCGAAGGCGATGCGGGCCATGGCGACAGAGTCCTCGGCCCGCTCCGGCGCCGTCACCGCACCCATGAACGGCTTGGTCGACCACCGCAGGTGGGCGTACACCATGTCCAGGTGCCGCTTATTGACAGGCACGTCCACCGGCTCGCACACCGTGCCACCTGAGTGCTGCAGCCACGGCGACACATAGGCCAGCTTCACTAGGTTCTCGAAGTCGGCCAGCGTGGCGTAGCGCCGGCCGTCGTCGAGGTCCGACACGAACGGTGATCCGTAAGCCGGCGAGAAGACGACGTGGTCGCCACCGACGGTGACCGTATGGCGTTCATCGCGCCCGTGCATGGCGAACTCGGCCGGCGCCGTGGTGCACAGGCTCCGGGCCAGGCCTGGATCGAACCGCACCCGCTCCCCCTCGACGCGGGCACCCACCGCCCGGAACAGTTCGACAGCCTCCTCGTCCCCCCGGATTTCGATGCCGATCTCATCAAGGATCCAGTCGGCGTGGGCCTCGAGGCGGTCCAGCGACCCCTCATCGAGCAGGTCGTAGGTGGGGATACGCCGGCGAGGTTGCAGCACCTCGGCGACCGGTCCAGTCGCCCGTGCAGCAGTGCGCGCACCCCGGCCTCCTCGACGGCGCTCACCAATCATCGACAGCCCCACATCTCAGACGACCCCACTTCAGACGATCGCTTCAGACAGTTTCGGCAAGGTAGCCGCTTCGGAGACTCCGGGTTCACGATCGGAGCCGGTCGTCAGATACCACCGGTCGACGTACCGTCACCCTCGCCCCGGATCTACCCCCGAGGCCTCCTGCTGGGTGAAGAACGACGCTCCCATCGGCGGTTCAGGCAGATCCATCTCGAAGTCCCCGGTCCGGACCCGACCGGGGTCCGAACCCCGTACGAACAATCCCTGATGGGCCGTGGGCACCGGACTGGGGCCATACGGCACGGCATCGCCCGCCCCGTAGACACAGATGAACAGGGTCCGGGACCGATCCGACCGGTTGGGGGCCGAGGCGTGGGCCAACCGGGTGTGCATCAGACACACCGAACCCGCCGGGCCTGTGCACGATACGGCAGCATCACGCATCGCAGCGACGGCGTCTGGACAGACGGCGCCCGTGAAAACCCCGTCGTGCCACAGCGAGTGAATCGGGCCGTTGTGCGAACCAGGAACCACTTCCAAGGGGCCGTTCTCCACAGTCACCTCGTCGACCATCAGCAGGGCGGTCATCAGGTCAGCGTTGGAGTGCGGGGTGAACGGGAAGTCCTGGTGCCACTGCACCTCGGTGGCCGCCCCCGGGAGCTTGGTGTTGACCTTGGTGTGGTGGAGCCGGACGTCGGGACCGATCAAGTCAGCCACCATGTCGACCATGGCGCTGTTGGCCATGACCTCGCGGTGGGCGGCTGAAACCTCCGTGGGCGCCGAGACCCGCCGCAACGCCGGCCGGTCCTTCGAATGACCCGGCTGCACGTCGAACCGGGGGCGCCCGTCGATCGTCTCCCCGTAGGGCCCGTTGTGGGCCCGACTCTCCTCAACCCAGCGGTCCATGTCGGCGCGCAGTGCTGCCAGTTGATCCGGCGTGACTGCGTTGGGAACCGTCAAGACTCCATCGCGCCGGAACGTCCCGACCTGTTCGTCGGTCAGCACCGGTATCGACTCACCGGTCGCCGGCCACGCCGTAGCTGGGCGCCACCCCCGGATCTATGGCCCGGTCCAAGTAGGGCTGCATCTGGGGTTCGTAATCGGTCCACAGACGGCGCAGCACGACCACTGGGTCGTCTTCGTTCCAATCGCAACGCAGGTCGACCAGTGCGAAGGGTTGCTCGTGGTGGACGAGGAGGGCTGCCGAGCGCACCGGACCCTCCTCTCCACCAGCGGCTAGCCCGGCCTCCAGGCCAAGTAGCAGGCGGTCGGCCAGGTGGGCGCCAGGGTCGGCCTCGAAGCCGGCCACCATGGCGGCCGGAACCTCCGGTGTCGACAGCAGATTGCCCGCTGCGATGCAGTGGTCACCCTCCACGACGCGGTTGGTGCCCAAGATGTGGGCCCCGGTGAAGTGCCCGGTCCGACCGGCCATGTCGACCACCGCCAGTTGTCGGTATTCGGCGTTGGCTCGACCGTCCATGACGGTGGCCACCGCCTCGGCGGCCGTTTTACCGGACTGTAGGCACTCGAACACACGGGTGGCCAGAGTCGGGTCGGTGATGTTCTGGGTAGCCACGGCGCCCACGCCGGCTCTGGCATGGGGGCAACGCGACCCCACACAGATGGACGAGGTAGTGATAGCCACCCCGGCCATACCGGTCCTGGCACAGTGTCCGGTGATGGAGAAGGTCATGGTGGGCTCCCGGGTCGGGGGTCAGTCGGTGGACGTCAAGCGGTCGGCCAGATAGCCCATGAAGTGGTGGAGTTCATGCTCGAGCCAACTCAGCGGACCGGGTGTGGCCAGTGGCGAGCGGGATCCGACGTGGATGCCCTCCACCACCTTGCGGTCTTCCTCGCAGACCGCGGTGAAGAAGTCGACCATCTCGGTGATCCACGCTTCGGGTTCGACCAGCGAGGCGTGCACTTCGGGCGCTAGGGCAATCCCAAACCGCAGCTCGACCTGACCGGTTCCCCGGGGTCGTAGCGATAGGTACCAGAGGTGGTCGGGGGCGAGGATGTACATGTGGGCGGGGAACACCGTCGGCATGAACGTGGTGCTCCGCCACGCCCCCTCCAGTCGGTCGTTGTCCGGATGGGCGCGCCCATACATGGCGTTCTCGTCCTTCTCGAACATCTGGTACGTGAACGCTCCGTGGCTCTCGTCGGGGAACACCACCGAGTCCATAGGCATCCAGGTTCCGAGCGTGACCCGGTGGGTGACAGGCAGGTGGTAGCCCTCCATGAAGTTCTCGGTGAGGAACTTCCAGTTGCCGTCCCACACCTCGTCCACCCGGTGGATCGGCACGTAGTCGGCTACCCCGTAGGGCGCCACGAAGCCTTCGATGGGAGCCAGCAGACTGGCCACCGACGGAGCGTCGTCGTCCAGAGTGCAGTAGATCCACCCCTCCCAGAGTTCGGTGCGGATCTCGGGCAGACAGATGTCCACCCGGTCGAATCCGTCGGTGCGCTCCATGTGGTTTGTCCCCACTAGTTGCCCACCTAGGTCGTATGTCCACGAATGGTACGGGCAGGTAATCCGGCGGGAATTCCCGTCGCCGGCCACCAAGGTCATCATCCGGTGCCGGCACACGTTGGAAAACGTCCGGACCTGACCATCACCGTCGCGGACGCAGAACACCGGCTGGTCGGCGATCGACCAGACCAGGTGGTCGCCCACCTCGGGGATCTCGGCGGCCAGCCCGGGCGACACCCAGTCCCGCCCGAAGGCCCGCTCTTGTTCGAGGGCCAACACCGCGTCGGAGTGGTACATGGCCGGTGGCATGTTGGTAGCCGCCGACAGCGGCCCGTCGGCCACGGTGCGTAGACCAGACAACAGGGCGCCGGTCTCAGGCTGGGGGGTCGTCACGTGGAGATCCATTCGGTCAGGCAGGTCAATCGAATCGGTCAGTCGGGGATCACCGCGGTGACCTCGATCTCCACCACCCACTCGGGGCGAGCCAAGGCGGACACGATGATTCCCGTCGAGCACGGGTGGACGCCCTGGAGCCACCTTCCCATCTCCTGATAGACGGCCTCCCGGTATCGGATGTCAGTCAGGTAGACGACGATCCGGCAGATGTGGGACATCTCCGAGCCAGCCTCGGCCAGCAGCATGGCGATGTTCTCCATGGTCTTGGCCGTCTGGGCTCCGGCGTCGCCAGTGTGCAACGACTCCCGGGTGTCGAGGTCCTGGGCGACCTGGCCCCGCAGGAAGACCATGGTGCCGCGGGCCACCACACCCTGGCTGAGGTCGTTATCGAGGTTCTGCTCGGGGTACGTCTCCTTCGTGTTGAAGGGGCGGATGCGCTGATGGGTCATGGCGTCGGACGCTTTCTCATAACTGACGGCGTGGATGGCGGCGTTCGGGTGGAGCAGATCATGCCCCAGCGGTGGCCTGGGCCGTAGCCCCCGCCCCCTCCTCGAAGGGAGTGGATCCCCCGCGGCCGCCCTTGGCCGAAAAGCCCTTACCGAGGGCCAATTGGGCCAGGCGCTCCACGTAAAGGTCGTCCCTGAAGTGGAGGGTAAAGGTCCGGGCGTCACGCATCATCTGGCCCAGCGGGTACCGCTCGTGGCAGGCCCGGGCGCCTACCAGGTCGAAACCTTGGTAGGGGATGGTCAGTACCGCGTCCTTGGCCAGGTGCATAGTGCGCACCGCATCGGCCTCGCACTCGTCGGGATCGTCGCCCCGGTCCAGCCGGGCCGCTGTGGCGTACAGACAGGATCGGGCGGCGAATAGTTGGGCGTCCATCTGGCCTAGCTTCACCCGTACAGCCTCCGACCCAGCCAGGTCGGGGCGCCCGCCGATGTAGTCAGTCAGGAAGTCGAAAGCTCCCTGGGCCGAACCCAGGTGGTTGGCGGCGTATGCACAGGAGAAGGTGCGTTGGTCCTCGGTGACCCACCCGCCAGGGGTGCCCACCACGTGGCTGTCGGGCACGAACACGTCGTCGAACTTCACGCCACAGGAGATGGTGGATCGCATGCCCAACATCTGCCAGTCGTCCAACAACTCGACGCCCTCCCAGTCCACCTCCACCACCGCGAACACCATCCGACCCGCATACGGCGTGTCACCCTCCACGGCACACCACACCATCAGGTACTTGGCGGCAGCGGCGACCGAGGCGAATCCCTTGCGGGCCGTCAGTCGGTAACCGCCGTCGACTTGGGTCAACTCGGACTCGAGGACCTCAGCGCCGTTCTCGTACAGGTGCGCCTCCGAGCCCAACGAGGCACAGAAGGCCCCATCAGCGATGTCGGGAAGGAACCGGTCGCGCTGCTCAGGCGTGGAGTGGAAGGCGATGATGCCCGCCGCATGGTTGTGCACCTGGAGCAACTGGGCAGTGTTGGTCTCCCACCGGGCCATTCGCTCCAGCACCTTGTACCAAGGGCTGAACCGACCGGGCAGCCACCAACCAGCGCCGCCGTACTCGGTGGGGAGGCAGAGGGCGTGTAGACCAGCAGCCTTGGCCTCGGCAAAGTTCTCGTGCGGAAACTCAACGGCTTCGTCTAGGGCGCGAGCGCGCTCCCGCCAGACCGGGCCCAGGGCATCCACCCGAGCTAGGACCTCGCCGGTTTCCGGGGACTCGGGCCATGGGTCGGTGGTGGACTTCTCTTCGGTAGCGGTACTCATGGGGGTCTCCCTTAACTGAGATGGTCAACTAGGCCGGTCCCTGCAACAGCCGGGCCGTCATCGGAACAGAAACTGTGGATGGTTCGACGCAGCACGTCACCGCACCGCTCAAGTTGGTCGGGGGCCACCGTCTCGTTGGGACGGTGGGCGTCTGCGATGTCGCCGGGTCCGACGATGACCGACGGCACGCCCAACCGGTCGGCGTAAAGGCCGGCCTCGGTACCAAACGCCACAGGGCCCGGTGCGCCGCAACCCACCAGGTCGGCCATGGCGACGACCGGGGCCAGCGAGGGATCGGTGTCCAGGCCCGGGTAGCCGATGAACAACTCGGAGGTGGCATGTCCGCCCACGGCCGACAGTCGCCGATCGGCGTCGGCTACCGCGTCCAGCACACCGGCCAGCACCTCGTCGGGGTCGGTGTCGGCCCGATGGCGCACCTCGAACTCGAGCGTGCACGACGGGGCCAACACGTTGACCGCCACCCCACCGTGGATCGACCCCACGTTGGCGCTGATGCCGCGATCGGAATCGTTCAGGCCTTGGACCAGCGCAGCCAGAGCAGCGCCCTCGTGCACAGCGGTCGGTTCAGTCCCGGCCCGGCTGGAATGGCCGGAAGCCGCAGTGAGATCGATCCGGTGGGCGACCTTGCCAGCGTGGGCGTTGCATAGGCGCATCCCCGTGGGCTCGCCCACCACCACGACCTCAGGGGCACATGTCCCGGCACCCGTAGACCCGGTGGCCAGCACGTCGAGCAGACCCCGGACGCCGACGCAGCCGATCTCCTCGTCGTAACTGAGGCCCAGGTGGACCGGGGCCCGGAGGGCGTCAACGTCGGTCTCCTCAAGCAGCACGAGAGTGGCGGCCAAGAAGCCCTTCATGTCGGCGGTGCCGCGGGCGGCCAGTCGTCCGTCCACCTCGGTCAGGACATAGGGATCGGTCTCCCAACCAGTCCCGGCGGGAACCACGTCGGTATGACCCGACAACAGGATCCCGCCCGGTGCATCCGGACCGAAGCGGAGGTGCAAGTTGGCCCGCCCCGCCTCACCGGATACCACGTCGACCGCTGCGCCGACCCTCCGGGCCCTATCCGCGTAGTGGTCGATCAGGTCGACGTTGGGAGAGCAACTCTCGGTGGGGTACGCCACTAACTCGCCCAGCAGGTCCGCCACAGCAGAGATCGAAGGGATGGAGATCGAAGGCACCCCCAGATGCTGGTGTACGTCGAGCCATCCGTCAAAGGGATGCTATCGATCTACTGGATTTGTATTGCCTATCTAGGGAGGTCAGTCTTCCAATTGTCGGGGGAATCGCAGCGACGACCTAGCGAACTCCGTGAAGGCATCCAGCACGGCCGGACCACGATCCGCGCTCCGGCAGGCCAAGCCGAGGCCCAACGGCGGTACGTCGGTCCTCAACGGGACATAGGCCACCCGGGAACCGTCCTGGGCCTCGTCCCGCGCCGGGACGTGGTTGCCCAGCGACCACCCGAACCCGTTGCCGACCAGCGAACGCACCAACGAGAGGTCGGTCACCGTCATGGCCGGACGCATCGACACCCCGGCAGCCAGGAACAGCGACGTGTAGTACTCGCGGCTGGTCGAGAGGTCCAGCATCACGAACGGGTCGTCGACCAGTTGATCGAGGCCCACCGCTACCTCAATGGCCAGTCGGTGGTCAGCGGCCACCAGCACGTGGGGTGCTGAATCGGCCAGCTGGACGAAGCGGATACCGGAGCCCAGCCCCAGGTCGTAGGTCAACGCCGCATGGAGCGCACCGGACGCCACCGCCTCCAACAACTCGGCCTGGGCCCCGGTCCGAATCTCCACATCCACCCCCGGATGCCGGTCACGAAATCGACGGACCAGAGACGGCACCACGATGGGCGCAGCGGTGGTCAGGGAACCCAGCACCAGCCGCCCCGCCGAGCCGTCTGACGAGGCCGACATACGCTCTTCGAGTTCGGCCGCCCGGGCTAGCAGCTCCCGGGCCTCCACCAATAGCGCCTCGCCCTCCGCCAACAGGCCGAGGCCACGACCCCGGTGCCGCACGAACAGTGTCACCCCGAGAGCCTTCTCCAGCTCCTGCAGCGAGGTCGACATGGCGGGCTGGGACAGCCCGATGGCCCGGGCCGCCCCGGTCACCGAACCATGCTCGGCAAGGGCCACGAAGTGCTCCAACTCACGCAACGTCACCTTCCGCATCCCCCAAGCATCGCGGAGATGGGGCGACGTATCCTCCCCGGGTGACCGACCACGCGACCGCGCCTCCTATCTCCGACGAGTTGGCCGACGCGTTCGCCGCCGACGGAGCCGTGCACCTTGAGGGGCTGTTCGCCGACTGGGTCGACGAGTTGGCCGCCGGAGTAGCCCGCAACGAGGCTGAACCCAGCGAGTTCTTCGACGACAACGGCACCGCTGGTGACGCCGGACGCTTCTGGGACGACTACTGCAACTGGTCTCGCATCCCCGAGTTCGAGCGGTTCGCTTTCGATTCGGGCATTGCCGACGTGGCCGCCGGGCTGATGCGCTCCGAGACCGTGCAGTTGTTCCACGAGCACGTGCTGGTCAAGGAGCCGGGTGCGCCCCGTCCGACCCCCTGGCATTGCGACGCTCCCTACTACTTCGTGGACGGCCTACAGACGGTCAGCATCTGGATCCCACTGGACCCTGTGCCGACGAAGTCCACCCTCCGTCTGATCCGCGGGTCCCACCTATGGGACGAGGCCGTCCATCCGGTGAGCTGGACCACCATGACCGGCTTTTACGGCGACGACCACACGACCCATAGCGGAGGCTTCCAGCCGGCACCAGATCCCGACGCCGAACCCGACCGGTTCGAGGTCATGGAGTGGGCGTGCGAGCCGGGCGACGCCGTGGCCTTCCACTACCGGACCGTCCACGGCGCCCGAGGGTCGGCGAACCTCCGGCGGGCGTTCTCGCTGCGCATGGTCGGAGACGACGCCCGCTACGTGCAGCGCCGGGGCACCACCTCGCCGCCGTTCGACGGCCACGACATGGTTGACGGTCAGCGCCTCCGCGAAGACTGGTTCCCCATGCTGCCCCTCGGATTCGGGTGATCGCTACCAGCCCGCCGCTGGTCCTCATCCACGGGATCGGGCTGGACCGGACCATCTGGGACGGGATGCTCCCGGCGCTCGAGGCTGATCGTCAGGTGGTGTCCTACGATCTCCCGGGCCACGGTGTCGCCCCGGACCCACTCGTCGAGCCCACGCTGCGGGCCTTCGCCGACCATGCCATCACGGTCATGGATGACCACGGCATCGACCGGGCCGTGCTGGTCGGATTCTCTCTGGGCGGCATGGTCAACCGTCGGGTGGGCATGGACCACCCGGACCGGGTGGCCGGTCTGGTGGTCATCGCGTCGCCGCATAAGCGGAGCCCCGAGGCTCAACGCCTGGTCGAGGAGCGGGCCACCGCCACTGCGCGGTGGGGCATGGCGTCCACCATCGACGTCACCCTGGACCGTTGGTTCACTCCGGAGTTCCGTGACGATCAGCCAGAGGTGGTGGCCGACGTCCGTCGACGTGTCCTGGCCACCGACAGCGAAGCCCTCGCCCGGGCCCGTCATGTGCTGGCTACTGGCGTCGACGAGCTGGTCCGACCAAATTCTCTACCTGACCTGCCTCTACTCGTTATGACTGGGGACCACGACTCAGGCAGTACCCCCGACATGGCCCGGGCCATCGCCTCCGAGGCCTCTTCCGGGGAGGTCGTCATCGTCCCCGGGGTCCGCCACCTTGGTTTGCTGGAGGCACCCGACCGGTTCGCCGATCCCCTTGTGCGCTTCCTCGCCAGATCGGGAAGACTCCCCGGCTGATGGCGACAGACCGGCAACGACGTACCGAACCGCAGGCCATGTCCGGTGGCCTTGCCACGGTCGAGGCCCTGCAGGTCGAGGGGGTCCGCCACGTATTTGGACTGATCGGCTCGGCTGCCATGGAGTTGTTCGACGGGCTCCACGACGCCGACGACATCACCTATATCGGTGTCCACGACGAGCGCACCGGCACGCACATGGCTGACGGGTACGCCCGGGCCTCCGGCCGGGCCGGGGTAGTCCTAGCCGGGCAGAACGGCCCCGGTGCCACCAACTTGGTCACCGGGGTGGCCCAGGCCGCGGCAGCCTTCTCGCCGGTGGTGTCCCTGGCCGGTGCACTGGCCACCGGCCACGTATACCGCGACGCCTTCCAAGAGGTCGATCAGGACGCCCTGTTCCGCCCCATCACGAAGCGGACCTGGACCGTCCCGTCTACCGAACGGATCCCCGAAATGATTCGCGAGGCGTTCCGGGTGGCGTTGTCCCCCCAGCGAGGGCCCGTCCACCTGAACCTGCCCCGCGACGTGCTGGCCGGCACCGCCAATTTCGACCCGCCGTGGGACCCGGCGGCTGCCCGGGTGGTCGACCTGCCAGCCGGTGCCGACGGGCCGGTGCAGCGGGCTGCTGCCCTGTTGACCACAGCTGAGCGGCCGGTCATCGTGGCTGGCGCCGGGATCAAGAATGGGGGTCGATTCGCCGAGGTGATTGACCTGGCCGAGAAGCTGGACGCCCCTATCGCCACCTCGCCCGGCCACGGAGATGCGATCCCCGCCGACCACCGGCTGTGCGCCGGGCAGATGGGTCCCCGTGGCAATCCGGTGGCGTCCCGTCTGGTATGCGAGGCCGACGTCATCCTCGCCCTGGGTACCCGGCTCGGGTTCAACTCAACCTTCTATTCGTGGGACAACGTCAACCGGGACGCTGCGATCATCCAGGTGGAAATCGAGCCCACGGCCATCGGCCGGTTCTTCCCCGTCGAGGTCGGCATCCACGGCGATGCCCCGACGGTGGCCGGGCAGTTGGCCGGGCAGTTGGCCGCCGCCCTAGCCCCCGGCAGGGGGGACGGGACCACAGACGCCAAGTGGGCCCGGACTTTCGCCGCTGACCGGGCCGCCCACCGAGTCCGGCGTGAGGAGCAGGCATCCGGCGCCTACCCAATCCAGCCCTCGGGCCTGTTCCGCGAGCTGCGAGCCGTACTGCCCCGTAACGCCATGATCACCTTGGATGCCGGGACGCTGTGCCTACAGGCCACCGACGCCCTCGACCACTTCGAGCCTCCCTGCCTGTTCAGCCCGCTGGACTTCGGCCTCGTAGGCTTCTCTTTCGCCTGCGGCCTTGGCGTAAAGCTGGCCCGTCCCGACCGCCCGGTGATCAGCCTGATGGGTGATGGCGGATTCGGTATGACGCTGTCGGAGCTGTCCACGGCGGTCAGCCATGACATCCCTACTGTCACCGTGGTCATGGACAACGGCTGCTGGGGCGCCGAAAAGGCCTACCAACGCGACTTCTTCGACGGCCGATACATCGGCGCAGACGTGCACAGCCCCCCATTCGACCGGGTCGCCGAGCTCTACGGGGCCGTCGGTCTACGAGCCGAACGTATTGACGAGGTGGGCGAGGCCGTCCGGGCTGGGCTCGAGTCGGGTCGCCCCGCCGTGGTCGTCGTCGAGGTGGACGGCGATGCGCTCTACAGCTTCCGACGCGACTCGTTCGCCCATCGGACCCCCACCGACCCCAACTCGGAGAAACTTTCATGAAGTTCCAACTGGCCATCAACTTGGAGCGGCTCGACGACTCGCTCGCCATGGACGACGTGGCCCGCCACACCCTCGAGATGGTCCAGATGGCCGAGGCCGGAGGATTCACCACTGCATGGGCCGCTGAGCACCACGCCCTTGAGATGACCATCGCCCCCAACCCGCTGCAGATTCTGACGTGGTGGGCCGGCCATACCAGCCGGATCCGCCTGGGTACCGCGGTAGCCGTGGCCGCCTACTGGAACCCCATCAAGCTGGCCGGCGAAGCGGCGTTCCTGGACCTGGTGAGTGACGGCCGCCTCGAGTTCGGCATCGGATCGGGGGCCTACCAGCGCGAGTTCGACCGGATCCACCCCGGCCTTAAGCAGTCCGATGCTTGGCGCTACATGCAGGAGATGCTGCCCGTCCTCAAAGAGTTGTGGGCTGGCGACTACGCCCACGACGGTGAGTTCTGGTCGTTCCCGACGTCGACATCGGTACCCAAGCCAGTCCAGCAGCCCCACCCTCCGATCTGGGTGGCCGCCCGGTCACCCATCACGTTCGACTACGCAGTGGCCAACGGGTGCAATGTCATGTCGTGGCCCATCGCCCGACCGTTTGCCGAGGCCGAGCTCTACAAGGAGCAGTTGGACGCCTCGATCGCCGCCAGCCCCGAAGCACCCCGGCCCACGTGGGCGCTGATGCGCCACACCGCGGTGTACGACTCGGCCGATCAGTGGATGGTGCCCGTGGAGGCCGCCCAACAGCAGCTCAGCCAGTTCGAGAACCTGTTCAAGAACCTGGGCGACGTGCAAGACGGATTCCCGGCAACCATCCCCATGGACCAGGTGACCAACGCTGCGGACTACGAACCGACCACGTTGAGCGAGAATCTCCTATTCGGCACCCCCGACGAGGTGATCGCCAAACTCCGGCGCTACGAAGTGCTCGGCGTGGACGAGTTCATCTACTACGCCAGCCTTGGCCTGGGGCTCGACGAGCAGAAGCGGTCCATGGAGCTGTTCTGCGACGAGGTCATCCCTGCCTTCAGCTGATCCCCGGGTCCCCGTGACCCGGCACCGACCGGTCAGTCCTCAGGGATCCACGACTCCATCGACACGCCGAGGCCGTCCACGATCCGGTTGGCGTAGGCGTAGTAGGCCACCACCTCACAGATGTCGAGCACGTCGCGATCACTGAAGCCGACGGACCGCAGGGCCTCCACGTCGGCCTCCACCATGTCGCCGGGATGGGCGGTCAACTTTTCCGCGTAGGCCAGCATCGCCACGCGCTGGTCCGACAGGCCGGCGGTGCGCCAGTCGTCCTCGATGGCGGCCAGCAGGTCGTCGTCCTTCAGGAGTCGGCGCAGACCGCGCCCGTGGTGAATCGTTCAGTAGTGGCAGTCGTTGTACCGACTGACCACCAGGGCCACCAGCTCGCGTTCGACCTTTCGCAGCGTCTTCGTGCCGGCCATGGCCGACCGGTAGACGGCGAGGTGCCCGGCCAGAGCGTTCGGGTTCAGGGAGTGGATTTGCATGACGTTGTCCACCCGGCCATGGGCGTCATCGACAACCTGGCCGTAGAGGTCAGCCAGCGGGCCCTCCCACTCGTCCTCACGGATGGTTTGGATCCAAGCCACTGGTCAGTCCTCCCCGGCACCCGGGCGGCCCTGGCCGGGGGCGACGGTCCGGGCCAGGATGCCCAAGGTGGCCCGTAGGTTGGTCTCGCTGACCACCGGGAAGATGGCGTCGACGGCCGCCTCCCAGTCTGGGTGGACGTCGGTCCAGTCGTAGGTGGAGGTGACCAGGGTGCCCCCGTCGATTGGCTCCAGGTCGTAGCCGTATACGTGGCCGATGGGGGGCTGCAGGTTGGCACTCTCGATGCCCCAGGCGATGGCCCGGTCGACCTCGAAGCGGGTGATGACCACCTCAACCTCGTACTCGCCGAGGGGGAAGTCCTGTAGCGACTCGCGGTCCATCTGTACGGTGAATCGGTCGCCGACTGCGGACACTGGGTCGCCGCCGGCCGACATGAGCATCCCCGAGGCGTCGATCGACACGTGCCCGGCCGGGCTGGCTAGCACCTCGAAGATGGTCCCTGACGATGCGCAGATCGCCCGTTGAACACAGATCCGTCGTTCGCCCATGTCCCAAAGTATGCCCACTCAGTCCTGTCCTGGAGAATCCGGCAGGCGTTTGACCCCCTGCCATCGTCTATGGGAGCCTCGAATCGTCCACCCCAATGGCGGGGTGGACGGAACAGAGGGGTACAAACCATGACTTGGAACTTTGAGGGGAACTATTACGAGAACTGCTCGTGTTCAGCGGTCTGTCCGTGCACTAGTTCCAATATGCAAGCCCCGGCTACCAGCGACCGGTGCAACGCCGTATTCGCGTTCGACCTCACGTCGGGTGACGTCAATGGCACAGACGTGTCCGGCTGCAAGATGATGCTCATGGTCGACAGCCCGGCAGTCATGGCGAGTGGCGACTGGAAGGCAGGCCTGGTCATCGACTCGGGCGCGTCCGACGACCAGGTAGAGGCCATCGGCGCCGTCATGAGCGGTGACCTCGGCGGCCCCCCGGCCGCCCTCGGCCCACTGATCAGCGATTTCGTAGGCATTGAGCGCCATCCGATCTCGTTCACCGTGGACGGCGATGACCAAACGGTGACCGTTGGTGACTCAGTCTCATTCACCGTCCAGCAGGAGTTCAGCACCGCCGGAGACCCCGTCCAGCTCACCGGCATCGACACCCACCCAGCCGGCCCCGTGCTGAACGTGTTTCGCGTATCGGCTTCGTCGGTGTCGATCATGGGCATGGAGTTCGGTGGAGCGGGCCTGAGTTGCTTCTCCAACCCCTTCTCTTGGGAGGGCTGAACCCCACGCCGACTGGGTCGGCGGATAACTCTCCTGGGGACGATTCCAGGAGGTCAGCCACCACCATCCACCTGTTGGGCACGGCCTGCTGGGTCGCGACCATCGGGTGGGCCGTCCAAATGGACATGGGCCTTTGGGGCATGCCCGGCACGATGGGCATGTCGTTCGGTTCGTTCCTCGTGATGTGGACCCTGATGATGGCCGCCATGATGCTGTCGTCGATGGCGCCGCTGGCTCTCCTTTACAGCCGCACCATCACCACCCACCGAGGGCCCCGCCTAACCGCGTTCGGCAGCGGCTACATCATGGCGTGGGGGGCCACCGGCGTGGCGGCCTTCATCGCCGCCGACTTCTTCGCCGAGATAGCCGCCGACCGGCCGACCGCCGCCCAGTGGGTGGCGGTCGCCTGCTTCATGGCAGCCGGTTTCTACCAGTTGACTCCACTGAAGATGCGATGTCTGGAACACTGCCGGAGCCCGCTGGCCCACCTGATGCACTACATCGGGTTCAAAGGTCCAGCGCGCGACATGCGGGCCGGCGCCCATCATGGAATGTTCTGCCTCGGGTGCTGCTGGGCGCTGATGGTCCTGATGGTGGCCTTCGGAGTGATGAATGTGGCCGCCATGGTCGGCCTAGCCCTGGTCATCGCCGTGGAGAAGCACTGGCGACACGGTGAACGGTTCGCCCGCACCGTCGGGGTCGTGGCAGTGGGCTGGGCACTGTTGATCGTGGTCGACCCCAGCTTCGCCCCAGGCCTTGACCCCGACGCCATCATGCAGATGGATATGCCAACGGGTGATATGGGCAGCTGACCGGTCAGAGGGCGGTCGGCGTCAGGCTGACCAACGCCTCGTGTCGGACAGTCGCCACGGAGCCGCCGTCGACCGAGACATTGACATCGACCACGGCGCGGATCCCCCGCCGGGTCTCGAACCGGTCCACCACCTTCGCCTCAACCAGCGCCGTGGCCCCGACCAGGGCCGTTGCATGGTGGACGATCCGGCTAGAGGTGTGGATCCACGGTCCTTCCACCAGGTGGCGGATCATCACCCCGTTGGCCAACGACGACCACAGACACGGATGCACGATCCCCGCGGTCGCATACAGGGCTAGGTCGTCTCCAGCCCGTCGGGCGTAATCAACCCGGCCGTCGACCAGAGATTCGACATGTGCCGGCAACGGCTCGCCGTCCCGTCGACTCCAATCGTCGACGGCGTCGGCTTCCGGCCGGGCGACCAACCGGGCCCGGAGCTCCCCGCCCACCAGGGCCCGAACCTCGACCGACCCGTCGGCAGTCACCACGGGCACGCAGTCCACCGGGTCATCGGCCAGCACCGGGGCCAGGAAGGCCACGGTGGACGATCCATTGGCCAGCCAGGCCATCCCCCACGCCTCGACGATCGGCCGAGTCAGGTAGGCGTGCACGGTGGTCCCGGCCACGATCGCCGCCGGAAAACCGGCTGCCCTCGCCCCACCGTCGGTATGAATCGGGTTGTCAGCGTGCTCGGGCAGGTTCCGGGCCGTCACCGACCAGGTACGTGGCGTGGATGCCGTCATAAGGCCCGGAACCTACCCTCGGGAGACCTCCGGTTTCCCACAACGAACTAGGTTCCGACCGACCTGAGCGCCGCCCTCAGGGCGGTACGGATCCAAGGAGGAAGCGGTGACCCACGAGACAGCGCCGGCCCACGATTTCGAGGCCGTCATCATCGGCGCCGGCGTGCTCGGCGGCGCCATCGCCGTCGAGCTGGCCCGCCGCGGCCTACGAACCCTAAACGTCGACAAGGCCCCCACGGCGGGTGCCGGGTCGACGAGTAACTCGTGCGCCATTGTTCGCTTCAGCTACTCGACGGTTCCCGGCGTGTCCCTGGCCTGGGAGGCCATGCACTACTGGACCGACTGGCCCGACTACATCGCCGCCGACGACGAACTCGGGCTCATCACCTTCAACCGGTGCGGCCAGTTCAACCTGCTGGTAGGCGGGGACGACCACTCGGCAACCGTCCGGACGCTGTGGGAACAATTGGGCATCCCCTTCGAGGAGTGGACGCTCGACGACCTCGCCCAGCGGATGCCGGTGCTCGATCACGGCCTCTACGGTCCGCCCAAACGACCTGATGACCCCCACTTCTGGGACGACGCGCACGGCACCGTCACCGGGGCGTTGTTCTCGCCGGACTCCGGGTACGTCAGCGATCCCCAGTTGTCGTGCCACAACCTGCAACGGGCCGCCGAGGCAGCGGGCGGCGAGTTCTGGTTCAACGCCGAGGTCACCTCCGTGGATCGGGCCGAGAATCGGGTCTCCGGCGTGACGCTGGCCGACGGTCGCCGGGTAGTGGCCCCGATTGTCGTCAACGTGGCCGGCCCCCACAGCGCGGTCGTAAACCGAATGGCCGGCGTTCACGACTCGATGAACATCAAGACCCGGGCGTTGCGCCACGAGGTCCACCACGTACCAGCGCCGCAGGACTTTGACTTCATGGCCGACGGCATGGTGGGCGCCGACGACGACACCGGCTTCTACTTCCGGCCCGAGACGGGCAATAACGTGTTGATCGGCAGCGTCGATCCGACGTGTGACCCCCGGGAGTTCGTTGACCCCGACGACTACGACACCAGCCTCAGCCAAGAACAGTGGGAGGCCCAGGTGCTGAGGGCCAACCGCCGCATGCCCAGCCTCGGGGTGCCCCATGAGAAGCGGGGCGTGGTCGACCTCTACGACGTGTCCGATGACTGGCTACCCATTTACGACCGCACCGACCTAAACGGTTTCTACGTGGCCATCGGCTCCAGCGGGAACCAGTACAAGAACGCCGGGGCCGTCGGTCAGCTCATGTCCGAGCTGATCGCCGCTGTCGAATCCGGGCACGACCACGACGCCTCACCGGTGGTCATGACCGGCCGTTACACCGGATGGGAGATCGACATCGGCTTCTACAGTCGCAATCGGGAGATCAATGCCGATTCGTCCATGTCGGTCCACGGCTGACAGCTGGGGTCGACATGACCACAGAGGCCGACGCATCGCTACTGACCACCAGACGCGACGAAGGCCCGGTTCTGGACCGGGCCTCCTCGTTTGGTGGCGGGGGCAGGATTTGAACCTGCGACCTTCGGGTTATGAGCCCGACGAGCTACCAGACTGCTCCACCCCGCAGAGGGGAGGGTAACGGCGCCCCACTATCGCTCCTACCCGACGGTCGATCAGCGAACTGTCAGATAGCCAGCGGCTTCGGCTGCGGTCAGGCGGTCGGTGATCACCCTGTAGTCCGTTGTCGACCGGGGCCGGTAGCCGTAGAGGTGCAGCGCTTCCCGGACCGACAAGTCGAGGTCGGCGACCGCTTCGGCGACCGCTGTGTTCAGCCGATCGCGTAGGCCAACATTGGCCCAACCGGTGACTAGCGGGGGCGCCGGCGTGGGATCGGTCCAAGCCAGGACCCGTAGTTCATCGACAGCGGGTTCATGGTCTAGGCCCAGCCGCCAGCACACCTCGTCGATGCTTGCCAGGTCAGCCCGGCCCTCGGCCGTCGCCCGCATGGACCCCCGGTGCGAACCCGTCTCCACCACCTCGCCGAAGAACCGAGCGTCGGCCGTCAACGGTGCGATCTCAGCCACCAGTGCACCATGGCCCGACTGCGAATGCCGATCGTTGACGGCCACTGGTCGCCCTCGAAGGTCGGCCAACGAGCCGGCCGGGTCGTCGTTACGGCACACCAGCACCGACCGGTAATCGCCGGGCCGACAGCCGTCCACCGCATGGTCCAGGACCCCGAGTACCTCGACTCTCCCAGCGAAGGCTCCGACCACCTGAGAGCCGCATGTCTCGCCGACCAGCAGGTCGGGGTGCGACCAGAGGTCCTCCGCAGCCGCTGGCCGCCAGAGCGTCGACGGTGCCTCCAGGCCAGCTGCCCGGATCCGGGTGGCGATGGCTCGCCACAGGGCATCCACCTCAGTGCATACCTCGGGCCAGTCGTACATGGGGAGCCCGGCAACAGAGCCAGGTTCCAGGCCGGTCACCACTGCCGGACCGCCGTCCAGGTTGGCTCGCCGTTGGGCACGGGCCCGTAGTCCCAGTACTTAGTCTGGTGCAGCACGACCTCGTCGGACGATCCAACACCACCGGGTAGCCGCCCATTGTGGATACGTACGTCGCGGTACAGCGTGGGCGACATCCGCACCGCACCCTTGTGGACCCCGCTGCCCCTCCAGCCCTCGGCATCGGACGGCGCCGAGTGCAGGACCAGGTTGGCCCAGAACCCGTCGTGCATCTCGATCGTCGAGTAGCTGGCGATCCCCGGGTGGTTGCGGAACTCGGCCGTGAGTTGGGCGTCCAGGTCGTCGATCGGGTCGGCCTCCGAACCGAGTCCACCCTCGGACGCCAGTCGGCGACTCCCGAAGAACCCCACCACCTCGAGGTCGAGCCCATCGACCAGCCGATCCAGGTCGCACGGCACCAGCCGCCGCTTCAGGCCGTGCACCCACCAGATGATCGGCTCGTACGGTACGACATCGGCCGTCCCGTCTACCCACAGTCGGGCCAGCGCCCGGACATCCTGAAGCATGTAGGCCAGTAGCCCACGGTCCGCCGTATAAAGGCCGATATCGGTGCACGGGTGATCGTCGATCACCTCGTCAGGACCGATGACCAGCGGTTCCGAGTCGACGTCCACGACCGCGGAGTCTACGAACAGTGGTCCGAGCCACGGAAAGTTCTTCTCCTCAGTCGTCCGTCGCTACCTCGGCATCAAAACCGAGAAGCGCTCGTCCAGCGCACTCGAGATCGACCGCCTCCACCGCCTCCTCCACAGACACGGCATCGACCCCGACGAGGACTGATGCTCGAGCCACCGCCTCGTTCCGAGTCGTCGATCGGGTCATCCCGACCAACTAGTCCGCCAGCAGTCTGCCGACCCTCTCAGCGGTCTCGCGAACGAGGCGTTCTATCTCGGTGGTGTCGGCGTCACCGGGGAACCGCCAGCCGGGGCCGTAGACCGTCACCGACGCCACGGCCTCGCCGTCCGGATCACACACTGGCGCCGCCACTCCGGTGATCTCCTCGGAGAACTCGCCCAGCGTCCACGCCACGCCACGCCGGCGCACCTCGCCAACCCGTTGGCGAAGGCCCACCAGCGTGGTCACAGTCGCCTCGGTGAACCCGGCCAGGCCGTCAGCCGCGTAGGTCGCAACCCGCTCGTCAGTCCATGACCCCATGAAGGCCTGACCCGCCGCGATGGTGTGCAGCGGGAACCGTTGACCCGTCCAGTCGGTCACCTGCACCGGCCCGGGTGCCGCCACCTGGGTCACGTAGAGCCCCTCGCCACCATCCATCACCGACAGGGCCGCCGACTCGCCCAGCCGCCCGGCCAGCTCCCGCAGGTATGGCTCGGCCAGGTCGCGTAGCGTCCCCACCGGCGCCCCCGCTGCGGCCAACGCCCGCAGGCCCGGCCCGATCACGTACCGCCCGGCCTCGTCCACCCGTTCCACGATCCCGAGTTCGTCGAGGCTGGACAGGATCCGTGAGCACGTCGACTTGGCCAACCCGGTCGTCCGAGCCACCTCGGAGACGCCCACCGAGTAGCTCTGGCCCGCCAGGGCCCGTAGCACGCTGAACGTTCGCTCGATCGTCTGGATTCCGGTAGTCTAGGGCACCACTCACCGGAACGTTCCACTCAATGGAACAGTCTCTAGGCGGCCACCCCTGAGAGGTCGCCCCGAAAGGCAGGCCACCATGCGCAACGACGCGCAGTGCGTGATCATCGGGGGCGGCGCCATGGGCGTCGGGCTCCTCTACCACCTGGCCCACGAGGGCTGGACCGACACCCTCCTCATCGAGAAGGGCGAGCTCACGTCGGGCTCCACCTGGCACGCCGCGGGCCTCGTCCCGCACTTCATCGGCAGCCTCAACATGGCCAAGGTCCACGCCTACGGCGCCGAGCTGTACACCACGCTCGAAGCCGAGACCGGCATGTCCACCGGCTGGCACGGTTGCGGCGCGATCCGCCTCGCCGTTAACCACGAACAGGCCGAGTGGTACCGCTACGTCGGCGCCATGCTCGATTCGATCGGCATCGAGTCACACCTCGTCGGTCACGACGAAATCCGCGCCATGGCCCCCCTCATGGAGTCCATCGACGACGTGGTCCTGGGATTCCACACCCCCCACGATGGCTGGTCCGACCCCACCGGGTCCACCAACGCCATGGCCGTCGGCGCCCGCCAACTCGGCGCCCAGATCGCCCGCCACACGCTCGTCACGGACGTCACCCAACTGCCAAACGGCCGCTGGCAGATCACGGCCCAAATTGGAGACGGGAACGCCAGCGAACAGCAGCAGATCACCTGCGACCACGTCGTCAACGCGGCCGGCCATTACGCCCCCCAGCTGGGCGCCATGTCCGGCATCGACGTCCCCATTGTCTCGATGATCCACCAGTACCTCATAACCGAACCGCTTGACGCCATGAAGGCATGCGACGTTGAGATGCCCGTCATCAGAGACCCCCGCTCGTCGTGCTACTACCGCCGCGAGATCGACAGCCTGCTCATCGGCCCGTACGAGACCCGCGACTCCATCACCTACGGCGTTGACGGCATCGACTGGAACCTTCACTTCCACCTGACCCCACCCGACCTCGAGCAGCTCGCCCCGTGGCTGGAGATCTCCACCGAACGCTTCCCGGTGTTCGCCGAAGCAGGTATCAAACAGGTGGTCAGCGGCCCCATCACCCACACCCCCGACGGCGGTTACCTCATGGGCCCCGTCGCCGGTGCACGCAACTACTGGATGTGCGCCGGCGCCTCCATCGGCATCACCCAGGGACCGGGCGCCGGGAAGTACCTCGCCCAGTGGATGGTCCACGGCCAGACCGAGATCAACGTCCGCGAAATGGACCCCCGCCGCTTCGGCCCGTGGTCCGACCAGCAGTACACGATCGACAAGTCCGTAGACGAATACCACGAGATGTACCAGGTGCGGATGCCCGGCGAGTACCGCTCGGCGGGCCGCCCCATGAAACGCACGCCCATCGCCGATCGGCTCGACGCCCTAGGTGCCCAGTGGCAGGACGTCTGGGGTTGGGAACGTCCCCGCTACTACGGCGAACCCGAGAACTACTCGTGGCGGCGCTCCAACGCCCATGACATCGTCGGCGCCGAATGCCGTGGCGTGCGCGACCGGGTGGGCATCGCCGACCTGACCGCCTTCGCCAAGTTCGGCGTGGTCGGCCCTGACGCCGCCGCCCTCCTCGGCCGCCTCTCGGCCAACCGGCTCCCAACCCGCCACAGCGGCATCCGCCTCATCCACATGCTGACCGAGCACGGCGGCATCGAGTGCGAGATGACCGTCACCCGTATGTCCGACGATCGCTTCTACCTCAACTCGGCCATCGCCGGCTCCACCCACGACCTCGACTGGCTGCAGCAGCACGTGCTCCCCGACGAGGACGTCACCATCGAGGACTGGACCGACCAGATGGGCATCCTCGCCGTGACCGGCCCCCTGGCCCGCGACGTGCTGGCCGCCTGCACCGACGCCGACCTGTCATCGGACGCCTGGCCGTGGCTGACCTGTCAGCAGGTCGAGATCGGCGGGGTGGACTGCATCGCCCTGCGGGTCAGCTACGTCGGCGAGCTGGGTTGGGAGATCCACCATCCCATCGACCAGATGCCCCGGTTGTACGACACCCTGGTGGCCGCCGGACAGCCCCACGGCATGGTCCACTTCGGCTCATCGGCCATGAACGTCATGCGAATGGAGAAGGCCTACAAGGCGTGGGGCGGCGAACTCACCACCGAGATCACCCCCATCGAGGCCCGCCTCGAACGCTTCGTCGACCTCGACTCGGGCCGCAACTTCCTCGGACGCGATGCCACCCTGGCCCGCCGCAAACAGGAAAGCGACGCCGGCCTGGACATGGTCCTCGTGTACTGCGAGGTCGACACCACCGACTCGGACTGTCGGGGCAACGAACCCTGCTACGACCCGGTCGGCGACGGCTCACGCTGTATGGGGATCACCACCGGCGGCGCCTGGGGCCACACCGTCGACCGATCACTGGCCTTCGCCTACGTCGACCCGACCTTCGAATCACCCGGCTCGACATTCGAAGTCACCCTTTTCGGGCAACGCCACACCGCCACCGTGCTGGACGGTCCGGCCCACGATCCGACCAACGAGAGGCTGCGAGCATGAGCGCCACCACCCCTACTCCCGGGAAGCGTGCCGGCCGGTCAGGGGGCCGGGCCGCACGAGTCGCCGCACGGGCCGCCGGACTGCCCGACGACGAGAAGGCCGTCCACCCCGGTCAGTCCGGTGGCGCCTTCAAGCCGCTGACCGATTCGGAGTGCCGCACCGTCTACGAGACGGCGCTGACCATGCTCGAGGAGTTCGGCATGGGCACCCCCATCCCCGAGTTCATCGAGGTCGTGGTCCCAGCCGGCGGCTGGCTGGACGATGACGAGCGCCTCCACTTCCCCCGATCCCTCGTCGAGGATGCCGTCGACATGGCGGCCAAGGAGTTCACCTGGCACGGTTTTGACGACGACCGCTCCATCGTGGTCGGCGGCGACCGCGTCCACTTCGGCACCGCTGGCGCCGCCGTCTCGGTCTGGGACCACGAGACCCGCAAGCACCGCCCGTCCGACCTCCAGGACGTGTTTGACGTAGCCCGCCTCGTTGACACCCTCGAACACGTCCACTTCCACGTCCGGACCCTGGTAGCCCGAGACATGATCGAGTCACGTGACCTCGACGTGAACACCGCCTACGCGGTGGCCATGGGCACCACCAAGCCAGTGGGTACATCGTTCTTCCAGCCCGAACACGTAGTCGAGGTAGTCGACATGTTCGATGAAATGCTGGGTGGGCGACCCGGGGCCTTCGCCGAGCGTCCGTTCTGCGTGGCCAACAACACATTCGTCGTGCCGCCGCTTCGCTATGCCGAGGACGCCGTGCGTTCCATGGTTGCCCAGGTCCGAACCGGCATGCCCATCAACCTTCTGTCGGCCGGGCAGGCCGGCGCCACGTCGCCCGCCGCGCTGGCCGGGTCGCTCGCCCAGGCTCTCGCCGAATGCCTGTCGGCGCTTACGTGCGTGAACCTGCTCAACCCGGGCCATCCATGCGTGATGGGCCTGTGGCCGTTCGTGTCCGACCTCCGCACCGGCGCCATGACCGGTGGCTCCGGCGAGGAGGCGGTTCTCAACGCGGCCGCAGCCCAGATGGCCAACTGGCTGGGCCTTCCCTCCGGCGTGGCCGCCGGGATGGCCGACTCAAAGGTTCCCGACAACCAGGCTGGTCACGAGAAGGGTCTGACCGTGGCCCTCGCCGGGCACGCAGGTGCCAACCTCGTCTACGAATCAGCGGGGATGCTGGCCAGCCTTCTGGCCTGCTCGTACGAGGCCCTGGTCATCGACAACGACATGCTGGGCGCCGTCAACCGGACCGTCCGCGGCATCGAGGTCACCCCCGACACCCTCTCGATCGAGACCATCAAGTCAGTCATATTCGGCGCCGGCCACTTCCTCGGCCAGGACCAGACCCTGTCGCTGATGCAGAGCGAGTACATCTACCCGGAGGTCGGCGACCGACTGAGCCCAGCCGACTGGTTCGACGCCGGAGCCACCTCAGTTGACGAACGGGCTCGGATCCGGGTGCACGAGATACTCGGTTCACACTTCCCGTCGCACGTGTCGCCCGACTTGGACGCCCGGGTCCGCGACCGGTTCGACATCCGGCTGCCGGCCGGAGCGCTCACCACGTCGGCCCGCTGGGGCTGAGGCGATCGGTGGCGACTCGCTCCGGACCTCAGTCAAGTCAGCCCGCCGAATCAGCCAGGTGCCCGGCTGGGCCATCCGGATCCACCAGCCCGGCCAACGACGCCCATCGCACCGTGGCATCCGGCGTGCCAGCAGCGCCCGGGGCCACCTGGTACCGATCGAACCGGACCACCAACTCCGCAACCGTCAGACCGAACACCGAGTAGTTCGACGCCTCGGGCTCCAGGCCCCGACCGTCCGGCCACAGGCCCATCTCCCCCAGTCGGGCCACCAGGTCCTGACGGGCGAAGAATCCGATCGTCTCCAGCCATGGACTCCCCGGCACAAACAGGTCCCCGAGACTCACTTCGACACCCGTCTGCAGGTCGACCAGCACCGAATCCACCCGATCATCCACGCCGGCCGCGCCCGACCACTCAATCCGGAACTCGTACACCACGCTGACCAACCGGTCGTCCAGGAGGTAGACCTTGCCCGACCCCCGGAGCGAGCCGCCACCGTTCGCCTCACCTGACTCCTCACCAGACCGTTCGGACATGGCCGCTACGAACTCAGCCCGCATCGCTTCGGTCGGACGCCGGAGCGCCACGTTCACCGGGTGATCCAACCCCAGGCCATCCAGTTGCGGGTGGCTCAGGTCGTAGGACCCCGCTCCACCGACCGTCCCGGCCATCGAATCCACGTACACCGAGCCGTGCGCCGTCCCCGGAGCAAACCCTCCGTCATCGGATCCGGGGATCGTTCCCTCGGGCAGCGAACTGGTCGGTTTGGCCTCCGGCTCCTCGACAACCGGCGCCTCGGTCGGTTCCGGCGTATGCCCGATGCCGTTGGCCACCATCTCGCGACCGTCAGCCGCTGCACAACCGACCAGCAACAGCGTCCCCATCAACACGGCCGACACGCCGGTCCAGATGCAGACCCTCCCGCAGGTCATCGCGTCCACCGTCGCCGCGCCCCGACGGCAGTCCCCGGACCGACCCGATCAGTCGGCTCAGACAGCGTTAGGGGGCAACGGGAGATCACGGATGGGAGGGTAGTCAGGCGGCCGCCGGACAACTTGAACGAGCCCCTACCGGGAACCCGCTCGTCGCTAGCATCGACCCATGGCCATCCGTCGGAACTCCAAACGAGTCAAATCCCGTCGGGGTCGGCGACCCGTCGCCCAGACCGTGGCCAACGGACCCGGCACCGACCAGACCCTCCTCGATCTGGTCAACGGTCTCCGCGAGATCGCCGAACGCGTCGACGTCCTGGAGCACCGGTTCGACGCCCTGGGCACCTCGGCCGCCATCGACCCCGACGGCGAGGACGTCATGGACCTCCGACTCCACGTGGCCCGGCTGTTCGCCGAGGTATCCCGGGTCACCGTCGGTCTCGAGGCCCGTATCGCCGAGGTGGCCGGCCATGCCGGCGTGGCAATAGCCGGCGACCCGGTCAGTGCCACCCTGTCTACGGTGGGCCTGCCCATCCCCACTCCGGCATTGGCCGGCGACGAGACCTTCGAGGACCTCACCGCCGACTCCCCGGCTCGGGCCCGGGGCGCCAACTCCCCCTCAGACACGTCCACAGCCCGCCGCACCAGCGGCTGGCAACCCGCCGACTGACCCCGGCAGAACTCGGTCAGATCTCACCGGTTGACCTACCCACCCAGTGGGGATGAGTCGGCCGGGATGAACTAGCGAGACGGGCCCGATCCGAACTAGCCGGCCAAGTCCTCCACCAGATCCTGCATCCGGGCCTGAATGCGCCCGAACTCGGCCCAGTCGGCCGGATCCTCCGACATCGCAGCCGCCGACGCCGCCTGCAGGCGAGCCAACTCGGCCACCAGATCAGCCAGGTTGTCAGGCGCCGGTGATCCCGTCCCGATGCTGCCGTCCGACGAGGACCCGCTCCCCGAAGCAGCATCGTCCGACGAGCCTGTTCCCGTGGTACCGGTGGCGGTGGCGGTGGCGGTGTCGGCGCCAGCCCCAGTCGAGATGCCCCGAAACAGATCGCCTAGCGATGCGCCGGTCAGCTCCTCGAGAGCCTCCTGCAACGAATCGGCCATCACAACCTGCTCGCCGACGGCCACGATGACCCGTTCCAGTTCCGGCACCGTGCTATCGCCCTCGGCCTGCACGTACAGCGGCCTGACGTAGAGGATCGAATCTTCGATGGGTACCAGCAACAGCTCGCCGAACAGCACCGACGACCCACGCTGGCTCAAGAGGGTCTGGAGACTGGCCACCGCCTCGTCGTTCCGTATCCGTTCCTCGGCCAGCGCCGGGCCGTCAAAGTTCGACGACGGCGGCCGGTAGACGACCAGCTCGCCCAGTCGATCCCCGTCGCTGCGACCCACTAGGTAGGCAGCCAACTCTTTGCGGGCATCGTCCTCGTCCAACGGCACGTACGCCCGCATGATCACGAACTCAGCGTCTTCGGACGACCCCTGGATGTAAGCCCCGTCACCGGTGGCGCCATCGCCCTCCGGCAGCGACACCATGGTCCGGTACGGCGCCATCCTCCGGTGGCGGGTCCCGACCTGAAACCCCTGCTCATCGACCAGCATCACGTTGGCCGCACCCTCTCCGGTCCGGCCGGGATCCTGAGAGACCGCCCACTCGGACGCCCGCTGGTAGAAGTTCTCGGTGTCGTCGACGTGGTAGGCGCCCCAGATCTCGGACTGCAGTCGGAACAGGTCCTCGGCATACCGCAGGTGGGCCACCAAGCTCGCCGGCATCTCCGAGAGCGGCGTGAAGAGTCCGTCGAAGGCCGACGAGAACGCCGCCACCATCGGGTCGGTCTCATCGACCACGTACAACACGACCTCGCCGGTGAACGCATCCACCGTGGCCTTCACCGAGTTCCGGACGTAGTTAAGGCCGTGGCGCAGCCCACTCGACTTCGGCAGCTCGCCCACCGACGCCGGCTGCGAATATGGGTAGCGGTCAGTCGTCGTGTACCCGTCAACCACGTAGTAGATCCGACCATCGATCAGCACCGGGTACGGGTCGGCATCAAAGTGCAGGAAGGGCGCCAGCTTCTCGACCCGGCTCCGGATGTCACGTACGTAAAACACACGTGACTCGTCGGTGATGAAGTTCGAGATCAGTGGCTCCAGCTGGCCGAACCTCAGAGCGAACGCCAGACGCCGCACCATCGAACCCATGCCCACGCCACCGTCGCCGCCAATGTCGGCATACCGGACAGCCTGCGTCTCCTGGTTCTCATCGGTGAAATCGACCTCGTCGCGGGTTGCACCGACCACCGCGTAGCCACCCAGACCCTCGCCCATGTACAGCTGCGGCCGGTCCAGGACCACGTCCACCGTCGGGTCGATCGAGACCGGCAAGTCGCCGACCAGAAAGTCCGGATCGCCCGAACCCTTGACTCGGCTCACCGGCGCCATGGCCACGCCGTAGCCGTGCGTAAACGCCACGTGCTGATTTTCCCACGAGCGGGTCTCGTTCAACTCCAGCTCACGGGTACCGAGCAGCACCTGGGTGGTCTCGCCGTCGATCGTGTAGCGATCGGTGTCCATCTCGTCGGCGAAGGTGTAGAACTCGCGCTCTCCCTGAAGCCGGTCGAAGGTCCCCTGAACCACGAGGGGATCCAGCGTCCGGATGTTTCGCACCGTGCCCGGATTGGCCCGCAGGTCGGCCGCCGTAACCCGGTTATCGAAGTCGGTGAGCTGCACCTCGATCATGGCGTCTAGGCCGTAGGCCGCGCGGGTCGCCGTGATGTTGCGCTCGATGTACAGCGCTTCCTTCTCAGACTCAGCAGGCTCCACCCGGAGGTTCTGGATGACCGCCGGATAGATGTTGCCCATGATCAGGGCCACGAAGGCCCACAAGCCGACGGCCAGCGTGGGCAGCACCCAACCGCGCCGCCTGATGTTCACGATGAGCAACGCCACGGCGAACAGCGAGATGAGGATCAGCAGGTTGATGGCCGGCAGTTGGGCCTTCACGTCGGTGTAGGTCGCACCGGCCACCGCGCCGCGGTCCGACGTGGTCAACTCGAACCGGGCCAACCAGTAGTCGCCGGCCCGCACCAGGGCGACGAGGCCCAGCAGCACCGACAGGTGGGCCTTGACCGCCGGTTGCACCCGCTCACCGATCGTCTGGAGTCGGATCCCACCGTTGATGTAATGAAACAGCGTCGTGACGACCAGCGTCACGATCAGCGTGGCGAACACCCACCCGACCACGAACGACAAGAACGGCAGACGGAACACGTAGAAGCCGATGTCGCGCCCGAACTGGGCGTCGACCACGCCGAAGTCCACCCCGTTGGTGAACAGCAGCCACTCCTCCCACCGGTCGCTCACCCCGAACCCGGCGATCAGTGCAAATAGGCCCGACAGCACGAAACGCACCAACCAACGACGGCGACCGACGATCAGGTGGTAGTTCCGCAGAAGGTCCTCTTCCGGACCTGGCGGACGGATGGGCGGTGCGAGGCGGTCAGCGACCGTGAGGTTGGTGAACAGGATCCCGAAGAACAGGGCGGTAAACAGGGCCACCAGCACCACCTGGGCGCCGAATACCGACACGAACACCCCCTCGTGTCCAAGGGCGTCGAACCAGAGGTAGTCGGTCCAGAAGCCGGCGATTCCCCGCAGCGACAGCATGAGGACGAAGAACGCCGACACCACCACGCCAGCGATCATCCGGATCTTCATGGATCCTCCAGATCGGCGACGGATCCGGGGGAAGGGACGTGGACCTGGCGGTGGAGCGTCTTCTGGGCGCATGGACGAAGCCTACGGGCGGTGACCCGTCAGCCAGTCGGGAGTCGGAGATCCTGAGTCTGGCCGCCGTGTCGAGCCAGCGCGGCCAACGCGTCGTCGAGCGTGGCCACCCCTTCGACCGGCATGTCCCCGGCGTGCTGTCGAGCCTGGTCGGCCTCAGACGTCGGCACCAGGAACAGGTCCATTCCCCCGTCGCGGGCCGCCACCACCTTCTGGACGATTCCGCCAATCGAACCGACCACGCCAGTCGGGTCAATGGTGCCCGTGGTAGCCACCTGCAGCCCACCGGTCAACTCACCGGGCGTGACCAGGTCCAAGATCGACAGTGTGAGGGCCAGCCCGGCCGAGTTTCCGCCCACCCTGCCAGTGTTGACCAGCACATCGATCGGCAGATCCTCGACGTCTTCCCACCGGGTCTGGGGCACCACGCCCATGAACCCCACCGTCTGGTCGTCATCACGGGACCCCAACACGACCGATACCGTTCGTGATGCCCCGCCCCGCACCGGCTCCACCTCGAGATCGATGACGTCGCCCGGACCACGGTCCCGGATGGCCTCCACGAGGTCCATGGCCATCAGCACCGGTGCTCCGTCCACGGTCAAAATCACGTCGTCGGTGGTCAGCAGACCGGTCGACGGTCCGACTACCTCGGCCAGCCCCACGCCGGTGGCCCGAAATGGATCCACCCCGAGATACCGCAGCGCCACGGCGACCGCCGTGGACTTCGAGACACGCATCAACTGCATATTGAACGTCCGGTTCTCGTCCCGGGACCGACCGCCGAGAACCCGGTCCTCTTCGATCAGCGTCAACGACGGCTTCATCCGGGCTTCGAGCCACTCCCAGCCGTTGACCGTGGCGTCTTGGCGGACCGTCGTGAAGTGGATCTCGCCGGTGGCGTTGAACCGCTGACCCGTGGTGATCATCACCTTGGTACTCAGCGGCTGTACCGACCCGGGCCGGAACACGAAGTAGGGGACCCGCACAAACGTGGCCAGCAGCACGGCGGCCACGAGTAGCAGGAAGATGGTTCCCCGGAGTGGGTGGGACGGCGGAGACGGCGGGCCGTCCGCCAGTAGGTTCTCCTCCATGGACGCTCAGCCTGCCATGGTGTCGACCAGCAACCGCATCGGGTCCAAGGGCCAGCACGTCGACAAACCCCAATGAACCGCCGATCCTTGCTGAACCGATCCCTGCCGCCCACCGGCGACCTGGAATACGCCGTGGACCGACCGTGGAGCCCCGGGGCACGTCTCGGTATCTGGTTCCATCCGCCCCGTCGAGTGGCGACCGGCCGTCGGGCGCGGATCCGCTGGTGGCACCGCGTCCGCTCAGTCGTCCTACTGACCTTCTTCGTCGTGGTTGGAGGCATCGCTCTGGCCACCGTCATCGGTGTGGGGATCTTCCTTTCAGGTTTCCTCATCGAGCGGGCCATCGGCTGAGAAGCCGCCCCGGTGACCAACCCCAACGCGAACAACGAATCGGACCCCGGCGTGTATCCCGGCGAGGATTCTGCGCCGCCCGGCAATCGGCACCTCCATCCCGATCCACCTCCCACGGCCGACGTGGCCGAGCGTCGCCGACATGCCGTGCTAGCTGGGCACACCGGCGATGTCGACACGGCCCGCTCCCTTCGCCTCGACCCCGCGCCGGTGGTGCGCGCCGCCGCCCTCGGCGCCCTGGCCCGCTCCGGCGGACTCACCGATGACGAGTTGGCCGGCGGGCTCACCGACACCAACGCTGCGGTTCGCAGACGCGCTCTGGAGATCCTCGGTGCCCCCGAAGAATCAGTTGGCGAGTCGGCGGGCACCCCATCTGGGTCGTTGGCCGATCTGCTGGCCGGCCTACTGGCTGACCTGCTGAGCGATCACGACCCCACGGTGGTAGAGGTGGCCTGCTGGGCGGCCGGCGAACACCCCGGCAGCGCCGACGTCCTGGTCAAACCTCTGGTGGCGGTGGCCGGCACCGGATCGGGCCCCGAAGCCGAACGATCCGGCCATCCCGACCACCTGTGCCGGGAGGCAGCGGTGGCCGCCCTCGGTGCCCTCGGTCACGAAGCTGGACGGGCATCGGTCCTGGCCGGACTCACCCAGAAGGCCACCATCCGCCGCCGGGCGGTACTGGCCCTGGCCGCTTTCGAAGGCGACGACGTCGAAGCCGCTCTAGCTGAGGCGCTGAACGACCGGGACTGGCAGGTCCGCCAGGCTGCCGAGGACCTCCTAGGCGTGGATCCCGCTCCCGGCTAGCGCCGGCCTTCCATGAACATCACCCGCATGGCCTCGAACGACTCGATGCAGTGGCCGGCGCCCAGAACGACACATTCCATGGGCGTCTCGACCTTCACCACCGGTACGCCCGCATCCTCGGCGATCCGGACGTCAAGTCCCCGTAGCAGGCTGCCCCCGCCCACCAGGCAGATCCCGTGGGCCAACAAGTCCTGAGCCAACTCCGGTGGAGCCTGGGCCAGGCACTGAATCACCGACTCGACCATGGCGGCCACCGGCTCCTCGATGGCCCGACGGATCTCCAGCGGGGTTAGCACCACCGTCTTGGGGAGGCCACTCATGAGCTCCCGTCCCTTGACCTCCGCCCGGCCCTCCTCGGGCGTTGGCGCTGCCGAACCGATCGTCCACTTGATCTCCTCGGCGGTGCGTTCGCCGATGGCCAGTCCATACTCCCTACGCACGTACGCCTGGATAGCGGCATCGATGTCAAACGATCCGACCCGCACCGCCTCGAGGGCCACCACCCCACCCAGTGAGAGCAACGCGGATTCCGACGTGCCGCCCCCGATATCGACGACCATGTTCCCGACCGGTTCGGAGATCGGTAGGTTCGCGCCGATCGCCGCGGCCAACGGCTGCTCGATCAACTGGGCGTCGGTGGCGCCGGCCCGACGCGCTGCGTCGGTGACCGCACGCCGCTCCACAGCGGTGATGGCCGACGGAACGCAGATCAGGACCTTCGGCCGGTTAAACCGGCTCACCCCAACCCGTTCCAACAGCCGGCGAACCATCCGCTGGGTTACCTCGAAGTCGGTGATGGCCCCCTTACGGAGTGGCCGCTTGGCCACCACGTGCTCCGGTGTGCGGCCGATCATGTGCCATGCCTCGTCGCCCATGGCCAGGACCTCGCCCGTGCGCTCGTTGATGGCGATCACCGACGGCTCAGCCAGCACCACCCCCTCACCTCGGGCATAGACGAGAGTGTTGGCCGTGCCCAGGTCGATGGCCAGGTCCCGTGCCACGAGGTCAGCGCCCCTCTGATCCGGTGTCGGAACCGGATCCGGGCTCTTCGGACGAAACGTCTCCGAGCACACGGATACCGCCGATCCCCACGGCGCCCGGTCCGCGGGCGGGCCCTCCACCGCCGGGTCCGTGTCGGAGGGCCCGCAGATTGGCACGGGCCTGGTTCGGATCCTCAACGACCTTCTTCGGACGACTGAACAGCCAGACGACCGCCGAGAGCACGACAGCCAGACCGGCCCCACCAGCCAGGAACAGGACTGCCGGATTCACACAGCCCCCTGGGACCTGTCCTGCGGAGCCGAACCCGGCACCTCGACCACGTGCTGGGCATCCACACCCCAGTGCTCGCCACCAGCCCAAGCCTCGCTCTTCCAGATCGGCACAGTTTCCTTGAGCGTGTCGATGCACCACCGGCCGGCGTCGAACGCGGTGTCTCGGTGAGGCGATGACACGGCCACCACCACAGCCGCCTCGCCAATGGCCAACGGTCCCGTCCGGTGGATCAGGGCGATGCGACCCAGTTCAGGCCAGCGGTTCCGAGCCTCGCCGGCCAGTCGCCCTAGCCTCGGCACCACCTGGGACTCGTACGCCTCGTATCCCAGTGCGGTGACCTCCGGGCGCCCCTCGGCATGGTTCCGGGCGTCGCCGCGGAACACCACGACGGCCCCACAGTCGGGTCGCCCGATCCAGCCGGTCACCTCGTCAACGGGTAGCGGACCGTCCGTCAACGCCACCCAGGTCTCGTCGTTCGGACCGTCCACAAGATCGGGGACAGTACCCGTACCGGCCCCGGCGGGACGGCCATCAGAAGGGGTCTCACCGGCCATCGGTCGCATCGTAGGGTGCCCGACCCGACCCCCGGGGGCGGCGGACCAGACGCACCAT
This sequence comes from Acidimicrobiales bacterium, assembly GCA_014237715.1. Classification (GTDB taxonomy): domain Bacteria; phylum Actinomycetota; class Acidimicrobiia; order Acidimicrobiales; family MedAcidi-G1; genus UBA9410. The sequence goes on from JAAZZG010000002.1 coordinate 178,701, forward strand.
CAACCGGCCCAGAACGAGCACCAGAACCCCAGCTACGGCCAATGAGACCTGCTGTCGGGCTTGGGCGTCCATGCGGTCCAGCAGACCCGGTTCGTGGCCGGCCACGTAGGCCTCCTCGTTGGAATGGGTGGGCACCCAGCCGAGGTCTCGGAGGCGGTCGTTGGCCACCACCCACGGGTGTACCGAGTAGGGGAACACCCCAGGGGGCGCCGGAGACAGCCTGGCCTTCCACAAAGCCCGGGTCACCAGGGCGGCCACCGGGCCGGGCAGGCGCAACCGGGGACCGGGACCACCGAGCTCGGCCATGACCTCCACGCCGATCCATCCGTCGGGCGCCACGTTCAACGGTCCGTCGTAACGGGCCTGCACGGCACACACCGCGGCGGACGCTAGGTCGTCGGAATGGAGAAACTGCCCCAACGGCTCGCCCTCGTCGCTCCGGATAGACGCCGCGGCGCCGACGACGGTGGCCAGGCCACCCGGGCGCTCCTCGGCGACGGTCACCGCGGCACGCAGCACGGTCAACGCACGATCGTCGGACTCGGCGGCCCACGCTCCGGCCAGCTCCTCCATCCGGGCCCTATGCACGGCAAAGGCGAAGTCCGGGCACGGTCGTACCGGAGCGTCCTCGGTCAGCGGCACCGGGTTGTCAGGCCACGCTCCGTAGACCATGGCCGATGAGCGGACGACGAGATGGGTCACCCCGGCGTCGGACGCCGCAGCCAGTAACCGTTCCATGACCGCCTGGCGGTCGCGGCCCCCGTCGGTGCCCTGGTCACCGGCGGTCACTCCGGCCGCCAGGTGAACCACCACCTCGACGTCGGCCAACTGTGCACGCAGGTCAGTGACCGCCAGGTCGACCGTGCGTAATTCTATTTCTGACGCTGGCGCGGTGCTTGACCGTCGATCCAAGCCGATGACCTCGTGCCCGGCCTCGGCCAGGCCTACACAGATCTCCCGGCCGACCGCACCGGTCGATCCGGTGACCACGACCCGGCTCATCGGGAGCAGCCGGTACTCACAGGGAGCGGCGAGTCCGCCGAGTGGCGGATCGCGGGTACTCGGGGGAAGTCACTCCCATAGAGTGCCCTCGTGAGCCCCGAGGATCCACCAGAGAATCCTTTCGCCGCCTTCACGCGGGCGCTCGGCAGCATGTTCCCCGGAATGGATACGGGCATGCCTCCAGGTACGGGCCTTCCCGGAACAGGCCAGGCCGGCGCCGATCCGGCCCGCCAAATCGCCATGGCCATCGCGTCGGAAGGAGCCAGCGAGCCGAACGTCGACCCGGTGGTCCGCATGGAGTACGAATCCCTACTGCGGGTCGCTGAACTCCAAGTGGCGTCCTGCACCGGCCTCACCGTGGCTCGCTCGGGCGCACTGTCGATCCGACCGGTGACTCGAACCGTCTGGGCATCATCGTCGGTCGACGCCTACCGGCCGTATCTGTCCAAGATGGCCCAGTTGCCCACCGATCTGGCTGGCGATCTCGGCGACAGATCGGGTCTTGAGATAGACGGTGAGCCGATCGACCCCGATGATCCCCGCGGCGAGCAGACCCTCCAGTGGCTGTCGGGCCTCATGGCAGCCATGGCGCCGATGATGGCCGGGATGACCACCGGCACGATGGTCGGTCGCCTCGCCCTTCGCAGCCTGGGGACCTACGACCTCCCCATCCCCCGCCCGACCGGCGGACCCGACGCCGACACCCTGCTCATCGTGTCCCCCAACGTCGAGGCGTTCAGCGCCGACTGGAGCCTTCCCGCGGACGACCTCCGGCTTTGGATCTGTCTCCACGAGGTCGCCCACCATGCGGTGCTCGGCGTCCCCCACGTCCGCCATGCCATCGGAGACCTCCTGGCCCGTCACGCCGGGGCGTTTCGAACTGACCCCGCCGAGTTAGGCGACCGACTGGGCCTGAGACTCGACGATCTCCCGGGCCTCAACCCCACGAATCCCGATCCGGCCGCCGGAGCCGACGCACTGGCCCATCTCCAGGACGCGCTGGACCCCGAAGCCGTGCTGGGCGCCGTGCGATCTCCCGAACAGGAAGCGCTGCTGCCCCGCCTTGAGGCCCTGGTGGCTGTGGTGGTCGGCGTAGTCGACCACGTAATGGACACCGTTGGCACCGGACTCATCGGCTCGTACGGCCAGGTGACCGAGGCGCTGCGCCGCCGCCGGGTGACCACGTCCGACGCCGACCGTTTCGTGGAACGCATCCTCGGCCTCAACCTCACCCAGGAACAGGTCGACCGTGGATCGGCCTTCGTGACCGGTGTCGTGGAGCGGGCGGGCGAAGATGGACTGGCCCTGCTCTGGACCGAGGCTCGTAACCTCCCCACCCCCTCGGAGGTGGACGCCCCTGGGCTGTGGCTGGCCCGCCTCGAGCTTCCCGATCCGCCGTCGGACGACTGACCGGTCGGGATCCGACGCTCAGCCCCCGCCGGGGTCGCCGCGCCGCCAGAAGCCGAACTGACCATCGGGCCGGTCCGGTTCGTCCGGGGTCTCGATGCGTGGAATCGGCGGTGCCGCCAAACCAAACCAAGTCAGCGCCGCAGCGAACAACGCCGCAATGAACAGGTAACCGACCTCAATTGACAGCGGGAGGAACACCGCGAGGAACGCCCCGACGGCCCATGCCAGCTGGAAACGGCCCTCGAACTTGGCAAACGACCGGCCGTGGTTGGTGCCAGGTGCATCCCGCTGGACCAACGAGTCAAAGGCCAACTTGGCCGTCCCGCTACACATGGCCACCGTGCCGCCGACCAGAACGGCCCCCCAGAGCCCTCCCAGCCACACGGCAAGTCCCGACAACGTCACCCCAACGAAGAGCACGCCGCGGATGATCCGTTCCTCCAGAAGACGAGTTCGCAGGACCGGTGAGAACTGGGCGGCGGCGAAGGCTCCTAGCCCGACCGAGGCGAGCACCAGGCCGAAGTGCCAAGCCGGTGCGGGTGCGGCAGCCAGCACGGACTCACCTCGGACCAACCCCGAACCGGCGCCAGCCGGCCGACCGACCGACTCGATCGACACACCGCCACCACCACCCCGGAACTCGAAAGCCAGCAAGAACGAGGTGAAGCCGACCACGGCCCGTAGTAGCCCTATGGCCAACGACGCTGTGAGGATCCCCCGCTGGCGAAGCACGGCCCGTTCGCCGGCCGACACCGGTGCGTCGGCCACCAGCACCTTGGGCACCTGGACAGCGGCCACCATTGTCAGGCCATAACCGATAACCGCCACCACGGCCGGCGACGACGAGCTGAACAACAGGGCGATGCCCCCGATTCCCGCGCCCACCATCGAACAGACCGCGCTCAACATGGCCAGTTTGGCGTTGGCCTCGACCAACTCGATGTCGTTGCGGACCAGCGACGGCACCACAGCGCTCTTAGCGATGGAGTACGTCTTCTGCATCACCAGCAGGCCGAAGGCCAACGGAAACAACAACAGCCCGTCGATGTGTTCGATCATCTGCCAGGCGATCAGCATCCGGGCCAGGATCGACGTGATGATCATGCCCCGACGACCACCCTTCACCCGGTCAACCAACGGGCCGAGGAGTGGGGTGACCACCGCGAACGGTGCGATGGTCAACAACAGGTAGAGGGCGACCCGCCACCGGGCCGCATCGGGGTCGATGGAAAAGAAGATCGATCCTGCGAGGGCCACGGCCAACATGGCGTCGGACATGGCGCCCAGGCCGTGGGTACGGCCGAATCGGGTGAATGGACTCATGGGATGCCCGGGCTCATCGCGGCCTATCCTCACCGCCGATGTCCCGCTCCCACTCAGCGAACGGCAGGTCCAGGCCAAGCGCGGCCGCCGGGGAGATAGGCGTGACGGCGGCCCAACCCGCACGGATCAGGGCGGTGTCGCTGTCGTCGGGCATCGGTTCCTCGTTGGCCACCAGATCGAGGTCCAGCCCCGTATCGTCACGGCCGGTGATCACCGTCCGTACGCCACCGACAGGGGCCAGTTCGGCGAATCGGACTCCCCGGAGGTCAGCCAGCGGAATGTCCGGGGTGTTCACATTGAGCACGGTCCGGGCCGGTGCATCAACGAGCCACGGCAGGACCACCCGGGCCACCCTGGCGGCGGTCTCCCAGTGGACGTCGCCCGGCGCCCCCGTCGCACCCATTCCACCGGTGACCATGACATCCGCGCTCACCGCCATACCGGATAGGCCGAACCGTTCACCAGCCAGCACGGCACCGATTGTCCCTGAGAAAAGGGTGGACCGGCCGGTGTTCGGCCCACGGTTGATGCCGGCCACCACCAGCCCGGGCGGCGGACCGAAGCCACCCAGGTCGGCCAGCATCGAGATGAGGGCCGGCGGAGCGCCGACCGAGTAGCCAATCAACGCGCCGCCGTCGGGACCAGCCATACCGGGTATCTCCACTCGCTCGACCGAGACGCGATCGGGATCATCGAGTGGACCTAGGCAGGCCGAGGCACCACTCCAGTCGGTGGACGGGGCAGCGACCACCGGTTCGTGGCCAGCACCAGCTACCGCCGCGGCGAGCGCATGCAGACCCGGTGAGAAGATGCCGTCGTCGTTAGTGACCAGTACACGCACGGTGCGACCCTAGGAGCGGTTCATGATGGGCAGACCCACTCTTGAGCGACCGGCTCCTGAACCACCCGTTCCCGGGCGACCCGAGCCGGTCAAACCCGGGTGTCGTCAGCCTCGTCGTGGTAGTCGAGGCGGTCCACTGGCATGACCACCGCGGTCACCACGTTCACGCTGTGGGCGGTGATCCGCTTCAGGAACCGGTACAGCAGTGCACGGGGCACGGCATGCGACGCCGGGTCGGTGGCGTGCACCAGGTCGGTCACTAGGGCGTCAAACTCGCGACGCATCTCGTCCCCCCGGGAAATGAACGCCCGGGCACGCTCCTCGTCACGCACGGTCAAAATCTCGCCCATGAGAGCGATACGAGAGGAGATCTCGTCACGGAAGCCCAGGATCAGTCCGAGGTCGGCGGCATCGGCGAACGAAACGCCCTCCTCGGCCAGGTCGAAAACGTTTTTGTTGTAGTCGCCGATCCGCTCTAGATCCTTGATCATGTTCATGAATACGAGCATCTCGGTGGCATCGCCGCCGGCATGGACCGAGAAGTGAACGACCAACTCACGGCGGATCTCCATCTCCGTGATGTTGATCTGGCGATCGGTCCGCCGGACCTCGTCAGCCACCGACGACACCGACCCTCCGGTGATGGCGTTCATGGCTAGGTCGAACGTATGGCGGGCGTCGTTCACCATCCGCTGGACCTGGGCCTCGATGTGATCGATACCGCTGTCATCGGTGCGGCGGAAGAAGCTCATAACCATGGAAGGGACTCCTGACGGGTTAGCTGCAACGGTACCAGCGGGGTTTGACCGGACTTCAGGCCACGGCCGGATCCCCCTCGAGATTGCGGACTGACCGTCGAGCGGACGCGCGCACTCATCGGAGGAGAAGCACGCCAAGGAAGGGGACGACCACGAACATGCCTAGGGCATAGACAATGGCCGTGCTTCGTCGCTCCGCGGCGATGTCGGACATGCCGGTGGCCAGACGCAACGGCAGGTTCCGTAGAAAACGGATCGGGTAGAAGAGCAGGATCCCGCTGAGGTTGAACAGCGTGTGCACGATGGCCACGGTGACCGCGGCGGGATTTCCGGTGGCCAGCGAGGCCAGCAATGCGGTCACCGTGGTGCCGACGTTGGCTCCCAAGGTGACCGGATAGATGTTCTCCAACGTCAGGACGCCCGACGCGGCGAGTGGAACCAGTACAGAGGTCGTGATGGACGACGACTGCACGGCAATGGTGATGACCATGCCCAGCACGATGGCGACGATTCCCGAGCCGGCCCCGAGGGCCCGGTTAATGGCGGCCTCCACCCGGTCGGCGACCAGTAGCCGCATGTTCTTCGTGATGTAGCCCAGCGCCACGAAGATGCAGGCCAGACCGATAACGATCATCAGCCCGCCCTTCCAGTTTCCGTGGGCACCCAGGTCGACGAGGACGTCCTTGACCAGGCCGGCCGGCTTCTTGACCGCAGCCTTCAGCGGGCTGTCGAACGCCGCCCCGGAACTGCCCAGCACGCGCTCGGTGATCCATTCCGCCGTCTCGGACAGGTAGCCGGTGGCCAGCTCGATGGGCAGGAAGATGGCCACCGCGAGGATGTTGAAGAAATCGTGCACTGTGGCCGCCGCAAAGGCCCGCCGGAACTCCTGGTCGCGTCGAACATGGCCGAGCGAGGCCATCGTGTTGGTGACCGTGGTCCCCAGGTTGGCACCCATGATCATTGGCACGGCCTCGTCGGGAGCCACCACCCCAGACGCCACCAACCCGACGATCACCGACGTCGACACCGACGACGACTGGACCAATACGGTGGCCAACAGACCGACGAAAAGACCGCCGAGGGGATTGGATACCCCCTCGAACAGGCCGTCCACAAAGCCCTTGCCCATGATCTTGAAGCCGCCGCTGAGCAGCTCGACCCCAGTCAGGAAAAGGTACAGCAGCGCCAGGACAAGGAAGCCCCGCAAGAGGGTCGCCATGTCGCGTTGCTGGTCTGACAATGGCCGCAACGAGGGCGGGCCCTTCGACGGGGAACCGTGGTTCTGGGAAGACGTGTCAGGAGCCACCGGGGCCGAACCCTAGAAGACCGGCCCGGCCATCGCGCCCTTTACGGGGGTTTTCGGTCCGATGTGAGAGAACTCTCCCTGCAGGGACACCTGCACGGGCGGAGCGACCACTCTCCGGGTCGCCCCCACGGAGAGCACGTAAGCAGAAAGCAGAGCACCGAGAACCATGAGCACCCAGTTATTGGAGTTCAATCCCATCAGTCCCCTAGCCGCCTCACCCACGGCAGAAGGAGCGGCGTCGGCCTGGATGGCGCGCGGCGCCTGCGCCCAGAGCGACCCGAACGTTTTCTTCCCCCACGACGGTGTGGGCGTGGAGATCGCCAAGGCGATCTGCTCCGACTGCCGGGCAACCAGCCCCTGTCTGGAGTATGCGCTGGCCCATCGAATCGAGCACGGGGTCTGGGGTGGCTGCTCGGAGCGCCAGCGTCGACGCATCCTCCGGGACCGTCGGGCGGCCGCCCGTTCGAACGGCCTGGTGGCCGTGGCGGCCTGATTCTTGTTTTGATCCCGGTGGGCTGCCGTGAGGCAGCATCCGGCCGGTTACGGGGCGTTCCCCCTCTCGCCCCGGTGCAGGGCCTCCCTGCGGCAGCGACCCCGACGATCCAATCGTCGGGGTTTCTGTCGTTTTGGCCACAGCTGGTGGACCAGAACGGAGTCGGTGGCAGAAATCGAAGCTCAGGCTGAGGCCTGGCTCTCCTCCTCCTCGTAGCCGAGGTCCCAGGAAATGAGCACGTTCTCGCGCTCGGCGTCTCGGTTGATTCGTTCCCGGTTACGTCGGAACTGCGGATCGTGGGGCGGCAGCAGCATCAGCCGGGCCTGCACACGATCACGGAACAACTCGATCATCTGCGGATCGCCGAAACTGGACCGGACCTCCCAGTGGGGGGCTGACGGACCGAGGTAGACGACGTTCACGTCGCCGACCGGCGGCTGGGGTGGAAGATCGTCGGGGAAGGTGCTCATGGGCGGGGAGTGTACCGGTGGCCCGCCGGGGCTTGGCTGGGGTCGAAAGGTCGGAGCGCCACGTGGGGCGTCTACTCCTGGTCCTTCTCCTGTTGGGCCTTCGACTGGTCGTCGGCTTCCGCCTGGCCCTCGGCCAGCCCCCGTTGGAGCTCCTTCTGGGCCTTGCCGAGGTTGCGGGCCAGCTTCGGTATCTGGTTCCCACCGAATAGGACTAGGGCGATGACCGCCACGATGATCAGTTCCTGGGTCCCCAAGAATGCAAGCGTGTTCATGGAGCGACTCTACCTACTGGCCCGGTCACCCGATTGCCCGGTCTCTCTGACGCTCGATGCCGGCCCCGGGGGGACGATCCTCAGACAGCCTCGGCGGTCCGGGCAGCAGCCTGCCGTTCAAGGGCCCGCTGGCGACGGATGCGACGACGTTCACGCTCGCTCATACCACCCCAGATGCCAAACTTCTCGCCGTTGGCCAGCGCATACTCCAGGCAGTCCTCCTGAACGATGCAGCCCCGGCACACCTCCTTGGCTTCCCGCGTGCTCGCCCCACGCTCGGGAAAGAACAGGTCGGGATCCACGCCGAGACAGTTCGACGAATCCTTCCAATCGGTATCCAGGTCGGGTTTTGCGATGATCCCCATGTTGTTGATCCGCCTTTCACCGGTCGATCGACCGGTCGTTCCGGTCGCCGGGGCCAGTCTCGGTCCCCCCAGAACCCCCGGAAGGGTTCCGTCCATGGAATTACACCACTGTGATTCCCTGAATTGCAAGGGAAATCTGGGATTTTCCAATCAATTCAACGTCGGGAGCGAACCGTCCGACGCTGTTCCACAAGGTCCCCAGCACGTCCCCGACCAGCAAGCACCAGTCGACCAGCCCGTAACGTCATCGGTACCACCCGCCGCGCCTCATCGGACGCGCCCCACACAGACCCGGAAGTGACCATGCCCATCAACCCAGACGCCGTTGGATCAGTCGGCGAACCGACCGAGATCTCCTGGACCTCCAAGCAGAGCCTGTTGTACTCCCTCGGTATCGGTGCCGGCGTGGCCGACCCGACCGGCTTCGAACTGGAGTTCACGACCGAGAACTCCGATGGGGTTCGCCAGCGGGCCTTTCCAACCCAGGGTGTGGTCATGGGCGGAGGCGGCACCCCCGACTTCGGCAGCTTCAACCCGGTCTTCCTGCTACACGCTGAACAGTCCATCACCTGTCACCGGGAGATTCCCGCCGAGGGCACCGGCATCGCCACTGGGAAGATCGGCCCGATCTGGGACAAAGGCAAGGCGGCGCTCGTCTACCTCGAGACCGACGTGACCGACTCCGCCGGCAAACCACTGTGGTCGACCAGCGCAGGGCTCTTTCTGGGCGGTGAGGGCGGCTGGGGCGGGGACCGTGGTCCGTCAGCCGACTGGGCGGCGCCGGACCGTGACGCCGACCATGTCGTCTCCTACGCCACCCGGGCCGACCAGGCCCTGCTGTACCGCCTCAGCGGCGACCGCAACCCGCTGCACTCCGACCCGACGTTCGCCTCGGCCGCCGGCTTCGACAATCCGATTCTCCACGGCCTGTGCACCTACGGATTCACCGGCAGGGCCCTACTCCACGCGACGTGTGGTTCGGACCCTGCCCGATTCGGCGGCATGGGCGGCCGATTCAAGTCGCCGGTCATGCCCGGCGAGGTACTCGACGTCCATGCATGGGAGGTCGACGACGCCACCGTCCTCTTCCAGACTCGGGTCGGCGACCGCGTGGTCTTCGACTCCGGTGTGATGAACCGCCGCTCCTAGACAATCCACGGTTCCTCGGCAATGAGCCAACCGGACTTCCTATGGGGCGTGACCGACTCGTCCCTGTCGGCCGAGGGGGTGGCACCGACCGCCGACTGGTCGCGCTGGGAACGAGACGGACGGGTGCCGACCTCAGGTGACGGAGCCGGGTTCGCCATCGACCACGCCGACGACCTCCGGCTGACAGCCACCCTGGGATTCACCGACGTCCGCATCACCGTCGAGTGGGCCCGACTCGAACCCCGACCGGGGGTGGTCGACACCGACGCGCTGGACCAGGCCCGCGAGGTGTTGGCTGCCGCCGTCGAGGCAGGACTACGACCATGGGTCACGTTGGTCCACGGGACGCTCCCCGGCTGGTTCGCTGACGACGAGCGAGGGTTCGCCGAGCCAACGAGTCGAAGCAACTGGTGGGCCCGCCACGTCGACCGCACCGCCGAAGCCCTCGAGGATCTGGCCGCCGGCTGGGTCCCCATCGAGGACCCCATCGGATCAGCGGTCCGGGGCCACCTGCTAGGCATCCGCCCCCCCGGCAGGACCGACCCTGAGGCGGCCCGGGTCGCGGTCGAGGGCGCACTCGAAGCAACCTTTGAAGCGTGGCGCCTCCTGCAGAGCGGTGACGCTCCGGTCATGGGCGTATTCGGCGCACCGTCAGTGTTCGCCGCGTCCCCCGAGGGAGCCACCGGTGAGAACCAGGTTAGGAGCCAGGCCGGGCAGCAGGCTCTGGACCTGGCCCGCGACCAGGCCCTCCACTGGGAGCAGGTGCTCTGGGATCCGTGGCTGCGGGCCCTGAGCGACGGTGAGATGGCCTGGCCCTGGCGCTCCCCGGTGGACCGACCGGAGTTGGCCGACGCCTTCGACCTGGTGGGCGTGGTCGTCGACCATCCCGTCGCCGTCGATGGCGACGGGACCACGTGGCCCTACCCGGCAGGTGCCCGGGTCGACGCCACCGGTAGCGCGCCCCTCCCCGAGGAACTCGGCGTGGCCCTCCGCAGGATCCACGACCGGCTCGATGAGCAGAAACTCGTGGTCGCCGGATGGGGCGTGTCCACGACCGACGACGACTGGCGCAACGAGTTACTGCATGACGTCGTCGCTCAGGTCGAATCGGCGGCGGCCGACGGGATTCCGGTCGTAGGCCTGTTCCACGACGCGCTCCTCGACGGTTACTCCACCGCAGGCTGGGGGCCGGTCCCGGGCTTCGCCGGACCCCGCGGGCTGGTGACCAGGAATCGACGGCTCAAGGAGAGCGGACGCTGGCTCTCCGAGCACATCACCGGCCGACCACCGGCCGGCTCGCTGTCCTAGCGGCTGGCTCACTCCGGAGCAGGTTCCTCAGGACCCGTCCTATCCGCCACCGCCGGGGCATGGCGGCACCATAGGCAGCGCGCCCTGCTCAGGATCCTGCCGGGCGTAGCGTCTGGACATGGTTCATCGGAACATGGAGCCGCCCGGGGCCCTGCCCGGACCATGGCGGGCCATCGAGGCCGACGAGATGCGCCGGCGCGACTTCCCCCTCGAGGACCTCGACGACGGCGACTGGCCCGAGGTCACGGTGCCCGGTGCATGGCGAAGCACCCCGGCCTTCGCCGACGCCGACGGGCCACTTCTTTACCGCACCCGCTTTTCCACCCAACCCCTAGGCCTAGATCGGCGAACGTTCTTGGAGTTCGCCGGGGTCACCTTCCAGGGCGACGTGTGGTTGGACGGTTCGTACCTCGGTCCCACCGAGGGCTCGTTCACCCCCCACCTCCTCGAAGTGACCGAACTGGCCCGGGCCCGCTCCGACCACCTGCTGGCCGTGGAGGCCACCTGCCCGCCCGTCGGGAACCCCGACGAGAAACGCACCCTCACCGGGACCACCCAGGGCGGCCGGGGCATCGCCCCGTGGAACCCCGGTGGGATCGGACGCCCGGTTCGGTTGCGCGAAACCGGACCGGTGCCCCTGCTCCATGTCCGGGTGGTGTGTACCCACGCCACCGAGTCCGTCGCCACCCTGACGTTTCGCGCCGTGGTCCACGCCGATCGGCCCCGGGCCGCGGTGTTCCACACCCGGGTTCTCGGCGTCGACCACCGCCACCGCCAGTCGTTGGCTGGCGGTGAAAACCGGGTCGAGTGGTCAGTCCGTATTCCGCGCCCACCACTGTGGTGGCCCGCCAAGATGGGCGATCAGCCACTGCACGACGTGGAGCTCGAGGTGGCCACCGAAGACGGTCGGGTCAGCGACCGGGTGGTACGACGCACCGGCTTCCGGTCAGTCCGGATGCACGACCACGTGTGGTCGATAAACGGGGAACGGATCTTCCTCCGAGGGGCCCTCGTCCCTCCGCTGGACCGAGACCTGTCCCGAGTGACCCACGACTCGGCGGTCGCCGACGTGGCACTGGCCAGCGACGCAGGGCTCAACCTGCTCCGCTTGGTCGGCCATGTGTCGGCTACCGAGCTGTACACCGAGGCCGACCGGGTCGGGATGCTGGTGTGGCAGGACCTTCCACTAACCGGCGGCTACCACCGGGGAGTCCGTGGTCAAGCGGCCCGTCAGGCCCGCGACATGGTCGACCTCCTGGGCCACCACCCGTCGGTGATCGTCTGGTGCGGCCACGACGCCCCCGATCCCGTGGACCGGACCCGGGCCGTTCCGCGCCAGATGGACCAGCAGCTCCCCACGTGGAATCGGACGGTGCTGGACCGCACGGTTCGCCGCTCCCTCGATCAGGCCGATCCTTCCCGCCCGGTGATCAGCCACTCCGGGGTACTGCCCAACCCGCCCCGGGTCGACGACGCGACCGGCCACCTCTGGTTCGGGTGGTACAGCGGACGGCGGGGAGACCTCGCCGGATACGTGGATCGGGTACGTCGGGCCGGTCGGTTCGTGTCGGCCTTCGGTGCCCAGTCCGTGCCGGTGGGCTCTCCGGCCCTGAGCGATGGGACGCTGGACCCCGGATCGTGGCCCATTATCGACTCTGACCGACTGGCCGGCTTCGGAGCCGAGGTCGACGTGCTGGTACGCCGCGTTCCCCCTGCCAGTTGGTCGGGGCCCGAGGAGTGGGCGGCGGACACTCGTCAACACCAGGACCGCCTACTGCGGATCCAGATCGAGGCCCTGCGCCGCCGTAAATATCAGCCCACCGGAGGATTCACGCTGGACCGACTCCTCGACGGAGCTCCGGCCATCTCCGGATCTCTGGTCGACCACCTTCGGAACCCCAAGCCGGCCTACGCCACAGTCACCGCGGCGTGCGCTCCGACCATCGTGGTGGCCGATCCACCGTTGGAGTCCATTGCCCCCCGTTCCACCGTGGCAGTCCAGGTGGTGGTCGTCCATGACGGTCGGCTCCCTGTCGAACGCTGTCGGGTGGACGCCCGGCTTCGGATCGGCACCGACGGTCCGGTCATCGAACGATCGTGGGGTGGCGCCCTCGAAGCCGACTCGGTGACCCTGATCGGAACCCTCGAGGTGTCCCTCGGTGACGCCACCGGAGCCGTCACCCTCGAGTTGGACCTGACCATCGACGGAGCAACCCTCGCCACCAACCGCTACGAGGGTCGGATCGGCGCTGACTGAGGCGGAGGCGGAGGCGGAGGTAATTAAGCCGGAGGCCGAGGCGGCCCGGACCCCTCTCGCCGATCGGGCATCTGAAGTGGCAATCGGCTCGGAGATGGCCATCCCCAGCGCGCTACTCTCACCCCTGCGAACGCCTCACCCCGTCGCACCGGGGCCATCGCACGAGGAGGGAACCATGGCCCAAACCACTGAGCAGCGCTACCGCGTGACGCCGGTCCGACCGCGAGGCCGCCAGTGGCCCTTCCCTCTGAACCTGTACCAGAGCGCGGTGGGTCGCAAGTGGGTCATGGCCCTCACCGGCATCGGCCTCATCGGGTTCGTGCTGGTCCACATGATCGGCAACCTCCACCTGTATGAGGGCCCAGCCCGGATGCACGAGTACGCCGAGTCGCTACGGACTCTGGGCGGAGGCCTGGTACCCAAGGGCGCTGTCCTGTGGCTGATGCGGGCGGGCCTGCTGACCATGTTCGTCCTGCACCTGCACTCGGCCATCACCCTCAGTCGGATGAGTGGCAACGCCAGTGAGAAGGCCAGCATGGTCAGCGGAGCCAAGAAGTACGAGGGTGGGCGGGACCACATTGCCGCCACCTTCGCTAGCCGCACCATGCGCTGGACCGGCCCGATCATTGCCCTGTTCATCCTCTACCACCTGGCCGATCTGACCTGGGGCTGGTGGCTGGGCGACGACTTTGTGGCCGGCGATCCGTACCACAATGTGGCGACGTCACTCGGGGCCCTACCGGTGGCCATCCTCTACGTGGTGGCCAATATGGCGTTGGCGTGGCACATCTACCACGGGGCCTGGTCGATGTTCCAGAGCCTCGGTGTGAATAACCCCCGTTACAACCACCTGCGGCGCACGTTGGCCACCAGCCTGGCCGGGCTGATCCTCGTCGGGAACCTGAGCTTCCCGATCCTCACCCAAGCCGGCCTAGTCGACGATGACGGGCGCCAGTGCCCAGCCGACGCCACACACGTTCTCGAATGCCTGGCCGACCAGGCGTCGGACCACTAGGCGACGGATCGGCAGGAGACACCATGAGCAACGCAACCCCGCCTGACCAGGCCACGACGAGCCCGGCCCTGAACAGCAAGATCCCTACCGGCGATGTGGCCGACATGTGGGAGAACCACAAGTTCTCCATGAATCTGGTCAACCCCAACAACAAGCGCAAGTTCGACGTGATCGTCGTCGGTACCGGTCTGGCCGGTGCCTCGGCAGCTGCTTCGCTCGGCGAGTTGGGGTACCGGGTGAAGGCCTTTACCTTCCACGACAGCCCCCGACGTGCCCACTCGATCGCCGCACAGGGCGGCATCAACGCGGCGAAGAACTACCCGAACGACGGCGACTCGGTCCACCGACTGTTCTATGACACCGTCAAGGGTGGCGACTACCGCTCCCGGGAGGCCAACGTCCACCGGCTGGCCGAGGTCTCGGTCAATATCATCGACCAGGCCACCGCCCAGGGCGTGCCGTTCGCCCGCGACTACGGCGGCCTGCTCGACAATCGCTCGTTCGGTGGCGCCCAGGTGTCTCGGACCTTCTACGCCCGTGGCCAGACCGGGCAGCAGCTACTCATCGGCGCCTACTCGGCCCTGATGCGCCAGGTAGCCGCCGGGACCGTCGAACTGCACAGCCGCGCCGAACTGCTCGACGTCGTCAAGAAGGACGGTCGGGCGTGCGGCATCGTCACCCGTGACCTCGTCTCCGGCGAGGTCACGCCCCACTCGGCGCACGCCGTGGTGCTGGCCACCGGCGGCTACGGCAACGTCTACTTTCTGTCCACCAACGCGATGATGTGCAACGTCACGGCGGCCTGGCGGGCCCACAAGAAGGGCGCCTTCTTCGCCAACCCCTGCTACACACAGATCCACCCGACCTGCATACCGGTCAGCGACGACTTCCAGTCCAAGCTCACCCTGATGTCCGAATCGCTACGCAACGATGGTCGCATCTGGGTACCCGACGCAAACGACGACGCACGTATGGCCGCCGAGATCCCCGAGGCTGAACGCGACTACTACCTGGAACGCAAATACCCGGCCTTTGGAAACCTGGTGCCACGTGACGTGGCGTCGCGTAATGCCAAAACGGTGTGTGACGAGGGCCGGGGCGTAGGCCCATTGAAGAACGGTGTGTTCCTTGACTTCCAGGTAGCCATCGCCCGTGACGGCGTGGATGCCATCTCCGAGAAGTACGGGAACCTGTTCGATATGTACCACCGGATTACCGGTGAGAACCCATACGAGCAGCCGATGCGGATCTATCCGGCCATCCACTACACGATGGGTGGCCTTTGGGTGGACTACCACCTGATGACCTCGGTGCCTGGCCTGTACTCGATCGGTGAGTCCAACTTCTCGGACCATGGCGCCAACCGCCTCGGAGCGAGTGCCCTCATGCAGGGCCTGGCTGACGGCTACTTCGTGCTGCCGTACACCATCGGTGACGATCTGGCCGGCCTGCTCGGCCAGTCTGCAGTACCTACCAACGACCCGGTGTTCACCGAGGCGATCGCCGGTGTGGCCGATGAGCAGAATCGCTGGCTGTCCGTCAACGGGACGAAGTCGGTCGATTACTACCACCGGGAACTCGGTCGCATCACCTGGGAACATATTGGCATGGGTCGCACCGGGGCCGGCCTCACCCGGGCCCTCTCGGAGATACCGGCCCTGCGCGACGAGTTCCACTCCAACGTGCGGGTGCTGGGCAGCGCAGAGACCCTCAACCAGTCCCTCGAGAAGGCCGGCCGGGTGGCCGACTTCTTCGACCTGGCTGAACTCATGGCTCGAGACGCCCTGGAGCGGGAGGAGTCATGCGGTGGCCACTTCCGCGAGGAACACCAGACGGCCGAGGGTGAGGCCCAGCGCGACGACGAAAACTTCGCCCACGTGGCGGCCTGGGAGTGGAACGGCGAGGGCACGGCCCAGACCCGCCACCGCGAGGAACTGACTTTCGAGAACGTGGCGCTGGCACAGCGCTCCTACAAGTAGGCCCGGGCCAGAGAGGAACAGGGGAAAACCAACATGTCTTCAGGACCAGTTTCTTCAGAGCACGGCACCGTTATCAATGTCACCCTCAAGGTGTGGCGTCAGGATGGACCGGACGACGCCGGTCGCTTCGACGTGCACCAGCAGGCCATCAGCACCGATGCCTCCTTCCTCGAGATGCTCGACCAGCTCAACGAACAACTCAACGACGCCGGCAACGAGCCGGTGGCCTTCGAGAGCGACTGCCGCGAAGGCATCTGCGGCACGTGTGGCGTGATGATCAACGGGCGGGCGCATGGTCCGCAGAAAGCCACGGCCACCTGCCAGTTGCACATGCGGGAGTTCCGCGACGGCGACGAGATCGTCATCGAACCGTTCCGGGCGGCCGGTTTCCCGGTGCTGCGCGACCTGGCCGTCGACCGTTCACCGCTGGATCGCATCATTGAGGCCGGCGGCTACATCTCGGTCAACACGGGTGCGGCATCTGACGCCAATCTCACCCCCGTGCCCAAGGTGGCCGCTGACATGGCGTTCGACGCCGCGGCATGCATTGGTTGTGGGGCCTGCGTGGCGGCGTGTCCGAACTCGGCCGCCCAGTTGTTCACCTCGGCCAAGATCGGCCACCTCGGACTCCTACCCCAGGGCCAGGCCGAGCGTTGGAGTCGGACCGAGAGCATGGTCGAGACCATGGAGGAGTTCTTCGGCTCGTGCACCAACCACGGTGAGTGCTCCGAGGCGTGCCCGAAGGAGATCTCGCTGGACTTCATCGCCTTCATGAACCGTGACTACATGAAGGCCAAGGTCAAGAACCGAGCGCTGGCCGGCCAACGCTGACCCGGCACCGGGGGCCGGATCTCGTCCATCTCCCTGCAAGGTCGGCTTCCTCCTCAACTATCCGTACCTGACCGACACCATCAACGCGGCGCCCGGCGAGCGCTATCCGGTACTGGTCCGTTCCGACGAACCCGGTGTCTGGGCATGCCACTGCCACATCCTCAGCCATATAGAACGCAACGACGGGATGTTCGGCATGGTCACCGCCATGATCGTCCAGGAGGCCTGGGTAACAGCCCATCTCCAGAATCGATGATGCATCCGGTTGACAGAAGCATGCTCCGGCGCGACGGTTGACGTGCCACCCGATTCCGCGACCATCCCGACGCTCCACTGACCGGGGCACCGGGTATACAGCGGATCTAGAGGTGGACGGACACGGCAACGACCACGAGTGAAGGGGAGGAGATCACATGCAACCTGAACCCTCCCCCTCGTTGGTCCCGACCCCAACGATCGCCCCGTTCGGGGCATTGACGGGCCCGCCCTGTCGATCACCGCCCAACGGGTGAGTTCGAGGCCCGCCGAACGAGTTGGTCCCCTCACGCTCTCTCGACCAGAGCCCTACTGGGCCACGGAGAACGTTGACGCGCGACGGCTCGAAACCGGGCCCGGCGATGGCGGCGTCCTTCCACCCGCCGGAAGGGCGTCGCCTTCGCGTTCAGGCTCAACTAGCCCGGTTCAGGTGCATCCGGAGACGAGGCAAGAGTTCGGGCACCAGGCCGTCGGGTAGCTCATGGCCGAGTTCCTCGACCAGCCAGAGCTCGGCACCCCGGACCCCCTCGGCGAGCGCCAGAGCATGCTCGACGCTGAACACCGGATCGGCCGTGCCGTGCACGACCAGCGTGGGTCGCTCGATGCCATCCAGACGATCCAGACGCGACGGCGAGGCACTGACGGCCACACCGTGGCCGGACTCCGGGTACCAGCAGCGATCCACCTCAGCCACCGCTATCTGGAGCCGATCGGCGGTAGGCACCGGGTGACGAGGCCCGGCGAACCACTCGCCCTGCTCCACGATCCACGCCGCCCGGGCCTCTCCGGTCTCGGGAGGCTCGGCGAACAACCTCTCGGTCATCCGATCCACCAACCAGTCGGCAGCCATCGGAAGCCGCTCGTCGCCCAGGCCGGGGGTCGAACAGACCAGGGTCAGGGTGGCCACCCGGTCGGCATGGTCCAGCGCCAGCAACTGGCCGACCATGCCACCCATGGATCGACCGATCACATGGGCCCGGTCAATCCCGTGGGTATCCATCACGGTCAGTGCATCATCGGTCAGATCGTCCAACGTGTAGCCGACATCCGCCGGGACCTTGGTGGACAGGCCGCTGTCACGGTGGTCGTAGCGGACCACCCGGTGGCCGAGGGCCGTCAGGGGCTCGATGAGCGCCGGCGTCCAACTGGTGCAGTGGGCGTCAGCGCCCGCCACCAGCAGGATCGGCAGGGCTGCCGCCTCCCCATTACAGCCGACGGCACCAGCACCGAGGCCCGTCGGCTCGAAGCATTCCGAGAAGATCTCGACGGCGAACGACGTCGGCTCAGTCACGACGTCGAGGGTACCGGTGACCTCCGGGGGCGGGGCTAGCGTCGCCGCCGTGTCCCACCGCCACCCCGTGAAGGTCCGTTTCTACGAGCTGGACCCCTACGGCCACCTGAACCACAGCGTCTACGTGCAGTTGTTCGAAACCGGACGGGTCGAGCTGCTGGACGAGGCCGGTCTGGGCCTCCAAGGCTTGGAAGGTGAGGGCTACCGCTTTGTGGTCACCCAGATCGCCACGAGGTTCCTGGCCTCTGCAATGGGCGGTGACGCTCTGATCGTGGAAACCGAGGTGCTGGAGATCCGACGTGCCTCGTCACGATGGGGACAGCGGATCCTGCGGGCTGATCCCGAGACCGGGACCGAACACCTCCTAGCCACTCAGGAGGTGGTCGCCGCGGTCACTGGGAGCAACGGTCGACCCACCCGCTTCCCGGCGACCATGGCCGACCGCCTCGGTCCGTATCTGGCCGCCGACGCGACGCCTACGACATGACCGGTCAGGACGGTGGGACCGGCCACCGCGAGAACACCGGCCACCAACGCGCTCCAGGGTTGCGGGAGGCGATGGGAATGGTCGGGCGGGGGGCGGCCATGGGAGCAGCCGACGTGGTACCCGGGGTCTCGGGCGGCACCGTCGCCCTGCTCACCGGTATCTACGACCGCCTTATCGGCAGCCTCGGAGACGGCGCCCGAGGACTCGGCCGCCTCGTCCGAGGCGACCTACGGGGAGCCGTCCTCCACCTACGCCAACTCGACTGGACGTTCATCATCCCGCTGCTGGTCGGCCTGCTGGGTGCCGTGGTGCTGCTCGCCGGAGTGATCGAGGGTGCCCTCATCGACCACCCGGAGCCCATGGCCGGCCTGTTCCTCGGGTTGGTAGCCGCCTCGGTGATGGTCGCCCAGCGAAAGGTGGCATGGACCGTCGGGCGCCTAGTCGTCGCGGGGATCGTCGGCCTCACCCTGTTCGTGGCCCTCGGCTGGCAGGGTCCCCCGGTGACCGATCCATCGGCGCTCGCCCTGTTCGCTTCGGGCGCCGTGGCCATCTGCGCCATGGTCCTGCCCGGAATCTCCGGATCGTTCCTCCTCCTCATGTTGGGCATGTACACCACGGTGATTGACATCGTCGACGAGCGGATGCTGGCCGACGCGGCGATCTTCGGAGCCGGAGCAGTGGTCGGCCTCTCCTGCTTCTCCACGGTGCTGTCGCGCCTGTTGGACGAGCGGGCAGACGACGTGCTGGCCGTCATGGTGGGCCTGCTCCTCGGCTCGGGCCGGGTGTTATGGCCATGGCCCCACGGTGTGGGGGTGGTGAGTCGCCACGCCGGTGATGCTGTCGGAGGTGCCGGGCTGGGTTGGCCCGATACGGCTGGCGGCCTGGCGGTACCAACCCTGCTGGCCGGTCTGGCCGTGGTCGTGGTGCTGGGCGTGGAACGTCTGGCTCGTCAGTGAAGTAACCCCTGACCTGATATCGGGCTCAGTCGTAGGGGGGAAATGGATCGGTGTCGGGATCACTGTCCGGCGGATCACCTTCGGCGGTGACCAACGGGTAGAGGTCGTCAGGCGTGTCGCGCGGACACGTCCAGTCGATCTCGTTGGCCACCCCGGCCAACTCGGCGAAGGGCCGTAGAAAGGTGAAGTAGACGTAGGCCCCGCAGGCGATCCGCTGGTCCCGCTCCATGGCCACAATGTCGCGGTAGTGCTGCTTCTGAGCCGCTCGGCACGACGCGGCCACCCGGTCGAGATCGTCATCGGTCAGCGGTCGGAGGGACCCATCTGATTCCCCATCAGGCCCCACCCCGTCAGTGGTCCACAGGCCGAAGCCCACAAGATGGTCCAGATAGTCCTCCGGCGACGACACCGTGGTGCCGTAGTCGGTGATCGACACGTCCACTTCTTCGTCCAGCACGAGGGCGGCCGTCAGGTTGGAGAAGGGAACGGCGTCGGCCACGCCGGACCACGCGAAGTCGCTGCGTCCCAGCCGGAAGTAGTCGCGTACCACCAGTGTGCGTCCGTCACCCAGGGGGTACGGCCCAGTGTCGCCGTGCCCCACCCGGGTGTCGAAGTAGAGGAGGAACAGGTGGTTGATGATGGTGGCGTTGGCCCGGCGGATCCGGTCCCGACGCTCGTCGTCGACCGGCGTCGTCCCAGCGGTCAGGGCCTTGACCGTCCCAACGTCCATCACGTCCAGGCGGTCACCCACCTCGGCCGCGTGGAGGTGATCACCACCGCGGTAGGCCTGCGAGGTCCGGGCCCAGAAATCCAGCACCGTGTCGGCCCGGGCCAGACCGGCCGGTCCGGCGTCGATCGTCGGCTCGACCATGTTCATGACGTTGCGACCGATCAGGAAGAAGTTGGCAACTCCCCACAGGAACACCGAATCGGCCTGGCAGCCGGGACGGTGGGCCATGGCCCCAATCTCTTCGGGGGCGCGGGCAGCGGTGATGACCTCGACAGCCGACGGATACCGCAGGAAGGCCTCGATACACGAGACCGTTACATACTGGGTAACCGGGATGAGCTGGGATGAATACGCCGTGCGCTCGGCCACCAGGCGCCGGGTGACCGGATTGATGGCCCGGATCCGATCGTTGACCCGGTCACGCACAGACGTATCGATCTCCGGTTCGCTCACGGGGTCGCAGTCCGGACCACACCATCGACGCCCGCCCCGTCCAACTCCACCACAGTGTCGTTCATCGGCTCAGCCAGACCCTCGGGTTCTCCCTCGAAGACATCGACGGTGTCGAACTCGAAGGCGATGACCCCGGGGATCCGGTATTCCCTACTGATGATCCCGATGTGGCTCCGGATGGTCCCGCCCGTGCACACCACGCCGGTCAACTCGTCGAAGATGGGGCCCAGGAAGGTGGCCCCAGCATCGCGGACCACGGCTACCACGCCCTCCGCCCCCGTCTCACAGTCCATAAGGTCCAGAACGTCCTCGGCGTTCTCGAGGCGAAGCCACCGACCGCGCACGGTTCCGAAGTCGTAAGTCTTCTGTCCCCGGCCGACTTCCCGCTGCTCCGTCATCGGGACGGGACCGTAGCCGTGACGACCCGGCTACCGACACCAGACCGACCCGTACCCTCCCATCAGGCCGTGGCCCGCTCCTAGGCTCCGACAGATGGCCGAACCGCTCACCGATGCATGGATTGAGGCGCTGGCCGACGCGGCCCGCGGACGGACGGTGTCCACCGGTATCACCCTGGTCTTGGAGTATCGGGTGGTCGACGGCCCCGCGTGGCACCTGACGGTGGCCCACGGCGAGATCCGGGTGGATGCCGGTCCGGCCGAAGCGCCCGACGTGTCGTTCCAGGCCGAACGGTCCACTGCCCTGGCCATGGCCGACGGATCTCTGGACCCGCTCCGTGCGGTAATCGACGGCGATTTGCTCCTACACGGCGACCCACGCACACTGGTCGCTAACCGCGATGTGCTCGACGACCTCGGCGACCTGTTCGCCAGCTGTTGAAACGGCAGTCTTCGACCTAGAGCAGGCCGAGGCCCCGGACCATCTCGCGCTCGGACTCCAGTTCGGCCACCGAAGCGTCGATCCGGACACGGGAGAACTCGTCGAGTTCCAGACCCTGCACCACCGACCAGCGGCCGTCTGCGCACGTGACGGGCAAGCCGCACAGCAGCCCCTCGGGCACGCCGTAGCTGCCGTCGGATGGCACGCCCATGCTCACCCAGTCATCGTCACCGGTGCCCAACACCCAGTCGTGAACGTGGTTGATGGCCGCATTGGCCGCCGACGCGGCGCTCGATGCGCCCCGGGCCTCGATGATGGCCGCCCCGCGTTGCTGCACGGTGGGGATGAACTCGCCCTCCAGCCACACCTGATCGTCGATGACCGTCGCCGCCGACCGGCCACCCACCTCGCAGTGGAACAGGTCCGGGTACTGGGTGGCCGAGTGGTTGCCCCAGATCGTCATTCGGGACACATCGGTCACTGGAACGCTCGCCTTCTGGGCCACCTGGGTCATGGCCCGATTGTGGTCCAGACGCATCATGGCGGTGAAGCGTTCATCGGGAACGTCCGGCGCGCTATTCATGGCGATGAGGCAATTGGTGTTGGCTGGGTTACCGACCACTAAGACCTTCAGGTCGTCGGATGCGTGATCGTTCAGCGCCCGACCCTGCACGGTGAAGATGGCCCCGTTGGCCTCCAGTAGATCCTGGCGCTCCATGCCCGCACTCCGGGGGCGGGAGCCGACCAGCAGCGCCACGTCGGCACCCTCGAAGGCGGTACCCGGGTCATCGCTCAGGACCATGTCGGCCAGCAACGGGAAGGCGCAGTCGTCGAGTTCCATGGCCACGCCGTCGAGCGCGCCCATGGCCGGTGGGATCTCCAGCATCTGGAGGATGACCGGCTGGTCGGAACCCAGGAGCGCACCACTGGCGATGCGGAACACGAGGCTGTAGCCAATCTGACCGGCGGCGCCGGTGACGGCGACTCGAATGGGGGTGGCGCTCATGGTGGGCTCCTATTTCTGGGAGACGGGTTTCTGGGACTACGGGTTACTGGAATGCAAGCGGGGCCTGCTCGCAGGAGGTCACACCCGAGGCTACCGATCGGTTCCCGAGCGGTCCCCACCGCGCCCGGGTGACGGAGGGCTCAGGTCCGAGGGCCAGAACGACCGTCAGGCAGCCAGTCGGGCGGGAGAAGGAAGACTTCGGCGGGGCGGGTGAAGTGGGCCAGAAACTCCGCCGGCAGCACCGGTCGGCGTCCGTCCTCCGGTCGGATCTGGCTGGCGTAGGCGTCGATGCCGGCCCGCTTCCTGCCCAGCAGGTCGTTGTCAAGGTCGAACCGGGCAGCTTGCGGGAACGGAATCTTCGGACCACTGGGATCGTCCCAGTTCCATGACCAGACCGGAAACGAAATCAGTGTTACCCCGGCCTCGGCGGCCACAATGGCCGCCACCCGCCCGCACACGTCATGATCCGGATGGCCGTCGCTGGGCCACGGCGCCAGACAGACAGACGCTCCATCCAGCAGCGGTGCCAGACCTGTAGCGAGCGCGACGCCCCAGGCGTCGGCATCCCCGTGGGCACCGAAGTCGGGTAGCGACAGTCTCGTTCGGGTGGGCTCGATCCCCGCGGCCGCGTAGGCCGCTGCAGTCTCGGCTAGACGTCGCTCTACTAGGTCGCGCCGGCCGGCATCGGACAGATACGGATGGGACAGCTCGCCGTCGGTAGCGGCCAGCACCCGGATCTCCGTACCGGCGTCGGACGCTGCAGCCAGCGTGGCGCCAGCGGCCAGCAGTTCGTCGTCGGGATGGGGGGCTACCAGCACGATCGGACCACCAGGTGGCCAGGGGTCTATCTCCGGCAGACGAGCCACCACGTCGTCCCAGTCGGTGGCCGTGCGACCGGCCACCGGGTCGAGCGGGTCGAGCGATGCCACCATCAGGACAGTTGCCGGGTGCCGCCCAGCCATGAGGCGTACAGGCCGGCGTAGACCCCACCCCGCTCCACCAGTTCGGTGTGGGGTCCGGACTCGACGATCCGACCATCATCGAACACCAGAACCAGATCCGAACGCTCAGCGGTCGACAACCGGTGGGCCACACTGACCGTGGTCCGCCCGGCGGCCAGCCGCTCCATGGCTCGCTCCAACGTCGTCTCGGTCTCCGGATCCACCGCCGAGGTCGCCTCGTCGAGCACCAGCAGGCCGGGGTCGGCTAGCTGCGCCCTCGCCAGGGCCACCAACTGGCGCTCACCGACCGACAACCCCTCGCCCCGTTCACCCACCCGGGTATCCATCCCGTCCACCAGACCGGACACCCAAGCGGTCAGTCCGAGGGCCTCGACCGCGTCGATCACGTCGGCATCGGTGGCACCCACCCGTCCGTACCGGATGTTCTGGGCGACCGAGGTGTCAAACAGGAATCCGTCCTGAGGGACCATCCGAATAGAGCGACGGCGATCCTCCGGCGAGACGTCCCGGAGGTCGACCCCACCGACGAGCATCCGGCCCCCGGTGGGGTCGGCCAGACGGGTCAGCAGGCGGGCGAAGGTGGTCTTTCCTGATCCGGTCTCACCCACCACGGCCACCGACGCGCCGGCGGCCAGATCGACGTCGATCCCGTGGAGCACCGGACCACCAGTCCGGTAGCGGAACTCGACTGCCTCGGCCCGCACGGCCAGTGCCCCAACGGGCAGCGGCAGCGGTGTGGACGGATCGACCAGATCCACCTCGGTGTCGAGCACATCGAGGATCTTCCACCAGCCGGCCAACGCCGTCTGGGTCTGGTCGAGCACTTCTCCAAGCTCGCTGATAGGCGCCACCAGCAGGTTGCACAGGAAGATGAAGGCCACCAACTGGCCTGAGCTCACACCCCACGCATCGCCCCACCACACGCCGGCACCGATGACCGCGGCAATAGCCGTCACCCCGAATACGTCGCTCAATGGCAGGATCAGCGAGAAATACCGGGCGGCCTTCATCTGCTGGTCGAATTGGGCGTCAATGGCCGCTCGAACCCGACCCCGCATGGACTCGCGATGGCCGTAGGCCCGGACCACCTCGACCCCGTGGACCGACTCAGAAACGATCCCAAGAGTGTCTGACACCCGGGTCCGAAGATCCTCGTACGCCACCAGCTGACGGGACTGCATCCACCGCAGGATGGGCAGCAGCGGAAGGTGCAGCACCAGGACCACCACGGTCAGCTGCCACGAGTAGACCGCCATGATGATCAGCACGGTAACGATCTGGACCGAGTCGATGATCCAGGCAATGGCCCCCCACTGGGCGAACTGGGTGAGCGTCTCCACGTCGCTGGTCACCCGGGCGGTGAGCACACCCTTCCGTGATGTCGTGTGCTCGGCCAGGCTCAACCGGTGGAGGTGTTCAAACGTACGGACCCGCAGGCCCAACAGGACGTTCTCGGCGGTGCGGACGAGACGGAAGTAGGTCACCTTCCCCAACTGGATGCTGGCCACCACCAGCACCGTGGCCCCAACACAGAGCGCCACCGCTCGACCCATGTGTATGCCGTCGTTGGTGATCGACAGGTCCATCACGGCCTGGATGAGCAGCGGAACCAGAAGTTTTCCTCCGGCCACTGACATGGCCATGGCCACCGTCTGGGGAAGGCCCACTCGCAGTTCGGGCGAGGCCGCCATGCCGCGGCGCAGCACCGATAGGGCGCTCACCCCCTCGATGCGACGGGGATCGGCGTCGCTCACCGGGGCTCCCCGATCGGTCCGGGTCCGGTCGGGCCCGTCGAACCGGTCGCCACCGAGACCCCGCCCGCCAGTTCGTAGGCCCTGGCCAGAGCCGCATAGCCCTCCACCTCGAGGAGTTCCTCGTGGGTTCCCGAAGCGGCGATCCGACCGCCGTCGAGGAACAGCACCCGGTCGGCCAACCGAATGGTGGCCAGACGATGGGCCACCACCAGCAGGGTGGGACGCGCCAGCGGGGAGCTCGCCACTAGCCGATCCGACTCGTGATCGGTGGGGCGACGCAATGCGTTCAGGATCCCCGCCTCGACCACCGGATCGATGGCCGACGTGGCATCGTCCAGCACCAGCACGGCGGGGCGTCGGAGCAGGGCCCGAGCAATAGCCAGACGTTGCCGCTGGCCACCCGACAGGGTCACCCCCCGCTCACCGACCATGGTGTCCATCCCCTCGGTAAGGGCGGCCACGAAATCGGTGGCCGCCGCGACGTCTAGGGCAGCAGCCAACTCCTCGTCACCGACATCGCGACCCAGCGTCAGGTTCGCCCGAACCGTGTCAGCGAACAGGAACGTCTCCTGGAGGACGGTGGCCACCGAGACGGCCACCCCCTCGGGACCCAGTGTGGTGGTCGCCTTGGCTCCAATGTGGACCTCGCCGCTACTTGGTGGTACCAGGCCGGCCAGCAGAGCCACCATCGTGCTCTTTCCCGAGCCCGTGGCACCGACGAGGGCCACCGACTCGCCGGGTTCTAGTCGCAGGTGGAGGTCACGGAGCACCTCGAGACCGTCGGGATGGGCGAAGGCCACGGCCTCGAACTCGACGACGACCGGGCCCGCGTCATGTCGTGCGAAACCCGGGCTGGCCTCGGGACGGGGCTCGGTCGCCTCGGCCAGCACTCCGTCGATCCGATCCATGGCCACCACGGACCGGGGCATCTCCTGGAACAGGAACCCCAGGATCTCCATGGGCAGGGTCAGGATGCTGAACAACGACATGGCCCGGACCACCTCGCCAATGGTCACCGAGCCGCTGTCGACCAACCACACTCCCACCAGCAGCAGGACGATGATCCCGATCTGGGGCAGCGAATAGTAGAGGGGGGCGTATCTCGAGCGGAGCCTGCCAACCGCCAGACGGTGGTTCCGGAGATCATTGGCCGCATCGGAGAATCGGTCCACCTCGGCGGCCTCCCGACCCAACGTCTTGACGATCAGAACGCCATCCAAGCTCTCGTGGGCAATGCCTGACAAGACGCCAACGGCCTCCTGTCCGGCGGCGGCCGGAGCCTCCACCTTCCGGGTAAATCGCCGATTCAGAAGAGTCAACGTGGGAAACATCACCACGGCCACCAACGCGAACCACGGGTGGACAACCAGCAGGCTGACGAGAGATGCCACAGCCAGCACGATCACCGACAACGAGAAGGCCAACGGCTTGAGCATCGAGGTCGCTACCTCCACGTCGGCATCGGCGTGGGCCAGCAACTGGCCGGCGGGCCGAGCCCGGTGGAAGGCCAGGGGCACATCCAGGAACCGGTCGGTGACCGCCTCACGCCACGTGCGCTGGGTACTCACGGTGGCCAGCATGTTGAACCAGCGGCGAACCATGATCGACAGGGCCCTGACCACCCCGACGGCTACCACCACGGCCACAGCGATCAGCAGCGAGCGTCGCGACACGCCGTCGTCATCCAGCCCAGGGACGATCACCTCGTCGGTGATCCGACCGATCACCACCGTGAAGCCCACCACGGCTAGGGCGAACACGTTGGCCCCCATGATGGCCGCCGCATGGGACCACGGATGCAGACGCAGTGACCGCCAGATCAGCCGTCCTCCGCGACGCACCACACTCTCGGGCACGAGGTGCCCGGGTCGCGTACTCAGAGCCGGTCGACGACGGCCGAGGCGAACTCCGAGCACTTCACCTCGGTCGCACCGTCCATCAGGCGGGCGAAGTCGTAGGTCACGACCTTGTCGGTCACTGCCGACTCCACGGCTCGAACGATGTCATCGGCCGCATCCTGCCACCCGATGTGTTCGAACATGAGCACGCCCGACAGAAGCACCGATGACGGGTTGACCTTGTCCTGTCCGGCGTACTTGGGCGCCGTGCCGTGGGTGGCCTCGAAGATGCCGTGCCCGGTGACGTAGTTGGCGTTGCCACCCGGGGCAATGCCGATTCCCCCGACCTGCGCGGCCAAGGCGTCAGACAGGTAGTCGCCGTTGAGGTTCATGGTGGCGATCACGTCGAACTCTGCCGGTCGGGTCAGAACCTGCTGGAGGGCTATGTCGGCAATGGAATCCTGCACGAGGATCCGATCGCCCGGGTCGCCGTCACAGTCGTCCCAGCCCACCGCCACGTCAGAGAACTCCTCGCGGACCAGTTCGTAGCCCCACTTCTGGAAAGCGCCCTCGGTGAACTTCATGATGTTGCCCTTGTGTACCCAGTGGATCCGGGGAAGCCCGCGATCCACCGCGTACTGCAGGGCCGCCCGCTGAAGGCGCTGTGAACCGGTCTTGGAGATCGGCTTGATACCGATGCCCGAATCCTCACGGATCCGCCACCCGAAGGCGTCCTCGAGAAGCTCGCGCAGCTTGAGGGCGTCGGGCGTCATGGCCTCGACCTCAAGGCCGGCGTAGATGTCCTCGGTGTTTTCCCGGAATATGACCATGTCGACCAGTTCGGGGTGCTTCACCGGCGACGGGACACCCTGGAACCAACGCACCGGGCGGAGGCAGACATATAGGTCAAGAATCTGGCGAAGGGCCACGTTCAGGCTGCGGAATCCCCCGCCGATCGGCGTGGTCAGCGGACCCTTGATGCCAATCAGATACTCGGAAAAGATGTCGACCGTCTCCTGGGGAAGCCAGTCACCGGTCTCGTTGTAGGCCTTCTCGCCGGCGAGGACCTCCTTCCACTCCACGGTGTGGCCGTGCTTGGCCGCGGCGGCGTCCAATACGAGACGAGCCGCCGGCCAAATGTCGATGCCGGTGCCGTCGCCTTCGATGAACGGAATGATCGGATCGGTGGGCACCTGCAAGGTGCCGTCGACACCCATGGTGATCTTGTCTGCCATGGTTTGACCCTACCGATTCAAGGCCCCGAGGGACCCGTCTGGTCCGGACGGCGATCGATGCGTCAGGCGGGGTCGCGCATGGTGCCGAACCGAACCGAACCGGCCCGACCTGAGCCTCAGGCGCGTTCGGCGGCCTCGACAGTGTTGCGAAGGAGCATGGCCACAGTGGTCGGCCCCACGCCACCAAGGCGCGGCGTGATCCACGAGGCGACCTCGCCGACCGACTCGTCGACGTCGGCTAAAAGCTTCTTCCCCTCCCAGGAGATCCCGCCGCTCACCACGACCGCACCGGGTTTAACCATCTCGGGCTGGACAAAGGACGGCACGCCCAGGGCGGCCACCACGATGTCGGCCTCACGGGTCAGGTCGACCAGGTCGGGCACCGCCGAGTGCACCACGGTCACCGCGGCGTTGGCCCCCGGTGCCTTGGTGGTCAGGAGCAGAGACAGGGGTCGACCGAGGGTCGGGCCACGCCCGATAACCACCACATGCTTCCCGCTGATCTCGATGTCGTAGTGGACAAACAGGGCCTGAATGCCCGCCGGGGTGCACGGCACGGGGCCGTCCTCCTGGAGGACGAGGCGACCCAGATTGGTGGGGTGTAGGCCGTCGGCGTCCTTGGCCGGGTCCATAGCCAACAGGGCGGCGTTGAAGTCGAAACCGTCGGCCACCGGATGCTGGATGATGTAGCCGTGGACCGTCGGATCCTCGTTGAAATTGGCCACTGCCTCGTCGAGGGCCGCCGGGGGGTCGCCGGCCACCACCTGGATGTGGTGGGACGCGATGCCCACCAACTCGCAGGTCTCATGCTTCTTGCGGACGTAGCCGGCGCTCGCCCCGTCATCTCCAACGAGGATGGTGCCTAGGCCGGGGGTGATCCCGGCGGCCTTCAGGGCGTTGACCCGGGTACGGACGTCGTCGAGGACAGCCTCGGCGACCGGTCCTCCTTCGAGAAGTTGTGCGCTCATGGCCGGGAACGCTATCGGCGCCCGCCCGGCCCTTTACCTGACGCCGATCAGTGGCGAAAGTGCCGTTCCCCGGTGAAGACCATGGCCATGCCCTGTTCGTTCGCCGCCGCGATCACCTCGTCGTCGCGCATCGACCCGCCGGGCTGGACCACCGCGCTGGCTCCCGCCTCGGCCGCCGCGTCCAGGCCATCACGAAACGGGAAGAAGGCGTCACTGGCGCACGCGCCACCAGCGGCCCGCCCGGCTGCCTTATCCGCGGCGATCCGTCCGGCATCGCGGCGGTTCTGCTGGCCGGCGCCGATGCCCACCGCCCGAAGGCCCTTAGCCAGCACGATGGTGTTGGAGTTGACCCGGGCGGCAACCCGCCAAGCGAAGACCAGATCGGCCCACTCCCCAACTGTGGGTTCCCGCTCGGTCACCACCTGCCACTGGGACGGCTCGGCGACCAGCCGGTCGGCGGTCTGAACCAGCAGGCCTCCGTCGATAACCCGCACGTCGAGTTCCGGCCAGGTGGGCGCCTCGGCCTCGAGGATCCGCAGGTTGGCCTTCTGCTGGAGGTGGGCTAGGGCATCGGATTCATAGTCTGGGGCTACCACCACCTCGGTGAACACCGTCGACAGCGACTCGGCCATGGCCAGGGTCACCGGTCGGTTGACGGCCACGATCCCACCGAACGCCGAGACCGGGTCGCACTCGTGGGCCGCCACGTAGGCCTCGGCGATGTCAGCACCGACCGCCGCCCCGCACGGGTTGGCATGCTTGATGACCACCGCTGTCGGCTCGTCGGCACCCGCTGTCACGCCGGGATCGCCCAGGGCGTGCACCAGACGCCATGCTGCCTCAGTGTCGAACAGGTTCAGATACGACATGGCCTTGCCACCGTGTACCACCGCGGTGTCCCACCATCCCGACGAACCGACCGTGCGATACCGGGCCCCCACCTGGTGGGGGTTCTCGCCGTAGCGGAGGTCCTGAACACGCTCCAGCGCCAGGTGCATCGACGGCTTGAGCGGATCGGGATCACTGGCATCAGACCCGTCCGCATCGGGCCCGCCGGAATCCGGTCCGTCGAACCACTGGACGATCGCTGCGTCGTAGGCCGCAGTGTGGGCGAAGGCCGCTCGGGCCAGCTGGTGCCGGGTCGCATCCGATAGCGCCCCGTCGGCCCGCAGCTCGGCCAGCAGGCCGTCGTAGTCCGCCGGGTCCACGACCACGCCAACGTGAGCGTGGTTCTTGGCCGCGGCACGGACCATGGTCGGCCCGCCGATGTCAATCAGTTCGATGCCCGGATCCGACGAGAACGAATAGAGGTTGCCCACCACCAGGTCGATGGGGGTGATGCCCCGCTCCCGCAGGTCGTGCACGTGGGACGGGTCAGATCGGTCGGCCAGGATCCCCCCGTGGACCATTGGGTGGAGAGTCTTGACCCGCCCACCCAGCATCTCCGTCATCCGGGTGATCTCAGCCACCTCGATCACCGGAATGCCCTCGCCGGCCAGAAGTGATGCCGTCCCGCCGCTGGACACCAGGTCCCACCCCAGATCCACCAGGCCACGGGCCAGGTCCACGATGCCCTCCTTGTCGTAGACCGACAGCAGGGCACGGCGAGGACTGGGCTGGGTGGCGGGGCTCACGAGGTGGCTCCTTCGTTTGCGGGTTCAGAGGCGGATGCGGATCGGGACTGGGCCGACTCGAGCGAGATATCGCCGGCGAGAACCGCCCGCAGGGTGTCGACGTACAGGCGACGCTCGACAACCTTGATGCGTTCGTGCAGCGAGACCTCATCGTCGTCGGGACGGACGGGCACCTCCTGCTGGGCAAGGATCGGGCCGGCGTCTACCTCGAGGGTGGCAAGGTGAACTGTGCAACCCGTGACGTCCACCCCGGCGGCCAGGGCATCACGCACGCCGTGCCAGCCCGGGAAGGCCGGCAGTAGAGCCGGGTGGGTGTTGAGCACCCGGCCGGCGAAGCGGTCGTGGAAGGGCTGACCAAGGATGGTGCCAAAGCCGGCCATGGCCACCAGGGTCACACCTCGTTCGCCCAGCCAGTCGGCCAGCATGGCCGAATAGCCGTCACGGTCGAAGTTGTCGCCGAAGGAGTGACGGCGGACCACCACCGCCTCGATGTCGTGTCCGGCGGCCCGTGAGACCGCGGCGCACGGTCGGTCCGAGACCACGAGGGCCACGGGCAGGCCGGCGTCGACCATTGCATCCAGAATCGAACCGGTACCCGAGACCAGTACCGCCAGCGACATGTCGACGACCGTACCAGCGACGGTTCGGACGGCTTTCGGGCAGTTCGGCTCAGTGACCCGCTCAGCCACCCATTTCAGAAACGATGTCGGCCATGTGTTCGCCAGCCTCGGTGGGGTTCAGGCCCACCCGCACACCAGCGTCGCGCAGGGCTTCCATCTTGGCGGCCGCCGTGCCCCGTCCACCAGAGACAATGGCCCCGGCGTGGCCCATCTTCTTGCCTGCGGGCGCTGTCACGCCGGCCACGTAGGCGGACACGGGCTTGGTCATGTGTTCGGCAATGAACTCGGCGGCCTCCTCCTCGGCAGACCCTCCGATCTCACCGATCATCATCACGGCCTTCGTCTCAGGGTCGGCCTCGAAGGCACGGAGACAGTCGATGAACGACGTGCCCGGAACAGGATCGCCACCAATGCCCACACACGTGGTGCAGCCGATGCCCTTCTCCTTGAGCTCGTACAGCGCCTGGTAGGTAAGCGTGCCTGATCGGCTCACAATGCCGACCGGTCCGCCGGGCAGGGCGATGTGGCCGGCGGTGATGCCGATGTTGGCCTGTCCCGGCGAGATAATGCCCGGGCAGTTGGGGCCCAGCATCTGGACACCGGGATGGTCCCGCTTCAACCGGTTGTAGAACTCGGCCTCGTCGTGGGCCGGTACACCCTCGGTGATGGCCACGATGAACTCCACGCCACCCTCGGCAGCCTCCAGCACGGCGTCGCGCACGCCGGGGGCCGGAATGAAGATGCACGAAGCCGTGGCCCCAGTCTCGGCGACCGCCTCGGCGACCGAGGCGTACACGGGGATTCCATCCACGTCGGTTCCGGCCTTGCGGGGGTTGGTTCCGGCCACGACCTGCGTGCCGTAGTCACGGTTCAAGAGGCCGTAGTAGCGGCCCTGGCTGCCGGTCAGGCCCTGGTAGACGACCTTCGTGTCAACGTCGACGAAGATGCTCATCGAGCGCTCCCTTCGTCAGAACCTGCACTGGCCAGACCCACTGCCCGACGGGCCGCCTCAAGCATGGTGGGCGCCATCTGCAGGCTGTCGGACAGGTGTGGTTCGAGGATGGCCCGACCCTCGTCGGCGTTGGTGCCGTCCAAGCGGATGACGATCGGGGCGTCGATGTCGACCCGTTCGAGGGCGCCCACGATGCCGTTAGCGACCTCCTCGCCACGGGTGATGCCGCCGAAGATGTTGATGAAGATGGACCGCACGGCCGGGTCGTTGTTGATGACCTCCAGTGCCCCGGCCATGACATCGGCGTTGGCGCCGCCGCCGATGTCCAGGAAGTTCGCTGGGCTGCCGCCCACCTGGTTGACCACGTCGACCGTGGACATGGCCAGGCCGGCGCCGTTGGCGATCACGCCCACCGAACCGTCCAGCCCCACGTATTGCAGGCCCCGGGCATGGGCTGCCGTTTCGCGTTCGTCGCGGGTCTGGGTCTCGTCGAAGGCCGCGTAGTCCTCGTGGCGGAACGTTGAGTTGGCGTCGAGTGTGACCTTGGCGTCCAGCACGTGGACCCGACCCTCGGGAGTCAGGATCAACGGGTTGATCTCGACCAGGTCGGCGTCGCCCTCGACGTAGGCCGTGTAGAGCTGCTGGAGGATGGCCACCGTTCCTTCAACGGCGGCTGCGGGCAGGGCAGCGGCGACCACCCATTCGCGCGCCGTGGTCTCGTCGAGCCCGTCCACCGGATCGATCCACACCTTGGCGATGGCCTCAGGGTTCTTCTCGGCCACCGTCTCGATCTCCACGCCGCCTTCGGCCGACAGCATGCCAAGGTGCTTCTTGGCTGACCGGTCCAGGGTGAACGAGGCGTAGTACTCCTCGGCAATATCGGACGCCTTCTCGATCCACACCCGTCCCACCACATGGCCGCTGATGTCTAAGCCGAGGATGGACGTGGCGTGGGTACGAACGTCGTCGATTGTTGCGGCGAACTTGACGCCACCGGCCTTGCCCCTCCCGCCGGTATGGACCTGAGCCTTGACCATGACCGGGGTGCCGAGACGTTCGGCCGCAGCCACCGCCTCGTCCACCGTGAAGGCGATCTCACCGTCAGAGATGGGCATGCCGTAGCGGGCAAAGAACTGCTTTCCCTGGTACTCGAACAGATCCACCCGGTCGCCTCCCGACGATTCCAGTCGGCGTGCATCCGCCGACGTCGACCGGTCGATCCTAGGCTCGGGGCCGGATAGGCCTCCCGTTGGGGAGGTGTGACGTCCACCCCAGCCCACTGACTGCCCACCCACCGAAGATGAGAAGGGAAACCACATCTAGTGACCGTGGCTCGAGGACTCCAGCTCGACGTGAAACGGGCCCTGATCGTGACCGCGGTTGG
Source organism: Acidimicrobiales bacterium (assembly GCA_014237715.1). Taxonomy (GTDB): domain Bacteria; phylum Actinomycetota; class Acidimicrobiia; order Acidimicrobiales; family MedAcidi-G1; genus UBA9410. Next base: position 212,845 of record JAAZZG010000002.1, read on the forward strand.
TCTCGCCGGTGCTCTGGGAGCCCTGGTGGTTGTCCTGCAGCTCGCCGGATCGTCGGACGCCATTGAGGTGCAGTTGGGCGATCCCGACTTCCGGGGCATTCACGCTGCCGATCTGGCCGCCGAGATCGCCGAAAACGGACCCGTCCCCTTCCCCGACCTGGTGGGCAACGAGCTCCCAATCTGGGTCCATCACCACGGCGATGATCCGACCGTCGGCTGGGTCACCGTGTCAGCCCGGGTGCCGGGTAGTACCGGATGCCTAGTCCAGTGGGACACCGACGGTGGTACGACCGGAGACGGTGTGTTCGTGGACGGCTGTGATTCGACGACTACCTGGCCGGCCGACGGCGCCGGACTGGCTCCCCTGGCGTGGACGGTGCTGGCGGGGGAACTCCGCATCGATGTGGCCCGAACCGGCGGAACAAGCCCGTGACCGAACGTCTCTACCTGCGCGACGCGGACCTCCGGTCATTCGAAGCTGAGGTTGTGGCCGTGGACGGTAATCGGATTGAACTGGACCGCACGGCCTTCTACGCCACCAGCGGAGGCCAGCCGCATGACACCGGCCACCTGGTGTGGGCCACCGGTGCGGCCAGCGTCACCGACGTTCGCACCGTCGACGGACACCTCCTGCACACGGTGGCCGGTCCGATCCCCACTGTCGGCACCCCGGTGACTGGCGAGGTGGACGACGAACGACGCCGCCAGATGATGCGTACCCACACGGCAATGCATGTGCTGTGCGGCGTCATGTGGAAGCACTGGAAGCGGGTGGTGACCGGCGGCAACATGGATGCTCTCTCGGGCCGAATGGACTTCGAGGTCGACCAGTTGCCCGAGGGGTTTGCGGTAGAAGTCGAGTCTCTGTGCAACGCCGAGATCGCGGCGGACCGGCCCATCGAGGTGTCATTCATCGCTCGCGGTGCCGCCGTACTGGACCGCGAGCTCATCCGCACCAAGGTCAGTCTGGTTCCCGCCTCGGTGACCGAGATCCGGGTAGTGGACATTGTTGGCCTGGACAAGCAGGCCGACGGCGGTACCCATGTGTCGTCCACCGGTCAGGTAGGTCGCCTCGAGGTGGTCAAGACCGAGTCAAAGGGGAAGGGCTTCAAGCGGATCCGGTTCGTCCTCCACGACGCCTGACCGACTGTTCCTGACTACTGTCTCCGACCTGGTGTTGTGGTCCCTTGACTGGTTGCGACTCGGTGGCCCGGACCGCCGACGTCGAACCCGGCGACCATGTGGCGGGATTAACCGAGAGTGACCGATGTGAGATCCCGGGCCACCACGACCTCTCCCTCATAGCCACCACGTCGGATCTCGTCGACAAAAAGTGCCTCGTCTGCCGCCGACGTCGGAGGCGGGATGAGGTGGGTGAGCATCAGGGTCGGCACGTCGAGCTCCTGAGCCTGGCAACCAATCTCCACAGTGTCAGCGTGGTAATCGAGAATGAACCTCCGGTGCTCCTCTAGCTTCTGGATCTCGCTGAACCGCATCGCCTCGTAGACCAGCACATCGGCTCCGGCGGCCAGCTCTGCCATCTCGTCGCACACCAGGGTGTCGCCCGAGATCACCACCACCCCGTCTGGCGTCTCGATACGAAAGCCGACAGCCGGGTGCACCGGTTCGTGACGGACCTGACCGGCTACCACCCGGACATCACCGGACCGCCAGACCTCAGTGGGTACTGCCGGGTAATCGAAGGGCACGGCATCGACCCGGGGACCTTGCTGGCGCCCGGTGTGGGCCAGGCGCACCTCGAGATCCTCAGACCACCGGTCGGCCAGACCCTCGACGAACCGAACACAGGGGCCCGCCGGCACGACCACCGGAAGGGCCGGCAGGTTCTGGTCGCGGTCCATGACCCATCGGGTCAGCAGCACGTCGTCCAGCCCGACGAGGTGGTCGGAATGGTGGTGGGTCAACAGCACGGCGGCGAGCCCACCCGGGCTGGTGCCAGCACCCAGCAGACGCATCACCGTCCCCCGACCCGCATCCACCTGGATACGGATCGGATCGCCACCATCTGAAGGCTCCCAGGCCACCAGAACGCCCGGTCCGGCCCGGTCGGGCGTGGGGATCGGGGTTCCCGTGCCGGTCACTGTCACCGTCGTAGCCATGTTCCCTCCGCCCTCGTCGGGTCATGTCGCTCGGGCAGTCTCGCAACCTCGAGCAGCGTGTCATGAAAGGCAACCGATCCGAGCCGTCGGCCTACCGTCGGGTTGGTCTGGACGTTCACTCCCGGGCCCCACCGTCCGAACGACCCGAAGGTCGGTTCGCCCTTTGGGGTGCCGGGGATCCGGCGGAGCGGAGTGAGCAGCCGGTCCGGGTCGTGGACCTGGTCGAGGTAACGGTTCACTCTGATGGACAATTCACCCACCGTGAACGAGTGATCCTCCACGCTCAGCAGTCGCACCGCCCGGCCACCCTCTACGGTGACCTCCCAAGCATGGGTATCCGGGCAGTCGTGGTGGCAGGCACCGCGCACTACCTCTGAGTAGTCCGCTAATGCCATCTCCACAGCCTGTCAGAGCGACCCGGTCTTGGCACAGCGCTGGTGTGCGATGCTCAGCCCATGGAGACCACCATGGGACGACTTGCCGGCAAGGCCACCTTCATCACCGGCGCGGCAGCCGGCATCGGACGGGAGTCAGCGCTGCTGTTCGCCGCCGAGGGCGCTGCCGTGGCGGTGGTCGACCGGGACGGTGACGGCGCGGCCGACGTGGTAGCCGAGATCACCGAGGCAGGGGGTACGGCCGTCGGGCTGACCGCTGACGTGGCCGTCGAGACATCGGTCGCCGCGGCGATCAGCGACGCCGAGGAGGCCTTCGGACGCCTCGACGTGGTGTTCAACAACGCCGGGATCATGCTCGCTGCCGACGGCGACGCCCAGTCCACCGAGGAGGCCGTCTGGGACCTGACCATGGACGTCAACCTGAAGGGGGTGTGGTTCGGCTGCCGTCACGGCATTCCGGCGTTGCGCCGAGCCGGTGGCGGGTCGATCATCAACACAGCCAGCTTCGTGGCCCTGGTGGGGGCCGCGACACCACAGCTGGCCTACACAGCGTCCAAGGGCGGGGTGCTGGCCATGACCCGCGAGCTTGCGGTGACCCACGCTCGGGAAGACATCCGGGTCAATGCCCTGTGTCCGGGACCGTTGCGAACCGAACTACTGATGTCGTACCTGGACACCGAAGAGATGCGGCAACGTCGCCTTGTGCATGTGCCCATGGGCCGCTTCGGCGAGGCGGTCGAGATCGCGGCAGCGGCCCTGTTTCTGGCGTCCGACGATTCGTCGTACGTGACCGGGACCGACTTCTCCGTGGACGGCGGGCTGACCGCCGCCTACGTGACGCCCGAATAGTGGACCGGCCCACCGGGACGCTGGACATTCAGGACGTCCGTCCGTAGAAGGTCTGCAGGGCCGAATCCGAGAGGGCCACGTCCGGCTGGTCGTTGAACGCGAACACCACCAGCAGGCGGGTCACCGAGCCCTCGGTCGAGGTCACCCGGTGCATGGCGTTGCGTCCCCGGAACAGAACTAGGTCGCCGGGAGCGAAGGCCAGCGTCTCCACGGAATGGTCGCCGTCGAGCACCGCTCCCACCGTGCCAAACGCCATTTCCCCGGCATCGGCGTCGCGCACCCCGGCCACGTACTCGAAGGCGCCACCGGCCTCGGGGGCCTGGAGCAGCATGGTCACAGCAAACGAGGAGTTGTCGAAGTGCCAGCCCAGCTCACGTCCGTGGGCCGCAAAGTGGACGTTGATCGACGACAGCTCGTCGGCGTACGGATAGACGGCGTCGATACCCAGTACCGCACACAGGAACTCCCGGAAGGAAGGGTCGTCGTAAACGGTCCGTAGCGGGGAGTCGTCCGGGATCTGGTCGTCGGCTATCAGGCCCTTGGACGACACCACCTGACGGTTGAACGGGTGGTCGGCAGCCAGCGCGGGGTCCGGCGGGGTTAGGTACACGTTGTGGCTCGACGCGGCGTAGTACGCCTCGACCTCCCGGGGCGCCGAGTCGGCCACTACCCGGGCCACGGCCTCGGCGGTGAAGAAGCCTTCGAGCACCAATGCGCCCTCGGCATCCAACACCTGCCGACAACGCTGCCGGTGGTCCGGATCATCCAGCAGATGGAGCGACCCATCCATCGGAGAGGGGTCGACGGGGATCATTCCAGGTCCACCCCGACGGCCCGGAGCGCCTCGGCTAGAGCATCGGCTGACGGTAAGTCCAAGAGGAGGGCCTGAAGCAGCAGGGTCTCGTTGGGATTGCGAACCAGATCACCGGTGGCCGCGGTGATCCGCTCGGTGGCCGACAGGAACGCCTCGGCCCCTGAAGAGAGAACCTCTGCGGAGAGGTTCTCTGCCAACAGGCCGACCCGCGCCAAGTAGGCGCGACTCAGGGTGGCTAGGCCAAAGCGCAGTTCGTCATCGCGGTGCCGTCGGACCTCCCGCTTTTGGCGCTCTCCCAGCTCACGGCGACCAGAGCCTCGGGTACCGAACGCTTCCTCGCGCTCGGTCAGGGCCTCAATCTCCTCTCGGTGACGGGCTTCCAACGGCGTCTGGGCAGCGTCGATGAGCTCCCGCAACTCGTTGACCAGCACGGCCACCGAAGCGCCCGACCCGTCCAACCGATCGGGCACAGAATGCCAGGCATCCCGCCGGCCTAGGAAAGCCGGGTCGGCGGCCAACAGCCGAGCCCGGGCCACGCTGCCTGCCGCGGCCTCTGCCAACCCGGTGGTCCGATCGGCGGATACCCCCTCGGCTAGCAGAGTCTCGGCCACCACGACATCGGGTACCGGGGGTAGGTCGACACGGACACAGCGGGAGGCGACGGTCACGTGCTCGTCAGGAACCTCCTCGGCCAGCAGGACGAATACCGCCGAGGCCGGCGGCTCTTCGATGGTCTTGAGCAGGCTGGCCGCCGCAGACGGTTCGGCAGTGTCGAAGCGGTCGACCACGATGACCTTGTGGGCGGCCTCGATAGGCGACCGCCAGCCCTCCACGGTGATCCGCTCGGCGTCGGCCACCAACAGCGCCCGGCCCTCAGGCTCCACCAGGATCAGGTCGGGATGGCGCCCGACGGCGGCCAGACCCCGATGCCGATTCCCCTCCTCGGTAGATCCACCCTCTTCCGATCCAATGGGTGGACCGGCGAACCCGTTCCTAGCAAACAGCGAGCCAGCGAAGGCCCGTGCCGCCTCGGCCCGGCCGGCCCCCGGAGGCCCGATCAGCAGGTAGGCGTGGACCGGGTGCACTGCGGCCCGGCGCAGCAGCGCCACCGCCGACTCCTGACCCACGACCGTGGCCCACAGCGCCGTTTCGTCCAGCAGGGTGGTGGCGGCCAGCGCACCAGTGCTGGCGGTCACGAATCCCACCGCGGATTCAGCCAATCGTCGACCGTCCCGGCCACCCGGGCCGCCACCTCGTCGACCGTGCCGTCACCGTCGATGATGACCCAGCGGTCCGGGTCGGCCATCGCCATTGCCCGGTACGCGTCAGCCACCACCCCCTGCAGGTCGTCGCCGGCCTGCTCGATCCTGTCCAACTCCCCTTCGCGGTCGTCACCCAGTCGGCTGCTGGCCACCGGCGCCGACACCTCGATCAGGACCACCAGATCGGGGGCCAACCCGCCGGTGGCGAACTCGTTTACCTCGGCCACCGAACCGGCACCAAGTCCACGACCATGGCCCTGGTACGCGATCGACGACGCCACGTAGCGATCCGACACCACGTCACGGCCGGCAGCCAGCGCGGGTGCCACCACCAAGTCCACGTGCTGTGCCCGGGCGGCCGCCATCAGCAGGGCCTCAGCCCGATCCACTGGCGCCTCGCCAGCCGGGTCCAGCACCAGGTCGCGAATCTGCTCGCCTAGCGGCGTTCCCCCGGGTTCCCTGGTGAACAGCGCCCCAAGACGTTCGGCCAGCAACCGGGCCTGGGTGCTCTTGCCCGTGCCGTCCGCCCCCTCGACGGCGATGAACCGACCAATCACGACACGTCCTCCCCTCGGCGAACGCCAGCTTTCAGAGAGCCGACGGCCAACGCGCCTGACGCCAGGATGATCAGCGAAGCCAGCCAAAGTGTCAGGCGTACCCCAGGCACATCGATGCCCACGCCAAACAACTCCACGTGGCGATTCCACAGGACACTAGACAGCCGGTCCAGTAGATCCTCCATGAGCGGCCCGATGACCAGGGCCAGCAGCACACAGCCCCGGACCAGCAGGTAGAAGGTCGAGAAGATCCGGCCTCGCAGGTCGTCGTCCACGTTCTCGTGCAAGAGGGTGAACCCGAGGACGTAGACCGCCCCGGCGCAGAGCCCGATCCCGAACACCATGGCCGTCGACACGTGAACCTGGCTGATCGACGCCGCCAAGGCCAGAAAGATCCCCGCGCCGACCAGAGCCATGCTGAAGGTACGGGCCTTGTCGAGACGCCGCTGCAGCAGTGAGATGAGCCCCACGCCGGCGGCCACACCCAGACCGAGTGCCGTAATGAGTACACCCAGACCCGACTTTCCGGCACCCAAGACCTCGTCGGCGTAGATGGCCCCGAGAGGCACCAACATCCCGCCACCCATGAGGCCGGTGGCCAGACCCATGTTCACGGTACGGACCACCGGGTTCACGAAGGCAAACCTCCAGCCCTCGCGCAGTTCGGCGATCGGGTGGGACAGGGCGGCCCGACGACTCTTCGCAGCGTCCTTCTCAGCCCGAGGGCGTCTGGGCAGATCCAGTGTCAGAATCAGCCAGCCGGTGACCAGGAACGAAAGGGCGTTGGCGTAGAAGGCCAGGCCCATGTCGTCAAGTCGCACGTTGTCGGCCCATGACGAATCAAACAGGGCCGTGGACAGGCGCCCAAACAGGGCCATGAGTAGCGCCCCGAGGGGAAAGGTCCCGTAGGCAGCGACCAGCGACAGGGAGTTGGCCGTGGCCAACTGGTCGGCCGGGACCACGTGGGGCACCGATGCCTCCTTGGCAGGACCCCACAACATGGTGAACGCCTCCAGTAACAGCGAGGCGGCGAACAGGCCGATCAGGGTGTCCACGAACGGCAGGGCCAGCATCACCATGGCCCGGCCCACGTCACAGGTGACCATGGTGCGCTTGCGGTCCCACCGGTCGACCAGCACGCCGGCCACCGGACCGAAGAAGAACCCGGGCACGATCCGGGCCGCCAGCACCAGGCTAAGGGCCGCCCCCTCGTTGCCCGAACCCAGCCGGATGGCCAGGATCGAGATGGCTAGAAGCCCCAACCAGTCGCCGGTCGCCGAGACGACCTGGGCCATCCAGAGGCGGAAGAAGGCCGGGGTGCCGAACAGGCGGGTACGTAGCGGCGGGCGACCCTCCAGCGGCAGGAACGGAGTGAACTCGTCTCCGGGGCGGGGGTCGCCCGGGTCCCGTCCCGTCGCTCCGATCACCCATCCATTCTATGGGAGAGGAGTCGACCACCCGGGGGCGGTCGGTCGCCGGCCGCAGCCAGCCGCCGATCAACGCTTCTTCTTGGCTGGGCCCTTCATACGCCGTTCAGCCAACAACTCCGATGCCCGTTCGTCGGTGAGTTCCTCGACGGCGTCGCCCCGCTTCAACGAGGCGTTGAACTCCCCGTCGGTCACATAGGGGCCCCAGTTGCCGTCCTTGAGGAAGATCGTCTTCCCGCTCTCGGGATCGGTGCCCAGTTCACGCAGCGGCGGCTTCGGGGCGTTACGACCACGTCGCTTGGGCTGGGCCAGGAGTGCCAGGCACTCCTCGAGCGTGATCGTAAGGAGCTGCTCCTCAGTCTCGATGTTGCGACTATCCGACCCCTTCCGAAGGTAGGCGCCGTAGGGACCGTTGTGCACGGTGACTTCGACCCCGTCAGCTGGATCGATACCCACGGTCCGGGGCAGGCTCAGCAACTCAAGCGCCTCGTCAAAGGTAATGCGATCCAACGTCATGGTCTGGAACAGCGAAGCCGTCTTGGGCTTCGGGACGTCATCGGCACCGGCCTGGCGGTCTAGTTCATCGAGAAGTGACTCGATGTCCTCGAATCCGTCCACCGCATCAGCCAGCTTCTCCAGGTTCACGAGGCGAGCCTCGCCACCGTCGTCAGCAGCCCGGATCTCAGTGCCGTAGCCCGAAGATTCCAAAGCCGCCTCGACCACGGCACGCGGCCCTTCGGATCGCAAGCCAGCTAACTGTTCTCCGAGGGACAGGAAGGCCTCGATGCCGGCACAAGCCTTGGCCGAGACACCGAGGGCCTCAGTGTCTCGCAGGACCTCCAACACCGGGCGCCCCACTTCGGTCGCCTCGACAACCTTCTTGAGAGCCGCCGCGCTGACCCCGCGCGCCGGCACGTTCAGCACCTTCTTCGCCGCGGCCAGGTCGAGCCGGCCGGCAGCCAGGCGCAGGTAGCCGAGCGCCACGCCAATTTCCTTGCGGTTGCCCGGTAGGGCCATGAGACGACCGGCCGGTGACGACGGTGCCGGGCGTTCGGGTGGACGGCCGAGCGACACGTAGGGGCCAAATCGTCCGGAACGAGCCACGACCACCAGCCCCGTGTCGGGATCGGTGCCCAGCTCCCGGTCAGCCGGAGCGTGCAGGAACTCGAGCGCCCGGGCCACCGTCAGCTCGTCGGGCGGCACGTCATCGGGGATCGACGCCGTCTCGTCGCCCACCTGAACGTACGGACCGAACTTGCCGAAGCGGGCCACCACCGGCTCGCCGTCGGACGTCGCCCCGAGTTCGACGGTGCTTACCCCACGGGGGTCGATCTCGCCGAGGCGGGTCGTGACCTTGGCGTGCAGACCGATGTCAGCGTCGGACCCGAAGTAGAAGGCGTGCAGCCACGGAACGCTCTCCGCCTCACCGTTGGCGATGTCATCGAGGTCGTCTTCCATTCCCGCCGTGAAGTCGTAGTCGACCAGGCGGGGGAAGTGCTGTTCCAGCAGGTTGGTGACAGCGAAGGCACTCAACGTCGGTACCAACGCCGTGCCCTTCTTGAACACGTACTTCCGCTGGATGGTCTCCATGATGGAGGCGTAGGTGGAGGGCCGGCCCACGCCGTGTTCCTCCATCCCCTTGACGAGCGAGGCTTCGGTGTAGCGGGCCGGGGGCTGGGTGGTGTGGCCTTCTGCGGTTGCCGACACCACGTCGACGGCCTCACCAACGGTCACCGCCGGAAGCACCAACTCTGCAGCGTCGCCGTCATCGTCGTCGGTGGCCTCAGCACCCCGACGAGGGGATTCGTCACGGGTCCCCTCGTAAGCCCGGCGAAATCCTTGATGTTGGATGACGGTACCGCTGGCCGCCAGCGTGGCACGGGAACCGGCCCCGTCGGCACCCGTGCCCGACGCCAGATCGGCCCCCATCCGGAGGCGAACTGTCTCGCCGATGGCGTCGGTCATCTGGGAGGCAACGGTGCGGCGCCACACCAACTCGTAGACGTCGGCCTCAGACTTCGGAAGCTCGCCACGGACCGTATCGGGATGACGGAAGCGGTCGCCGGCCGGCCGAATGGCCTCGTGAGCCTCCTGGGCGTTACGGACCTTGTTGGCGTAGGTCCGGGGCGCGTCGGGGACGTGGTCGGAACCGAAGCGTTCGGTGGCCTCGGCCCGGGCGGCCCGCACCGCCGTGTCCGACAGCGTGGTGCTGTCGGTTCGCATGTAGGTGATGTACCCCTTCTGGTACAGGCCCTGGGCGGCATGCATGGCCCGTGACGCAGAGAGTCTGAGGCGTCGGCCGGCCTCCTGCTGGAAAGTCGAGGTGGTGAACGGTGCCGACGGTCTGCGCCGGTACGGCTTGGGTTCAACCGACTCGACGGTGGTGGGTCGCCCCTCCAGATCGTCACGTACGGCGCCCGCTGACGTCTCATCTAGGACCAGAACGTCGGCCCGCGACAGGTGCCCGTCATCGCCGAAGTCCCGCCCGAGGGCCACCCTCCGACCGTCAATCTCCAGGAGGCGCGCGGTGAAGCCCGCTCCCGCGCCCTGTGGGACACGGGTCGCCATGGCGCAAGTCAGGTCCCAATAGCCAGCCGGGTTGAAGGCCATCCGGTCACGTTCGCGTTCTACGATCATGCGAGTGGCCACGCTCTGCACGCGACCTGCCGACAGGCCCGCACCGATCATCCGCCAGAGCACCGGTGAAAGCTCATAGCCGTAGAGACGGTCGAGGATTCGACGGGTCTCTTGGGCGTCGACCAGTCGTCGGTCCAGCTCACGGGTGTTGTCCAACGCTGCGGTGATGGCCCCCTTGGTGATCTCGTGGAAGACCATCCGATGGACCGGGACCTTGGGGTTGAGGACCTCAAGCAGGTGCCAGGCAATGGCCTCACCCTCGCGATCCTCATCCGTGGCCAGATATAGGACGTCGGCCTTCTTCAGCAGGCGCTTGAGATTCGCCATCTGCTGCTTCTTGTCGGCGTTGATGACGTACAACGGCTTGAAGTCGTTGTCGACATCGACGCCCGTCTTGGCCCACGGCTCACCCTTGTAGGCGGCCGGAACGTCCGAGGCCCGCATCGGCAGGTCGCGGACGTGGCCGATGGAAGACTCCACGACAAAACCCTCGCCGAGGTAGCCGGCAATGGTCTTGGCCTTGGCCGGGGACTCGACGATGACGAGTGCGTCACCCATGGGTTGCCCCCTCGTCAGTGGCTCGGGCACCCAGCAGAATGACCACGCCGATCAGGGCTGCGACCATCGAGGCTAGGAGGATGCCCACCTTGGCCTCGTCCTGTATCGCCAGGTCGTCGAAGGCCAGGCCGGTCACGAACAGCGAGACGGTAAAGCCGATACCGGCAATGGCCGAGATGCCGACCACGTGCCGGATAGTCGCCCCCGACGGCAACGCCGAGATGCCCAGCCGCACCGCTCCCAACGTGAACAGGCTGACGCCCACCACCTTGCCGACCACCAACCCAAGAGCCACGCCGATGGTCACCCCGGAGCCGAGCGCGTCGCGCAACGAGTCCCCACTAATCTCGATCCCGGCGTTGGCCAGCGCGAAAATGGGGATAATCATGAATCCGGTGATGGGGTGGAGTTGTTGTTCGAGCCGGGCCGCCACCGAGACCGACTCATTCATCCGGAACTTGGCCTCCCGGAGGCCGTCGGCATTCAACGACCCGACGTCGATGGGTGCGATCTCGCCCGGCTGGAGGAGGACACCCGCCGGGGCCAGGAGCCCCATGATCACCCCGGCGATCGTGGCATGCACCCCAGAGCGGAACATGGCGTACCAGAGCACCGATCCCAACACGATGTACAGCGGCGTGTACCAGACCTTGAACCGGGTCAGGAGGACGACGGCCACCGTGGTGGCGACAGCCAGCACCAGCCACTCGCCGGCCAGGTCGCTGGTGTAGAAGACGGCGATCACGATGATCGCCCCGATGTCATCGACGATGGCCAGCGACAGCAGAAAGACCTTCAAGGGCGTCGAGATCCGGTTGCCTAGCAGGGACAGCACTCCGACGGCGAAGGCGATGTCGGTAGCCATAGGGATCCCCCACCCGGCCGAGGTGTCACCCGACGAGTTGAAGGCGAAGTAGATCAGTGCCGGGACGACCATGCCGCCTAGTGCCCCAGCCGCCGGGAGCAGGGCGGCCCGCCGGTCGCGCAGATGGCCGGCGACCAACTCACGCTTGATCTCGAGGCCCACCACGAAGAAGAAAATGGCCATCAGGGCATCGTCCACCAGTTGAACCAGCGTCAGCGGGTGCCCGTGGTGTTCGAGCCGCAGATCGCCGACCCCTAGATGGACCTCGGTGTGCCAGAAATCGTGGTAGCTCCCCGACCAGGGAGAGTTGGCCCAGATGAGAGCCGCCACGGTGGCCACCATGAGCAGGATGCCGCCGGCCGCCTCGATGCCCAGGAACCGCATGACAGGCCGGCCGAGGGTGCGCGCCAGAGGACGGTCACTGCCCAGCCACGTAGGTCTCGATGCAGATTGTGGACCTGACATCGTTGCTTCCAGCACTCCCTCGGGGTTCGTCTCCAGCGGGATCAGGTTGATCTCCACCGCCGTTGCGTCGCCCGAACGGTAACCGGCACCCTGTGGCATCACTATGGATGCCCGCCTGTGGACACCGGCTTCGGGACCGGGGGCGCTGTTGTTCCGGTGCGCTGTTCCTCGGGAGACTGGTCAGCTGGGGCGGATCGTGAGGCGGACCGTCGTGCCGTCTGGACCGCTCTCCACCTCAGCCTTGTCGGCTAGGCGATGCATCAACGCCACACCCAAACCCGACTCGTGGCGAAGCCGCTCCGGGGTCTCCACATCGGGCAGGTCCGGCACTGCGTCGGGATCGAACCCGGGGCCGTGGTCCATCACCTCGACCAATACCTTGTCGTCCCCCACCCGACACCGGATTAGGACACGGTCCGGCGCACCGATCGCGCTCTGGGCCTCGATCGCGTTGGTGACTGCCTCGGATACCACGAGTCGGAGGTCGGCCACCCGTCCGGGCTCGAGCGGTGATTCGGTGCCGCCGCCCGAGACGGCGGCCGCACCCACCACAGCACGTACCAACTGCAGGAATTCAGGATGCGGAGGGACGGTCAACTCGATGCCCGCCACTGGAACCTCGTTCATGCCAGCGCCCGCCCGGCCATAGCCGTCGCGGCAGCATCCACGTCCCGGTGCAGAGCGAACACCCGATCCAGGTCGCACATCTCGAACACGCGACGAATCCGGGGCTCAGGACACACCACCACCAGATCACCGTCGTGTGTCCGGAGTCGCCGAAGGGCACCGACCACCACGCCGAGCCCCGCGGAGTCCACGAAGTCGACCGCCGTCAGGTCCAGGACCACCAGGCGAGCACCACTGTCCACCACGGTCACCACGGCCTGACGAAGACTGGGAGCGCCAGCCATGTCAAGGTCACCCAGCACGGTCAGCACAACGGCGGTCGGACCACCCGAGGCATCGAGCGGACGCAGGTCACGGCTGAGGACGTCGAGTTGCACCTGTCTGATTCCCCTCCATGTAGTCGATCCGGCCCGGCCCGGTTCTCCACCAACGCTAGACCACCGATCCGACCCCGGTCCCTCACAAGAACGACCCGGAGGGCACCTCTGAAGTCAGCCCGTCATGTCGGGAGAGGCCCACCTCACTCCAGGAACATCACGGCCGAGGCGGTCAGCACCACATCGGGCAGCGCCGGACCGATCTACGGCGTGTCGATCCGAGCCAGGTGGCGGATAGTCACCGTCGACCACCCGCTTGACGTCGATGTCCAGCGGGTTCAAGCCTGCGGAGCCGATCACCGCGTCCTCCACCCGGCGCAACGGTGACCGTCCGCCGCTACCCGGACCCCTTACGAGCATCGCGTTCCCCCGTCCGCCCTTCACCGGCCAGTAGATCTCCATCACCACTCCCACGCGATCGTTCGTCACCGATGGAGGAGCAGGAACCGGTCGGACTCATGACGGTGCCCAGTCCCGACCTGAGGCAGCGCAATAGGATCGGATTCGTGGAGGCGGCCTTCTTCGACCTCGACAAGACGGTCATCGCGCGGGCTTCGATGGCCGCGTACGGGCCGGCACTCCATCGAGCCGGCTACCTGAGTGCGCCGATGGCCCTCCGGGCCGCCTGGGGCCAGGTTCTATTCCGGTTCTTCGGCGCCGATGAGGGGAGCATGGCCCGGGCCCGCCAGACCGCCCTCCGTCTGGCCGCCGGCTGGGATCAGGAAGCCCTGCAGCGGTTCGCCCGTGACCATCTGGCTGAGGTCATCGAGCCCATTGTCTACGACGAGGCCCTCGACCTCTTCGCCCACCACCGTGCCGAGGGGCGCCTGCTGATCCTGGTGTCGGCGTCACCAGTGGAGATCGTGGCCCCGCTGGCCGATCACCTCGGCGTCGACGAGTTCATCGCCACCACCCCAGAGACCGATGCTGACGGTAAGTACACCGGAGAGGTCGAATTTTACGCTCAGGGCCCAGACAAGGCGAACGCCATCAAACGGCTGGCTGACGACCGAGGCATCGACCTCGCGGGATCGTGGGGCTATTCGGACTCGGTTACCGACCTGCCGATGCTGGACGTGGTCGGCCATCCGGTGGCCGTGAACCCCGACCGGTATCTCCGCCGGACGGCCGAGATCCGGGGTTGGCTGATCCGGGAGTTCGAAAATCCAGTACCCCTGGGGGACCGGGTTCCCATCGATCGGAATTGGATCGCGGCGACCACGCTCTCCGCTCTGATCGTGGCCGCCATCGTGGCTCTGGCGCGCCGCATCGGACGCCGGCGGGCCGACTGAACCGACCGGACTGACCGAGCGACAGGACCAACTGGCCCAGCCACCCGTCGGGTGCTCTAGATCGAGCGGACCTTCTTGACAGCGACGGCAACCAAGGTGCCGAGCGCAGCCAACATCACAAGCTTCTTCATGGTCCTCATGCTAGGTCCGGACCCCGCGTCGCGCACGGGGTGGTTACCCGTCGCGAAGTAGTGGCATCACGCCCGATCCCGTACCGTCACCGATGGAGGTGTCTGAGTACCTGGTGGGCTCCCCCGCCTTCAAAGCGGGTGGGACGGGCGATCCCCGTCCGGCGGGTTCGATTCCCGTCCACCTCCGCCAGCCACAGCCCGACCCGATGAACGGGTCGGGCGGCCGGCCCGTCGATGGGACGGTCCGAACCCAGTAGCCGGTTTCTCAGACCGCCAACAGGTCGCGTGCGCCGGTATCGCTGCTCGGGTGACGAAGCTTGGACATGGCCCGGGCCTCGATCTGACGGATCCGCTCCCTGGTCAGATTGAAGTGCTCCCCGACCTCCTCGAGCGTGCGGGGCTCGCCCCGGTCCAGCCCGAAGCGCAACTTCAGGATCTCCCGTTCACGGGTATCCAGCGGTGCCAATAGACGGCTGATCTCCTCGGGCAGCAGCGAGGTGGCTGCGACCTCGAACGGCGACTCGGCCGCCCGGTCCTCGACGACGTCACCCAGTTCAGCATCGCCGTCCTCGCGCAACGGTTCGCTCAGCGACAGCGGTTCGGCCGCGAAGCGCAACGCCTCGGTGACCTTCTCCTCGGGCATCTCGACCTCAGCCGAGAGCTCGGCCAGCGTGGCCTGACGTCCGAACTTCAGCTCGAGGCGGGACCGTGCCTTCTGCAGGCGGGCCAGGGTGTCACCGGCATGCACCGGAAGGCGAATGGTCCGCCCGGTGTTGGCGATGCCGCGGGTGATGGCCTGACGGATCCACCAAGTGGCGTAGGTGGAGAACTTGAAGCCTTTGCGCCAGTCGAACTTCTCGACGGCGTGCATCAGACCGAGGTTGCCTTCCTGGATGAGGTCCAGCAACGGCAGCCCAGAGGCCTGGTACTTCTTGGCGATGGAGACGACCAGTCGGAGGTTGGACTGGACGAACGTGCGCTCGGCCTCCTCGCCCCGCTTGATATTGCGCTTCAGCTCGCGCTTACGGGCCGGCGTAAGGCTGTCGCCCTTGGCGGACATCTCGGCCCGACCCTCGATGCCCGCTTCGATCTGCTGGGCGAGGCGAACCTCACCCTCCTTGGTCAGCAGTGGATATTGACCAATATCGGTGAGATACAGCCGGACGAGGTCTTCCTCGTCCCGTTCGACCCGCTCCTTGGCCACCCTCGTCTCCTCCAGCCGGGGGAACATCCGGCCCGTCTTACGGGACCGCCGTTCACCGAATCATTCGCCTGTCAACACACCCGATCGGCTCGCCCCGAAGGGCGGATGGTGGGTCGGATGGCAAAGTTGCCCCCACTCCCCCGATCGACCGTCACCATATCCACGACCCTCTGGATGCCAACACGAAAAGGTGACCGCCGTCACGAAGCATGACGATACCGGCGGGACCTGTCATGGATGGCCCGCCATGGAACAACGGCTCATGGATGGCGAGGCCGGTCCGCGAGATCGGCGAGCACCAACCGCAGCACGCGACGCGCCGGCGCATCACCGACCGGCGAGAGTCGATCGGCCAGTCCCACGAGGTGGGCCACCACGCCGTCCAGAACCGGGGCGACAGCCGCCGTCCGCGCCGAGGGCGCCACGTCGAGCATGGCCAGCACGGCGGTCAGTCGAACCGGGTCCGAGGCCGCGTCGCGTACCTCGGCCAACAACACCGACTCGGGGACCTGATCGCGCCACCATCCAGCGTGCTCGGTGAGACGCGCCGAAAGGGAGGCCATCGTGGCGGACGAGGCGATATCAGCCCCGTCGGTCGACCAGTCTCCCAACTGTCCAGCCAGCGCCTCGCAGAGGTCGGCCAACTGCGTGAACTCGCTGGTCCCACCCTCGGTGGTGAGTGATGTCGGTCCCTCATGCAACGGTGCATCGGTCACGGCAGTCACCCCCGGAAGTGGTTGACGATCGGCATGCGACGGTCGCGGCCGAACCCGCGTGTGGTCACCTTCGGACCGAGCGGCGTCTGGCGACGCTTGAACTCCGCTCCGTCCACGAGGCGGACCACCTGGTCCACCAGATCAGGATCGTGGCCCTCGGCCACCAGTTCGGCTCGGGTTCGATTGCCCTCCACGTAGGCCTCCAGCAGCGGGTCCAGCACGTCGTATAGCGGAAGGCTCTGGTCGTCTGTCTGGTCGGGCCGTAGCTCGGCCGACGGGGGCTTGGTAAGGATGCGTTCGGGAATGACCGGCTGTCCGTCTAGCCCCGGTTCCCCGGCATTGCGCCACCGACATAGGTCGTAAACCCTGGTCTTGTAGAGATCCCGGATCACCGCGTAGGCCCCCGCCGTGTCGCCGTACAGCGTCGAGTAGCCGACCGCCGACTCGCTCTTGTTGCCGGTGGTCAGCACCATCCATCCGTGGGCATTGGACAGGCCCATCAGCAGCACGCCGCGGATACGGGCCTGCAGGTTCTCGTCGACGAGGCCGGTCGGGCCCCCCTCGATGGCCCTGGCCAACACGCCGGTCAGGGCCAAATGGGCCTCTTCGATGGGAAGGACGTGGGCGTCGATTCCCTGAGAGGCGACCAGTGCCCGGGCGTCGTCCACCGAATGGTCGCTGGAGTACCGAGACGGCATGAGGACCGCGTGGACGTGGTCCGGGCCGAGGGCGTCGGCCGCGACGGTGGCTACCAACGCCGAGTCCACGCCGCCCGATAGGCCGAGACACACGTCGGTGAAGCCACTCTTGATGACATACCCGCGTGTGGCGGCCACCAGTGCCCCGTAGAGCTCGGCCGTCTCATCCAGTGGAGCCAGCGCGGGCACCACTAGACGGTCCGACCGTTCGACCGCCTCGGAAACCTCGATCACCGGCAGGGCGGTGCCCTGCGGGGGAACACGATCGTTCACGGGGTCGTCTCCACCTCTGGAGACATCCACATCGACGATCACCACGGCCTCATCGAAACGCGGCGCCCGGGCCACGATTCGTCCCGACGGGTCAGCCACCATCGACCCGCCGTCGAACACCAACTGGTCCTGACCTCCGACCAGGTTCAGGTAGACCACCGGTCGTCCCGAGGAGGCAGCCGAGGCGGCCACCACCGACTCACGGGCCGCCTGCTTGCCCAGGTGGTACGGCGATCCGTTCACCGTGGCGATGAGGTCGGCACCACCGGCCACCAGGCGTTCGACCGGGCCACCGGCCACCCACAGGTCCTCACAGATAGCTAGACCCACCCGCACCCCGCCGATGCGGTGAAGCACCAGCGGAGCGGTGCCCGGCGCGAAGTCCCGTGCCTCGTCGAACACGTCGTAGGTGGGGAGGCACTCCTTGTGGTACGTCCCGATGATCCGGCCACCGTGGCAGACGGCCACCGCGTTGTGGGCCGGGCCGTCCGGCCCATCGGGCCCGACGTCAGCGAAGCCGACCACCAGGGTGCACGAACCGCTCGCCTCGGCCACCCGTTCGACAGCCTCACGGCTGCGGATCACGAAGCCGGGCTTGTGGACGAGGTCCTCGAGGGGATACCCGGTGACCGTCATCTCCGGATAGAGCGCCAGGTCGCAGTCGGCCACCTCATCGAGGGTGGCCAGCACCCGGTCGACGTTGCCGTCCAGGTCGCCGACGACCGTGTCGATCTGCACCATCGCCAGCCGGACCCGGGTCATGGTCCCAGCGTACCGACGGGCTTCCACCGCCCCAGCCGTGGAGGCGACGAAAGCCCGGGCGGGTTCCCGTCAGGAAGCCAGACGGTGCATCGACCGGTGGAGACCGGACGGGCCACCGCGACGGGTAGGGCTCTCGCCGTTAACCCGGGACGTGGCCCGCTCCTCGGCTCCGGCGAGAATCTCGTCGGCCCGGTCACGGTCCAGCTTCTCGTCGGCGACAGCCTGTTCGATTCGCTCGGACGCCGTAGCCACCAACTCAGCCACCAACTCGTCAACCCGCTCGCCGGCCAGCTCGGCCAGCGTCGCGCCGTCACGCAGGGCCATACCGAGGTCTCTCCGATCCATGTCCAGGAAGTCGGCCACCTGGCTGGCGAAGTGGGCCCGTCGGTCCCGCTTCTGCTTCAGCTGGTCCTGGCCACCGGAGCGTTCGCCGTGGCCGAACTTTTCTCCGACCTTCTCACCCTCATCCGGGCGATCAGCACCCCTGTGATCGGCGAACTGCTCGCGCATCTCGGTCATCCGTGCCGCCCGGTCCATCGGTGCGTCGGCCCAGGTATCCGCCGGGGTATCCGCCGCCGAATGAGCACCGGCCGTACCGATCGGCGACAGCGTGGCCACCAGAACTGATCCCGCCATCAGCGACACCGCGGTAGCGATCACCCTGATCGTCATCTTCTTCATCGCCTGCTCCTGTTCTCCCAGTCCTCGATGTACCGGGCTCCGTGGCCACCGTCGGTCGGCGGCATGGAGGCAACGATGCAAGGGCCAGATGAGGAGACGATGAAGGCCAACAGAGGGCCTGATAAAGAAAAACCGCCGAAAACATCTGTCAAAAAGGCCGATGCCCCCGGGCGTGGAACCCGGGGGCATCGAACGGCGGCCGGCAGAACCGGTCGAACGTTTGGACCGGTCAGCCGGCGAGGGCCTCACAACAGGTGTTGGTGATCAGACGGGTGACCACGTACGGATCCATGTTGGCGTTAGGGCGACGATCCTCGATGTAACCCTTCTGGTCGAGATTGACCTGCCACGGGATGCGGACCGATGCACCGCGGTCCGACACGCCATAACTGAACTGGTCGAAGCGTTGTGTCTCGTGCGCACCGGTGAGGCGCTCCTCGGAACCCAGGCCATAACCAGCGATGTGCTCCGCCGGCTTACCCTCGGCGCCCAGCGACTCGCACGCCGTGATGATGGCGTCGTAGCCCTCGCGCATTGCGTTGGTGGAGAAGTTGGTGTGCGCACCGGCACCGTTCCAGTCGCCCTTGATGGGCTTGGCGGCCACCGAGGCGTCCACTTGGAAGTCCTCGGCCACCCGGTACAGCAGGTAGCGGGCCATCCAGAGTTGATCGGCCACGGCCACGGTGTCGACCGGGCCGACTTGGAACTCCCACTGGCCGAGCATGACCTCGGCGTTGGTGCCCGAGATGGCCAGGCCGGCGTCCATGCAGGCCTTGGTATGCGCTTCGACGATGTCGCGGCCGGCGACCTCGATGGCGCCCACGCCACAGTAGTAGGGGCCCTGCGGCGCTGGGTAGCCCTCAACAGGCCAACCCAGCGGACGGCCCTCCTGGAAGAAGGTGTACTCCTGCTCGATGCCGAAGATCGGCTCCTGGTCGGCGTACTTCTCGAGTGCCTCCACACAGGCAGCCCGCGTGTTGGTGGGGTGCGGGGTCATGTTCCCGTCGGGGAGGCAGACGTCGCACAGCACGAGGATGTCGTCACCGCCACGGATCGGGTCCGGGCACGAGAACACGGGCCGCAGTACACAGTCCGAGTTATCGCCGGGGGCCTGATTGGTGCTCGAACCGTCGAAACCCCAGATGGGGAGGTCCTGCGGGTCCTCGATGATTTTGGTCTTCGAACGAACGTAGGGAAGCGGCTCGGTGCCGTCGATCCAGATGTACTCAGCCCTGATGGCCATGGTGATCTCCTGATCCTTGGGTCGGTCGGTCGGCCGCGTTGCCGGACACGTGAAACCTACGGGTGGAGTGGTTTCATGACTGTTTTCTAACTGTGAACGCCATGTGAACGACGCGCTCTGGAACTGGCACTCCCGGCTCCGACGGACCCATGCTGGGCCCATGGACACGGAGCAAGTTGGTGAAGACATGGACGGCGGGCCGGATCGCGAACACCGCCAACGCGATCAGCAGGCCTACGTCCTCCGCACGGTCGAGGAACGCGGCGTACGCCTGATCCGACTCTGGTTCACTGACGTCCTCGGCCGTCACAAGTCGGTGGCCATCTCCCCGGCCGAGCTGGAGACGGTGCTCGACGAGGGCCTGCAGTTCGACGGCTCGGCCATCGACGGCTTCAGCCGCGTCCAGGAGAGCGACGTGCTGGCCCGGCCAGACCCGTCCACCTTCGAACTCCTTCCGTGGGCCGACCCGGCCGAACCGTCGGGGACAATCTTCTGTGACATCACCAACCTCGACGGGACCTCGTTCGAAGGCGATCCACGCCAGGTGCTGCGTCGCAACGTGGATCGGGCCCGGGCCGCCGGCTTCGAGATGTTCTGTGCGCCGGAGGTCGAGTTCTTCTACTTCGCTGATTCGGGGCCCGACCCCCAGCCGCTCGACCGGGCGTCGTACTTCGACCTGACCACCACCGACGTGGCATCGGACCTCCGCAAGCAGACCCTTCACATGCTCGAGGCCCTGTCCATCCCGGTGGAGTACTCCTTCCACGAGGACGGCCCCAGCCAGCACGAGATCGACCTCCAGTACACCGAGGCCCTATCCATGGCCGACTCGATCATGACGCTGCGTCTCGCCGTGAAGAAGATCGCCATGGACCGCGGGGTGTACGCCACGTTCATGCCCAAGCCCCTCAACGGCGTACAGGGCTCGGGCATGCATACCCACTTGTCGTTGTTCCAGAATGGGCGGAACGCCTTCCACGACCCCGACGCGACGGACGGACTGTCGGCCACCGCGAGGTCGTTCATCGCCGGTCTACTGCACCACGCCCGGGAGATCACCGCGGTCACCAACCAGTTGGTCAACTCCTACAAGCGGATCAACGAAGGCTACGAGGCGCCGCGCTATGTCTCATGGGCACGTAATAACCGGTCGGCGCTCGTCCGGGTTCCCATTCCCAAGCCGGGGAAGGTGGATTCGACCCGGATCGAATACCGGGCGTTGGATCCGGCGTGCAACCCGTACCTTGCCTTCTCGGTACTACTGGCCGCCGGCCTCCGGGGCATCGAGGACGACCTGGAGTTGTCCCCCGAAGCAGCGGTGAACCTCTATGACCTGAGCCGTGACGAGCAGCGCGAAATTGGCGTGGACAGCCTCCCGGACAACCTGAACGAGGCGCTGGACGAGATGGAGGCCTCTGAGTTGGTGCGCGAAGCCCTCGGCGACCACATCTTCGAGTGGTTCCTGCGAAACAAGCGGGCCGAGTGGAACGAGTACCAGCGGCAGGTCACGCCGTTCGAACTCGACACGTACCTCCCCAACTGGTGAGTCCGAAAGCGAGGCCCCTCTGGAGGCCTGCCTGAATCCCGGAGAGGCACGGATGGAGTCGAACAGGCAGACTGGGAGCGCTGGACACCGTCGGTGACCCGCAGAACCACCATGGATCCTCTCCTCGTCTTCCCAAATCCTCCACCGCCGGAACTGGCCCAATGCCTGGATCTGGATGGCTGGTCCTGGAAAGCCGTTGCTAATGCCGACGCCGCCATGGCCGAGGAACCCGACGAGGGTTGGTCAGGTGCGGTCGTGGTGGCTGACACCGACCCCGAAGGGGCGTTCGCACTGTGTCGGCGCCTCCGCAAGGTGGAGATGCCCCTGCAGCCGCTGCTGGTCCTAGTGGGAGGTGGCCAGCTCGACGCCCTCGAACTTCGCGACGATCTCTTCGACGACTTCTGCCTGACCCCGTTGCGTCCTGCTGAACTGCGGGCCCGGATTGAGCACCTGTTCTCGCGGACTGGCCGTGGCACCCGCCCGGAGTTGGTGGAGTACGGGCCACTCGCCCTGAACCTCGAGACCTACCAGGCCGCCATCGACGGCGAGCCGCTCGACCTCACCTACATGGAATACGAGCTACTCAAGTTTCTGGCCGCCCACCCCGGCAAGGTGTTCACCCGCGAGACCCTATTGAGCCGGGTCTGGGGCTACGACTACTACGGCGGTGCCCGAACCGTCGACGTCCACATCCGGCGGCTCCGGGCCAAGCTCGGCGAGGAACACGCCAACCTGATCCACACCGTGCGATCGGTGGGCTACCGGTTCGGCCAGTCCCGCTGGGGCATCTGACCCCAGTACACGCGGCCAACCCTCTGGCCGTTAGCCAGCGGGCCCCGCCCAAGGATCGATCTCGCTCAGTTCGAGCAGTTCCGAACCCTCATGGGTGGTGTCAACGTCCTTCTTGAGCACGCCACCCAGCAGAACGGCAGCCAACGCGCCGGTCATCAGGATGCCGACCGGCATCACCACGACAAGCAGAAGGATCATCAGGACGGCGCCGATCATGGCCGCAGTCTGCCATCTCGGACCGTGGCCGGCGCACTCCCGCGCCGTCGACCGCGACGGCCAACGGTTCAGCCGACGTGGACGATGGCCTCCACCTCGAAGATGGCGCCCAGGGGTAGGGCGGCCACGGCCACGCACGAACGAGCCGGACGGCTGTCACCGAACGCCTCGCAGTAGATCTCGTTCATCGCCGCGAAGTTGCCCATGTCGGTAAGGAACACCGTGGTCTTGACCACCTGATCGAGCCTCGCCCCGTTTGCCTCCACCTGAGCCCGCAGGTTGGCCAACGCCTGGGTGGCCTGGGCTTCAAGACTGTCCCCGGCGAGGCTGCCGGCGACCGGACCATCAACAGTGCTGCCATCGACGATTCCGACCTGCCCACTGACGAACAGCAGATCGCCGGCGCGGACGACGGGGGTGTAGGGGCCAGCGGTGTTGCTCATCGAAGGACTCCGTTGCTCGGGGACTGGGCTGCTCGAAAAGGACAGAATTTGTGGTTGGGGTCTGGATCCTTCCACAACCCGACGGGTGGCTAGCCGGTCGGCAGGTCCGGAGGGCACCCCCTATGACACCACGTCGCAGCGGCCACCGCGGCGAACACGGCATCCGATCCGTTGATCGGCGTACCGTCGTCGGGCAGCACCTCGACGACGACCGGCGGGGTCTCCGTCGCCCGGACGATGCCGAAAGATCGGATGGTCAGGTCGTGGACAACACCATCACCATCGACCGACAGGCCCTCCGAGGTGATCCAGCTCCACGCCATGTGGGCCGCACCGATGCAGTAGGACCGGAGCACTACCTCATCGAGCGGGTCGCCACACCGGACGACGACCCGGATGCCGTCGTCGTCGACAGTCGCCGCGGCTTCGGCACCTGCGGGTGACACCACGGGTTGGCCGGGCGTCATCGCTCCGGCACCGGTGAGTAGAACCACGGCCTCAGCCCAGCCGGCAGCCCGCACGTTGGGGCTGGTCGGTGGCCCGACCACGTCAACCTCGACGACATCCAGACCGGGTGCCACGGCAGCCACCGCCTCGACGATCCCCGAGGTGCGAACCACCCGGAGGATGCCGGTTCCATCCACCAAGGCCCCGCCGGCCACCGGGGGACGCTTGGGACCGAACCGAACGGTGTCCTCCCGCGACGGGGCGACTAGGACGGTTGAACCATGGGCGGCGGCCAGAACCCGGGCCACCGCGGGCAGTGGAGAATCAACCTTGGCCCCGAAGGCCCCGCCGTTGGCCAAGGGCCCGACCGGCTCGCTTCCGGGCATGCACCAGGCAGCATCGGTCTCTAGCGGAGCCGGTTCGACCCACGCGGTTCGCAGGACACTGGCCCAATTGCCGGCGGGGGCCTCCAACGGCGGCACGACGTCGGCCGTGGTCCGACGGCCCTGGACCTTGCCCGCTTCCCGGCGGGCGGCGGCCAGCGTGTCGGCGACCACCCAGGAGCCGGGATCGTCGACCGGTCCGTCACCGGGCACGGCGACCAGAGCCTCGACCGGGGCGGTGTCGGTCGCGAACCCACCACGACCGAGCGCCACCTCGGGGCCCACCTTCTGAGGACTACGTCCCTCAAGGGTGGCCCGACGGGCTGAAGCGTCCCGGTCGACGGGTTCGCCGGACGAGATGGCAGACAACGTCCGGATGCCAACGCCGACCTCCCAGGCGTCGAGCACGGTCTGCCAGCCGGTACAGCGACAGAGATGGGCGTGCAGGGCGCGGGCTGCACGGTCGCGGTCCGGCGGAGCCTGATCGCTCAGGGCCCGATTACCCAGAGAATGGTCGCTCGGCAAGTCATCGGGAACCGAGCCCTCCAGTCCGGCGAAACGCATGATGATGCCCGGCGTGCAGAATCCGCACTGGCTGCCACCGGTAGCGCAGAAGGCGTCAGCCCACCGTTCACCGTCGCCCTCGGGTAGACCGTCCAGCGTGGTAATCGACCGTCCGGCGACGCGTCGCAACGGGGTCACGCATGACACCCTGGGCTGACCGTCGACCAACACGGTGCAACAGCCACACTGGCCTTGGGGGCTGCACCCGTCCTTGACCGACCGATTGCCGACCGGACCCCGAAGTGCATCGAGCAGCGTCTGGCCGTCGTCGGTCACCTCGACCGGTTGACCGTCGACGGTCAGACGCACCGCTCCCCGGTCCAATGGGTCCTCCGGGGTGGGCGTGTCCATCCGAGGAGTGTGCCCGGTCACCACGACGGTCACCGACCTCACCGCTACGGTCACCGATCTCACCACTACGGTCACCAACCATGCAGGATCCCACCGGCGCAGAACCACAGCCGACGGGTCGGCGTCAGGTCCTGGTCGGGCTGGCCGCCGGCGCGCTTCTGGCCGCCTGCGGTGGTCGCTCCGCCAGCACCTCAGCTGGGACATCCGCCCCGGCCGCGACCATCGGTTCGACTGCCTCTGCCGGCTGGCGGCTGGGCGCCCGGTTCGCCGACGGATACGTGGCCCCCAGCGCCCTGGTCGCCGGTTTGGCCCAGCGCGCGCCCTACGTCCTCCTGGGATCGGACGGCTGGCCCATGGGCACCGAGGGGCCGGACCATCTGGACCTCACCGTCCGACGAGCCGGTGTGAACGGCGCCGCCGACGGACCGGTGGTGGCCACCCACACCGTCGAACGCCACGGCGGCGACCACGCCACCCCGTACTTCCCGCTGGTGTTCCGGGTCGACGACCCGGGCGACTATGTCGTACACCTGGCTACCGGGACCCCCGGAGATGTCGGGATCGAGCCCCACCATCTTCGAGTTGTCGGCCGAGGGGAGACCACGCTCATCCAGGTGGGAGACCGACTTCCGGCGGTGGCCACCCCGACTCGGACCGATCCAGCAGGCGTCGATCCCATCTGCACCGAGCCCAACGGCCCGTGCTCGTTCCATGAGGTCTCCGTCGCCGAAGCGCTGGGCCAACCGGGCCCCGTCGCGCTGCTGGTCTCCACACCGCGGTTTTGCCAGTCCGATGTCTGCGGACCGACCGTCGGCCTACTCCGCTCGGCTCTGCGGATCCGATCTGAGCCCTGGTCGGCGGTACATGCCGAGGTCTACATGGCTCCAGAGACCGGGGACTTCACCACCACGCCGACCGTGGCGGCGCTCGGCCTGGCCTTCGAGCCGAGCCTCGTGGTGGCCGACCTCGACGGGATCGTCACCGCAGCCCTTCACTTCACCATGGACGCCACCGAGGTGGCTGACGCCCTGGCCACCGCTGTCTGAAAACCACGAAAGCCGGCGCCATCGGGCGCCGGCCGGTGGTCGCCCCGCAGGGCGATCAGAATGTCTGGTTACTCAGCTGAATGACTGACCGCAGCCGCAGGTTCGCTGGGCATTCGGGTTGTCGATTGAGAACCCGGCCTCGTTTAGGCCGTCCTTGTAGTCCAGCGTGGCGCCCTCGAGCAGTTGGGCACTCGACTGGTCGACCACCACCCGCACGTCGCCGTACGCCTTTTCTAGGTCGTCCTCGGCCCGCTCAGTATCGAAGTACATCTCGTAGCTGAAACCCGAGCACCCACCGGGGCGAACGGCCACCCGCAGAGCCAGGCCCTCTTCAGATTCACTAGCGATGAGCTGACCCACCTTGGTGGTGGCGTCGTCGGTCAACGTGATCATCGATTCCTCCCGAAATTGCGGTGATTGTCGGTATGAGCAGTGTACTCAGGGCCCTACCCCGATGGCCCACCGAGGATCTGACGCCGTCGGCCGGCGGACATGCTCATAACATGGCGGCATGGAGCCTGAACCTGGGGATGAAACGCTTCCAGGCGGCGCCAGTCCGACCGAGGCCGATGTCCTCGGCGTGCTCCGGGGCGTCATCGATCCCGAGTTGGGCACCGACATCGTCGAGTTGGGCATGGCCCGTGCCGTGGCTATCGACGACGATGGTCGCGTCGACGTCACCATCGCGCTGACCACCTCGGGTTGTCCTCTCCGAGCCCAGATCCAACGCGACGTCCGGGCCCGGGTCGCCGACCTGCCTGGCGTGTCGTCAGTCCACCTCTCGTGGGATGAACTCAACGCCGAAGAGAAGGCCACGGCCATGGCCCGGGCCCGATTCAACGTGAGCCGCAACGCCCCCGACACCGAGGTGCCGGCGACCACCAAGGTCCTGATGGTGGCCTCGGGCAAGGGAGGCGTCGGCAAGTCGTCAGTGACCGTGAACCTGGCTGCCGCCATGGCCGCCCGCGGCATGACCGTCGGCGTCATGGATGCCGACATCTGGGGCTTCTCGATACCACGCATGCTGGGCGTCGAGGGTCGCCTCGGTGGGTCTCCCGAGGTTGGCAAGATCGACCCCATTGAGGTCCCAATCGGGGACGGCGTCGTGAAGGTCGTGTCGATGGGGCTTCTCGTCGACAACGAGGAGTCGGCCCTCATGTGGCGGGGTCTGATCTTGAACCGGGCCGTCCAGCACTTCTGCGAAGACGTGGCCTGGGGCCCGATGGACTACCTGCTGATCGACATGCCGCCAGGTACCGGAGACGTGCAGATGGGTCTGGCCAAGATGCTCCCGCAGGCCGAGATGGTGGTGGTGACCACGCCGGCCCTAGCCGCCCAGAAGGTGGCCGTGCGGGTGGCCAACATGGGGCGGGCCAACTACCTGCGAATCGTTGGAGTGGTCGAGAACATGAGTGCCTACGTGGCACCCGACGGCAGCCGCCATGAGCTGTTCGGCGCCGGGGGCGGTGGCGCGCTGGCCCAACAGGTCGGAGCCCCACTGCTCGGCACCATCCCGCTGGACGGGGCGGTGGCTACCGCCGGCGATACCGGCTGCCCGATCTCCCTCGGCGAGGGTCCGGCGGCCGATGCCTACCGGGAGATCGTGGAACACATCGTCACCGAGGCGGCTCCACCGGTAGACATGGCGGGCTGCAGCGCCCGGCTTCTGGCCGCCGCCGAGGACGCTCTGGACGCCGCCGGGGCCTGAGCCAGAATCCGTACGAAACGACTCAGTCGAGCCGATCTGGCTCGTCCAGTCCGTCGGGAGTCCCGTCCTCCCAGGAGCCGGCGTCGATGATTCCTCCGGACGAGGGATCCTCGCCACGCCACCCGTGCCGAAAGGTGGTCCGCCCGCTGGCCATCGAACGGGTCAGCCGGCGGGTGGTCATGGCCCGTATCACGGCGCGTGTCGGCGGGAACAGCAGGGCCAGGCCAACAGCATCGGTTACGAACCCCGGGGTGAGCATGAGAGCACCGGCACCCAGAACCAGCAGACCGTCGACGATCTCGCGGCCGGGGATCCGACCCTGAGCCGCCTCCTCTTGGGCCCGACGCAGGATGCCGAGGCCCTCACGTCTTACGAGCCACGCGCCCACCACACTGACCAGCACCAGCAACCCGATGGTGTTCAGGACCCCGGTCGAGCCCGCTACCTGAACGATGACGGCCAACTCCACGATCGGTGTCACTACGAACACCAGGAACAGGATCAGGAACACGGCCGCATGTTAGAGCGGCCCGATACGGGTACCCCGATGTGGGGGCCCTGTGGAGGGAACACGGCGAGCCGGGCCCGGACGGGAACCATCCGCCTATCCTCGCGACTACATGACCCGCCCCTCAGAAAGTTCCCCCGGCCCGGCCCCTGACCGGCCCCCCAGCGTCGACCGTCTGGCCCGATCGCTGGCCGACATCGGCCTGCCCCACCCCCTACTGGTCGACGCGGCCCGCACCGCGGTGGCCGAAGCGGTGGCCGCGGACGAACCGGCCAGTGCCCTGATTCGGGCCCGCGAGCTGGCTGAGGCCACGGCCCGGGCCCTCCTGTCCGACGTGGTCAACGCCACCGGCGTGCTGTTGCATACCAACCTGGGCCGGGCGCCTTGGAGCCCTTCTTCAGGCGACGATCGGCGCTACACGACGCTGGAGTTCGATCTGGCCAGTGGTTCACGGGGTTCTCGGCAAGATCGGGCCCCCGCGCTGCTGGCCCGGGCGTGCGGCGCCGAGGCCGCCATGGTGGTCAACAACTGCGCATCCGCTGTCCTGCTCGTGCTGGCTGCTCTGGCCGCCGGGCGGGGAGTGGTGGTGTCACGCGGCGAGATGGTCGAGATCGGTGGCGGCTTCCGGATCCCCAACGTGATGGCCCAGTCGGGTGCCCGTCTGGTCGAAGTCGGGACCACCAACCGGACCCGCATCGGTGACTTTTCGGCCGCCATCGCGGCCGACCCCGACGTGGCCCTGACCTTGTCCGTCCACCAGTCCAACTACCGGATCGAAGGCTTCACCGAGTCGGCGTCGGTGGCCGAACTGGCTGCTCTAGACGTGCCGGTGGTGGCCGACATCGGGTCGGGCCTGTTGGATGCCGCCTGCCCGTGGTTGGCTGACGGTCCACCGGGGTGGCTGGCCGACGAGCCGGCAGCCCGTCAGACACTGGAGGCCGGAGCGGCGTTGGTGACGTTCTCGGGCGACAAGCTGCTGGGCGGACCCCAAGCTGGGATCATCGCCGGTCGAGCGGACCTCATCGCGGCGTGCGCCGCTCATCCGTTGGCCCGGGCCCTTCGCCCGGGAAGCCTCGTGCTGCAGTCTCTTCAGAACCTGGCACTGGCCTATCTGACCCGGGACGGCTGGGCCATTCCGTTCTGGCGTATGGCCACCGAGCCGGTCTCCGACTTGCGGGCCCGCGCTGGACGGATCGCTGCCAATCTGACACCCGATCTGGTCGCCGACACGGTGGCCGTGCCCGGCGGGGGAACACTGCCCGGGGTGGAGATCCCTTCGGTCGGGCTGGTCCTCGCCGGTGACCGGGTGGCTGAGTTGCGTGCCGGTTCACCCCCTGTGGTGGCCCGGGTGACTGACCATTCCACCGTGCTTGACCTCCGGACCGTGCATCCTGATGATGACGACGTGATCGCCGCAGCCCTCGCCGGCCTGACACCCGACGCGGCCCCCGTACAGGCGACCGCCGACCGCACCCCCTCCAGCGACAGGCGCTGACCGGTGCACGTCGTTGCTACGGCGGGCCACGTCGACCATGGCAAGTCGACCCTCGTTGAAGCCCTGACGGGAACCGATCCCGACCGGTTCGCCGAAGAGAAGGCCCGGGGCCTGACCATCGACCTGGGGTTCGCAGCCACCACGTTGCCTTCGGGGGCCGCCCTGTCGCTAGTCGACGTCCCTGGCCACGTCCGGTTCCTCAAGAACATGCTTGCCGGTGTGGGTGCCGTGGACGCCTGCCTATTCGTGGTGGCGGCCACCGAGGGCTGGAAACCCCAGTCCGAGGAACACCTGCGGATCCTCCAACTACTGGGTATCGGCCACGGCGTGATCGCCCTGACCAAGGTCGGCACGGCCGACGAGGACCTGGTCGACCTAGCCCGTCTGGAGATCATCGAGCAGGTGGAGGGCACGTTCCTCGACGGAGCCACGGTGGTGGCCACCGATGCACCGACCGGGCTGGGCCTCGACGATCTGCGAGCCGCCCTCGACACCCTGGTGGCCGCTACGCCCACCGCTGTGGACCACGGCAGGCCCCGCCTGTGGGTCGACCGTGCCTTCTCCGCTAAAGGTGCTGGCACCGTCGTCACCGGCACGCTCTCCGGTGGTGCCCTGCGGGTCGACGATGAGTTAGCCATCCACCCCGCGGGCACTGCGGTCCGGGTGCGATCGCTAGAGAATCACCACGCCAGCCACCTCGAGTTGCCTCCCGGTAGCCGGTGTGCGGTCAATCTGGTCGGGGCCGCCCATGACGAGGTGGTCCGCGGCGACGTACTCGTTCGATCTGACCAGTGGCACCACACAGCGGTGTTCGACGCCTCGCTCCAGGTGCTGGAGCGGCTCGACCACCCGGTCTCAAGACGGGGCGCCCACGTCCTCTACCTCGGCTCGGGTGAACACCCGGTGAGGATGCGCATCCTCGGTCCCGATGCCCTCGAGCCGGGGTCCGAGGGATCAGTCCGGATCCACCTGCCCCGACCACTTCCCCTACTCCCCGGCGACCGGTTCATCCTACGCGAATCGGGCCGGTCGGAGACGGTGGGCGGGGGCGAGGTACTCGACGTAGACCCGACCGAAAAGGCCTCCGCCGCCCGACCCGACCGCTCCGTGGACCGGGTGGTGAAAGAGCGGGGCTGGGTGGACGCCGACGAGTTGGAACGACTCACTGGCGAACGTCGGGCTCCCGACGTCGACCGTTGGGTCGTCAATCCCGAGATACTCCATGAGACGCTCGAAAGGTTGCGAGACACCGTCGATTCCGTCGGTCCGCTGGGTCTCGAACTGTCTCGGCTAGATCCCTTCGAGCGGGCCGTCGCCGGGCTCCTAGGCGATGCGGTGATCGAAGCCGGCCGGCTGGTCCCGGTGGGAACCGTCGATCCGCTGGCCGACCACCCGTTCGTGGCCGCCCTGGCCGCCTCACCGTTCACCCCACCTGGACCCGACGGGGTCGACCGCGGCGAGCTACGGGAACTGGTCCGACGGGGCGACGTGATCGAAGTGGAGGGGATCTTCTATTCCACCTCGGCTATCGATGCGGCCGCCCGGCTGGCCGCCCGGCTACTGGTCGACGATCCCGACGGATTCACCGTCTCGGTATTCCGGGAGGCGGCGGGAAACACCCGCAAGCACGCCATGCCATTGTTGTCCCATCTAGACGGCACCGGTATAACCAGACGGCGCGGCGACGTCCGAATCGCCGGCCCACGCCTCCCCGTTCTCTGACGCAGTTTCAGATCCCGAGCAGCACCCGACGTTCGGACTCATTGGTCCCACCCCAGATTCCATGGGTCTCGCCACGGCCCACAGCGAACTCGAGACACCGTCCGGCCACCACACAACGATCACAGATCGCCTTGGCCCGGAGTTCCCGGAGACGCTTCTCGTCCCGGCCCTCACCGCTACCCGGCGGGTAGAACACCACAGCCTGCGGTCCTCGACAAGCCGCCTTCACCTGCCACTCTCGGAAGTTGCCGTTAACCGGCATCCGCACACCCCTCGTGGTCTGTCGGCCCGTCCGATCGGGCCGTAGACGACGAACCTATGACGCGCGTGCCGGACGGGACAAGGGTGAATTACCAGCCAACTCAGCGACGTCGATAGTCGCGGGCTGCGCCGTCGACAGGCTCGACCTCCAGCCACAAGCCATCGACCCCGGTCACCCGGATGTCGCCACCGGGTTCCACCGGGGTGGCCCGGTTGGTGGTGGCCCGCCACACGGCGTCGCGCACGCGGACCGTGCCGTTGGGCGAGAGTTCGTCCTCGGCGGTCCCCTCCTCGCCGATGATCCACTCCCGACCGATGGTGGGTGTCGAGAACCGGGTCCGGACCATGGTCGGCATTCCACCCACCACACCAGCCACCGTGCCCAGCAGGCCGACAGTCAGAGTGATCCAGGAGAAGGACTGTCCCTCGAAGAGGAACACCGAGCCGGCCACCAGGGCGATTGTCCCAATGATCGACCAGAGACGCGGTACACCGGCCTGGACGTCGATGGCGAAGCCCACGAAGGCGAAGACGAGGATGCCAACCGCCCAACCCCGAGCAGGGAGCACACCGAGGCCATAGGTCGAAAGGAGGAAACATCCGGCGCCGATGACACCGGCGATGCCCACGCCGGCCGTGTACAACTCGAAGACCAGCAGGCCCATACCGATCAGCAGGAGCAGGTAGGCCACCGCCGGGCTGGCCACCGTATGGAAGAACTGGGCCACGACGTCGAGTTGACGAAAGCGGGTTGGGGTGACCGGCTGGACCGACGGGCCGTCGTCGCCGTCGACCGTCCGGACCTCGAAGCCGGGCACGCCCACCAGCTGTTCTAGAAGTACCGGTGCAGAGCGAGCTAGGCCCCGTTCGATGGCCTCCTCGTAGCCCACGGCCCGGTCCACCAGATCGGTGTCGACGGGCAGGCCGAACGGAAGGCCGAAGCCACCGCCCAGCACGGAATCGCCCAACGCCCCGAGGTGGGCACCCGGCGCGATGCCGATGTCGTCGCCGAGGGCCACCAGTCGGGCCATCGGCCCGGTGGCCTCAGCGCCCGACGGGCCGACCCAGAACGAGACCGGAACCGGTGCGGCGACGATCAGTTCGGCGAGACGGACCAGTTCAGCGTCATCGACCACCGAGGTGGTGCTGTCGACCTGGAAGACCACGGCCACCGTCTCGGCCGGATCGAGGGACTCCAGGACGTCGGCCAGCATGTCGACCAGTACCGGGTCCAGGAAGCCCTGGACCTCCACGACGTCGACCACGGCCGGTGGGGTGTGCACCTCGCCCTCGTGTTCGGAATGGGCGACAACGGTCGGCGCGCCCAGCACGATGACGGCCGTCATGGTCAGCAGGACAGCGAGCACACGGCGGAGAAGGGAGAGCGGAGAGAGGGGTCGCATCACGGGTCCGGGAGGAGGGGAAGACAACGAGTCGGGCAAGCCTACGGACCGTTGTGCGCTGGCAACCTGCCCAGGCCAACCTGCTTCGGCGGGTGGATCTCCGTGGGCAGTATCCCTCAGAACTACTGGTCAGGTACCAGCCTCGCCGAGCGCCAGTGCGGCCTCCTCGACGGTTTCACGCACCGGCACGATCCGATCGAAGCCGGTGGTGTGCAGCAAGCGAATCAACGCCGGGCGATTGCACGCCACGGCCACGTCTCCGTCGTTCTCCCGGGCACGTCGGATCCCACCGATGAGCGCACCTAGGCCAGCGGAGTCCATGAACGGGACGTCGGAGAGGTCGACCAGGATGAAGGCCTCGATAGACAAATCGGTCAACGACTCCCGGAACTGGGCCACCGTGTAGGCGTCGAGTTCCCCGGCTGGTCGGCACAGGACATAGCCATCATGTCGTTCGACCGTGATCTCGAGCATCCGGGTCGCCTCCTGACCGATCGACGTGCGCGGAGGGCACGTCCGTTGGGGGCAACGTAGTCGGCGGCGGGCGGTAACGGTCACCGACCCCCCGGTACGCTCCCGCCCATGAGCGAGACCGCTGCCTCACCGACGGGTTATTTGACGGTTCTCGTGGCCACCGATGCCGACCACGTCCACGACGAGGTGGATGCTGCCCTCGAAGGCGACCACACGGTGGTCCGGGTACACACCGGAGCCGAGGTGCTGGCCGCGGTGGCCGCCCACGAGCCGGCGCTGGTGGTGCTCGACCTCCAGATCGGGAACATGGGTGGCATGGCCACTTGTATGGACCTTCGCCTCGAGCAGCGGGCCGACCGGATCCCCGAGCAACGGATCGTGATGCTCCTGGACCGCGATGCAGATGCCTTTCTGGCCCAGCGGGCCGAGGCGGACGCCTGGATGGTCAAGCCGGTCGACGCCCTCATCCTGCGACGCACCGCCCGTGATGTACTCGCCACCTGAACACACCCGTGACCCACGGAAGGCGACCTGAACGGGGCCATCCGAACTGGCCCGGTGGGCACGACCGGTCCCAGTAGGGCGCCGGTACCCTTGCCCGCTGAAACGGGTAGTGGCGCAGCTTGGTAGCGCGCCTCGTTCGGGACGAGGAGGTCGTGGGTTCAAATCCCGCCTACCCGACCAGGGGGTCTCGGCAGGTTATTGAAAACGGCTCGGCAGGTTTCAACCACCCAAAGTGGTCTCCTTCGACTTGACCACGGTGTCTGAGGGTTCCCTGGCAAGTGAGTTGGCTGGTGTCCCGTGTCGAGATGGCATGTGAATGCATGCCAAAGACAGTCCAGAGAAATGCCCTAGGGGCAATGATCTGAGAACTGCAATCCGCAGGTTCCGGGTTCGAATCCCAGGGGGCGCACTCCAACAGCCAGAACGGGACCCAGGTTCCCGGTCCATCGGACAAGCCCGTTCGGGGCAGCGCGGGCATCGAGGGGTGGAACTCTATAGACGCTGGTCTTGAACCTATTTGCCTCTACCCGATCGGCCCCTTCTGATCAATCTCTTGGTCGCTATCCGACTTCCGAGCCGACCGAATTCGTACGGCGAAGGCGAGAATGGCAGCAAGCCCTAGACCGCCAACTAGACCACCAACAAGAAACAGACCGCTTGACGATGCATTGTCTGAGTTGTCGGAACGGGACATGTCCGCTGAGGCGTAGAACGAAGTTCGACTCTCGTCTCCGAATAGGTCTAGTTCCCAGTTGAAAGTAGAACCTTGGGTCGAGTCGGCATTGTGATCGACAGGTGCCCCAGGCAGCGTGACCTCAAAAACCATCTTTGGCTCATCAAGTGCCAAATCGAACACTTTGGCCATCGCTGCCATTTCTTCAAACGACATGTCCTCGTCGAAGTCTGCGGTTAGGTCGGAAACATCGAGATCGAAGAAAACCGTCTGGTTCTCTACCCAGAGGCGGATCGGCATCCCGTCAGCCGTAGAGAGTTCTGTAAGGTCGAAATCTGTAAAGGAGAAGGAAATCTCGGCGCCACACCACCCGTCCTTCGAAAGTTCACGCGCCTCGGCACCTGCTGGCATGTCAGACATAGCGGACTCATTGATCATCTCCGCGCAAAGGTCGCCAGCGTCTTCGTCCGAGAAGGCCTCAGCTAATTCAGTGAGTGTTTCCGAAAGTAACATCTCGATTTCCACGGTCCCGGTGCCGTCAGGTTCAACCCTGATAGCCATATCCATTCGGAGACAGCCGGTAGCGGTCGTCAGGACCACCACAACTAAAGCGAGACGTTTCAACCAGCTGGATGAGAAGTTAAACAAGGCGATCACCGCCCCCGACCATTTCCCCTGGGGCCATCTCCCCATCATTCCAGACAGGCGTGGCTAGGTAGCCGTTGAACTCCACGGCCATCACACTACGGGCCGACCAGCGACCCTGGCGGAGTGAGCATGAGCGGTACCGGGACGTGTGGCCAAGGACGACGGTTCGACCGTGCAGGTCTCCAAGTGCCCGAACGACCACGGAAAGATCAAGTCCCCACTGTGTTGTGGCGCCGACATGGCGTGCGCTTTCTGAACAGACTCCTGATCCGGACCTGACGGGTCCGGACGTTCTGACAGGTCAGCGAAGACGGAATACGGCGACCGGCGACGTCTGGTCAACGTTGGGTCCGGCACCGTAGGTGACCACCCGATGGATGGTCGGCTCGATGATGGTTCCGGCGGCCACATCGTTGGCGAACCGGGCCTCGAAGCCGTGGGCCGTGAAGTGGTCGGGGTTGATTCCGATGGCGAACAGCGCCCCTGGCCGGGCAATGCGATACAGCTCGTCGAACGCGTCGGGCCCCACATGGCCATGGGTGAACGTGCCACAACTGACAACGGCCCCGTAGGAATTGCCGACCAGGGGCAGCACGGCTGTCAGGTCGCCCACGTGGAGACTCGAGTAGACGGCCTCACCCGACGCTGTCGACTTGGTGCCAGCCTGCTCCAACATCTCCGGCGACAAGTCGAGGCCGTCGAGTGGTGACGGGCAGCGGTGGTCGAGCCGCAGCGCCTCACCGACCAGACCGGTGCCGCAACCGACATCGAGCACCGGCCCGTCGGAAGGAGTCACCGAGGCGAGAAGGGCCCCTGCCACCCCGAGGTGGTACCGGTAGGCGTTCTCCTTGATGAACCCCGATTCGTAGCTGTCGGCCCACCGGGCGTACAAGTTTCGGTTGTCGTCCGGAGTCTCGACCGCGTAGGCATCAGCCAGGTCGAAATCGCCGTCACCCATCTACTCCACCTCTACCTCGAATTGATCATTGAACCCATGCGCTCCCCACAGGAGGGAGAGTGAAAGATCTATCCGAGGGCTCGGAGTAGCACAAGGCCTCCGAGCTTTCGGAAACGCACCACTTGCCTCCCCGGAACGCGACGGAGCCGGGGCATTGGCCCCGGCTCCGATTCGCGTGTTGGTTCGCCCGAGAGGCGCCCGATCAGGCAGCAAGATCCAAATCGGCGATGTCCCGGTTGGCCTCGGTGTCGGCCGCCTTGTGAACGGGCGGAACCGGACGCTGCCGGTCAGCCACCATCTGCTGTCCGAGGGACATGATCGTCCGCACGGCCCGGTCGTTGAAACCGGCGAAGTGGCCGTAGCCGGCAGCCTGGTTCAGGGCCAGAAAGAGGTCCTGCTGTGGGTGCCGGAGGTTGTGGAATGAACGGTTGCTGGAACGCAGCTTGTTGGAACGCATGGCTTGCTCTGTTTCACTGTGGTCCGACGGCCGTCGTCCGGATTCAGCCGGGGGGCTCGTCGAAGCTGTTGTTGTGTCTGACCTGCTCCGATGGCCCCTCCATTTGGAAGTTACCCATCGGTAGATCGCTGCATAGATTCTGGGGTATCAGTCACGCGAATCCACGGCGACTGTGGTCACAGGTGACCCCGGTCGCACCCCAGTACTGGGCAACCGACCGTGGCGATCCGACGGT
Source organism: Acidimicrobiales bacterium (assembly GCA_014237715.1). Lineage (GTDB taxonomy): Bacteria > Actinomycetota > Acidimicrobiia > Acidimicrobiales > MedAcidi-G1 > UBA9410. The sequence goes on from JAAZZG010000002.1 coordinate 249,632, forward strand.
CAGGTGCCGAGGACGATCATTCCTCCGGGCAGTGCCAGATGGTCCGAGAGTTCCTGCTCGTCGGTGGCCATCCGCCAGTCCAGGAGAGCCGCCGCGTACCCGGCCATCAACGGGTGGTCGCCAAGGGGTTCACACTCGTCCGGATCACCCTCGAGGTCGAAGAAGATCGGCGCCATCCCGGCGAAGTGCACGTACTTGCCTCGGTGGTCCCGGTGCACCGCGAGGTTGCACCGGTGACCGTCCAGCCCATCCAACTCCCTGGAACCAGCCCACGCCCGGAAATCAAATTCCCAATGCGCAGCGGTACGCCAGCCGTCCGGCAGACCACCGTCGGCAACCGATCCGTCAAGGAAGGGACGCAGTGATCGGCCCTGACACTGCCGGGGCACCTCGGCACCGGCCAGGTCGAGCACCGTGGGCATCACGTCGATGTTCTCGGTGAAGCCCTCCACCACCTGGCCCGCCCCACCGGTGCAGGCCGTTTCGATTCCGGTACCTCCGGGAGCGCGGACGATCAACGGGATGTAGAACGCCTGGTCGTGGAACCCCAGCTTTGACATGAGGCCGTGGTCCCCGAGCATCTCGCCGTGGTCCGAGGTCACAACCACAACGGTCTCGTCGGTGGCTCCCAGCTCGTCCAGAGCCGTGAGGAGGAGGCCCACCTGGGCGTCGACCTCGGCCATCATCCCGTAGTAGGTGGCCCGCACCTGCCGGAGGTCGAGGTCGTCACCCGGCGGCCGGTAGGCACCGAAGGCGCGCGCGGCGGTCACGAACGGGTGGGTATCGACTCCGCCGTCCACGAGGGGATCGGGCACCGTCGCTGGATCGACGAGATCGTGGTACGGCGCTGGCGCCGTGAACGGTGGGTGGGGTCGGTAGATCGACGCGTGGACAAACCACGGGTCGCCGACGCTCTCCAGCCGGGCGAGTTCGTCGATCACCTCCCCGACCAGAAACGCCGTCTCGGTCTCCTCGGCGGCAAACGGTGGTGGTGGCCACGACGCCCCCCGACCCGCCGGGATGGCCACGTCGTCGCGGGGCCGCAAAAACCGCTCGCGATCCGACACGTCGTGACCCCGGGCCTCCAGCCACCGGTACCAGGGCTCCCGATGTTCGGGTAGGTCAAGCCCCACCCGGAACCCGGGCAGCGGACCCTCGTAGTCCCCGAGCCTCGGATCGCCCGCGGACACGGTGCGCGGGTCGACCGTGGTATCGGTATGGCCGAACAGCACCGGGTCGTACCCCACGGACCGCATGGCCAGGGCCACGTTGGTGAAGCGGGCGTCCAGCGGGGTGCCGTTCAGAACCGACCGGTGCACGTGCTGGTAGGTGCCGGTAAGCAGGCTGGCCCGGCTGGGTCCGCACGGCGCGGCCTGCGCGAAGTGCGAGGCGAACCGCACCCCCTCCGCGGCAAGACGGTCCAGGTTCGGGGTGGACACCGATGGGTGGCCAGCCGCCGAAAGGCAGTCACCACGCCACTGGTCCAGGGTCACCAGCAGAACGTTGGGTCGTCGCATCGTCCCGCATACTGCCAGCCCCGCCGACTCCCGGGCAGCAGGTGGCGCACACGACCGCCACTAACGTCCGGCGATGGTCAAGTCATCCACCCTGCGGTCCCTCAGGGACAGGATTCCCCAATCCGGGCGGCCCCTCGGCCTGCTGCTGGCCTTCACCGGGATGTTCCTGGTCTCTACCGACGCCCTGTTGGTTCGGGTGGCCGAACGCGACTCCGAGGTCGACGGCTGGACCATCGCCTTCATGGTCGGCGTCTTCTCCTCACCGGTGGCCTGGAGTCTGGCCATCCGAAAGATCGGGCGTCACCTGGGACGTGAACTAGTCCGGTGGCGACGCCCGCTCCTAGTGACCGGGCTGCTGAGCGCGGTCGGCACCACGGCTTTCCTGACGGCAGTGACCCTGACCGCTGCATCCAACGTGGTGGCCATCATCGCCTCGGGACCCATTTTTGCTGCCGTCCTGGCCCGGATCGCCCTCCATGAGCGCACCTCGATGCGAACCTGGCGGGCCATCGGTCTGACCCTGATTGGCATCGTGGTGATCGTTGGTGGGTCGATGGCCGCTGAGGGAATCGCCGGCGACCTGGTGGCCCTGCTCGCCATCATGAGCTTCGCCGTCAACCTCGTGATCTGGCGCCGGTACCCCGAACTGCCCCGCACCCTGGTGGTCGCCGTCGCTGCCACCTGCATCTTCCTGATGACCGTGGTTCCCGCCGACCCCTCACTGCTCGATCGACGGGCCCTGCTAGCCACTCTGGCCATGGGCGGACTCTTCGGACCGATCGCCCGGCTATGCATGTCGACGGCCACCCGCCACGCCCCACCCGCCGAGGTCAGCCTCTTCACACCCGTGGAGACGGTCGCCGCATCGCTGTGGGTGTGGCTGTGGTTCGACGAAGTACCGGCTACCCCGACGTTCATCGGCGGCGTCATCGTGGTGGCCTCTGTGTTCTACGGACTGACCGGTCCGGCCCGAGAGGTCGACCCTCAACCCCCGAGGCAAGCATGACCCCACCCCACGACGCGTCAGATCCGGTGCTCGACCAGTTGGAAGCACTGGATATCGAACACGAGGTGATGGCGTGCGATCCCGCGTTGGCCGACACAGCCGACTTCTGTGCCGCCTACAACATCGACCCCGCAGATTCAGCCAACGCCATCCTGGTGGCCGGCAAGGCCCGCGAAGGCGAAGAAAGGCCCTTCGCCCTCTGCCTGGTGCTGGCCACACACCGCCTCGACGTCAACGGCACCGTCCGCCGGCGGCTGGGCTCCCGCAAGGCCTCGTTCGCCGGAGCCGACGAGACGGCGACCCTGACCGGCATGCAGATCGGTGGCGTCACCCCGTTCGGGCTACCCGACGGCTGCACCGTTCCTATCTGGATCGATGCCGATGTGATGGCCCGGAACCGAGTAGTGGTCGGTGGCGGCTCGCGCGACCGCAAGCTGCTGCTGCCTCCAGTCGGGCTGCTGGCCCTTCCGGGAGCCGAGGCGGTCAACTACCTGGCACGCCTCGTCCCTCCGCAGCCCTCGCCCGAGGTCTGATCACCGGTCGTCCGGGTTAGCCCGGCCGGAACGCAGTCTTACGAACGCGTCAGGTGTCGGGCCAGTGCGTCACGGGCACTGCCCGGAGGCGCCTCGTCGACCAGGTGGCGCACGGTGTCGTCCCGCCCGAGTGCTCCCAGCAGGTCGACGGCCATGGTGTCCACGACGCACAGACTGTCCAGCCGGGTCCCTTCGGTGAGCGGGTCAGCGATCAGACCGTCGATCGCCGGGCCGGCCGCCAACTCGGCCCGCACCAACTTGATCGCCGCGGCCTCCAACTCGTCAAGAGCGTCGAGGGCCCGCATAACCTGGGTCGCCTGACCTCTGGGGAGGAGGCCTTCAGCTTGCAAATCATCGGTCGACACCCGTTGAGTGTGGATCGAACACACGCGCGATCGGTGGATGCCCGCTGACCTGCCCGGCGACCGGTACCGTCCGCCTCGTGGAACTCGTCGAAGTGCAGACGCTGGTGGAAGACCTTTACGGCGAGGTCGACCGGGCTCGGGGAATCCCGGCCACCGTGGCCTGGCTCTGCGAAGAACTCGGCGAGCTGGCTCAGGCCACCCGCAAGGGCACGACCGAGCAGCAGCTCCACGAGTTGGGCGACGTGATGGCTTGGTTGGCCAGCCTGGCCAACCAGTTGGGCTTGTCGCTGGATGAGGCGATGGCCCGCTACGTGACGGACCCTCCGTAGACCGGCCCCGGCAACAGGCCGGAATCGGGTTCAGGCTCGTCGGCGGCGGAGTTCCTCGGCGATCTGGATGGTGTTCAACGCCGCACCCTTGCGGAGGTTGTCGCTGGACAGGAAGAGCGCCAGACCATTGGTGCGGGTCTCGTCGGCCCGGATGCGACCCACGATGGTGGGGTCCACCCCGGCCGCATCCAGCGGTGTGGGCACAGCGGCCAAGACGACGCCCGGAGCCCCGGTCAGCAGCTCGGTGGCCCGCTCCGGTGAAATGGGGCGATCGAACTCAGCGTGCACGGTCAACGAGTGCCCGGTGAAGACCGGCACCCGTACGCATGTCCCCGACACAGCGAGGTCCGGGATGCCCAGGATCTTTCGGCTCTCATTACGGAGCTTCTGCTCCTCGTCGGTCTCACCTCGCCCGTCGTCCACGAACGACCCGGCGTGGGCCAATACGTTGAACGCAATGGTCGAGGGGAATGACGACGGCTCGGGGAACGCCACCGCCCGACCGTTATGGGCTAGACCCGACGCGTCGTCGATCACCGCGGCGACCTGGGAGGCCAGCTCGGCGACACCGGCGAGACCGGCACCGGAGACCGCCTGGTAGGTGGCGATGGTCAGGGACCGCAGGCCCGCCTCGGCGTGCAGCGGGGCCAACACCGGCATGGCGGCCATGGTCGTGCAGTTCGGGTTGGCCACGATCCCCTTGGGGATGTCGTCCAGCTCGTGGGCGTTGACCTCGGGAACCACGAGGGGCACGTCGGGGTCCATTCGCCAACCCGACGAGTTGTCGATCACCGTGGCGCCTGCCGCGGCCATCTGCGGCGAGAACTCCATCGACGCCGTCTTCCCGGCGCTCACCAGGGCTACGTCGATGCCCGACCAGTCGGCGGTCGCCGTGTCCTCCACAACGATCTCGCGATCGCCCCAGACAATGGTGGAACCTGCCGATCGGGCTGAGGCGAAGAACCGGAGGGTTCCGACCGGAAAGGCGCGTTCGGCGAGCAGGGTGCGCATGACGCCCCCGACCTGACCGGTGGCGCCGACGATGGCGATGTCCATGGAAATCAGGCTATCCACCGTCCGTCTCCTGCCTGCCCGGGATTCGTAGGCCGAGGCCAGACGGATCCTCGCCTATTTGGAAACGGGTGCGAAAAGGTCTGGCATCGACTCCATGATCGGAAAGCCGTGGCCACAGGCCTGATCGACGAAGGCCCCCAGACGTCGAGCCGACAGATCCAGTTCCCCGGCTTTGACCACCGGGGAGTCGAGCACATAGGTGAAGACCAGGGCCTGAAGGCGCGGCATGGTAACCGTCTCGGGGTTCAGGCGGTCCAGTTGGATTCCCAGATCGGCGTAGACCCGGTTCAACAGGCCCACGTCGGCTCGGAGCTCGGCGGGCACCCGGTTATTGGTCCACGCCAGCAGGTTCCGGGTGGCCAGCAACAGGGCGTGTTGGCTGCGCGGATCCAAGAGGCCGTCGTCGGGTAGCACCCGCTCCACCTCGAGGATCAACTCGCCGGACTCGACGGCCAGCTCGGCGCAGAAACCAACGGCCGCCTCGGGGATCGGTCCGCCGGCCAACGAGGTGGTCGGGGTGACGCTGGTCGACGGCGCCATCGACGTCGAGGCAGGCACGGTGGTGCTCGGAACCATCGTCGTCGAGGGGGCCTCGGTGGTCGCGGGCGCCGACGTGGTAACCGGGGTCTCTCCGATGGTTGTCGGCGTCGGGGCGGTCAGTGTCGACCCCCCACCACAGGCCGATGCCACCAGACTGGTTACCGCGACCAGAACTGGCACCACAGTTCGTAAGACGGACCTGATCACCGCCGCGCCACCTTCCGACATCAGCCCCACATACCGGTGAGCAACTCGAACAACATCGACGAGGAATCACCACAGGTGGCGATCGTCCAGTCACGGAGGCGTGCGCCTGCCGCGTCCACCTCGTCCATGTCTGCCTCGAGGTCCGCCGCGATACGGGCCATCATCCCCAGGAAGGCCGCCATCCGTGCCTCGTTCGCTGCGGAATTGGCAGCTGGGTCGTCCTCGGTAGCTTCAGCCAGTTCCTCGAGAGCCTCAGCCATGAGGGTCCCGATCCGGCCGGTGGTCTCTCGTACCAGTTTGGCGTCACCCCGCAGATCCGGGGGGACCTCGTCGACCAGCCAGGCAAAGACCTCGTCGGTCACCCGGAAGACGCCTACCAGTGCGAACGGATCCGGCTCGGCCCCCGGCTCCGGCTCCATCTCCATGAGGGTGGCCATCATCAGCCCGAGGTGTTCGGCCAGGCCGGCACAAACCGCCGGGGCATCGGTCGATATGCCCAACATGGCCTCGGTCGAGCATCGAATCATGTTGGCCATCACCGGAGTGTCCAACAAAAGGTCCATGGCCTCGTCGTCGTCGAGGTTCACCACACCGGTCTCGAACCGCTCCTCTAGGTAGGGAACGAGGTCGTCGGCCGTAACCCCCTCGAGCATGCACTCGGGTTCGATGGGTGGTGCATCGGGGTCGGCGGCGAGCGACTGGCCGATACCCAGTCCCACCACGGCGACCACTAGGTCACAGTCCCGAAGGGCGGCCACCGCTAGGGACGCCTGGTCGGGACGGGGACCGTTGCGGGTCAGGGCCACCACCTCAGCCGGATCCACCTCGACCAGCAGACGGTCGGCCACGCACCCCAGGTCGGCCTCGGTAAGACCCTCGAGGATCGGTGCGGCGGCCGCCACGTCGGACACGAACCCGCTACGGGCGTCGTCCGACGAGACCGTGGTGGTCGACACCGACAGCATCGTGGTCGAGACCGCCTCGGTGATCCCGGGGTCGGCATCGGTCGCGGTCGCACCGCCGTGAGTGGTACCCGAACCACAGGCTGAGATCACGAACACCGCGCTGAACAGGAGACCGGCTAGCGCCGATCGTGGATTGATCGTCATGGGAACGCCTTCAAGATCGTGTGTGCACCGGGGAAGGTGATCGCCCATTAGGTGAACGGAGGGATCGGAGAAACGGGACTCAGGCCTCAGCCAGGCCGAAGGCATCGTGGAGGGTCCGCACCGCGTCCTCCACCCGCTCGCCGTCGACCACACAGCTGACGCGGATGGCCGACGTCGAGATCATCTGAATGTTCACTTCGGCGGCTGCCAACGTCTCAAACATGGTGGCGGCCACGCCGGGGTTGGACCGCATGCCGGCACCCACCACGCTCACCCGGGCGATCGAGTCGTCCGACGTCACGCCGCCCGCCCCGACCTCGGTAGCCAGACGCTTCGTATGTTCCATGGCCCGCGCCAGATCGGCGTGGGGCACGGTGAACGAGATGTCGGTCACGCCCTGAGCGGACACGTTCTGCACGATCATGTCCACGTTCACCTCGAGGTCGGCCAGCGCACGGAACACCGTGGCTGCCACCCCGGGCTGATCGGGCACGCCGGCCAATGTCATCTTGGCCTCAGACGTGTCGTGGGTGACCGCCGAGACGATGGCCTGTTCCATGTCGGGTACCTCCTCGTCGACCCACGTCCCCTCCTGCCAGGTGAAGGCGGAACGGACGTGGAGGCGCACCCCGTGGGTGCGTGCGTATTCAACCGACCGCATGGCCGGCTTGGGACAACCTGTCGCCGTCATCTCCAGCAACTCGTCATACGAGATGGCGGACATGCGTCGAGCCGTGGGCACGACCCGGGGATCGGTGGTGAACACCCCGGTCACGTCGGTGTAGAGCTCACAGGCATCAGCGCCTAGGGCGTGGGCGATGGCCACTGCCGTCGTGTCGGATCCGCCACGACCCAGAAAGGTCACGTCGTTGTCGGTCGACACGCCCTGAGACCCACCGAGCACCGGCACCCGGCCGGCATCCAGCGACGCACGGACACGATCGGGCCGGACATCGACGATCTTGGCGTTCTGATGGTTGGTGTCGGTCAGGAAGCCAGCCTGGCTGCCGGTGAACGACTCGGAGTCCACCCCGATGTGGTGCAGGGCCATGCACACGAGCGCCATGGCCTTGCGTTCACCGGCCGTGATGAGCATGTCCATCTCACGGCCCGGGTGGACAACCGACACCTCGCCGGCCAGCCGCAGCAACTCGTCGGTCTCCTTGCCCATGGCCGAGACCACGAGGACCACCTGGTCGCCACGCCGCACGGTGCGGGCAACGTGATCGGCCACCTCGCGCATGCGATCCGCATCCGCGACCGAGGTGCCTCCGAACTTCTGGACGATGAGTGCCACGGGGCTCCACGCTACCGGCGCCCCATGCGCCGTCTGTTGCAGGTTCCCGGAGGGCACCGGTCCGATCGACCCGCTCCCAGCCTCCGTCGGTAGGGTGCCGATCCATGGTCCAGAAGTCCCGACGTTCCAGCTCCCGAGGTTCTGGGCAGCAGCGCTCGACCACCGTCCGGGTGGTGGCCGGCGTGCTGGCCCTGATGATGGTGGGCAGCCTGGCTTTCGTCGTCGTGGGCACCGCCGGATCAGGGGGCGACGACCTGGCGACCCTGCCGGTTCCCGACGACTGCCCGGCAGACGACAAGTCCGACGCCCCACGACTGGCGTTCACCAGCCGCCCCTCCTGGTGTCTGTCCCCCGGTGTCTCCTACACCGCGGTCTTCGACACCACCGAGGGTGAGATCCGGGTCGCCCTGGACAAGGCCCGTACCCCGGAGACGGTCAACAACTTCGTGGTCCTGACCCGGTTCGGGTACTACGACGCCACGATGCTGTTCCGGTTCGACCCGTCGATCGACATCATCCAGGGCGGCGCACCGACCACCAATGACTGGTCCGACAGGGGCCCCGGCTACACCATCCCCGATGAGGGCGGCGAATACCTGGCCACCACCTCGGGTCAGCTCTTGGGCCCGTTCACCTACCAGGCCGGCGACCTGGTGATGGCCCGCTCGGCCGGCCCTGACAGCTCGGGCGCCCAGTTCTTCTTCGCCACCGGATCCCGGACGTCGCTGCTGGACGCCCAGGGCACCTACATCGTCTTCGGCCACGCCGATGAGGCCGGCACGGCAGTGCTACAGGCGATGATGGGCCTCTATGAGGTGGACGAGACCTCGCAGTACGGCGGTGGCCCGAGTCGGGACGTGGTCGTCCGCTCGGTCACCATCGAAGCCGACTGACCGGCCCGACCCCACCCGACACTACGAGGCCGGATCGTGCCGATGCCCGGAACGCGTCCGCCCGTCGAGCCGCCTGCCAGTACCTGGACGTTCCCCCGGGCCGATACGGCTGATGAGAACGGGGTGGTCGGCGTGGGTGCCGACGTCGACCCCGGCACCCTGCTGACGGCCTACCGGTCGGGCCTGTTTCCCATGCCCGTGGAACCGGGTGGCCCCATGGCCTGGTGGTCGCCCGATCCCCGGGGCGTGCTCGAGATCAACGACCTGCGGGTGTCCCGATCGCTGAGGCGTTCGCTAGACCGCTACGAGGTGCGTGTCGACACGGTGTTCGCCGACGTGGTGGTGGCGTGCGCTGATCCGACACGCGACCGGGGCTGGATCGACGAACGCATCGCTGGGGCCTACACCGAGCTCCACCGTCTGGGCTGGGCTCACTCGGTCGAGGCCTGGGACGACCACGGCCTGGCCGGTGGGCTCTACGGGGTGGCCGTCGGCGGCCTATTCGCCGGCGAGTCGATGTTCCACCGACGCACCGACGCCTCCAAGGTCGCCCTGCACCACCTCGTCGAACTCATGGGAACCGAAACCCATCGCCTGATCGACGTGCAGTGGTGCACGCCGCACTTGGCACGAATGGGGGCCGGCGAGATGGACAGGGATCACTACCTGGAACGGCTCGCCGACCTGGTCACCGTTCCCGGCCCTCGCTGGCCGGGTGAACCGGTCTAGGAGCCCAGCCCGGTACGGGACCGACGAATCGGCAAGTCGCCAGCTCGCCACCACCGACCCGAGAAGCGCCAGACCCCGGGATCGGGCGGCGTTCGCGCATCGACAGCCGACTTCGGCCACAGCGCCTTGACGGCCACCAGGATGGCCGCCAACTCCTGGGGGGTCGCACCCTCCGCGGTAACCCGGATGCCTGACTGCCCGGACTGCTCAGATTCCATGACCTATTCCCCGATCGCCGCCCGTTAGAGGGGCACGTTTCCGTGCTTGCGGCGAGGGGACTCCTCCTGTTTGGTCACCAGCATCCGGAGTCCGGCCACCAGCTTGACCCGGGTGTCGGCCGGGTCGATCACGTCGTCTACGTAACCCCGTTCCGCGGCCACGTACGGGTTGGCGAACTTCTCCGTGTACTCGTCGATGAGCTCAGCCCGGCGGGCGTCGGGGTCGGCGGCATCCTGGAGTTCCCGGCGGTGGACGATCTCCACGGCTCCCTGCGGGCCCATGACAGCCAGCTCGGCAGTCGGCCAGGCCAGCGACAGGTCCGAACCCACAGACTTGGAGTCCATGACCACGTAGGCACCGCCGTAGGCCTTGCGGGTGATGACCTGGATGCGGGGCACGGTGGCCTCGCAGTAGGCGTAGAGCAGCTTGGCCCCATGGCGGATGATCCCGCCGTACTCCTGATCGACCCCGGGGAGGAAGCCGGGTACGTCCACGAAGGTGATGATCGGCACGTTGAACGCGTCACACGTGCGAACGAATCGGGCCGCCTTCTCCGAGGCCTCGATATCGAGCACCCCGGCGAAATGCATGGGCTGGTTGCCCACCACGCCGACGCTGCGGCCGTCGAGCCGCCCGAAGCCGCACACGATGTTGCCGGCCCATGCCGAGTGGTACTCGAGGAAGTGGCCGTCGTCGAGCACCGTCTCGATGACGGTCCGCATGTCATAGGGGACGTTGGCGCTGTCCGGCATGAGGTCATTCAGCTCGGGACACAGGCGGTCGCCGGGGTCATTGGTCTCGACGAGCGGGGCCTCCTCGAGGTTATTGGACGGCAGCTGGGCCAGCAGGGCCTTGACCTCGTCGAGCACCTCATGTTCGTCTTCGCACACGAAGGTGGCCACGCCGGACTTCGTCGAGTGACTGCCGGCACCCCCAAGTTCCTCGAGGGTGACCTCCTCGCCGGTGACCGTCTTGACCACGTCTGGACCAGTGATGAACATGTGCGACTTCTCACGGACCATGAAGATGAAGTCGGTCATGGCCGGGCTGTACACGGCTCCTCCGGCGCACGGGCCGAGGATCACGCTGATCTGCGGGATGACCCCCGAGGCTTGGACGTTTCGCCAGAAGATCCCGCCGTAGCCGTCGAGGCTGACCACGCCCTCCTGGATACGGGCCCCGGCCCCGTCGTTGAGGCCCACGAACGGCGCGCCGACACTGAGTGCCAGGTCCATGACCTTGTGGATCTTCTCGGCGAACACCTCGCCGAGCGCCCCGCCAAACACCGTAAAATCCTGGGAGAACAGGAAGACCTTGCGGCCGTCGATGGTGCCCCATCCGGTTATCACCCCATCGGTGTAGGGCCGCTCCTCGATGCCGCTCTCGTGCGCCCGATGGCGGGCCAGCATGTCGAGTTCGTGGAAGGACCCCGGGTCAAGCAGGTACTCGATCCGCTCGCGGGCCAGCATCTTGCCCTTGTCGTGCTGGCGCTGAACGGCACGCTCGGGGCCGGCGTGGATCGCCGACTCGCGGCGTTCGTTCAAACCGTCGAGGCGTTCGGACATCGTGTGATCGGCCATGGTCGCCACAGGGTACAGAACGCGGTCGTCCCATCCGAAAGTAGACCAGTACGGTCCGACCATGGCCCTCGACAATGACGCCACAACGACAACCGGTAGGCCCGCATCTGGGAGACGAGCCCTCGGCGTGTTCTGCGGTTCCCGTTCCGGCACCGACAACTCGGCGCCCGACCTCGCCCGCGAGCTGGGGGAGGCCATGGCCGCAACCGGAATCGACCTCGTCTACGGGGGTGCGGGGATCGGGGTGATGGGTGCGGTGGCCGACGCCGTGTTGGATGCCGGTGGCCGGGTCATCGGCGTCATCCCGTCGGGCCTGTTCGGCCATGAGATGCCCCATCATCGCCTCACCGAGCGCATCGAGGTGGCGGACATGCACGAGCGGAAGCGCATCATGTACGCCCGATCCGACGCGTTCTGCTGCCTGCCCGGCGGGTACGGCACCCTCGAGGAGTTGTTCGAAGCAGCCACATGGACCCAGCTGGGCCTTCACGATCGGCACAAGCCAGTCGCCCTGTTGGACGGAGGCGCACCCGGATCACCCGGCTACTGGTCCCTCCTCGAGGCGTTCCTGGACGCCATGGTGGATGCGGGTTACGCAAAGCCTGAGAACCGCGACATCGTCAAGCGGGTGGAAACGGTGGCTGAGGTTCTCTCGCTGCTGGACTGAGACGGGTGCTGGCTGGGCTCGACTAAACCAGTTGCTACTGGTCAGGTGCGTTCGGCGGCCAGCCGACGAGCCCGCTCGGCAATACGGGGGGCGTCAATGTGGGCGCACACCGCCTCAAGGTGGTCGGCCGGGCCGGTCCACCGGAGATCCTCCACGTCGGCCATGACCGGGGCGTCGAGGTCCAAGGTGGCCAGGTGCCGGTAGAGCTCGGCGTCATCGCGCCGCTCGACCAACGTGGCGGCCAACTTGGCGGCGCTCCGCACCGTGACATCCCAGTCCTCGGCGTCGGAAGGAATCGATTCGAGGTGGCCGTACCGGGCCAGCACTACCGACGAGGACTTGGCACCCCAGCCAGGAAGACCGGGGATCCCGTCGGCGGTATCGCCGACCAGGGCCAGCCAGTCGGGTATGGAGGTCGGTTCGACGCCGAACTTTTCGACGATGCCCGCCCGGTCGTAGAGGACCTCCCGTCGACGGTCCAGTTGGGCAATGCCCGCCGCATCGTCAACCACCTGGGCGAGGTCCTTGTCCGGCGTGCAGATGTGCACAGCACTGACGCGGGGGTCGGCGCCGGCCCGTACCGCCGCGGCACCCATGGCGTCGTCTGCCTCGTGGGCCACCATGGCGAAGACGGTGAAGCCCGCCGCCTCCAGCACAGCCTCCAGCAGCGGGAACTGGGCAAACAGCTCGGGAGGCGTTCCCTCGCCCGTCTTGTAGCCGTCGAACAGGTCGTTGCGGAACGACTCGACCACCCGGTCGGTCGCCACTCCCACGTGAGTGGCGCCGTCAGCCAGCAGACCGAGCATCGATCCCAGCACCCCCCGGGTGGCCGCTACCTCGACGCCCTCAGTCGTCACGTGGGACGGCACGGCGAAGTGGTACCGAAAGAGCTCGTAGGTGCCGTCTACGAGATGGACGACCGGGATGCGGCCGGGATTGTTCACCGTCGCCCCCCTACTCCTAAATCCGTTCCTGGACCAGTTCGATCAGGGTGCCGAACGATCCCTTGGGATGGACGAAGGCCACCGTCGTTCCTCGGGACCCCGGTCGGGGTTCAGGATCGATTGCGCGGCCGCCGGCGGCCACGATGGCAGCCAACGCCTCGGCGCAGTCGTCCACCCGGTAGCCGACGTGGTGGATGCCCTCGCCCCGCTTGGCCAGGAAGGTGGTGATGGCCGAGCCGGGTCGGGTCCCGGTGGTCAGCTGGAGATAGGACTCGCCGATCTTGAGGAGGGCCTCCTCGACACCATCGAGCTCGACCACCTCCCGGTGGTGGACCTCGGCGCCGAAGGCCCGCTGGTGGTAGTCGATGGCCGCCTCAAGGTCGTGGACGGCAATGGCCACATGGTCGATCTGGGTTAGCAGCATGAGGTGTCTCCTGTCTGGTTCGGTTTCCGGTTCGCCCTCCGGCGCCGAGGGTCGAAAGAGAAGCCCCGACCGTGGCAATCCACAGCACCGTGCTCCGCCCTGTGGACAGAACTGTGGATAACTTCCCCCTCTCGGCGACCGGGCCTCGGAACCCTCCGATGGGCCCCGATCTGGCTGTTTTGTGACGATTTGCGAGGCATTTTGGCCTGACTTGTCACAATCTTGTCAATGTTGTAACGTAACTGCAATAGTTGGGAACCACCCCTCCACCCAACTCGGAGACGGCCCCTCGGCGTGGCGAAAGCCCCCGGGGGGGCGTTTCCATGTCGAAGGCCGTATGTGGGCTCCGTCATCCACTAGGTGTCCACAGGGCATCCAATCGGGGATCTGATGCTGCGTCGACTGGGCCAGATAACCGGATTCACGGCACGACACCGGCTCAAACCCCGTCCAGCCGACGACGACCCTCGAGCGCCCGACCCAGTGTGAGCTCGTCGGCGTACTCCAGATCGCCCCCCACCGGCAGCCCACTGGCGATCTTGGTGACCACCAAGCCCAATGGCCCCACGAGGCGGGCCAGGTACATGGCGGTGGCCTCCCCTTCGATGTTCGGGTTGGTGGCCAGGATCACCTCAGCCACGCCCTCGGGGTCCAGTCGGGCCAGCAGTTCCCGGATCCGGAGTTGGTCGGGGCCGATCCCCTCGATGGGGCTGATGGCTCCGCCGAGCACGTGGTAACGACCACCGAACTCGCCGGTTCGTTCCACGGCAACGATGTCCCGAGGCTCCTCGACCACGCACAGGATCGATCCGTCGCGGCGATCGTCCGCACATACCGGACAGAGTTCAGCCTCAGCGATGTTGAAGCACCGATCACAGAATCGCACCCGATCCTTCATCTCGTCGATGGCCACCGTGAGTCGGGTGGTGTCCTCGACCGAGAGCTTCATCAGGTGGAAGGCCAGACGTTGGGCCGACTTGGGCCCGACGCCGGGCAGACGTCCCAACTCGTCGATCACCGCCTGGACGGCATCTGCGTACACCTCGACGACCCCGGTCCGGTCAGTCCGGCTCGACCAGGGCAGCCCCCGGGAACGCCTCGGTAAGTCGTTCCACGGCCGAGCCCTCAGCCGCGTTCGCATCCACAAGGGCGGACAGGTCGACCTCATCATCGGCCTGGGGCGCCCGAGTTTCGGGAGTCACCGTCGTTCCACCGGTCGGCATTGCATCAGGGGAGCCGTCATCGACCACCAGTCGGACGGAAAGCGTCGTCTGGAACCGGTCGGCCAGGACAGCCTCCAACTCGCCACGGAGGTCCTCGCAGCGCTTCCGATGTGGCTCATTGGGTAGCCCCATCACCGCGGTACCGTCCTCGACCGCGATGAACCGGCCAGCGGAGAAGCGTGCCCGACCCTTACGGCTCATCTGCTCTAGAAGGTCGCCAGCCCATGCCTCGGCAAGTTCCTCGAGGGGTGGAACGGACCCGCCGCCCACGGAGGCCACGGCGGGAGCCGCGACAAGGGCAGGTTCATCGGTAGGCGGAGGGGGGGGCGGGGCGCTGGGGGACGCCTCAGCGAGCCGGGCCCGTCCCTCTGCAGCCGGGCCCGACGCCGATCGCGATGCCGGCCGAGGCGGTGGAGACGGAGCTGCGGGCGGTGCCGGTGGTCCTGGCTGTGCAGGTCGTCCTGGCGGTGCCGGGGGTGCAGGCGACGCGGAACCTGGTGGTGGTGCTGAGGTCTCCGGCGGCAACCCGCCTGTCGACTTCAGCGCCGACTCCAGGGTCGACTCGAGCCGTTCGATCCGACGAGTGAGAGCGGCAATGGTTCCAGAGGCATCGTCCGCTCCCTGGGCCGTGGCGGGAACCGCGTTCGAGCCAGTGGCCGCGCCAGCGGTGAGACGGACAAGGGCCACCTCCAGGTCAACCCGGGGATCCGGCGAGCGACGCATGGCCACCAGCGCCGAACCGAGGGCTTCGAGCGAACGGGTGATGACCGCCGGGGTGACCTGCTCGGCGAACGCCTCGGCACGGACACGGTCGGCCTCGGCCAACTGCGTGGCCGGCACCCCCATCGAGACCAGGAAGGCCTCCCGGAGGGCCGCCAGCAGCGCCTCACCGGTGACCCGGGGCTCTCGCCCCCGTGTAATACCTGCGGCGAGTGCCCCGAGGGCCGCACCAGCGTCACCGGCAGCCAGCGCAGCCAGCAGGGCATCGGTGGTGCTGTCGTCGTCGGTGACCCCGCCCGCCACCACGCGGTCCAGTGCCGACAGGGTGTCTCGCGCCGAGCCCCGCCCGGAACGAACGGCATGGGAGATGCCCGCTTCGTCCACGTCGAGACCGGCGTCGGCCACCACGTCACGGGCCAGTGCCTCGAGTTGTTCGGCCGGGAGGAGGTTCAACTCGAGGTGCTGGGAACGACTGCGTATCGTCTCGACCACCTTGTGGGGTTCGGTGGTAGCCAGTACGAACACCACGTGGTCGGGCGGTTCCTCGAGGGTCTTGAGGAGCGCGTTCTCAGCACCCGAGGTGAGCATGTGTACCTCGTCCAACAGGTACACCTTGGTGCGTCCCGGGGTTCCCAGAGCAACCTTGGCCAGCAGTTCGCGCATGTCGTCGACCTTGTTGTTGGACGCAGCATCCAACTCGTGGAGGTCGAACGACGTTCCGGCGTCCACGGCCTCACAGGAGGCACACGCACAGCACGGCTCGCCAGCCTCGGGCTGGGTGCAGTTCAGCGCCTTGGCCAGGATCCTTGCAGCCGTCGTCTTGCCGGTGCCTCGGGGCCCGCTCAGTAGGTAGGCGTGTAGCACCCGCTCCCCGGCCACCGCATTTTGCAGGGCGGCCACCACGTGTTCCTGACCCCGCATCTCGGCGAACCGCCGCGGTCGATACCGGCGGTAGAGGGAGGTGTAGGCCACGCGCCGACCCTACAACCGGGCGGTGACGGGGCAATCTGGGAGGCCGCGCCAACTCCACATCGGAGCCATACAGGAGGCAAGTCGGCGGAGGGAGTGGGATTCGAACCCACGGTGACGGTGAAGCCACACACGCGTTCCAGGCGTGCCGAATCGTCCGCTCTCGCATCCCTCCGGGAACCGGCCGGGGCCGGGATCCGGGCGCCAAGGGTATCGTTGCCGGGCACCCGTTCTGGAGTGTGGCGGTCGGGTCCTGTGCGATCGGAGCCTGTGAATCGAGTCAGGGCCGGAAGGCAGCAGCTCTCAGCGGAACCTCCGAGGTGCCGCAGATCACCTGGCCGCCACGCTCGAGAACGGGTGCTGCCCATTTCCCCGACCCGGCATTGGCCACCGGTCGTCAGCCGCCAATCATCGGCCCCCTATCGTCATCGCATGACCTCCACCAAGTTCGAATCCGCAGACCAGCTGCACGAGTGGATGGGCCTCGCCCTGGCCGAAGCCGAGGCGGCAGGGACCGAGGGCGAGGTGCCGATCGGTGCTGTGGTGGTGGTCGACGGTGAGGTGGTGTCCCGCCGCCACAACGAACGCGAGGCCACCGGTGATCCGACGGCCCACGCCGAGGTCCTGGCGTTGCGGGACGCAGCGACCCACGCCGGGACATGGCGCCTTTCCGAAGCCACTCTGGTGGTCACGCTGGAACCCTGCCCGATGTGTGCCGGCACGGCGTGGGCGGCCCGAGTCGGCCACGTGGTCTGGGGCGCAGCCAACGATGACGCCGGCGCCATGGGCAGCCTCTACAACCTCGCCGCCGACCCCCGGCTGAACCACGAGCATCTGGTCACCGCCGGGGTACGGGCCGATGAGTGCTCGGCCCTGCTGGTGAACTTCTTCACCAAACGACGCTGAACCCGCCGGTTGGCCGGCCTCCAGCGCATCAGTAGCCTCGCCGGTGGAAGGTTGCCAGAGCGGACGAATGGGGCGGCCTCGAAAGCCGTTGTGGCCTCCGGGTCACCGTGGGTTCAAATCCCACACCTTCCGCCACCTGCACGATGCCCGGGTCTCACGACCCGGGCATCGGCTCTTTTCCCGTTCACGCCTTCGGAACCGACGCCGGAACGGGTCAGCGGACGTTGGTCGGATCGGAAAGGGCGATCCAGATCGCTTCTTCATGGGACCACTCGGCCAAACTGAGCGTGTCGCGGGCATCAGCTTTTCCAGGACCAATTGAGTTGTAGGGCTGAGCGGTGATCGAAAATGTCCCGAGAGACTCGGCCGCTTCCCTGAACGAGTCGTTGGTGAGGTCCGGACCTGCTGCCGTTGCGATGTAGCGGAACAGTTCGAAGGACCTGCAGACGTTCATGGATCCGGCCCAATAGTTCGTCTGGCCTGGCTCAAGGAGGTTGGGGGAGAGAACCTCCAAACCGAGAGCAGGTTCGATGATCGACATGCACTCGGCAGTGTCCGGATCCTCTGATGATTCGAACGCCCTGTTGGTCAGCAACTGACCGGCACTCTCGATTCCTTCTGGCGGGCTATCCATCCAGCTATTGGTTGAGTCACCGTTCAAGATGAGCACGGTGAACTCGTTACCTAGCCGGAACAGGTATTCCATCGCATAGTTGGCTTCTCCAACAAACATGATCGTGGATACAGCCTCTGAGCGAGCTCGCTCAAGCAGGACCTCAAGAAAGGCAATGGTGGCCGTCTCGTCGCCGGTGTTCGTGTTTGCAACACTGATCGGCACCTGCATGTCCGCTCCGATCAGTGCCGCCTTGGTGTCGGCCATGATCACTTCGTACTCGGCATTGGCACCGAAGATCATGATCGGTCCTAGGTCGTCGAGGCGCCCGGTCTCACGGAGGAGGTTGACGAATGCCCTACCCCTCCTTCCGAGACTCATGTCGTAGGAGATCCAGGGTGCAGTTGATTCCGCAAGTTGTTCCGGTGTTGGCTTACCCCCGATCAGGATCGTGTCGTATGTCCCCGGGAAACAAAGGTTCGTGCTCTCGGCACCAGGTCCAGCAAAGCCATTGAGGACAACAAACACCCTGTGGTCCTCAGCCAACTCGACGCACGTCGTCTCGGCCGAAACCGGACCCACCGGAAGGAAATGGCTGTGGACTAGTTCGATCATGCGACCGTGAATGCCACCGGTGGAATTGATGTGGGCCACATAAGCGTCCACCATGTCGTCATAGTTGGCATACGGCAGCGGAATCCCGTAGGTCTCCGTGAACTTCTCGAAGTCGATCGAGGCAAACCCGACCTTGATGGTCTCGGCGGTCACACCCCGGAACGAATCGGTGAGGACGATCGGCGCCTCAGTAGTCGTCGTGGTCGTTTCCGCCGGGGTCTCGGTGGTCGTCGTCGCGTCTAGCGGCTCGTCCGGTGGCTCTGTGGTCGCCGGAACGGCCGTCGTAGTCGACGCAATCGTCGTCGTCGCGTCTAGCGGCTCGTCCGGTGGCTCTGTGGTCGCCGGAACGGCCGTCGTAGTCGACGCAATCGTCGTCGCTGCAGCAGTGGTCGGTGCCGGTTCCGCCCCGTCACTACCACCTCCACCGCAGGCCCCCGCCATCAAGGCCAATGCCACCAACACGGCGAGCGTCCAACGGTACGGATTTCCTCTGGCCATGGTCCCCCCAGACTTGGTCCTCGTCTGCCGACGACCCAATGGGACGCCATCCGTTGTCAAACCGTAGGCGCTTGTGGGTGGTGCTGTCACCCCAAGGACCCGCGCAGTGAACCCTCCCCGGGAGACAGTTGGGAGAAAAGAGGGCGCGAATGGTCTCCCTGGGGCTGAGTCCTTCCGCCAACTCGAACAGGGATCGAGCCGCCATGCACTCGGCCGTCAGGTCGTCCCATGGTTCATCATCGAAACCAACCCGTCCAACTGACTCACGCAACGCTTTCCAATCGGTCAAGGAGTACATCCACTAGATGGTCGACAGTGGTCGACGGTTCCGGCGACAGGGTGAGTCGGCCGTCGCGCACTAGTGCGGCGTACCCGGTCGTGATGGCTAGTTGTAGGCGGACCCAGTGGACTCGATCCTCGGCATCAAGGCCTAGCGAGGTCAGCACGGTCTGAAGTGGTCCGCCGGCCCGTTCGATGGACGCCACCAGTTCCGGATCGTTGCCTGGTGGGTGGACCGTGGCCTCGGACCGGCCGGGGTGCGCCAACGCATGGTCCAACTGCGTTCGGACAATGGCCTCCACCGCGTCTCGGCCCGAGCGGCCAACTGCCGCTGTCGTGACCAGACCGGCCAACTCGTCGAGGCACAACAGTGCTAGCAGGCGACGCAGTCCGGCAATCCCGTCTACGTGGGCGTAGAGAGACTGACTGCGAATGCCCAGTCGGTCAGCCACAGCAGAAGGTCGAACCGCTTCGAGACGACCAGCTTCGTCCAATATCACCAGCGCGGCCTCGGCCACCTGTTCTGACGTAACTCCCCGACGCGCCGCCATAGCCGTCGATTCAACCCCCTCTTGCCGACTCTGTCAACATCTGTCAGACTTGAGTCTGATGTATGTAGACAAACTAGACGAACCAACCTCCGTTCTGCTTCAAGTCGACGACGGTGCCGACCTAGTGGATGCGCTAGCTCAACACGGCTGGGGGGACGGCCTCCCCGTAGTGGCCCCCACGCCCGAGCGGGTAGACGCCATGCTGGCCGGGAACCCCGGCGACGCTGTCATCGCCGTACTCCCCCCCCGCTTCGGCGAGGCCACTCGACGGACTCTGGCCGTCAACGCGGTGATGGCCGGCTGCCTCCCGGTACACCTCCCCGTCCTAGAAGCCGCCGTCCGGGCACTGGCCCGACCCGAGCTGAACCTGCGGGGGGTGAACGCGACGACCCACTGCGTAGCACCACTGCTGATCGTCCACGGCGAAGTGGCCCGCACCGCCGGCTACCACGGAGGCCGCGGCGCCTTCGGCCCCGGCAACCGAGCCAACGCGGCGACCGGTCGGGCCCTCCGGCTGGTGCTGCTGCACGTGGCCGGCGCCACCATCGGCGACGGTGACGCGTCGACCCAGGGCGGCCCGGCCAAGTACGGCTACTGCGTGGCCGAAAATGTCGACGCCTCTCCGTGGCCCGCCTACCCGACAACCATCGGCATGGATACGGCCTCGGCGGTGACCGTGCACTGCGGCGAGGCGCCCCACAACGTGCATGACATGGAGTCCGACGACCCGGCACGCATCCTCGACAAGGTGGCCTCGGCCATGGCCACCACGGCCCAGAACAACGCCTGCATCAGCCAGGGCGAGTACCTGGTGGCGCTCTGCCCGGAGCATGCCGCCACATGTGCCGACGCCGGTTGGTCGCGCCGTGACGTGGCGTCCTACCTGTTCCAGAAGGCCCGCCTTCCGGCCGCCGAACTCAAGCGGGCGTTCGCCCTCCGAGCCTGGGAACCGTGGATGGAACGGCTCGGCGACCACGATCCCGCTCCGATGACCGCCCACCCGGACAACATCCGGATCCTCGTGGTTGGTGGACCCGGCAAACACAGCTCGGTGATCCCCAGCTGGGGCATGACCCGAAGCGTGACCCTCCCTCTTGCCGACGGGCCCCTCGGGAACGAGTCGACACCATGCTGATCCACCGCCCCGACGGTGCCGTGACCACTCCCCCGGCCGACCTCTCAGCCTCGCCTGCCGTCCTGTCGGGAAAGCGAATCGGTCTCCTCGACAACCGCAAGCCAAACGCCGACGTGCTCTTGGGACGTCTGGCCGAGCGGATCGTGGAACGAACCGGAGCCACCCTGGTACGAACCGAGACCAAGAACGCCGCCATCCCCTGTGACGATCAGGTCCTGGGCCTCCTCGCCGAGGAGGTCGACGTGATCCTCACCGGCACTGCTGATTGAGGGAGTTGCACGTCGTGGAGTGTCCACGACACTGTGAAGCTCGAAGCGGCCGGTCGGCCCACCGTGCTGGTAGCCACCGGTGCCCTACGCGAGCTGGCCGACCAGACGGCCCACGACCTCGGGCTGGACGACCTGCGCGTCGTTTCGGTGGCCCACCCGATCGGCGGCGTCGATGCCGACGAGATCCGTCGTCGGGCCGACGCCGTGGTCGACGAGGTGCTGGCCCTCTTGACCGGTGCCCCGATCAGTACCACCACCGGAGGAACACCATGACCATCGCCATCGACCACACCGGCCGTCGGGCACTGGTCACCGGGGCCGGAGCCGGCATCGGTCGGGAGATTGCCCGCTGGCTCGCCCGGGCCGGAGCCACGGTGGCCGTCAACGACCTGATCCCCGAGCGTGCCGAAGCCACCACCCTGGAGATCAACGCCGAGATCAACGCCGAAGCCACCGTTCGGACGGGTGCCGGCTCGGCAATCGCCGTGCCCGCCGACTGCCGTAACGACGAAGCGGTCGACACCCTCGTGGCCACCACCGTGGAGCGGCTCGGCGGCCTCGACCTGGCGGTCAACAACGTCGGGATGCTGCCCGCGGGGCGCCGACCACAACCCTTCGTGGCCAACCGGGGCGACGACTGGCGCGACATCGTTGACCAGAACTTGATCGTGGCCGCACTGTGTGCCCGGGCTCAAGCAGAAGCGATGCTGACCTGCTCCGCAGACGGCCGGCACTCCGATGGCCAGCCCTCCGATGACAGGTACCCGGAGGCCAGTCGGTCGATCCTGTTCGTGACATCGGGGGAGACGACCAGACCAGCGCCCTACAACGCCGTCTACGCCGCGGCGAAGGCCGCGGTGAACCACCTGGTTACCACGATGGCCGTCGAACTGGGCCCCGAGGGGATCCGGGTCAACGCCATGGCCCCTGGCACGACGCTGACCGAGACGGTGGCCGCAGCGTTCACCGAGGACCGGGTCGCCGCGCTGGTGGCCTCGACGCCACTGCGCCGCATGGTCGACCACGATGAGTTGGCACGCCTGGCCGTGTTCCTGACCAGCGACCTGGCCCGGTGCATCACCGGCCAGTTCGTGCTGGCCGACGCCGGGGCGTTCCTGTCCCGAAGCCGTCCGGCCAACGACCAGGGTCTGGTATCCCCCCTCAGCGGGTCCAACGCCCGCTAGGAGTCACCGGCCAACCCGAGCGACTGGTACCCGGGCGACTGGTACGGGTGGCCGGTGTAGCCGCTGGTCAGAGCCCCATCTGGTGGTGGGGCGGCAGGTCCAGGGCACCAATGGCGTCGGCACGCCGATGCAGCAGGTCAATGGTGTCGTCGAGGTCCCGGCCGATGACGTACTGGCGTCGGGCGGTGCAGTCCACTACCCACCGCCCCAGCTCGTCGAGGTCTGCCACCTTCACGTTACGGCCCGACTTCTCGAGTCGATCCTTCATCTCCTGGAAAGTCATGGACGTGCGGCCTGTACCCCCCCGCACCCGCTCCAGGTCGGCTGGTCGGTTCCGGTAGGAGGAGAACAGGCCGGTGTCCATGAGCCCACCGGACGGGTAGAAGACCGACGCCCCGACCTGGTCTGAATCCTCGGCCAGCTGATGGGCCAACGCCTCGGTGAGGCAGCTCACTGCGGCCTTGGATGAGGCGTACACCGCGGCATTGGGCACCGGGGCGAAACCGCCGTCACCTGACGAGGTGTTGACCACGTGCCCCGGTTCACCGGATTCGAGCATCCGACCCACAAACGACATGACCCCGTTGGCCACGCCGAACACGTTCACCGAATAACACCATCGCCAGTCGTTGGGCTCATGGGTCCACATTCGCCCACCGCCGCCGGAACCGACGCCGGCGTTGTTGAATAACAGGTTGCAGCAACCATGGGTGTTGAAGACATGGTCGGCCAACGCATCGGTGGACGCGTCGTCGGTCACGTCGGTCACCACACCGGTGATCCGGCCGGGGTGACTGGCCGACAGGGTGGCCACCGTGGTATCCAGTACGGCCTGTTCGACGTCGGCCACCACGACGGTGGCATCGGCCTCCAACAACGCCCGGACGATGCCCCGACCGATGCCGTTGGCCCCACCGGTGACCACGGCGACCGAGCCGGCGACCTCAATGGATGCCAGGTCGGTCATGCCGCGGCCTGGGTCTGGCTGTGTGGGGCCATACCCGGACAACCCTTGGCCATCTCCGGGATCTCGTCGTAAGTGATGCCCGATGCCACGTGTGCCTTGGTCGGACAGTGCTCGTCGGCCAGGGCCTGCAGCGCCGCCACGTCGAACTTGTAGATGTTCGCCGCGTTGGTGGTCAGGATCTGCGTTGCCTCGCCGGTTGACATCTCGCCGAAGGTGAGCCGAAGGTGTTGGTCGGTATAGGGATGCGACCCCTCGATGTGTGGGTAGTCCGAACCCCACATGACCTTGTCGGCGCCGAGGCTGCGAACCACGTTGACCTCAGCAGGCCGCAGAAAGCTGGCACCCACATGGCACTGGCGCTGCCAGTACTCCGACGGAGTGAGCGACATGCCGGCCACCGCCGCACCACCGAAGATGGCCTCCGAGCCGTACTTCGAGTGCTTCATCCGGTCGTAGAAGGAGTCCAGCTTGGCCAGTGTCTCGGGCACCCAGGCCGTCCCGCTCTCGGTGTTGACCCACTGCAGGTTCGGGTGGCGTTCGAACACGCCGGAGAACATGAGATGCCACAGGGCCCGCTGGCTCCACCAGGTGACCTCCAGCATGAACATGGCCAACGAGGCAGGAAAATGGCTACCGAAGTCCGGCGTGGCGCCACCGGAGTGGTGGTTGAGCGGCATGTCGCATGCCTCGGCCGCAGCCCAGATGGGTCGGTAGGCCTTGGAGTAGAGCGGCTCGAACGGCGAGTCGGGTGGCGTACCCGGAACCAGGATTCCACCCCGGAGACCGTGTTCGGCCGCCCACTCGATCTCGGCCACCGATCCCTCAACGTCGCCCAGGAAGATCTGGGCAATGCCGGCACGGCGCTCTGGTGCCTCGGCCACGAAGTCCAGTAGCCAGCGGTTGTGGGCCTTCAGCCCGGCCCAGCGGGCCTCCATGTCCTGGGTATAGGCCGGCGCCTCGAACTGGCTGGCCGCCGCCGGAGCGAACGGCGGTTGGGTGTTGGGGAACAGCACCGCGGCCACCACCCCGTCGGCCTCCTGCTCGGCCAGCCGCCGGGCGGAGTCGTAGTTCCGATTGCCGTCGACAACCGGGTCACCGTCCACGCCGACATTCAGGGGCGACCGCTCAGCGTCCTTGAAGGCCTCGGCGGTGCGTCGCTGGCCCTCCTCGATGCTGCGGGCCCACTCGTCGAAGGCCTCGTGGTGCTTCTGCTCCAGGTAATCCTTGTAGTCCCACAAGCCGGCACCGCAGTGGGTGTCAGCCGAGATGACCACATGATGTTCAGATGCCTGCTGTTCACTCATCAGTTGCTCTTCCTTCTCTCGGGCTTCTCCCGGGCTTCCCTCGGCTACCGGCCCTAGGCGTACTGCATCTCGCAGCCGTACTCGTCCAACCACCACCGCGCGGTCCGGGTGGCGTCCGCGGGGGTGCGAACGTCGAGCGCCTGGCCCAGGTCCTCGGGGGTAGGGCCGATCCGGTCGGCTACGGCCTGCAGACCCGCCTCGTCCAGGCCGTAGCAGTCGATGGCGTTGAGGCCCAGCAGTCGCCGGGTGTCCTCGACCGTGGCGTCGGCGAAGTCGTTTTTGAGGCGAGCCCGGGTATTGGGCCACGATCCTTCGGGGTGCGGGTAGTCGGTCCCCCACATGAGGGCATCGACGCCGTTCACGTGCCGGCGACGGACCTCTTCGCGCGACATGGTCGAGGCGCCGATGAACACGTTGATACCGAAGTACTCCGACGGGAGACGGGTAATCAGCCCCTTCATCCGTGAGCCCATCTTCTTGACCTTGAAGCTGGCTCCGAAATTGACGTCGGCCTTCCAGAGGAGGTCGCCAATCCAGTAGGAACCGCACTCGACCACCGCGTAGCGAAGGTTCGGATACTTATCGAACTTGCCCGAGAACAAGAGTTGCCAGAGGATCCGGTGGGTCCAGAAGGGCACCTCGCTGATGTACATGGCGACGTTGTCCCCGTAGGCCGTGAAGTCCGCCTCACCCGAATGGGTGTGGACGACCAGGCCGGTGTCGGCACACGCTGCCCAGAAGCGGTCGTAGTGGTCGGTGCCGTAGGCGGGGAAGTCGTGCCACATGGTCGGCACCATGACGCCCTTGATACCGGGCTTACCGGCCAGGGCCTCGACCTCCTTGACCGCCTCGTCGACGTCGTGCACCACCGGGATGAGGGCCACGCCGGCACGACGGACCGGGTCGGTGGCGCAGAACTCCTCCAACCAGCGGTTGTGGGCGCGGGCCCCGCCGAAGGCCTGGCGGGCATCGGTTATCTGGCCGGCGGCCAGGCCGGCACCGAAGGGCGGCGACTCCTGACCGGTCACCGCATCGCCGTCAGCGAAGATGATCTCCCCGGCCACCCCGTCGGCGTCCAGCACCGGGTCACGCACCTCGGGGTCGTAGGCACCCTGTAGGCCCCACTCGTTGTCGCCCTCCCATTCGGCGATGAACTCGGCGTTCAGCTCTTCGGCGATCTGGCGATGCTGGTGGCGTTCGGCTACGTAGACGTCGAACTCCTCGTGCAGCGATGATTCGAGGTAGGGCCGGTATTCCTCGCACTGCAGACCGGCATGGGTGTCCGACGAGACGACGACGTACGGCTCGCTTCCTGTGCTGATTTCCCGTTCCATCGTGTGCTCCCCCGGGCGCTGCCCGTGCCTATGGACGACCACCCTCCTTGGACAGCGTCACATGATCTCTTGTACACTGTCGCAGAGAACACGCCCGATGGCAACCCGGGCGGACGACGGAGATCTCATGGCCACCCAGCCACCACACCAAGCAGTACCCCGGAGTTCCGGAAGCGACTCCGGTCCGGGCCGTCGAGCCGGGTTGGATGCCGGCGAGATCCTCGACCGGGCCATCGCTCTGGTGGAGGACGAGGGCGCCGGCGCCCTGACCATGCGTCGCCTGGCAGCCGAACTGGGTGTAGCCACCACGTCTATCTACTGGCACGTCGGCAACCGGGGCGACCTGGTCACCGCGCTGGTCGGACGCCACGGCGAGCGTCTAGCCCAACAGCAGATCGAGGGCGAAACGGCCCGCGACCGGGTGCAGGCCGTGGCCAGGATGATCTGGAGCAGCGCGGTCGACCACCGGGAGGTCACCCGACTTGCCGCGGCGGCCGGCGCCTCGTCGCTGCACGCCCGCCAGCTGGAGTTGGCCATGGCCCGCGAACTTCAGGAGGCGGGTGTGGTCGGCCCGGCGGCCCGGGACGCCATGCGGGCCATCACGGCCTGCGTCGGAGGGTTCATCGTGGCCAACCTCATCGATGACCGGACGCCCTCGTCCCTGCGGAGGACGTCGGTACTGGGGGGGGCGGAATCCACTGGCCTCGAACCGTCCACCCTCGAGGCACTGGCCGAACCGGCCGATCTACCCTCCCTGTTCGAGGCCACCCTGCGGGCCGTCGTCGACTCGGTAGTGCCCGCCGACCTCTCAGCCAACGCCTACCTCTAGGCCCACTTCCAGGTCACCCGTTTGTCGCAGAGCGACGGGACGCTGACCGCCGGGCGACCAGTCGTTGTAGCGACCCGGCGTTCAGGCGTCGTAGTTGTACGCGGTGGCCTGTGGCTTGACCGGGCGGGCCATCCACAGTGGACGCCGCAGGTTCCCTGGTCCGGGCCCGGGTCGGGTCTTGGCCAGCCACTCCTCAAAGATTCGATGTGAGGCCGCGGTGTCGACCACGACGTCACCGTAGGCATCGCCCTCCTCAGCGGGGCCCACAGTGACCCGCTGCAGCCAGCAGTGCATCCCGCTGACCGGGTCGGGCTGCACGGGGAAGGTCAGGTTCTGGTGCACGCCGGTGTCGGTCCACCAGATCAGGCCGGTGTCCGGGTCGTCGCTCTCATAGGCCTCTGCACCATGCTCGCGCCGCAGGCGCCAGCGACCGTCGTCGTCCCGTTCGATGGACGCCTTGCCGGCCCCCCAGGATCGGGCCTCATCCTCTTCGAGGCGCCACCGGCCCATGTGGTGGCTGGCCGCCACCACTCCGGGGCGGATCCCCTCGGTCCGCCACGACTGGATCACAAAGTGGCCGGTCCGCGTAGTGATTCGCACCAGGCCGTTCTCGTCAATGCCCAGTTGCTCGGCGTCCCCCGGGTGCAACCACAGCGGGTGTCGGTGGCTGATCTCATTCAGCCACTGGCTGTTCGCCGACCGGGTATGTATGAGCGTCGGGATCCGGAAGGTCGGCACGAGGATCCGCTCCCCGGCCGTCATGTCCAGGTCCTCCCAGTGGACCTGGCTGCGGATGAACGCAGGCATCGAATATTCGGGCCAACCCCAGTCCCGGATGGTCTCTGAGAAGAACTCCAACTTCTTGGACGGCGTCGGGAAGCCGAACTTCGCCTCCCCGTCGATGTCCACGGCCGGTGAGCCGTCTCCGATGAACGGCATGTGGCCGGTGATCTCGTCCAGCGAGTCGTGCGAGCCGGCGGTGCCTGGGCGTCGCCACACGCCATCTGCATCGCGTACCGCTCCGTTCAGGTCGTCCTCGGACACCCCCCGCTCGTAGACCTGCGCCTGATCACCGGGCAGGGCGAACGATCCCTTGCGCCGCATGTACTCCAGCGGGGTCAGGCCCTCTTCGGCCGCTGCCTCGGGCAGGCCGGGGACCGAGCCCTCGAACAGCATCGAGTAGTACTCATCGAGGCTGAGCGGCGTGCCCGGATCAGTCTGGCTCTCGAACTGCTGGCGGATGCCGAGCGCCCCGTCGGGATCGATGCGCCACGACAGGTCGATCCAGAACTCCTGTTCCTCCCACACCTCGCCCGGGTTGGCCTCATGCGTGCGCTCGAAGGTCTCGCCCTCCAGTTCGCGATGGCGACGGTTCACGGGTTGGCGGAAACCGATCCACCGCCCGTTGTGGGTCTCAAAGCTGGATACGTCGTGGCGTTCGGACGCTATGCCCATGGGCAGCACGTAGTCGGCGAACCACGCCGACTCGTTCCACGTCGGGGTGAGCGCCACGTGGCAGCCGACGAGCTCCGGGTCGCGCAGCACCTCCATCCAGGTGAACCCGTCGGGGTTGGTCCACAGCGGGTTGTAGACCCGGGTGAAGTAGGTGTCTATGCGGCCCCGACCGGCCTTCAGGAAGTGGGGTAGCAGGATCGACAGTTCGTGGTGGCTGAGCGGGTACTCGATCGGCCACTGCATCTCATTCCACCGGGCCTGGGGCTCGGGGTGGATCGGGGTGACGGGGATGAACTTGTTCCACCCGTTGGCGTTGGTGCCACCCTCGGTGCCGACCGATCCGGTCAGCACGTTCAGGAACTGCAGGCAGCGGGCTACCATCCAGCCGCCCTCGTTGCCGGCCGAAGATGCCCGCCACGTGTGCGACGCGAACTTTCCGAGGCCGCCGCCGATGACCTTGGCCACCTCGAGGATCTGGTCCTCGTCGAGGCCGCACACGCGTGCCGCCTCGGCCGAGGTGTACTCGGCGTACTGGTCGATGAGGGCCTGGCGAACGTTGGCGAAGTTGGGCTCCAGGTCAGGTCGGGCCTCGGTGAGGAAGGTCTCCCAGTTGACCCACCGCTCGAAGAAGTCGGCGTCCCAGGTGTCGTCGACCAGCAGCAGCCGGGCGATGGCCAGGAGCATGAACGCTTCGGTGCCGGGCCACGGTGACATCCAGTGGTCGGCCTTGGCGGCCGTGTTGGAGAGTCGGGGATCGACGCATATGACCGTGGCGCCGTTCTTCTGGCCCTCGATGATCCGTTGGGCGTGCGGGTTGAAGTAGTGGCCGGCCTCGAGGTGCGACGAGATGAGGAAGATGACCTCGGCGTTGGCGAAGTCGGCCGAAGGGCGGTCGAAGCCCATCCACGAGGCGTAGCCCACCCGGGCACCGCTGGAACAGATGTTGGTGTGACTGTTGTGGCCGTCGATGCCCCAACTGTGGAGGACCCGCTCCATGTAGCTGTCGTCGCCCATCCGACCAACGTGGTACATGATCTCGTCGTGGCGGTCCTCGCGAAACGCCGTGCCGATTCGATCACCGATCTCGTCGAGCGCCTGATCCCACGAGATCTGTTCCCAGAGGCCTTCGCCCCGATCGCCGACACGCTTCATGGGATGCAGGATCCGCTCGGGGTCCTCGACCTGGTTGATGGTGGCCGGGCCCTTGGCGCAGTTGCGGCCGCGGCTCGCCGGATGCACGGGGTTTCCCTCGAACTTGGTGATCTTCCCGGTGTCCTTGTCCACCCAGGCCAACAGCCCGCAGTTGGCCTCACAGTTGAAGCAGGTGGTCGGCACCAGACGGTGGGCGCGACGCACCTTGGTGGGCCAGGCGGCCGGGTCGAGGGACTCGACGTGATCCCACGACTCTTCGGGCGGGTAGGCGGACAGGGTCTCGGTCATCTCAGGCTCCGATGAGGTCAGGGGCAGCAGTTACGAGAGGGGGACTGACTGGCCGGCCCGGACGTAGGCGTCCTCGTAGGCGAACAGGCCGTACAGCGCAGCCAGGGGAACAATGGGCTGGACTGGGCCGGTCCAGTCGAACACGAAATTGCCCAGCAAAATATCCAGACTCAGGAACAACATCGCGAACACGGTGCAGAAGAGCCACTTGCGCCACCGCTTCTTCTGGGCGCCGAGACGCAGGTCGGCTAGCGCCATGGTCACGTGCCGGGAGTGACCACCGCGGACCTCGGCACCGACTAGGGCGGCGTTGGCCGCCAGACCAGCCAGGAACAGCCACTTGACCGACTCGTGGGACGGCACGTCGAGGAACTGGTCGAGCAGCGACCACGAGGCCCCACCGGCCATGACGGTCTGGGCCAGCAGGACGGGCAGCAACAGGGATTCCTGCCAGAGGTCACGACCTTCGCACTGGCCGAAGAGGAAGGCCGTGTAGCCCGCGGTACCCAGTGCCAGCAAAACGGTCGGCACCACGATCACCGGCAGTGCACCACCGGCATCAGTCAGGCCGACCACCCACCATGCGGCCAGACAGACGGCGAAGGCGCCAAGCACCCACGCCCCCTTGACCAGCCACGAGGTCGAGTTTCCCCTCGTCAGCAGGTACCAGAACCGCTTCGGCTGCTTGAGATCGGCGACTAGCAGGAGACCGGTCAACACCAGGAAGACACCGGCCACCAGCGGCGGAACCACGCCGATCACCGATCGCTCGTCACCGTGGCCCAGCACCACCAGCAGCGAGGCGACCAGCATCACGCCCGCCGCAATGGCCTTCGTCACCAGGTAGCCCGACACCATCGAACCCCAGACCGGCGGGTGCTGGGTCGTGTAAGCGGTTCGGGCCATGGGCTCGCCGTCGTCCCTGGTGGGCGCGACAGTCAGAGCCACCGGTGTGGGCGTGGAGTGACCGGGGGTGGTGTCGGCCCAGATCAACCCGTCGTCGGAAATGGCCGAGGCGAGCGGGTCCAACGACGAGGCGGTAGCCCCCCTGTAGATGACTTTGGGCCGGGTATTCTGCTCCGGCGACCGCACCAGGCCCCCATCGGCGTGCAGCCGGCTGATCTCACTGTCCGGATCGTCGAGGTCACCCACCCGGATGGCCTGGGTGGGGCACACGATCACGCACGACGGCTCGAGGCCGTCCTCGATCCGGTGGTTACAGAAGTTGCACTTGTGGGCGGTATTGGTTTCGGGGTTGAGATAGATGGCGTCGTAAGGGCAGGCGTTCATGCACGCCTTGCAGCCAATGCAGTCGTCATCCTGGAAGTCGACCACGCCGTTGTCGGCCCGATACAGCGCCGAGGTGGGACAGATGGTCATGCACGGAGCGTCTTCGCACTGGTTGCACCGCATAACCGAGAACAGCCTGTCGGTGTCGGGGTGGGTACCCGTCTCCACGTACTTGAGCCATGTGCGGTTCACGCCCAGCGGCACGTTGTGCTCGCTCTTGCAGGCCACCGTGCAGGCATGGCAGCCGATGCAACTGCTGGAGTCGAGGACGAAACCGAGGCGAGTCACGAGACCGCTGGAACCATCTGGTGGATGCCGGCACACAACAGGTCGACCAGGCGGTCGAAGCTCTCGTCTAGGTCGACGGGATGAGGGTGGCCGTCACCGGACTCAAGGTGGGCGAAGCCGTGGAGGGCGCTTCGCATCGACCGGGCGGCGTGCACCCGGTCGACGTCGGCCAGCCCATAGGCGGCCAGCGCCTGACCCAGAACGGATACGACCCGTTCGACGGCCTCTTCCAGCTCCGCGTCACCGGCACACGGGTAGCGGTCGGTGGCTGCGTAGAGACCCGGGTGGTCACCGACCATGGCCCGCCAGGCCCGACCCATGGCCCGAACCGCGTCGTCGCCGGCCAGACCCACGGCGGCCTCGCCGAGTCGACTGGCCAAGATCTCGCGGCCCCGGAGTCCGAGGGCCCGGATGAGGGCGTCGTAGCTGTCGATGTGCCGGTACAGGGCAGGCTGACGGACCCCGAGCAGCAAGGCCACCCGGGTGAGGGTCACGGCATCAAGGCCTTCGGAGTCGGCCAGTGCAGCCGCCGAATCCACGACCTGGTCGGTGTCCAACGTCCGGCGGCTCATAGTCGAACCCTAGTGTTAGAGGCTCTCACGTGCTAGTTAGAGAGAGCCACATCTACCGTGACACCATCTCTCGCCTCATCTTGCTCACCACACCACCAGCCCGGCACCGACGGTCACCAGTACGGCACCCCACATG
This sequence comes from Acidimicrobiales bacterium, assembly GCA_014237715.1. Taxonomy (GTDB): domain Bacteria; phylum Actinomycetota; class Acidimicrobiia; order Acidimicrobiales; family MedAcidi-G1; genus UBA9410. The sequence goes on from JAAZZG010000002.1 coordinate 281,642, forward strand.
GCCCGCGGGCCGAGGGATTCCCGGGCGATGAGCACGCCCAGGACCACCGAAACCTGACGGAGTCCGGCCACCTGCCCGGCCTGGGCCTGTTGGAAGGCCATCAGGATCAGGCCGTACGCCCCGCCCTGCCCGACGCCCACCACCGCGGCATGGCCCAGTATTGGTCGAACCCGGTCCATGCCGGGACGCCTCACCGTCAGGACACCTACCGAACTGATGATCATGATCACCGACAGGTAGCCCATGGCCCCGGTGAGATCGACAGAGCGTGCATCGATCAGGGAGTAGCCCACCGTGCACAACCCGGTCACCGCGGCCAGTACTACGGCCCGACGCTCTTGACGCTGTGTTCCCACCCCGGCCAGCGAGAGCAGGCCGACGACCAGGACGACCAGACCCATCGCCGTGAACGCCGACGGGGTCTCGTCGAGGAGCAGCCAACCCCCGAGGCCGACCAGGAGCGGGGCCGTGCCGCGCGCGATCGGGTAGGCCACACCGAGGCTCCCCGCCCGGTAGGCCGAACCGAGCAGGCCCATGTAAAAGCCTTGGGCCAACGACGAGGCCAGCACCCAGCCCATCACCTCGCCCGGTGGGTCGAGCACCGCAGCGGGCAGCAGCACGATCCCCACGAAGAGGTAGGCCAGAGCGATGACCACTTCTGGGTCACCCCCCCGATGCAGGCGGGCGTTCCAACCGGCATGGAGGACCGTCGAGGTCAGCACGAGGAGGACGGCAGACAGCGACACCGGTACGTCTCCTGTTCCCGTATTTTGGTCGATCAGGTGCCGATGGCGCCGCTGGAACGCGCCTGCAGCCCGGCGATGACCGCCACGTCGACGATGTCAGCCGCCGAACAGCCCCGCGACAGATCGTGCAGGATCCCGTCCAGTCCCTGGAGGAGCGGCCCATAGGCCCGGGCGCCACCGAGGCGCTCGGTGACCTTGTAGGCGATATTGCCGCTGTCCAGGTCGGGGAACACGAAGACGTCCGCTGCGCCGGCCACCGGTGACCCGGGGGCCTTGACGGCCGCCACGGAGGGAACCATCGCCGCGTCGAACTGCAGCTCTCCGTCGACGGTCAGATCGGGCCGCCGGTCGGCGACCAGCGCCGTGGCGGCCCGCACCTTGTCCACCCGGGGATGCTCGGCGCTGCCCTTCGTCGAAAAAGAGAGCATGGCCACCCGAGGGGAACCGCCCCCGGAGACTGGACCGGCCAACCCGGTCCAGGTGTCGGCCGTCGAGGAGGCGATGGTGGCCAACTGGGACACATCAGGATCGGGCACCACGCCGCAGTCGCCGTAGGCCACCGGCCGGCCATCGGCCAGAACCATCAGGAAGCAGCTCGAGACCACCTCCACTCCGGGAGCCACCCCCAGAACCTTCAGCCCGGCCCGTAGGACGTCGGCCGTCGACCGGGTGGCCCCGGCCACCGCGGCGTCAGCTGCTCCGGATCGCACCAGCACCGTGGCCGCCACGATCGGGTCGCTCACGTCCAGGCCTGCATCCTCGGCCCGGGCGATCGCCTCGGCCTGTTGCCCGTCGCCGCGGTCCACGATCGGATGGACGGGCTGCACGAGCTCTTCGTCCACCAATTGGATGGCCGCGAAGTCGGCTCGGGGGTCACCCAGATCAGCCAGCACCACCCGGGCCGGATCGGCGGCAGCCCGCTCATACCACCCGGAAACAACCGACGGGACGTTGGAACTCCCCGGGGAACTCACCGGGCGGAAATCACCGGACGGGCTCAACCCTTGCCACGCCAAGGGATGAGGCGCCGCTCCAGGAAACGCATGACCAGGTCCATGGCCACACCGATAACCCCGATGACGATGATCGAGACGACCACGACATCCATCCGGAAGAACTTCGAGGCAGCGAAGATCATTGCTCCGAGGCCGGTGGTCGTCCCGGTCAACTCGGCGGCCACCAGGGTTCCCCAGCACACACCCAGGGCGACCCGCATACCGGTGAAGATGTCTGGCAGCGCGTTGGGGAGGATCACGTACCGCAGGATCTGCCACTTATTGGCACCCAGGGAATAGGCGGCGTGGACCTTCGAGCCCCGCACGCCGAGTACCCCGGCCCGAGCCGCGATGACCATGATCCACACCGCGGCGAAGAACAACAGGTTGACCTTGGAACCCTCGCCGATGCCGAACCACACGATGAACAGCGGCAGCAGGGCCAAAGGTGGCACAGGACGCAGCAACTCGACGATGGGGTCGAAGATGCCCCGCAACCGGTTGGACAGGCCCATGGCGAAACCGACGGGCACACCCACGATCACCCCGTAGACGAGACCCTTGAGGACCCGCCAGAGACTGGCCCACGTGTGGTCCCACAGGCTGACCCGGCGGTAACCGTCGGTCGCCAACTCGAAGAAGGCATCCCACGTCTGACGCATCGATGGGAACGTCCGGTCGTTGATCATCGGTTCGGTTCCGCTCTTGATCCACCACCAGACGAAAGCCACGAACAGCAGCGAGGCGACGCTCCACAGCGGGGAACCCTTGACCTCCGAGGCATCGCCGAAGGTCACGGTCTTGCGGCCACTGGCCCCCTTACGAACCGCTCCCGCGTGGCCGGCGAGCCTGCTGGGGGTGCTCACGACACACCTCCATCGTGGCCCATGATCTGCTCCTCCATCTCCCAGATGAGCGACAGCAACTCCTCGCGCTTCTCGATGAACTCGGGCGAGGCTTTCATCTCACGGGGATCGACGTGGAGCCCCTTGGCCGCGAACGGCAGCTCATATTCGCGCTCCACGCGACCCGGACGCGGAGCCATCACGAAGAGGCGGTCCCCCAGGTAGAGGGCCTCCTCCACGCTGTGGGTGACCAGAACGATCGTCTTGCCCGTCTCCTGCCAGAGCTTCAGGATGAGACTCTGCATCTTCTCCCTGGTGAGGGCATCGAGGGCACCCAGCGGCTCGTCCATGAGGATGATCTCGGGATCATTGGCGAGGCATCGGGCCAGGGCGACCCGCTGCTGCATGCCACCGGAGAGTTCGTAGACCGCCTTGTCTCCGAAGCCCTGCAGGCCCACCGTGGCCAGCAGGTCCTGGACCAGCTCGTTGGTCTCGGATCGCTTCTTTCGGTTCATCCGGGGTCCGAAGGCCACGTTCTGAGCCACCGACTGCCACTCAAACAGGGCGCCCTGCTGGAACACCATGCCCCGCTCCTGGCCGGGCCCCCTGATGGGGTCGCCACCGAGGGTCACCGACCCCGACGTGGGAGCCAGGAAGCCGGCGATGATGTTGAGCAACGTCGTCTTGCCGCACCCGGAGGGCCCGAGCAGCGTCAGCAACCGCCCCGCCTCGAGGTCGAACGAGACGTCATGCAAGGCCTGAACCGAGCCGCCCTTTGGCAACTCGTAGACCATGCCCAGCCCCTCGACTGAAAGATTCTTCACGTTTCGGTCCCCCTCGGTACCGGTGTCGTTTCCCGACCGATCCCTGTCGGTCTAGTCGTTGTCGCCCAGCCATGCGTCGACCCGGTCGGCCACCCGGTCGATCCGGGCCACCAGGTCGTCGATGATCGCACGGTCTGCGACCAGCGGTGGCGAGATGGTCAGGCCGGTGTAGCCACGATCATCGGGCCGCACCGTCATCCGCTCTTCGCGGACGAAGCCGCCCAACGCCCCGCCCCGCAGGCCGGTCTCCTGGGTGGGGCTGAGGTCGAGGTCGTTAGCCGAGTCAGAGCACAGGTCCACGGCGTAGAAGTAGCCGGTGCCCCGAACCTCGCGGACCGACCGATGGGCATCACCCATCGCCTGCAGCTGCTCGGTGAAGTAGCCCTCGTTGTCCAGCACATGCTGCAGCACCCCCTCGTCACGCATGGCAGTCATGTTGGCCACGGCCACCGCAGTGGCCACCGGATGCCCACCGAACGTCGAGCCGTGCACGTACGAACCCATGGGCGAGTCGAACAGCTCCTCGACCAGCTGGCCACGGATGACCACCCCGCCGAGCGGCTGGTAGGCCGAGGTCACGCCCTTGGCGAAGGTGATCATGTCGGGCACCACGTCCAGACGCTCGCTGGCGAACCAGTGGCCGAACCGACCGAACGAGCAAATGACCTCATCGGCCACCAGCAGCACGCCATACCGGTCGCAGATGCGGCGAAGCTCCTGCCAGTAGCCGTTGGGCGGCACCAGGGCACCACCACCGTTCTGAACCGGTTCACCGATAACCATCGAGATGGTCTCGGGGCCCTCGGCCAGGATCATCTCCTCGATGGCCTGCACACAGGACAGTTCTGCGGCCGGGGTGCCGACCGGAGAGGTGCACTCACGGGTATTGGAGACATGGCGGGTGCCGTCCCACAGCATCGGCAGATATGGATCCCGGAACTTGGGGATACCGGTGACCGAGAGCGCCCCCAGCGTCGTGCCGTGGTAGGCCCAGTTGCGAGAGATGACCTTGTAGCGACCCTCGTCTCCCCGGGCCAGGTGATAGTTGCGGGCGAACTTGATGGCCGACTCCACAGCTTCGGACCCCGAGCTCACGAAGAACGTCTCGCTCAGATCTCCGGGGGCAAAGCCGGCGATCATCTCCGCGGCCTCGATGGCCGGCGGGTGGGCGAACCCCCAGTTGGTGGAGTAGGCAAGTTTGTTCATCTGCTTGGCCGCCGCGTTCGACAGATCGGGCCGACCATGACCGATGTTCACGCAGAACAGACCGGCTAGGCCATCGAGGTACTCGACTCCGTCGGTGTCGTAGAGGTAGCAGCCCTCAGCCCGTTCGATGATGGGCAGGGCATCGTTCTGCCATGCCGCCTTCGGCGTGAAGTGGGGTACGAGATACTTCTGGGCGAGTTCTCGATGGGTGCTCATGGATCCTCCGCTGGGGGTGCGGTCGTACACTGCGCGGACCGGTCGTAGGTGACTGGCGTCACTGGCGTTAGAGCCTGTAACGTAATCGCTAAGTCTTCTAACAGCAAGGGCCCGGACCGACGACCCCCAACCGGGCGGAAACACCGGCAACCCGAGATCCCCGGAGTCCCTCCACATGGCCAAGCAGATCCCCGATCGGGCTCAGGTCGTCATCATCGGTGGCGGCATCGTGGGCGCCAGCATCGCCTACCACCTCACCGAGTTGGGTTGGACCGACGTCGTCCTGCTGGAACGCAACACGCTGACCAGCGGCACCACCTGGCACGCCGCGGGCCTCGTGGGCTGCCTTCGGGCCACCCAGAATATGACCCGACTGGCCGCCTACTCCGCCGAGCTTTACGAGTCCCTCGAGCGCGACATGGGACATGCCACCGGCTTCAAGAAGGTCGGATCGCTCAGCGTCGCCGACAACCCGGAACGCATGGAGGAGTTGGTGCGGGGTGCCGGCATGGCCAACACGTTCGGCGTTGAGGTGGAAGTCATATCCGCCGACGACCTGTGCGCCCGCTATCCGCTTTTGAACCCCGACGGCATCGTGGGAGGTGTCTGGCTACCCGGAGATGGTCAGGCCTCGCCAGTGGACACCACCATGGCCATGGTCAACGTGGCCAAGGAGAGGGGCGCCCGGATCTTCGAGGGCGTGTCCGTCGAACACATCCGCACCGCCGATGGCCAGGCGGTTGGCGTCGATACCGATCAGGGACCCATCGATGCCGAGCACGTGGTCACTGCGGCCGGCATGTGGTCCCACCAATTGGGCCGTGACGTGGGAGTCAACATTCCGCTGCACGCCTGTGAGCACTTCTATCTGGTGACCGAACCGATCCCCGATCTGCCCTCTGGCCTGCCGGTGCTGCGCGACACCGACAACTGCATCTACGTCAAGGAAGAGGCCGGCCGACTCATGGTCGGAGCCTTCGAACCAGTGGCTAAGCCGTTCGGTATGGCCGGCATTCCCACTGACCGGCCGTTCATGCAGCTGGACGAGGACTGGGACCACCTCGCCCCGGTCTATGAGGCGGCCTGTGAACGTCTTCCCGTACTCGACAACATGGGCATCCGACTGTTCTTCAACGGCCCAGAGTCGTTCACCCCCGACGACCGCTACCTGCTCGGCGAGGCCCCGGAACTTCGCAACCACTGGGTGGCCACCGGGTTCAACTCGATAGGGATGCAGTCAGCCGGGGGTGCCGGAAAGGTGCTGGCCGAGTGGATGGTCCACGGTCGGCCACCAATGGACCTGTGGGACGTCGACGTCCGACGCATGCAACCCTTCCAGACCAACCGGCGCTATCTCCACGATCGTTCCGTGGAGGCTCTCGGCCTGCTGTACGCCATGCACTGGCCATTTCGCCAGGTCGAGACGGCCCGCGGTGTACGCCACTCGCCGTTCCACGACCGTCTGGCCGACCTCGGTGCCTGCCATGGCGAAGGCGGCGGCTGGGAGCGACCCAACTGGTACGCACCCGAGGGCGTGGAGCCGACCTACGAGTACACATTCGGTCGCCAGAACTGGTTCGAGTACTCGGCTGCCGAGCATCGGGCGTGCCGGGAGGGAGCGGCGCTGTTCGACCAGACCTCGCTGGCCAAGCTGCTCGTCCAGGGACCGGACGCCTGCACCGTGCTGAACCGGATCTCGTCGGCCGACGTGGACGTCGAACCAGGCACGTCGGTGTACACCACATGGCTGAACGACCGGGGCGGCATCGAGGCCGACCTGACCGTCAACCGCCTCGACGACCACCGCTTCCTGGTGGTGACCGCCTTCTCTACCCAGATCAGAGACGCTGACTGGATCTCGCGCCATACCCCCGACGACGCCCGCATGACGGTCACCGACGTGACCTCCGCCTGGGCCGTCCTGGGCGTCTTCGGACCCGAGGCCCGCAACATCGTGGCACCACTGACCGACGCCGACCTGTCCAACGAGGCCTTCCCGTTCGGCACCCTCCAGGAGATCGACCTTGGCTACGCCCGTTCCATCGCCGTGCGCCGCACCTACATGGGGGAGCTGGGTTGGGAGCTGTACGTACCCACCGAGTTCGCCCTCGGGGCCTTCGACGCACTCTGGGAATCCGGTGAGCCACGGGGTCTCACGCCGGCCGGCTACCACGCCATGAACTCGCTGCGCATGGAGAAGGCCTACCGCCACTGGGGCGACGACATTGCCGAGGAGGACACCCCCCTCCACGCCGGCCTGTCGTGGGGCGTCGCATTCGACAAGCCTGGTGGCTTCATCGGCCTCGATGCCTTGATGGCCCAGCGCGAAACCGGGGTGGATCGACGCCTCGTGCAGTTCCGCCTCGACGATCCAGCGCCGCTGCTCTACCACGACGAACCCGTGTACCGCGACGGCGTCCTGGTCTCGAGGATTACCTCGGGCATGTACGGCCACACGGTGGGCGGTGCCCTGGGCATGGGCTACGTGGGATGTGAGCCCGACACCCCCCGCGCCCAGGTGATCGAAGGCACCTTCGAAGTCGATGTGAACGGCATCCGAGTTCCGGCAACCGCCTCGTTCCGCCCGTTCTACGACCCGGGCAGCAGCCGGGTGCGCCTCTAGGTCAGATCTCCGACGCCCCCACCCAACGGGGTGCCGATCAACGTCGCCAACGCCTCGGCCAGCGCAGCGCGTTCCGTCGGGGACAGGCCTTCGTACTGGGTCTGCTCCAGCGCGTACTGGCCTTCGTAGGTCTCGCGCACTGCAGTCTCACCGGGCGGCGTCAGCGACACGGTCACCACCCGACGATCGTCATCTCCACGCGTCCGCTCCACCCGACCGTCTCGCTCCAAGGTGTTCACCACGCTGGATACCGACGCCCTCGACAGACCAGCCAGCAGGGCAATCCGGTGGGCGGGAAGGGGTCCGCTGGACCAGAGGGTGAACAGGATCCGGAAGCCGGCAGTGGTCAAGCCCCGGGGGCGGTGCACGGTGGACTCGACGTGGCGACTGAACCGGTTGGCGGCCCGAGTCAGGACGAACGAGAGGCGGAAGAGGTCGAGGTCAACGTCGGGCAGCGCATCGGCCACCTTCGCGGTGGCCCGCTCCAGAAACGGATCGGAACGGAGCTCGTCGGTCACCGTGGAGTCTCCGCCGGCTCGCCGGTCAGGAGCCGGCTGCAGCCAGGCCAGCTTCGTCACCGAGGTAGGCGGCGATGACCGCCGGATCCTTCTGGACGTCGGCGGGTACGCCCTCGGCGATCTTCTGGCCGAAGTCCAGTACCAGCACCCGGTCAGCGATGTCCATGACCAGACCCATGTCGTGCTCCACGAGCACCATCGAGATACCGAGCTCTTCGCGGATGTCGAGGATGAACCGAGCCATGTCCTCGGTTTCCTCAAGGTTCATGCCAGCCACCGGCTCGTCCAACAGCAGCAGTTCAGGGTCCATGGCCAGTGCCCGACCCAACTCGACCCGCTTCTGGAAGCCGTAGGGCAACAGGGCCACCGGGTGCTTACGCCATTGTTCGATCTCCAAAAAGTCAATGATGTCCTCGACTGCCCGGCGATGCTCCATCTCTTCGCGCTTGGCCGGTCCGACCCACAGTGCCCCGGCCAGCCAGGAACGCTTCATGCGGATGTGGCGTCCCAACAGGAGATTCTCCAGCACCGTCATGTGCGGGAAGAGTTCGATGTTCTGGAAGGTGCGGGCAATACCCATGCCGGCCACCCGATCCGGGCGGCTGCCCAGTATCGACTGGCCCTTCCACCGGATGTCGCCCTCCTGGGGGCGGTAGACCTGACTGATGGTGTTGAAGACCGACGTCTTGCCCGCGCCGTTGGGGCCGATGATGGCGAACAGTTCCTCGGTGCCCACCTGGAACGAGACGTCGGTGATGGCCTTGATGCCCTTGAAGGACAGGCTGATCCCGTCTACGTCCAGTAGCGGATCGTCCAGACGGCGGGCCGACGATTCCGGGGTCATGACAGCCACCGCTTCCGTCGCTTGTAGTGCTTCACATCGCGAAACGACTTCCGCTCGCCCTCTTCGCCGTGCAGGCCGAGGTAGAACTCTTGGACGTCCTCGTCCTTGAGGAGCTTGGCCGCCTCGCCGTCCATGACGATCTTGCCGGTCTCCATGATGTAGCCGTAACCAGCAATCGACAGCGCCATGGTGGCGTTCTGTTCGATGAGCAGGACGCTGGTTCCCGTCTGGTTGATCTCGACGATGATGTCTCGTATCTGGGCCACCAGCTTGGGCGCCAGGCCGAGGGACGGCTCGTCGAGGACGAGTAGTTTCGGATCGGCCATGAGTGCCCGGCCGATGGCCAGCATCTGCTGCTCGCCTCCGGACAGGTAGCCGGCGACGGACTTCCGTCGATCGGCCAGAATCGGGAACATAGTCATGACGCGTTCGTGAGCCGCGGCCAACGCAGCCCGGTTGGTGTTGGTGATGCCGCCGGTGACGAGATTCTCGTCCACCGTGAGTTCGGCGAACACTCGTCGTCCCTCCATCACCTGGGTGATGCCGGACCGCACGATGGCAGACGGTTCCATGTCGTCGATCCGTTGGCCGTTGAAGGTGACCGACCCCTTAGTGATTTTTCCCTCGTGAACGTCCAGTAGGCCGCTGACCGCCCGGGTGGTCGTGGTCTTACCGGCGCCGTTGGCGCCCAGGAGGGCCACGATCTGCCCGTCGGGCACCTCGATGGACAGGCCGCGTAGAACGAGGGCGACCTCGTTGTAGACGACTTCCAAGTTGGCGACTTCGAGCATCTGTGACCCTTCTCGGGTGACGCTGGTTTCGTGTGGATTTGAAATCGATGGTGAGGGGGCGGCCGGCGGACCGGCCGCCCCCTTCCATCAGGTCCGGGCCCCCTCCAGGGGGCCTACGGGATCAACTTGCGGAGAAGCAAGCTCCGTCATACTCGTGCGCCGCTGCGACGGTCCCCGTGTAGGACGCCTCCAGCAACACCGAGCCAAGGCTTCCACCCTCGGCGATCGTCGCGTTGGGTGTGTAGATCGACGTATCGATCTGGAAGAGCACGCTGCTCCGGACGACGTTGTCGCCCGGTGCACCGCTCCAACTCTGGTTCGGCGTCAAGCCGCCATAATCGACGGTGACCTGGTTAGCGGCGGCCACGACCCCGGCACGGGTCATGTCCTTGTTCTTCGCCGCCTGCTCCAAGATCTGGTGGGCGGCCATGCCCTCCAACCAGCCGACGACGTACGCGTCGGAGATGGCAGCGTCCGGACGGGCGGCCAGCATCTCCTGCTCCATCTCCACCATGCCCGGCGAGGCGCTGGAGCCCCAGGCCAGGTTGTAGGTCGAGATCAGATAGTTCGCCTCCATGTACGGTGCCAGCGGCGAGGCCAGCAGCGCAGGGTTGTACGACGGACTGTTGCCCGACCACACGGCCTCGAAGCCCTGGGCGGCTGCACCACCCATGATTTCAGCCGTGAGACCCGGAGAGCTCGTGAGCCACACCATGTTGGCTCCCGACTCGACCAGGCCGGTAATCACCGGCGTCTGGTCGGCGCCAGGAATGATCGCAGCCTCACCGTCGTAGACGACCTCAATGCCGAGAATGTCGGCGGCCATCTTGGCTCCCACGGCGCCGTCCTGGCCGTACTCGCCCGGGAACGAGATGACGGCCAGCTTGGGCTCGCCGTCGATCATGTTGGCGGCGATGTACTCGACACCGTTCATGCCCTCGTAGCAGTAGTTGGTGCCATTTTCGAAGACGTTGGCGCCGTAATCAGTTTCAGGCCACCCGGAGTACCACGACAGCGGGACGGCGGCCAGATCGTCCTCAACCAGCGTCTCGGCGATGGCCGCGGTGTGCGGCGAGCCGGTGCTGTTGGACAGGATCACCACACCGGAGCCGCCGGTGTCGCGCATGACCTCGTAGCGCTCCAGGTGGGTGGCCACGTCGTAACCGTTGTCAAGCACGACGAACTCCACCTCCTTGCCGTCGATGCCGCCGTTGGCGTTCACCATGTCCCAGTACACGGACTGGGCGTCCACGATCAGGGTGGTGAGCCCCGCGAACCGACCGCTGAGGTCGGCAATAGCGCCGATCCGGATGGTGTCATCTGTGACCCCATAGTCGTAGAGCGTTTCAGCAGCTACCGGGGCCTCGGGGCAGACACCCTGATCGGCTGAAGCCCAGCCGGTCCAGCGGGCGCAGTTGTCGGCCAGCCACTTGTTGGCGGCGTCCTCAGGCTCCATGCCGTCGATGTCGACGTACATGGCCAACTGGGCAATGTCCAGGTTGGTGAAGTTCATCTTCTGGACAGCGACATACGCAGTCGGCCACTTGTCCGGGAAGCCGGACCACACACCGAGCTTGAGGTACCCATCCTT